>CAWFMR010000012.1:0-71405 GCA_963816845.1 uncultured Actinomycetes bacterium | reverse complement strand
TGCGGCTGCGCGTGCGCGTCACCGCCACGCGCTCCGCGGTATCGAACTCCGTGCTCACCTTCGACGTCGGGCCCGTCACATGACCGTGGCCATCAACGGTGCCCCGACGAGCGCCACCTTGTGGCTTGCACGACCAACACAGCGGTCACGCCGGCGAGCAGTCGCGGGCGCCGCGGCCGCGTGTCGCTCCGCCGCGCAGGGATGCGCTCGTTGTGTGGGCGGTCGTATGCGCACGTCAAATCCACGGCCTGCCTGAGGCGACGCAGCTTGGACGGCTCGCCGGCGGCGGTTGCGCAGGCGCCGGCCGAACCGCGAGGCCGTGCCCGTTACCGACGGGCCCGAGCTGCGCCAACGCCTCCGTTGAACCCAGCCCGCTGCAAACCGGCCGCGAACCCGGAACGCCGCTGCCCCGAAGGGGCGTCGAGCACGGCTGTGAACGTCGACCCCCTCGAGAGCCACGTCGGCACCGTGGGAAGACCGACCACGAGTAGCCCCATCGCCCAGCTCGAGGCGAAGCCTGCCGCAATGAAGAAACAATTGGCCGCTGCGGCTGGGACATCTAGGAACTGGCAGCGACACCGTCCAACCGACGCGACGCTCCACGCCATTCCCAACGCACAACCAACGCCAGGACGGCTCCCCATTGGGACGCCCTCGCCGAACCCCCGGCCGCGCGATCGATGTGGAGCGTCGGTCGCTCGAGCATCTCGGGGAATCAGCGCGGTGCGTGCGTAGCGACACGCGTTGGCGGCGCCGGAGGGGCCCGGCAGCACGCCACGCTCGACGTCGCTCGCATAGGAGCACACCATCCCCACGAAGACGACCTCGGGGTCGCTGGGCGGGCGCTGTTCGAGGTCGTCGGCGCGAACGAAGCGGCGCCCCCTACATGCAGCGACGATCCGCCCGCGGTACGTGATCGGCTGCACACCCATCATGGATGAGATACGACCTACGCCACGATCCTCGCCCCCTTCCCGCACCACGTGCCAAGCACACGCGCGGTTGGGCGAGAGCGCCAGCACATCCGAAGGCGCGATCCACCCGGTCGCCCGGCACGATGCGAACCTCATGCCGCCACCGCCGCAGCCAGCACAGCGCGGAGGACAGCTCCCGCTGCAGCGCGGTGGCCAGCGGCTGAACGACCGCCTTACCGACCTCCACGTCGAGACCAGAGCGCACGCGAGTTCAGAACCGCCAAAAGCACGCCCCACACAGTTGCACCAGCGGATGCTTTCACGGTAGTTTGTGACTGTATGAGGCGGTTAGAAGCCGTTAGTGACGCCGATCGTGCGCATGGTTTCCCGGACGGCGCTGGCCAGGCAGGAGTACCGCTGCGGTGTTGTCGATCGGCAAGCTGACGGTCGAGCAGTCGCGCTACTACGAGCGCCAGGTTGCGCAGGGCCGCGATGATTACTACTCCGGCCGCGGCGAGTCCCCGGGCCGCTGGGCCGGGGCGGGGGCCGAGACCCTGAGGCTTGCCGGCCGGGTCAACGACGACGGCTTCATGGCGCTGATGGACGGTCGTGACCCGGGTACCGGCGAGCGCCTGAAGCGCGTCGGCGGGCGTTGCAAGGTGGCGGCGCTTGACCTGACGTTCTCGGCTCCGAAGTCGGTGAGCGTTCTCTTCGCCATCGGCGAGCCCGCGCTGGCCGGGGCGCTGGTCGAGGCGCACGAGTCGGCGGTCGACGCGGCGTTGGGCTATCTGGAGCGCGAGGCGTGTCGAGTGCGCCGCGGTCGCGGCGGGGTGGGAGCGTGAGGTGGGGGAGGGGTTCGTGGCGGCCGCCTATCGCCATCGCATGAGCCGCGCCGAGGACCCGCAGCTGCACACGCATGTGGTGGCGGCCAACATGGCGCGCGGCGCCGATGGCCGCTGGACGGCACTTGACGCGACAGCGATCTACCGGCACGCCAAGGCGGCGGGCTTCCTCTATCAGGCACACCTGCGCGCGGCGGTGCGAGAGCGGCTGCCGTGGGTGCGCTGGGGGCCCGTTTGTAACGGGATGGCGGAGATCGAGCAGCTGGCGCCAGCGGTGCTGCGGGAGTTCTCCACGCGCCGCCGGCAGATCGAGGAGCGCCAGCGCGAGCTCGTCAACGCCGGTGTCGAGGTGCGGCGCGCGGGGCGTGAGGCGATCGCGCACGACACGCGTGGGCGCAAGCGCTACGGGGTCGACACCGCGCCGTGGCAGGCGGTCGTGCGCGCCCGGGCGGCTGAGCACGGCCTCGGCGCCCGCGAGCTCAAGGCGCTTACCCACGGGGCGGCACACGGACCCGAGGTCCCTGATCTGCGGCTCGTGGGCGGCGAGCTGGCCGGCGCGGCCGGGCTGACCGAAAGGCAGAACACATTCGCGACACGCGAGGCGGTGATGGCCTGGGCGGCCGCTCACGGCCAAGGAGCCGCGGCCGAGGCGGTCGAGCGCGCCGCAACGCACTTCCTCGCGCGCGCCGACGTGCACCGCACGCCAGACCCGAGTGAGCGGCGCTTCACCACAAGCGATCTGCTGATCCACGAGCAGGCGATCGTGAACGGCGCGCAGGCACGCCGCGGCGAGGGCACCGGCATGCTCGATCGCCAGGTAGTCGACGCGGTGCTCACCAGCGCGCCGTTCGCGCCGACCGTCGAGCAGGCGGCCGTGATCCGCGGTTTGACGGCAAGCGGGCACGGGGTCGAGAGCGTCGAGGCGCTGGCCGGGACCGGCAAGACCTTCACCGCAGGGCTGCTGGCCCAGGCCTACGCCGCCGGCGGATTCCGCGTCCTGGGGAGCGCTCCGACGGGCCGCGGGGTGCGCGAGCTCACCGAGCAGGCCGGCATTGCGCAGGCGTGGACACTCACGCGCCTGGCGCTCGACCTCGACGCCGACGACCGCGGCTTCGGAGCGGGTCGAGCGGTGTTGATCCTCGACGAGGCCGGGATGGCGAGCACCCGCGAGACCGCGCGCGTCATGACGCACGCTCACGCCGCCGGCGTGAAGGTCATCGCGATCGGCGATAGCGGTCAGCTCTCGAGCGTCCAGGCCGGCGGCTGGCTGGGATCGCTGACCCGGCGCCTCGGCTCCTACGAACTACGCGAGGTGATGCGCCAGCGCGACCCACGCGAACGGCGACTCTTGGCCAACGTCCGCCGCGGCGACCCCACCGACTACGTCGCCGAGAAGGACCGCGCCGGGCAGCTGCACCTCATCGCTGACCATCCGCAGAGCGCCGGCGTGGGGAGCGGGCGGCGGTCACCGCCTGGCGCGAGCGCCAGGCCACGTGCCCCTGGGGGCAGGCCGTCCTGATCGCGCGGGACAACCATCGCCGCGAGCGCCTCAACGCGCTGGTCCGCGCCCAGCTGCGCCGCGACGGCCGGCTCGGCGAGAGCGTCCAGTCGCCGGCCAGGAGTTCGCCGTGGGTGACCGGGTCATCGCGCGTCGCAACGACCGTCTGCGCGGCCGTCGACAACGGCACCCGCGGCAGCGTCATCGCGGTCGACCCGACCGAGAAGGACATCCTCGTGCGCACCGACGCCGGCGCGCAGCGCACCCTCGACGCCGCGTACATCAGCGAGCACCTGCAGCACGCCTACGCCCTGACCGCGCACACCATCCAGGGCGGCACCGTCGAATGGGCCGGCGTCGTCGGACACCCCGACGACTTCACCCGCAACTGGTCCTACACCGCCCTCTCGCGCGCACGAGAACCAACCGAGCTGTTCCTCATCGACGCCCCCACCGAACGCGAGCTCGACCGCGCCGACATCGCGCCCAACCAGCCGCCCGAACTCGGTGACCAGCGAACGCCCATCGAACGCCTGCGGGCCGCCATGCGCCGCCGCGACGACGAGAACCTCGCGCTTGACCGCATCGACCGCATCGGCACTCCTCCGCCATCTGATCGCGACCTCACCGAGGCCAGCCCGGCCACCGCGACCGAGCTCAGCCGGTGGTCAGTCGACCAGCTTCGGACCGAACTCGCGCAGCTCCACGAGCACATCGGCCACTACCCTGAACATCTCGCCGACCAGCTTCGCGCCGCACGGACCGCGCGGAGCGAGGCCCTGCGCGCCGCGGACGAAGCATCTGCGCGTGTCGCCGAACTCGAGCGGCCCGCGGCCGGCCTATTGCGCCGTCGAACCAGCGATCCCACGGCGCTGACCCTCGAGCGAGAGCGCCTGAAGCTCGCCGAGCACCACGCGGCCGTGGCGGCCGAGCGCGAGCGCGAACTCGCGGCCCAGGTCCCCGACCGCGCGACGTGGCAGGCCGAACGCCAGGTGCTAAGGCGGCGCGCCGCCGAGCTTGAAACGCAGCTCTCGGTCCGCCGCCGCGAGCATCTGTACCACGCGCTGGAGCGCCCGGCCCCGTACCTGTTGGCGTCACTCGGTGAGCTTCCCGATCAGCTGCGAGCCCGACGCAAGTGGCGGCAAGCCGCCCAACGCATCGAGGCCTACCGCTTCGACCACGCCATCACCGACAACCACGACGCCCTCGGCCGACGACCCGCCGTGTCACCCGCGCGCGAGGACTGGCAGCGAGCCATGCACGACCTCCAGCGAGCACAGCACGACTTCGGCCGACGCGTCAACCGTGACCTCGGACGCGAGCTCTGACCCGGCTGCGATCGGGCTGACCTGACACGATGTCCGAGAGACGCGCCGCCTAAACCAGATCGCATGGAGCCCGGGCCGCTATGTGACGGACCTGCTCGCCGACCGCGACCGGCGCGTCATCAGCCGCACCTTCCCGCTCTTGGTGGCGGTCGGACTGGCCCTCCCGTTCGGGCTCGGCGTCGCTCTGACCGGTTCGGTCGTGGGCGGGCTCACCGGACTGTTGTGGGGCCGAGCGGTGCGCGTCTTACTGCTGCATCACGCGACGTTCAGAATCAACTCGCTAAGCCATTGCTTCGGCCGTCGACCCCTCGCCACGGCGATCAGTCGCACAACATCGCGTGGCTCGCACGCTCGCCTTCGGGGAAGCCTGGCACAACAACCCACCACCCCTTTCCGACCTTAGACCGACACGGACTGGGTCGCCGGCAGGTCGATCCAGCGCCTCGCTTTATCACCGGCCTGGAGCGCTGCCACCTGGCCTGGGACGTCGTCCGGATCAGCCCCGAACACCAGCATGCCAAACGTGAATCCGCGGCACCGTGACTCGACCCGCCGCGGTAAGGCGGCGCGCAGCTGCGCGAGGCCATGTCGACCGCGCTGGCGTTGATCTCGCGCACGGATTCGCCACGTCAACGCCGACGAGATCGGCAGCGCTGTCATCGGCCGCGACATGGTGATGCGGCGGCACATTGTCGGTCAGGGTGCGCGAGCGGCGAGACAGGCACGATCCTGGGCCGGGTGATCCGCGATCTGGCGGTGATGCTCGCCGATGGCGGCGATGCCTTTCGGACCTGCGCGCGGTGCGCGATCCGCAGCCGTTGTTCGGGCCGGTCGCCTCGGACACGACGACGTTTCGGCTGATCGACCGGATCGCCAGCGACCCCGCGCGTTGCTCGACGCGCTGCGCGCCCGCGCGGGGCCGAGCACGAGCGCGGGTCTGGGAAGCTCGCGCGCGGCGGCCGGCGCGGATCGTGATCGACGTCGAGGCCACGCTGGTTCGCGCGCACACCGAGAAGGAGGGCGCGGGGGGTCAACTTCAAGGGCGGCTTCGGCTTTCACCCGCTGCTGGCTAATTGGACGACAGCCGCGAGGCGCTGGCGGGGAACGCTGCGCCCGGGCAACGCCGGCGCGCACGGTGCCGCTGACCAAATCGCTGTCCTCGTCGAGGCGCTCGAGCAACGCCCGCGCGACGTCGTCGCTGATCTGGAGACCGAGATCGTGTGCGCGCCGACTCGGCCGGCTCGGCGTTCGGGCTCTGCCAGGCCGCGCGCGACGCGGAGGTCAACTATCTCGTCGGGTTCGATCTGACCGAACAGGTGCGCCGCGCGATCGCCGGCTGATGCCGGTCCCCGAGCTGGTGCGTTGGCTTGAGGCCAACGCCGCGTTCGCGCTCCGCTCGCCACCTGGCGGCTCCGCATGGGGGCTGTTGATCGACTCTCCCGGGTCCGTTGATGGGTTCGGCCTTGACAGGACAGAAGTGACCCTAAACTGACGTGACGTCAGATCAGGTACCGGCAAGGAGATTCAGGCTCATTGGCTTGCGAGGTGGAGATCTCATTGACGCACGCGTTCATGCATCCGCTAGTCGACCCAGATCGCGCCGCGCGCGCACAGCATGCCCGCATCCTTGGCGCGAGGCGCACGGGGAGGCGGCGGAGGCATATATGACCACTGGCGTCGCATTCCCGGGCGTGAGGCGTACACGCTCCATCGCGCGTCTCAGGATCGGGCCGACACTGCTCAGGACGTGCTGCAGGTGGCATTCGCGAGCAAGGCTCGATGAGATTGACTTGACTTCAGGTTGGCGCTAACGTTGGCTGGCGTCGCGCGGGGCGGTCGAGTAACGCACCGCAGGGCATCACGGTGATCCGCAGAGGCGTCGAGGGACGTCGGAGAGGAAGCGCAGATGAAGATCGGGCTGTTCATGCCGACCGTCAACAACGGATTCATCATGTCCGAGGCTGCCCCTCAGTACGGGCCGGACTTCGAATACAACAAGGAGGTCCTCCTCAAGGCAGAGGACTACGGGATGGAGTTCGCGCTCTCGCTGGTCAAGTACCGCGGCTTCGGCGGGAAGACGGACCACTGGCACTGGGCGCTGGACTCGTTCACGACGATTGCCGGGCTCGCGGCAGTCACCGACAGGATCAAGCTCATCGGCTCCGTCGGCTTGCAGGCGCACCATCCGGCAGTCGCCGCGCGGCATGCGGCCATGATCCAGATGATCTCGGGCGGCCGCTTCTGGCTAAACATCGTCACCGGGTGGCAGAAGTCCGAATACGGCAGCCTCGGGCTTTGGCGCGGTGACGAGCACTACGCGAGCCGCTACGACTACGCCGACGAGTACATGACGATCTGCCAGGAGCTCTGGGAGACCGGCCGCAGCAGCTTCAAGGGCCGCTACTTCGAGCTGGACGACGCGCGGCTCGCGCCTCAGCCGCCCGAGCCGATCACCGTCGTGTGCGCCGGTTCCTCCGACCGCGGCATGCGGTTCACCGCCGAGCACGGCGACTACAACTTCATCTTCGGCGCCAGCGTCGACGCGCTGCGCGAGACCAACAAACGGCTGCTCGCCGCCGGCGCGAAGGCCGGCCGCGAGGTCAAGTCGATCGCCAGCATCCACTGCATCATGGGCGACACGGACCGTGAGGCCGAGGAGAAGGTCCAGCGCTACTACGACGGCGCCGACCTGGAGGCGCTCGCGCACATGAGCGGCCAGGCCGCATTCGACGCGGCGGGCACGACGGCGCAGATTATCCAGAACCTGCGCGTCGCCACGTTCATGGGCGCGGAGGTGCTGGCTGGCACCCCGGACACGATCGCCGAGAAGCTCGACGCCTACCGCGAGGTCGAGGGCCTGGAGGGCCTGATGGTGTGCCTCGACGACCCGCGGCGCGAGATCGACCGCTTCGGCGAGCAGGTCCTCCCCAAGCTCGGCGTCGCGGCCGCCGCCTGACCCGCAATCGGTTCCGACAGGGGAGAGGCCGGAGGATGTCCGCACTCGCTGTGAAGGCCCTCGCCGCGATCGGTCGCGGCGAGGTGGTCATCGTCACCGACGACATGGACCGTGAGAACGAGGGTGACTTCATCATGGCGGCCGACGCGGCCACGACCGAGTCGCTCGCGTTCTTCCTGGAGCACACGTCAGGCGTCATCTGCGCCGCTCTCCCAGGGTCGCAGCTCGACGAGCTCGACCTGCCGCTGATGGTCAGCGACAACCAAGAGGCGCAGCGCACCGCGTTCACGGTGACGGTCGACCTGGCCCGGGGCGTCACGACGGGCATCTCGGCCTCCGACCGCGCGCGCACGCTCCGGGCGCTCGCCGATCCTCGCGCCGTCGCCGGGGACTTCGTTCGCCCCGGCCACATCCTGCCGCTGCGCAGCCGCCCGGGCGGGGTGCTCGAGCGCCCCGGGCACACGGAGGCGTCGGTCGATCTGGCCCGGCTCGCCGGGCGCCAGCCCGCCGGGGTGCTCTCCGAGGTCGTCACCCCGGACAGACACGCCATGGCGCGGCGTCCGGAGCTCGAGGCGCTCGCCCTCGCGCATGGGCTGCCAATGGTCACCATCGCCGAGCTCAGGCGGCACCGGCTGCGCACCGAGCGGCACATCCGCCAGGTCGCCGAGGCGCCGTTGCCGACGCGTCATGGCACGTTCACCTGCCAGGCGTGGCGGTCCGAGATCGACGGCGTCGACCACCTGGCCCTCGTCATGGGCGACCCCAGCGGCGGCGACCCGGTGCTCGTCCGCGTTCACAGCGAGTGCCTGACTGGTGACGTCTTCGGCTCCCGCCGGTGCGACTGCGGCTCCCAGCTCGATGACGCGATGGCCGCCATCGCAGACGCCGGCCGCGGCGTCATCGTGTACCTGCGCGGCCAGGAGGGGCGCGGCATCGGCATCGCGTCCAAACTGCAGGCCTACGAGCTGCAGGACAGCGGCCACGACACCGTCGACGCGAACCTGCACCTCGGCCTCCCGGTCGACTCGCGCGAGTACAGCACGGCGGCCAAGGTCCTGCTCGAGCTCGGCGTCGAGCGGATGCGGCTGATCACGAACAACCCCGCCAAATGCGCCGACCTCGGGGCCTACGGGATCGAGATCTCGGAGCGGGTCGCCCTGCCGGCGCGTCCCACGCCCGAGAACATCACGTACCTCGAAACCAAGCGCCGCCGGATGGGGCACCTGCTTGGCGGCCTCGAGACAAGCGTCGGATAAGGGTCGTACAAGAGCGTCCGGGCAATGAGCTTCGATGCAATGACGACCGAGGCGGCGGGCGAGCGCCGCCTCCTCGACTCGGAGGAGTTCCGCGACGTCATCGGCCGCTTGGCCAGCGGCGTGACGGTGATCACCGCCGACCATGAGGGCCGGCCCTACGGCACCACGGCGAGTGCCGTGAGCTCCCTGTCGCTCGAGCCCGCGATGCTGCTGGTCTGCCTGAACACGTCGTCGTCGACCGGCCAGGTAATCGCTGCCGCGCGCCGTTTCGCCGTCAACATCCTGGCCGAGGGGCAGGCCGACGCCGCGATGCGCTTCGCCGGCAAGGGCGAGAAGTTCGCCGGGCAGCCGGTCGTCCGCGGCATCGCCGGGCAGCCGCTGCTCGAGGACGCGCTGGCCAACCTCGAGTGCCGGGTCGTCGAGGAAGTGACCGGCGGCACGCACTCCGTCTTCCTCGCGGAGGTCGAGCACGCGACGGGTCGCCAGGGCACGCCGCTCGCCTATTTCCGCGGGCAGTTCGGCCGCCTCGAGCTCGAGCAGGACGACGACGCCTACCGCGACATCCGCGCTCGGGTCATGAGCCGGGAGCTGCCTGCCGGGAAGCCGCTCAGCCTCGACGCGGTCGGCGAGCTGGTGGAGGTCCCGCGCGGCTCGGCCTACCACGCGCTCACCAAGCTCATTGTCGAGGGCTTGGTCACGCGCACCGTCGACGGCCACTTCGTAGTGACCCCACTCACCGTCGCCTCTGTTTCGGAGGGCCTGGAGGCACGCCGGGCCATCGAGCTCGGCGTCGCCGCCTCCACGGTCGGACGCCTATCGCAGCAGCAGCTGGAGGAGTTCCGCGCCGCGGTGGAGGGGACCGCGCCGCAGCACGACTTCGACATCGACCGCCACCTCGAGAAGTACGCGCGCTTCCACGAGTACTTCGTCGGCCTCGCGGGCAGCGCCGCGCTCGTCGACCTCCACCGCCGCGTGAACACCGCCGCGATGATCATGAGCATCACTGGCGAGCGCATCGGCGCGGACGCCTACGAGCCGGCCGCGCAGAGCGCCTACCGCCACCACCTCCGCCTGCTGGAGGCCTATAGGGCCAGCGACCTCCCGGCGGCGATCGCGGTCATCCGCCATCACATTGACGGCTCTCTGGCGTTCACGCGCCGGCACATCGAGGCCGTCGGCGGCGCGGTCTGACCAGCCGGCCGCAGCCGTTGGGCGTGATCACGGCCCGCCCGTTGAGCGAGCCCTCGCGCATCCGCTGGCACGCCTCGGCTGCACGCTCGAGCGGCAAGTGCTCCACGTGCGCGTGGATGCGGCCGGTCCGCGCGAGCTCGAGGACCTCGGCGAGCTCGATCGCGCTGCCCCAGTAAGGGTGGGTGATGCTGGGCTTCGAACGGCAGCGTCCCGAACGTTCCGAACGTCAGTGGCAATGTCCCGCCGGCGAGGCCGACGACCATGACCGAGCCGCCGCACGGACACCGTCGCCGCGTCCAGCGCCATCGTGGCATCGGTGCCCACGCAGTCGAGGACCAGCGGGAAGCCGCGGCCGCCGCGCCTCGTGCGCAAGACGCCGCGCTGTCGCTTCGCCTGGCGGAAGCGAGCGTGAGCCGCTCGCCTGGCCGACACGCTCGGAGTTCGTCCAAGGCGAGCGCGGCGGCAGCGCAGCATGCGCGCTTGGTCCTTCGCGGATGTAGGCGTCGTCTGCCTGATGCGCACCGGCGGCGCGATGTCGCTGAATACGTCGCTAACCTACGCCGGCGCCGTCGCGACTGCCTGGCCGCGCGCGGCATTGTTCTCGCTTACGGCGTGGAACACGTCCTGAGAATCTGCCGTGGCGAGCCGTGCCGAGCTGGATCCCATGCGGGTTCTCGATGCGGGGCATGTCCTGGTAAGGGCATTCTCGGACGTGCCGGATGTGCGCTCGCGCTCGTTGCCGGGGACCGATAGCGAGACCATGTCGCGCGGGCCGTCCTCCTTAGCGGTAGAGCCACATCGGGCCGCTTGGATCGTCGAAGCACATCACCGCGAAGCCCGACCGTCAGCGCTGGGCGTACTGAGGGTGGCGGCCGGGCGGTCTCGGCTTCGGCGGATGGGAGCGGCCGCCGACGCTCGAGCTGCACGATCTTCAGCTCCGTCCCGACGTGACAGGCGGCGTTGACGGTTGTCAGTCGAGGGTGATGACGACCTTGCCGTTGGCGTGGCCCTGTTCGACGTACGCCAGCGCCTCGAGGGTCTGGTCGAACGGGAACGTGTTGTCGATGACGGGGCGGAGGTGGCCGGCGTCGTAGAGGGCAGCGAGCTCGCGCAGTTGGGCGCCGTTGGCCTGCATCCACAGGAACGAGTAGCTCACGCCGAGCTTGCGGGCCTGCTTGCGGATCTTGCGGCTCAGCAGGCCCATCGCGACGCCGATGAACTTCGGCGCTCCGAGCTGCTTGGCGAACCCGGGGTCCGGCGGGCCGGCGACGCCGATCGCCTGTCCGCCGGGCTTGAGGACCGTGAGGGATTTCTCGAGGTTCTCGCCACCGAGCGAGTCCAGCACGACGTCGTAGCCGGAGAGGACCTCGGCGAAGTCCTCCTTGGTGTAGTCCACGACGACGTCCGCGCCGAGGCCGCGCACCAGCTCCGCGTTCTCGCCGCGGGCGGTCGTCGCCACCGTGGCGCCGAGGTGCTTGGCGAGCTGGATGACGGTCGACCCCAGGCCGCCGGAGCCGGCGTGGACGAGGACCTTCTGGCCGGGCTGCGCGTGGGCGCGGTCGACGAGGGCCTGCCAGGCAGCCAGTGACACCAGCGGCACCGCGGCCGCCTCGTGCAGGGTCAGCGAGGCTGGCTTGGGCGCGACGTCGTCCTGGTCGATCGCGATGTACTGCGCGAAGGTCCCGATCCGCAGGTCGCGGGGCCGAGCGTAGACCTCGTCACCTACGCGGAAGTCGCGGACGGCGGCGCCGACCGTGGTTACCACGCCGGCGACGTCGTGGCCGAGCACGAACGGGGTCCGGTACTTCAGCAGCCGCCTGAACTCGCCGTCGCGGACCATCGTGTCCAGCGGATTGATGCCGGCGGCGCTCACCTTGACCAGCACGTCACCGTCGCCGACCTCGGGCTCGGGTACCTCGGCGGCGCGCAGCCCGTCCTTGCCGTAGCGCTCGACGACGAACGCCTTCATGACCGCTCACCCTCTCAGAGGAACTCGAGGGCGCGCTTGACGAAGTCCGCGTGGAACTGGAACACGCCGCCGTGCCCGGCGTCGGGGTAGAGGACGAGCTGGCTATTGGGGAGTCGCTGGTCGAGGTCGACGGTGTTCTTGGTGGGCACCATCTTGTCGCTCTCGCCGTTCATGACGAGCACCGGCTGGTGGATGCTCGCGAGGTTCGCGGGCTTCTGCTGACCCCATCGGTGGATGGCCTTGAGCTGGGCGCGGAATGAGCCTAGGGAGATGGCCTTGTCGCGGTCGTTCGTACGTTCCTCGAGCCGTGCCAGGAACTCCTTGCCGGCTGCGCGACCGTTCGGAGTCCTGGTGAAGAAGAGGAACTCCTTGGCGTCGCGGCGGGTAAGCAGTCCTCGCGCGGTGTCCAGGTAGGAGATGCGCGTCACCTTCTCGATGCCCTCGCCGCCCGCGGGGCCGGTCCCGGCGAGGATCATCTTGCGCACCAGCGAGTTGCGGTCGTCTGCGTCGGCGACGAGCTCGCGCCCGCTCTTCGTCAGGAGCAAGCGTCCGCCCACCAACACGCCCACGAACCTCCGGGCCAGACAAATCACGTTGCGAGCGAAGCCGGCCATGACTGCCCCGCGCCAGTGGTCGCACCGCCGCAAGGATCGCCTGCGATAGGGGGCCCATATCAACAGCGGGCTTCGCATCAACCCTGGCAACCGCGGCGGCGGGCGGGTGCGGCCGCCGACGCTATCGCGGGGCGCAGGGGTCGATCACGGCGATACGTAGGCCGCACGGATCGATCGCTCATCTCCGCCCCACGTTGTCCTCCTCGGAGTCGCGACTGCTCGCTTCGACTTCAGCCAACCTGGCTGAGTACGTCTCGCCCCGGTCATCGCCCACCGACTGGTGGAGCGTCTACGCGGAGCGCCCACACCACGCGACTCGGCATGCGCAACAAGCCGCCCACACAGTTGCACCAACGGATGCTTTCGCGGTAGTTTGTAGCCGTGTGAGGCTGTTCTACGTCTTATGTGCCCGCAAGATGGCGAGCCCCTCGGCGGAAGGCTGCCTCGGCATGACCGAGGCCTGACGGACGGGTCGCGGTGCTGTCGATCGGCAAGTTGACGGTCGAGCAGTCGCGCTATTACGAGCGCCAGGTGGCCCAGGGCCGCGACGACTACTACTCCGGGCGAGGCGAGTCGCCCGGCCGTTGGACCGGGCGGGGCGGCGAGGCCCTGGGGCTCGGGGGCGTGGTCGATGGGGAGGGCTTCATGGCGTTGATGGAGGGCCGCCACCCGGGTACGGGCGAGCGGCTCAGACGGGTCGGGGGTCGGTCGAAGGTGGCGGCCTTCGACCTGACGTTCTCGGCGCCCAAGTCGGTCAGCGTCCTGTTCGCCGTCGGCGATCGGGTGCTGGCCGGTGCGCTTGTCGACGCGCACGAGGCGGCCGTGGGTGCGGCCCTGGGCTATCTGGAGCGCGAGGCGTGTCGAGTGCGTCGTGGCCGCGGTGGTGTGCGGCGTGAGGCGGGGGAGGGGTTCGTGGCGGCCGCCTATCGCCATCGCATGAGCCGGGCGGAGGACCCGCAGCTGCACACGCACGTCGTGGCCGCGAACATGGCGAGAGGCGCTGACGGCCGGTGGACGGCGCTTGATGGCACGCCGATCTACCAGCACGCCAAGGCGGCGGGGTTTCTGTATCAGGCACATCTGCGCGCTGCGGTCCGCGAGCGCCTGCCGTGGGTGCGCTGGGGGCCGGTGCGCAACGGGATGGCCGAGATCGAGCAGATCGCCCCGGAGGTGTTGCGGGAGTTCTCCACGCGTCGCCGGCAGATCGAGGAGCGCCAGCGCGAGCTCGTCAGCGCTGGCGTCGAGGTCAGGCGCGCGGGGCGTGAGGCGATCGCGCACGACACGCGCCAGCGCAAGCGCTACGGGATCGAGACCGCGCCGTGGCAGGAGGTCGTGCGCGCCCGGGCGGCCGAGCACGGCCTCGGCGCCCGCGAGCTCGAGGCCCTCACACGCGGGCCGGCGCGCGCGCCCGAGGTTCCTGATCTGCGGCTGGTGAGCGGCGAGCTGGCCGGCGCGGCCGGGCTGACCGAGAAGCAGAACACGTTCGCACCACGCGAGGCGGTGATGGCATGGGCGGCCGCCCACGGCCAAGGAGCAGCCGCCGAGGCGGTCGAGCGGGCCGCCGCGGAGTTCCTCACGCGCGCCGACGTGCACCGCGCCCCAGACGCCAGTGAGCGGCGGTTCACCACGAGCGACCTGCTCGCCCACGAGCAGGCCATCGTGCACGGCGCGCAGGCACGCCGCGGCGAAGGCACCGGCATGCTCGATCGCGCGCTGGTCGACGCGGTGCTCGCGAGCGCGCCGTTCGCGCCAACGGCCGAGCAGGCGACGGTGATCCATGGCTTGACCGCAAGCGGTCATGGCGTGGAGAGCGTCGAGGCGCTGGCCGGGACGGGCAAGACCTTCACGGCGGGCCTGCTCGCCCAGGCCTACGCCGCCGGGGGCTTCCGGGTGCTCGGGACCGCGCCGACGGGACGCGGGGTGCGCGAGCTCACCGAGCAGGCCGGCATCGCGCAGGCGTGGACGCTCACGCGCCTCGCGCTTGACCTCGACGCCGACGGGGGCGGCTTCGGGCCCGGGTCGGCGGTGTTGATCCTCGACGAGGCCGGCATGGCGAGCACCCGCGAGACCGCGCGCGTGATGGCGCACGCTCAAGCGGCAGGGGTGAAGGTCATCGCGATCGGCGACTCGGGCCAGCTCTCAAGCGTCCAGGCCGGCGGCTGGCTGGGCTCGCTCACCCGGCGCCTGGGGTCCTACGAGCTGCGCGAGGTCATGCGCCAGCGCGACCCGCGCGAGCGCCAGCTCCTGGCCAACGTCCGCCGCGGCGACCCCACCGAGTACATCACCGAGAAGCACCGCGCCGGGCGTCTGCACATCATCGCTGACGACCCGCAGAGTGCCGGCGCGGGCGAGCGTGCGGCGGTCGCCGCGTGGCGCGAGCGCCAGGCCGCGTGCCCGTGGGGCCAGGCCGTCCTCATCGCACGCGACAACGATCGCCGCGAGCGCCTCAACGCCATGGTCCGCGCCGAGCTGCGCCGCGATGGTCGGCTGGGCGAGAGCGTCCACGTCGCCGGGCACGAGTTCGCCGTGGGTGACCGCGTCATCGCGCGCCGCAACGACCGTCTGCGCGCCGTCGACAACGGCACCCGCGGCACCGTCATCGCCGTCGACCCGACCGAGAAGGACATCCTCGTGCGCACCGACACCGGCGCCCAGCGCACCCTCGACGCCGCCTACGTGACCGAGCACCTCCAGCACGCCTACGCCCTGACCGCGCACACCATCCAAGGCGGCACCGTCGAGTGGGCCGGCGTCGTGGGACACCCCGACGACTTCACCCGCAACTGGTCCTACACCGCCCTCTCACGCGCACGAGAAGCCGACCGAACTGTTCCTCATCGACGCCCCAACCGAGCGCGAACTCGACCGCGCCGAGATCGCGCCCAACCAGCCCGCCGAGCTCGGCGACGAGCGAACGCCGCTCGAACGCCTCGACGCCGCCATGCGCCGCCGCGACGACGAGGACCTCGCCCTCGACCACATCGACGACATCGGCACCCGTCCGCCATCTGATCGCGACCCTCACGCACGCCAGCCCGGCCACCGCAACCGAGCTCGGCCGGCACTCAGTCGACCAGCTGAGGACCGAACTCGCGCAGCTATACGAGCGCATCGGCCACTACCCCGAACACCTCGCCGACCAGCTCCGCGCCGCACGCAGCGCGCGCGACCGAGGCGCAACGCGGCGCGGACGAAGCAGCTGCGCGCGTTGCTGAACTCGAGCGGCCCGCTGGCGGCCTCTTGCGCCGTCGGACCGGCGATCCCGACGGCGCTGGCCCTCGAGCGCGAGCGCCTGAAGCTCGCCGAGCACCACGCGGCTATGGCGGCCGAGCGCGAGCGCGACCTCGCGGCCCAGGTGCCCGACCGCGCCACCTGGCAGGCCGAACGCCGGGCGCTGCGCGAGCGCGCCGCCGAGCTTGAAACGCAGCTCTCGATCCGCCGCCGCGAGCACGTGCACGACGCGCTGGAAGCACCCGGCCCCGTACCTGTTGGCGTCACTCGGCGAGCCTCCCGATCAGCCGCGAGCCCAACGCACCTGGCGGCAAGCCGCCCAACGCATCGAGGCCTACCGCTTCGACCACGCCATCACCGACAACCAAGACGCCCTCGGCCCACGACCCGACGCGACACCCGCACGCACGCACTGGCAGCAAGCACAGCAAGACCTCCACCGAGCCCAGCACCAGCTCGGCCTCCGCGCCGCACGCAGCATCGGGCACGAGCTCTGACCACTCAGACAAAGGACTAGCCGAGCCTTGCTCGGTTGAGACCGCGTGGCGCCAACTCGCCGACGGCCACTCCACACGCACACGACGCGATCGTGGCGATGGCGGCCCAGCTGCGCGCCAACCAGCAACCGTCACCGGTGGCGCTCAAAGGCCCGCCAACATCCCGGGCGCGCAGGCCACCGGCGCGACGGTGCAGCTTCGCTCGATTTGCGGCGCGCACGTCAACGTGGCATACGGCGATAACACCAGCGGCAAGTCGGGCTGGGCGACGCTGATCAAGGCGGTCGCGCGCGCCCGGCACCGCGAGCCGGTACACGCCGACGCCCTGTCACTTCGCGTCGCCCGCCGTCACACGATCAAGACGCGCCGCGGTGAGCTGTGGGTGTCGCGGCATGAGGAACGCGTATCCCCGGGGATCGACCGTCCGGCCCAAGCCCGCTGCGAGCGCCGGAATCTGGTTGGCCTGGCGCCGGCCTTCGTGTGATCATCTCCGCCATGGCGGCTACGCGCATCTACGGCACCGGCGGCCTGCTGCGGCCGATCCGCCATGGGCGGTCATGAGCCCGGCGCGGCGACCCCGCGGCACCGGCTCGCTGACCGTCCACGCCGACAGCACCGGCCGCAGGATGTGGAAGGCCCGCGTGCACGTCGGCGGTGGCGCCTACAAGAAGCTGACGCTCGGACCCGTCCGCGCCCCTGGCTCCCGCGTCGGGCTCACGCGCACCGAAGCCGAGGCGCAGCTACGCCGCCACATCGAGGCACTCACCCTGGCGCCTGCGGTCGCCGAGGCCGTGACGGTCGAGGACGCGGGCCAACGGCTCGTGGAGCGCCTCGAGGCGCTCGGGCGCAAGCGCTCACACCTGGAGGCCGTGCAGTCGCACCTGCGCCAGCACATCGGGCCGTTCTTCGATCGACGCACGCTCGAATCCGTAGAGCGCCGCGACGTCGAGGCGTTCATGGCCGCCAAGCGCCGTGAGGGCAAGGCGCCCAAGAGCATCCTCAACTACGTCGGCACGCTGCACTCGATCCTCGCGTTCGGCCAGGACCACGGCTGGTGCCGTTCCAACCCCGCCAAGCTCGCCGAGAAGCCCAAGCCACCCGAAGCGGCAGAGATCCGGTTCCTCGACGAGCCCGAGCTCGAGGCGCTTCTGCGCGCCGTCCCCGACGACGTCCTGGGCGCCGTCGAGCGACCCCTGTACCTCGCCGCGGCGATGACCGGCGCACGCCAAGGCGAGCTGCTCGGGCTGCGCTGGGGTGACGTCGACTGGACGGCAAGCAAGGTCCGCATCCGGCGCGCCTGGGTGCGCGGCGAGATGGGCACCCCGAAGTCCCGCCGCGGCTCGCGCGCGGTGCCGCTCGCACAGCGCTTGGCCGTCGAGCTCGAGCGCCACTATCAGGCGTCGCGCTACCAGAGCGACTCAGATCTCGTGTTCGGCCACCCGATGCTCGGCGTGCCGCTGGACCGCTCAAAGGTGCTCAAGCGCTTCAAGGCGACGCTGCGAGCGGGCGGCGTGCGCGCGGTGCGCTTCCACGACCTCAGGCACACGTTCGGCACGCGGATGGCCGCGGCTGGGGTGCCGATGCGCACCCTGCAGGAGTGGATGGGGCACCGCGACTTCAAGACGACGCTGATCTACGCCGACTACATGCCCGGCCAGCACGAGGCCGAGCTCGTCGACGCCGCGTTCGGCCAAGGGTCTATCGAGGGGTCTAAACTGAGCGAACCTGAGGTGCGCTCAGACACCTGAAAATGGCTTAGGAACAGGGATCAGACCTCAGCGCCACCGCTTCGTTCGGGTTGTGGTCCAGGTGGTCGCGGGTTCGAGTCCCGTCGCTCACCCCTCATCGGCGGCCCCGGAAACCCGTTCGGGAAATCGGTCCCCGCAAGGACCGCTTCCCATCATCGGTTCCGGGGTCTCCGCTCCGTGTTCGCTCGCCTGATACGCCGCCCTACGACGGCGCGAAGCGCGGCGGGACCGCCTAGAGGATCGAGAAGTCGTCGGGGTGGGGATGCGGCTCGGCCATGACGTCGCCGGAGGACGTGCGGGCGGCGCGAAGGCGCACGCGGGCGCCCGGCGGAGCGTCGCCGATCAGCTCGCTGCGGACCGCGACGTGCAGGTCGTCGCCCGGTGCGGGCTGCACGAGGTCGGCCTTGCCCTCGACCGGAGCGGCGCGCTGGACGTTGAGGACGACATCGTCGAAGCCGGGCCGCCTGGGGTGCGGCTCGCGGGAGGCGATGACGCCCTCGACCTCGGTCAGGTTCTCGCGAACGGCGACCATGCGTCAACGTTAGCGCCCGTCGCGAGCAGCTCCACGAGCGCGGCGGCGATGGGCTGGCCGGTCTCGCCCTCGAAATAGGCGAACGCCGGCATCGGGTTGACCTCGAAGCAGACGTGGACGCCATCGGGCCGGCGGCGCAGGTCGATGCCGCAGAACGGCAGCTCGAGGCGCCGCGCAAGGTCGACGCAGCGCCGCCGCACGACGGCGGGCAGCTCGGTGGGGCTCAGGGTCGCGACCTCGCCGTTGCGGCGCGCGTACCGGTAGTCGGTCGCGGCGCTCGCGATCTCGGTGGCGAAGACGTGATCGCCCACCATGTGCACGCGGACGTCCACCCCCTCGACGTAGGCCTGGAACTGCGTGGGCAGGGACCGTATGCGGTCGAGCTGTTGCAGCGAAGCCTCGTCGAGCTCGGTGACGATCGAGCGGATGCCGCTGATCGACTTGTAGACGAGCCGGCCGTGGCGGGCGTGGAACGCGCGGACCAGGTCCGGCTGGTTGGTGACGAGCGTCGGCGGCACGGGCATCCCCGCGGCGGCGACCAGCTGCAGCTGGTAGGGCTTGGACACGTTGGACCGCATGGCCCTGGGGCGGTTGACGACCAGGCAGGCGGCGTCGTCGAGCCACTCGAGGAAGGCGCCGTTGAACTGCTCGGCGCGCGAGCGCGCGAGGTCGTCCCTCGTGGTCGGCAGCATGAGCGGGCGGGCGTAGACGGCCGCGATCGCGCCGAGCTCGAGCTCCGTGCCGCAGGCGCGCAGGCGTCCGTCGACGCGGTCGGCTCCGACGTCGAGCACGAGCTCGTCCTCGTGCAGCCGCGTCTGGTCGACCACGAGGTGCGGGATGTCGCCGGCCGCGGCGCGCTCGATGGCGAGGGCCAGCGGGCGGTCGTCCAGGCGCCCGAAGAAGACGATCATGGCGGGCTCGCGACCGAACGCTCGAGCAGGCCGGCCACCGCATCGACCGCGACTCCGGTCGAGCAGGGGCGGCATCGGGTCGACGTAGGCGAGGCGCAGCTCCGGTCCCCGCGCGGCGAAGCTCAGCGCCAACAGCGCGTACCCGGCCCCGCGGGCGAGCTCCACGCACCGGCGCTGGAGCGACGCCGGCAGCTCGCCGTGGACGCGGTCCCCTGCGACGAGCACGTCGACGAACGGCGGGACGACCGCGTCGCCGGCCTCGACGGGCTGACGGTCGACGAGCCGCGTGTCGGGCCACGGACCCCGGACCGTGACGCGGTCGCGGAGCTCGCGCGGCACGAGCGAAGCGCTCGTCGCCACGACGTCGCGCACGACCGGGATGCCTGCCGCTATCGCCCGCATGAGCCATTGCCGTCGCGACGTGCTGCCGAGCATGGTGTCGGCCCGGTTGATCACCGGGCGGCCCAGGCCTTCGAGCCAGCTGACCACGAGGGCGTGCATCTCGGCCGCGGCGTAGTCGCGCTCCCGCGGCTGCGCTCGTGCGAACGCGGGCGCCGCCACGGCGAAGCACCGGTTGAGCACGCACCCGATGGCGTCGGGCGCGAGCACGGTCCCGGACCGCAGCACCACGTCGCCGGTGACGCCTCCCCGCGCGTCGACCGCGTGGGTCCAGCCGCGGGCGCCGGCGAGCTCGGACGGGGTGACGAGATGCACCGCGCCGGCGCCGCGCCGCGCCGCGGCGGTCCGCGCGACCGCGACGGCGCCGCGGTCGTGCGAAGGCGCCAGGACGATGACGGTCGGGTGGCGGGCCGCCGTCACCCTCCCGGGAGGTGGTCGAACTCCCGCTTGGCCGTCGGGTCGCCCATCGCCATGCGCTGCTCCAGGTCGGAGCCCGCGGCCGGGTACTCCGGGCCGCCGACGAGGTCGGGTCGCAGCTCGGGCCCGATGAACGCCTGGCCCTGACCTGCCGCCGAGGGCATCCTCGATGGCGGCGAGGCGACCTTCGAGGCGTGCCAGCGTCGCCCCGAGCGAGGCGTCGTCGCCGCCGGGGGCCTGCACGCGCCCGCCGGGGTCGCCTCCTCCGCCGGGGCGCTCCTGGAACTCCTTGCCCTCCTTGATCTCCTTCGCCCCTTCCTTGATCTCCTTGGCGCCGTCCTTGATGTCCTTCGGCCCCTCCTTGAGCTCCTTGCCGGTCTCCTTGCCGAGCTCCTTGTGGTCCTTGAGGACGTCCTTGTGCTCCTTGGGGACCTCCTTGAGGTCCTTGATGTGGTCCTTGTGGTCCTTGGCGACCTCCTTGGTGTCCTTGATGAGGTCCTTGTGGTCCTTGGCGACCTCCTTGTGCTCCTTGTGGGCGTCCTTGAGGTCCTTGCCGATCTCCTTGGTGTCCTTGATGAGGTCCTTGTGGTCCTTGGCGACTTCCTTGTGCTCCTTGTGGGCGTCCTTTGCGTCCTTGATCACGGACTTGCCGCAGTGCACGGCGACGTTGGCGGTCATCGTCGCTGCGGGCGCCGAGATCGAGGTGATCGACACGCAGGTGCTCTGCCCGGCGTAGCCGTTGGAGTTGGGCGTCGACGTCGGCGAGAAGCTGTGGTTGCCGGCCGACCCGGGATACGGGTCGCCGTCGTCGCCGCGGTTGTGCTTGAGCTCGAGGTCCCGGTCGCCGTCCGCCTGGACCAGGGCGACCTTGTAGTGGTTCTCGTTGGTGTTGTCGGGCTGGTTCTCGTCGATGTGCCAGATCAGCAGCCCTTCCGCGGGCAGGTCCGCATCGAAGCCGGTGCGCTGGCGGTTCTCGACGAGGAAGTACTCCGGGCCGCCCGTGCCGTCCTTCCACAGGCGCAGGACGTCGTGGCTGGTCTTGACGTCGGCGATGTTGCGCGGCCCGTCGGTGGTCACGTTGGTCACCGACACCCAGCCCTGGTTGGCCTTGCACCAGGCCGAGGGGTGCGCGGGCACGTCGCCGCCGCCGTTCCACGAGCCCGCCGCCATCAGGCACCAGTTTCCGATGCCCTCGGAGGAGTCGTCGACGTCGTAGAGGTCCGGGAAGCCGAAGAGCAGGTGGCCGAGCTCGTGCGCGCAGACGCCGATCTTGGCGTCCTCGGGGATCGTCAGATAGGCGAAGATCTGCGTCGCGTCCGTCGCGTAGACGCTCGGCAGCGTCCACTTGTGCGACCAGATGTCGCCCGAGTTGCCGCTCTCCTCGCCGCCGCTGCCGGCGTGCACCACGATGAAGGCGTCGACGAACCCGTTGCCGTCGTTGTCGTAGGGCGCGAAGTTGACGGCCGGGTCGGCGGCGGCCGCCGCGTCATGGGCCAGGTCGCGAGCCCTCGTCGTCCCGCCCGCGACCGGCGGGCGGTTGATCCCGAAGTTGCCGTTGGCGTACCAGTTGAGCGTGTGCGGCATCCGGTAGGGGCCGACGACGTCGCCCGTGATGTCGACGAGGCCGTGGGTCGCCTCGGCGTAGAACTCCTTGACGCTGCCGTGGGGCAGCACCCCGGTCGAGAAGAAGAGCTCCTCGAAGTGCGCGGTGGTCGCCTGCATCTTCTTGTCTGAGAAGTCGACCAGGACCACGATGACTCTCACGGCGCCGCGCAGGGGGGCACGCTCGGCGGCCGCGGCCCGGATGAGCGCCGAGGGCGTCCCGGCGGGGAACGCGTCAGCGCGGGATGATCAGCCCGTCCTCGAAGCCCAGCGCCCGCGGCTGCGGCGCGAGCGCCGTGATGCCGGCGAGGAGCTCTCCTCCCTTGCCGCGAGTCTTCACGGCCTCCTTCTCGAGCCGATCGCGCAGCTCCGGGCTGGGCGCCACGAAGCACGGATCCTCCAATCGACAGGGAACGCACCCCCGAGGCCGTTCGAGAGCGTGCGGCTGCGACGCGTTGGGAAAGCATGAGCGTCTCCTGCTGGACCGTTCGGCCTTCAGCTTCTGCCGCCGGGACACCGGCGATGCCAGGCCTACCAGGGCTGGCTGCGGGTGTCAGGACGGCGGTCAACGTAGGGAGGTTGGACAGGTGAAGCGCTGCAATACCTTGTAGCTCGCTCGGACCCGTCGTCATCGCGTGGGAGCGGAGCCGGTCCGGGACGAGGGTCCGGCCCAGGGCGGCGAGTCTCGAGCAGGTGCCTGACCGAGACTGCGGCGAGCTGCGTCGCGAGCGTCATCGATCAAGGGAGCGCGCGGAGCGCCCGCGTGATACGTCCGCTACGGCGCGGGCTTGGAGAAGGCGTTGACCGGGTGTGGAACTGGTTGCGCGGGTCGGGCGCAAACCGGTCGGTGGAGCGGGCGAAATCGAGTCATCGGGACCGCCCCGCATCCGCTCGGCCGCCGACCGCCGTGTCCCGCGCACCGGTACGCTCGCCGCGCATTGTGCGACGCGAGACGATCTTGCTCCTGATCGCGATGGCACTGCTCAGGTTCATGCTGGCCGGCATCGGCGGGCGACGCGTGTCAGTCAACCTGCGATGCCCGCCTGCGCGCATCAGCGAACGTCACGGGCAGCTCTGCGCTGCCCGGGCATACAGTCGGGCGCGCAGCTGGTAGCCAGCCGCGGTCGGGTGGACCCCATCGGCGCCCACGAGGGACGGGTTCGCTGCGACCTGCTGCGCCCAGGGCACGATGACCACCCGCGGGTCGCTGGCGGCGAGACGCTCGAGGAGGGCGTTGGCGGCCTGATAGCTGACGCCGTTGACCGGCGGACGGACGATCGTCGCCCAGATCACGCAACCGCGTGGACCGACGGCCAGTTGCGTGCGGCGCACAGCAGCCTGCAGGGCGCTCGTATGGGTCGGGTCGTCGTTGGTGAACAGGCTGAGGGCGAGGACCGGCCGCGCCCCTTGGCCGCCGCCGGCGAGATCGAGGCTCGACAGGACACTCATCCCCTCGGCGAGGGGCCGGCTGGTCCGCGCGAGGACCTGGACGCTCCACCCCGGCAGAGCGGCCGGAAGCAGCGTGCGCACACCCACCGCGAGGCTGTCACCGACCATGACGAGCGTCCCTGTCCGGGCGCTGGACGACGGAGGCGACGGCGCCGCGCCGGCCGACGGCGGGGTCTCCGCGGTCGTGGTGGGGGTCGCGGGCGGCGGAGACGACTTGCCGCTCGCCGTGGGACGACGCGGGCGGGCCGCGGGCCGGGTCGCGTGGATGGCGAACGTCGCCTTCGCGGCGCTCCCGGGGACTGACGTGACGGCGTAGTCGGCGATCACGGTCCAGCGGCGGGTGCGGGGCGGCAGCATGAGGCGAAGGCGAGCGTCCCATTCGCCGCGGGCGCCGGTGTAGATGATCCTGGTGCAGGACCGTGCGGCGCAGCGCCCGTCGACGCGGACGGTCTGCAGCGCGTCGGCGCGGCCCCGCAGCGCGATCGTCGCCGCGACGCGGCCGTCGGCGGATAGGCGCCCGCGCACGGTCGAGCCTTCGGCGGGGGCGACGATGCTGACCGCCGCGGTCGATGGGGTCGCCGTGGTGTCCGGCGCCGTCGTCGGCTTCTGGGCTTCGGGACTCTGACCGCCGCACGCCGTGGCCAGAGCCCCCAGCGCGCACGCGGCCGCGACCCGCCCCGTCCGGGCGGCGATCATCGGCGCGTCGTGCCCGGGGGCCTCATCGGACCAAGCCGTCGCGGCGCATGCGCCGGATGATGAGCGTCGTGGCGATCGACGCCCCCGCGACCGACAGGTGGACGCCGTCGGCCTGACGCACGGTCATGGTGCGACCCTGCCAGCGCATGCTCTGACGGAACTTGCCGTGGGGAGTGAAGGTTGCCCCGAGGTCGACGGTGTGCACGACGCCTGGGAAGGATCTCGCAGCCGAGCGCAGGGCGCGGTTGACCGGCCCGAAGACCTTCTGGAACGCTGCCCGCCGCGGGGTTGGCAGCAGCAGCCAGTAGACGGTGCCAGAGCCGCGGCGGGCGTAGGCGCGCATCATCGTGCGCGCGCGGCGGGCGTACTCGCGCACCCACGCGGTGCCACAGCACGCCGTCCGCACGCCCCGCGGGGTACCCATGGGAAAGCCGTCGTTGGCGCCCAGGAACATGACCGTGACGTCCGGGTGCAGGCCGCGCGCGCTGGCGCGGGCATGGGCGAGCCAGTCGAACATGAAGGGCTTGGAGATTCCGGTCGAGATGTGGGCGTCGCTGTGCACCGAGATCCGGCCGCGAGCGGCCAGCCGTCGCTGAAGATCCCCGTCGATGATCTGGATCATCGAGTCTCCGGTGGCGAGCACGCGCAGGCGGCGAGCGACGGGGCCCACCACCATGACGCGGCGCGTGGCTGGTCCGACGGGGCCCTGGACGCTGACCGGATAGCGCCCGGGATGCCGCGGCCGCAGGCGAACCGCGGCGCGCGCCTGGCCGGGCACGAGCTCCAGGGCATGGCAGCGCCGTCGCACGCCTCCGGGCTGGGCCGTGCACACGCGGGCGGCCACCGCGCCGATCCCCCAGCGGTCGCGCACCTGCACGGTGGCCGGCCGGCCCGCGCGCGGACGGGAGGGCAGCAGCGCGACGGCGAGTCGGCCGCGGCACGATGGTGTCTGGACCCCTGCCGTCGCCGACTGCATGCTGCCGTCCGGCGCCGTGAGGGTGACCGTCAACTGGCGGGCGGTGCGATCACAGCGCCACCGCAGGGCGCGCCCGACGTCCGTCGCGCCGGTGGCCGGGAGCGCCAACGTCGCGACGGCCTCGGGCCCGGCGGGGCCGGCCTCGGTGACGGTGGCCGTCGCACCGGCTGGTCCGGTGACATGGAGCGCGATCCATCCGGTGTGCGCACGCGAAAGCGCGATGGCAACCGGTTGGCTCGGCGGCGCAGTCGGGACCTGCGCGACCGCGGCCGTGCACACACCGAGGGCCGCGAGGCCGGCGAGCGTACCGGTAGCCTGCCGGCGCAGGCAGGGACCCTGTCGGCCGCGTCCGTCACGCACTGAGCTTCACCCCTTCCCTTGGTCTTCCCGTCCGTCGAGTTTGCCGTGTTCTTTCCGGTCGTGCTCGGGCTGTCATGGGCGCTGATGCCACACCCTCGACTGTGGAAGCCGTTCGCGCTCGCCGTCAGCTACGTGTTCTACGCGGCCGCCGACCCGAAGTTCTGTCTGCTGCTGGCGGCGGTGACTCTCGCCAACCAGATCGGTGCCGTGCTCGTGGAGCGCGCAACGAGCGAGACGGCGAAGAACTGGATCACGGGTGTAACCGTCGCGCTCGACCTGCTCGCGCTGGCGTTCTTCAAGTACTACGGCTTCTTCGTGGATGGCTTCGCGAGCGTGCTGCACGACGCCGGACTCGGCGCGCCGCTTCCGCTGTTGACCGTCGCGCTCCCGGTCGGGCTGTCGTTCTTCACCTTCCAGGCCATCTCCTACGTGGTCGACGTCCGGCGCGGGCTCTGCCAGCGCGCGAGCACGATCGACTTCGCGATCTACCTGTCGTTCTTCCCGCACCTGGTGGCCGGACCGATCGTCCGTGCCCGCGAGTTCCTGCCTCAGCTGGAACGCCCGCGCGACCCCAACGACGTGCCGGTCGGCGCCGCTGTCCTGCTGATCGGCTTCGGCCTCGTGAAGAAGGTCGTGATCGCCGACTTCCTGGCCCGGTCGGTCGTCGACCCCGTCTTCGCGGTGCCCGAGGCGTACGGTGCGCCCGACGCCTGGACGGCATTGCTCAGCTATGCCGTGCAGATCTTCTGCGACTTCTCGGGTTACACCGACATCGCGATCGGGCTCGCTCTGCTCATGGGATTCGTGTTTCCCCAGAACTTCGACCGCCCGTACTGCTCGCGCAGCGTGCGCGAGTTCTGGCGGCGTTGGCACATGACGCTGTCGCGCTACCTGCGTGACTTCCTCTACATCCCGCTCGGAGGCAGCCGTGGCGGGCCGTGGCGCACGGCGAGCAACCTGATGATCACGATGCTCTTGGGCGGTCTGTGGCATGGAGCCGCGTGGGGCTTCGTGCTGTGGGGCGGCCTGCACGGCGCCGCCCTGGTGGTCGAGCACGCTTGGCGCGGCCGCGGGCCACGGCTTCCCACCGTGCTGGCGTGGGGTGCGACGTTCCTCTTCGTGTGCCTGGCGTGGATCCCGTTCCGCGCACCCGACCTCACGACGGCGTGGGCCTTCGCCGAGCGCCTCGTGACCCCGGGTCCGTCGACGCTGCTGACCCCGGGCGTGGCTGTCGCCGTGCTCGGCATCCTCGCGCTGCAGCTGTTGCCTGCGAAGCCCCTCGACGCGATACGCGAGCGCCTGCAGGCGCTCGATCCGCTGGCCCTCGGGTTCGGCCTGGCGGTCACTGTCGCGCTGGTGGCGGCGTCGGTGCCCGGCAACGCCGTTCCCCCGTTCATCTACTTCCGCTTCTAGGCTGCTGTCCCGGCGCCACCCGATGCCCACACCCGACCACGAACCCCCGTCGTCCCTGTCGATTCCCGCGCCGCCGACGGGCCGTCATCTCTCGGCGCGCGACGCGCTTGTGGCCATCGGCCTGTGCGCGCTGCTGCTGCTCGCCTTCGACGGGCGCTCGATCCGCCACTCGGGGGAGGAGATGACCCCCGGTTGGGAGCGCTCGCTTGTGCTCGCCGTGGGTCGCCCCGCGGGCGCGGTCTCCGACGCGGCGGGCCTGGCCAGACTCAAAGACCGCCTGGTGGGTTGGGTGCATCCCAAGGACGCGCTGTCGGGGCCGGGCGGTTTCGACCAGGCGCCCACGAGCGCTGCGATACGAGGCGTCCCGCCCGTGACCCCGGATGCGTTCGATCCCCGCGCGCTCGGAGCGCGCCCGGCGGTGCCTCGGGCCCTGCGCACGGTGCTGGTGACAGGGGACTCGCTGTCCCAGCCCCTCGACGCCAAGGTGGCGCGCGCGTTCTCGAAGGCCGCCGCCGGCGTGAAGGTCATCCGCGACGCCCGCATCGGCACCGGCATCTCGCAGTCCGATCTCGTCGATTGGGGACGGCTGTCGCTCGCCCAGGTGCGCAAGGACCGTCCCGAGGCGGTCGTGGTCTTCATGGGCGCCAACGAGGGCTTCGACATGCGCTCTGGCGCCGTCACCGTGAAGTGCTGTGGCGCGCCGTGGGCGGCCGAGTACGCCTACCGCGTTCGGCGCGTCATGAACGCCTTCCGCCAGGACGGGGCGGCCCGCGTCTACTGGCTGAACCTGCCGGCGCCTCGCGATCCGGCGCGCCAGCGCATCAGCAGAGCCGTCAACGCGGCCATCGCGGTCGCCGCTGAGCCCTACCGCGCTCAGGTTCGCGTGCTCGACACCGCGGCGCTCTTCACGCCCGGCGGGCGCTACCGCGACGCCATGACCGTCGGCGGGCGCGAGCGCATCGTGCGCGAGGCCGACGGGATCCACCTCAACGACGCCGGCGCCGGCGTCGCGCTCGTACCCGTGCTCGCCGCGTTACGGGCGGATTTCGGCGCCAAGGTGCCCGGCGGCTGAGCGGGCTGCGAGCGCGCCATCGCCGCGCACTGCGAGGCCATGGACCCCGAAGTCCTGGCGTGAGAGGGCGCTGACGAGCGATCCGGCCGCGCCCGTCGGGTCGATGACCGGCAGTCCCGGCCCGACGAGGCGCAGCGAGGTGAAGCTGCCCGCCGCGAACGAGCCGCGCGGGCCAACGCGGACGCGGAGCAGCCCGCTCAGCGCGCTGCGCCCGGCGCGGGCGAAGTTGCGGTAGCCGGCGAGGTTGCCGAGCGAATACGCAATCAGGCGGCCGTGGCGGAGCTCCATGCCGCGCAGCACGTGTGGGCCGGAGCCCAGGACGAGGTCGGCTCCGGCGTCGACGGCGGCGTGAGCGAACGCGCGCGGATTGCCCCGCAGCTCGCCGAAGGCCGCCTCGTCGCGGTTGGGCGTGTGGGCGTGGCCGGCGCCCTCGGCGCCCGCATGCATGAAGACGATGACGACGTTGGCGTGTCGAGCGGCCGTGGCCACCAGTGCTCTCACGGCCCCGAGATCGCGGATCGGCGAGGCCCATGCGTAGGCAGCGAAGCCGAGGAACGCGACGCGCGCACGGGGCAGGTCGAGGTACGTGATCTCGCTGCGGCGCCCTGCCTGGCGGATCCCCCAGTGCTGCAGGGCAAGTCTCGTCTGCGTGGCTCCCGACGCGCCGTAGTCGAAGGCGTGGTTGTTGGCGACGTTGACGATGTCGACGCCAGCATCAGCGAGCGCGACCGCGTTGGCGGCAGGCGCCTGGAAAGCGAAGCACGTCGGGCTGGCGCCGCGTGCGCACTTCGGGCGCCCACCGTGGCCGAGCGTCCCCTCGAGGTTCACCGCGGCTATGTCGGCGTCACCGAGCAACCCGGCAAGAGGTGCGAGGATCGCGCTTCCGCTGGCCGGGGGAAGGCCGTAGGAGGAGCCCGGTGTGACGTCGCCGCCCCACGCCACCGTGAACGTCTCGCCCGGCGGCGCCTGCGCTCGAGCGACTCCCAACGAACCCGCAACCGCGAACAACACCGCCAGCAGCCCGCACGCCCATGTCACCGTGCTCCGCGATGTCACCGCGCTAGCTGTAACGCGCGCCGCCATCGCGGTCAACGTCCTCGGTCCGCTTAGGATTCGCCGTGTGGTTGCCCTGGTCAACGCGATGACGGCCGGGCTGGTCATCACTGTGTCGCTGGTGTCGGTGTCACCGGCGCACGGGCGCACCGTCGAGCTACGCTACACGCCGTTCGCCGCCGACGGCTCTTTGCGCGACGGCCTGCGGGCCTCGCCGCAGTTCGGCGGCTCGTGCGTCACCGGGTCCTTCCTCGTCGCTGGGCCCGGTGCGTTTCGCTGCACGGCGGCGACCCACATCTACGACCCGTGTTACCTGGACCCGAAGGCCAGCACGATGGAGCGCTCGGTGATGGTGTGCGTCAGGGCCCCGTGGTCGCGCAAGGTGCTGCGCCTCCGCGTCCGCCGGCCTTTGTCGGGCGGCGCCGCGGCGGCACCGACCGGGCCGCCGTGGGCCCTCCGGTTGGCGTCGGGCCGGCTCTGCCTGCTGGTGGGCGGCGCCACGAGCACCGTCAGCGGCCGGCGGATGAGGTATGCGTGCGGCGAGCGCTACCTCTTCGGGATCCCGGACGCCATGCGGCCGACGTGGCGCATCCGCCAAGCTCGCACGCCCGGGGGATCGGGGATGCGCCAGGTGGCCATCGCGACAGCTTGGCGGTGAACCTACGTGTACTGCGTGTAGGCGAATCGCACGATCCGGCTGGCGTCCTTGCAGCGGGCCTTCGACGAGTACTGCGTCGGGATGCTGTCACCGCGCGTCTCCGTGCACCGGTAACCCAGGACGCGGCTCGTGCAATGGCCCTTGACACCACCGTGGGCCCGCCGACAGGCGTTGAACGCCTTGACCACCCGCTGGGCCTTGGCACAGCTGACGTGCTCCACCTTCAGCGAGGTCACGTAAGTGGTGCCGAGCTTGCGCCCCACGCTTCGGATGTCGCAGCTCTTCGTCGCCGAGGTGTGAGCGTTGGGCTGGGCGGCCCCCCCGGTGCCGGCAGCCAGTGCACACCCGGCCACCGCGAGGGCGACCGCAGCACAGAGGCCGCGCGGCGACCTGACAACAAGCACTGGCGCCTCCATCGCCAACATCCTACGTCGGGCGCGCGACGTGTACGTTGCCACCTCGGTGACGTGCTTCGCCGCCCACCTGCACCGGGCGCCGGCGGTTGCCGCGGTCATGGCCGCGGCGTTTGCTGTCAGTGCCGTATCGCCCGGTGATGCGGCCGCATGCGACGCATCCAAGCGCGCGCGGCCCGTCCATTCCGGGCACGCGGGCCGGGCGCCGCTGATCATCGGCGACTCGACGATGATCTTCGCCGCTCCCGTGCTCGGCACGCTGGGCTTCGAGGCCGACGCTCGCGGGTGCCGGCAGTTCGCGCAGGGCGTGGCGATGCTCGCCGCCAGGCGTCACGCCCGAACGCTGCCCGCGGTGGCGATCCTGGCGCTCGGCGCCAACGGTCCGATCGTGCCCGGCGAGATCGCCTCGGCGTTGAGGATCATGGGCCCGCACCGCGTGCTCGGCCTCGTCACGGCGCGCAGATCGTCCGTCAGCACCGCGCGGATCCACCGTGCTGCGCATCGTCACCCCGATCGGGTGCTGCTCATCGATTGGGTCGCGTTCAGTGCCGGCCATGGCGGCTGGTTCGGTGGCGATGGGCTGCACGTCAACTTCGCCGGGGCGAGCGCATTCGCCCGGCTGGTCCGCCGGACGGTCGCACCCTTCGCCTTCCCGCCCGTCCGCTCGCTGCATCTGCCACGTCGCGCCGGGGCCGCCAAGCGCTGCGGCGTGGTTCACCGCTCCGGACACCCGCTTCGCGTCTACGTCGTGCGCGGCAGACAGCGCGTCGTGTGCCGTCGCGCCCGGGCGCTCGTGCGCCGCCCGCCGCTGCGGGCGATCCGCAACTGGCAGCGTTACGACTGGCGGCGAACGCACAACGGGCCGTGGGCCTGGGTGTACGCGCGCCGAGACCGCAAGGCGGTCGTCGCGGCCATCGCCGGACGCTGACGCCGGCAGCTGTCGAGAGCCGCGTGCCTATGGCGCGCAGGATCGTGCTGCGTCGGCGTACAGCTGGGCTCGGGCCAGGTAGCCGGCAGCGGTGGCGTGCACGTGGTCGTGCGCCTTCCAGCCCTGATGTCGCGCAACCTCCGCGGCCCATGGCACGACGAGCAGACGCCGGCCATCTGCGGCTCGAGCGCCAGCTGCGTCAGGCGGGCGTTGGCGGCCCGGTATGGCAGGCCGTCCTCGATCGCGGCGCTCCGGCGAGGGATGCGGTTGACCGCGTTGGGGCCTGCGCGTAGCGTCGTGTCCACGACCCAAGGGGGACGTCGTGAGAGGTGGGGAGTCCCACCGGCGGATCCGTGAATGGATGGTGACGGCATGAGGCGCTCGCTCCTGCTGATCGTCCTTACCTTCGTCGCGGTCATGGCTGGCACCGGGTCTGCTCCGGCTGCAGACCCCGACTGCTCCGTCTACAGCGAGCCGCGCATCTTCCTCGAGACCCAGTCCTGGTGGCGCCAGACACCCGGTGCCACTGGGACGGACTTCGGCCATGTCCACGTCGGGACGTGCTTCCCGTATCTGCAGGACGTCAGCGCCTCGGTGCCGTTCGACATCCAGGTGAAGCTCCACAACAACCCGGGCCGGCTCCATCAGGTCGACGTCCAGGCGTTCAACGACGCTTATGGCGTGAAGCTGCTGACCTCGACCGACCCGGGCTTCACCTGCCCGACCGGCGACTGCACGCTCACCTACCATCTCGACGCGCCGACGGCCGGCCTGGCCGTTGACGGCCTGACGGAGTTCCGGGTCCGCGCGACGGTGCGCACGCCGGACGGGAATGACTTCCTCGCGACGGACGGGTGGCTGGCGTACGTCCGTAACGGCAAGACCGCGGTCGACACGCACTACCTCGCGCCGAACATCAGCGAGGCGCGCGGCTGGTACGGCCTGCCGGGCACCGACGGCCTCGGCTACGAGAACGCCCGTCTGCGGTCGCCAGTCCCGACGGCGCCGGTGTCGGGGACGTGGAGCCCTGAGGTCGAGACGCTGCCGGGCGCCGGCCCGAGTTCGCCGGTCACGCACACGCTGGTGACGATCGATCCGGCGTTCCACGACATGCCGCCGGACAGCGGGAAGGTCCAGCTCGATCAAACCGGCGCCTTCCGCGGCCCCATCGCGGTCGACACCACGCAGCTCGCGAACGGCCCGCACAAGCTGGTCGTCGTCTCGTCAGCCGACCACCCGGATCGCGGCTCGACGCAGAGCGGCGTCATGGCGATCCCGTTCACCGTCGACAACCTCGGGGCGGAGGGCTTGGACGACTTCCGCTCACCCCTCATGAGCCCGCTCCTCCTCGGTGCGGGCGCGATGCACGCGATCGCGGACACGATGGCGCGTGGTCAGCAGAGCCCCAGCCGGGCCACGGGGCACTAGCCAGGTGCGGTCGCAGCGGTCGCGGGCTCCGAAGCGGTACTTGTACGGCTCCCTGCCGCGTAGGAAGTCGAAGGTGTGGGCCCCCTCGTCGGCGGCCCGCTCGAGCGCGTGCATGACGAGCACGCTTCCCATGCTGTGTCGCGCGAGCGTCGGATCCCACCCCGACTGGTAACCCGCGAACGTGTCCTGCCACCAGAACCCGTAGAGCACGCCGACAATCGCCTCCTCGCGACGCGCCACGACGGCCGCGGGTCCTCGGCCCGGGCCCGACCGCTCGGCAAGCCGGCGATGGAAGGCGAGCTGGTCGACGCCGAAGGTGCTGCCGCCTCGACGCGCGCGTCCGTGCGCGTGCAGCTCGAAGAGCGTCATGAGGAGCCGCTCGTCGACCCATCCGGGCGCGACCCATTCGAAGCGGACCCCTTCGCGTTCGAGGCGCCGCGTGAAGCGTCGGAGCTGACGGATGAAGGCGGGCGAGGGCCCCGCGCCGCGGTCGGCGAGCGGCAGCTCCACGCGGGGACACGCGGTGGCCTCGACGACCCGGGCCCCGGTCGGGAGGGCACGGCCGGACCAATCCGGATCGGCGCCGCGGACCAGCAGGGCGGAGCGGCCGATCGCCTTGGTGACCCACGCGCCCACCTGCTCGGCGCATTCGGCCGGCACGAGCCAGCCGCAGTGATCGGCCGCGCCCGCACCGCTGCCCGCGTTCGTGTAGACCGGGACCGACACCGGCAGCCGCCGGTGCAGCCGCGTGCGCTCCCGACTGAGCACCACGGCCGCCTCGAGCTTGCCGGACGGCGTCCGCCACGTCGCGAGGCGCGTGGGAGGTCGGCCGGCGATGGTCTCCCACCAGGCCAGGACCCAGTCGGGTGTCTGGAAGTAGGAGGTGCCCTCCAGGCGGCCCGCCAGCTCCAGCCAGTCACGGTCAAGAGCCTCGGGGCCCGCGGGAGCGCCGAGGTCGATGACCTCCGGGCGCTCACGCCGGCGGGGATCGGAGGCTATGCCGGGACCCTGCGTCGTACGTCGCGGACTCTTCCCCATAGCTCGAAGCCGGCTGCCTTGACGCGGTCGACGGGCTCGGACGCGCCAGGGGGACGGGGGGAGAGATGCAGCTTGCGCAGACGGTGGTTGATCCGGTTGACGGACTCCGCGCGCTCGCTGAACTCCGTGTAGAAGGGGATCGAGAACGAGACCGACACGCCGGCTTCCGTCATCACCCAGTGGGGCACGAACGAGGGCAGGTAGACCCCGACGCCGGGGTCGATGCGGAAGTCCTCCGCGACGTCCTCCATCGCCGCGAAGTCGCACCCGTCGCCGTCGTAGTAGCGGTTGAGCTCGCGCTGGCGGATGCCGTCGTCGTCGAACGCCGCGACGCTGACGTGCTTCACGCCCCTGACCTGCAGCAGGAAGCTGTGCTCGGGGTCGAAGTGCATCGGCGTGTTGCAGGCGGGGGCGGTGATGAAGAGGTAGCCCGTGCGTCGTCGCATGCCGCCCTCCCGGCTGCCGACGACCTGCTCGACCTCGTCGAGGCACTCGTCGATGAGCTCGGCGTACTCGGGGACCTGCTGGATGTCGCGTAGGGAGATCCGGAAGCCGTTGCGCTCGACGTCCAGGACCGTGCGCCGACGGCGGCCCGTGCCCGACGTCGACGTAGCCGTCGCGATTGACGATCGGCAGGTCGCCGCGCTCGCGCCGGACGGATTCCGGCGGCAACCGGTCGGCGAGCTCCGCGATCGCGTCCATCGCGAACAGGGGATGCTCGACGAGCGCGTGGCGGACGGCGACCGACCGTCGCGCGAACGCCTTGCCGAACGATGTCGCGTCGATCTCGAGCAGGCTGCGCATTTCCGCCTTCCTCTCTGTGTGAGATGGGTTCCGAGGTTCAGCCATACGCCCCGTAGGTCCGGAACCGCCCCGAGCGGAACCCGCGGCAGCCGATGGAGTCGAACCGCGGGTCCCTTGGATAGAAGTTGCCCCCGCCGTCCTGGAGGCTTCCGGAGACGCCTTGGCGCTCCAGGAACGCGGGCGCCGCGTAGGCGATGTTGTCCCGCGCGACGTTGCCGACGCCGCGCAGCATGAAGGCCGTGATGTTCGACTCCCGGCCCCTGACCAGGATGTTGCGCTCGATGCGGACTCCTGTGGTGTCCCGGGACAGGCTCACGTTCTGCGAGCTGTTGTAGATCGTGTTGAAGCGGACGCTGACGTTGACGGCGCCGCCGGCGTCGCCTCCCGGGCCGAGCTTGATGCCCCGGCCGTTCACGGCGTTGAAGAGGACGTTGTGCGCGATGAGCCCTTGGGGGTGCGGGCTCGCGCGCATGTCCGCCGACGTAGATGTTGTGGTCCTGGTTGGCGCCGTTGGTCGGGAACGTGTCGTGGATGCAGTTGCCGGTGACCGCCCAGCGGCCGAGGTTGTTCAGCGGCCCGTCATCGACCTCGAGGCCCGCTGTCGAATGCGCGCCCCAGATCTCCGAGCCGGTGAGGGTCCAGCCCGTGCCGCCGTAGATCCGCACGAGGGCCTGGTCCGGGTCGCCGTCGGCCCACGTGACGTTCAGCCCGCGGATGGTCCAGTAGCTGGGGTTGCCGATCCACAGGCGCCCGCGCAGGATGGGCCGCTCGCCAGGGAAGTTGCTCACGCGCACGCGCGCGCCCGAGCGACCAGGTGCGACCGTCACGTCGACGCGCTCGGCATACGTCCCGCCGCGCACGTACAGCTGCTCGCCCGGGCGCAGCCGCGTCAGGGCGTGCCGGAAGCTCCTGAACGGCCGGCTCCTCGTGCCGGGGGCGCGGTCCGAGCCCCACGGCGCGAGATAGAAGGTCCGGGCCGCGCTCGCAGCGCCCGGCCCCGGGCGCTCGGCGCGGCCGCCGCACGACAGCAGCGCGAACGACGCGAGCAGAACCCCGAGCCCCGCCGCCACCGTCCGGCGCCGCAGGTCGAGCAGGGGGCGGGCGAGCACCCGGAAGCTGTCGGGCGACAGGCGCTGCAGCAGCAGCATGTAGAACGCCCCGCCCAGCGGGATCCCGACCGCGAGGGCGGCGCCCGGAGGCAGCGTGGCCGCCAGCGCGTACAGCACGGCGGCCATCAGCGCGGAGAGCCCGAGCGCGGGCGCGCCGGCAGTGAAGGCCGCATACCAGGGGATGCCCAGTACGCGGCCGATGATGGCCCCGAGCAGCGCCAGCGACACGGTCTTCTCGGCCACCTGCGACGCGGCCACCGCGGTGATGCCATGGGGAGCGGCGAACCAGATGGCCGGGAAGAGGATCGCGATCTGCATGATGCCGGTGGCCGTGAGCAGCCACGAGCGCCCGAGCGCCTTGAACACCGCTCCCGGCATGCTGGCCAGCGAGGCCAGTCCGGCCCAGACGGCGACGAAGGCCAGAGGCGCCGCCGCCGCCCGCCATTTCTCCCCGTAGAGCACGAGGACCAGAGGAAGGGCCAGGGCGGCCATCCCGAGGGCCGCGGGCCATGCGACCATCGCGCCCAGCCTGAGCGTCTGGAGATAGCCACGCCGCAGGTCGTCGCGGCCGTCGACCGAACCGTCGCGCAGCCGCGCGTAGAGCGGGAACAGCACGTCGTTGGCGACCTGGAAGGCGGAGACGATCACCAGCTCGGGCAGGCGGAAGGCGAGGTAGTAGACGCCGAGGGCGGCCGCGCCGAGCTTCGCCCCCACGACCACGTAGTCGAAGGTGCCCGCCCCCTGCCCCAGCAGGCCGACGGCGACGATGCCCAGGCCAAAGCGCAACATCGGCGCGACGTGTCGTCGCGAGATCGTGAAGCCCGGGCGGAAGGGGTGGACGATCCACAGGCCGACCGACTGCGAGAGGACGCCCACGAGCTGGCCGATGACCAGGCTCCAGGCGCCGGCTCCGGCGATCGCGAGCGCGACGCTGACGACGCCTTTCGCCAGGCCGCCGGCGAGCTCTGGCCAGAACAGCTTGCGAAACTGCAGCGAGCGCCGCAGCCGGTACTCGTGGGCCTTGCCGAGCGCGGAGAACAGGAACTGCAGGGCCAGCACGCGGAAGAGCGGCACGACGGCGTCGCCCGGACCGACCTCGCCGAGCAGCGGCGCGATGAACCACGAGCCGACGAAGAGCACCGCGGCGCCCACCACCCCGATCCAGAACGCGGTCGAGGAGACGCGTGGATCGTCGGCGTCGGAGCGGTAGATCAGCGCCGCGCCGAGACCGAGGTCGGTGACGTACTCGAGGTAGTAGATGACCGCGAGCGCGAACGCGACGACCCCGAAGTCGGCTCGGGACGAGCAGCCGCGCGAGCACGAGCGTGGCCGCGAAGACCAGGACCTTGCCGCCGGCATACGACGCCGCGGCCCACAGGAAGCTCGTGAAGGCCCGTCGTCCGAGGTCACGCATCCGGCTTCACCAGCGTCTGGCCGACGTGATGGCGCGCCATGCGGGCGTCGTCCCTGAGCGCGCGCCTCAGACACGCCACCAGCGACTCCGACACGAACACCCTTGCGAGGAGCGCCGCCTTGCGCTCGGCGAGCGTGAAGGGATCGAGCGCGATGGCGCTGACGGCGTAGCGCCGGGCGACGCGCTTGTCGCCCTGGATCGCGCTCCCCAGTCCGGCATGAAGGTAGGCGGCCGAGGCCGCCCTGCGCCGCAGCAGTCGGCGCTTCCACGCCGGCCGGATCTCGCCCAGGTGACGGTCGACGATCGCGACGTTGACGTCCACGCGAGAGTGCCCGCGCCTCGGTGTGATGCTGCCGGCATGGCGCCTGACCAGCGCGACGACCTGGTCCGTGAACCCGATCGGGAAGCGCTTGGCGACCTCGATCCACGTGTCCCAGTCCTCGCCGAACGCGATCTCGCTGAACCCGCCCACGGCCTCGAGCGCCGACCGGCGGATGAGCACGGAGCTCGGGTTGAGCACGACGTTGTGAACCAGGAGCGCCTCGAGCACCCTTCCGCTCGCCGGCCCTCTCAGCGCGTGCACGATGCTCGACGGTCGCATGGCCTCGTCGCACGCGAACGCGTGCGCCGCCACGAGGGCGATCTCGGGGTGGCGCTCGAGATGCTCGACCCCGGCGGACACGCGGTGTGGCAGCCACGCGTCGTCCGCGTCCAGGAAGGCGATCAGCGGGGCCGAGGTGGCTCGGAGGCCGGTGTTCCGTGCGCGGCCGGCGCCGCCCTGCGTGCGGTGCACGTAGCGGACCCCGCGATCGGCGTACCGCGCGGCCACCTCCGCCGTGTCGTCGGTCGATCCGTCGTCGACGACGACGACCTCGATGTTGGGGTAGCTCTGCGCGAGGACGCTGTCGATGGCGTCGGTCAGGAACCGGCCGTAGTCGTGGCACGAGATGATCGCGTCGACCAGTGGCGCCGCCGTGGGGACGCGTGCGGGCGGCAGCTGTGGGCTAGGCGCTCGCATCCTCGGGAAAGAGCCGGCGGGCGACCGGAGCGGGCATGCGCTCGTGCACGTAGCCGTGCCAGTCGACCGTGCCGCTGACCTTGGCGGTGAGGCGCTCGACCGACTCGGCGCCCACGCCGAGTCGCGGAGTGCGCAGCGTGGCGTCCGCCTCGCGGACGGCGCGCGGCAGCGAGATGACGCCGAGCTCGTACCCCGCTCGCCGCGCGGCGGCGAGGGTCTCGTCGGTCACGTGGCGGCGCAGGCTGCCCCACGGATAGGCGATCGAGCGGATCGGCTCCTGCAGGCGGTCCTCGAGCACCTCGCGCGAGCGCCTCAGCTCCCCCTCGGAGTCGGCCGACGACAGGCGCGCGAGGTTGCGGTGGCTCCACGTGTGCGAACCGATGGACATGCCCGCCGCGCGCAGCTCTCGCACCTGGTCCCACGACAGCGGGCGGAGCTGGTCGCGGGGCGCGCGCCAAACACGGCAAAGGTGGGTCATCACCTCGTCGTCGCGCTCCACGAAGCCCGCGGTGACGAAGAACGTCGCCGTCATCCCGCGCGCGGCCAGCCGCGGCAGGGCGTGGACGCGGTTGTCGACGTAGCCGTCGTCGAAGGTGATGGCGACGTACGGCCCACCGTCGCGGGGCCGGCCGGCCACGAGCTCCTCCAGCCCGATCACCGTGCAATGGCCCTGCAGCCACGCGAGGTGCTCGTCGAACAGGTCGGGGGTGAGCGACAGGTAGCCCGGCGACGGGTCGACCGAGTGGTAACAGAGCACGGCGCGGCGGCGCCCGGGATCTGGCGCCCGCAGGACGTGCCGTGCGCCGACGTCGGCGACGCGCGTGAGGCTCCGTCGGATCCTGCTCGTCAGCGCCGTCGTGCCGTGTGCCACCGCCATCACCGCTCCGGCGCGCCGCCGCGCGCGCCGCCTCGCATGTCCACGGGCTCCCATCGCTCGAAGCGCACGCCCGCCAGCACGGACAGCACGGAGAGCGCCGCCGCCCCGTTGGCCAGGCAGAAGAAGAAGGGCACCCACAGCGGCCTGAGGCGGCCCCATCGCGTGCCCGCCAGCAGCCCGCCCGCCGCCGCCAGCGCATAGAAGGCGAGCTGAGGTGCGAGCGCGATCCACCAGATTGGATTGCGGGCCGCCAACACCGCGCTGCCGGCCAGCAGCGTGACGAGGAAGAACCCGGCCAGCCGCCTGAGCAGCTTGTGGAAGACGACCTCGACGGCATAGAGCCCGGTCCGCGTCGGCAGCAACGCATCGCCGAGCGCGAGCGGCGGCGCGCAGGCCGCGGTTCATCACGCGGACCTTGCGCCGGAGCTCAGTCACGCTCTCCTCGGGCGTCGCCACGAGGACGATCGCCCGCTCGTCGAAGGCGAGCCGGGCGCCCGCTCGCACGACGTGGCTGGAGATGAGGAAGTCGTCGGTCCCGGCTGCCAGGGTCGAGGGCGTGAAGCAGCGCCGGCGGACCGCGTACAGGTGGCCGCTGGCCGACACCACGCTGCCCACCCGATCCTCGAGCCGCTTCACGAAGCGCTCGTAGCGCCAGTACAGGCCCTCGCCGCGCGCGACGGGCCGGCCATCCTCCTCGACGCAACGGACCACGTTGGCCGCCACGCCGCCGACATTGTCGTCGGCGAAGTTCGAGACGAGCTCGCGCAGCGTCCGTCGCTCGAAGCGGGTGTCGGCGTCGGTGAAGACGAGGATCTCGCCCGAGGAGATCTCGGCCGCCCGGTTGAGAGCGGGCAGCTTGCCCACGCGCGGCAGGTCGAGCACGCGCGTCGCGCCCGCACGACGGGCGGCCTCCACCGTCCCGTCGTCCGAGCCATCGGATGCCACGACGAGCTCCAGCAGCGGCGTCGGGTAGTCGGAGGCGAGGACGTTGGCGACCTTGTCCGCGATGACGGCGACCTCGTTGTGCGCCGCGACGATGACCGACAGCGGCGGCTCGAGAGGCGCCCGCCGCCTCGGCCGCGGGCGCAGCCGTCCGAGCAGCGCGAGCATCAACGGGTAGCCGGCGTACACCCACGCCACGAGAGCCGCCGACCCGACGAAGACCACGACAGCGATCACGCCGACCGCCTGCGCGCCATGCGGCCGGCCGCCAGGCCCAGGCCCAGGAAGATCCATTCGTAGCGCGCGTAGGCGCTGTGCAGGGTGAGGGCGCAGATGAGGTAGGCGCCGAGCGCGACGAGAATCCCCTCGGCGAGCAGCGCGTCATGGCCTCGCAGGCGGCGGCGCGCCCGCCAGGCGCCTGCGAGCGCAAGCCACAGCACCCCGAAGAAGGCCAGCGCCCCCAGGAGGCCGGTCTCGGCGAGCGATTCGAGGTAGAGGTTGTGCGCGCCGCGCTGCTCAGCCCGGGAATCGGTCCCGATCGTCTCGGCGTACTTCAGGTAATGCACCTCGAAGTTGTCCGGTCCGACCCCGACCAGGGGATGATCCGCCCACATCCGCAGCCCGGCGAGGTTCTCGCTCTTGCGCCCGCGCAGCGACGGGTCCTGCGGCGTGCCGGCATTGGAGCTCACCGCGGCGTAGAGGGCGCCGACCCGCGTCTGCAGGCCCGCCGGCAGCACCAGGCTCCCGAGCAGCGATGACACCGCACGCCGCGACGGCGAGAACACGCAGGCGGACCCCGCGCAGGACGCCGGCCGCCACGGCGACGATCAGCAACGCGATCAGCGCCGCCCGCGATTGGGTGTAGGTGACCCCCGCCACGCACGCCACCGCGAGGGCCACGGCCAGCGCTCGGCCCGGAAGGCGTCGCTCGACGGCGGCGAGGTAGAGCGCCAGAACGGCAGAGGCCGCGAGCACTTGGCCGAAGGGATTCGGGTTCAGGGGACCTGCGCTGCGGTTCGCGTGCCCCGCCGGAAGGATGCTCGCGAAGCCGCCGTAGGACGCGGCGTACGAATGCGTGACCTGCTGGACGATCGCGAGCACCGCCAACAGCCCGACGCCCACCACGATCGCCCACACCGCACGTCGCATCCAAGACGGCGAGTCGAGGAGCGTGACCAGCAGCACCACGACCGCCGCGTAGCTCACCAGGTCGAGCGTCTCCGCGGCGGCGGCCGCGCGATCGGTGGCGAAGAGCGCGGCAGCGACATACGCGAGCGCGAGCGCCCCGAACGCGACCGTCTCGCCGGGGACGGCAAGCCGCTCGATGGCCAAGGCGCGCCGCAGCACGGCGCCCGTGAGCACGACAGCTGTCACGGCATGCGCCGCGCTATGGGTGACCAGCACGTCGGGCACGTAGGCCACCAGCAGGAACAGGGCTGCGACCAGGCACCAGCGGGGCCACGTGACCGCGCCGGCGATCGCCAGTGTGCCCACGACAGGAAGCAGGGCGAGTACGCAGCGGGTGGCCCGCGCGCGTCAGGCCGATGCCGGCGGCGAACGCCGCGCCGCCGGCCACGATCCGCCCGACCCAGGGGACGCCCGGCGCGTCCAGTGCCACCGACGGGACGCCGTGATGGACCACCGCCGGGCGCACGTCAGCGATCCTCCTCGGGGGCGACCGGCGGCGGAGGCCGATCGTCCGGCCCCGGGCGGCCGTCGGGTGGGCGCCCCGCCGGCCCGGCGAGCCGGAAGACCGCGGGCGACGCCGTTCTCCCACGAGAGCTCCGCGTGATCGGCTTCGAAGCGCGCGAGGTGCAGCCTGCAGTAGTCGCTGTCGTCCAGGCGCCGGTTCCGGCACGGAGATCCCTTGGACGTCGTCGCCCGGCATCGCCCGTCATCGGCGACCCACATGGGCCTCGGCGGCCCGTCGGGCGCCGTCCGCGCCCCGGCGATGGGCTCGCGCTCGTACTTCGGTGCCGGTCGGCTCCGCGCCGGGGCCGCCTCATGCGGCGCCGGCACGGGCCGCGGACGGGAATCGAGCCGCAGCTCGAGGAGGACCACGCCAACGCCGAGCGCCCCGCCCAGCAGCACCGCGAGCACCACCACCTGCGTCGCACTCAGCCGCGTGTCCTGGCCGCCCGGGTCCATGCCAAGCGGCTCGAGCGCGTAGGCCGAGTAGCTCGTAGCGACGTAGTCGGCGGCCACGCGCGCGAAGCCCGCAGCGAGCCGGTCGACGACGGCGGCGTCGGGACCCGCGACCGTCGAATCGATCAGCGCGCTGCCCGGGCGTGCCGAGGACGTGATCGCGTAGCCGGGCGCAAGCCTGACGCGAGCCGCGGCCGCGGCGCGGCGGACCATCTCGTCGCTGCTGAGCGCGCCGAGGACCGTCTGCACCAGAGCCCCGTCGGACTTGAGCACCTCGAGAGCGCCCGGCAGGTAGCGGCTCGAGACCGAGGAGTCCGGGCGCAGGACGAGATGGACGGTGCGCTCGTGGCGGTCGGAGCTGTTGTCGAGCGTCAGCGCGGCGCCCAGGAGAGCGAGTGCCACCGCGGCCGCGACGACCCACCACCTCTGCCTCAGGCGCGGCATGAGCGTCGCCAGGTCCATGCTCAGTAGGCGCCCTTCGCGGTCAGCACCGAACGCACCGTTCCTGCGATGAGCTGGAGATCCACGCGGATCGAGCGCGACTGCGCCTGGCGGATGTCCAGTCGGCACCGGCCGGCGAAATCCAGCTGTTCCGCGCCCGTCGGCCTGCCACCGCCCGACCAATCCCGGCGTCACGTCGAGACGCTCGGTCTGCCACAGCTCATAGTCGGCGAGCGCGATCGAGCACGGCCGCGGGCCGATGAGCGTGATCTCTCCGCGCAGCACGTTGTAGAGCTGCGGAAGCTCGTCGAGCGAGTAGCGGCGCAGCCAACGTCCAGCGCGCGTCACGCGCGGATCGTCAGCGACCTTGAAGTCCGGCCAGGGGAGGACGTTGAGGTGCTCGAGCGTGCGCTTCAGCTGCTCGGCGTCGCGTCTCATGCTCCGCAGCTTGAGCAAGCCGAAGGGCCGGCCGTTGCGGCCCAGTCGCTGGATGCGCACGAACGCCGGCCCGGGCGAGTCCAGCTTGACGACAACCGCGAGCAGCGCGATCACCGGGAGCACGATCGGCATCGCGAGCGCGAGGACCAGAAGGTCGGCGATGCGGCGCACGCGCCGGCGAGCCGCGTGAACCTCGACCAGCACCGGGATCTGACCGGAGCTCATGGTCGCGCGCCCTCTGCTTGCGGCAGCGCGGCGTCCTGCAGCGTGGGCGTGGCCGTCCTGCAGCGTGGGCGTGGCGTCCTGCAGCGTGGGCGTGGCGTCCTGCCTGGCGCCGTCGTCGGCACATGGCGAGGGCCAGGGCTGCTCGCGTCCCTGCGCGACGTCCGCCAGCGACTCCCACGTCGGGCCGTCCTCGGGAAAGGCCGCGGCCCCGACGCGGACCTCCCTGCCCTCGCCGACCAGGGCGCGTCCCAGGACGGCCAGGGCGACGGCCTCGTTTGCGCCAGGCAGCACGACCAGCAGCCGGTCCGTGAACGCACGCACGATGACGTCGGTGCGGCGCAGGCTCGAGCCCAGCTCGCGCGCGATGCGAGCCAGGCGGCGCGTGGCGCCCCGGACATTCGGCACCGCCACGCTCGCGACGGCGAGAGGCGACTCGCTGCGGCGGGCGCGGGCGAACTCGCGAGCCACCGGATCGGCGAGGGCCGTCGTGTGGAGCGTCCGCGCGCCCGCCCGCGTCCTCGTCGGGAAGGCAGAACGCCGCCAGATCCGCCGAGAGCCGGGCAAAGCGGCCGGCGACGATCATGAGGGTCGCGACGAGAACGGCGTAGGCGACGAGTTCCACTCCATGAAGGCCGCGGGCGCCGAGGGCTGCGCACAGCGAGGCCGACCGGCCATGTCGCCCACGACGGCACGCGTGCCGCACTGCCGGCCAGGACGCAGGCCAGCGCCGCGATCAACGCCGCGATCCCCGGACCCCAGGAGCCCTGGGCCCACAGCAGCGTGGCCAGCAACGCGGCGATCGTGCAGCCCGCGAGCCACGTCACGAGCAGCACAGCTGCCCTCGGTCCGATCGGTGAGCGCCGTCGCCGGCGATCGATTCCGCGAAGAGGTCGCCCAGCCGGTGCGCCTCGCCCGCGAGGCTGAACGATCGCTCGACGAGCTCGCGCCCGTTGCGGGCGAGCTCGGCGGCGAGCGCGTCGTCGTCGAGAATGCGGGTGATCGCTGCCGCCAGGCTCGACGGTTCGCCCGGGGCGACCAGAAGACCGGTCATGCCGTCATCGACGAGCTCGGGAATTCCGGAGAGGCGACTGGCAACCACCGGCACTCCGCTGGCCATGGCTTCCATCAGCGCGACCGGGATGCCCTCCATCCGGCCGCTGCGCGTGCGCACGGACGGCAGGACGAACACCCGCGCGCCCGCGAGCTCGGCGCGGACGTCTTCCCAGGATCGCGCTCCCAGCAGGCGCACGCGGTGCGCCACTCCGCGGTCGCGGGCGCGCTGGGCGATCCTGCCGCGCTCGGGCCCGTCGCCGACGAGGTCCAGTTCGATCGAGGGGTGGGCCTCGGCGATGAGGGCGAGCGCGTCGATCAGGTGCAGGTGGCCCTTCCGCGCCGAGAGGCTCGCCACGCACACGATGCGATCGCGATCTCCCGCCGGGCGGTCCCGCGGCGCGAAGCGCTCGGAGTCGACGCCGCAGTGGACGACTTCGACGCGGTGCGCCGAGTGGCAGCGATCGAGCAGGAGCCGACGGTTGTACTCGGAGATCGCAACCACGAAGCGCGCGTCGGCGGCCTTGCGCTCGAGGAGCACCGGGCCGAGGAAGAGGTCGTTCGCGTGCGCCGTGAAACTGAAGGGGACGCCGGTCAGCCGATGGACGATCCAGGCCGCGGTGGCCGGCTGGTTGGCGAAGTGCGCGTGGACATGCGCTACCCGGTCACGCGCAACGATGCGCGCAAGGGCGACAGCCTCGGCGAAGACCACGGCTCCCTTCGCCGCCTCGCAGCGGCGAGTGCCGCAGCGAGTCGCGTAGGACGCCCGCCAGGAGTGAGAGGTAGACGCCCGGGCGCCGCGCGATCCAGGCGAGGTGCGCGACGGCGGTCTGCGCACCCGCCGCGTCGAGGAAGCGCACGCGTGCCATCGCGTGCCGGCTCTCCGGGTGCACGGGCCTCTCCCGGGTCCTGCGCAGGGCGGCGAGCTCCATCTGGAAGCGCCCGGACAGTGCCAGCCATTCGTTGACGACGAAGGTCTCCGTGACCTTGGGGAAGCGCGACGCGATGTACAGGACGACAGGAGGAGCGTCGGCGCCGTTCATGATCACCCCGTGCGCGCAGCTCCGGCGATCGTCACGTAGGCGTCCACCAGCCGGTCGGCCCCCGCCTCGAGCGACAGCCCCTCGGCGACGAAGTCGGCGGCCGCACCTCCCAGCGCAGCCCGCAGCGCGGGTTCGTCGACGAGGCTCTGGATCGCCTCCGCCCATGCCGCGGCTTCGCCGTCGCCCAGCAGCATGCCGCGTCCGTCGCCCAGCAACTCCCGGGCTCCGCCGACCGAGCGGCTCACCAGGCACGGCAGGCCGCACGCCATCGCCTCGAGCAGCGCGTTGGACATGCCCTCTCCGTGGGACGACAGGAGGAAGGCGTCGGCGGCGCGCAGGACATCGACCACCCGCGACGAGAATCCGTGGAATCTGACCCGGCTGTGGACGCCCAGTCGGGCTGCCGCGGCCTCGAGCCGCGTCCGCTCGGGCCCATCGCCGACGATGACGAGTTCGAGCTCGGGGACGATCGCCGCCGCCTTCAGCAGCGTGTCCACATCCTTGACCGGATGCAGCCGGCCCACGAACACGCCGACGAAGCGGTCCGGCGTGAGCCCGAGCTGTTCGCGCAGGCGCGCGCGGCCCTCCGCCGTCGCGGGGCGGTGCACCCGGAGGTCGACCCCGTTCGGGAGCGTGAAGATGCGCTCGCTCGGGACTCCCCGCGCCAACAGCTCCTCCCGCGCTTCCACGCTCAAGGCGGCGAACCATCCCCATCGGAACAGGAGCCGCGCCCTGACTGCGCCCAGCGGCTTTCGCGCGAGGCGTGACAGGTCTCCCCAATCGCCGGTACCCAGCACGGTCACCAGGCACGGCAGCCCGAGCAGGCGCGCGCCCAGCGCGATCGTGCCAGGCGACAGTGCGCCGTGGGCATGAACGAGATCGATCTGGGAACGGCGCCGGAAGAGGTGGGCCAGTGCGCCGGCGACGTAGACGATCGACGCGAGCGGCGACTCTCCGCCGACCAGAGTGCGGTGCACGACTGAGCCCGGCACCCGCTCCCTGCGCGGCGTCCCCTCGAAGGCTCGCGTAAGGACCTCGGTGCGAACCCCGCGCTCGGCTAGATGAGGAAGGAGCCGCTCGAGCTGCAGCTCGGCTCCGCCGATCCACGGCCGGAAGGTCTGGATCGCAAGAGCCGCGTACAGCCCGGTCCCGCCGGGCCCGCTGGCCGTGGCGGAGCTCAGGGCTAACCCGCCCATGCCACCGTCCGCTCGGGCTCCTGTTCACCCGCTGCCGTGATCCCGGACTCCGGTTCACCCGCTGCCGTGATCTGCGCGGCAAGGCCGCGCTCCAGCGCCATGGTGGGCTTCCAGCCGAGCTCGGCGCACGCCTTGCCGGCGTCGGCGATCGTACGACGGGCATCGCCCACGGCGGACGGGATGTGGCGCCGTGTGACCCTGCGGCCCGCGAGGTCCTCACACAGCGCAAGCGAGCCGAGCAGCGAGGTCTCGCAGCCGCCGCCGATGTTGTAGATGCGACCGGATGGAGCACGCTCCATCGCTGCCAGCGTCGCGCTGACGACGTCCCCGACATAGGTGAAGTCCCTCGTCTGACGCCCGCTGCCGAGCACATCGAATGGACGGTTCTCCGCCAGGCAGCCGAGGACGTGCGAGAACGCCATGTCCGGCCGCTGCCGGGGCCCGTAGACGGAGAAGTAGCGCAACCCGATGGCGTCCAGGCCGCAGGACAGCGCGTACGCCGTCGCCAGCGCCTCGCAGGCCAGCTTCGAGACCCCGTACGGCGAGACCGGCAGCAGCGTGGCGTCCTCCCGCAGCGGGTAGCCGCGGGCAGCTCCGTAGACCGATGACGAGGAGGCGTAGACGACCCTGATCTCCTGTCGCACGGCCGCCTCGAACACCCTCTGCGTCGCCAGCACGTTGTCGTGCAGGTAGCCGGCGAACGTCGACCCCCAGCTCGTCCTCACGCCCGGCCTGCCCGCGAGATGGAACACGCCGTCGACGCCCTCGAACAGCGGCTCCAGGGGCGCCTCCGCGACGTCGCGCTCGATGAACCGGAAGTCGCCGTCGCTGCGGCACTGCTCGAGGTTGCGCTCCTTGCAGGCCCGCGAGTAGTTGTCCGTGAAGGCGTCGACGCCGACGATCGAGCAGCCGCGAACGTGGAGCGCCTGGACCAGATGCGAGCCGATGAAGCCCGCGCAGCCCGTGACGAGGTACGTGCGGCCGGCCCGCAGATCGTGGCGGCGCTCTCCCGCAACGTCGCCACCGCCGAGGCGGCCCGTCAACTCGGCTGCAAGCGCGGCGAGGGAGTCGTCATCGACGAGGCGCACCCCGTTGGTGTGCGCCGCCATCGCCGGCGCGGAGCTCCGACGGCCCGTCCTCCACCGAAGCCGCAGCGCGGGCGCCGGTCCCGCGTGGTTGGCGCTCAGCCGTGTCGCCACTGTCCGACGCAACCTCTCGACGACGATCGGCAGGTAGCCGTCCGAGCGCTGCGACGTACCGTTGCGGACGTGCGCCGTGGCTTTGTTGACAGAGGGGTCGAAAGGGGGGTGTGACAATGGTCGCCCAACTCTCCGCGGGCTCGGAACGTCCAGCGCCCGGCCCCGGCGACTGTAGTGCTCTGTCGCGGACGGTCCAGAGGGGCCAAGGGCTACGCTCCGGACCGTTTGCGTAAGCGATGTGCGGTTAATCGATGTGTGCAACATGCCCGCGCTGCGCGTGATTTTCGGACAGTGTGCGTCGAGTCACGGCCGGACCCGCGTCAGACGCGGCAGGTGGTCGCGCGGGCCGGGGCGCTGGTAGCCCACGGCCGCCTGGATGCTGGAGGGCCGCCACTTCGCGCCGCCGCGCAAGGTCGGGATGCCTTCTGCGTTGAGCTGATCGGCGATCGCCTGCAGGGTCTGGCCTCGAGCTCTCATGACGGCGATGCGTTTCATCAGCTCCGGGCGGTCACGGACTGCCGGCCGGCCGTTGGAGGCGCCGTTGGCGCGCCTCTCGGCGAGCCGGTTGCGCGTCCGGTCGGCGATCCGCTCGTGCGCGCGAGCGCTCAGTGCGATGAGCGTGGTGGCCACGCGGTCGCCCTCGGCGGTGGAGGTGTCGATGCCGAGGTCGAGCGCGATCAGCGTCGCGTTCGCGTCGCGGAACCACGCCATCAGCGCACCCAGATCCACGATCGAGCCGCTCAGCCGCTGCAGGTCGCTGACGACGAGGGCGCACGCGTGTCCGGCAGCGATCCGCTCTAGGGCGTAGCCCAAACCGGGCCGTTCGAGGATCCTCCCGTTCTCGCGGTCCGCGACGATCTCGACGAGGTTCCAGTCGGCGCGCTTGCAGGTCGCCTCGATGGCCGCCGACGATCGGAAGGCCTCGCGCGAGTCCGGGTTGGCGGAGACGGTGACGTATCCGATCACGCTGCGGCCGCCCGGAAGCTCCGATGGCGACAGCGCCTCGTCCGCGGCAGGGGCACCGATCGGACCGCCCGTGTCCTCGTCGTTGGGGACGTGGACGGTCCACGCGACTGGGGCTTCATCCTGGGGTGGAGTCGTGACGTTCGCGGCGACTGCAGACCCGCGAAAGTCCGCGGTGAACTCCGCGGACTCCCGGCGGCGGGCGCCGATGCCGAACGCCAAGGCCGCCATGGCGCCGCTGAGAGCGCCGAGGAGCCCTGCGGCGAAGGCCGATCCCGGCCGGCCACCGCCAAGCCCCAGACGGCCCGTGGAGGTCGTGCGTGCGCGTGCATGAGGTGCGGTACGGCGCGTCGATGCCACGTCGCGCACGGGTGTGACCTGCGCGCTACGCATCGGGTCGGACTGCGCCTTCGTGCGCTGGGCGGTCTGGGACGGCACGCGCAGGGTCCGGCGCGTGTGGTCGCCGACGACGCCGTCGACAGCCAGCCCATGGTCTGTTTGCAGCCGCACGACGGCGGCGGCGGTCCAAGGGCCGAAGCGCCCATCGATGCCGGCGGGGCCGAGCGCGTAGCCGAGATGGTGAAGCCGGCGCTGCACCGCGCGGACCCGGGCACTGGGCGTGCTGCCCATCCCTGCGCCCTCCGCGAGCAGGGTCGGGCCGCGCCCGCTCGTCGCTGCGGCCGACGTCGGCGCCGCAATCAGCGCTGCAGCAGCGAGGAGCGCCGCGAGGCTGGTGATCGATCTTGCCCCGTCGCCCACGGCGAACAGGTGGCTGGACATGAATTCTCCCCTCTGAACGGCTTTGCAGAGCGCCGGAGCGCTGACCGCCCCGGCGCGGGCTCACAAACGCCGAAGCGCGGTCAGCCAGGCCGTTGCAGAGGGAAGGCGACGCCGACGGGTCCCGGCAGGACCGGTCGGACGCGATGGCGGCGAAGCCGCCGGCAGCTCAACGCCAGGACGCCGGCGAAGATGGCGCACCAGTACCCCGACCCGATCCCGCCGAAGCCGGCGCCGCTGCCGGCTGCGGTCGCATGGCCGGGCGGCCACGAGGGAGCATCTGGTCCCATGCCACCCCCCTGCGCCGGCGCCGTCGGCTTGGCGCTGCGGCGTTCACTGGCGCGCCGCGTGAACGTCGCGAGCGCCCGCGAGAGGGGTTGCGGCAAGCCCGCGGTCAATGCGAGCGTGCCGCGCGGGTCGAACTGCGGGAATGCTGTCAGTGCGGCGGCGACACTCGCTGCGATCGGGGAGGCCGACGAGCCCGGCGCCGAGGACCATGCGGGCGTGCCGGCCGTCGACCCGATCGCGGGAACTGACGAGTCGATGGCACGCGGCTCCGGCGCGGCTGCGGTAGCGGCGCCGAAGGCCGAGGGCGGGGTGACGGTCGCTGCAGCTCCGGGAGCGGCGGCCGTCTGCGTCGGATCGACGGTCGCGGCCGTGTTCGCGGAGGGCGCCGGGCTCGGGAGCGGGGGGGTGACGGGGGTTGCCGGGATCGTGGCGGTCGGCGTTCGGGCCGGGACCGTTGGTGGTGGCGCTGGCGGCGTTGGTGCTGGTGCTGGTGCCGGTGCCGGGGCCGGGGCGGTGCTCGGCGCGGCGGTTGTGGTGGGCACCGGGTTCGAGGGTTGAGCTGCGATCCGCGGCGACGGGGTGGTGGTGGGCGCGGGCGGTGCGGCGGGTGCGGGGGATGGGGTGGTGGTGGGCGCGGGCGGTGCGGCGGGTGCGGGGGATGGGGTGGTGGTGGGCGCGGGCGGTGCGGCGGGTGCGGGGGACGGGGTGGTGGTGGGCGCGGGCGGTGCGGCGGGTGCGGGGGACGGGGTGGTGGTCGCGGCGCGTGCGGCGGGTGCGGCGGGTGCGGGGGATGGGGTGGTGGGCGGTGCGGCGGGTGCGGGGGATGGGGTGGTGGTGCGGCGGTGCGGCGGGTGCGGGGGATGGTGGTGGGCGGGCGGTGCGGCGGGTGCGGGGGATGGGGTGGTGGTGGCGCGGTGCGGCGGGTGCGGGGGACGGGGTGGTGGTGGGCGCGGCGGTCCGGCGGGTGCGGGGGACGGGGTGGTGGTCGCCGGCCGACCGGCGGGCGCGGGGCACGCGGCGTTCGGCGGCAGGGTGACGGGCGTGTGGGACGTGGTGGTCGCCGGCGGTGTGGCGGGCGCGCGGCAGGGAGTTGTCGCTGGCGCGCCGACCGTCGGCGCCGGATCCGTTGCAAGGGGGGCGCGGTCGACGGTGGTTCCCGGCGGGTCGACTGCGGGCCCGGTGCGTTCCCGGCCGTCGGGGGGAACCGCGCCGGGGAGGGTCGATCCGACGTCGGCGATGGCCTGAGCGCCCGCGCCGGATGCGGTCGGCTCGGGGGATGCCGCTGGTGTGGTTGGGGTGGCCTCGGGTGTGGTTGGGGTGGCCTCGGGCGTGGTTGGGGGCCTCCGGCGTGGTTGACGTGGCCTCCGGCGTTGTCGCGGTCGCTGCCGGTTCGGTCCCGCCAGCGGCGCTCGGACTTGAGGGCGGCGGGTTGATGATCGCTGGGTCGGAGCCCTTCTTGCCAGCGTGTCTGGCCATGATCACCGGCTGCGCGGCGACCGGAGCCCGGGTGGGCCCGGCAGCGACGCCGACGGGATGGGAGGCCGCGGTCTGCGCGGCGAACGAGCCCAGAGCGGGCGGCGCGGCGGTTGCGGCGAAGACCGACGCGCACAACACGATCAGCACCGCTGTCAGCTGCGCCAGCGAAGACCCCCCGACCGGAGGCGCCACTCGCTCTCGGCCGAGCCTCCTCGAACAACGACCAGCTGCGTCCACTTCGGGCAACCGAGGCCCACCCCCAAAATGGTGCCTAGATGGTGTGCAAATCTTCGCAGCGGCCGGCGCGCCGGTGACCCGCCGTGTCCGTTGGAAAACAGCCCGCTTATCGGTTCGTCAACACTCTGTCGCGGCCGGTCCCAGGGGCATCTTCCAACCGCTCCGGTACACGCTCGCGGGGCGAATCTGCCGCATGGACCATGAATCCTGCGGCCGGGCGATCGGCGCACCGTTTCACTGTAAGTCGCTGGGGATTTCGGAGACCGACGCCCGGTGAGCGTCGTCCGGATGATTTGCGCAAGATCGCCCTGCGTATACCGCAGGTCAGCGGCCGAGCGTCTTGTGCGAGATCCGCTCGCAGTGGCGGATCGTGTAGTGGCGCTGGGCCCTGCGGCTGATGTACAGCAGGTCCCGGCCGCCGCCGCAGTCGATGGTCCCGCGACCGAAGTGCGCCTTGATCCAGTCGTCGCCGCCGCCGGCCGCGATCGTGTTGGTGCCGTGGCTGGCGTAGATGAAGTCCCTGCCGTTGCCGCCGAAGACCTGGTCGACCTGGGTGCTCGGCTGGCCCGAGGGCTTGTAGTCGGCCCACAGGACGTCGCCCCACGGCCCCGCGTAGAGGGCGTCGTTGCCGTGGCCGCCCAGCAGCTCGTTGTGGCCTGCTCTCGACGTCACGACGACGCCGGCCGCCGTCCGCACCATGCGCCGATGGCACGCACCGCGCTTGTGGATCGCGTCGCACGAGTAGCGCGGGTCGGTTCCCGCGAAGGGGTCGTGGCCCGGCCGCGCGTCGAGTGGGCGCGCGGCGTCGGTCTTGTTCATCAGCAGCATGCCGTCGATCCGCGGCCAGCCCTCGTGGCTGGTGTTCGCGGCCGCGGTGCCCGCGGGGAACGCCGCGAGCGCCACCACGATCGAGATCGCTGTGCGCATGACGCCTCAGGGTAGGCGCCTTTCCATCGTGCTGGCGCCGACGTGCTCGTCGAGCCAGGCGTTGAGCGGCTCGGCCGCGCGCCAGGTGGCGGCGACGTGCTGCAGCGCCTCGTCGCGGCCGACCCCGCTCGTGCCCGGCAGCGAGCGGCCCGCGACGAGCGCCTTGTGGCGCAGCAGCTCGCCGCGCGGGTGCTCGCGCGGGTAGCCGCGCGGCGCGGTGCGCAGGCTCTCGCCGACGACGTCGAGCCCGCCGGCGCGCGCCGCGGCGACGAGGTCGGCGAGCTGCGGGCCGGCGCGGTCGTCGACGACGGCGGTGCGGAAGCGCTCGAGCTGGTCGCGGGCCAGCTGGTGATAGCCCGTGCCGGCGTACAGGCCCCGCGCCGAGAGCTCCGCGTAGAGGGCGGCCGCCGGCCCGGGGACGCCGTGCAGCAGGCCGTAGGTTCGCGTCTTGTACGGCGGCGACCCGGCGGGCGCGAAGCGCAGGTTGCGCTGCTGGCGAAAGACCTTGACCTCGCCGCCGAACGCCTGGCTGAGCTCCTCGAGCATCGCCTGCAGGCCGCCGCGGACGTCGGTCTCGTAGCGCTCGCGGCTGGCGGTGAAGTAGGCCTTCGAGTTGTCGCGCTCGAGCCCGGCGAACCACGCGAAGACCTCGGGGCCGAAGCCGTGGAAGGCGGCGTCCATGACCCGAGGATCGCGCATCGATGCGCGGCGCGTAGCCTGTCGCGGATGTCCGCCCTGGAGTCCCTGCGCGAGCGGCTGGCCGAGCTGGCCGACCTCTCCTCGCTCGGCCGCCTGGCGGCGTGGGATCAGCGCACGATGATGCCGGCGGCCGGCGCCGCGTCGCGGGCGCAGCAGCTCGGCGCGCTGCAGCGCCTCCTGCATCAGCGCTCGACCGGCGACGACATCGGCGCGTGGCTGGAGGAGATCGAAGCCGACGGCGACCTGGGCGACGTCGACCGCGACGTCGTGCGCCTGGCGCGGCGCGACTGGGATCGCCAGCGCCGCATCCCGGCCGACCTCGCCGCCGCGCGGGTGAAGGCCGCCGCCGAGGGCCAGGCGGTGTGGCAGGACGCGCGCGCACGGTCGGACTTCGCCCTCTTCGCACCGGCGCTCGAGCGCAACCTCGCGCTGGCGCGCGAGTACTCGGCGTGCCTCGACGACGGCGGCCATCCCTACGACGCACTCCTGGCCGACTACGACCACGGGCTGACGGCGGCGCGCGTGCAGGCGGTCTTCGGCCCGCTGGCGCAGGCGCTGCCGCCATTGGTGGCCGAGGCGGCCGCGCGGCCCGAGGCGCTCGACGTCCCGGTGCCCGTCGAGGCACAGCAGGCGGCCGTCGGCGGGGTCCTGCGCCAACTGGGCGTCCGCGAGGAGCGCTGGCGGGTCGACGTCTCCCCGCACCCGTTCAGCCTGGCGCTGAGCACCAGCGACCTGCGGGTCACGACCCGGTACACGGGCACGGGCCTCGAGTCGCTGCTCGCGGCGGTGCACGAGTACGGCCACGCGCTCTACGAGAGCCAGATCGCGCCCGAGCTGGCGCGGACGAACCTGGGGCACGGCACGTCGATGTCCGTGCACGAGTCCCAGAGCAAGCTGTGGGAGAACCACGTGGCCCGCAACGCGGCGTTCGCCCCGGTGATCGCCGCCGAGCTCGCGGCGGGCGGCGTCGCGGTCGACCCGGAGGCGCTGCACGCCCTGGTCGTGCGCGTGCGCCCGTCGCTGATCCGCGTCGAGGCCGACCAGCTCACCTACCCGCTGCACATCGTGATGCGCTTCGAGCTCGAGCGCGCGCTGATCGAGGGCACGCTGGCCGTTGCCGACCTGCCGGCGGCGTGGAACGACGGCATGGTGCGCCTGCTCGGCGTCGAGGTCCCAGACGACGCGCGCGGCGTGCTCCAGGACATCCACTGGGCGGCGGGCTCCTTCGGCTACTTCCCGAGCTACGCCCTCGGCTGCCTCATCGCCGCTCAGCTGTGGGAGCGCATGGAGTCAGAGCTCGGCTCCCAGGACGACGCGCTGCGCCGCGGCGAGGTCGAGCCGATCCGCGCATGGCTCGGCGAGCACGTCCACCGCCACGGCCGCCGGCTGGACACCGAGGCCCTGGTGGAGCGCGTGACGGGCGGGCCGATCGACGCCGAGCCGTTCCTGCGCTACGCCAGCGCGGCCTGACTCCGACAGCGCATCGGAGTGCGCGCGGCGGGGAACCTGCGCCGCGGGGGTCGACAACCGAAGAAGGAGAGACATGGATCTCATGCTCCACCGCGGGAGGGTGGCGCTCGGGACCGCGCTCGTGAGTGCCGCCCTGTGCGGCGCGCTCGCTGCGCAGGCGTCCGCCGCACCCAGCTCGCACGGCGCGATCGTGCACCTCGTCAAGCCCGGGCTGCGGGCCAACGCCAATTCGAGCAACAACTGGTTCGGCTACAACCAGGGCACGCTCGAGCAGGGCGGCAAGCAGTTCAACTCGATCGCCGGCGACTGGACGGTGCCGACGGCCAGCCAGCACGCGGCGGGCGACGAGTCCTCGTCGGACTGGATCGGGATCGGCGGCGGCTGCGTCGACGCCAACTGCACGGTGGGCGACAACACGCTCATCCAGACCGGCACCGAGCAGGACGTCAGCTCGGGCAGCGCGTCCTACGGCGCCTGGTGGGAGGTCATCCCCGGCCCGTCGATCGCGATCAGCAACATGACCGTTCAGCCGGGCGACCACATGCACGCCGACATCTCCGAGGTCGTCGCAGGGGCGAACCTCTGGAAGATCACGCTGCAGGACGTCACCCGCGGGCAGACGTTCACGACGACCGTCCCGTACACCTCCACCCACGCGACGGCGGAGTGGATCGAGGAGACGCCGCTGCTCATCGGCACCAACGCCGGGCTGGCCTCGCTGCCCAACCTGACCACCGTCCCGTTCACGGGCGCGAAGGTCAACGGCGCGGCGCCGAGCCTGCAGGCGACGGAGAAGATCCTGCTCACCGATTCGGCCGGCAGCGTCATCGGGACGCCGTCGGACCCGAACGGCACGCGCGACGGCTTCAGCGCCTGCGCGTGGGCCACGAGCTGCTAGGACGACGGCTCGTCTTCGCGGGGCGCGCGCGGAGGGCGCGCCCCGCGATCGGACACGGCTTTATCAGGTAGCCTGCGATCGGGTAGAGGAGGCGTATGTCGACCACCGAGACGCAGTCGATCCCTGTCCCGGAGCCCGCCCTCACGCAGGACGAGATCGTCCAGCGGGCCCGAGACCTGATCCCGGTGCTGCGCGAGCGCCAGGAGGAGTGCGAGCGCATCGGGCGCCTGCCCGACGAGACCAGCCGCGACTTCGTCGAGGCGGGCTTCTACCGGATCCTCCAGCCGCGGCGCTTCGGCGGCTACGAGTTCGACCTGCCGACCTTCACGCGCGTGGCGATCGCGCTGGCGCGCGGCTGCCCGGCCAGCGGCTGGACCTACACCCTCACCGCCGGCCACGCCCACATGCTCGCGGCGCTGTGGTCCGAGGAGGGCCAGATCGACATCTACGGGGCCGACGGCGAGGTCCGCATGCCCGGCCGCTTCCGCCCCGGCACGGCGACGGCCGCGCCGGCCGAGGGCGGCTACCGCGTCTCGGGCACGTGGGACTACGTCTCCGGCTGCGACTCGGCCACGCACCTGGCCTTCGGCTTCATGCTCGGCGACGACGCGTCGGCCGGCGAGATGGCCACCGACTTCATCGGCGTCGTCGACTACGCCGACTGCGAGATCATCGACAACTGGGACGTGCTCGGACTGCGCGGCACGGGCTCCAAGCGCGTCGTCGTCGAGGACGTCTTCGTCCCCGAGCGCCGCACGATCGCCTCGATCTTCAGGCTCGACGCGCCGCCCGCGGCGGGGCGCACGGTGCACGAGGCCCCGATCTACCGCGAGGGCGGCATCGGCGGGCTCATCTTCTCGGAGACGGCGTCGGTCGCCATCGGCACCGCGTGGGGCGTGCTCGACCTCTACGAGGAGAGCCTGCGCAAGCGCAAGACGACGGTCCTGCCGCTCATCCCGATGACCGAGCACGCCCAGTACCCGCGCTTCTTCGGCGAGGCCTTCCAGTCGATCGACGTCGCCGAGTCCGCCCTGCTGCAGAGCGACTACGACTACATGGAGTGGTCGCGGCGCGCGGCCGCCGGGGAGATCGAGTACGGCCGCGACCTCGACTTCCGCCTGCAGCTGCGCAAGCAGTACTGCGCGAAGCTCGCCTACGACGCCGTGAACCTCATGATGCGCACCAACGGCTCGGCCGGCATGCGCGGCGGCGCGATGTGGCAGCGCCTGCAGCGCGATCTGACGGTGCTCATGACCCACAACACGGTCCAGCCCGAGCTGGCGGCTGACAGCTTCGGCCGGATGCACTTCGGCCTGCTGCCGCACGGGGTGGAGGAGGGCACGGGCCCGCCGCCGCCGCCGGTGCGCTGAGGCGTCTGCCGCTGCGGTTCTGCCGCCGGCGCTGGCGGCGCTGCGCGGCCAGGGCATCGAGGGAGGAGAGCCGCCGGCTCGCGCCGCCGCGCGGCCAACTGCTTCGGTTTGTGTCCGGTCTCCGCGCCAACCGAGCAGTTCGCGGCATTCCCGCCCGCACTCGGCCCAGGCGCGAGCCGGCGGTCGCCCTCCCTCGGTGCCCTGGCCGCGCCCGCCGCGAGCGCCCGCGGACGACGCGCCGCGCGGACGAGCGACCTCAGCCGATCACGATCGTCTGCAGCTCGGTGAGCTGCTCGACCGCGTGGCGGCCGCCGATGCGCCCGATGCCGCTGTCCGTGCCCGCGCGGCCGCCGAAGGGGAGGTGGTTCTCCCAGTAGTTGGTGGTCTCGTTGATGTTGACGAGGCCGGTGCGGACCTCATCGGCGAAGCGCAGACCGTCCATCACGTCGCCGGTGAAGATGGCGGCCAGCAGGCCGTAGGGCGAGGCGTTGGCGAGCTCGATCGCGTGCTCGAGCCCGCGGATGGGGACGACGGGGGCGATCGGCCCGAAGGTCTCCTCGCGTGCGACCTCGGCGTCCTCGTCGACGCCGTCGAGGATGGTGGCCGTCCAGTAGAGGTCGGTGGGGAAGTCCGTCGAGCGCGCGCCGCCCGCCACCACGCGCGCGCCCCGCGTCAGGGCATCGCCGACGTGCTCGTCCATCTTCGCGGCGACGCCCTCGTTGTTCAGCGGCCCCATCGTCGTCTCGGGCGCGAACGGGTCGCCGAGCCGGACGTCCGCCGCCACGGCGCTGCCCAGGCGCTCGACGAACTCGTCGCGCACGCCCTCGGCCACCAGCAGCCGCTCGCCGGCCGTGCAGCTCTGCCCCGCGCACAGGAAGCACGCGCTGACCGCGGCCTGGGCCGCGGCGTCGACGTCGGCGCCGTCGAGCACCACCAGGGGCCCGTTGCCGCCCATCTCGAGCAGCAGGCGCTTGCCGGCCGCGCGCTCGGCGATCCTGCGTCCCGTCGCGGTCGAGCCGATGAAGCCGACGGCGACGGTCCCCGGGTTGGCGACGAGCTCGTCGCCGACCACCGCGCCGGGGCCGGTGACGAAGTTGAAGACGCCGGGCGGCAGGTCGGCCTCGGCCACGCACTCGGCGAGCAGGGCCGAGCACATGGCCGTGCTCGGCGCCGGCGTCCACACCACGGTGTTGCCGGCCGCCAGGGCGGGGGCGACGATCTCGGCGGGCATCGTGTACGGCCAGTTCCACGGCGTCACGACGGCCACCGGTCCGAGTGGGCGGCGCATGAGCAGCACGCGCTTGCCCGGCGCCGCGCTCGCCGGGATCGAGCCCTCCAGGCGCACGCCGTCCTCGGCGGCGCCGCGCCACATGGCCAGCAGCTCGTCGACCTCGTCGTAGGACTCCGCGTGCAGCGGCTTGCCCTGGTCGAGGGTGAGCGCGCGGGCGAGCTCGTCCCGGCGGCGCTCGCAGACGTCGGCGATGCGATGCAGCGCCGCGGCGCGGGCGAACGCGGTCTGCGCCGCCCACCCGGGGAAGGCCTGGGCCGCAGCGGCGACGGCGGCCTGCGCGTCGGAGCGATCGCCCTGGGGGATCGCGCCGATGACCTCGCCGGTCGCCGGGCTCGTCGCCTCGAACGTCTCACCCGAGGCGCTTGGCCTCCAGGCCCCGCCCACGAACATCCCCAGGACCGTGGCCGGCGACGATTCGGCCGTGGACATGCGCCCTCCTCGTGTTGTCGGCGGCGCCTGAAACGCGCCTCCCAGGCCAGGTTGACCTGTGCCGACGACTGATATATAAGCTCCAAATCCAGCCTACCACAGCACCCGTCGACGGTTGGATCGGCGGGGGGGACACGGCGCCTGCTCTTCGTCGAGCCCCCGTCGCACGACGGCGCGAGGAGGAGTGAGAATGGCGGTACAGGCCACCGACAGCCACGAGCTGGCGAAGTTCGGCTACAAGCAGGAGCTGGATCGGTCGCTGGGGAGCTTCTCGTCCTTCGCGGCGGGCTTCAGCTACATCTCGATCCTGACCGGCGTCTTCCAGCTGTTCGCCTTCGGGTTCGCCTTCGGCGGCCCGGCGGTGTGGTGGACCTGGCCGATCGTCTTCATCGGCCAGATGTCCGTCGCCCTGTGCTTCGCCGAGCTGGCGGGCCAATATCCGCTGGCCGGCTCGGTGTATCAGTGGTCCAAGCGCATCGGCAGCGACTTCACGTCGTGGATGGCCGGCTGGATCATGGTCGTCGGCTCGATCGTGACGGTGGCCGCGGTCGCGGTCGCCTGGCAGGTGATCCTGCCCCAGGTCTCGACCTCCTTCCAGATCCTCGGCGACAAGGCCGACGCCGGGACCTACCTGACCAAGGGCGGCGCGCAGAACGCGATCCTGCTCGGCGCGATCCTCGTCGTCTTCACCACGATCGTGAACATGATCGGCGTCAAGCTGATGGCGCGCATCAACAACGTCGGGGTGATCCTCGAGCTCATCGGCGCGACGCTGCTGATCGTCCTGCTCATCTTCCACTTCAGCCGCGGCCCCGGCGTGGTGTTCGACACCCTCGGCCTCGGCGAGGGCCACAAGTGGGGCTACTTCGGCGCCTTCATCATCGGCGGCATCATGAGCGCGTACGTCATGTACGGGTTCGACACCGCGGGGACGCTGGCCGAGGAGACCAACGATCCGAGGCGCAACGCGCCGCCGGCGATCATCAAGGCGCTCGCCACGGCGTCGCTGATCGGCGGCGTGATGATCCTCTTCGCCCTGATGGCGGTCAACGACATCCACGACAAGAACATCCCGCTGCTGGGCCTGCCCTACATCGTCAAGCAGGCGCTGGGCAACACGATCGGCAACGTCTTCCTCATCGACTCGGCCATCGCGATCACCGTGTGCTGCCTGGCGGTGCACACGTCGTGCATCCGCATGATGTTCGCCATGGCCCGCGACGACCGGCTCCCGTTCGGCCCGCAGGTGGCGCGCGTGTCGGGCCGCGGGAAGGTGCCGATCGTGCCGGCCCTCGTCGTCGGCATCCTCGCGATCGCCCTGCTGGCGATCAACATCACCAACCAGAGCGCGTTCCTGGCCCTCACGTCGGTGGCGATCATCATGTTCTACCTCGCCTACCTGTGCGTGACCGGCCCGCTGCTCCTGCGCCGCATGCGCGGGACGTGGCCGACCCCCGAGCACGGCACGTACTTCTCGCTCGGGCGCTGGGGGGTGCTGGTCAACGTGTTCGCCGTGATCTACGGCGCGATCGTGGCCTTCAACATCGCCTGGCCGCGCAACGAGGTCTACAACGCGATCGGCGCGTCACCACTGGTACTTCCAGTGGGCCGCGTACCTGTTCATCGGCGGCGTGTGCCTGATCGGAGCGATCTACTACTTCACCGTCTACAGCCGCAAGCCGATCGAGGTCATCGCCGAGCACAGCGCGATGATCGAGGATCTGCCGCAGCCGCACATCGCCGAAGTGGCGCCATGACCGCCGAGGACGAGTTCGACTACGTCATCGCCGGCGGCGGGACCGCCGGATGCGTGGTCGCGGCGCGGCTCTCGGAGGATCCGAACGTGCGGGTCTGCCTCATCGAGGCAGGCCCGTCGGACGTCGACGACGACGCGATCCTGCGCCTCGAGGACTGGATGTACCTCCTGGACTCGGGCTACGACTGGGACTACCTCGTCGAGCCCCAGGAGAAGGGCAACTCGTTCCTGCGCCACGCGCGCGCCAAGGTGCTGGGCGGGTGCTCGTCGCACAACTCGTGCATCGCCTTCTGGACGCCGCGCGAGGACCTCGACGAGTGGGCCGCGATGGGCAACACGGGCTGGAGCGCGGAGGAGTGCTGGCCGCTCATCACGCGCCTGGAGACCAACGACGCCCCCGGCGATCACCACGGGCGCAGCGGGCCGGTGAACATCCGCACGGTCCCGCCCGAGGACCCGTGCGGCGTGGCCATCCTCGAGGCGGCCGCGCAGGCCGGCCTGCCGACCTCGGCCTTCAACGCCGGCCACACGGTGACCAACGGCGCGGGCTGGTTCCAGATCAACTCGGGGGCCGACAACACGCGGATGTCGTCGTCGCACGCCTACCTGCATCCGATCCTCGACAGCCGCCCGAACCTCGAGATCCGCACGCACTGCTGGGTCAGCAAGGTGCTCTTCGACGACCAGCGCCGCGCGATCGGGGTCGACTACCTGTCGCCCGACCTGCTCACGCACACCACGGTCATCGCGCGCCGCGAGGTCGTCCTCAGCGCCGGCGCGATCGACACGCCGAAGCTGCTCATGCTCTCGGGCATCGGCCCCGGCGAGCACCTGCAGGAGTTCGCGATCGACGTCCTCGTCGACGCCCCCGGCGTGGGCTCGAACCTCGACGACCACGTCGAGGGCATCGTGCAGTGGGACGCGCGCAAGCCGATGATCCGCACCTCGACGCAGTGGTGGGAGATCGGCCTGTTCTCGACCTCGCAGCCGGGGCTGGACCGGCCCGACCTGATGATGCACTACGGGTCGGTGCCCTTCGACATGAACACGGCGCGGTGGGGCTACCCGACCACCGAGAACGGCTTCTGCCTGACGCCGAACGTGTGCCGCGGGCGCTCGCGCGGCACCGTGCGCCTGCGCTCGCGCGACTACCGCGACCGCGCGCGCGTGGACCCGCGCTACTTCACCGACCCCGAGGGCCACGACGAGCAGGTGATGCTCTACGGCGTCAGGCTGGCGCGCAAGATCGTCTCGCAGCCGGCGATGGCCGACTGGGCCGCCCGCGAGCTGGCTCCCGGGCCCGACGCGCAGTCCGACGACGAGATCATCGACTACATCCACAAGACCCACAACACCGTCTACCACCCGGCCTGCACGGCGCGGATGGGCCCCGACGGCGACCGCGACGCGGTGCTCGACCCCCGGCTGTCCGTGCGCGGCGTCCAGGGCCTGCGCGTGGCCGACGGCTCGGCGATGCCCTTCCTGCCGGCCATCAACCCCTGCATCACGACGATGATGATCGGCGAGAAGTGCGCCGAGATGATGCTCCAGGACGCCCGGGCGACGGCGCCGGCGAGCGCGGCGACGAGCAGCTGACCGCGGCGCCGGTCACCGGCGTCGCGGACTTCCTGCGCCTGTATCCGCCGTTCGACGCGCTGGAGCCCGACGCGGTGGCGCGCGTCGCGGCGGCGGCCGAGCTCGAGCACCATCCCGCGGGCACCACGATCTTCTCCCAGGGGGCCGAGCCCGTCAGCCACCTGCGGGTCGTGCGCAGCGGCACCGTCGAGCTCGTCCTCGACGGGCGCACGCTCGACCTGCTCGGGGTGGGCGAGCTGTTCGGGCAGACCTCGATGCTGTCGGGCCTGCCCACCGGCTTCACCGTGCGCGCGCACGAGGAGACGACGTGCCTGCTCATCCCCGCCGACGTCGCCCGCGCCACCCTGGGGCGGCCCGAGGCCCTGCGCTACCTGTCGCGCTCGCTGCTGGACCGCGGGCGCCTGGCCCCGGCGCGCGAGCAGGCCACCGACCCGGCCGACCAGCCCGTCGAGGCGCTCGTGCGCCGCCCGCTCGTGGTCTGCGCGCCCGAGACGACGATCCGCGACGCGGCGCGGCAGATGAGCGCGGCCGGGGCGACGTGCGTGGTCGTCGACCGCGGCGAGCAGGGGCTCGGGATCCTGACCGACCGCGACCTGCGCACCCGCGTGGTGGCCGAGGGCATGTCCGCCGACGACCCCGTCGCGGCGGCCATGACGGCGCCGGCGGTGACGGTGTCGGCCGACCGTACCGGGGCCCTCGCGCTGCTGGACATGCTCGACCGCGGGATCCGCCACCTGCCCGTCGTCTCGGCGACCGGCCGGGTCCTCGGCGTCGTCGAGGACGCCGACCTGGCGGCCGCCGAGGCCCGCACCCCGTTTCACCTGCGCGCGGCGATCGCGCGGGCGCCCAGCGTCGACGCCCTCGCGCACGCCACGCGCGAGCTGCGCCCGACGATCGTCGCGCTGCACCGCGCGCGCGCCGACCCGCTGCGCATCGCCGCCGTGCACTCGGTGGTCGTCGACGCGCTCACGCGGCGGCTCATCGACCTCGCCATCGCCGACGTCGGTCCCCTCGAGGTCCCCTTCGCGTGGCTGGCGCTGGGCAGCGTCGCGCGGCGCGAGGCGACGCCCGGGTCCGACGTCGAGAGCGCCATCGCCCTTCAGGGCGACGCGCCCGCGGAGGAGCTCATCGAGCACGCCCTCGCGATCAGCCGGCGTGTCGAGACCGGGCTGCTCGCGTGCGGCCTGACACCCGACGAGAAGGGCACGACGGCGGCCAACCCGCTGCTCGTCCGCTCGCTGGCCTCCTGGCAGCGCGCCGCGCGCAGCTGGCTCGAGGATCCGACGCAGGAGCAGGCGCTGATCCTCGTCTCCGTCGTCGTGGACAGTCGCACGGTGTGGGGGCTCGGCACCGGGATGTCCGTCTCCGAGGCCTTCCGCGCCGCGCGCAGCCACCCCGCGCTGCTGCACCGGCTGGCGCGCTTCTCGCTCTCCTACCGCCCGCCCACCGGCTTCCTGCGCGGGCTCGTCGTCGAGCACTCCGGCGAGCACCGCGGCCGGCTGGACCTCAAGCTCGGCGGCCTCGTCCCGATCGTCGACCTCGCGCGCTGGGCGGGGATGGCCGCCGGGGTGACGAGCGCCTCGACGCCCGAGCGCCTGCGCGCCGCGGCCGCGGCCGGCACGCTGTCGGCCGCCGACGCCGCCACCCTGGCCGACGCCTTCCATCTCGTGATGGCCCTGCGCCTCGAGCACCAGGTCGCGCAGCTCCAGGCCGGGGAGGAGCCCGACGACCACCTCGATCCCGCCGCGCTCAGCCCGCTCACGCGCACCTACCTCAAGGAGGCCTTCCGCGCCGTGGCCTCCGTGCAGAAGCGCGTCGCGGGCGAACTGGGGGTCGGCGCCCGGTGACGACAACTGATATATCAGGAGGCGAGATGACCTCTCCGCCCGAGTCCGCCCGCGTCGTCGTGGTCGGGGCCGGCATCGCCGGCGCCGGCGTGGCCCACCACCTGGCCGAGCGCGGCTGGGACGAGATCGTGGTCGTCGACCAGGGTCCGCTGTTCCAGACCGGCGGCTCGACGTCGCACGCACCGGGGCTGATCTTCCAGCACAACGCGTCGCGCACGATGACGCGCCTGGCGCAGTGGACGGTCGCCGACCTGACCGCGCTGGGGGCCTTCCATCCGGTCGGCTCGATCGAAGTCGCCACGACCGACGAGCGCTGGGCCGAGCTCGACCGCCGCTGCGCGCGGGCGCGCGGCTTCGGCCTCGAGGCGCGCCTGCTCGATCCCCGAGAGGTTGCGGAGCTCGTCCCGCTGCTCGACCCCGAGACGATCGTGGGCGGCCTGCACGTCGCCGACGACGGGATCGCCAAGGCCGTGCGCGCGGCCGAGGCGATGTGCGGCCACGAGGCGATCGCGGCCTTCGGCGACTGCGAGGTCACGGGACTGCTGATCGAGGGCGGCCGCGCCGTCGGCGTGCAGACCGCGCGCGGGACGATCCGCGCCGAGCACGTCGTCATCGCGTGCGGCATCTGGGGGCGCGAGGTGTCGCGGCTGGCGCCCGGGCTCAACGTGCCGCTCGTGCCGGTCGAGCACCAGCTCGCCTACACGGCGCCGCTGCCCGAGCTCGCGGGGGAGACGCGCGAGGTCGTGCACCCGATCCTGCGCCACCAGGACCACGCCATGTACTTCCGCCAGGTCGCCGACGCGTACGCGATCGGCAACTACCGCCACGAGCCGCGCCTGGCCGATCCCGAGCGCCCGGCTGAGCTGGCCTTCACCGCCGACGACTTCGCCTCGGCGCGGGCTGAGGCGGGCCGGATGCTGCCGGCGCTGGGCGACGTCGAGATCGCGCGCGCCTTCAACGGCCTGATGTCGTTCACGCCCGACGGCTTCCCGCTGCTGGGCGAGAGCGCCGCGGCGCGCGGGCTGTGGCTGGCCCAGGCGATCTGGGTCACGCACTCGGCCGGCTGCGGACGCGCGCTGGCGGAGCTCATGACCCACGGCGACGCGCTGCTCGACCTCCACGAGTGCGACCCGCAGCGCTTCGACGCCCATGGGACGAGCACGACCTACGTGCGCCAGCGCGGCGCCCAGGGCTACCGCGAGGTCTACGACGTCCTGCACCCGCGCCAGCAGAACGAGCAGGCCCGCCGGCTGCGCACGACGCCGTTCTACGAGCGTCAGCAGCGCCTCGGGGCCGAGTTCTTCGAGAGCGCCGGCTGGGAGCGCCCGCAGTGGTACGAGGGCAACCGCGAGCTGCTGACCGGCGACGAGATCCTGCCCCACGACGAGTGGGCGGCGCGCTTCTGGTCGCCCATCGTGCAGGCCGAGCACCGCGCCTGCCGCGAGCGGGTGGGCATCTTCGACCTCACGCCGTTCACGAAGGTCGAGGTCAAGGGCCCCGGCGCGCTGGCCTTCCTGCAGCGCCTGGCGGCCAACGACGTCGACAAGCCGGCGGGCGTGATCGTCTACACGGCGATGCTCTCGCCGCGCGGCGGGATCATGTGCGACCTGACGATCACCCGCCTCGGCGAGGACCGCTTCTGGGTCGTCACCGGCGGCGCGGTCGGGCGCCACGACATCGCGTGGATGCGCCGCCACCTGCCCGAGGACGGCTCGGTCGTGCTCACCGACCTCACCTCGTCGCTGTGCTGCCTGGGCGTCTGGGGCCCGCTGGCGCGCGACCTCGTGGGCGCGCGCAGCGACGACGACCTCTCCAACGACGCGCAGCCCTACATGCGCGCGGGGACGCTGCACATCGGCCACGTGCCGTGCCGCGCGCTGCGGGTGTCCTACGTCGGCGAGCTGGGCTGGGAGATCTACGCGCCGGCCGAGTTCGGGCGCGGGCTGTGGGACACGCTGTGGGGGGCCGGGGCGTCGTTGGGCGCGGTCGCGTGCGGCGGCGCCGCCTACGACTCGCTGCGCCTGGAGAAGGGCTACCGCCTCTGGGGCCAGGACATCGACGAGGAGCACGACCCCTACGAGGCCGGCCTGGGCTGGGCCGTGCGGCTGGGCAAGGACGCGGACTTCATCGGCCGCGAGGCCGCGGCCGCGATCAAGGAGCGCGGCGTCACCCGGCGGCTGTGCTGCCTGGTCACCGACGACCCCGCGGTCATGCTCGTCGGCAAGGAGCCGCTGCTCGACGGCGACCGTCCGGTCGGCTACGTGACGAGCGCCGGCTTCGGCGCGACGCTTCAGGAGAGCATCGCCTACGGCTACCTGCCCGTCGAGCTGGCCGAGCCCGGCACCGCGCTCGCCGTGCACAGCGCCGGCGCCGAGCACCGCGTGACGGTGGTCAGCGAACCGCGCTTCGACCCGGACATGTCGCGCCTGAAGGACGTCGCGACGGCGGCGCGCTAGCCGGCGACCTCGTCGAGCCGCGCGGCGATCGCCACGACCGCGCGCTCCTGTGCGGCGTAGGCGTCCCGCAGCGCCTGAACCCCCGCCAGCCCTTCGCCGGCCAGCGGCAGCGGGCATTCGACGAGCAGCGCGCGGACCTCGCCGCCCAGCGCCGCGCCGCCGACGACCTCGGCGAGGTTCGCAAGCGCGTCGGCCCGCACCCGCGCCCCCTCGACGAACGACCCCATGAGCGTCTCCTCGGTCAACGGCGCGCCGCCGAAGACGCGAGCATGCATCACCGCCGGATTCACGGCATGCGGCCGCACGAGCGCCCGCCGCTGCGCCGACGACAGCCCCGCCGCCTCGGCCACGAAGTCGATGGCCTCGGTGAGCCCCTGCGCGTCCACGGGCAGCGCCGCCCGCGTCTCCGGCGAGAGCCGCTCGAGGAGCGCGGCATGGTTGATGGCCGCCTCGGCGAGCGTGGCCTCGACCCGGGAACGATGCGTCGCGGTCATGTGCCCTCACGGTATTGCCGATGCTCGCGTGACCGCGGGCGGTCCGTCGGCCCTGGCCGGTGGCGGGCGGGTCCTGTCGGCGGATCACGCTCCTCAGACTCCGCAGGCTCCGTCCGAGGACGTGTCCGCTTCGCGGCCCGGCCCGCCGTCAGTACTCGTTCTTGATCTGAAAATAGGATCCGCGGATGGTCCCGGCCAGCTTCGATTTCTGCCGTGCGAACTTGAAGCGCGACGCGAGCTCAGCGGGGATCTCCATTCCGTCGGACAGCTTGAAGCCCACCGCTCGCTTGTCGGGACCGTCGACGGTGTACATCACGTTGATCGACAGACCGCTCTCGTAGAACACATAGGCGATACGGATGTTCTCGACCTGAAAGGCGGTCGCCTGCAGAGGGCGAGAGGAGATGACGATGTCCCGTTCCTCCTTGAGGATCCGGTGCACCCACTCGATGGTCGCCTCGGCGTCGCTCGCAGGCTCCACCGTGAAGTCGTGGTCGTACTTGTTCTTGAAGTAGCGGGCTTCATTCGCCCGCAGACCAGCCAGCGCGTCCGCAAATGGTGACGACTCCAGACCGACGGTCGAGACGGTGTGGAAGTCCACGGTGTATAGCATGTCGCATTCTCCCCGCCCGGTGGGTTGCTTCGGCCAGAGGCTACCTCGGCTGAGGCTGCAATCCGTCGCGTGGCCCCCAGCCTGCGATCCGCGGCACCGCACGTTTCGCTCGTCCCTTCGCGGGCTTGCAGCATTCTGCGCGGGAGTGTCAGCCGGGTCTGCCGTCGTCGGGCCGTTGGATCAACTCGATGATGAAGCCGTCGGGATCGTGGACGTAAGCGATCCTGACGTCTTTCCATCTGCCGTCGTGGTCGTTGAGCAGTACGGGCGACGAGCGGCTTGGGAAGCCGTGGGTGCGCAGGCGTCGTAGCGCTTCGTCGATGTCGTCGACGACGAGTGCCACGTGCGCGGCGCCGGGGTCGTTGGGCTGTGGTCTGAGTGCGCGACCGGGCGGCGATTGGTACTCGAGCAGTTCGACGACCGTGCCGTCGCCGAGCGCGAGGTCGGCGAAGCGCAGGCGCGCCCCGGGCAGGGCCAGGACCGCGCCGATGCGTTCGTCGGTCTCGACGCCGCGTTGGAGGATGGCGAGGCCCAGTCCGTCGCGGTAGAACGTCAGGGAGCGCTCGATCGAGGTGCAGGTCACCGAGACGTGGTCGATGGTGCGGGCGACGCTGCCGGATGCGGTGGCGCCTAACCGCGCCGGCACGACGTCGCGCCGAAAGACCTCGTCCTCGCGTTCGCGGCGGCGGATGACCTCCGAGCGATCGCCGGACACCAGGACGGTGGCCGGCCGTGGCAGCGCGTTGAAGTTCGTGGCGAGGCTCTCCTGGTAGGCGCCGGTGTCCAGCAGGGCGAGGATGTCTCCGGGCGCGACCTCGGGCAGGCCGGCGTCCTCGACGAGGACGTCGAAGCCGCACGAGCAGCCCACGATGTCCGCGCGAGCGGTCCGCGGGGCGTCGGCGCGTGTGGTGACGACGACCGGCCAGCGGTTGCCCTCGATCAGCGTGTCGAGCAGGAACTGCTCGGAGGTGTCGGTCTCGATCCACGTGTGCTCCGTCGGGAGCGACACGTGCTTGATCCCGCGGATCGTCGTGAGGTGGATGCCCGTGTCGGTATGCAGCGAGCGGCCCGGCTCGACCTGCAGCACGAGGCCGTCGGGCGAGACGCCGGCCGCCGATAGACCGTGCGCAAGCTCAGTGGCGATTACCTCGGCAAGTTCCTCGATCGGTGGTGCCACGGGCTCCAGTGACCCGTCGTCACCGGGTGCCCGCCGCAGCGGATCGCGCGGGGCCGGGAAGCCACCGCCGAGATCGAGCTCGCGCGGGAGCCAACCCTCGAGCCGGGCAACGAGGCTCCCCACCGCGTCGGCCACGGCGCAGGCCATGAGCCCCCACGTCTGCAGGTCGGCCCGATGGCGACCGAGATGCACCATCAGCCCTGTCAGCTCGAGGCCCGGCTCGGCGACGATGCCGGCGGCCAGCCGGACAGCTTGCTCGGGCGCCACCCCCGGCTTGTACGCGTGCGCGACCTGAGCGACCGATTCGCCGTGCGCCGAGAAGTCCGACGGTGCGGTGATGCGCGCATAGTCGGGACGCAGCCGCAGGTGAACGCGTGCGGGGCGGTCGGCAGCCGCGGCCGCCTCGCGCAGGGCTTCGAGCTCCGCAGCGCCGTCGAGCGTGACAGTCGCGCCCGCCTCGATCGCGGCGGCGAACGTGGCGACGTCCTTGCACGGTCCATTGACCGAGATGCGCTCGCCCGGCACGCCAACCCCCAACGCTGCGCGCAGCTCGGGCGCCCCGAACGCATCGCACCCGAGACCTTCGTCAGTCAGGATCGCGCGAACGGCCAGCGACAGCGCAGCCTTGAAGGCCGGCAGGACCTCCACCGGGCCGTGCCGCCATGCGGCGCCGAACGCCGCCGTGATCCTTCGTGCATTCGCCCGCAGCTGCGCCTCAGAGACCACATAGCACGGCGTGCCGTGATGCTGGGCCACCTCCGTGACGTCGCAGCTCTCGACATACAACCGCCCGTCACGAACCGAGATCGCTCCGAGGCCCGGCGAGCCGGTCACGAGCAATCGTCGCCAGTACGAGCGGCCAGCATCGCGCGCATGATGGCGGGTGAAGACGGCGCCGTGGGATCGAACGCGCCGCCGCACGCACGAGTAGCGGCGCTCCTGCTTCGCGCAAAAGCGCAGCGACTCCCCGTGCTCGTCCCTCGCGAGCGTGAGCTCGAGGCGGGCGGAGGCGCTTGGAACTCGCGCGGGCGGCAATCGGCGCTCGGGGTAGGGACGCGCTCGAGGCCGCCCTGTTGCATTGGATGGAAGGAGCCCGCGTAGGCGGGCGCCCGCAGTCACGCGTTGACGGCGCCCGCGACGTCGGGTCATGCGGCGAGGGCAGGCGGCAGATCGTCCGCCGTGCCGCTGCGCGCCGAGCGCAGGACGCGTTCGAGGAGAGCGGCGACCACGCGGGGGTCGAACTGGGCGCCGGCGCAGCGGCGCATCTCAGCAACCGCGGCGGCGATCGGCATCGCCTCGCGGTAGCTGCGGGTGGTCGTCATCGCACTCCACGCGTCACAGCAGCACACGATCCTGGCTTCGAGTGGGATCCGCTCCCCACTGAGGCCGTCGGGGTACCCGTGTCCGTCCCAGCGTTCGTGGTGGGAGCGCACGATCAGGCCCACGTCGCGCATGAAGCCGCCGACGCGGTCGAGCATCCGCTGGCCCTCGACCGTGTGGGTCTTGACGGTCGCCCACTCGGCAGCGTCGAGCTTGCCGGGCTTGTTGATGATGTCCTTGGGGATGATGACCTTGCCGACGTCGTGCAAGAGCGCGCCGAACTCCAGGTTGCGGCGCCGGATCGGGTCGAGGCCGAGCGCCTCCCCGACCTCCATCGCGAGCGCTACGACGCCCCGCGAATGCTCGCCGGTGTAGCTGTCGTCGGCCCCGACGACGTCGCCGAGTACAAGCGCGGTGCCGCGATAGGCGGCGTTGAGTTCCGTGAGACTGGCCAGACGCGCTCGGCGCTCCCGGGAAAAGATGGCAAGCACCCCGAGCAGCGGCAGGAACGCGAGGACGGCCCAGGGGCGCTCCTCCACACCAGCGCCACGACGAGAGCGACGGGCGTGAGCGCGAGATCGACGCCGTGAATCCAGAGCTCGCCGAGCTGCTCGCGTAGTCCCGCGCCGCCGAGCAGCCGCTCGCGTACTGCCCACGCCGCGACTTCGACGAGCACTTGGGCCAGCAGTACAGCTACGACCACGAGCACGTTGAGACGACTGAGGGAGTGCGTGCCCGCCGCGGCGAGGACTACCGCCGGTCCGACAGCGAACCATGCGTCACCGGGGATGAGCAGCAACCGGCTCGCCGGCCAGCGACCGGCGGCGACGGCCGGAACGCGGGCGACGACCAGGGCGAGGACGACCGCCGGTGGGACGAGCGCGGGCGGCAAGGTGAAGAGCAGCGGCAGGAACGCGAGCTGCGTCGGGACCGTATACCCGTCGCCGACCGCGAACGGGACGTGCACGGCGACGGCGAGACACAGGATGCACGCCAGCGCCGGCACGACATCGATCTCCGACGCGGGCGCCCCGGCGATCTGCCACAGGGCGACGACCGCGGCGAGAAAGCCGGCGCCGAAGAGGATCTCAACGGTCCGCTCGCGTCGTACAACGCTGGCCCGTCGGCGATCGGCGGCCGCGGCGATGCGTTCCTGCTGGGCGGTGTCGGGGGTGAGCGGCATCAGGTGTTGACCGAGAGAATCGGCCACTCAGCGGGCCGGTTGAGACCTCGTGGCGCGGACCCGGCGTCCGTCCGCGCGGTCGGCCGACCCTCGATACAACGGTCCAGCGGGCGCGCGCGGGCTTGAGTGCCCGGCCGGGCCGTCGACCGTCCGGGTGAACGGCCAACGCCGCCGCTGGAAGGGCGATCAGTACCGCTCGTCTGACGGCGACACCTCTAGGACGGTCTCTCTTCATGACGTTCACGCGCCCTTCGGCGCGCCCTCGGAACGATGTGCGGTGCCACGGTCGCCGTTGGTCTCGCCGCCAGCCCCGCGCCCGCCGCGACGGCTGCCGTCACACCGGACTCAGCCTGCTCGACCCCGGCCCTCTACCAGCCGTTCGCGGGGCTGAAGGATCCGCGCTTCTACACGATGGCGCCTGGCGGCACCTTCGATGATCCGACGGGGGGCGGGTGGCAGCTCAGCGGCGGTGCACGGATCGTCCAGACGACCCAGCCCGACGGGACCGTGGCCGGCGTCCTCGATCTCCCCAGCAAGGCCACGGCCATCAGCCCCGCGATGTGCATCACCTCCGACTACCCGACGGCCCGCCTGTGGGTTCGCAACCTCGTCGGCTCCGAGGGCGTCTTCTTCTATGTCTCCTACGCGACCAACGGCACGTGGACGAACCCGAAGAACACCGGCCAGTTCCACGGCCAGCAGAAGGCGTGGACCCTTCGAACCCGATGAACGTGCAGCCCAGCAACGCCTCGGGGTGGCAGAGGGTCCGCTTCACCTTCATCGCCGGCGGCAACACCAGCCGCTTCCAGGTCAACGACTTCTGGGTCGACCCGCGCATGCGCGCCTAA
>CAWFMR010000011.1:0-127026 GCA_963816845.1 uncultured Actinomycetes bacterium | reverse complement strand
GCTCCCGCGCCGCCGGCAGACGTGACCCGCGGCACGCCCGCGGGAAGGATCGCCGCCGGCAGGCGTCTGGTTCAGTGACGGGGGCGCCGGAGCACCGCAGACCGATGCCGTATCAAGCCGAGGCATAGGACGTGCTCGACGACGCACACGCGTTCTGGCTGCGCGCGCCCGGGCGCGGGGAGATCCGGCCGGTCGCGCTGCCCGAGCCGGGGCACGGCGACGTGGTGGTCCGCACGCTGCGGTCCGGCGTCAGCCGCGGCACCGAGACGCTGGTCTTCCGCGGTGGCGTGCCGCCGAGCCAGCACGCCGCGATGCGCGCGCCGTTCCAGGAAGGGGACTTCCCGGGGCCGGTCAAGTACGGCTATCTCAACGTCGGCGCCGTCGAGCAGGGGCCGGCGGAGCTGCGCGGCCGCACGGTCTTCTGCCTGTACCCCCACCAGACGGCCTACGTGGTGCCGGCCGGCGCCGTGACCGTCGTGCCCGACGACGTGCCGCCCGCGCGCGCCGTGCTCGCCGGCACCGTCGAGACCGCCGTCAACGCCCTGTGGGACGCGCCTGCGCTGATCGGCGACCGCGTCGCCGTCGTCGGCGCCGGGATGGTCGGCTGCTGCGTCGCCCGCCTGCTGGCCCGCTTCCCGGCGGTCGAGGTCACGCTGGTCGACGTCGACGCGTCACGGGCCGAGGTCGCGGCCGCGCTCGGCGCCGGCTTCGCGCGGCCGGGCGACGCCGCCGGCGGGTGCGACCTGGTCGTGCACACGAGCGCGACGTCGGACGGGCTGCAGTGCTCGCTCGACCTGCTCGCGCCCGAGGGCACGGTGCTCGACCTCAGCTGGTACGGCGACGCAGAGGTGCGGCTCTCGCTGGGCGGCGCCTTCCACGCGGGCCGCCTCGGGCTGCGCGCCAGCCAGGTCGGGACGGTGTCCCCGGCCCGCAGCGCACGCCGCACGACCGCCGACCGGCTGGCCCTCGCGCTCGACCTGCTGCGCGACCCCGCCTTCGACGTGCTCGTCACCGGCGAGTCGCGCTTCGAGGAGCTGCCCGGCGTGATGGAGCGCCTGGCCGCGGGGAGCCTGCCGGCCCTCTGCCACACGATCACCTACGGCGGGGCGTAGCGCGTGTACACCGTGACGGTCCGCGACCACATGATGATCGCCCACAGCCTGCGCGGCGAGGTGTTCGGGCCTGCGCAGCGGCTGCACGGCGCGACGTACGTCGTCGACGTCTCCTTCCGCCGCGCGAACGTCGACGCCGACGGCATCGTGGTCGACATCGGCCGCGCGGCCGAGGCGCTGCGGGAGGTGGTGGGCGAGCTCAGCTACCGCAACCTCGACGACGAGGCCGACTTCGCCGGCACGAACACGACGACCGAGGCGCTCGCCCGGGTCGTCGCCGACCGGCTCGCCGATCGCGCGCGAGCCGGCGACCTCGGCGACGGCGCGCGGGAGCTCGACGGGCTGGTCGTCACGCTGCACGAGTCCCACGTCGCCTGGGCGAGCTACGAGCGGCCGCTGTGACGGAGGTCCACGTCGTCGTCCCCGAGGGCATCGACGACCCCGCACGGCCGAGCGGCGGCAACGCCTACGACCGCCAGGTCTGCCGCGGGCTCGCCGCGCTCGGCTGGACGGTGCACCAGCATCCGATCGCCGGCGCCTGGCCGCGGCCCGGCACGACGGGGCACGCCGCTCTCGCGCGCGCCGTGCAGCGGATCCCGGACGGCGCCGTGGTGCTGCTCGACGGGCTGGTCGCGTCCGCCGCCCCCGACGCGCTCGTGCCGCACGCACGCCGGCTGCGGCAGGTCGTGCTCGTGCACATGCCGCTGGGCCATCGACCCGCCGACGACGGCGAGGCCGGCGCGGTCCGGGCACGCGAGCGCGCAGTCCTCGCGGGGGCCGCCGCCGTCGTCACGACCAGCGCGTGGACCCGGGGCCGGCTGCTCGAGCTGTACGCCCTGCCGGCCGACCGGGTCCACGTGGCCGAGCCCGGCGTCGACGCCGCCGGCCTCGCGCCGGGGACCGCGGCCGGCGACGCGCTGCTCTGCGTCGCGGCGGTGACGCCCGAGAAGGGGCACGACGTGCTCGTCGACGCGCTCGCGACGGCGACGGACCTGTCGTGGCGCTGCGCGTGCGTGGGCAGCCTCGACCGCGACCCGGCCTTCGCCGAGGGCGTGCGGCGCGCGACCCGGAAGAAGGGTCTGGACGATCGCGTGCGCTTCCCGGGACCGCGCACCGGCCCGGAGCTCGACCGCGCGTACGCCGCCGCGGACCTGCTCGTGCTCGCCTCGCACGCCGAGACCTACGGCATGGTCGTCACCGAGGCCCTGGCCCGCGGCCTGCCGGTCCTCGCCGCCGAGGTCGGCGGGGTGACCGAGGCCCTCGGGCACGCAGACGACGGCACCCGGCCGGGCCTGCTGGTCGCGCCCGGCGACCCCGCGGCCCTCGCCGCCGCGCTGCGGACCTGGCTCGGCGACGCCGATCTGCGCGGGCGCCTGCGCCGGGCCGCCCGCGAGCGGCGTGCATCGCTGCGGGGTTGGCCGGCCACCACGTCGGTCCTCGCCGGCGTCCTCGCGGGAGCGGCGCGGTGAGCGGGCAGGCCGGCCGGGTCAGCCCGCACTGGCTCGTCCTGCGCGAGCCGGCCGACGCGGCGGCGCGCTCGGCCGAGCTCGCCGAGCGCCTCGGGCGCCACCTCCCCACGACCGGCCGCCTCGTGATCCACGACCTCGGCGGCGGCAGCGGCGCGATGGGCCGCTGGCTCGCGCCGCGGCTGCCCGGGCGCCAGCACTGGGTGCTCCACGACCGGGACCCAGGCCTGCTCGACCTTGCCCTCGCCCACCCCCCGGGGCCCGCCGCCGACGGAGCCCCCGTCACCGTCGAGGCGAGGCAGTCGGACATCACTCGGCTGGCACCGGACGATCTCACCGGCGCGAGCGCCGTCGTCGCCTCGGCGCTGCTCGACATGCTGACCGCGGACGAGCTGGCCAGGATGCTCGACCCGTGCACGGCAGTCGGGTGTCCGATGCTGCTCGCGATGACCGTCGTCGGTCGCGTCGCGCTGACGCCGACGGAGCCGATGGACGTGCGCATCGGCGCGGCCTTCAACGCACACCAGCGGCGCGGCCGCCGGCTCGGCCCCGACGCCGTCGCCACCGCCATCGAGCAGCTCCGCGGGACGGGCGCCGAGGTCGTGGTCCGGCCGACCCCCTGGCGCCTCGATGCGGCCCACGCCGACCTGATGGCCGAGTGGTTCCAGGGGTCGGTCGCCGCCGCGTGCGAGCAGGAGCCCGCCCTGGCCGCCGACGCAGACGCCTACCGGGACCGGCGCCTGGCCCAGGCGGCCGCGGAGGAGCTCGCGGTCACCGTCGACCATGCCGATCTGCTGGTGGTGCCGTGACGACCGCCGTCCGCGCCGGTCCCAGCACCATGAGCCACCGGACCGCGTGGTGGTGGGCGCGCCTCGCCGCTGCCGCCGCGACGTTCGCCGTCCTGGTCTGGCGCCTGGGCACGGGCCCGTTCCTCGACGGGCTGCGCACGGTCGACGGCGGGGCGCTGGCGGCCGCGGCCGGCCTCGCCGTGCTGACCACCGTGTGCTGCGCCTGGCGCTGGAGGATCGTGGCGCGCGGCCTCGGCGTCGACCTGCCGCTGGGCACGGCGGTGGCCGCGTACTACCGCTCGCTCTTCCTCAACGTGACGCTGCCCGGCGGCGTGGTGGGCGACGTCCACCGCGGGATCAGCCACGGCCGCGACACGAGCGACGTCGGCCGCGGGCTGCGCGCCGTGGCGTGGGAGCGCTCCGCCGGGCAGGTCGTGCAGGTCGTCCTCACCGTCGCCGTGCTCCTCGTCGCGCCGTCGCCCGTGCGGGCGGCCATGCCGTTCGTCGCGCTCGCGCTCCTGGTGGCGGCGGCCGGCGTCGCCCTGGCGGCGCGCGTGCGGCCCGCCGTCCGCCGGTCGCGGTGGGCGCGGGTGCGCAGCGCCGCCGCCCGCGACCTGCGCGACGGGCTGCTCCCCCGGCGGGCGTGGCCGGCCATCGCGCTCGCGTCGGCGCTGGTCGTCGCCGGTCACACCGTCACGTTCCTGATCGCCGCGCGGACCGCGGGTGTGACCGCTCCGCTGTCCCGGATGCTGCCGCTGGTGCTGCTCGTGATGCTGGCCGCGGCGCTGCCCAACGTCGGCGGCTGGGGGCCGCGCGAGGGCGTGACGGCCTGGGCGTTCGCCGCCGCCGGCCTGGGCGCGTCACGCGGGGTCGCCACCGCGGTCGTCTACGGCGTGATGGTGTTGGTCGCCAGCCTGCCGGGCGCCGCCGTCCTCGTGGCGGCCTGGGTGCGCCGCACCGGTCGCCGCGTGCGGCAGCGGCCACTGGCTGCGGCTCGGCCCCTCGCGCGCCGGCAGGAGCGCCGGATGTCTGACCGCCCGTACACCCTGCTGAGCTGCAGCGTGTCGCTCGACGGCTACCTCGGCGACCGGGCCCCGCGCCTCGCGCTGTCCAACGAGGCCGACTTCGACCGGGTCGACGAGGTGCGCGCCTCCTGCGACGCGATCATGGTCGGCGCGGTCACCGTGCGCACCGACAACCCGCGGCTGCTCGTGCGCTCGCCGGCCCGCCGCGACCGGCGCGCGGCCCGCGGGCTGGCACCGTCCCCGATGAAGATCACCGTGACCAACCGCGTGGACCTCGACGCGCGCTCGAACTTCTTCACCACCGGCGAGGCCGAGAAGCTCGTCTACACGCCGAGCCCGCGAGTGGCCGACGCCCGCGCGCGGCTCGGGCCGTTGGCGACGATCGTGGACGGCGGCCGGCGCGTACGGATGCGCCGGCTCAGCGAGGACCTCGCCGACCGCGGCGTGGAGCGGCTCATGGTCGAGGGCGGCGGCGTCGTGCACACCCAGTTCCTGGCCGACGACCTCGTCGACGAGCTGCAGCTCGTCGTGGCGCCCTTCTTCATCGGCGACTCGAGCGCCCCGCGCTTCGTGACCGACGGGCGCTTCCCGTGGCACGCGGGGCGGCGCGCGACGCTCGCCGAGGTGCGCCAGATCGGCGACGTGGTGCTGCTGCGCTACGCGCTCTCGCCGCGATTCCGGGAGGACTGACGACCGCTGCCTCAGTGCCATCGGCCGCAACCACCGGCGGCCGCGTACCCGCGGACGCCGGCGCTCCGCGACCGTGGCTGGCCGGCCTGGACGGCGTCCGGGGCCTGGCGGCCCTGTTCGTGGTGGTCAACCACGTCTTCCTGCGCGCCTTCCCCGGCTACCCGGTCGACCACGCACCGTTCTGGGCCGGCTGGTTCATCTACGGACGGTTCGCGGTCGTCGTGTTCATCGTGCTGTCCGGCTTCTCGCTGGCTCTGTCACCGGCCCGCCACGGCTGGCGCCTCGACGGGGTTTCCCGCTTCGCGCGCCGGCGGGCCCTGCGCATCCTGCCGCCGTACTACGCCGCCCTCGCCTTCAGCCTCGCGGTGGCGTGGCTGATCGTCCCTCCGCCGGGGCAGGGGGTGCCCGACGCCAAGTCGGTCGTCGTCAACGGCCTGCTGGTCCAGAACCTCATCGGTGCGCCAACCCCCGACCAATCGTTCTGGTCGATCGCCGTCGAGGCCCAGCTGTACGTCGTGTTCCCGCTGTTGCTGGTGATGGTGCGCCGGTGGGGCGCCATCGTCATGGCCGCCACCGTGACGCTCGTCGTGGCGACGGTGGGGATCGTGGGCCCGCACGTCTCCGGCCTGGACGTCTTCGTCATCCAGTCTCCGCCCGACCTGGCCGCGCTGTTCGCGGTCGGCATCGTGAGCGCCGGCATCGTGGGCGCGAGCGCGGCTCGCCGGTCGTGGCCGTGGGCTTGGCTCGCGCTCGCGGCCGCAGCGCCCGTGCTCGCGATGATCGCGTGGCGGGGTTCGGTGTGGACGCTCGACCACCTGTTCTGGGTCGACCTCGCGTTGGGCCCGGCCGTCGCGTGCCTTCTGGCCGCTCTGGCCACCGGCCGCCCGGCCCCTCTCCTGCGCCTGCTCGACGCGCGGCCGATCCGTGACCTCGGCGCGTCGTCCTACAGCCTGTACCTGACGCACGGCCCGATCGTCATCGTCGTCTACGAGAAGCTCGTGGCCGGCCGGGTCCGCCAGGGTGTTCCGGCCTTCGTGGCCTCGCTCGCCCTGGTGGTGCCGCTCACGATCGTGTTCGCGCGCGTCTTCGCGTCGGTCTTCGAGGCCCCGTTCCGCCAGAGGGTCAGCCGCTCGCCGGCGACGAGCCGAACGCGGCGAGGAAGCGGTCGCGGAACGCGTCCATCGGCCAGACCGGCGCCTGCGGGCTCGGCCGCAGGCCGTTCTGCCAGCTCCATCCGGCGATCTGCTCCATCACCTTCGGGTCGTGGGCGATGACCGAGATCGGCACGTCGTGGCTGGCGCCCTGGCCGCTGACGGTCGTCGCGGGCTGATGGTCGCCCAGGAGGACGACCACGTGCTTGTCGTTGCCGTAGTGCCGCACGAACGAGACGATCGTGCTCATCGTGTACTGGATCGAGTGGCCGTAGGCGGCGCGGGCCCGCTTGGAGTCGCCGAAGAGCGCGGCCCGCGTGGACTCCTCCACTCCGACGCGGTCGAAGATCGAGCCGTCGCCGACCGCGTCCCAGGGGATGAGCCGGGGGATGCGCGTCCATGGCGCGTGGCTCGAGATGAGGTCGACCTCGGCGAACAGCGGGGGCCGGTGGCGCTTGGCGAGCTCGAGGCGCTGCAGGGCCTCCAGGACGTACTGGTCGGGCATCGGGGGCAGGCCGAAGCCCGGGCCGCGGTAGCCGACGTTGCGGCGGTCGTAGATCTTGTCGTAGTGGTAGAAGGCGGAGCCCTCGGGCCACGTCCGCTTGTTGGCCGGGTCCTCGACGACCGCCCGCCACCCGGCCCGCTTGAACGCCCCGGAGAGCGTGAGGCGGTCGCTCTTGACGAGCTGGTCGTAGCCGCGCTGGGTGCCGATCCGGATCCCCGACTGCAGCGTGGAGTGCGCCAGCCAGCTGAGCCCGCCGAAGGTCGACGAGGAGAGGAAGGCGCTGCGCGACGAGAAGCCGCCCGCCCGCAGCTGCGCGGTGCCCTGGTCGAGCACGGCGTCGACCCCCGGCGAGAAGGACGAGCCCTGCACCGCGACCTTCCCGTAGCTCTCGACGAACAGCAGGAGGACGTCCTTGCCGCGCAGGCCGGTCAGCAGCCGGTCGCCGGGAGTGGCGCGGAAGCGGTCGCGCGGGATCTCGCGGGCGAGGATGTCGTGAGCCCGCAGGCCGCTGCGGACCGCCTTCACCTCGTCGACGGCGAGGGCGGCCGCGCTCGTGGAGGCGACCGGCGCGCCGAGGACGCGGAGGGCCACCCAGACGACGCCGAGCACGGCGGCGGCCCGAAGCGCCCAGCTCGCGGTGGCCCGCGGCGACGCGCGTCAGGCGCAGCAGCGCCAGGATCGGGACGGCGAGGAGCCCGACGAAGAGCACGACGATGACGGCGACGGCGAGGTTCGCGCTCGACCTGCCGATCGCGTCGCGCAGCGTCTCGATGCCGATCCCCACGTAGCTCGAGTCCGAGACGGGGTCGAACGGCCGGTCGAAGGCCGTGATGAACCCGATGTCGAGGACCTTCACGATCACGAGCACGGCCAGGACCGCTCCCGCGACCACGGCCAGCACGCGGCGCGGGACGGCGGGCAGCACAACGGCCAGCGCCACGACGACGAGGAGCTCGAGGGGAAGCCGCGCGAACGCGCCGACATCGAGGCGGGCCGGGCTGGTTCGGCGCGACGAGCCCGGCCCAGACGAGCAGCAGGGCGAGGACGGTGACCGCCACGGCGATGCCGGTGCGCAGCGGCCCGCGCTCGCCCTGACCGAACCCGCCCTCCGGCACCTCATCGCGCACGGCGGGCCGGCGACGCCACAGCCACCACACGCACTCGCCCATCGAGGCGGCGAGCGCGGCGAGCGCGGCGACCAGGAGGGCCTGCGTGAGCCCCCGGGGCAGGACCCCGGCCGCCGCGACCGTCAGCACGACCCCCTGCGCCGCCGCGACGACCTTGCGCCAGCGACGCGGCGGCAGCGGCGCGCGCATCCACGGCAGCAGCCACTCGCCGGCTACGAACAGGTAGCGCGCCGCCCCGATCGCGAGCACCCACGCGCCGTATTCGGGGGCGACGTAGACGCTGAGGGCGAGGATCAGGAACGCGTCGACCTCGCCGTCGAAGCGCGCGCCGAGCGCGGTCGCCGTCCCGGTGCGCCGCGCCACCCACCCGTCGACCAGGTCCAGCACGAGCGCGACGGCGGCGAGCGACACCAGCAGCGCGACCGGTGTCCCGTGCGCGAAGGAGTCCGCGACGAGCGCGGCGACGCCGACGGCGAGCGTGGCTCGGGCGATCGTCACCCACGACGCGGGCTCGAGCCGACCACCGAGATCGCGCGCGAGGGCGCGCGCCAGCGCCGCCGCCATCGTCACGGCGCACGCGACGCCGACGACCCAGCCGGTCGCGCCGAGCCCGGCGGTCCCCGCCAGGACGGCGAGCAGCAGCACCTGGGCGATCAGCCCGTTCGCCGGGGCCGCCCGACTCTCTCCCACCGCGCCTCCAGATCATGAGTACGTCGAGGACTGACGTTAACCCGGACGCTCGCGCGCGGTCGCACCTTCCCGGCGCCGGCTGCGGCAAGATCGCGGGCGCGATGGCGCCGAGCGCAAGACGGCCGTGAGGCAGGACGACCGCGCGCTGGTCGACCGGGCACTGCGCCGCGCGCGCGTGTCGGCGTACGCCCCCGGCGAGTTCGTCGGGCAGGAGAGCTTCATGACCGCCGGCGAGATCCGGGCCCTGGCCGTGCGAGCCGGCATCGGCCCCGGGGTCACGGTGCTGGACCTGTGCTGCGGGGTCGCCGGGCCCGGGCGCTTCCTCACGCGGGAGCTGGGCTGCGCCTACCTGGGGCTGGACGCCAGCGCGAGCGCCGCCGCCATCGCCCGCGAGCGCGCGGGCGACCTGCCCTGCCGCTTCGCGATCGCGCGGATCCCGCCCCTCCCGGCCGGCCCCTTCGACGTCGTGCTCCTGCTCGAGACGATGCTCGCCTTCGAGGACAAGGACGCGCTGGTCCGCGCGATCGCCGCGGCGCTGGCGCCCGGCGGGCGCTTCGCCTTCACGCTCGAGGAGGGGCCGGCGCTCACGGCCGCCGAGCGGGCGGCGATGCCCGACGCCGACACGGTCTGGCTGGCCCCGCTCGACGAGATGGCCATGTCCCTGGAGCGGGCCGGGCTCGTCGTCACGTGGCAGGAGGACCACAGCCGCGCGCACCGCGCGACGGCGCAGGCGCTGGCGGGTGCCTTCGCCGCGGACGCCGAGGAGATCGCCGCGCAGATCGGCCGCCCGGCGCTGGACGACCTGCTCGCCGCCCACCGGTTGTGGGTCGAGTGGCTGGACGAGGGGCGGGTGCGCAAGCTCGCGCTGGTGGCCGAGCGCGCCCAGGACCGCCAGCGCGAGGCGTAACGGTCTCTCCGCCTGCGCACACTGAAGGCCCATGAACGCACTCTGTAGGGCATACGACAACACGACCGACGCCGACCGCGCCGTCCAGGCGCTGCTCGATGCCGGCGTGCCCGGCGACGACATCCGTCTGCTCATGGGCGCCGAGGTCCACGACGCCCGCCGCGAGTCCGGCGGCGGGTTCGCCGGCTCCGTCACGTCCGACGAGCACGTCGGAGATTTCGCGGGCGACGGCCATTCGCGCGGCACGCCGCGCAGCAGCTTCGCCGGGCGCTCGTCAGCGGACAGCGAGGGCGTGTTCGCCAACGCCGATCGCGACGTGGTCGTGAGCTACTCCGACGGGCGAGAGCACAGCCGCGTGGCCGGCCATCATCGGCTGAAGAAGCTGCTGGTGGACGCGGGCCTCGACGACGACGCCGCCGAGTCCGACGTCCGCGCACTCCATGGCGGCCGCGTCCTCGTGCTCGTCACGCTGGGCACGGTCTCCGAGGATCGCGCGGCGGACGTGCTCGACGCGGCGATCGCCTGATCGCAGTCTGAGCGCCCCGCGCCGTGGCCTTCGGGCCGCGGCGCGGGGGGCGGTCATGCCGTGTGATCGAGAACGTCGCACGGTAGCTCTCGCCCGGTGCGACGAGCGTGAGGCGATCGCCCGTGATCAGAGCGTTCGTCGGTGCGGTCATCGGCTCGAAGCAGACGACGTCGTCGGTCGCCGGCGCGAAGATCTGAGCGGCCGGATAGCCCTCGTCGAAGCGCACGGTCACGCGGCGCCCGCCGCCCGCCAGCACGAACTCGGCGCCGGCCCGGACATCGACGAAGCCGTCGTCGAACGTGCGCCGTCCCAGCGGACCGTCCTGCGCGGCGACCCACCGCGAGGCGCCCGTCGGGATGGAGCGCGCGTCGAGCTCGACGTGGCGCATGGCCGGGATCTGGAGCTGCCACTGCTCGCGCGGCACCCCCGGCAGGTGCAGGTAGGGGTGAAAGCCGAAGGCCACCGGCACCGGGTGATCGCCGGTGGCGGTCAGAGTCGTCCGAACCGTCAACGTGCGCCGGTGCAGGGCGACGTCGAGCGCCAACCGGTGCGGGAACGGGAACGCCTCGAGCAGCTCGGGATGGGCGGCGAAGTCCAGCTCGGCCGACAGCCCCCACGGACCTTCGTCCCCGCCGTTTGCGCGGCCCAGCCTCCAGTGCGGAGAGCCTCCCAGCAGGCCATGGATCGGCAGGCCGTGCTCGTCGCGCGCGATCAGCGGCGATTCGGGACGCAGGCGCACCGACGTGCCGTTGACGCGATAGGTGTCGGTGGCCAGGCGGTTGGCCCAGGGGTGCAGCAGGGGGATGCCCATGGTCGTCCCGCCGCGCGCGTAGCAGTGCACGCCCGAGCCGCGGCTGAGCAGCTCCTCTCCGCGGTCGCGCAGCGACGCGCCGACCATCCCGGCGCGCGGCACGAACGTGGCGTCGACGTGCGCGGAGGAGGACTGCAGGCGGATCGCCTCGTAGCCCTCGACGCGGGTGAGACGGGTGAGCTGCATGGCGAGCCCGGTCCCGGCGGCCGGCGCCGCGTTACGCGTAACGCCGCGTGGGCCCTCCGGGTCTGAGGCCGAATGCGCCTGCATCACCGCCGCCTCCTCGGAGCGCTCGCAGCCGTCGGCCTTGCGATCGCGGTCTTCGTCTTCGCCTACTTCGAGCCGCAGAAGCTCTTCATCGACGACCACGTGGCCGAGGCGCTCCCCGCTGCGACGTCGCGCACGCTGTCCGACAGCGCCTTCCGCAGCTACGAGCACGCCACCTCCGGGCGCGCCCGGGTCGTCGCGCTGGCAGATGGGCGCCGCTACGTGCGCTTCGAGCGCTTCGCGACCTCGAACGGCCCCGCGCTCAAGGTGTACCTGTCGGCGGCGCCGGCGAGCGGCCCCGGCGGGAGCTTCGACGACCACTTCGTGGACCTCGGCGACCTGAAGGGCAACATCGGCAGCCAGAACTACGCGATCCCTGCGGAGGTGCACCTCGACCGCTACCGCAGCGTCGTCGTGTGGTGCAAGCGCTTCAGTGTCCCCTTCGCCGCCGCGGCGCTATGACGCCGCTCGAGCCGCTCCTCGCGCAGGTGGTCCTGCAGATGCGCAAGCTGCGCGCCCGTCGCGGTGCGTAACACCGGGCGGCCACCGGGGACTGCGCCGCGAACCCCCAACCAGGAGACCCCCATGGCAACCGCCCCCAGCGTCACCCGCACCGAGGCCATGCCCGGCCTGAAGGGCAAGAACGTCCTCGTCACGGGCGGCAGCTCCGGCATCGGCCAGGCGATCGCCGTGCGCTTCGCCGAGCACGGCGCCAACGTCGCCATCAACTACCTCACCACGCCCGACGAAGCGCAGGACACCGAGGAGCAGGTCCACGCCTGCGTGCACCGCGTGCGCCAGGAGGGCGTCCGCGACGTCCTGGTCCAGGGCGACGTCTCCGACGAGGACGACGTCGTGCGCATGGTCGGGATGGCCGCCGAGGAGCTCGGCGGGATCGACGTGCTCATCAACAACGCCGGCATCCAGATCTCGCGGCCTTCCGAGGAGCTCTCGAGCGCCCACTTCGACAAGGTCATCGCCGTCAACCTGCGCGGCTCGTTCCTGTGCGCGCGCGAGGCGATCAAGCAGTTCCTCGAGGGCGGCAAGGGCGGCTCGATCGTCAACGTCTCGAGCGTCCACCAGGTCATCCCCAAGCCCGACTACCTGGGCTACTCGTGCTCGAAGGGCGGGATGATGAACCTGACCCGCACGCTCGCCCTGGAGTACGCCGCCCGCGGGATCCGCGTCAACGGCATCGGCCCGGGCGCGACGATCACGCCGATCAACTCCGCCTGGATCGACGATCCGGTCAAGAAGGAGATGGTCGAGAGCCACATCCCGATGCGGCGTGCCGGCACGGCCGACGAGATGGGCGGGGTGGCGTGCTTCCTCGCCAGCGACGATGCCGCCTACATCACCGGTCAGACGATCTTCGTCGACGGCGGCCTGACCCTGTTCCCGAGCTTCCGCGAGCCATGGTCGTCGGAGTGACCGACGCCGCGGGGCTCGGTGCCCTGCGCCACATCGACGCCGCCAAGCGCGCCGCGGCGATGGCGCTCGTCCGCGAGGGCCGGATGTTCGACCTCGGGCGCGAGCTGCACGAGGGCATCCCGGTCTTCCCCGGCCGCCACTTCCGCCAGACGCTGGTCCCCAACCCGGGGCCGGCGCTCGGCGGCAATCAGGTCGACTGGAGCCACGAGGTCGTCAGCACGACGATGCAGCTCGGGACCCACCTCGATGCCCTGTGCCACCTGCGCATGGGCGACGTCGGCTACGACGGCTTCACGTTGGCCGAGTCCACGCCCGCCGGCGTCACGCGCCTGGGCATCGAGACCGTCCCGCAGATCGTCACCCGCGGGTGGCTGATCGACGCGGCCGACCGCGGACCGGGTGACGTCATCACCGTCGACGACGTCGCCGGCATCGACGTCGAGCCCGGCGACGCGGTGCTGTTCCACACCGGCTGGGGCGCTCACTGGGACGATCCCGAGCGTTATCTCTCCGGTGAGCCGGGCCCCGGGCTCGAGCTCGCCGAGTGGCTCGCGGACCGCGGCGTCGCGCTCACCGGGTGCGACACCTGGAGCTACGGGCCGGTGCCGGCCGAGCACCCCGACCGCCCCTTCGAGGTCCCCCAGCACCTCAACGTCCGTCACGGCGTCTTCATCGTCGAGAACCTCGACACGTCCGAGCTCGCGGCATCGGGCACGCGCGAGTTCGCGCTGATCCTCACCCATCCCAGGCTCCGGGGCGCCACCGGCGCCTGGACCTCCCCCATCGCCCTCGTCTGAGGAGACAGAGATGGACCACTACGACGTCATCATCATCGGCACCGGCGCGGGCGGCGGCACGCTCGCGCACCGCCTCGCGCCGACCGGCAAGCGCATCCTGCTCGCTCGAGCGCGGCGGGTACCTGCCGCGCGAGCCCGAGAACTGGGACTCCAAGGAGATCTTCCTCAAGGAGCGCTACCTCAGCGGCGAGGAGTGGATCGACCGCAACGGCAACGCCTTCCGTCCCCACCAGCAGTACTTCGTCGGCGGCAACACCAAGTTCTACGGCGCGATCCTCTTCCGCCTGCGCGAGCGCGACTTCGACGAGGTGCGCCATCACGCCGGCGTCTCCCCCGCGTGGCCGCTGAGCTACGACGACCTCGAGCCCTACTACACCGAGGCCGAGAAGCTGTACCTCGTCCACGGCGAGCGCGGCGAGGACCCGACCGAGGCTCCGGCCTCGGGGCCGTTCCCCTACCCCGCCGTCTCGCACGAGCCGCGCATCCAGCAGCTCCACGACGACTTCCTGAAGACCGGCCACCACCCGTTCCACCTGCCCGTCGGCGTCGACCTCGACGAGACGGACCCCGAGGGCGGGCGCTGCGTGCGCTGCGACCGCTTCGACGGCTTCCCGTGCCTGACCGACGGCAAGGCCGACGCACACGTCCGCTGCGTGCGCCCGGCGGTCGGGCATCCGAACGTCACGCTGCGCACCCACGCGCGCGTGCAGCGCCTGGAGACCGACGCCGCAGGGCACAGCGTCACCGAGGTCGTCGTCGATCGCCGCGGCAACGAGGAGCGCTACAGCGCCGACGTCGTCGTCGTCTCCTGCGGCGCGGTGAACTCGGCGGCGCTGCTGCTGCGCTCGGCCTCCGACCGCCATCCGGGCGGGCTGGCCAACTCCTCCGACGTCGTCGGCCGCCACTACATGGCCCACATCAACTCGGGCGTGATCGCGATCTCCCAGACGCCCAACACGACGAGCTTCCAGAAGACGTTGGGAGTCAACGACTACTACTGGGGATCGGAGGACTTCGACTTTCCGCTCGGCCACATCCAGATGCTCGGCAAGAGCGACAAGAACATCCTGCGGGCCGGAGCCCCGTGGTTCGCGCCGGGGCTGGCGCTCGACTACATGGCCAAGCACGCGATCGACTTCTGGCTGACCACCGAGGACCTCCCCCACCCCGACAACCGCGTCACCGTCGACCGCAGCGGGCAGATCCACCTCGCCAAGGTCGAGCACAACACCGAGCCCCACCGGCGCCTGCTGGCCAAGCTCAAGGGCCTGCTCGGCCCGCTCGGCTGTCACGACACGTTCATCCCGAGCTGGTCGGTGCTCGACCAGCGCATCCCGCTCGCCGGCGTCGCGCACCAGTGCGGCACGGTGCGCTTCGGCAACGACCCGACCACGTCGGCCCTCGACGTGCACTGCAGGGCCCATGACCTCGACAACCTGTACGTCGTCGACACGAGCTTCTTCCCGTCCAGCAGCGCCGTGAACCCGGCGCTGACCGCGATGGCGAACGCGCTGCGCGTCGGCGACCACCTGATCGACCGGCTCGGCGCGCGCGTCGATGCCGCGCTGGAGGAGGTGGCGTCATGAAGGCGCTGACCAAGCTGTCCACCGCCATCGGCGACGGGCTCGTCGCGGGCTTCCTCGGGACGGCGGCGATGACGGTGTCGAGCACGGTCGAGGCGCGCCTGCGCCATCGCGCGGCGAGCACCGCCCCGGCCCGCGCGACGGCCAAGGCCCTGGGCATCGCCGACTTCGAGGACGACCTCGCCCGCGCGCGCTTCAACGACCTCTCGCACTGGGGCTACGGCACCGGCTGGGGCGTCGTGCGCGGGCTGCTCGGCGCCGCGGGCCTGCCGCCCGCACGCGCGACCGCGGCGCACGGCGCCGCGATCTGGGGCAGCGCGGCCGTCACGCTCCCTGCGCTGGACATCGCCCCGCCGTTCATCTTCTGGGGCAGCAAGGAGGTCGCGATCGACCTCCTGCACCATGCGGTCTACGCGGTGGCCACCGGCGTCGCGTACGAGCTCGTCGCGAGCGCCCGCGCCGCATAGCTCAGGGGCGCGCGAGGGCCGAGTACTCCTCGTTGGGCAGCATGTTCGTGGCCATCGCCATGCGGTTGGTGAAGTTGTACATCGCCGCGATCTCGGCGACGTCCCACGCCTCCTCGAGGGTCAGGCCCACCTCGAGGAGGCCCTGCAGGTCGGCGTCGCCCAGCTCCTGGGGATGCAGCGTCACCTTCTCGGCATAGCCGCAGATCGCGCGGCGGCGCGCGTCGAGCCCGGCTCGCCGCCAGTCGAAGGCGATGCGCTCGCCCAGCACGGGATCGCCGAGCGCCTCGCGCAGCGCCGCGCCGTGGGCGACCAGGCAGTACAGGCAGCGGTTGGCCGCGCTGACCACGACCGCGATCATCTCGCGGTCGGCGGTGCCGAGGTTGTCGGTCGGCTCGTGCAGCGCGCGGTAGTGCTCGAACCATGCGCTCAGCCGCTCGGGCCGGAAGGCGTAGGCACGGAAGACGTTCGGAACGAAGCCCAGCCGGTCGCGCGCCTTGGCGAACAGGCCCTGCAGGCGCTCGGGCGAGCTCGGACTCGTCGGGAACGGGGAACAGCGAGCCGACGTCGGCGGCCGTGCGCTGAGGCGTGGTCATGCCTCGCAGGCTACGAGCCGCGGGCGCGGCGTGCGACCGCCGGTCGTGATGGCCGCCCGGGTCGGCGGCCATCATGACCTCACGGCCCCGCGGGCCTCAGGCCGCCGCGGAGACCTGCTGGGCCTCCCACGCGGCCCGGGCCTCGGGCGTCGTGGGGTCGTAGTCGGCCTTGATGCGCTGGTGAACCTCTTGGAGGTCGGCCCACAGCTGGTAGATCGAGGGCCGGCCCCAGAACCAGTAGCCGACGTAGACCTTCTCGATCTTCAGGCCCGGCGACAGGATCACCGTGTGCGGCACGCCGGCGTGGGCGTGGTGGGGGTCGGTGTACTCGTTGATGTCCAGGGCCTTCTGGACCTCGAGCTCGGTGTCGGCCAGGAAGGTCCAGTGGGCGCCCGCGGCGATCCGCATCTTGAACGTGTCGTGGAGGTCGTTGGGCAGCACGGTGACGATCTCGGTGAACGCCACCGGGCACCACTCGTGGAACTCGACCATCTGCCGCTGCTGCAGGCGCTCGCGCGGGCAGTGCTCGCCGCGGCCGAGCATGAGGACGAGGCAGTTGTCGCCCTGCAGGTCCGACAGGCGGTGCAGGTCGCCGTTCTCGTCGGGCAGCTCGAAGTCGGGCAGGGTCAGGCCGGGCTCGAGGTTCTTGCTCATGAGACGCTCCTTGGGATCGGCACGCCCGGAACGTCCAGGCGGATGCGGTAGACGCCCGTCAGGGCGGTGATGTAGAGCGTGCGGCGATCGTCTTCGCCCCACGCGAGGTTGTGGGGGTCCTCGGGAAGCCGCAGCAGGCCGAGGCGCTCGCCGGTGGGCGCGATGATCCACACGCCGCCGGGTCCGCACGCGTAGACGTTTCCGGCCTCGTCGACCTTGATCCCGTCGAGGGCGTCCTCGCCGGGTTCATCGGTGAGGTCGGCGAAGACGGTCGCCTCGCGCACGACGCAGTGCTCGTCGAGTGCGTAGCGCATGATGACCTTGCGCTCGACGTCCCAGTTGCCCACGTAGAGGTAGCGCTCGTCGGGCGAGAAGGCCAGGCCGTTGGGGCCGGCGAGCTCGTCGGTGATGAGGATCACCTCGCCGTCGCGGACCGCGAAGACACCGGAGAACGGCAGCTCCTTGGCGGGGTCGTCGAAGACGCCGGGCAGCCCGAACGGGGGATCGGTGAAGAGGATCGTCCCGTCGGAGCGGCTGACCACGTCGTTGGGCGAGTTCAGGCGCGCGCCTTCGTAGCGGTCGGCGACGACCGTCGTGTTGCCGTGCGGCTCGACGCGCAGCACGCGGCGGTTGCCGTGCTGGCACATCACCAGGCGCCCGTCGGGATCGAAGGTCAGCCCGTTGGAGCCCGGCTGGTGGTAGCGCCCGATGTCGGTGCCGGTGTAGCCGCTCTTGGAGCGGAAGACGGTGACCTCGCCGCGCGGGTCCCAGCGATAGATGGCGTTGGTGTTGGGCGAGGAGAACAGCAGGGCGCCCTCGGGGCTCCACAGCGGGCCCTCGGTGAACGCGAAGCCGCCCGCCACCTGCTCGACGCGCGCGTCCGCTCCGACGACGTCGTCGAGGCCGTCGCTCAGGCGCTCCAACTCGAACGCCGCCGGCCTGGTGACCGCCGCGCGCTCGCGCGCGTAGAAGTCCAGCGTCGCCGTGCGCATCCAGATGTAGTTGCGTGGCGAGGCCGAGATCGGGCCGTTGATGCCGAAGACGGCGATCTGGAAGCGCTGGCCGGGGCGCGCGTCGCGGGTGAGCACCACGCGGTTGGGCGCGTTGAAGCCGCCGACGACCTGGCCGCCGGTGTTGCCGAGCGCCAGCGGCAGCTCGCCGTCGACCCACACCTCGGCGTAGTCGTCGATCGCGACCTCGAAGACGACGGTGGCGCCGGTCGGGTCGAGGTCGCCGACACGCTCGGGGATGCTCACCGCCGTGCGGTACCAGTTGAAGCACACGCGTCCCTGCGAGAGGCGGCGCATGGTGTCCGCCGGCGCCAGCGCCTCCCAGCCGGAGTCGTCGTAGTCGCTGCCCTGTGCGTGCGGCACGACGTCGTAGGTCCGGTTGGGGACGTCGCCGGGCCCCAGCGGATCGGCCGCGTCGCGGCCGCCGACCTCCACGAAGTCGATCTCGCGCACGGACGCATCGCAGTAGCGCCACTGGGCGCGCGCCAGCGCGGCGCCCGCCTCGGTCTGAAGGTCGACGATCGCGTCGGGCCGGCCGGGCAGCAGCTCGGGCGGACCGGGCAGGCGGGTCGCGGAGTCGAGGGCGACGGCGGTGGCCATGGCTAGGCCTCCACCAGCGCGCCGTCCAGCGCGGCCGCGAAGGACTCGACGCCGATGCTCGCCAGCTCCTGGTCCTCGTCGGCCGAACGCGCGCCGCTGACCCCGAGGGCGCCGATGACCTCGCCGGCGTACTCGAGCGGCATGCCGCCCTGCAGCGGCACCGCGCGCGCGAGGTGCAGCGCGGACGGGCGACCGCCGGAGGCCTGCTCCTCGAAGTCGCGGCTCGGCCGGCGGTAGATCGCCGCCGTGCGCGCCTTGTCGGTCGTGACCTGGACGCTCGCCACCTGGGCGGCGTCGGGACGCACGAGGAACATCAGCTCGCCGCCGGCGTCGACGGCCGAGACCACCGGCGCCACGCCGCGCTGGGCGGCGGCCACGCCGATCGCCTCGGCGGCCATCCGGGCGCCCTCGTAGGTCAGGGCCGGGACCTCAGTGGTCGAGAAGGGCGCGGCCGCGCCGGCGATCGAGATCGCCTCGTCCTCGTCGGGCGTCTCGCCGCTCGTGCCGATCGCGCCGACGACCTCGTCGCCGACCTTCAGCGGGATGCCGCCGGTCAGGCACGACGCGCCGTGGAGGGCCAGCGCGCCGAGGCGGCCGTTCGTGACCTGCTCCTCCATCTCGCGCGAGGGACGCACGAAGATCGACGCGGTGCGGGCCTTGTCGACGGCCACACGCGCGCTGGCGACCTGGGCGTCGTTGGTGCGGCGCATGGCGACGACCTCGCCGGAGGGGTCGACCACGCAGAGGTACACGCGCGCGCCGGTCGCGGCGGCGGCCTCCTCGGCGGCGGCGATGACGGCGTCGGCGCCGGCGGTGTCGATGACGCGACGGGTGCGGACGAGGGCCATGAGGTTCAGCGCTCCTTGGGGGGTTCGGGGGTGGTGGCGGTCCACACGGCGGTGTCCGCGGTGACGTAGATGCGACTCGGGTCGGCGAAGGCGAGGTTCACGGCGCCGGGCACGGCGATATGGCCGACGCGCGCTCCGTCCGGGGTGAAGACCTCGACGCCGTGCGAGGAGGCGACGTGGACGAGGCCGTCGGCGGCGACCTTGATCCCGTCGGGGTAGCCGGGATCGATGACGGCCAGCACGCGGCGCCCGGCCAGCGCGCGCCCGGCGACGACGTCGAAGGCCTCGACGCGGTGGGTCTGCTCGCCGGAGTCGCCGATGTAGAGGACGCGCTCGTCGGGCGAGAAGGCCAGGCCGTTGGGCTTGTCGAAGCCCTCGGCCACCGCCGTCGTCTCGCCCGTGGCCGGGTCGTGGCGGTAGACGAAGTCGCCGAGCCGCGGCGCGGGCCGAAAGCCCTGCAGGTAGCCGTAGGACGGATCGGTGAACCACACGGTCCCGTCGCCCTTGACGACGACGTCGTTGGGCGAGTTCAGCGGCAGGCCGCCCCACCCCTCGACCAGCGTCTCGGCCGCGCCCGTGACGCGGTCGACGAGGCTGATGCGCGCCGGCGTGACGTGCGTGCCCTGCTCGCACACGACCAGCCTGCCGTCGGGATGCAGCGCCATCCCGTTGGCCTTGTTCGCATCGGCGCGCAGCACCGAGACCTCGCCCGAGGCGAGCGACAGCCGCTTGATCGCGACGTCGGGCGCCGGGACCGACGTGAAATACAGGGCGTCCTCCGCGGGCACGTGGACCGGACCCTCGTGGGCATCGACCTCGACGACGACCGCGGTCATGCCGCACGCGCCTGATCGATGTCGTACGCCGCGGTGATGAAGCCGATGTGGCTGTAGGCCTGCGGGAAGTTGCCCAGCTGCTCGCCGGTGGCGGTGTCGATCTCCTCGCCCAGCAGCCCGAGGTCGTTGGCGTGGCCGACGAGCGCGTCGAACAGCTCCTCGGCGCGCTCGACCTCGCCGGCCTTCGCCAGCGCGGAGACGAGCCAGAAGGTGCAGACCGCGAAGGTCCCCTCCTCGCCGCTGAGGCCGTCGGCGTTGAGGCCCTCCTGGTTGCGGTAGCGCAGGACCATCCCGTCCTCGGTCAGCTCACGCGCGATCGCCTCGATGGTCGAGCGCATGCGCGGGTCGGTGGCCGGCAGGAAGCCGTAGGCGACCATCAGCAGCGCGGCCGCGTCGAGCTCGTCGGCGTCGAAGGACTGCGCGTAGGCCTGCTTGGCCTCGCTCCAGCCGCGCTCGAGGATCGCCGCGCGGATGCGGTCGCGCTCGACCGTCCACTCCGCCACGCGGGCGTGCTCGCCGAGCTTGGGCGCGAGCTTCACCGCGCGATCGAGCGCCGTCCAGCACAGGACCTTGGAGGACAGGTGGTGGCGCGGCTCGCCGCGCATCTCCCAGATGCCCGAGTCGGTCTCGCGCCAGCGCCGCGCGGCGGTGTCGGCCAGGTCGGCAACGAAGGCCTGGATCTCGGGGTGCAGCTCGCCCAGCTTGCCCTGGTAGACGTGCAGTGCGCTGAGCAGCTCGCCGTAGACGTCGAGCTGGGTCTGGTTCCAGGCGCCGTTGCCGACCCGCACGGGGCGCGAGTCGCGCCAGCCGCGCAGGTGCGCGAGCTCGCGCTCTGAGAGGTCGTGCTCCCCGCGGATCCCGTACATGATCTGCAGCGATCCCCCGCTCGCCCGCCCGCCCGCGGCGCTCGTCATGAAGGAGACGAACTCCTCGGCCTCGTCCGAGCAGGCGCCGATGTAGAGCGCCTCGGTGGTCAGGCTCGCGTCGCGGATCCACGCGTAGCGGTAGTCCCAGTTGCGCTCACCGCCCACGCCCTCGGGCAGCGAGCAGGTGGGCGCGGCGACGATCGCCCCCGTGGGACGGAAGGTCAGGCCCTTGAGCACGCGCGTGCTGAGCGAGACCAGCTCGCTGCGCGCGCCTTCGTAGACGGAGTGCTCGGCCTCCCAGGAGCGCCAGCCCTCGACGGTGTCGTCGATGCGACCGGCGACGACGTCGGGCGCGCACGCGATCGGGCGCTCTCCCTCGGCCGGCGCCCAGTGCAGGGCGAAGCCCACGCGCTCGCCCTCGGCCACGGCGAAGGTCGCGCGCATGGTCGAGTCCTCGATGCAGGCCGGGACGCCGGCGGAGACCGCGATCTGGTTGGGGCCGCCGAACGTGCGCCCACCGCCGTCCTCCATGCGGAAGAGCGGGCGCACGAGCCCGTACTCGGGCCGCGGCGCGAGCTCCATCGTCATCTCGACGCTGCCCGAGATGCCCTGCACCAGGCGCAGCACCTCGTGCGGCGCGTTGCGCCCCAGGTCGTGGCCGCGCTGACCGTCGGCGAAGGCCATCGCGTCGATCAGGCGGACGCTGCCGGTGGCCGTGGTGAAGGTCGTCTCGATGACGAGCGTGCCGGGCAGGTAGCGGCGCTCGGAGGTGGACTCGTGCCGCGGCGCGATCGACCAATGGCCGGCGTTGGGGTCGAGGATCCGCGCGAAGAGGGCGGGCGAGTCGTAGTGGGGCATGCACAGCCAGTCGATCGAACCGTCGAGGTCGACCAGGGCGGCCGACGTGCAGTCGGCCAGCAGGCCATAGGCGGCGATCGGCTGGAAGCCGGAGGCGCGGCGCTCGGCGGAGGTGGTGGCGGGCTCGGAAAGCGTGCTCATGGCTCTCACGTCCCGCCCGGCGCCGTGGGGTTACGCGTGGCCCGTGCCGGTGCGCCCGCCTCAGCGCGAGCGCCAGGCCGCCAACGCGACGCCGAGCACGAGCCAGCCCGCCACGATGTAGGGGAAGGCGTTGTAGGGCGAGTCGGGCACCGGCCAGACGTTGTGGTAGAGCACGTAGCCGGCCACCGCGATCCCCGCCACGGGCAGCGCCAGCTCGGCGCGCGCGCCACGCGCGGCCAGGAAGCGCGCGGCCGCGACGTTGGTCAGCACGTACATCGCCAGCAGGCTGAGCGTGCCGATCGTGGCGAAGTAGAAGAAGACGTTGAACGGCTTGGCCTGCGCCGCCCCGAAGACGACGAGGATCGCGAGGTCGAGCACCATGACGAAGGCCAGTCCGCCGCCGGGCGCGCCGGTCGGGGACACCGCGGCCAGGCGCTCGTCGAGCAGGCGGTCGCGGCCCAGCGCGAAGAGCATGCGCGCGGCCACCGACGCACACCCGAGCCCGGCCCCGATCGCGCTGATGATCGCGGCCAGGTTCAGCGCATCGGCCATGCCCGTCCCGACGTAGCTCTTGGCGAGCTCGCCGAGCGGCGCCGGCGAGGCGGCGAAGGCTCGAACGCCGGCCGCGTCGGTGCCGAACCCGAGCGTCTGCACCGCGATGCAGACGACGTAGAAGACCGCGCCGAAGGCGATGGCGGCGGCCATCGCGCGCGGGATCATCCGGCGCGGCTCGGTGGACTCCTCGCCCAGCGAGGCCGCCGATTCGAAGCCCGCGTAGGACAGGAAGCCGAACACGGAGGCCAGCGCGATCGTCGACAGCGACGTCCCCGGCGGCGGCGAGAAGACGTCGAGGCTCAGGCCGCGCCCGGCCGGCGCCCCGCCGAAGGCGAGCTTGCCGAAGATGATCGCCATGACCACGAGGATCAACGCGACCGAGACGACCTCGAAGAGCAGCAGCGTGCGGGCCGCCGTGAGGATGTCGCGCGACGCGATGAGCCACACGAGCGCCCAGCCGACGAGCGCGAGGGGCAGCCACGGCGCGTGCGCGGCGATCCCGGTGCTGCGCAGGAAGGCCTGCCCGAAGATGGCGATCGCGGAGATCGAGACCACCGGGAAGATGAGGTAGGTGCCCAGCAGCGCCCAGCCGGCGACGAAGCCGGCGCGCGGGCCGAGCGCCCCACCGACGAACGCGTACACCGAGCCGGCGCTGCTGAACTCGGCCGACAGCCGCGCGAAGCCGTAGGCGACGAGGCCGACGCCCAGCGCCGCCACCACGTAGGCCAGCGACGCCGCCCTTCCCAGCAGCCCGGCGGCGGCGACGCCGGTGATCGACACCGCGAGCGTCGGCGCCATGACGCCGATCGACACCGAGAGGGTCGCCAGCTGCCCCAACTCGCGGCGCAGGCGCCCGAGTCGCGACGCGCTCGGGGAGGGTGCGGCCGTAGCGCTGATGGGCGACTCTAACCGGCTGCGGCGCACGGATTCCAGCGGCGTCACGAGGGCCGTTACGGTTGGCCGCGATGAGGGGCCTGGACGGCAAGCGCGCGCTCGTGACCGGCGCGGCCCGCGGGATCGGGCTGGCCACCGCTGAGCGGCTCGGTCGCGAGGGGGCGCGCGTCGCGCTCCTCGACGTCGACGCCGCGGCCCTCGACCAGGCGCTGGCCGCCGCGGGCGATGGGGCGCTGGCGATCCACGCCGACGTGCGCGACGAGGACGCGGTGCGCGCGGCCGTCGATGGCGCCGTGGCCCGATGGGGCGGCCTCGACATCGTGGTGGCCAACGCGGCGATCCAGCTCAGCGGCTCCGACGATCGCGCCGACCGCCTCGATCGGGACGTCTGGCAGGCCACGCTCGACGTCAACCTGACCGGCGCCTTCCTCACCGCCAAGCACGGCGCGCGTGCGCTGCTGGAGTGCGGCGGGGGCGCGATCGTCTGCGTCGGGTCGCCGGCGGGGGCGTTCGGGATAGCGCGCGGCATGCAGGCCTACGCGGCCAGCAAGGCCGGGCTGCTGGGGCTCGTGCGCACGATGGCCGCGGATTACGCCGGTAACGGCCTGCGGGTCAACGCGGTCTACCCAGGGATCACCGAGACGCCGATGAACCGTTGGTGGACCGAGGACCCGCAGGCGCGGGCGGAGGTGCTCGCGCCCATCCCGCTGGGGCGCGCGGCGCGCGCCGAGGAGATCGCGGCGGTGGTCGCCTTCCTGGCCTCCGATGACGCGTCGTACGTGACCGGCGCGGTGTGGACCGTCGACGGCGGCCTGACCGCGGTATGAGCGTCATCGCCACCACGAAGCTCGAGGTCCCGCCGCGCCGCGATGGCCTGGTCCCCCGTGGCGCGCTGGTCGCCCTGGTCGCCGGCGCCGAGCACACGCGCCTGACCATGCTGTCGGCACCCGCCGGCTCGGGCAAGACCACCCTGCTGCAGCAATGGCATCTGGCCGCGGCGCCCGTCCAGCCGTTCGCATGGCTGTCCCTGGAGCCGAGCGACAACGATCCCGTGCGCTTCTGGACGTGCGTCATCGAGGCCCTGCGCACAGTGGCGCCCGGTGTCGGCGCCCGCGCCGAGGGCGCTCTGCGCTCGCCCGGCGTGAGCCTCGAGGAGGTCGTCGTGCCTCTGCTCGTCAACGAGCTCAGCGAGCTCCCCGGCCGCGTGGTCCTCGTCCTCGACGACCTGCACGCCGTGGCCGGCGAGGACATCCACCGCTCGCTCGTCGCCTTCGTCGAGCGCCTGCCGGCCACGGTCCACCTCGCCGTGGCGACGCGCGCCGACCCGCCCTGGCCGCTGCTGCCGCGCCTGCGCGCCCGCGACCAGCTCGTCGAGATCCGCAGCGGTCAGATGCGCTTCAGCGAGGACGAGGCCGGCTCGTACCTCGCGTCGCTCGGCGTCGAGCTCCCGGCCGAGCAGGTCGCGGAGATCCAGCAGCGCACCGAGGGCTGGGCCGCGGGGCTGCAGCTCGCGGGGCTGTCGCTGCGCGAGCATCCGGCGGGCGAGCACCTCGGCGCCGCGCTGGCCGGCGACAACCGCCAGATCGGCGACTACCTGGCCGCCGAGGTCCTCGACGGCGTCGCCCCCGAGGAGCGCCGCTTCCTGGTGCGCACCTCGATCCTCGAGCGCATGTCCGGGGCGCTGTGCGACGCGGTGATCGGCGGCGAGGGGTCCAGCGTCCGCCTCGCCGAGCTCGATCGCCGCAACCTGTTCGTCATCGCGCTCGACAGCCACCGGCGCTGGTACCGCTACCACCCGCTGTTCGCCGATCTCCTGCGCGCGCGGCTGGAGGTCGAGGAGCCCGGGACGGCGGCCGAGCTGCACGGGCGCGCGGCGGCGTGGCTGGCTCGTGAGGGGCAGATCGCCGAGGCCATCGGCCACGCCATCGCCGCCGGCGACGAGCGCACGACGGCCGAGCTCGTCGCCACCCACTGGCTCATGTTCTTCAACCGGGGCTGGCTGATGACCGTGCGCCGCTGGCTGGACGCGATGGCGCCCGAGACGCTCGCGGCCGACCCTGAGCTGTGGCTGGCACGGGCCTGGACGTCGATGGACCTCGGCGAGCTCGACGAGGTCGGCGCGTGGCTGGAGATGGCGCCCGCGGGCGACGAATGGATCGAGGTCCTGCGCGCGCTGCGCCTCTTCAAGCTCGGAGACGTCGTCGGCGCGGGCGCTGCCACGGTCGCGGCCGTGGGGTCCCACGACACCGCCGGGTCGTTCCTGCGCACCGTGGCCGCGATCGTCACGGGCGTGGCCGCGTACTGGCGCGGGCTCTACGCCGAGGCGCGCCAGGCGCTCGCGGCCGCCGCCGCCATCGCCAGCGACTCGGGCAACGTGCTGGCGCGCCAGTACGTGCTCGGCTACCTCGCCCTCGACGCGGCCGACCACGAGGGGCCGCAGGCGGCCCGCGCCCTGCTCGCCGAGACCGCGCCGGACGCCGGCGAGCCCCAGGTGGGCGAGCACTTCACCGCGATGATGGGACATCTGGCGCTCGGACGGGCCGCCGAGCTCGAGGGCCACCTCGGCGAGGCCGAGCGCGAGCTCGCCCGCGCCGGCGCGCTGTCACGCCGCGGCGCGGGGATCCTCGAGCAGGCTGCCGCGGCACTGGCCCACGCCCGCGTGCTCGCCGCGCTCGAGCGTCGCGAGACGGCGCGGGCGCGGCTGGCGCACGCGCGCGCGCTGCTGTCGCGCTGCGCCGACGCAGGCATCCTCGCGCGCGCCCTGCGACAGGCCGAGCACGCGCCGGGCCTCGGCGCCGCGAGGGCCCCTGCCGGCAGCGGCGACGAGCTCAGCGAGCGCGAGCTCGGCGTGCTGCGCCTCCTGCACTCGGAGCTGTCGCTGCGCGACATCGGCGCCGAGCTCTTCCTGTCGCTGAACACGATCAAGACCCACACGCGCAACATCTACCTCAAGCTCGGCGCCGGCAGCCGCGACGAGGCGGTCGCCCGCGCGCGCGAGCTGGGGCTGCTGTAGGCGTTCCTCGCGGTTCACCCGGGTGAACGCCGCCGCGGGTGATGACCGCTCACCCCTGCGTGGCGGAGGGTCGACCCATGCCCGAGGTCGCACTCCAACTCACGCATCCGGCCCAGGCGGATGACGACGAGCTGCTCGACGCGCTGCGCCAAGGAGACGAGGACGCCTACGTCGCGCTCGTGCGACGCTACGGCGGGCTCATGCAGCGCGTGGCCCTCAGCTACGTGCGCACTCCGGCGGTGGCCGAGGAGGTCGTCCAGGAGACCTGGTGCGCCGTCCTCACCGGTCTGGAGCGCTTCGAGGGCCGGGCGGCGCTCAAGACGTGGCTGTTCCGCATCCTCACCAACCGTGCCAAGACGCGCGGCCAGCGCGAGGCGCGCACGGTCCCCTTCTCGTCGCTGGCCGGCGAGGACGACGTCGACGGGCCCGCGGTCGACCCCGATCGCTTCCTGCCCGCCGATCACCCCCAATGGCCGGGCCATTGGGCCTCCGGGCCGGCACCGTGGAGCGCGGTGCCGGACGAGCGCCTGCTCGCCCGCGAGGTGCGCACGCACATCCGCGAGGCCATCGACACGCTGCCCCAGCGCCAGCAGGCGGTCATCGTGCTGCGCGACGTGGACGGTTGGCCGCCCGAGGAGGTCTGCGAGGTGCTCGGCGTCAGCGAGGGCAACCAGCGCGTGCTGCTGCACCGCGCGCGGTCGAAGGTGCGCGCGCAGCTCGAGCGCTACTTCGCCGACGAGGTCGAGGCCCAGACGGCATGACCGACGACCTCGACCTCGCCTGCAACGAGCTCGTCGAGCTCGTCACCGCGTACGTCGAGGGCGCGCTGCCGGCCGGCGAGCGCGCCCGCTTCGACGCGCACCTCACCGAATGCCCTGACTGCGTGGAGTACGTCGCCCAGTTCCACCGCACGATCGTCGCGGTCGGGCTCGCCGCGCCCGAGCTCGAGCGCACGCCCCCGGTCACCGCGCTGCTTGGCGTCTTCCGCGATTGGAAGCGCGGGCTGGCCGTCGGCTGAGGCGCCGATCAGCGCTTGAGCTCGGGGAAGTCGGCTTCGTAGAACTCGTTGGCCGCGCGCATCGTCGGGTCCGACGCGCCGCTGTGGCGCTCGTCCTCCTGGTCGCGGAGCTCGATTCTGCGGATCTTCCCCGAGATCGTCTTGGGCAGCTCGGAGAAGAACTCCAGGCGGCGGATGCGCTTGTACGGGGCGAGCTGCTCGCGCGTCTGGCGCAGGATCGCGAGGGCAGTGTCCCGGCTGGGGAGGTGCCCGGGCGCGAGCGTCACATAGGCCTTGGGGACCGCGAGGCGCAGCGGGTCGGGCGAGGGCACGACCGCCGCCTCGGCGACCGCCTCCTGCTCCATCAGGACGCTTTCGAGCTCGAAGGGCGAGATGAGGTAGTCCGATGCCTTGAACACGTCGTCGGTGCGCCCGACGTACGTGACGTACCCGTCGGCGTCGCGGGTCGCGAGGTCACCGGTGTGGTAGTAGCCGTCGCGCATCGCGGCCGCCGTGCGCGCCCGGGAGTCGCGATAGCCCGCCATGAGACCGAGCGGGCGGTGCGCGAGGTCGATCGCGATCTCGCCCGCGTCTCCCGGCTCGCCGCTGACCGGGTCGATGAGCGCGATCTCATACCCGGGCAGCGGCCGGCCCATCGAGCCGAGCTTGATCGGCTGGCCGGGCGAGTTCCCCACCTGCGCCGTCGTCTCGGTCTGCCCGTAGCCGTCGCGGATGGTCAGGCTCCAGCCGCTGTGGCGAACCTGCTCGATGACCTCCGGGTTGAGCGGCTCCCCGGCGGAGACGACCTCGCGCAGCGGGATCTGCCAGCGCCCCAGGTCGTGCTGGATCAGCATCCGCCAGACCGTGGGCGGTGCGCAGAACGTCGTCACGCCGCAGCGGGCCATCTGGTCGAGGAGCGGCTCCGGATCGAAGCGGGCGAAGTTGTAGATCAGCACCGTGGCCTCGGCGTTCCACGGGGCGTAGACGTTGCTCCATGCGTGCTTGGCCCAGCCGGGCGACGAGATGTTGAGGTGGACGTCGCCCGGCCGGAGCCCGAGCCAGTACATCGTCGCGAGATGGCCCACGGGGTAGGAGGCGTGGGTGTGCTCGACGAGCTTGGGCATGGCAGTGGTGCCCGAGGTGAAATAGAGCAGCAGGGTGTCGGACGCCATCGTCACGCCGTCGGGCTGGAACGCGGTGGCCGCGCCGCGGGCGTCGTCGAAGCGCACCCACCCCTCGACGTCGGGACCGACGGCGATGCGCGTGTAGTCGCCGGGCACCTCCTCGAACTTGTGGGTCGAGTCGGAGGCGGCCAGCACGTAGCGGGCCTCGCCGCGCTCGACGCGGTCGACGAGGTCGGCGGCCCCCAGCAGCGGCGTGGCGGGGATGATCACGGCGCCGAGCTTCATCGCCGCGAGGATGGTCTCCCACAGCTCGACCTGGTTGCCGAGCATGACGATCATGCGATCCCCGCGGCGCACGCCGCGGTCGCGCAGCCAGTTGGCCACCTGGTTGGAGCGCGCGGACAGCTCGGCGAACGACAGCGTCTGCTCGCTGCCGTCCTCCTCGACGATGCGAAGCGCCGGGCGATCGCCGCTCTCCGCGGCGAGGACGTCGAACCAGTCGAGCGCCCAGTTGAACTCCCCCAGCTGCGGCCAGCGAAACTCGCGGTAGGCGGTGTCGTAGTCCTCGCGATGCGCGAGGAGATGGTCGCGCGCGGAGCGGAACGTGGCTGTCGCCTCGCGGGCCGATTGCGTCGCTTCGGTCATCACAGGCCCCGATCTGGCGATCGATGGTGTCCCAGACGCCAACCCTTCCAGTGCCGACGGCAAGGGTCAAACGCCCGACGCTCGATACGATCTCCGCGACGCCCCGTTCGGCGTATGCTCGCTTGACAAGCTCTTCGGGAGGTGACCCATGGTGGTCCCCAGACGTCGCCGGTTCGTGGCCACAGTGGCTTGCCTCGCGAGCTGTTGCCTGCATCCTCGTGGGCTGTGGCAGCAGCGGCAGCTCCTCCAACACGACGGGCACGGCCACGAGCAGCGCGCCGACGAACACCTCCGCCGCGGCACAGGTCCCCGCCGCGGTCAAGTCGAAGGGCACGATCGTCGTCGCCGCCGACGCGACCTATCCGCCGAACGAGTCCATCGCCTCGGACGGGCACACCGTCGTGGGCATGGACGCGGATCTCGCGAAGGCCCTCGCGGGCGCCCTCGGCCTCAAGGCCAAGGTCGTCAACGCGACCTTCGACAGCATCATCCCCGGCCTCGCGTCGGGCAAGTACGGCCTCGGCATGTCGTCGTTCACCGACACGAAGGAGCGCGAGAAGACGGTCGACTTCGTGACGTACTTCACGGCCGGGACGTCGTTCTACGTCAAGGCGCAGGGCGGTCCTGCCATCAATGGGCTCGCCGACCTGTGCGGGAAGAAGGTCGCGGTCGAGAAGGGCACGACCCAGGCGGCCGACGTCGCGGCGCAGAGCAAGAAGTGCACCGCCGCGGGCAAGCCGGCCGTGACGCTGCTCGTCTTTCCCGACCAGAACGGCGCGAACCTCGCCATCAACAGCAACCGCGCCCAGATCGGCATGGCCGACTCCCCCGTGGCCGCCTACCAGGTCCAGCGCTCCAACGGCCAGTTCAAGGTCGTGGGCAAGCCGTACGGGACGGCGCCCTATGGGATCGCGATCCCCAAGGGCAACGGGATGGCCAAACCGGTCCTCGCCGGCCTGGAGGCGCTGATGGCCGACGGCCGCTACCAGGCGATCCTGAAGAAGTGGGGCGTGCAGCAGGGAGCGATCAGCACCCCGAAGATCAACGGGGCGATCAGCTAGCCACGAGCCGTGGAATCCTCGGCCCCTACCGTGGAGCCCGCGGCGCCCGCAGAGGGGGCCGGCGCCATCAAGGCCGTACCGATCCGCCACACCGGCCGCTGGGTGGCGGCCGCGATCGTGCTGGTCCTGGCGGTCACCGTCGTGCACTCGATCGCGACCAACCCCCGCTTCGAGTGGGGGCTCGTCCGGCACTACTTCTTCTCCGCGCCGGTCCTCCACGGGCTGCGCATCACGCTCGAGCTCACCGTCATCGCCATGGCGGTCGGGATCGCGCTCGGGGTCGTGCTCGCGGTCATGCGCCTGTCGCCCAACCCGCTGGTGTCTGCCGCAAGCTGGTTCTACATCTGGCTCTTCCGCGGGACGCCCGTGCTCGTGCAGCTCCTGTTCTGGCAGTTCATCTCGGCGCTCTATCCGCGCATCTCGCTCGGGATCCCGTTCGGTCCCGAGCTCGTGCACGGCGACGCGAACACACTGATCACGCCCTTCACCGCGGCGATCCTCGGCCTGGGGCTGAACGAGGGCGCCTACATGGCCGAGATCGTCCGAGCGGGGATCATCTCGGTCGACGAAGGGCAGACCGACGCGGCCCAGGCGCTGGGGATGACCCGCCTGCAGACGATGCGGCGGATCGTGCTGCCCCAGGCGATGCGCGTCATCATCCCGCCGACCGGCAACGAGACCATCTCGATGCTGAAGACGAGCTCGCTGGTGAGCGTGATCGCCTACGCGGAGCTGCTGTACTCGGTGCAGCTCATCTACTCGGTGAACTTCAAGCAGATCCCGCTCCTGCTGGTCGCGAGCATCTGGTACCTGATCTTCACGAGCATCCTCTCCGTCGGCCAGTACTACATCGAGCGCCACTTCGGCCGGGGCTCGTCGCGCAACGCCCCGATGACGCCGCTGCAGCGTCTGCGGCGCAACCTCTTCCCGGCCCATCGCGAGGAGAGCGCCGGCGCGTGAGCCCGCCCATGCTCAAAGCCGAGGCCGTCCACAAGCGCTTCGGCCGGCTCGAGGTCCTCAAGGGCATCTCACTCGAGGTCCAGCCGCGAGAGGTCGCCTGCCTGCTCGGTCCCTCCGGCTCGGGCAAGTCCACGTTCCTGCGCTGCATCAACCACCTCGAGAAGATCGACGCCGGGCGGCTGTGGGTCGACGGCGAGCTCGTCGGCTACCGGCAGTCGGGCAACCGCCTCTACGAGCTCAAGGAGTCCGAGGTCGCCCGCGAGCGCGCGGAGATCGGGATGGTGTTCCAGCGTTTCAACCTCTTCCCGCACATGACGGCGCTGGAGAACGTCGTCGAGGCCCCGATCCGAGTGAGGAGCACGTCGCGCGCGGAGGCGGTCGCCCGGGCCGAGGAGCTGCTCGAGCGCGTCGGCGTCGCCGACAAGCTCAAGACCTACCCGTCGCAGCTCTCCGGCGGCCAGCAGCAGCGGGTCGCGATCGCCCGCGCGCTGGCGATGCAGCCCAAGCTCATGCTCTTCGACGAGCCGACCTCGGCGCTCGACCCCGAGCTCGTCGGGGAGGTGCTCGATGTCATGCGCAAGCTCGCCCGCGACGGGATGACGATGGTCGTGGTCACGCACGAGGTCGGCTTCGCTCGCGAGGTTGGCGACATCGTCATCTTCATGGACGCCGGCGTGGTGGTCGAGGCGGGCCCGCCGCGCGAGGTCTTCGACAATCCCAGGCACCAGCGCACGCGCGCCTTCCTCTCAAAGGTGCTTTGACGCCGCCAGCAGTCGTGACCCAGGCGAGGTCCGCAGGACACGCGGAATGGTGTGCGGGCCGGGAGATCGTGAACATCGAGTGAACCGCCTCCCTTTTCCCCACATCGCGCGCGGGGTCGAGACTAGGCTCGCCCGATCGCCACGCCGCCGCCCCCGCCACGGCTGACCGAACGCTTCTTCGCGGCCGGCGCCCTCGCCAATGAGGTGCACGGCGACCACCGTCGCCTCGGAACGCAGATTCCCTACGCCGCGCACCTGATGATCGTTGCCGGACTCGTGCTGGAAGACGGCGGAGACGAGACGCAAGCGATCGCCGCACTGCTGCACGATGCCGTCGAAGACGGCGGCGGCCGGCCCATGCTCGAGCACATCCGCGCTCGAGTTCGGCCGCGAGGTCGCGGCCATCGTCGAGGCGTGCTCCGACAGCCTCGACCCCGACGACACGCGCACCTGGCGCGAGCGCAAGGCGACCTATCTCGCCCACCTGCCCGACGTCACCGTCGAGGGCACGCTGCGCGTCGCGCTCGCCGACAAGGTCCACAACGCGCGCTCGATCGTCCGCGACTATCGCGCCGAGGGCCACATCCTCTGGGAGCGCTTGACCAACAAGACCGTCGACGACCAGCTCTGGTACTACCGCGGCCTGCTGGAGTTCTTCAGCACTCGGCGCCCCGGCCCGCTCGTCGAGGACCTCCGACGCGCGCTCGCCGAGCTCGAGGACCTCGCAGCGCACGACACCGCCGCGGCCGGCCCGCACCCGCCGATCGGCTGAAGCCGCGGCCGCCCCACGCCGGTCCAGGCGGGGAGTAGGATGACGGGCGCCCGGCCACGGCCGGTGGCGCGCGGCCAGGGCATCGCGGATGAGCGATCACTTCCTGGCATTCCTGGTCGCCGGCCTGATCGGCGCCGTGACGATGTGGCGGGTCACCCGGGCCCGTGGTGCGTACCCGTCGGCTTTGTCGGTCGGCGCCTGGACCGCGACCGCGGCCTTGTCCACCGGGCTCATCCCCGTCCAGACGGCGATCCCCATCGCCGCGATGAGCATGGTCATCGGGGTCGGCTTGATCGGGCCGCTGGTGGGCCTGATCGCCGTGGTGGTGCTCCTCGCCATACCGGTCATCGCCGCCCAACAGCTGTGGGGAAGGTGGCGCAGGCGTGCGCGACATCAAGGCCCTGCATATCGCCGCTCCGGGTTGCGGTAGAACAGTGGACCGTTTTCCGCCGACCAAGGCAGCATCGAGCGTGACGCCCGAGGGGCCTCGCCCGAGGCCGAGCCGCTTCGAACGCGGCCCCTTGACGCGCGTAGCGCCCATTGCTAGGTACCTCCTGTGAGCCAGACCGCGCGGCGTCATCGCAGGAGTGACGCGGAGCGGTACCAGGCGGTGACCGCAGCGCGCGAACGCTTCCTCGCTGGCGATGACCGGGTCCGCGGTGTCCGACCCGAAGTGGCCACGTCCTGGTATCGCTGTCGCGAGCAGTACCACGTCGACCCGGGTCTGCGCGAGGCACCGGCGGCGTCGGCGCGCGACGAGTCCTCCGCCGACCACACGCTCGAGCACGAGATCGTCTTCGCCCAGCTCGGCGGTGCCGCGGCGTCGATCGCGAGCGAGGCCGAGAGCGTCGGCGGCGTCGTCACCGTGACCGACGGCGCGGGTCGCATCCTGACCGTCCAGGGCGATAAGGAGACGCTGCACCGCGCGCGGGAGAGCAACATGGCGCCGTGGTCGTGCTGGTCGGAGTCGGCGACGGGGACGAACGGGATGGGCACGGCGCTCGAGGCCCCCGGAGCGGTGCTGATCCGCGGACCCGAGCACTGGTGCACGGGCTTCGACGAGTGGGTCTGTGCCGGCGTGGCCGTTCGGGACGCGGTGACCGGCGATCCCGTGGCGGTCCTCGACGTCTCGGCCTGGCGCGCCGACCTTCCGCCGCAAGCAGCCGAGTGGCTGTCCAAGACCGTCGGCGGCGCGCGCGCGATCCTGCGCCAGCGCGCCCGCGACAGCGGCGCCGAGCTGGCCGCGGCCTTCACCCAGGCCAGTGCGCGGTCCGGAGAGGGCCTCGCCGCCCTGGACGCCAGCGGCAAGGTCGTCATCGCCGACGAGGAGGCCAGCCTCTTCCTCGGCGTCCCCGCGCGGGTGCCGGCCCTCGACCCCGCGGTGCGGTGGCATCCGGGAGTCGACCTCGGGCGCCTCGCCCGCCATGCCACGAAGCAGGCTCGTCTCGACCGCGGGTGGGTCGGCTCGACGCAGATCGTGACCGGGCTCAGCAGCGAGCCCTGCCGGATCACGCTGCGCCCGGTCTTCCTCAGCGACCAGCCCATCGGGGCGCTGGCGGTCTTCGGATTCGAAGACGGCGACCCCATCGAGCGCGACGCCGCTGAGCACCTGATGACCGCTCCGGCGCGCATCGTCGGCCTCAGCGGCGAGCGCATGGTCCTGCTCCACAGGCCCGAGGTCCGCTTCGCGGAGGCGGACGGCAACGACGTCTGGCTCGTCACCGACGAGGGGCGCCTGCAGGCCGCGGTTCGCGGCATCGACAAGCTCGAGGAGGAGCTCGCCGGAGGCGAGTTCCTGCGCGTTCACCGGCGCTTCCTCGTCAACCTGGGCTGCGTCCGGGCCGTCGAGCGCGGCCAGAGGGGCGAGCTGTCGCTGATCATGGACGGCACGGGGCGCGATGCGGTGCCCGTCTCGCGCCGCAACGTGCCGGCCGTACGCCGCGCGCTCGGGGTCTAACCCATCTCAGGGACGCGCAGCCGCTTCATCGTGCGGTAGACGAGCTCATCGGTCTGCGCCGCGTCGCGCGCCGCGACGACGCGGTCGTGATGGGGCGAGAACCGGCACACCGGATCGGTGGCCGCAGCGTCGCCCGCGAGGCGCAGCGCCTGGCAGCGGCAGCCGCCCCAGTCGACCTCCTGCCGACCCAGTGGGCACGTCCGGCACGGCTCCTGCATCCAGTCCGTCCCGCGGAAGCGCGCGAACGCATCGGACTCGCTCCAGATCCACTCCAGCGCATGGTCGCGGACGTTGGCGAACTCGAGCCCGGGAATCGTCGACGCGGCCTGGCAGGGCAACACGTCGCCGTTGGGAGCGATCACCATCGCCGTGCGCCCCCAGCCGCCCATGCACGGCTTGGGCAGGTCCTCGTAGAAGTCGGGCAGGACCCAGAGGACGTCGACCTTGGGGCCGACGCGCTCGCGGAAGCGCTGGACCGCGTCCTCCGCGCGCAGCAGCTGCTCGCGCGATGGCATCAGCGCCTCCTGGTTGGGGACCGCCCAGCCGTAGTACTGCGTGTTGGCCAGCTCGAGCCGCTGCGCTCCGAGATCGAGCGCGAGATCGAGCACCTCCTCGATGCGATCGAGGTTCTGCCGGTGCAGGACGCAGTTGATCGTCAGCGGGAAGTCGAGCTCCTTCGCGTGGCGCGCGGCCGCGAGCTTCTTCTCGAACGACCGGTTGCCGGCGATGCGATCGTTCTCCTCGGGGTCCGGGCTCTGGATCGAGATCTGCACGTGGTCGAGCCCGGCGGCCTTCAGCGCCTGCGCGCGCTCGTGCGTGAACAGCGTCCCGGCCGTGATGAGCGACGAGTACAGGCCGGCGTCGCGCGCGCCGGCGCACAGCTCGACCAGATCGCGGCGCAGCATCGGCTCGCCGCCGGTGAGCGCGAGCTGAAGGACGCCGAGCGACCGCGCCTCCCCGAAGGCGCGGATCCAGTGCTCCGTCTCGAGCTCGTGGCGATACGTCTCGCCCCCGATGTCCAGCGGGTTCGAGCAGTACGGGCAGTGCAGCGGGCACTGGTAGGAGAGCTCGGCGATCAGGGTGGAGGGCCTAGGCGGCTGCATCGACCACGAGTCCTCTCGCCGTCATCGCGTCGACCAGCTGCTGAACGTCGTCGCGCACGTCGGCGCCGTCGTAGCGCGAGGAGAGCTCGCCGACGATGGCGTCGAGCGAGCGCTCCCCGTCGCAGAGCTCGAGCACTTCCGCCGCGGTCGGATTCAGCCGTACGGCGCCCTCGGGGATCAGCAGCACGTGCTCCTCGCGCACCTCGTCGTACCGAAGTCGCGCGCCGGTGACCAGGCGCGGACGCGTCATGCGTCCGGTCCCGGCGGCTGAGTGTCGCCGCGCTCGATGGCGTCGAGCTGCGCCCACAGCATCTCGGTCTTGAAGCGCAGCGCCGCGACGGCAGCGTCCTGCTGCTCGCGCGTGCGGCAACGCTCGACCGTGAGGTCGAGCGCGTACTGCGCGTCGCGCGGCGCCTTCACGAGTCGCGTGCGGAAGTACTCGAGCCCCGCGGGATCGATCCACGCGTAGTGACGCTCGAGCGCCTCGAGGCGCACGAGGATGGCGGCCGGCCCGAAGAGCTCGGTGAGCGACGACGCGACCGCCTCGATCCATGGCCTCTGGCGCGCGAAGTTCACGTAGGCGTCGACCGCGTAGCGCACCGCGGGGAGAACGTGGCGCTCGGACACCAGCTCCTCGCGCGAGACGCCGAGCGCCTCGCCGAGGCGCAGCCACGACTCGATCCCGCCCGTCTCCGTCGGCCGTGCCGTCGTGGTCGACGATGCGCTGGATCCACGCGCGCCGGACCTCGACCTCGGGGCAGTTCGCCAGGATCGCCGCGTCCTTCAAGGGGATGCACTTCTGGTAGTAGAAGCGGTTCGCGACCCAGCGCCGCAGCTCCTCGCGCGTGAGCTCCCCGGCGTCCATGCGCCGGTGGAAGGGGTGCAGGTTGTGGTAGCGCGTGCCCTGCGCGCGCAGGCGCGCGACGAACTCCTCCGGCGGCGCCGGCTCGGGCTCAACCGTCGGCTGGGTGGCGCTCTCGGTCACAGCTGGACCTCGAGGCCATCGTAGGCGACTTCGACGCCCGCGGAGAGGACCGCCTCGCGCTCGGGAGAGTCCTCGAACAGGATCGGGTTCGTGTTGTTGATGTGGACCAGCGCCTTGCGCGGTCGCTGCAGGCCGGCAAGCGCCTCGAGCGTCCCGCCGGGGCCCGAGAGCGGGACGTGCCCCATGTCGCGTGCGCTGCGAGCCGAGATGCCGAGGCGCGCGAGCTCGTCGTCGCGCCAGAACGTCCCGTCGACGAGCACGAGATCGCTCGCGGCGAACCGGGCGAGCACGTCGTCGTCCAGCCTGGCGAGACCGGGGACGTAGGTGACGACGCCGCCACTCGCGCGGTCGCGGAAGACGAACCCGCTGGCCTGGAGCTCCACGTCTGACCCGGTCACGTAGCGCGGCGCGTCGCCGCCGACGTCGAACGGCTCCACGGTCAGACTCGACCCTTCGAGCGCCCATGCCCGCCCCGGCTCCAGCGTCTGCCACTCGGCCCCGCAGTAGCGCTCGAGCATCGCCAGGACGGGATAGCCATGCCTCAGCGCGCGCTCGACGCCCGCACTGCCGAAGACGCGCACCGGCGTTCCCGACTCGCGCAACAGCAGAAGCCCGGCCGTGTGGTCGATCTCCGCGTCGGTCAGCAGGACGCCCGCGACCGGCGGCGCGCGGACGCCGTCGACGTGCGGGAGCGCGAGCGTCTCGAGCTGCTGGCGCGCGTCCGGCGAGGCGTTGACGAGGAACCACGGCCCGTCGTCCCCGCGGATCGCCAGCGACGACTGCGTGCGCGGGTGAGCCCGCACGCCCGCGCGCGCGGCCTCACACGTCCCGCAATGGCAGTTCCACTGCGGAAAGCCTCCGCCGGCGGCCGAGCCGAGAACACGAACGCGCATGTGGCGGAGAAGTGTGACGCAGCCCCAGGCACACGCCGGGGCCGCGTCGGAGTTTCAGGCTCCTACCGGTGGTGCAGGTAGGAGGTGACCTCGGAACACAGCTCTACGAACTCAAACTTCGGCTTGACCCACGTCATGCTGCCTCCTGAATAGAGTCCAGTGTCCGAAATTCTATCGAACCATTCCGACCACTGATTGGTTGTTGTCACACGATGCATGTCGAGCTAAGTGCGGGCGAGCCGTCCGCGATCGGGGCCGATCTCGTCGCAGTCGCGGCGGGAGCGCGGGCAGTGGAGCTGGGTGCCCCGGAGCGCGCGATCGCCGATGCCGATCCGGTGGCGATGGTGTACGCGGCCGGCGCCCCGCTCGCCGTCGTCGCGCTGGAGCCAGGCGGCGACGGACTGCGGACCGCCGCGGCCCAGGCGGTGCGCGCCTGCCGCGGGGGCGGGACGGTCGCCTGGGCGCTCGACGCATCCCTGCCCGTCCGCGTCGAGGATCAGGTGCGCGCGCTGGCCGAGGGGGCCGTCATCGGCGGCTACGACGCCCGCCGGTGGCGAAGCGGTGAGCAGCCGCGCGGCGTCGAGCGCTTCGTGATCTGCGGCGCCGGGGACGACCTCGCACCGATGGCTGAACGCGCGGCGCTCGTCGCGCGCTGGACCAACGCCGCGCGCGAGCTCGTCGACGCTCCGCCGAACGTGATCTCCCCCGCCGGGCTCGCCGAGCGGGCGGCGGCGCTCCCGCGCGTCACCACCGAGATCATCGACGCCTCGCGAGGCCGGGCTCGGCGCGCTGGCCGCCGTCGGCGGGAGCAGCCCGGCCCGGCCGCTGCTCGTCGTGCTCCGGCACGAGCCGGCCGGCGCACCCGATGCCCCACGGCTCGCGCTCGTCGGCAAGGCGGTCACCTTCGACACCGGCGGCTACTTCCTCAAGCCTCAGTCCGACATCGTCCGCCAGAAGGCCGACATGGCCGGCGGCGCAGCCGTCGTGGCCGCGCTCGGCGCGATCGCCGAGCTCGGGCTCCCCCTCTCGGTCACCGGCGTCGTGCCCGCCTGCGAGAACATGCTGAGCGCCAGCGCCATCCGGCCGACCGACGTCATCACCACCGCGGCCGGCCTGACCGTCGAGGTCACGAACCCCGATGCCGAGGGGCGTTTGATCCTCGCGGACGCCCTGTGGTGGGCTCGGCGCGACGGCGCGACGCACCTGATCGACCTCGCCACGCTGACCGGCGCGATGCGCGCCGGCATGGGCGACGTCTACGCGGGCGTCTTCGCCACCGACGACGCGTGGCGCGAGGCCATCGTCGACGCGGGCAACGCCAGCGGCGATCTCGCCTGGCCGTGGCCCCTGCATCCGCGCTATCGCTCCCTGATCGAGTCGACCGTCGCCGACCTGCGCAACACCGCGGGCAAGAGCTTCGGCTTCCCGATCATCGCCGCGACCTTCCTGCGGCAGTTCGCGGGCGACGGACCGTGGGCGCATGTCGACATGCTCGGCACGGCGTTGCTCGAGGACGACCGCGGCGACGCGTTCGGTCGCGGCGCGACCGGCTACGGCGTGCGGATGCTCGTCGAGCTCGCAACGCGCATGGCGGCGCGCGAGCACCCCTAGGCCCCGGCTCATGCGCGGGGCCCCAGGACTCCGGCCATGATGACGAGCGCGACTCCGGTCAGGAGATCGGGACGGATGCGGATGACCGAAGAGGCCGCTCGCCCGACCTGCAGGCCGATGAGCGCCATGACGAAGGTGATGGCACCGAACATCGGGGCGGCGAGCCACGGCGAGTACCCGAGCAGACCCAGGCTCGTGCCGGCGACGACGTTGTCGGCGCTCAGCGGCACGAGGAGGCCGAACACCGCCCACGGGCGATCGAACTCGTCCGTCGCAGCGGTGCGCCACGCACGGAATGATCAGATACACGCCATAGGCGCCCAGCGCGGCCGCCCCGACGTACTCGGCCGTCGAGCCGATCGACTCGCTCCAGTAGTCCCCGATCAGGATGCCGACCAGAGGTGCGACGGCATCGCAGAACCCGAACACGAACGCGATCTGCAGGGCGCGGGCCCAGTTGAAGCGAAGCCCGCCGAGCGCAATCGCCGTCCGGAAGTTGTCGAGGCTGAGGGTGAATCCGAGGATGAAGAGACTGCCGACCACGGCTTTTGGTGAGCACCTCGTCGGGATTTTGAGTCAGCGACCTGCCACGTCCTCACGGACGTGGCAGATCACCACCGTCTTGTTCGCTGTCTAGTCCGGCAGCGCGAAGGCGAACAGCGCGCTTCCGTGGGAGGACCCGAGCATCTTGGGCAGGAACCCCTCGGCCCAGCCGCCCCAGCCGCTCGGCGCGACGAGGTACTGCTTTCCGTCGATGCTGTACGACGACGGGCTCGAGTGGTGGCCGCTGCCGCACTGGAACTGCCACAGCAGGTCACCGCTGTTGGCATCCCACGCGTTGAACTCGCCGGTCGGCTCCCCGCCGAACACGAGATCGCCGCCCGTGGCCAGCAGCGACGAGCACATGCAGGTGTCGTTCGTCCAGCGCCAGCGCTCCTGGCCGGTGCGCGGATCGTAGGCGCTCACGTACCCGGTCTGGTCCTCACCGTCCACGGCGACGCCGGCGCCCCAGTACGGGATGCTCTCCTTGAACTCCCTGCGCCGCCGCGTGGCCGTCGCGCCGACGTCCTGCACCGGGACGTAGAGGAGCTCCGTCCTCGGGCTGTAGCAGGCGTGCGTCCATTCCTTCGCGCCGGCGGGTCCCGGCCAGAAGTGGACGGGGTCACCCTCCGCGTCGGGGAACCGCAGCGGTGTCACGTTGCCCTTCTCGTCGACCTCACCCCAGTCGATGCGATCGACGAACGGCGCCACCCGGATCGGCGACATGTCGGTGCGATCCAGGATGTAGAGGAACCCGTTCTTGTCGAAGTGGGCGGCCATCTTCTGCCCGTCGAGGTCGAACAGGAGGTGCTCCATCACGGAGTCGTAGTCCCACAGGTCGTGCGGGGTGTACTGGAAGTGCGCCTTGATCTGCCCGGTGTCGGCGTCAACCGCGACCCCTGAGTCGGTGTAGAGGTTGTCGCCCAGGCGCACCCCGCCGTCGAAGTCGGGGCAGGGGTTGCCGGTCCCGTAGTACAGGAGGTTCAGGTCCGGGTCGTACGAGGGGGTGATCCAGCAGTTCGCGCCGCCGCGCTGCCAGGCCTCGCCGTCCTCCGGCCAGGTCTCCGAGCCGGGCTCGCCCGGCTTGGGGATCATGTAGCAGCGCCACACGCGCTCGCCGGTCTCCAGCTTGAACGCGTCGGTGTGGCCGCGCGAGCCGAACTCGCCGCCGGAGCTGCCGACGATGACCATGTCCTTGACGATCAGCGGGGCGACCGTGGCGCTCTCGCCGGCCCGGACGTCGCCGTACGTCTGATCCCAGACCTTCTTGCCGGTCTCGGCATCCAGGGCGATGATGTGGGCGTTGAGGGTGGTCATGAAGACCTTCCCCTCGGCGACGGCGACCCCGCGGTTGACGTTGCCGCAGCACAGCGACACGTCGAACGGGGACGCGTGCCTGTAGCGCCACAGCTCGTTGCCGTTCGCCGCGTCGATCGCCCAGCACTGGCCGTCCCATCCGGAGACGAACATGACCCCGTCGACGACCAGCGGGGAAGCCTCGAAGGCGTACGTCGTTGCGCCCGACCGCAAGCCCAGATTACCGGCCTGGAACACCCATTCCGGCTTGAGCTTGCCGACGTTGCTCGCGTTGATCTGGTCCAGCGGGCTGTAGCGGTTCGCGTCGTAGGCGCCGTAGTAGGTCAGCCAGTTGTGCGGTTCGTCGCGGGCGTTGAGAATCCGCTCGAAGTTGACGCCCTTGGCCACCGGCGGCGCCTTGCCGGCCGACATGCTCAGGGCGGCGTAGGGGATGGCGGTTCCTGCGTCTACGTACTCCTCGGTTGCCATCTAGTGCTCCTTTCCAACGGTGAGCAGGGGATCGATTACGGTTGCGGTTGGGGCGGGCGATCGAGACGCGCCTCGGACGGCACGTTGCCGCTCACGACAATCGCCCCCGTCAGGCCCCGGCCCTCGTCGTTCCCCGTCGTGGAGCCGTACCAGTAGTACCCCGGCCCGTCGAGCTCGAGGGTCGCAGTGCCCTTCGAATGGTTCACGAGCCAGATGAACTGGGTGTCGCCATTGCTCGGCAGGACCGCGCAATGGGTGTTCTTGTCGTCGTTGATGAGCGTGAGCTCGATCGTGCCCCCATGAGGCACGATGAGGACCCCGGGGTCGTAGACGAGCTCGTCCTCGGGGATTCGGATGGTGGCGCGCATGACGCCGTCGGAGCCCTCCTCAGCCTGTCCGACGTTGCCTCGCCCAAGGATGCGACCCAGCGTGACACCGTTCTGCTTGTCCAAGCTGGATACGTCGACGGCAGTGTCGCTCACGGAAGCTCCCTCGCGTCGATTAACCGGTAACCGGTCAGCGGGAAGGGGTTCAAGACTCCCCCCTTCTGACCCGGCCGGATCGTATGCCCGCGCAAGGGGGCCCGCAGCGAATCCCGGCGGAGGTGCCGTTCGCTTCGACAGGGGCACCGTTCGTTTGCGATAGGGCGCCGCTGATGACGTCGACTCAGACGCCCTGACGGGCCGTCGAGGCCGTCGAGCAGGCGTTGCCAGCCGCCCGCGCGCGGCGCGCCACCGGCCGGCGGACCGCCGTTCGCCCAGCGTGTCACGACCCGGATCCCGTGCAGGGCGCTGACCAGCCACGTCTCGCGGCCGTCCAGCTCCTGCGGCCGGGGCCGGCGGTACGCCACCGGCGTCCCGCGATCGCGCGCGAGCTCGAGGAGCAGCGCCCGCGTGATCCCGGGGAGGATCGGCGCGTCGTCGGGCACCGCGCACAGGGTCTCCCCCTCCCACCACAGCAGGCTCGTGAACGCGCCTTCGACCAGGCGGCCGTCGGCGTCGGAGAGGAGCGCCTCGCCGGCGCCGTGCGCCGCCGCGCGCTCTCGGAGGGCGGCGAGCCGCCCGAGGTCCGGCCCCTTGTGACGGGGCTCCCGGCGGGGGTCGGCGACGTCGGCGACCCACGCCACCACGGTCGGCTCGCGTGGCGGCGCCGGACGCAGCTGGAGCGCGAGCTCGCCGTCGGCGTGCAGCTCGACGCGGGGAAACCAGCGCCCCCGCGGCGGCACCGCCCGCGCCACGGCCGCGCGCAGCCGCGCGAGCGCATCGGGCTCGGCACCGTGCTCGCGGCAGGTCGCCTCGAAGCGCGCCCAGTGGCGCTCCACGGCGCGCACGCGGCCGTCCTCGACGAGCCACGAGTCGGCGGCGAGGAGGTCGGTCATTCGTGGGCCGCGGCGAGCTCGCGCTCGTCGACGAGCGTGCCGCCGACCGCCTCGAGCACGGCGCGCGCCTTGAGCACCATCTCGTCGTGCTCGGCATCGGGGTCCGACGCGGCCACGATCGCGCCGCCGGCGCCGATCTGCAGCCCGTGGGGCGACGCGACGAGCGTGCGGATCACGATGCTGAGATCGGCGGTGCCGTTGACGGAGAGGAAGCCCAGCGCGCCGGAGTAGACCCCGCGCGGGCCGCCCTCCAGGCGATCGATGATCTCCAGCGTGCGCAGCTTCGGCGCGCCGGTCATCGAACCGCCCGGGAAGGCCGCGCGGATGCAGTCGATCGCGGTGGCGTCGTCGCGCAGCCGGCCGCGGATCGTGGTCACGAGCTGGTGCACCGTTGCGTAGGACTCGACGGCCATGAGCGCCGGAACCTCGACGGTCCCCAGCGCGCACACGCGCCCGAGGTCGTTGCGGACCAGGTCCACGATCATGAGGTTCTCCGCGCGGTTCTTGTCGTCGTCGCGCAGCGCGACCGCGCGGTACGCGTCCTCGGCCGGATGGGCGGCCCGCCGCGCGGTGCCCTTGATCGGCTTCGACTCGACGATCCGCTCGCGGTCGACGCGCAGGAAGCGCTCGGGCGAGGAGCTCAGCACGGACAGCTCGCCGAGGCGCAGCAGCGCCGCGTGCGGCGCGGGGTTGCGCGCCCGCAGGGCGCGGTAGGCGGCGAGCGGCTCGATGGCGCCGTCGCTGTGCAGCTCGGTCGTCAGGCAGATCTCGTAGCTCTCGCCCTCGAGGATCTCGTGCTTGCAGGCGGCGATGTTCGCGAGGTACGCGTCGCGGCTCTCGCGGGCGGCGAAGCGCAGCGCAGCGGCCGGCGGCGGGGATGGCGCAGCGGGCGGCGGACGGCGCGCGATCGCCTCGAGCTCGGCCTCGGTGGCCGTCAGCCAGGCCTCGGCGGCGGACGCGCCGGCGACGTCGGCGAGCGCGACGAGGTGGACGCGCTGCTTGTGATGGTCGAAGGCGATCACCCGGTCGCAGAAGAGCAGCGTCGCGTCGGGCAGCGGGGAGCGGTGCACGAGCTCGCCGCCCAGATCGGCCTTGAGCTCGTAGCCGAGATAGCCGGCGAAGCCGCCGGTGAAGTCGAAGGGCAGCTCGGGGGCGTCGGCGGCGAGGCGCGCGAGCTCGCGCGAGCAGTACGCGAGGAGGCTCTCGTGCAGCGCTTCGCGCCCGTCCGCGTGGTCCACGGTCACGACCTGCGACGCGACGTCGTAGCTCACGACCTGCCCGAGCGGACCGTCCGGGGCGCCCATGAAGGAGAAGCGCGCCAGCCCCGGGTCCGCGCGCGAGCTGTCCAGCCACACGGCGTGGTCGCGCTCGCCGTAGAGGGCGACGAACGCGGCCTCGGGATCGCACCAGGTCTCCAGCGTGCGGTGGTGCACGCGCGCGCCGGTGTCCGGGCGGCGGGCCGCGCGACGTCCGCGCGGCGTGGGCGGGCCCTGGGCGCGCGTCAGGTCGCGGAAGTTGCGCAGCAGCGTGCGCCCGTGCTCCGTGGAGATCGACTCGGGATGGAACTGCACGCCCCACAGCGGCCGCGTGCGGTGCTCGACCGCCATGACGACGTCGTCGAGCGTCCACGCCGTGAGGCGCAGCTCGGCGGGCAGGGCGCCGACGACCAGCGAGTGGTAGCGCACGGCGGCGAAGCCCTGCGGGATGCCGGCGAAGAGGCCCGCGCCCGTCGTGCTCGATCGGGCTCAGGCGCCCGTGCATGACCTCCGGCGCGTGCTCGACCGCGCCGCCGGTGATGTGGGCGAGCGCCTGGTGGCCGAGGCAGACGCCGAGCACCGGCAGCTCGGAGCGCTTCAGCACGTCCAGCGAGACGCCGACGTCGCGCGCGTGCTCGGGGCGCCCGGGGCCCGGGCCGATGACGATGCTGTCGAGCGCCAGCGCCGCGAGCTCGTCCCACGACAGCTCGTCGTTGCGCACCACCACGGGCTCGTCGCCGTTGACCTCGCCCAGCAGGTGGAAGAGGTTGAACGTGAACGAGTCGTAGTTGTCGATCAGGAGCGTGCGCATGGCCGCATCTACACTCTGCCCAACGTTGGCACAGGAGAGCGTCCGTTTGTTGCGCCGGCGCGGCGTCGAGACGGTGATCCTCGCGGGTGCCGACGTCCACGGGATCATGCGCGGCAAGCGCGTGCCGATCGCGGAGCTCGATCGCGCGGCCGAGCGCGGCATCGCGCTGTGCGACGTCATCTGGGCGCTCCCGGTCGACGAGGTCGAGCCCGTCCAGCCGCCTGCCGGGCACGACGGCTGGTTCCCGCGCCCCGGCTATCCGGACATGCTCGCGATGCCCGACCTCGAGACGGCCCGCATCGTCCCGTGGCACGACCGCACGGCGCTGCTGCTGTGCGACTTCCTCGATCGCGACGGGCGCGCGATCCCGCTGGCGCCGCGCGCCGTCCTGCGCTCGGTCGTCGAGCGCGCCAGGGCCCTGGGCGTCGAGCCGATCGTCGGGATCGAGCTCGAGTTCTACGCGCTGCGCGAGACGCCGCAGTCGGTGCTCGCCAAGCGGCCGTCGCAGCTCGAGGCGGTGCAGGAGCGCCCGAGCGTGTACGGCGTCGTCGCGGCGTCGCGGCACGAGGACTTCGCCGGCGCGGTGCGCTCGACGCTGCAGGAGTACGGGCTGGCCGTGGAGGCGTGCGCGCCGGAGGCCGGTCCGGGCCAGTTCGAGATCAACGTGCGCGCCGCGCCGGCGCTCCGAGCGGCCGACGAGGCGTTCCTGCTCAAGAGCGCGGTGAAGGAGATCGCCGCCCGCCACGGGCTGCTGGCGACGTTCATGGCCAAGCCCCGCTCCGACTGGCCGGGCAGCTCGTGCCACCTGCATCTCAGCCTGCGCGACGGCACGCCGGCCGCGATGCGCCACTTCCTCGGCGGGCTGCTGGAGGGGATGGCCGAGCTGACGGCGATCTTCGCCCCCACGCCCAACTCCTACCGGCGCCTGACCCCGTACTCGTGGGCGGCCACGACCGCCACGTGGAGCGTCGACAACCGCTCCGCCGGCGTCCGGGCGATCTGCGACGGCGACGGCATCGCCCGGCGTCGAGCATCGCCAGGCCGGCGCCGACGCCAACCCGTACCTCGCGGCGGCGGCGGCGCTCGCCGCGGGGCTCGACGGGGTGCGGCGCGCGTGCGAGCCGCCGCCGCCCGTCGACGGCGACGTCTACGCGCTGCCCGACGGCGTCGTGCCGGCGCTTCCGGCGACGCTGGAGGCGGCCACCGACCTGCTCGAGCGCAGCGCCCTGGCCCGCGACTGGCTGGGCGACGACGTCGTCGACCATTGCGTGGCGATGCGCCGGGCCGAGCTGGCGGCGCAGTCGGCCGCGGTCACCGACTGGGAGACCGCGCGCTACCTGGAGGCGCTCTAGGTGATCGTCGAGACCGTCGTCACGACGATCAACCCCGACGGCAGCGTGAACTGCGGCGCGATGGGCGTCGAGTGGGGCGAGGCACGGATCGTCATCAAGCCCTACCGCGGGACACGGACGCTGCGCAACCTGCGGGCCACCGGGGCCGCCGTCGTGAACCTCACCGACGACATCCTGCTCTTCAGCCAGGCCGCGCTCGGCGATCCGCACCCGCCGACGCGTCCGGCGACGAGCGTCGGGGGCGCGGTGCTCGACGACGCGTGCTCGTGGCGCGAGGTCCGCGTCGAGACGATCGACGACAGCGCGGAGCGCGCCCTCGTCACGACGGCGGTCGTCGCCGGCGGCACGGGCCGCGAGTTCCTCGGCCTCAACCGGGCGCGCCACGCGGTGCTCGAGGCCTCGATCCTCGCGTCTCGCGCTCGCCTGCTCGCAGCCGACGACATCCGCGCCGAGCTGCGCCGCCTGCAGCCGCTCGTCGACAAGACCGCCGGGCCGCGGGAGCGCGAGGCGATGGCCTACGTCACGCAGCGCCTGCGCGCGGCGGTGGGAGAGCTGTGAGCGTGCGTGTCGAGGCGCCGGCGCGCCTGCACCTCGGGATGCTCGCGGTGGCCGGCGACGGCCCGCGGCGCTTCGGCGGGCTCGGGGTGTCGGTGAGCAGGCCCGCTGTCGTGGTCGAGGCACGGCCGGCCGACGAGCTGTCCGCGGAGGGCGCCGACGCCGAGCGCGCGCTGGCCTTCGCGCGCCGTTGCCACGAGGCGCTCGGGCTCGCGGGCGGCGCGCACCTGCGCGTGATCGAGGCGATCCCGCCGCACGTGGGGCTGGGGTCGGGCACGAAGCTCGCGCTCGCGGTCGCGCAGGCGCTGGCGGCGCTCGAGGATCGGACCGTCGACGCGCCGGAGCTGGCCGAAGCGGTCGGCCGCGCGGCGCGCTCCGCGGTGGGCACGTGGACGTTCGCGCTCGGGGGCCTCGTGGTCGAGGGCGGGGTGCGGCGCGACGTCGAGCGCCCCGCGCCGCTGCTGGCGCACCACCCGATGCCCGACGAGTGGCGCGTCGTGCTCGTCATCCCCCGGGCCGCAGCCCGGGTTGTCCGGGCCCGCCGAGGAGGAGGCGTTCCGGCGGCTCGTGCCGTCGCCCGAGCGCTCGGCGGAGATCGCGCAGCTCGTGCTCACCTCGCTGCTGCCGGCGCTCGTCGAGTACGACCTCGAGGAGTTCGGCGGCGCGCTCACGCGCATCCAGCAGCTCGTCGGCGACGCGTTCGCCGAGGTGCAGGGCGGGCGCTTCCATCCGCGCGCGGGCGCGCTCGTCGAGGCGCTGCTTCGTGAAGGGGCGGCCGGCGCCGGCCAGAGCTCATGGGGGCCGGCGGTCTACGGGATCGTCGGCAGCGAGGCGTCCGGGCGCGAGCTCGCGGACCGCATGGCGGGGATCGTCGGCGACGAAGGGAGCGTGGAGCTCGTGACCTTCGACAACCGCGGCGCGCGCGTGGAGCGGTCGTGAGGCTGCTCGTGAGCGTCGTGGACGCCGGCGAGGCGCGCGAGGCCGCGGCGGCGGGCGCCGACATCGTCGACGTCAAGAACCCGGCGGAGGGCTCGCTGGGAGCGCCGCCGCCCGCGGTGATCGCGGAGGTCCGCGCCGCCGTGCCCGAGGAGCTTCCCGTCAGCGTCGCGATCGGCGACATGCCCAACCTCCCGGGCACGGCGGCGCTCGCCGCGCTCGGCGCCGCGCGCAGCGGCGCCGCGTTCGTGAAGGTCGGGCTCTGGGGCGTCGCGACGCGAGGCCGACGCGGTCGCGCTGCTGCGCGCCGTCCGCGAGGCCGCGCCCGGCGCGGTGGTGGTGGCGGGCGCCTACGCGGACGCCCGGCGCGTGGCGCCCGCGCCGCTGGCGCCGGAGCTGCTGCCGCGCGTCGCGCGCGCCGCCGGCGTCGACGTGTGCCTGCTCGACACGGCGGTCAAGGACGGCCGCGGGCTCCTGGAATGGCTCTCGCCGGAGGCGCTCACGGCGCTGGTGGACGAGGCCCACGAGCTGGGGCTGGAGTTGGCGCTGGCCGGCGCGCTGCGCGCCGAGGACCTGCCGGTCGTGCGCGCGACCGGCGCCGACATCGCCGGCGTCCGGTCGGCCGCGTGCGGCGACGGCAGGCGCTCCGGGCCGCTCGAAGCGGCGCGCGTCCGTGCCCTGCGGGCTGCGTGCGCGGCTACGCCGCGCGCGTCTCGGTGAACCCGGAGACGTGCAGCCGGTGTGCGCACGTGCGTGCGCTGAGCTCGCGGATGGCGGCGGGGACGGCGTCACCCCAGGCCGCGGCGGCCGCCACGCCGCGCGCGACCAGGTCATCGATGCGCTCTTGAGAGGGCTGGGTCTCGATCAGGCAGCGCAGGCCGAAGCCGACGTGCCAGCGCTCGTCGCGCTCGACGCGCTCCGCACCCTCGCGCACTCCGGGCAGCGCGCCGTCGGCCAGGTCGGTCGAGCAGCGCGGTCGTCCCGGCGTTGAAGACGACTCCCTCGAGCAGCATGTGGTAGAGGCTGACGCCCTCGCCCAGCCCCGCTTCACCCGCCGCGAGCTCCGCGGTCATCGTGGGCAGCTGCTCCTCGAAGAGCTCGAGGATCGCCGGCGGGGCGTACTCGCGGGCCGCTGCGCGGCGCTCGTCGGGGGTCTCGCCGGGCAGCCCGAGTACCTCTGCCGCGATGCGGTCGAAGAACCGCGCGTGGCGCGCTTCGTCGCGGCGCTGCAGGGAGAAGGTCCAGGCCATCAAGCTCTCCTGGGAGGCCAGGGTCTCCCTGTTCGCCGCGACGACGAACGGCGTGAGCTGCTCGGCGACCGCGTCCTCGCCCACGCGGAAGCCGGCGAGAATCGTCGTGAGGCGCTGGCGGCGCTCGTCCGGCAGCTCCTGCCACGCGCGGGCGTCGGGGCCGAAGTCGATGGCCGCCGCATCCCACTGCTTGCGGGCCGCGACCCGGGAGAAGAAGCCGGGCCAGAAGCTGCGGTTGGCGAACGTCTCCAACCCGCCGACGAGCTTGTACTCCCGGAGCGTGGGGTCGGCCAGGGTGGCGCCCTTGCGTGCTCGGACGCTGCTGCGCATCCATGGCGCCACGGTAGCAAGCGCGCTCAGGCGATTCGCGTGCCCACCGTCGCGCCGCGTTCGAGCAGCTCGGCGAGGCGCGCGGGGTCGCGTCCGCTGATCACCCACGTCTCGAAGCGCGCGTCCTCGAGGACCGCGGCCAGGTGCTCGTCGACGCCCGCGGGCCGCAGCGCACCGAGCTCGGCGGCGGTCATTCGTGCGATCGGATCGCCGTGCGCGGGCCACTGCGCGAACAGCCCGTCGACCTCCTTGACGAGCACGAGACGGCCGGCTCCGGCGCGGCCGGCGACCCACGCGGCGATCGAGTCGGACGTCACCTGCCACGACGCGGGCAGCCCGTCGAGCGCGAGTGCCGCGGGGAGGAGCACGGTCGTCCTGCGGTCGGTCGCGCGTGCCTGCCCGGAGCGCACGGCGCCCGGGATCAGCTCGCTCAGCAGCCAGCCGAACTGCTCCATGCCGAGGACCGCCATGTGGTGCGAGGTCGTGGCGGGCAGCGCGAAGCGGCGGTCGGCCTCGCGCACGGCGTCGGCGAACCACGCGCCGCCGGGCACGACGAGCAGCGGGTGGCGCTGACCGAGCTCGCCGAGCGTCGCTGCACAGCGCCCGCAGCGCGTCGTCGCCCGCTCCGCTACCCAGTCCGCCGCCGACCTTGACGACCGTCAGCACAGGCGCGCCGCCAGGAGCGCCGCGAGCGCCGCGGCGGGCGCCATCTCGCCGTCGGTCGCGCTCCATGGCCCGTCGGCGACCGCCCGCCCGAGACGCGCGGCGACCTCGCGCCCGAGGAAGGCGCCCGCGCCGACCAGGACGACGGGCGCGTCGGCGGCGAGCGCGCGCTGCACCCTGCGCGCCGCCTCCTCGAGCGCGCGCAGCTGCTCGCCGTGCAGGTAGGCCGCGATCGCGTCGATCTCCGCTGTGTCGAGCTGCTCGACGTCGGAGCACACGAGCCGGGCGATCCGCTCTCGGGCGAAGGCGGCGGTGGTCGGCCGCCCGTCGGGCGTCGGGCAGTCGTACGCATCCGGGGACAGGTGGCCGAGGACGAGATGGACGTCGGCGCTGATCGCGAAGTACTCCGACGACACCGGGCACCATCCGCCGCGGACCGGCACGCGGGACGCGATCGCCGCGAGGTTCGTGCGCAGGACGCCGGTGTAGACGAGCTCGCCGGCCAGGAGCCGCTCGAGGTCGTTGTGCGCGGTCGCGGCGACGCGGCCACCGGCGATGGGGACGATGTCGGCGGTCGTGCTGCCGACGTCGATGAGCAGCGCGTCGGGGTGCGCCTGCGCCACCGCGAGCGCCGTCGCCACCCAGTTGGCGGCGGCGACGTCCCACGGCCGCGCGCGCGCCGCGGCGACCGACACGAGCTCGCCGGCCGTCGTCAGCACGCTCAGCGGCCTGTCCCCCAGCGCGTCCTGCGCCGCATCGAGCACGAACGCCACCCCTTCGCGCTTGGTCCGGAACGCGTCGGAGAGCTCGGCGGTCATGGTGATCGCCACGGCGTGTGCCGGACCGGCGGCCACCTCGGCCGCGACGTCGCGCAGCACCGCGGCGAGCGCCTCGCGGTCGCGCCAGACCTCGAACGGGCGCGAGACCGTGCGCAGCGACTCGCCGTCCAGCCAGGCGGCCTTGGTGTTCGCGCCACCGATGTCCACTGCTAGCGTGGCCGCCGCGGTGGCTGGCATGCGCGTCGTCGGTGTCATCGATCTCAAGGACGGCACGGCGGTCCACGCCGTGCGCGGCGAGCGCGAACGCTATCGCCCGGTGCGCAGCGTCATCGGCGGCGGCGACCACGGCGACGCGCTGGCCCTCGCCCGCGGGTTTCGCGCCGAGCTGGGGCTCGACGAGCTGTACGTCGCCGACCTCGACGCCATCGTCGGGGCCGGCGAGAACAGCGCGAGCATCGGCGCCCTGGCGCGCGAGGCCCGCCTCATGGTCGACGCCGGCGTGAGCGAGCCTGTGCGGGCGAAGGCGCTGCTGGACCTCGGCGCGCATCGCGTCATCGTCGGGACGGAGACGCTGACCGGTGCCGACGCCCTCGACCGCCTGCTCGCGGAGCTGCCCGAGGGCGCCGTGGTCCTCAGCGTCGACCTGCGCGACGGCCGCGTGCTCTCGGCCGACGCGCAGCTCGCCGGGCTGAGCGCGCTCGACGCCTTCGCGCGCCTGCACCGGCCCGGCCTGCGCGAGGCGATCGTGCTCGATCTGGCGCGCGTGGGCAGCGGCGCGGGCCCGGACGTCGCGCTGATCGCCGAGCTCCACGGCGCCTTCCCGGACCTCGAGCTGCTGGCCGGCGGCGGCGTGCGCCGCGTCGACGACCTGCGCGCGCTCGACGCGGCCGGCGCCGCCGGCGCGCTCGTCGCGACCGCGCTGCACCGCGCCCTCATCGGCCCGGACGAGCTGGCGCAGCTGCGCTGACCAGCGCCTCCAGGTGCGCGACGAGCGCCGCGGCCACGTCGGCGCCCGTGGCTTCCTGGAGCCCGCGCCAGCCGGGGATCCCGTTGAGCTCGAGCACGTAGTCGCGCCCGTCGGCGGCCCGCAGCACATCGACGCCGGCGTAGTCGACGCCGAGCGCGTCCGCAGCCTCCAGGCACAGGCGCTCCTGGTCGGGGCTCAGCTGCGTGGCTCGCGCCTCGGCGCCGCGCGCGAGGTTCGCGCGCCATCCCGAGCCGATCCGCTCGATCGCCGCGAGCACGCGCCCGCCGACGACCAGCGCGCGCAGGTCGCGGCCGTCGTGCGGCAGCGTCTCCTGCAGGTAGTAGACGGCGCGCTCGAGCTCCAGCGCATGGAAGACGCGGTAGGCGACGTCGGCGTCGTCGACGCGCGTCATCCCCGCCCCCATCGCGCCGAACAGCGGCTTGACGATGACGTCCCCGCCGAGCTCCTCGAAGGCCTCCAGCGCATCGTCGGAGCGCTCGCAGGCGACCGTCCGCGGCGTGGGCACGCCCGCGCGCGCCAGCAGCGCCGAGGCGAGGAACTTGTCGATCGTGCGCTCGAGCGCGCGTGGGCCGTTGACGCAGGTCACGCCGCGCGCCTCGAGCGCGTGCAGGGCGTCGACGCGGAAGATGACCTGCTCGAGCGACCCGCGCGGGATGCCGCGCACGATCACGGCGTCGCACTCGTCGAGCGACACGTCGCGGCTGCGCACGGCGACGTCGCCGTCGATGCGCCCGACCATGCGCGTCACGGGCAGGACGCGATGCTCGTGGCCGCGCGCCGCCAGCGCGTCGGTGAGCTGCTGCGCGTGCCAGCCGCCGCTCGACCCCAGGATCGCGACGGTCAGCCCCAGAACGAGCGCTCCAGCACCTCGAGGTTGACCGCGCCCGCCTCGAAGCTGCGGCCGCTCGCGACGCTCGTGAGCCTGATCTGCGCCGGGCTGAAGAGCAGCGGGTCGATCTCGTAGAAGTCGAAGTTCGCGTCCTTCAGGACCTTGCCGAACGGCTCGCCGTAGTCCGACGACGCCGAGGCGGGAAGGCGCTCGACGAGGTCGCGCAGCGCGTCGTCGTCGTCGGACTCGACGGTGAGGTGGACCTGGCCGCCGTAGAGCACGGCGTCGTTGGTGCGCCCGAGCGCCGCCGTGTCGTCGCCCGCCACCGGCGGCAGCGGGCAGCTGCCGAAGCCGGCGACGACTCGCTTCACGTCGAAGTCGAGCTCGTGGAGCTTGTGCAGCGCCGTCTCGACGACCCGCGCCGCGATCTGCACGCCGCCGGCCACGCTCGCGGTCGGCGCCATCAGCAGGGTCAGCGCCGAGGGCGGCACGCCGGCGCGCTGCGCGACGAAGTCGGCGACCTCCGCCGGCGGCGGCTCGCGCGTCTCCAGGCACAGCACCGCCCCGCTCGCCTGCTCGTCCCAGTCGAGGTCGTCGTAGAGGTCCTCGGCGCGGATCAGCGCGCGCCCCGGCCCGCTGCCCATCGCGAAGTAGCCGTCGCGGTCGAGCCGCCAGCCGGCGTACTGCGCGGCCAGGCAGGCGACCGCGGGGCGGTCGGTGGTCACCGTGACGCCGGGCAGCCAGCGCCCGTCGAGGACCAGCGGCGCGTAGGCGACGGATCCGAGCCCGGCCATGCAGATCTCGGCGAACGCGCCGCCCCGCCTCGAAGCCGCCCGCGGCGCCTGCGCGCCGCAGTCGATGACGCGCGTGCCGTTGGACAGCGTGCTCGACCGCGACGCGCGCCGCCTCGGCGTCGGCGGCCAGCCGGTCGGCGAGCTCCAGGGCGCGGTCGTTGAGCGAAAGCGTCATGCGTCTGCCTCCTCCAGCATCAGGATCTCGCCGCGGCGGAGCTCCAGGCCGTCGCCGCACCAGCGCGCGTAGCGACCCTCGAGCTGCTGCGTCGGTGACGGCCAGGCCGAGCGCGCGCAGCCGGCGCAGGTAGAGCGCGAGGAACGGCGGGCGGTAGATGCACGAGAACACGAAGGTCGCCAGCGGCGTCGCCGGCGCCATGGTGACGATCGAGCCGCGCCGCATCCCCGCGCCGGCCCGCACACCGAGCCCGCCGAGCGCGACGATCGTTCCCGCCAGCATGCGCAGGCCGGCGGCGTCGCCGACGCGCCCGGCCACCGCGATCAGGCCGCGCCGCAGCCCGGCGCCGGCCTGCGCGCCCGCGTCGCCGTGGACGACGATCTCGCCGCCGCGCATCCCCGCCCGCTCGCCCGGATAGACGCCGCCGAGCTGGCGCCCCGCCGAGCCCCGAACCACGAGCTGCCCGCCGCCCATCCCCGCCCCGGCCCAGTCGCCGGCGTCGCCCTCGACGTGCAGCTCGCCACCGCGCATGCCGGCCCCGGCGTGCATCCCGACGTCGCCCGCGATGGTGAGCCGGCCGGCGGTCATGCCCGCGCCGACGAACTTCACGCGGCTCAAGTCGCCCTCCACGCGCACGTCGTCGCCGCTCCCGGAGACGGCGAAGAACTCGCCCACGCGCGTGCGCTCCTTGCCGTGCCACACCGGGAGCGCCTCGATCTCCGTGCGGCTCGCGGCGGCCAGGCGATCGGGCGTCAGCGCCTCGGTCTCGAGCGCCACGGCCGGCTGCTCGCGCAGGGTGAGGGTGAGGGTCATGGGACGAGCTCGCGCAGGTGGATGTGGTGCGGGCCGAGGTTGCCGCCGTAGTTGCCCGCGGTGACGTGGCTGGCACCGGCCTGCGCGGCGGCCACGAGCCCGCGGCGCATCATCTCGCGGACGGGCTCGAGCGCGAGGCCGTCGATGACGATCTCGAACACCGCCTCGACGTCGGCCGGCACGTCGGTGTGCTCGACCTGCCCGCGCAAGGACGGGCACATCGCGTCGTTCGTCGACGCCGGCAGCGCGGAGTAGCGCGAGCCGACCTTGCTGCCGCTGCGCGCGATGCCGCCCGGGAACGGCATGATCGCGCCCTCGCACCTCGCGCATCGCGCTCGCCGCCGCCTGCGCCGCGCCCAGCGCCGTCGCGTGGTCGCGGGCGAAGATGATGATGTTGCCCCCCGCGACGCCCTCGACCACGCCGAAGCGCTCCTGCACGAGGAACTCGCCCTCCATCACCGGCACGCGCCAGTACCGCCGCCCGTCGAGGACCTTGCTGGCCTGGTAGCCGTCGCCGAAGAAGCGCAGCTGGCCCCCGACGTCGACCGTCTTCTCGGCGTCGATCCCGTTGAAGCAGGCCGTCGTCGGGCAGGTCAGCACCGTCTGCCCCACGCGCTCGACCAGGCGCTTGCCGACGCCCTCGCGGTCCATGGCGAACAGCAGCGCGCTGACCCCGGGCCGCCCGTCGGGCGTCTCGCCGGCGCCGAGCTCTCGCTCGATGCTCGCCTCGCACTTGCAGCCGATCACCGAGGTGGCGAAGCCGGTCATCGAGCGCCCGGCCTCGAGCGCCCACTCCGGCGTCGCCGCGGTGATCACCACGCGCGTCCCCCACATCGGGAACGCCTCGGCGAAGGTGTCCACGATCTCGGCCCCGTGCAGCCTCATGGCGACCCCTGCGCGGCGACGGTGCGGGCGGGCTCGAGCAGCCACGGCTCGCGCACGGGATAGCTCGAGAACCGCACGCTGTAGCGGTCCTCGAACAGCGCCTCGAGCGTCGGCTCGATGCTGGGGTCGTACTCGGCGCCGACCCGCAGCAGGCGGCCCGGGCCCGTCTCGCGCAGCTCGCCGTCCTCGACGACCGCGTGCCCGTCCTTGATCACGTAGCGCGGCGCGGCGAACATCTCCTCGCGATCCTCGCGGTCGTCGTAGATCGTGATGTCGGCGTCGGCGCCCACGCCGAGGTGCCCCTTGTCGCGCAGGCCGAGCAGGCGCGCGGGGCCGGCGCGGGTGATGATCGCGATCTCCTCGAGCGTGTACTCGCGATCGAGGTCGTCGAGCAGGACCGTGCGCTTGATCGCCTGCTGGTTGACGCGGCCGATCTGCTCGTTGCGGAACTCGCGGTCCATCAGCAGGCGGATCAGCCGCGGGATAGCTGAGGAACGAGCCGCCGTTGGGGTGATCGGTCGACAGCACGAGCCGCCACGGGTCGCGGCTGAGCAGGAACAGCTCCAGGCCGATGCCCCACTGCAGCGCGTGGACGTAGTTCTTCTCGCGGTAGGCGAACGGCACGATCCCGCAGCCGGTCTCGGCCTCGGTGTCCGCGTTGACCCAGCGCCCGTGGGTGATGTCGCGCAGGACCGCGGAGACCGGCGCGTCGGCGGTCATCGTCGTCGCCGGGCCGAACATCACCTGCCCGATGTCGGCGCTGAGCTCGGGGTGCGCCGTTGAGGTAGTCGGCGAGCTCGGGGGCGCGCGAGCGCGGGCGCCCACCCGGCCGCCCGCCGTAGGCGTGGAACTGCAGGTGGGCGAGGTGCGCGCGCCGGCCCTCGAGGGTGCGCAGCGTGTCGAGCGTGGTGCGGTAGTTGCCTGACACGCCGAGGTTGTTGCAGTGGACGTGGACCGGGTGCGGCAGGCCGAGGTCGTGGACCGCGGTGGCGATCGTCTCGATGACCTGCCGCGGCGTGACCCCGGGGCCGTCGTCGTCGAGCGAGGTGACGTTGCCGTTGCTGCGCTTCCACATCTCGACGCCGCCCGGGTTGACGAGCTTGACGCCGTAGCCGCCGGTGGCCTGCAGCCACCAGGCGATCGCCTCGCGCACGCGCGCGGGCTCGGAGCGGATGAGCTCGAAGAGGGGCAGGTTGTTGCCCATGAGCACGAGGAAGAGCGCGTCGATGACCGGCGTGTCGCGCAGCTCGGCGAGCGTGTGGCGGGCCGCGAGCGGCGGCGTGGCGGCCTCGACGACGGTCGTGTAGCCCAGCAGCGCGTAGCGGTAGCCCGTCGCGAACGTCGACGGGACGGTGCCGCCGGTGCCGGCGCGCGTGATCGCGGTGCGCTCGAGGACGTCGGCGCGGTGCTCCTCGGGCAGGAGCTTGCGGGCGGCGTTGACCTTCGGCCCGGCGATGTGGGCGTGGATGTCGACGCCGCCCGGCATGACGACCATGCCGCGCGCGTCGATGGTGCGGGCGTGCGTGGGGACGTCCTCGACGATCCTGCCGTCCTCCACGCAGACGTCGCGCACCTCGCCGGCGATGCCGTTGGCGGGGTCGTAGACGCTGCCGCCGGCGATGCGCAGCATCACAGCCGCTCCGCGATCGCGGCCAGCACGTCGGCGACCGAGCCGCCGCGCCGGTCGCCCTCCAGCAGCGCGCGCAGCGGGACGGGGACCCCGTCCATCCGGTGCGCGGTGCCCGCGACCTCGATGCCGTCGAGCCGCGGTGGCGAAGGCCACCTGCGCCGCCCTCGCCGTCTCGGTGTCGCGCGCGTCGACGACCACCGTCGGCAGCTCGCGCAGGCCCGGCAGCTGCTCCAGCGCGTCGCAGGCGACCACGAGCGCGGCGTCGACCTCGCCGCGCTCGAGCAGCGCGGCCGCGCTGAACTCGCCCGGGTTCGCGCGCGGGTGGCCGCGGGCGAAGCTCACCGCCGCGGGGAAGCCGGTCTGCCAGGCGAGGACGTCCTCGGCGCCGCGCGCGTTGCCGTCGCCGCGCAGCGCCAGGGCGACCGCATGGCGATCGTGGCTGAGGTCGCGCACGAGCGAGAACAGCGCGAGCGCCTCGAGCTCGTCGAGGGCGCCGTGCAGGAAGGCGACGTGGCCCGCGGCGCCCAGGCGCTCGGCGAGGTCGTCGACCGGCAGCTCCCCGAGGCGGTCGCGATCGAGCGGCGCCCCCGTGACGAGCGCGCGCAGCGCCCACAGCGCCTCGAACTCGCGCGCGGCGTCGAGCGCGACGAACGCATCGGCCTCCTCCGCGGTCGCGGTCCGCTCAGCGTCGACGACGACGAGCGGACGCGACCCCGCTCGCAGCCGCCCCAACAACCGCGGGTTGGTGACGGCCGGGTCCGCACGCCAGACGACGACCAGCTCGGCCCGGTCGCGGATCTCGCCGAAGGTGGCCGTGCTCGAGCCGATCGCCTGGTAGGCGAGGCCCGCCCCGGCGGCGCCGCCTGGATCGACGATGGCCCCCGCCGCCTCGGCGAGCGCCACCGCCTGGCGCTGCGCCTCGATGCTCGCCTGCCCGAGGCCGTAGACGAGCGGCGCCCGCGCCTGCCGGAGGATCGCGGCCGCGGCGTCGGCCGCCTCGTCGATGCTCGCCTCGCGGCCCTCGATGCTGGCGACGGGCGCGGCCGCCCGCTCGGCGAACCACGCGTCGCCGAGCGAGCAGGTCCGCGTCACGGTCAGCCGCCCGTCGACGATCGTCGCCTCGATGTCGTCGCAGGCGCACCCGCACCCGGCGCACGTCGCATCAGCCACCGGCCGCCACCTCCACGCGCGAGCCGAGCTCGGCTCGCAGCCACGCCGCCTGCTCCTCGAGCGCTGTGAGCACCTCGTCGGGCGTCGCCCCCGTGGCCAGCACCGTGCAGATCGGCCGCCCGGCGGCGATGCGCTCGCCGGGGTGCGGGACGTCGCGCACGCCGCGCTGCAGCCAGCGGACGCTGTCGCCGACGACCACGTCCTCGGTGGCGAAGAGCACCGCCTTGCCGGCCGCGCCCGCGCGCTCGGCCTCGACCCTGCGGCAGCTCACCGGCGCACGCCCGCAGGTGCGCCGCCGAACACGCCCACGCCGTACGCCGCCTCGATCGCCTCGAGCGACGCCGTGGGACGCGGGTTGACCTCGATCGTCCACGCGCGCTCGCCATCCCAGACGAAGTCGACGCCGAAGAGCCCGCGCAACGCGAACGCAGCGGCCAGGCACGAGCAGATCGCGCGCGCCTGCCCGAGCAGGTCTTCGCGCTCGACCGACGGGCAGGCGCGGCGGGACGACGTTCCCGCACCAGCGGTAGCCGCGCACGCCGAACGCCCGGCGCCCGACGAGCTGCTCGGTGAGCCCGAGCACGACCGCATCCACCCCGTCACCGACCGCCGCCGCCGAGCACGGAACCCCGTCGATGCGCTCCTGCACGACCGCGCCGGCCGGCAGGGCACCGCCGCGCCACGCGCGCACGCGCGTGCCGCCGCCACCGCGCATCGGCTTGCGCAGCCAGCGGCCCGAGCGATCGTCGGGCGCCGCGGCGAACGTGCGCGGATACATGCAGGCCCGCGTCGCGCAGCGCCGACGCCAGGCGCTGCGGGTCGCGCACCGCGAGCAGCGTCTGCGGCACGTTGCCGAGCAGCGCGTGTCGCTCGGCCAGCCGCGCGACGAGCGCCGGGTGGTTCTCGAAGCTCGCCCCGTAGACGACGCCACGAGCCGGCACCTGCACCGCGGCGTCGACCAGCGCCGTCAGGCTCCCGCCCGCAAGGGCCACGACGCTCGCGTGGCCGCGTCGCAGGTCGAGGTCGCCGAACAGATCGAACGCGGCCACTGGCTGACCGTCGCGCATCGCCAGATCGGCGAGCATGCGCGCGCTCAGAGCAATCAGGAGAAGTGGCTCGCCCGGTGCGACGGCGTCAGAGGATACCTTCGAGCAGCGCGACGAACAGGGTCGCCGTCACCAGGTCGGCGGTGGTCCCCGGGTTCAGCGCGTTGCCGGGCTCGCGCAGCGATGCGTCGAAGCTGCGCAGCGCCCGCCGCCCCGCCGCGGTGCGCACCCCTCCGGCGCAGAGCACCTCGCGCGCCCCCGCCGACACCCGCGCCGCCGCCTCCGCGCCGCGCTTGCGCGCGATCAGCGTGTCCGGCGCGGCAGCGAGCAGCCGCAGGTGCAGCTCGACGATCGCCTCGCGCTCAGCCAGCCCATCGCCCAGGGCGGCGACGAGCGCCGGGACCCCGGTCTCGAAGGTCAGCGCGAAGTCGCTGACGTACTCCGACGCGATGGCGTCGCGTCCGGCGGCGCTCGCCATGGCCTCGCGCAGGCCCACCGCCGGCTCGGAGCGCACGTCGTGCTCGACGCGCTCGTCCAGCCCGCCGGCGCCGGCGAGCCGGATCGCCGCGTACGCCGCGCGCGCATCGGCCAGGTCGAGCGCACCCAGCGTCGCCGCCAGGCGCTCGCGCAGCGGTCCGCCGGCGAGCGCCGCCTTCGCCAGCGGAGCCAGCAGCAGAGCGATCCCGAGGTTCGTGTTCGCCGGCGCCGCGCGGCGCGACGCCTGCACGACCGCCAGGATCGTGTCGCCCACGCCGTGCTCGCCCGCGCGCGCCAGCTCGGGGCCGACCGCGATCGCGCTGCGCAGCATGTCCTCATAGGTCGTGTCGTGGAAGTCGTGGCTGGGCGTGATGTTGCCCGGCTTCTCGGCGCTGACCTCCAGCACGCAGGCCAGCTGGGCGGCACGGGCGACGGCCTCGGCGGTACGAACGGTCGCCGCACCGGCATGTGCGGACAACCGCTGGGCGCCCGCTTGACCCCTCTCGGCGCCAGAAGTTAGAGTCGCCCGCCCCTTCCCTGATTTCTCAGGCATCCCCGAAAACCATAGGAGGACGGGTCATGGCCGCTGCGTTCATGGTCGGAGAGTCGCTCGTCGGCGAGGGCAACGAGGTCGCGCACATCGACCTTCTCATCGGCTCGAAGAGCGGGCCGGTGGGCGAGGCGTTCGCGAACTCGCTCGTCAACCAGAAGGAGGGGCACACGAACCTCCTCGCGGTGGTGACGCCCAACCTTCCGTGCAAGCCCGACACGATCATCTCCAACAAGGTCACGATGAAGGGCGCGACGCAGGCCGTGCAGATGTTCGGCCCCGCCCAGGCGGCGGTGTCGCGCGCCGTCGTCCACGCCGTGCGCGACGGGATCATCCCGGCGGGCGACGTCGACGACCTCTGCATCATCGTCGGCGTCTTCATCCACTGGGAAGCCACGGACGACAAGAAGATCTTCGACTACAACTACCAGGCGACCAGGGAATCGATCGAGCGCGCGCTGAAGGGCGAGCCGAGCGTGAGCGCGGTCGCCGATTCGGCCGAGGCGGCGCGCCATCCGTTCGCCGGCGGCGTGGAGGACTGACCGGCCACGTCGGATCCATCCGCCGTGGCAGGCCGGCTCGCCGGCCTGCACGCTGTCGTGACCGGAGCGAGCAGCGGGATCGGTCGTGCCATCGCCGAGACGTTCGCGGCGCAGGGGGCGACGGTCCTGCTGACGCACCGCGCGTCGCTCGAGCGCGCCCGGGAGGTCGCCGACGCGATCGCCGGGCGCGGCGGGCGCGCGCTGGTCGCGCAGGCCGACCTCGGCACGCGCGAGGCGTGCGAGCGCCTGGTGGCGCAGGCGCGCGACGAGCTCGGCCGCCTCGACGTGTGGGTCAACAACGCCGGCGTCGACGTCCTCACCGGCGAAGCGGCGGCATGGGACTGGGAGCGCAAGCTCGACGCGCTGCTCGCGGTCGACCTCAAGGGCACGATCGCGTGCTCGTACGCGGCGGGCGAGCTGATGCGCGGCCAGGCCGGCGGCGGGACGATCCTCAACATGAGCTGGGACCACGTGACGACCGGCATGGCCGGCGACGACCCGCAGCTGTTCTCCGCGGTCAAGGGCGGCGTCCTGGCCTTCAGCAAGAGCCTCGCCCGCGCCCTGGCGCCCGACGTGCGCGTCAACGTCCTGTGCCCGGGATGGATCGAGACGAGCTTCGCCGAGCAGGCGGATCGCGACTTTCACCGCTCGGTCGCGGAGGGCACCCCCCTGGGGCGCTGGGGCCGCCCGCAGGACGTGGCGGACGCGGCGCTCTACCTCGCCTCGCCCGAGGCGGCGTTCGTCACCGGCCAGGCGATCAACGTCAACGGCGGCGTACTGTAGTCCGGGGAGACACCGGACCCCCGAAGGAGGGACTGGCCATGGCGCAGACACAGGAGAAGCTCGAGAAGTACCCGGTCGACGAGATCGACGCCAAGCTCAAGGAGCATGGCCTCGACGACTGGTACTACGAGGACGGCTGGATCCGGCGCAAGTTCAACACCGACGGCTGGCCGTCGACGCTCATGGCTCGTCAACACGATCGGCTACCTGTGCGAGGCCGCCTATCACCACGCCGACCTGTCGGTCACGTGGGGCAAGCTGTGGGTCAAGCTCTCCACGCACTCCAGCGGCGGCATCACCGACAAGGACTTCGCGCTCGCGCGCAAGATCGAGGACACGGTGCTCTGGCGCCCCGAGGACGGCGGCCCGCTCGAGGGCACCCCCAACAAGTTCGTCTTCAGCAAGGGCGGGCGTTAGATAGCCGACCGCTACCTCTTCGTAACCGGCAAGCTCGCGGCGCCCGCGCTGCGCGAGACGCTGCGCCGGGCCGAGCTGCCGTTCGACCACGACGTCGCGGTGATGAAGATCACGGTCGCGGCGCTCATGACGCCGGCCTGGATCGCCAAGCGCCTCGAGGTCCCGGAGGGCATCACGCGGATCATGATCCCGGGCCTGTGCGAGGGCGATCCCGAGGTGCTCGCCGAGCAGTTCGGCATCCCCGCCGAGAAGGGCCCGGGCGATCTCAAGCGGCTGCCGGCGTTCTTCGGGCAGGCCGACGCCCGCTCGCGTTACGGCGCGCGCGACATCCGCGTGTTCGCCGAGATCAACAACGTCCCGCGCCTCGACCGCGAGCGGATCGTCGAGGCGGCGAGCTACTACCGCGACGCCGGCGCCGACGTCATCGACCTCGGGCTCTCGCTGGACCGCAACTGGCTCGACGAAGGCCCCGACGTCATCGCCGACCTCAAGGCCCGTGGCTTCACGCTCAGCATCGACACGCTCGACCCCGACGAGATCCTGATGGCCGATGCGGCGGGTGTGGACTACGTCCTCAGCCTCAACGGGCACAACCGCCATGTCGCGGAGCAGCTGCGCGCGACGCCGGTGCTGATCCCGGACACGCCCGACGACCTCGACAGCCTCGACGAGACCATCGCCCACCTCCAAGCGCTCGGCAAGCCGTTCCTCGTCGACCCGATCATCGAGCCGATCGGCTCGGGCTTCGCGGCCAGCCTCGGCCGCTACCTGGAGACGCGACGCCGCCACCCCGACGTCGAGATGCTGATGGGGATCGGCAACCTGACCGAGCTCACCGAGGCCGACACGACCGGGGTCACGGCGATGCTGCTCGGCTTCTGTCAGGAGCTCGGCATCCGCAACGTCCTGACCACGGAGGTCATCGACTGGGCGCGCGGCGCGGTACGGGAGGCGGTCCTGGCCGCCCAGCTCATGCACTTCGCCCAGCAGGAGGGAACGCCGCCCAAGCACGTCGACGGGCGGCTGCTGACGATCAAGGACGAGGAGGTCCGTCCCTACACGGAGGCCGAGCTGCGCGAGCTGCACGCGAGCATCACCGACCCCAACATCCGCATCTTCGCCGACGCCGACTGGATCTACGCCTTCAACGCCGAGCGCTTCGTGAAGGGCACCGACATCAACGCGATCTTCGACGAGCTCGGCGTCGACGAGCACACCCATGCCTTCTACCTGGGCAAGGAGCTGATGAAGGCCTCGATCGCCCGTGGGCTGGGGAAGAACTACCGCCAGGAATCGCCGCTCGACTGGGGCTACCTGACCTTCGCCGAGCCGCGCCGCGAGCGCGTCCGGCTGACCGCCCGCGAATCCAAGCCATCGCCCGACGACGAGACCGAGGAGGGATCGTGAAGAGAATCCTGCTCCAGCTCGACACCGAGGAGCACCCGAGCCCGTTCGACGCGATCGTGGCGCACGACGCCGACGTGGACGTCCTGCTCTCCCACGGCAACGTCAAGCGCGAGGACGCGCGCGCGCTCGCGCAGGACGCGTTCTTCACCCGCGGACCGGATGACCTGAAGAACACGGCGATCTGGGTCGGGGGCAAGCACGTGGCCGCCGCCGAGGAGATCTTCGCCGAGGTGCAGAAGGCGTTCTTCGGGCCGTTCAAGGTCTCCGTGATGCTCGACTCCAACGGCTGCAACACGACCGCGGCGACCACGATCGCGCGCATCGCCAAGAGCTACGACCTCGACGGCAAGCGGGCGGTCGTGCTCGGCCTCGGGTCCGTCGGGCTGCGCTCCGCGATCCTGCTGCAGAAGGAGGGCTGCGAGGTCGTCGTCGCCCCTCTGCCGGCCGACCTGTTCGACGACGACCGCCCCTACCGCCGCCCCCGTGGTCTGGATGCGGCCGAGAAGCTCGGGCTCGAACCACGCGAGCCCAAGGATCGCTCCGAGCTCGAGGCGACGCTCGAGGGCGCGCACGTCGTCCTGGCCGCGGGACCGGCCGGCGTCGAGGTGCTGCGTCAGGACTTCTGGTCCAAGCACCCGAGCATCGAGCTGCTCGCCGACTACAACGCGGCCGACCCGCTGGGCATCGAGGGCACCAAGGCGACCGACGACCTCGTCGACTACGACGGCAAGCTGGTGCTCGGCGCGCTGGCCATCGGCGGGCCGAAGATGAAGGTCCACAAGACCTGCATACGGCGGATGTTCGAGAGCAACGACAAGGTCTTCGACACCGACACCGTGTACGAGGTCGCCAAGGAGCTCGTTTGAACGGCGGCCCGCGTGTGGCGGGCATCGACCCGGGGACCGTGTCGTTCGACGTGTGCGCGCTCGACGGCGGCGAGGTCGTCCTCGAACGCAGCTTCCTCACCGCGGACGTGGGCGCCGATCCCGCGCCGCTGGTCGAGGCCCTCGTGGACCACGGCCCGTTCGAGCTCGTGCTCGGTCCGGCCGGCTACGGGCTGCCGCTCGTGCCCGGCGACCAGGTCGGCGAGCGCGAGCTCGCGCTCATCGTGCTGCTGCGTGAGGACGAGCCCCACGGCCGCGTCGGCGTCGGGGGGATGCGCTCGATCGTCCGCGCGCTCATCGCGGCCGGCCTGCCGCTGGTGTTCGGCCCCGGAGCGATCCACCTGCCGACGATTCCGGCCTACCGCAAGTGGAACCGCATCGACCTCGGGACCGCTGACAAGGTCGCGAGCGTTGCGCTGTGCATCGTCGACCAGGCGCGCCGGCTGGGCATCGACTTCGCCGAGACCTCGTTCGTGATGCTCGAGCTCGGCGGTGGGTTCAGCGCGGCGGTGGGCGTCGACGGCGGGCGCATCGTCGACGGGCTCGGTGGCTCGGCCGGGCCGATCGGGGCGCGAGCGTGCGGCGGGCTCGACGCCGAGGTGGCGTACCTCCTCGGTGGCGCTCTGTCGAAGCGGACCGTGTTCAGCGGCGGCGCGCTCGATCCGCGGGGCGAGCTCGATCTCTCCGCGGGGCTGGCGGAGCTGCGCCGCGACCCGCGCCATCGTGAGGGGTGGCTCGCGCTCGAGGAGGGCGCGGCGAAGGCCGCGTTGGCGCTGACGGCCAGCGCGCCGAGGCCGCGCGAGATCCTCGTCGCGGGGCGCCTTGCGCAGGCGCCCGGCGTGATCGAGGCGCTCGACGAGCGCCTCGCGGCCGTGGCGCCGGTGCGGGCGGTGGCGAGCGTCGGCACGGGCGCCAGCGCCGCGGCGCACGGCGCGGCGGTGCTGGCGGACGGCCTCGCCGGAGGCCGCTACGCGGCGCTCGTCGAGCGCTTGGGCGTGGCCGAGGCGAGCGGCTCGGCGCTCGATCACCTCAGGGTGCACGGCGCCGACCAGATTCGGCTGCGCTGATCACGCGGCGACGTCGAGCCACTCGCGCATCGACGTGTGATGCGCGACGTGCTGGCCTGCGTCGAGCTCGCGGCGCAGCTCGCCGAGCAGTCCGAAGCGCTCGGCGACGACGTTGTGCTGGTGGATGGTCTCCAGGTTCTCCTGGCGCGCGGAGACGAACGCGTCGTCGCGCAGGCCGTCGAAGCGCTCGACCGCGCCGCGGATCGCCTCGCGCACGCAGTCCTCGACGAAGCGCGGGCGGCGGTGGGCCTTCTCGACCACCGCGCCCTCGTCGGAGCGCTTCATGAGCTCGTAGATCTCGCTCGACATCGAGTCCTCGACGATCCCGAGCAGCTCCGCGGCGTCCACGTCGGTCTCGCAATCCTCGGGCAGCCCGAGGTAGAGCGTCCCCAGGCCGCGCTGGTTGTGCGTGGCCACCGGGACCGCCTCGAAGATGCGGCTCGATCTCGTCGTCGCTGAACCCATCGGCGAGGAGGCGCTCGCGCGACCGGCCGGCGACGAGCTCCTGCGCGCAGGGACACGCGGTCATCCCCTGGGCGGCGACGCCCACCAGGCGGCGCGTGCCGTGCTCGGAGGCGACCGCCGAGCCGAACAGCGTGTAGATCTCCTGCGTCGCGATCCCCGACACCGGCGCCGGCTTGTGCTCGGGATAGCGCGCGGCGATCGTCATCTCAGCGCGCCGCGCTCCCTGGCGCTCGCGCACCTGCTCGGCCACATGCTGGGCCAGCTGCTCGGCCTTGAAGCCGCTCTCGCCCAGCACCACCTCGCCGATGACGTCGTTGACGACCTCCTCGAAGCGCGACATGTGCGCGCCCTTCTGCTCCGGTCCGAGATCGACGAAGCAGTCGAGCTTGGCGTAATAGAGCTGCTCTGCGCCGGGAGGGCCGATCCGGATGACCTTCTCGACGTTCGTCACGCCCACGCGCGAGAGCGACACCTGGATCGCCGGTGCCGACGCCTGCACGTCCGGGAACCGCGAGACAGGCGTCCGCTCCATCGACTCCGGAGCGTACCGAGCCGATTCGGCGCAGCGCGACGATCCGCGGCATTCGCACCATCGGGCTAGGAAGCCGACGGGCTCTGTACATGGGCGATGTGCCCGAGTTCTCGCCAGATGAGCGTCAGGATGACCGCGGAGCCGACGAAGGCGAACCAGAAGGGGGCCGTCACGCCCCAGAGCTGCGCGACGACGCCGCCGATCGCCTGTCCGGCGAGGATGCCGCCGAAGACGCCGATCGCGTACAGACTGCCGACCCGCCCCTGCAGCTCGGTGGGCACGGCCCGCATGCGCACGGTGCGCGAGGTCGTGCCCCAGACGAACGCGTGGGCGCCGAAGACGAACGTGATCGCCATCGCCACCCACGCCGTCGTGGTGAGGGCGAGGCCGAGGTGGGTGAAGGTCTCGATGACCAGCCCGACCCGCATGATGTTCGCCAGGCTCGCATGACGCTCCAGCCAGTCGTAGAGCGCTGTGCCGGCAAGGCCGCCGAGCGCGGTCACCGTGGTCAGCAGTCCGAAGCCGATGGCTCCGAGGCCGAGCCGCTGCGTCGCGTAGAGCACGAGCACCGACCACGCCGCGCCGAAGGTCACGTTGAACGTGACGATCGCGAGGGTGAGCGTGCGCACCGCCGCGTTGCCCCAGGTGAACCGGAACCCCTCGACGACATCGAGGCCGATGCGCGAGTCCTCGCGCCGGCGGACTGCCGGCAACCGCATCTGGGCCACCAGCAGGGCTCCGAGCGCGACGCAGATCGACTGGGTCAGGAACGGCCACGCCATCCCCGCGGCGAACAGCGCGGCGCCGACGGCCGGGCCGACGAGCTGGCCGGCGGTGAGAAAGCCGGTCATCAGTCGGGCGTTGCCGATACCCAGGTCCTGGTCGGCGACGACCATCGGCAGCAGCGTGCCGGTGGCCGTGTCGGCAAAGACCTTCGCCGTCCCCAGCAGCGGCATCGCACCGAGCACGACGGCGGTGCTCACCGACCCGGTCAACAGCGTCACGGTCAGCACGCCCAGGACCGCGGCGCGCAGCAGATCGCCGGTGACGACGATGCGCTGGCGGTCGACGCGGTCGGCCAGCACCCCGGCATAGAGGCCGAACAGCAGCCAGGGCAGGCGCTGGAGCAGACCCGCCAGCGCGACGAGCAAGGGATCCCGGGTCTGCGAAGCGATCAGCAGCGGGCCAGCCGCGAGGCCCATGCCGTCGCCGAGGTTGCTGATCCACGTCGAGCCGACCAGCCACCGAAACGAGGCGCCCATGCGAGCGGGCAGCACAGCTTCGAGCAGCCCGGTCACAACACCGCGACCAGTCACGGGAAAGTACCCGCCCCTTTCGAGTACCGGCTCCGGATGGCGGCGCCGGGGCGGCTGCGTACGGTCTCGTCTGGACCAACAGAGGACTTCAGATGCAACCCGATCGGCACGACGGGCACATTCTCATCGTGGGTGGCGGTGGCACCGGCGGTGCGCTCGCACATGACCTCTCGCTGCGCGGTCTGCGCGTCACGCTCGTGGAGCGGGGCGAGGTGACCTCCGGCACCACGGGTCGCCACCACGGGATGCTCCACAGCGGCGGGCGCTACGCGGTCAACGACCGTGAGTCGGCGGTGGAGTGCATCGAGGAGAACATGATCCTCCGGCGGATCTGCCCCGGAAGCTTCGAGCTGAACGACGGCCTGTTCGTTGCGGTCGAAGACGAGGACATGGAGTACCTCGTGCCGCTGTTGGAGGGCTGCGAGGCCTCAGGAATCCCCGCCCAGCGGTTGACGCCCAGCGAAGCACTGGCGCTCGAGCCGAACCTCAACCCTCGGCTGAAGGCAGCCGTGCGGGTCCCGGATGGCTCGATGGATGCGATGCGGCTGCCGCTGCGCTTCTTCGCCACCGCGCAGCACAACGGCGCCACGATCCGTCCGTACACCGAGGTGAGGGCGCTGCTCCTGCACGATCATGTCGTCAGCGGCGCGGTTGTCCACGATCACCTCACCGGCAGGGACTCGGAGATCCACGCGGACGTGGTGATCAACGCCGCCGGGCCGTGGTCGGAGAAGGTCGCGGCCATGGCCGGCGTCGATGTGCCCATCCGGCCCTCTCCGGGCGTGCTGCTGGCCCTGCGCGGCCGCCTGTGCAACATGGTGATCAACCGCATGCACAAGTCCGGCGACGGCGACATCGTCCTGCCGCAGCGTGCGCTCTCCGTCGTGGGCACGAGCTCGTGGGTGGTCGAGGATCCGGACGATCTCAGCGTCCCCGCAGATCACGTCGAGCGGATGTACGCCGAGGGGGCGAAGCTCATCCCCGCCGTCCGGCATGCCGAGCAGCGTGCCGCCTGGTCGGCGGCCCGCCCGCTCGTCGGTTCGCGCGGCGAGGGAGACAGCGGACGCGAGCTGTCGCGCACCTTCAAGACGTTCGACCACAAGGAGACCGACGGCCTCGAGGGCTTCGTCACGATCACCGGCGGAAAGGCCACGACGCTCCGTGGCATGGCGGAGCTGTGCGCCGACGTCATCTGTCGCAAGCTCGACATCGACGAGCCGTGCCGGACCCGGGAGACGGTGCTGCTTCCCCACACCGCCTACTACACCGCCGCCGCCGCCGCCGCATGAGGAGTGACGATCATGACCCTGCTGCTTGAAGACGGGATCGAAGAGAAGACCGTCGAGACTCGTCACCTCCGCGTGTACCGCGAAAGCGGCGGGGATGGCGGCGGGCACTTCGACGAGTTCGACGTCCCGATCGAGGGATGCACGACGCTGCTCGACGCGCTCCGTTGGATCCAGCTCAACCGCGATCCCTCGCTGTCGCTGCGACATTCATGCCTGCACGCCTCCTGCGGCACCTGCGGTGTGCGAGTGGACGGGCGCGAGGAGCTCGCCTGCGTCTGCAGCCTCGCCGAGCACGGCGACGACATCCGCGTCGAGCCGCTCGCGAACCTCCCGACGCTCACGGACGTCGTCGTCGACATGCGCCCGTTCTACGACCGCTTCCCCGACGAGCGTCCGCTCATCCGTGTCAGCGAGGTGCCCGCCGCCGCGCGGCCCGATGACGACCATCCGTTCGTACGCCTGGAGGACTGCATCGAATGCGCGATCTGCGTGTCCGCCTGCCCGGTGGCCGCACCCGCGACCGGCTTCGTCGGTCCGGCCGCGCTGGTCGCGGCGGCGCGCTCGATGCAAGAGCCGGGCGCGAGCGAGCGCGAGGATGTCCTCGCGTGGATCAACCGTCCGGAGGGCGTCTGGCAGTGCACGACGTGCAGGGCGTGCGTCGACCGCTGCCCCGCGGGGATCGAGCCGATGGGCGCGATCGTCGACATGCGCCGCATGCTCGTAGAGCGGGGCGATGTGGATCCGCTGATGCAGCAGGCGCTCCAGAACTTCGCCATGCAGGGCAACTCGTACGGCAAGTCCGCGCGAACCCGCGCTCGCTGGACGAGGGGACTCGACTTCACGATCCCCGACGCCCGCAAGGAGCCGGTGGAGTACGTCTGGTTCGTCGGAGACTTCGCCTCGTTCGACGAGCGAGTGCAGCGCGAGTCCCAACGGCTCGCCCAGATCCTGCACGACGCCGGCGTGTCCTTCGGGCTGCTGTTCGACGGTGAGCGCAGCGCGGGCAACGACGTCCGCCAGGCCGGCGAGCAGGGCCTGTTCGAGATGCTCGTCGAGCACAACATGAACACCTTCGCCGACGCGCAGTTCGAGGCGATCTTCACCACCGATCCCCATTCGCTGAACACGCTGCGCAACGACTATCCGCAGTATGGGCTCGACAAGCCCGTGTACCACTACACCGAGCTGCTCGCCGAGCTGGCGGCACAGGGCAGGCTCCCGCTGGGTCGCACGCTCGAAGGCACACGCGTCACCTACCACGACCCGTGCTATCTGGCGCGGTACAACGGGGTCACGGACGCGCCGCGCGAGCTGATCGCCGCGACGGGCGCAGAGCTCGTCGAGATGCCGCGCCACGGCACCGACACGTTCTGCTGCGGCGCCGGCGGCGGTCGGATCTGGAGCACCGAGTCCGAGGCCGGCGAACGCCCGAGCGAGCAGCGAATCCGCGAGGCGCAGGCCCTCGGCGACATCGACTACTTCGTCGTCACGTGTCCGAAGGACCTGACCATGTACACAGCGGCCGCGGTGGCGGTCGGCGGCGTCGGGTTCGAAGTCGTCGAGCTGACGGCGCTGCTCGAACGCGCCCTGGCCTGACGGCCCAGGCGGGCTGTCAGCGCACTCGTGGCGGGAGGACCGCCGCCCGCTCGACATGCCCGGTTACCCGCGTCGTTTACGCTGCCTGAGCGATGGCCGCTCCTCGTCCCCCCGTGCTGCTGGGGCGAGCCAGCGAGCGCGAGGCGCTCGACCGGCTGTTGGAGAATGTCCGCGCCGGGCAGAGCGCAGTCATGGTCGTCCGCGGCGAGGCGGGCGTCGGCAAGACGGCCCTCCTGAACCATTGCGCTCGGCAGGCGTCGGGCTTTCGCGTCGCCAGGATCGCCGGGGTCGAGTCCGAGATGGAGCTGCCGTTCGCGGGACTGCATCAGCTCTGCGCGCCGATGCTCGGCCGGCTCGGCGCTCTCCCAGAGCCCCAGCAGGCCGCCCTGGGCGTCGCGCTGGGGCTGTCGTCCGGCGCCGCCCCCGACCGCTTCCTGGTCGCCCTGGCCGCGCTCAGCCTGTTGGCCGAGGTCGCCGCGGAGCGCCCGCTGCTGTGCTTCGTCGATGACGCCCAGTGGCTCGACGCCGCTTCGGGCCAGGTCCTGGGCTTCGTCGCGCGACGGTTGCTGGCGGAGTCGGTGGCGATCGTCTTCGCCGTGCGCGAGCCGACGAAGGAGCGCGAGTTGGTCGGCCTGCCGGAGCTGGCGCTCGGAGGGCTCCCCGAGGAGGACGCGCGCGCCCTGCTCGCGACCGTCATCCCGGGCCGGCTCGACGAGCGCGTCCGCGACCGGCTCGTCGCGGAGACGCGCGGCAATCCACTGGCGATCCTCGAGCTGCCCCGAGCGTTGGCCGCAACGCACCTGCCGGGCGGGTTCGGGCTCGAAGGCGCGTATCCGCTGCCGGGGCGGATCGAGGAGAGCTTCCTGCTGCGGCTCGAGTCGCTCCCCCAGGACGCGCGGCTGCTGTTGCTGGTGGCGGCGGCGGAGCCGGTCGACGACCCCCTGCTGGTCTGGCGCGCGGCCGAGCAACTCGGCATCGGGTCCTCGGCGGAGGCGGCCGACGCGACAGAGGGGCTGCTGGCCATCGGCGAGCGGGTGATGTTTCGTCACCCGCTCGTGCGCTCTGCGGTCTACCGATCGGCAGCGCTGCCGGAACGACGGGCGGTACATCTGGCGCTGGCGCAGGCAACCGATCGGGACGTCGATCCAGACCGTCGCGCGTGGCATCTGGCTGCGGCTGCGGCGGCACCTGACGAGCGGGTCGCCTTGGAGCTCGAGCGCTCGGCCGGCCGAGCGCAGGCGCGCGGGGGCCTCGCCGCGGCCGCTGCGTTCCTCCAACGTGCGGTTGCGCTGAGCGCCGACTCGGCCCGACGGGCGGACCGAGCCCTCGCCGCCGCCGAGGCGAGCTTGCACGCGGGCATGTTCGATGTTGCACGTCGGCTGCTGAGCACCGCGGAGGTCGGGCCCGTCGACGAGCTGCAGCGCGCCCGCCTGGACCTGCTGCGCGCCGAGGCGGCGTATGCCGAAAGCCGCGGCAGCGAAGCTCCCGCACTGCTCCTGCGCGCCGCGAAGACCCTCGACCCGCTCGATCCGAAACTCGCACGTGACACCTATCTCGACGCGTGGAGCGCGGCTCTCTTCGCCGGGCGTCTGGCCAGCACCGGCAGCCTGCACCACGTCTCCCGCGAAGCTCTGGCCCGGCCACAACCGGCCGGCCCGCAGCGTCCATCAGATCTGCTGCTGCACGGGTTCTCGCTGGCGTTGACCGATGGACGCGCCGCAGCGGCGCCCGTCCTCGAGCGGGCAGCGAGAGGCTTCGCGGGCGAGGAGGTCACCGTCGAGGAAGTGCTCCGCTGGGGGTGGCTGGCCACCGCGGCAGCCGTGATGGTGTGGGACTACGAGACCTGCCTCGCGGTTGCCACTCGCGGAGTCCTGCTCGCCCGCGAATCGGGTGCGCTGGCCGTCCTCGCCGTCAGCGTCAACGTGCTCGCCCAGGCGGTGGCCCTGGCCGGTGAGTCCGGGAGCGCGGCATCGCTGATCGCCGAGGCCGACAGCGTCACGGACGCGACGGGCGCGCGGGTCGCGCCCTACGGAGCACTCGTGCTCGCCGGCCTTCAGGGCCGCGAAGCCGAGGCCGCCACGGTGATCGATGCCACCATCGACGAGGCGACAGCCGGGGGCCAGGGGACCGCTGTCCAGTACGCACGTTGGGCACGCTCCGTCCTGCTCAACGGTCTCGGCCGCTATCAGGAGGCGCTGACGGTGGCACAAGACGCCAGCGACGATACGCCCGAGCTGTTCGTCTCGGCCTGGGCACTGAGCGAGCTGATCGAGGCCGCGGCCCGCAGCGAGGACATGGCGCGAGCACGTGGTGCTCTCGATCGTCTCGCGGAGGCGACTCGTGCCGCTGAAACCGACTGGGGGCTGGGGATCGCGGCCCGTTCGCGTGCGCTGTTGAGCGAAGGCGATACCGCGGAGCGCCTGTATCAGGAGGCGATCGAGCGGCTGGGCCGCACACGGCTACGCCCCGAGCTCGCTCGCGCTCATCTGCTCTACGGCGAATGGCTGCGCCGCGAGGGCCGCCGCGTGGACGCGCGCGAGCACCTGCGCACCGCCCACGAGATGCTCGACGCGATCGGCATGGATGCGTTCGCCGAGCGCGCCCGCCGCGAGCTTCTCGCGACGGGCAAGAAGGTGCGCAAGCGCACGTTGGACGCGCGCGACGAGCTGACGGGGCAGGAGAGGCAGATCGCCGGGCTCGCCCGCGATGGCCTCTCCAATCCCGAGATCGGCGCCAGGCTCTTCCTCAGCTCGCGCACCGTCGAATGGCATCTGGGCAAGGTGTTCGCCAAGCTCCGGATCACCTCACGCATGGACCTTCGCGATGCCCTGCCCCGCCCCGACCAGGAGGCGACGCACGCTTAGGGGCCGGGCGTCTGACCGCTCAGGCGTCGGGCGTCGACTCGACCACGCGCTGCCCGAGACGTCGCTCGAGGTCGCTGTCGGTGTTGAGCCCGAGTGCCTCGAGCCGGGCGGACTGCTCGCGCTGGCGTGGGAGGCCGAGCATCTGGAAGAAATCGGCCAGGGCGGGGGGAAACTCGCTGTCGGCGGGCAACGTCACCCTGTCGACGTAGGACTTCGTGCGCGCGATCGCGTCGTGATCGAAGCGCGCCAGTCGCGATGCGATCTCATCGACCTCGTGGTCGAGCCGATCGTCGGCGATCGCTCGGTTGACGTACCCGTACTGCTCCGCGCGCGGTCCGTCGAGATCGTCGGCGACGAGGAGGATCTCGAGCGCACGGCCGCGACCGACCAGGCGGGAGAGCCGGGCCATCGGACCGCCCCCGGGGACCACGCCCGCTCCGACCTCGAACTGGCCGAGCAGCGCGTTCTCGCGCGAGGCGAACCGCAGGTCGCAGGCCAGCACGAACTCGCTTCCCGCACCGCGGGCGCGTCCGCGGATCGAGGCGATGCTGACCACCGGGGCACGGGACAGACGGACGAGGAGATCGAGCCACGCGTGCATTCCGGTCGGGCCCACGCCCAGTGCCGCGGTCCTGGCCGGGTCGTGCTCGGTGTCGTAGTGGGCCAGGTAGAAATCGGGATTGGCGCTGTCGAAGACGACGACGTTGAGATCCGGATCCTGCTCGATCAGGCCGACGAGCTCAGCGAGCTCCGCGACGGTCGTCGCGGTGATCGTGTTGATCGGAGGGTGGTCGAACGTCACGCGGCAGTAGCTGGGGCTGCGACGATCGACGCTGAGATGCGTCCAGGACCCCAACCACGCTTCGGAGCCCCGGCCGTTGTTGGAAGGGCTGGTGTCGGTGGTGCTCATGGCGAGCTCCTTACGGTGGATCGGCCATGAGACCCCGCCCGGATCGACGGGGTCTCCGATGAGGTGTCAACCAGCCGAGACGACGACGTGCTTGACCTCCGCCATGTAGCGCCCGGCGGCCGCGGCGGCCTCGTCCGGGGCGCTCCCGCCCTGGCGCGCGTCCATGTACGCGGCGTACCAGTCCCACCAGTCGTGCGGCGGGGCGACCGCCTCGAACGAGCCGTGACGCTCGGACGTCTCGTGCAGCAGATCTGCCAGCGAGGCGACGTCCATCTCAGTCCTCCCACTCACGGCCGGGGAGCCGGGTCGTGATCTCCTGGAGCTGCCAGCGGTTGCCGTCCGGGATCGCTGAACGACGCCCGCGCGAAGTACGAGCGCGCGTTCTCGTCGAAGCCCGGGGGCCGGCTCACCGTCCACCTCGCTGACGTCGACGCCGCGGCTGACGAGATCGTCCCGGGCAGCCTCGATGTCCGCTGACCGCGAGGATCATGCCCGTCGGCGGACCCCGGCTGCAGCCGCCGTGCCGCCCTTGCCGAACTGGATCGAGCACGGCGAGTGGGGCGGCGTGAACTGCACCGTGCGGATGTCGTCGCTGACGACCAGGTCGATGTCGAACCGCCATCCGAGGCTCTCGTAGAAGCGCTTTGCCCGATCGACATCGGAGACGGGCAGCGTCACGACCTCGAGCGCCATGTCCACGCCCAGAGCGCTCTGCGTCCCGCTCGTCGGTTCGCCGCTTACGTCGGTGCCGGCCATGTTGACCTCCGTTGATTGCTGTGAGCAGCAGCGTCGCCGCGTCGTGCTCGCGCTCGCGCCCGTGGACTCCCTGGTCGGGACCCTGGGACCAGGGCATCGACCAGGGCGTCCACGGGCGCGACCGGTCGCTGGGAGCGCGACCCTGCCCGAGCAACCGACGGAGGTGACGATGAGCTCGACCAATGACTACGACGTGATCGTCCTCGGCGGCGGCGCCCCCGGCGAGCACTGCGCCGCGGCGCTGGCCGCCCGCGGACTGCGCGTCGCCGTCGTCGAGCGAGAGCTGGTCGGCGGTGAGTGCTCCTACTGGGCGTGCATCCCCTCCAAGAGCCTGCTGCGCCCGGGCGAGGCCGTGCAGGGCGCGCGCGAGGCCGGAGCGCGCGCCGAGGTCGATGTCGAGGCCGCCCTGGCGTGGCGGGACTTCATGGTCTCGAGCTACTCCGACGCCGGCCAGGAGCGCTGGCTGGCGGACCACGGCATCGACCTCCTGCGAGGCACGGGCCGGCTGGCCGGCATCGGTGCGGTCGAAGTCGAGGGTGCCCGCCACACCGCGGAGCACATCGTCGTGGCCACCGGCTCGGATCCGATCGTTCCTCCCATCCCCGGACTGGCCGAGCTCGACGGTGTCTGGGGCACCCGTGAGGCGACGAGCATGAAGGCCGTCCCCCGCCGCCTGCTCGTGCTCGGCGGCGGGTCAGCCGGCGTCGAGCTCGCGCAGGTCGTGCGACGCCTCGGCGGCGAGGCGGTGCTCGTCGAGGGCGCCGACCGCGTCCTGCCCCGCGAGCCCGCGCCGTTGGGCAAGGCGCTCAGCGAGGCTCTGCGCCGGGACGGGATAGAGCTCATGCTGGGGATGCACGCCACCGCCGCGCGGCGGGAAGGCGACGAGTACGTCCTGCAGTTCGATGGCGAGACCGAGCTGCGCGGCGACCGGCTGCTCGTGGCAACGGGTCGGCGCCCGCGCGTCGAGGGGATCGGCCTCGAGACCGTCGGCGTCGAGGCCAACCCGCACGGCATCCAGGTCGACGAGCACCTGCGCGCCGGCGAGCGCCTCTGGGCGATCGGCGACGTCACCGGCGTCTGGCCGCTGACCCACGTCGGCGAGTACGAGGGCGACGTGGTGGCAGAGAACATCGCGGGCGATGGGCGTCCGGCGAACTACGAGGCCGTTCCGCGCGTCACCTACACCGATCCGCAGGCCGCGGCGGTGGGCGCGACCGAAGCGCCGTACAGCGCCACCGCACTCGTGTCCGAGGTGCCCAAGACCGCGACCTACACGCACGCCTACGCCGAAGCCAACGGGTTCCTGACCCTGCTCAGCGACGGCGAGCGACTGACCGGCGCCTACGCGCTCGGCCCCGAGGCCGGCGAGTGGCTGCAGCAGGCGACGCTCGCCATCCGCGCCCACGTCCCGGTCGAGGTGCTCGGCGACACGATCCAGCCCTTCCCGAGCTTCTCGGGGATCTACGACACGGCGGTGATGGCGCTCCGCATGGAGATCGCCGACAAGCCGCGGCCGATCACGCCGATGGACGCGCAGATGGCGAGCCTGTCGTGACCCAGCGCGAGCCGGAGCTGCTCGGCCAGACCGTCGTCCTCATCGGCGGCAGCGCGGGCATCGGCCTCGAGACCGCTCGCCGCGCCCGCAGTGAGGGCGCCGACGTCGTCCTCACCGGCCGCAATCCCGAGCGGCTCGAGCAGGCAGCGCGCGAGGTCGACGCGCGGAGCACCGCCGCCTTCGACGCCACCGACGCGGCCGCGCTCGAGCGGTTCTTCGACGAGCTGCCGGGCCCGATCGACCACGTGCTGGTCACCGGCCCCGGCCCGAGCTACGTGCCCATGCTCGAGATGGACGCAGATCAGGTGCGCGAGGCGCTCGCCGACCACGTGGTCCTGGGGCTCGAGGTCGCGCGCCGCGCACGCGGCAAGATGAGGCCCGGCGGCACGCTGCTGCTCATGGGCGGCACCGGCGGGCGGAAGATCAGTCGCGACCTCGGGCTCGCTTCCGCGGCCACCGCCGTGCTGCCTCCCTTCACGGCGGCCCTCGCGCTCGAGCTCGCCCCCGTTCGCGTCAACCTCATCGCCGCCGGCTTCGTCGACACGCCGCTGTCGGCGTCGTACTTCTCCGCCGACGGACTCGAAGCCCGGCGCGAGGAGCTGCGCGCGACGCTCCCCATCGGGCGGGTGGTCGGACCGGCCGACGTCGCAGCGCTCGCCGTTGCACTCATGACCAACACCGCCCTCACGGGCGCGACCTATGACATCGACGGCGGCCAGCAGTTCGTCGGCTAGATGACGGCCTTCGGACGTGTGCACATGCCCTCGCTCGGCGGGGCGACCGGGTGGCTGCATTCCGAGCCACTCGGCCCCGCCGAGCTGCGCGGCCACGTCGTGCTGGTGAACTTCTGGACGCTGACCTGCATCAACTGGCTGCGCCAGGAGCCCCACGTCCGTGCGTGGTCGCAGGCCTACCGAGACGACGGGCTGATCGTCATCGGCGCCCACACGCCGGAGTTCTCCTTCGAGCACGACATCGACCTCGTGCGCCAGGCGACGAAGGACCGAGGGATCGACTACCCGATCGCCGTCGACAGCGACTACGCGATCTGGGACGCCTTCGCCAATCGCTACTGGCCGGCGCTCTACTTCGTCGACACCGACGGCATCATCCGCGACCAGCACTTCGGCGAAGGACGCTACGAGCCATCAGAGCGCGTCATCCAGCGGCTGCTCGGCGTCGAGCGCGAGCTCGTCCGCGTCGAAGGGCTGGGCGCGGAGGCCGAGGCCGACTGGGACAACCTGCGCACGCCCGAGACCTATCTCGGCTCCGGCCGCGGCGAACGGCCAGCGTCACCCGAAGACCTGCACCTCAACCACTGGGCGCTGGCCGGCGAGTGGACGCTCGGGGATGAGCAGGTCGTGCTCGAACAGGCCGGCGGAAGCATCGCCTTCCGCTTCCACGCACGCGACGCGCATCTCGTGCTCTCTCCCGGAGCGCGAGGGCCGATCCCGTTTCGCGTGCTCCTCGACGGCGAGGCTCCGGGCCCGTCGCACGGCGTCGACGTCGACGAGGACGGGACCGGCGTGCTCCGCGACGGCCGCCTGTACCAGCTCGTGCGCGAGCACGACGCGGTCCGCGAGCGCACCCTTCAGATCACGTTCCTCGAGCCCGGCGCCGAGGCGTACGTGTTCACCTTCGGGTAGCCGGGGATGGCGCGACCGGGTCTGGACGCGCCGCGTCACACCAGTCTGCGCCCCAGCGTCCGCTCAGACGCGCACGCCCGCTGCCGTCGTCACCCGGCCGGCGAAGAGGAACACCGTCTGGCGCAGCGAGGACTCGAGGTCGAACGGGTCCAGGGCCGAGACGGCGTCGCGCGGGATCACGACGTCGTACCAGCGCAGCGCCGCGCTGGCCGCCGTGTAGTGGACGCAGATGTTCGCCACGGTGCCGCAGATGACCAGCGTGTCGATGCCCCAGAGCCGCAGCAGGTGGTCCAGGGGCGTGCCGTAGAAGGCGTCGTAGCGGACCTTGCGCAGGACGGTCTCATCCGGCGCCGGCGCGAGCTCCTCGACGATCTCCCAGCCCCAGCTGCCCTCGCGGCAGTGCTCGGGCCAGATCTGCCACTCCGGATCGCCGTCGCGGTGCGTGTCCTGGCTGAAGACCACCCGCATCCCGTGGGTGCGCGCGAGCTCGAGCAGCCCGCCGATGGCCGGGATCGTCGCCTCGGCGTCCGGGCCGCGCAGGCTGCCGCCCTCGCGGACGAAGTCGTTCTGCATGTCGACGACGACCAGCGCGGTCCGCGCCGGTTCGATGCGGACCTCGTCGTGGACCTCGTACTCCGGGACCTCGATGGTGCGGCTCATCGGGGCATCATCCAACGGATCGAGGCCACGCGGCGCGGGGTCGCCTCGGTGTCCCGTTCATCGGGGCTTGGTGGCGCGGATGGTGGAGCCCATCGCGCCGAACTTGGCAGCCTTGCGGCGGGTGTCCGCGAACGCCGAGCGGGCGTAGGTGTCGATCAGGTCGCCCTGCGTGATGTCCGTGTAGGCCCGCTGCACCAGCAGACGCGCGTGCTCCCCCTCGAGCAACGCGCCCGCGATTCAGCCGGTCCACAGATCGATGCGCCTGCGCGCGTCCTCGGAGACCTCGTGGTGGATGACCACGTCGGCGAGCTGCAGCCGACCGCCCGGGCGCAGGACCCGGTCGATCTCGTCGAGGACCGCGTCCTTGTCGGGCACGAGATCGATCACGCCGTTCGAGATCACGGCGTCCACCGACGCGTCCTGAAGGGGCAGCGACTCGATCAGCGCCTCGTGCAGCTCCACGTTGTCGAGGCCCATCGCGCCCGCGCTCTCACGCGCGCGATCGAGCATCGCGGATGTCATGTCGACGCCGATCACGCGGCCGGTGGGACCCGTCATCTGCGCGGCGACGAGCAGGTCCGTGCCGGCGCCGCAGCCGAGGTCCAGCACGACGGCGCCGGGCTCGACGCGCCCCAGGACCCAGTGGTTGGCGACGCCGGCGAAGCTCTCGACCGTCGCGTCGGGCACGCGCCCGAGCTCCGGCTCGGGGTACCCGAGCTCCTGCGCCCACGCGCGCCCGGTCGGAAAGATGAACTGCTGGTCCTGGTCGGTCGAGACGTCGGTGTAGGTCCTGCGGATCTCGTCGCGCAGGACGTCGACGTCGACGGGCGGCTCGATCATGCCCGGGTGCCGACGGCGAGCAGGTACTCGAGCTCGAAGCGCGCTCCGCCCGGCGTGCCGCGGTCCCATTCGTCGCAGAACCGATCCAGCGCCGCCTCGAGCTCCGCTTCGCGCCCGTTGCGGCGGGCGTTGGCCTGAGCGGCGATGGTCGGGCCGTAGCGCGCCTTGAAGTGCTCGCCGAAGTCGCGCGGACGCTCGAAGGCGGTGACCTCCAGGACGTCGCGCGTCGGCGCTCCGAAGTCGACGGCGGCGCCGAAGAGCTCGGTCAGGTGCGCCTCGCTGCCCCACAGCGGCGGGGGCTGCGCGCCGGGCGCCGGCGCCGGCGCGAACGGCCCGATGGTCCGCAGGAGCGCGCCGATCATGCCCTCCGGGGTCCAGCTCAGCAGGCCGATGGTGCCTCCCGGACGGCAGACGCGGGCGAGCTCGTTCGCCGTCTGCTGGTGGTGGGGCGCGAACATGGCGCCGATCGAGGAGATGACCACGTCGAACGACTCGTCCTCGAACGGGAGCTGCTCGGCGTCGGCTTCGACCCACGCGAGCGTGAGCCCCGCGGCATCGGCCCGGCGCCGCCCCGCCTCGAGCAGCTCGGGGGTCAGGTCGCTGGCGGTGACGTTCGCGCCGGCCTGCGCGGCCGGGAGCGAGGCGTTGCCGGTGCCGGCGGCGACATCGAGGACGCGCGTCCCCGAAGCGATGCCCGATGCCTCGACGAGCCTCGGCCCCAGCGGCAGGAGCCAGGTCTCGACCATGGACGGGTAGTCGCCCGAGGCCCACATCGTGCGATGGCGCGCCTTGAGCTCGGCGTCCGCCGCGGCCGGGGCGTCGCTCGAGCGTCGGAGCAGCAGGTCAGGTGGCGATGGGGATCGATGCTGGGTCATCGATCGAGTGTTCCGGGCCGGTCAGGCCCCGACAATCGGGACCCCACCCTGAACTTTTCGCGTGGGCTGCGGTCGTCAGAACGTCCCGAACCGCTCGTAGGCGTCGAGTGGGAGCGTTCCGCCCCGTACCGCCTCGCGGATCTCGCTCTCGGTGGCGACCTTCTCCTCGGCCTCGCCGAGGATCTCCTCGACGCTCGCGCCCGGGACGATCACGAGTCCGTCGCGGTCCCCGACGATCCAGTCGCCGGGGGCGACGCGAACGCCGCCCACGACGATGGTGACGTCGCCGTGCGCGAGAAGCTCCCAGCGCGGGACGCAGTCCTGCGGGGTCACGTAGCGAGCGAAGACCGGGAAGTCCTCGCGCAGGATGTAGTCGGCGTCGCGGGCGCCGCCGTCGATCACCGCGCCCGCGCAGCCGCGCGACGCGAGCGAGGTGACGGACAGCTCGCCGAGGTGCGCGGAGCTGCGGTCGTTGGTCTGGTAGACGGCGACGTGTCCCGACGGCACCGCCCCCAGCATCTCGAGGACCAGCCGGATCGAGGTGTCGTAGTCGTGGTTGGGGTGCGGGCGTCCGAGCACCGGGTAGACGGGCCCGGCGAGACGCATGCCCTCGCGCAGCGGGGCGAGCTCGGGCGGCAGCGTCTGCTGCAGGAGGCCGTGGCGGTCGAGCACGTCGGTGAGGGCGCCCGTGTACACCGACGAGAAGCGGGCCGCGAGATCGGCGGTGGCGCTCACCGCTCGTAGAATAGTTTCGCCATGAAGGCGGTCGTCGTCGAGGGGCCCCACGCGGTCTCCTACCGAGAGGTGCAGGCGCCGACCGTGGGGGCCGACGACGTCCTCGTCCGCAGCCGCGAGGCGGGCCTGTGCCGGACCGACATCGAGATGATGACCGGCGTCTTCACCGACCCGCGGTGGGTGCGCTTCCCGGTCATCCCCGGCCACGAGTGGGCGGGCACCGTCCTCGAGGTCGGGGCCGACGTCGAGTCCGTGAAGGTGGGCGACCGCGTCGTCTGCGAAGGCTTCGTCGTCTGCCATCGCTGCCGGCGCTGCCGCAGCGGCGAGACGCAGTGGTGCGAGCGCATCGAGGCGCTCGGGTTCACGCGGCCGGGCGGCTACGCCGAGCTCGTCGCGGTGCCCCAGCAGGTCGTGCACCGCCTGCCCGAGCACGTCTCCTTCGACGCCGGCGTCCTCGTCGAACCGGCGTCGGTCGTCCTGCGCGGCCTCGAGAAGGCGGACCCGAAGCCGGGCGAGGCGGTCGGCGTGATCGGCGTCGGCACGCTCGGGGCGCTGGCGATCGCCCTCCTGCGGCTGCACTCGCCGTCGCGGATCGTCGCCTACGGCGTGCGCGAGGAGGAGCTCGAGCTCGCGCGCCGGCTCGGCGCCACCGAGGTCGTCCTCGCGGGCGAGGGCACCCCGGCCGAGGCCGAGCTCGACCTCGTGGTCGAGACCGCCGGCGCACCCGTCGCGGTCACGCTCGCGACGCAGCTGTGCCGCCCCGGGCGGTCGGGCCGTCCTGCTCGGCATCGCCGGCGAAGGGCGGACGCTGACCCTCCCCTCCGATCTGCTCGTCGGTCAGGACATGACCCTGATCGGCAGCATCGCGTACCCGGCGGCGACGTGGTCGCGCGTCGTCGGCTTGGTCGCCGAGGGCGTGCTCGACCTCGACCCGATCGTGACGCACCGCTTCGCGATGGGCGACTTCGCGGAGGCGGTGGCGCTGATGGACGACCGGCGCGGGATCGTCGCGAAGATCGTCCTCGAGCACCCAACGACCTGAGGAGGCAGACGCGTGCCGACGATGCGCAGCGGCGGCTACGAGCGCCCGGACGGGCGCCGCAGCTCGCAGTGGCTCGACCGCCAGGACCTCGACGGGTTCCTGCACCGCTCCTGGCTGAAGTCCAGCGGCGTCGGGGACGAGACGTTTCGCGGGCGTCCCGTGATCGGGATCTGCAACTCGTGGTCGGAGCTCGTCAACTGCAACGTGCACCTGCGCGGCCTGGCCGAAGCGGTCAAGCGCGGCGTCCTGCAAGCCGGCGGCTTCCCGCGCGAGTTCCCGGTGATGTCGCTCGGCGAGTCGCTGATGAAGCCGACGACGATGCTCTACCGCAACCTCATGGCGATGGACGTCGAGGAGTCGATCCGCTCCTACCCCCTCGACGGCGTCGTGCTGCTGACGGGCTGCGACAAGACGAACCCCGCCTCGATCATGGGCGCGTGCTCGGCCAACATCCCGACGATCGTCGTCACGGGTGGGCCGATGCTCAACGGCCGCTGGCGCGGGAGGGAGCTCGGCTCCTGCTCGGATTGCTGGCACTACCACGAGGAGCTGCGCGCGGGCCGCATCAGCGAGCAGGACTTCACCGAGATCGAGAACTCGATGTCGCGCTCCAACGGACATTGCATGACGATGGGGACCGCGTCGACCATGGCGTGCGTGACCGAGGCGCTCGGGCTGACGCCGCCCGGCGGCGCGGCCATCCCGGCGGTCGACTCCCGTCGCGCGCACCTCGCCGAGACGGCCGGACGCCAGATCGTCGAGCTCGTGGAGCGCGACCTGCGCCCCTCGGACATCCTCACGCGCGAGGCGCTCGAGAACGCGATCCGCGCGCTGCACGCGATCTCCGGCTCGACGAACGCGATCATCCACCTGATCGCCTACGCGGGACGGCTCGGGATCGAGCTGCCGCTGTCGCTCTTCGACGAGCTGTGCGCGAGCACGCCGTGGCTCGTCGACCTCAAGCCCGCCGGCGCCCACCTGATGGAGGACTTCTACTACGCCGGGGGTCTCCCGGCGGTGCTCGAGCAGATCCGCGACCTGCTGCACCTCGACGCGCTCACCGTCACCGGCCGGACGGTGGGCGAGAACCTCGACTCCGTGCCGACCGAGATCATCGACGAGGCGGTGATCCGGCCCCGCGCCAATCCCCTCGACCCCGGCGGGTCGCTCGTCGTGCTGCGCGGCAACCTGTGCCCCGACGGCGCCGTGATGAAGATCTCCGCGGCCGACCCGCGCCTGCTGACCCACGAGGGTCGCGCGATCGTCTTCGAGGACATCCACGACCTCGCGGCGCGCGTCGACGCTCCCGACCTCGACGTCGACGCCGACTCGGTGATGGTGCTGCGCAACGCGGGGCCCGTCGGCGCGCCCGGGATGCCCGAGTGGGGCCACCTGCCGATCCCGGCGAAGCTCCTCGAGCAGGGCGTCTCCGACCTCCTGCGCATCTCCGACGCGCGGATGAGCGGCACCTCGTACGGCGCCGTCGTCCTCCATGTCGCGCCCGAATCGGCGGTGGGCGGACCGCTCGCGCTGATCGAGACCGGCGACCGGATCCGGCTCGACGTCCAGGCCCGCTCGCTCGACGTGCTGCTCGACGACGCGGAGCTCGCGCGGCGTCGCGCCGCGTGGACGCCGCCGTCGCGCAAGGACGAGCGCGGCTACCGGCGCCTCTACGAGGACCACGTGCTGCAGGCGAACGAGGGCTGCGACCTCGACTTCCTGCGCGGCCGCTCCCCGGTCGTCACCGACGCCGTGACCTACCTCTAGCGATCGAGGTCACAGCCGGGTGGCCAGGTCGTGATAGAAGGTCCGCGGGCGCGTGCGCACGAGCCGCGCCTTGCGCGCGGCCGCGCGGATCTCGAGCGCCTCGGGCGCGGGCATGGCGTGCGTCTCGCGGCCGTCGATCTCGATGCTCAACGGCGCGCTGCCGTCCTCGACCTCGACCCGGACGATCTCGGTGCCGTCGACGACGAGCGAGCGCAGGGGCGTGCCCTGCGAGGCCAGCGGCGTGACGACGATGGCGTCGAGGGACGGCGCCACCGCCGGTCCGCCGGCCCCGACCGTGTAGGCCGTCGAGCCCGTCGGCGACGCGATGACGATCCCGTCGCCCTGCAGCACCAGCAGCGACTCGCCGGCGACCACCACCCGCAGGCGGGCCAGGCCGAAGCCGGGCAGGCGCGCCACCACCACGTCGTTGAACGCGATGACGCGGCGCTCTGGCTCCGTCCCGATCTGCGCCACCAGCGCCGTGCGCTCGTCGAGCAGCGCGTCGCCGGACGCAAGACGCTCCAGCGCCTCCCCCAGTTCGTCGCCGCGGATGTCCGCCAGGAAGCCCACGTGACCGAAGTTGACGCCCAGCACGGGCGCGTGCTGGGCCATCGCGACCTGCAGGGCCCGCAGGATGGTGCCATCGCCGCCCAGCGCGATGACGAGCTGGCAGCCGGCGTCGACGCCGTTCGGCGCGGCGCTCGTGCCCAGGTCGACGACCTCGAGGCCGTGCCGCGACGCCCACGCCCGGATCGTCAGCAGCTGCGCAGCGCACGAGCTGGCCGACTGGGCGAGCACGCCCACGGCCGCGGTCTGCGACGCCGGTGCCAGCGTGAACGGCTCCATGCCCCGCCAGCGTTGCAGGTCAGCGGCGCGGCGCGCCGTCGACCAGCCGTTCGCGCAGGGCGCCGGCGTCGGCCGCATCGAACCCATGGGCCGCGAGCCAGCCCTCCACCCCGCCGTGGCGCTCGTCGACGAGCTCCAGCACGCGTCGCATCGTCTCGGCCCGCGGACGGTGCGACTCGGTGGGACGGCCGTCCAGGTCGGCGGCATACGTCGGCGACGCGCGCAGGCGCGCCAGCAGCGCCTCCAGCCGCTCGCCGGTCGCGACGTAGTCGGCGATCACGGCCGCGCGCTTCACGCCGACCGTCTCCAGCGCCAAGGCGCACACCATCCCGGTGCGATCCTTGCCCGCGGCGCAGTGGACGACGACGCCGCCCGTGGCGTAGGCGACGTCGTGCAGCGCGCCCACGATCGAGTCGGCACGGTCGGACAGGTACCTCAGGTAGGCCTGGACCACGAATGGCTCGTCGGGATCGTTGTCGAGACGACGCCCCTGCCAGGGCAGGGCTCCGTCGACCGCGAGGTCCGTCCGCGCGCCGGCCTCGGGCAGGAGCGAGCGGTGGCGGATCTCCACGCGGTCTTCGCCGACGAGCGGGCCCGGGCCCTCGAGCTCGACTTCGACCTCCGTGCGCAGGTCCACCACCACGCGCACGCCGAGGTCGCCCACCAGGCGGCGTCACGTCGCGGCGCGGTCAGGCCCTGCAGGTTGTCCGCCCGCAGGAGCACGCCGGGCGCCGTCGCCCCGCCGCCGCGCAGCGGCAGTCCCCCGAGGTCGCGCACATTGGCCGCGCCCTGCAGCGCGATCCACCGTGATCTCGTCGTCGTCGCCGCCACGCCCGCCAGGGTAAAGCCGCCGCCGATACGCGAGGAGGCGACGCGGCTCGACGCGTCGGCCTGCGCCGCCGTGATCGTTCGACCCGCTGCTGGGCTATCCGGGCCTGCGAGCGGCCCGGGCGGCGTCGCGCTCGTCTTCGGCGTGGCGGCGCTCCGTCCTGGCGGATCGGTGCGCACCGAAGCGGTCCATGAGCACCGCGTGGCGCTCGTAGACGTCGGCGCTGCGTTCGTGCTCCTGTGCCGCGCGCTCGTCCTCCCGCGGCTGAGTGTCCTGGATGGCCATGGTGCTGTGAGACCTCGCATTCCCGCCGCTCTCCGTAGGTGAGCCGCGCGAGGCGAGCAAGCAGCGGACGAGAGACCCGACGCGGTCGAGGTCAGTGTACGCCCGCGGGTCGCATGGCGGGGGCAGTGAAGCCAGTAGCATCGTCGCTCGTCGCGAGTGCCTGACCATCCGAACACGTCCCCACCGGAGCCCACGGGGCCGCGGTACAGCGCTCGCGTCGCCCTGAGCTGCGAGCGCGGCCACGCACCCGGACAGGTCCTGCACGCTCTGCAGGGGCTTCGCTCGGTGATCGACGACCGGCTGCGCAGCGAGCTCGGGGCGCGCTATGACCGCCACACCGCGGCCTCGGTCGGCACCGACAAGCTGACGGTGACCTTCACCCTGCGCGCCAACGCTCACGCCGACGCCATCCGCTCGGCGGGGCTGGCCGCCGGAACCCTGGCGGAGCTCCTGTCGGACAACGCGACGCCCGTCGACCTGTCAGGTGTCGCGCTGGTGTTGCGCGCTCTGTAAGGCTTTGGCGATGTTCGCACCGACCTGGCGCGTCCTTCCGCGACCGGCCTTCGACGTCGAGACCGAGGCACCATGCGGGACCTCGGTCGCCGAGGCGCGCGAGGCGCTCGCTTTCTGGCGCACGCGCCTGAGACGACTTCCCTGGTATCGCCGGGCCGCCCGCGCCGAGGCTCGCGGGATGGTCGCGCGCTGGCAGCGCCGCGTCGTGCAGGCCGAGCTCGAGCGCTGGCGGCTGCATGGGCTCGCGCGCCCGCTCGGCACGTTGGTCGACTGGTGGGGGCCGGGCCGCGGGCTTCCCGCTCGCCGCGTCGCGCGGAGCGTGCTGCGGACCTCGGCCCTGGCGCGGATGCTCGCGCTGACCGCCGCCGCGGTGACGGTGGCCGCCGTCGCGGTCTTCGCGCTCGCGATCGTCGCGATCGTCCAGCTCGTCTAGCGATCAGCCACGCCGCTCTGCCCCTGGTCGTCGGGCGGCCGACGCGACGCCCTGGCGCCGCCGGCCAGGAGCGCCCACGCGCCCGCTCCCGCGGCCAGGAGGGCGGGCATCAGGCGGAAGGCATGGCGGGCCTCGGCCACGAACGCGATGTCGACCGCGGCGGTGACGCCCAGCGTCAGCGCGGCGAGGCCGAGGATCGCCGAGCGCCGCCGTATCAGGCCCGCGACCAGGCCCGCGAGAGCGAGCGCGACGAGCACGCGATGCAGCCAGATCGTCGTCGCGCCGACGCGCCGGAAGGTGCCGCGGAACGGGAACGCCCACATCCGCCACGTCTTGGCGGCGAGCATCCGCGCGAAGGCGACGGGATGGCCGAGCAGGTAGACGCGCAGGTTGCGGCGCAGCTCGGCCGAGATCGCGGCGTCGCGCGAGAGATGCGGGTGGCGGGCGGCGACGGCGTCGAGGAAGACCTTCTCGGGCAGGCGGAAGAGGGCCTTGTGGCGGATCGAGGGGTGCACGCGCATCGCCTCGCGCGCGAGCGCGTGCTTGAGGCCGAAGATGGTGCCGTGGCCGGGCAGGTAGGTGCCGACGAAGAGCGTCGCGGGGCCGCCGTCGGTGATCGGCACGAAGGCTCGGTCGCGCCGGCTCGCGAACGCGGTCCAGGGCGCCACGATCGCCAAGACGCCCAGCAGCGTCGCGCAGCCGGCGGCGACGCCCGCGCGCCACGTCGAGCGCTGCGCGTGCAGGAGGCCGACCGCCGGCGCGAGGACGAGCGCGGCGAGCAGCACGTCGGCACGCACCAGGCACGCCAGCCCGACCGCGGCCCCGGCCGCCGCGAAGCCGGCCGCGCGCCCGCGGCTCCACGCCCACGCGACCGCGGCCAGCGCCGCGGTCAGCGCCAGCGCCCCAAGCGGCTCGCTCGTCAGCTGCGTCGTCGCCGCGATCATCGGCGGATAGAAGGCCACGGCGACTGCCGCCACGACGCCCGCCCACGCGTCGGCGATGAGCGCGGCGAGCGCGAACGCGGCGCCCACCGTGAGCGCGCCGACCACGGCCTGCGCGCGGCGCGCCGCGCGCGTATCGATCAGGCCGCCGGCCGGGTGGCCGCTCAGCGCGTCGGCGACGGCGAAGAGCACCGGCGCCCCGGGCGCCCAGTGCAGCGGATGGGCCATGCTCGGGCCGCCGTAGGTGCCGGTCGCCCGCAGGTCGCTCGCCAGTCGCACGTAGGCGCGCTCGTCGGCCGAAGCGTGACCGGGCCGCCCGTCGGCGGCCTCCACCCGCAGGGCGGCCGCGGCGAAGACCACGACCGCCAGCACTGCCGCGACGATGACGCCGCGACCCGGCGGCGGGAGCCGAGCGAACGACGGCAGACGCAGGCTGGCCGTGGTCACCGGCGCTCCATCAGGATGGCCGCCACCGTCGAGCGCGAGCTGCCGTGCGCGGGACGCACCACCCGCAGCCGGCGCAGCAGGCGGCTGCGGCCCACCGCGCGGCCCCACCGACGCGCGATGTCGCGGATCTTCAGCGTCCACGGCGAGTCGGGGTGCCTGAACACGGGCTGGACCATGAGCAGGCGCGCACCGTGGCGCAGCGTGCGCAGCTGCGGCCCGAGGACCGCGGCGAAGCGAGCGGCGCCCAGGCGCGCGAGCGCGTCGCGCCAATCCATGACGCCGGCGTCGGCGACCGTCCCCAGCGGCGTCTCGTAGCGCATGCCCGCGGGCAGCTCGTGCGCGAGCTCGGGCACCTGCTCGGGCTGGGTGGAGAAGACGAGCGTGCCGCGCGGCAGCGCGGGCGCGAGCGCGCGGGCGACCTGCGTGACGTTGCTCTTGTGCTCGAGCGTCGCGACGGTGGGTCGCCCCTGCCACGCGAACAGGGCTGCCGCCAGCACCGCCAGCGGCCCGAGGAACGCGAGGCGGCCGAGCCCGAGGGCCACGAGCAGCGCCAGGGGCGCGAGCACCACGACCAGGTAGCGCAGCGCCCACGCAGGGGTCCCGAGGCGCGAGTAGGCGAACGCGCCGAGCAGCGTCGCCGCCGCGATCACGGCCACGCCCAGCACGCCGCGGCGCAGCGGGCGTCCGCCTCGCAGCGCCCCGATCGCGAGCCCCACGGCGGCGGCGGGCAGGAGGACGAACTCGGCGCGCCGCCCGCTCCAGATGCGGGCCAGGGCGCGGGGCAGCGACCGGCCGGTCGGGCGGTGCGACCACGGCGCGCCGGTGTGGGCGGTCTGGTAGAGCAGGGTCGGCACCCACGGCGCGAAGAGCAGCGCCGCCGCGCCGAAGGCCAGCACGCCGTCGCGGGCCAACGTGCGCCGGGAGGGCCCGACCGCCAGCAGGGCCAGCCACGCCAGCCCCGCCGCGGCGACGAGGAACGCGCCCCACGGATGGACGTAGAGGGCCAGCGCCAGGAGGATCGCGAAGCTCGCCAGATGTCCGCGGCGCCGCAGGACGAAGGCGCGCAGGAAGGCGCCGCAGACCAGGAGCGCGATCAGCAGCAGCAGCGAGTACATCCGCGTCTCATCGGCATACAGGCCGACGAAGGGATCGAGCGCCATCAGCCCGCCGGCGACGAGGCCGGCCCACGTCCCGAAGGGCGACACCGCCCACCAAGCGGCGGGCACGCAGGCGATGGCCAAGCCCGCGGACAGCGCGTGCGTCGCGCTCGGGGCCGAGCCGAAGAGCGCCATCCACACGTGCAGGAGCAGGTAGTACAGCGGCGGCGACCCGTCCTGGCGCAGGGCGCCGGGGATCGCGCCCAGCGGGTGTGACGAGATCCCGACCGAGATTCCCTCGTCGATCCAGTAGGGCGCCGAGAGCGCGCGCAGGCGCAGCACCGCGGCCACGGCGACGAGGGCGACGACCGCCGCTGCGACGAGGACCCGCCGCCCCGACGGGCGCGCGCGCGGATCGCGATCCCAGAACGCGGGTGAGGCCGACGCCACCACCACGGTCATGCGCCTGAGCCTCCCGATCGCGCCGGGGCGCGTCCGTCCGCGCACGGCATCGGTGACCGTGGCCGCTAGCACCGATCTGCCACGCTTCGACGCCGATGACCACGCTGCGGCGCCGCGGAGCGCTCGTGATCGCCGTGCTCGCGCTCACCGCCGCGCCCGTCGCCGCCCACGCCGGGACCTTCGCCAATCCGGTGCTGCCCGGCGACCATCCCGACCCGACCGTCGTGCGCGCCGACGGCGCGTTCTACGCGAGCGCGACGAGCGCGTCGTGGGCGCCCATCTTCCCCATCTTCCGCTCGACGGACCTCGTCCGCTGGCGCCAGGTCGGGGCCGTCCTCCCGTCCGCGCCGCGATGGGCCGCCGGCAACTTCTGGGCCCCCGAGCTCGTGCGCTGGTCGGGGCGCATGCTGGCCTTCTACTCCGCCAGCCGGCGCGGCGGGCCGCCCTGCCTCGGCGTGGCCAGCGCCCCGCGGCCCGAGGGGCCGTGGCGCGACCGGGGGCCGGTCCTGTGCCGGCCGGGCGGCGTCATCGATGTCGACCCCTTCACCGACGCCGACGGCGCGCGCTGGCTGCTGTTCAAGCGCCTGGGCAGCGGCCACGGCATCTACGCGATGCGCTTCAGCGAGCGTCGGCTGCGTGCCGTCGGCCACGCCCACGAGCTCATCGCGCCCGACGCGGACTGGGAGCAGAGCGTCACCGAGGGCCCTTCTCTGGTGCGCCGTGGCAGCTCCTACCTGCTCTTCTACGCCGGGCGGGCACTGCTGCCGACCGCCGTGCACCTACGCCGAGGGCGTCGCGCGCAGCTCCTCGCTGCTCGGCCCCTACGTCAAGGACCCGGCCAACCCGCTGCTGGCCGGCAACGCGGCGTGGCAGTGCCCCGGGCACGGCACGACGATCGACCTCGCAGGCGCCGGTCTCTACCTGCTGCACCACGCCTACCGTTCCGACGACGCGTTCGACCGCCGGCGCTCGGCGCTGCTCGACCGCGTCGACTTCACGCCCGACGGCTGGCCCACCATCGCGGGCGGCCTGGGGCCGGCGCTCATGGCCAGCGACCCGCTGGGTCGTGCCGGCGGTGTAGCGCCGCCCGGCTTCACCGACCGCTTCGCTGGCAGCGCACTGGCGCCCGGCTGGGAGTGGCCCTTCTTCGCCGCGCCCGACGCGCGGCCCGACGGCGGCGCGCTGCGACTGACCTGCCGCGGCGCCCGCCGACCGAGCTTCCTGGCCCGCCAGGTGCCGGTCGACCGCTTCACGGCGCTCGCCACCGTCGACGTCCCCCGCCGCCATGGGGCGGGGATCGGCCTGGCCGCCCAGGGTCCGGGGCGCGTCCTGCGCGGGATCGAGCTGCGCGACGGACGCGTGCGCGCCTTCCGCTCCGATGACCGCGGGCTGCGGCTGGGAGCGACCCAGCCCGCTCCCGCCGGCGCGCGGCTGCGCCTGGTCATCAGCGCCACGCCGGACGGCACCGTGGCCGTCTACGTGGGCGCGGGCCAGGGCGCGCCGACGCGCATCGCGGGCGGCCCCGCACAGGCAGGGCTCGCGGCCACCCGCGTTGCGCTCACCTGCCGCGGGACCGGAGCGACTCGGGTCGACTCCATCCACGTCGCCGCGACCGGCGAGGCTCCCTGATGTCGTCTCGCTCGCGACGGCGGCTCGTGGGTCTCTGCGCGGCCGGGCTGCTCGCCCTCGCCGGATGCGGCAGCTCGCGTCCGCACCCGCCTCTGGCCCTGCCGCCGCCGAGCGCACTTCCCAGGTCGCCCTCATCGCACGTGGCGGTGATCGTGATGGAGAACAAGGAGCGCGGCGAGGTGGTCGGCTCGTCGGCGGCCCCCTACGTCAGCGCCCTGGCCCGACGCTACGCGGTCGCGACCCACAGCTATGCCGTCCGCCACCCGTCGTTGCCCAACTACCTGGCGCTGACCAGCGGCTCGACGCACGGCATCGACTCCGACTGCACGGACTGCCACGTCGCCGGTCCCAACATCGTCGACCAGCTCGAGGGCGCCCACCTCACCTGGAAGGCCTACATGGAGGACCTTCCGAAGCCCTGCTCGCCTGTTGCCGGCGCGGGCGGCTACGCCAAGAAGCACGACCCCTTCATGTACTACGACGACGTCGTGCACAACGCGCGACGCTGCCGCAACGTGGTCGGCTTCGGGCGACTGGTCGCCGACCTGCGCGGTGGGACGCTTGCCCGCCTTCGCCTTCATCTCGCCCAACCTGTGCCATGACACCCACGACTGCGGCGTCGCGACGGGCGACAGCTTCCTGTCCGCCCTCGTCCCGCGGCTGCTGCGCGAGCTCGGGCCACACGGCTTCCTCGTCCTGACCTGGGACGAGGGCAGCTCCGACGCCGGCTGCTGCGCGGACGCCCGCGGCGGACGGATCGCCACCGTGGTGGCCGGGCCCGGTGTGCGGCGCGGCGCCAGCAGCGACCGCGACGTCGACCACTACGGCGTGCTGCGGACGATCGAGGACGCGCTGGGCCTCCCCCGGCTGGGAGGCGCCGCGTCGCCGCGCGGCGGAACGCTCGACATGCTCCTCGCACACGGCGCGCTGTCGCCCTGACCGGTCGGTGGCAGAGCCGGCATCGGACGGACGGCGGTGGCGGGCGTCGGTCACGCGCTCCGATCACGATGGGCGCTTGTCCCTGAATCCCTCCTGAACGCCCAGCGACGTCGCCGCGGGCAGGTTGATCGCCATCGTCGATCCCGCCACCGTCACCGTGCCGCCGTGACGCTCTGCCGTCGCGCGCACGATGGCCAGGCCGAGGCCCGAGCCGGGCCGGTCGGCGGCGTCGGGCGCGCGCCAGAAGCGCTCGAAGGCGTGCTCGAGGTCGGCCGGAGCCAGTCCCGGCCCCTCGTCGCGCACCGTCAGCGCCGCCGTGTCACCCGCCATCGTGAGCGAGACGACCACCTCGCCCCCACGCGGGCCGTGGAGCTCGGCGTTGTCGAGGAGGTTGTCGAGGGCGCGACGCAGCGCGTCGGGCTCGCCGCGCACGCTCACCGCGTCGCACGCCTCGACGCGCACGCTGGCGCGGCCCGCGACCGCGTCGGCCACGATGGCGTCGAGGCGCACCTCCTGCTCGGGCGCCGGGCCGGCGCTCTCGCGCTCGAGGGCCAGCAGATCGCCGACGAGTCGCTGCAGGCGCTGCGTGTCGAGCTGCAGGTCGCCGAGGACCTCGGGGTTGACGCCGTGGCGCGCGACGAACTCGACGTTGCCGGCCAGCGACGTCACCGGCGTGCGCAGCTCGTGGCTGGCGTCGGCCAGGAAGCGGCGCTCGCGCAGGCGTGCGGCGTCGAGCGCGGCGAGCATCTGGTTGAGCGTGCGCGTGAGGTCGGCCACCTCGCCGTCGGCGTGCGGATCGGGCAGGCGCCGCGACGCGTCGCCGGTGCGCTCGATCTCGGTCGCCGCGGCCGCCACGCGCGCGAGCGGGCCGAGGCCGCGTCGGGTGAGCACGGCGGCTGCCGCACCGCCCACCCCGGCCGCGAGCAGACCCGAGAGCAGGAGCAGCAGGCCGAGGCGGTGGAGCGTCTGGTCGATGTCCGTCACGCTCGAGGCCACGAGCACGACACCGCCGGCCGCGGGCCCGCCGTCCTCGGGCAGCGGAGCGGCGTAGAGGCGCACCGGCTCGCCGCCCAGCCGGACGTCGGCGAAGCCGCCGCGTCCGCGGCGCAGGGCCTCGGAGGCCACGCGGGTGTCGGGCAGGAGCTTGGCGCCCAGGGCGAGCGAGCGAGCGACGAAGCGCCCGTGGCGGTCGAGGACCTCGACCGAGAGCTGGCGACCGGCGACGGTGGACTCGAGCGCGCCCGGGGCCGTGAGCAGAGCGGGCGCCGAGACGCTCAGGCGGGCGACGTCCGTGGCCCGCCGGCGCAGGCTGCTGTCGAGCGAGGCGTGCAGCTGGTGGGCGACGAGCACGCGGGCGCACACCGCGAGGAAGGCGACGGCCAGCACGACCGCCAACGCGGCGGCCGCGGTGAGGCGGCCCCTCAGCGTGCGCGGCCTCATGTCCGCAGCATGAACCCCACGCCGCGGACCGTGTGGATCAGCGGCGGCTCGCCCAGCTTGCGCCGCAGCCGCGCGACGTAGCGGTCGACCACGTTGGGGACCGCCGCCTCGCGCCAGATCTCCTCGATCGCGCGCTCGCGCGGGACGACGACGCGCGCGTTGCGCAGCAGCAGCTCGAGCAGCGCGCTCTCGCGCGCGGTGAGCGACACCGGCCGGCCGCCGCGCTTGGCCGTGCGCGTGCTCAGCTCGAGGACCAGGTCGGCGTAGGCGAGGCGGTCGCCGTCGTCGCGCCCGCGGCGCCCGAGGGCGTGCAGCCGCGCCACGAGCTCCTCCACCGCGAAGGGCTTGACCAGGTAGTCGTCGGCCCCGGCCTCGAGGCCCGCGACGCGGTCGGCCACCGCGTCGCGCGCGGTCAGCATGAGGATCGAGCCGCGCAGCCCGTTGGCGCGCAGGCGCCGGCAGACCGCGAGCCCGTCCAGGCCGGGCATGGTCACGTCGAGCACGACGAGGTCGGGCGCCGACGCCTGCGCCGCAGCCAGCGCGGCGCCGCCGTCGGCGACGTGCTCGACCTCGAAGCCCTCGGCGGCCAGGCTGCGCGTGAGCATCCGCCGCACGAGCGCGTCGTCGTCGACCACGAGCACCCGCTCGGGCATGGCTCAGCCGCCCGCGACGTCGCGCCGCAGGAAGACGAGCATCGCCCCCACGAGGGCCGGGACGGCGTAGAGGGAGCACACCCAGGCCGCGCGCACGATCGGCGCCCAGTCGACGGGCTGGCGCAGCAGCCCCTGCCAGGCGTTGAACTGCGTGCTGAGCAGGTAGGGCTGCAAGGCGCCGAGCCCCGGGAGGATGCCGATGAGCTGCAGCAGCAGCGACGCCATGAGCGTGCCCACGACGGCCGCGGCGCTGTTGCGGAAGACGGTCGAGAACAGCAGCCCGATCGAGGCGATGGCCAGGATCGGGATGAGGTAGACGACGAGGCTGGCGCCGATGAGGACGAGCGCACGCCCGGTCGAGATCGTCGTGCCCGACAGCGTCGGCAGCGGATGCAGGCCAGAGGCCAGCGAGCCCGCCACCACGGCCACGGTCCCGGTCAGCGCGATGGCGGCGATCGCGTAGGTCGCGGTCGCGAGCGCCTTGGCGCCGAAGACCTGCCCGCGCTCGACCGAACGGGTGAGGATGGTCTTGAGCGTCCCGTTGTGGTCCTCGGCCGCCACGATGTCGCCGGCCACCAGCGCGGTGATGAGCGGGAACATCCAGATCGAGCCGAAGAGCAGGAGCACGAGCGGGATGGCCAGCCCGGTCTGGTGGATGTAGCGCCCGAAGGCCACGTCGTTGGGCTGGCCGTTCTGCGTGGCGACGGCGACCGCGAAGATGATCGGCACGAGCGCCGCGGCACCGAGGCCGAGGTACGTGCGCTTCTGGAAGCGCAGCTTGCGCAGCTCCCAGCGGTACACCGCCAGCACGCCGGGCCTCATGCCGCCCTCCCGACCACGGCCGGCGCGGGGCTCGGGACAGCGTCTCCGTCGCCCTCGGTGAGCGCGAAGAAGAGGTCCTCCAGCGTGGCGCGGTTGGGCGCCAGCTCCAGGACGAGCGCGCCCGCCTCGGCCAGCGCCAGCGACAGCTCGCCCACGGCCTGCTCGGACGGCGCCCGGAAGGCGATGCCGCCGTGCTGTCCCGGAGCGGCGTCGTCGATGCCCGCCTGCGCCGCGCACACGGCCAGCGCGCGATCGTCGTCGGTGGTGCGCAGGTGGTAGACCGTCCCCGCGGCGCGGCGCAGGTCGGCCAGCGTGCCCTCGTAGGCCATGCGCCCCTGACGGACGATGGCCACGCGGTTGCACAGCTCCTCGACCTCGGCGAGGAGATGGCTGGAGAGGACGACGGTCATCCCGCCGTCGGCCAGGCGGCGCACGAGCAGGCGCATGTCGCGCATGCCCGCCGGGTCCAACCCGGTCGCCGGCTCGTCGAGCAGCATGAGCTTCGGCCGTCGCAGCAGCGCCGCGGCGATGCCCAGGCGCTGGCGCATCCCGTGCGAGTAGGCGCCGACGCGATCCTTCGCGCGATCGGTCAGCTCGACGACGTCGAGGACCTCGTCGACGCGCGTCGCGGCTCCGTCGCCGTCGAGCGCCGCGCACAGCTCGAGGTTGCGCCGGCCGGTGAGATACGGGTAGAAGCGCGGGGCCTCGACGAAGCCGGCGACGCCGTCCAGCGCGGCCACGCCGGCCTGCGGGTCGCGCCCGAACAGCCGCACGCTCCCCTCGCTGGGGCGAATGAGCCCGAGCATCATGCGCAGGGAGGTGGTCTTGCCGGCGCCGTTGGGGCCGAGGTAGCCGAAGACGTCGCCGGGGAGCACGGTCAGGTCCACGCCGGCGACCGCGACGAGCTCGCCGTAGCGCTTGACGAGGCCGCGAACCTCGACCGGAGGCGCTTCCGGCACGGTCACAGCCCCCGCGCCGCGGCCTCGGCGGCGGTCGGCGGGACCGAGCCCGCGACCACGTACGCGACGCCCGCGCGGTCGAAGCGCACGACGGTGCCGAGCGCGGTGTCGAGCTCCTGGCCGGAGGTCCCGTTGATCGAGATCTTCGGGAGGCTCAACCCGCCGCCGCCGTCGCGGCCGCCCTGCTGCTGGGTCTGCGGCTGTGCCTTGGCCGGGCTCTCGAGGACGGCGATGCCGCCCAGCCCCTGGCCGTAGGTCACGAGCGCTCCGGGCGTGCCGTCGAGCTCGACGAGCCTGACCTCCTTGCGCGGCAGGCCGACGAGGGCGTCGGGGGCGACGATCGTGAAGCCGACCTTGGCCTGGACGGCCTGCAGCCCGGTCACGCCGGCGTGCTTCTGGTCGGCCGCGCTCCGGGCCGCGGACGGGTTGAGGTCGACGACGTGGGCGCCCGCGGGCTCGGGGATCGCCAGGTCGCTGGCGGCCACCTTGCCGAACGAGATGTCGGTCGCCTTGAGCTCGAGCACCGGGTCGGCGGCCCCGTTGGCGTACACGGCGGCGCGCAGCGGGACGCCGTGCTGGGCGTCCCACGCCACCTCGGCGCCGCCGAGCAGGCCGCCGTCGTGGCGCGGCGAGATGCGCACGGTGTACGCCGGCTGCCCGGCGACGTTGCTCGGCTGCGCGCCCGACAGCGTCGCCTTCTGGCTCAGGTGCGTGAGGGCGTCCTGGATGCGGGCCAGCGAGGGCACCGGCGCGTTGGCGGTCCTCTGGTGGTCCTGCGGCAGCTTCGCCTTGTAGACCGTGTTCGAGCTGGTCTCGATGACGGTCAGCTGGTCGCCGTTGAGCAGGACCTGCACGTCGCCGGCGCGGCCGTCGGCGCTGGAGGCCTGCAGCTCGAGGCGCAGCTTGTCGCCCGTGGCCCACAGGCGGCCCTTGGCGCCGGTGAGCAGCGGGTCGCTGCCCTGCAGGCTGGCCGCGTCGATGAGGTGGTTGGTGAAGGAGATCCGCGCCGTCACCCCGTCGACCGCCGGAGCGGCGAGCGCGTCGTGCACGGCCTGCGCGAGCGGCTTGGGCGGCGGCGTCGGCCCCGACCCGCCGGAGGCGAGGGCGATCGCCGCCGCGCTGCCGGCGAGCACGACCACCGTGGTGGCCAACAGGGCGAGCAGACGGCGAGTTGAGATGCGGCGCAGGTACGACATCACGGCCTCCGGGTCTCTACAGCGTAGGCCGCACGCTAGGCCGGCTCTCTGAAAGAACCGTGACGGCCTCAGGAGGCGACGGTCACGACCGGCCGCCCCCGCCCGAGCCCTCCCCGAGCGCGATCTCGAGCACCGCGCAGCCGTCGCGATACCTGCACGGCCGACAGGCCCCGCGCGAGCGCGAACCCCGCCCCCGCCACGGCCGCGCCGGCGACCGCGTCGAGCCACAGGTGATTGCCCGTGGCCATGATCTCCCCCAGCACGACGACCGGGTACAGCACAGCTGCCAGGCGCACCGCCCTCGAGCGCGCCTGCGTGGCGACGATCCCGGCGGCGATGAGCGCGAAGGCGGCGTGACCGCTCGGCATCGCGGCGTACGGGCTCATCGCCAGGCGCTCGAACCCGTGCTGGCCGGTTCCGACCAGGTCGGCGCCGTACCCGGCCTCGGGGACCATGCGCGGCGGCGCGGTCGGGACGAGGACGTAGCCGATCGTCGCGAGCGCCTGCGCGCACACGAACGTGTTGCGGGCGAGCGGGAACACGCGCGGCCGTGCGAACCACGTCCAGGCCAGCACGCCGAGCATGACCGGCAGGTGGACGCCGACGTAGGCGAACTGCGCGATGCCCAGGAGCGGCGGGCGCGCCGCCACCCACGCGTGGACCGACGGCTCGAAGAACAGCCCGAGCGAGCGTTCGTCCTCGATCAGCTCCCGTATGCGCGCGAGCGGCCCGGCTGGCCCCGGCGCCAGCGCGGCGACCACCGGACAGAGCGCGAGCACGACGACGACCGGCCACGCATCGCGCGCCGCGCGCGCCCACGTCCGGTCCCTCGGCATGCCGGCACCCTAGGTCATCCCCCCGCCTGATCGCGTCAGCGATCGGGGTCGGCCGCGATGCGCCCCGCGCCGATCGCGGTCACCAGCGCCTCGTGATCGCGCTCGTTCTGGTCGGCGTAGAGCTCGGCGAACTTCGCCACGGCGCGATCGAAGCGGTCGCTCGTGCCGAGGTAGGCGCCGACGGCGACGCGGTCGCCGGAGCGCGCGTGGGCGCGCGCGAGCGTCCAGCCGCAGATCTCCGCGTAGGCGCTCATCTCCGATGCCGACAGCAGCTCGATCGCGACCGACGCCTTGGCATCCCACAGCTGGCGGACGTAGTAGTCGCGAGGCCGCCCGTCGCCGAGGTCCTCCTCGACTCGCAGCCAGCCCAGGAGGACGTCGCCCGCCGCCTGCATCAACCGCTGGCCGCGCACGACGCGCTGGCCCTCGTTGCGCACCGAGCTGCGCTGCGCGAACGGCTCGAGGACCGACCGCTGCGCCTCCTTGACCTGCAGGAACAGCGGATCGGCGTCGTCGCGCCCGAGCAGGAGGACGATCCACGCGCGCGTCCCCACACTGCCGACGCCGACCACCTTGTGCGCCAGGTCGACCGGCTCGTAGCTCGCCGCGAGCTGGCGGATGTCGTGCGGCAGCGACCGGCGGTAGCCCTGCAGGAGAGCCGCCAGCCGCGCGAGGTCGGGGGTCGCGTCCTCAGTGCCCAGCAGCTCGCCGATCGGCACGACCAGCGGCGGGTCGCTGACGATGCGCGGGCCGCCGTCGACCTCGTAGGTCAGCTTCGAGAGCGCGCGGAGGCTGTTCTTGCGCCGGGCCTTGGCGACCGCGCGGTCGAGCTCCTTGCGCCTGCGGGCGTCGAGGCGCCGGCCCCACTCGGCGAACTGCCGCTCGACGTCGAGGCGGGCGTACCAGACGTCGATCGTGCGCATCGCGGCGAACGTGCGCATGGCCTCGCGATAGGCCCTCACCCCGGTGAGGACGGCGTCGCGCTGCGCCGCCCTGTCGAAGCCGCGGTCGCGCACCGCGACCACGAGGCTCGCCGCCAACCGCTTGACGTCCCACTCCCACGGTCCGGGCAGGGTCTCGTCGAAGTCGTTGAGATCGAAGACGAGGTTGCGATCCGGCGCGGCGAACGCGCCGAAGTTCGCCAGGTGCGCGTCTCCGCACAGCTGCGCGCGCAGTCCGGTGACGGCCGTGGCGGCGAGGTCGGCGGCCATGATCGCCGCCGCGCCGCGGTAGAACGCGAACGGCGAGCGGGCCATCCGCCCGTAGCGGACGGGCACGAGCTGGGGCGTGCGCGTCTTGGCCTGGGCCTCCAGGGTCGCGATCACGTCGACCCGGTCCGGCGCGGCCTCCCACACGGCGTGCGCGGAGCGCGGAGCGCGCTGGCGTGCCGAGCGTCCGACCTGCTGCGACGCGTGAGTCATGGGGCCAGTCTCGGCATTCTCCGTTCCCGCTTCAATCCGTCGCGCCGCGGCGGTCGGCCTGATCACGGGCCGGCAACACGAACGGCCGCGCGGCGCGCGAGAGTGCCGCGCGTCATGCGCAACCACGCCACCCCGCTCCTCGCCGCGCTGCTCGCCGCGGCCGCCACCGCCGGCGTCGCGACCGCCGGCACGCACTTCACGGCCGGCGACGCCCATCGTCGCGACGGCGACCGTTCCTACTCGATCGGCCTGTGGGGCGACCTCCCCTACTCCGACGTGCAGAAGACGGTCGGCGTACCGAACCTGGTCGCCGACATGAACAGCCAGCCGCTGGCCTTCACCGCCAACGACGGCGACATCAAGAGCGGCAGCAGCCCGTGCACCGACGACGTCTACACGAGCTTCAAGGCGACGATGAACAGCCTGCGCGCGCCGGCCGCCTTCACTCCGGGCGACAACGACTGGACCGACTGCGACCGCGACGGCGTGCACAGCTCGGGCGAGCGCCTGGACTTCGAGCGCAAGCTGTTCTTCTCGACGCCGTTCACCTTCGGCCAGCACAAGCTGCGCCAGGAGGTGCAGGCCCCGCCCTACGTCGAGAACCGCCGCTGGACCGTGGGCCGCGTGACCTACGCGACCCTCAACGTCCAGGGCTCGTGCAACAACCTCTGCGACGTCGCGCCCGACCCGGCCGAGTACGCCGCCCGCAACCAGGCCGACATCGCCTGGCTGCACCAGACCTTCGCGCAGGCCAAGGCCCACGGCTCAGCGGCGGTCATGCTCATCTTCCAGGCCGATGCCGGGTTCGATCTCTCTGACGCGACGCGCGCGCCGCTGCGCGACCCCAAGACCCTCGCGGAGACCGACGGCCAGCCCGACGGCTTCCACGACCTCCTCTCCGCGCTGCGCGACGAGACCATCGCCTTCCGCCGGCCGGTCGCGGCGGTGCACGGCGACTCGCACTACTTCCGCATCGACAAGCCGCTCCTCGACGCCAAGGGCCAGCGGCTGGAGAACTTCACCCGCGTGGAGACCTTCGGCGACCACCAGGAGAACGCCAACAACGACGTCCATTGGCTCGAGGTGGACGTCGACCCGGGCAGCCGCGAGGTCTTCTCCTATCAGGAGCAGATCGTGCCGGCCAACCGCACGGCGGTCCCGGCGCCGTAGAAGGGCGCGCTAGGGTCGGCGCCATGGCCCATCAGCCGAGGCTCATCATCCAGGTGGCGCGCGGCAGCGCGGTCGAGCGACAGCTCACCACGAGCCCCCCGGAAGCCCTTTCCAGCGGCGAGATCGTCGTCGAGACGGGCTACACCACCGCCGACGGCCACCTCGAGCCATCCGACGCGGGCGCGGTCGTGCTCTCCGTGCCCTCGCCCGAGGCACTCGCGCGCGAGGCCGACGAGGTCCGCCGCGTGATCGCTCGCGCGGGAACGGGCGTCGAGCCGCTCGTCGTCGTGGTGGAAGCGGCCGAGGAGCTGCGCGACGACGAGCTGGCCGCGCTCCTCGACGCTACGGGCAACGCGCCGCGGCCCGTGCTCCTGCGCGTCATGCGCGACGCCTGACGTCGTAGCAGTCCGTTCGCGGCAGCGGCAAGAATCCCGCCCGTGGGGGATCTGCAGATCGTCATTGCCGCGCTCTTCGTCTCGGCCGCGGGGCTCAACGCGCTTGCCAACTGGCTCAAGGTCCCCTATCCGATCCCGCTGGTGCTCGGCGGCCTCGTGCTCGGGCTGGTGCCGGGGATCCCGGACATCCAGCTCGACCCCGACCTCGTACTGCTCGTCTTCCTGCCGCCGCTGCTCTACGCCTCGGCCTTCTTCGCCGACCTGCGCGCCCTGCGAACCGACGCGCGAGTCATCTCGCTCTCGGCCATCGGGCTCGTCCTCGCCACCGCGGCGGTGGTCGCCGTCATCGGCCACGAGCTGATCGGGCTGCCCTGGGCGATGTCCTTCGCGCTCGGCGCGATCGTGTCGCCCACGGACCCCGCGGCGGCGACGGCGATCATGCGGCGCGTCGGGGCGCCGCGGCGGATGGTCAACGTCCTCGAGGGCGAGAGTCTCTTCAACGACGCCACGGCGCTGGTCGCCTACAAGGTCGCGGTGGCGGCGGCGGTCGGCGAGAGCGTCTCGGCCGGTCACACCGTGCTCGAGTTCTTCGTCGATGCCGGTGGGGGCATCGCGATCGGGCTGGCGGTCGGGTGGGCGATCGGCGAGGTGCGAAGGCGCGTGACCGATGTCAACACCGAGCTGACGATCTCGCTCTTCAGCGCCTACGGGGCCTTCGTCCCGGCCGATCAACTCGGCGTCTCGGGCGTCCTGGCCGTGGTCGCGTGCGGCGTCTACCTCGGCTTCCGCGCGCCGGAGATCTCGTCGCCGGAGAGCCGGATGCTGGCCGACGGGCTGTGGTCGACGCTCGCCTTCCTGCTCAACGCGGCTCTCTTCATCCTCATCGGGCTTCAGCTGCCCGCGATCGTCGACGGGCTCAGCGGCCGCCCGGCGGGCGAGGTCATCGGCTACGCGGCGGCGGTCTGCGCGGCGGTCATCGTGGTCCGCTTCCTGTGGAACTTCCTCGTCACCTTCGTGATCAGGGCCATCGACCGACGGCCCTCGCAGGTCGCGCGCCGCGTCGGCTGGCGCACCCGGGTCGTCGGAAGCTGGGCGGGGATGCGGGGCGCCGTCTCGCTGGCGGCGGCGCTGGCGCTGCCGCTGCACACCCACGCGGGCGCGCCGCTGCCCGGCCGCGAGCTGATCCAGTTCATCACCTTCGCGCTGATCCTGGTCACCGTCGTGGGACAGGGCCTCACGCTGCCGTGGCTGATCCGCCGCCTCGGCGCCGTCGAGGACGGCACCGAGGAGGAGCGCGAGGAGGTCCGCGCGCGGCTCGTGATCGCCCGCGCCGCGCTCGACCGGGTCGGCGAGCTCGAGGACGAGGATTGGACCCGCGACGCCACCGTCGAGCGCGTCCGCCGCCTCTACGAGTTCCGCCAGCGGCGCTTCAAGATCCGCGCGGGGAAGATCGACGACGAGGACGGGCTCGAGGAGAGCTCGCTCGCCTACCAGCGGATGATGCATGAGATCTACGCGGCCCAACGCCACGCGCTGGTCGACCTGCGCAACAGCCGCCAGATCTCGAGCGACGTCATGCGCCGCGTGGAGCGCGAGCTCGATCTGGAGGAGTCGCGGCTCGAGGTCTGAGGTCGCGCCTTCAGTCCTTCGGCGACTGCTGGTGGAAGGCGACCTTCCAGACGTCGCCGTCGCGCACGAACGTGGTGCTCACGACCGCGGAGTAGGGCTCCTCCCCCGGTCGCTGCGCGACGACCTCGTAGACGACGACCCCGCTGTCGTCGCTCAGCGCCACGACCTGGGGATCGGCGATCTCGAAGCGCTCCCAGGCAGGCGCCGCCTCCATCGCCTCGATCGTGGCCTCGCGCGTCAACACGCCGAACGGGAAGGCCATCAGCGCGTCGTCGGTGAGGCGCTCGCGGTAGTAGCGGCCGCCCTCGCCCGAGACCAGGGCCTCCCACCCCTCGTGCTCCAGCGCGATCAGCCGCTGCGCGAGGCTCATGTCGCCGATCGTAGCCACACACCCTCGGGCTGCCGGGCTTCGATCCTCCAGACCGCCGGGATGAGCAGCATGGTCAGGTTGCCGACCAGGAGCGCGCCGGCGGTCAGGATCGCCGCCCACGCGCCCGCCCCGCCCAGGCGCTCCTGCGCGACCGCCGCGTGCCCTAGGCGAGCGCCGTGGCCGGCTCGATCGAGCGGCACGCGCCGAGCGCGTACGCGTCGACGCGGCGGCGTGCGGGCCAGCCCGCCGCGATGAGTCGGTGGACGCCGTAGCCGGCGGCGGTGATCGCCACTCCGGTGATCGCGTCGAAGACGAAGTGATTGCCGGTCGCGACGACGGTCAGCAGCATGACCGGCCCCCACATGAGCGCGGCGTAGCGCAGGATCGGGTTGCGCAGCGCGGCGGCGAGGGCGATGCCGATCGCGAACGCGAAGCCGACGTGCAGGCTGGGGACCGCCGCGAACTGGTTGAAGAGCGAGGTCGTGGTGGCACCCTCGAGCTTCAGCGGGCTGCCGGTCGAGACCGTGTCGACGATCCCGAGGCCGGCCAGCCGTGGCGGGGCCGCCGGGTACAGCGCGTAGACGGGCAGCGAGAGCAGCCACGTCGCGAGCAGGGTGTTGCGCAGCGTGCGGTAGGTCGTGCGGTTGAGCCGGTAGAGCAGCACCAGCGACGCGGGCAGGACCAGGTTCTGCGCCGCCAGGTAGACGTAGTTGAGCACCGGCAGCAGCGGCGAGTTCAGGAACGCGCCCTGGACGCCGCCCTCGACGTTGAGGCCGAGGTGACGCTCGAGGTCGACGACCTGGTGGGCGTGCACGAGCGCGGTGGGATACGAGCCCACGGCCACGAAGCGCGCGGCCTCGTAGACGAGATACGCCGCCACCGCGATCGCGATCTCCCACACGAACGCCGGCACGCGTCGGCCGCGCGACTCGGCGCGGAACAGGGGCGGCGCGGTGGGGGCTGAGACGGCGATACCGACAGCTTGGCGCCCGCGAGGACCCTCGCCCATGGGGACTCCCGGTCGCCTGCCGCGGGCAGGCACGAGTCTTCGAGGTAGGGGTAACTCGACCCCGAACGCCCCACCCGGACGGGTGGGACCCAGCGCCTAGGCATACCGCCCACAGGGGTGGAATCCGGCGACTTGCAGGCCATACGGCAACTTCGCGGCGCCAAGCGGCAACGAAATTGACATAAGCGGCAGGCGCTCGGGTATAGGCTTTCGCAGACGAGCAGCGCATGCCTGTCGCTGCTCTCTCCGCGCATGAAGCGCTGGTAATGGGCCTCAGGGCATGAGGCCGGCCGGTCGAGTTTGCCGCCAAACCCTCGTCCGGTCGCACCGCCGTGCTCTCGCACTCGCACTCAACTTCGAGATGAGGACCATGCACGCCCCGCACCGATCCTGGCCCCTTGCGCTCATCGCGCTGGCCGTCCTGTTCGTCCTGCCGGCCACCGCCTCCGCGGCGGACCTGCACGCCACCCCCGCGACCTTCTCCAGCGTGTTCGCCGGCGCCGGGGGCGGCGACCGGGTGCTGCTGGCCTCCGGCAACTACGGCAACTGGGGCGGCGGCGCCAAGCCCGCCCCGGGCGTCACCATCGCCCCCGAGCCCGGCGCCGCCCCGACCTTCTCGGGGGGCACGTTCGGCAGCTCGGTGCGCAACATCACCGTGCAGGGCATCACCTATACCGGCCCGGTCGACGTCGAGCCCGGCTCGACGCCGCTGAACCTGACCTTCGACGGCGACACGTGGGGCAACGTCGGCCAGGGCGCGCACGAGGGGCGCCTGTCGATCGCCGGCGGCGGCAGCAACGCCATCGGCAGCAACGGCGTCCAGGTCATGAACTCGACGTTCGGTCCCGGCGGCTGCAGCGACGGCATCCAGGATTCGTCGAAGGGCACCGAGATCGGCCCGAACAACGAGTTCAAGAACATCACGCAATCGTGCTCGGCCAGCTCGGCGCACGTCGACTCGATCCAGGTGTACGCCTCGAACTACGTGTGGATCCACGACAACTACATCCACGACGGCGAGCAGGGCATCATGTCGCCCGACGGGCCCTCGACCGGCTACCGGATCGAGAACAACGTCATCCACACGAGCACCGGCTACCCCTGCATGCACATCGGGGACAACCGCGACTCGACGATCAGCCACAACGTCTGCCGGAACGGGGCGATCCGCCTCTACGGCGGCAACCAGGGCGTCGCGAGCCAGAACATCACGGCGCAGAACAACGTGGCCGCCATCGACAACTCGGACTGCAGCGGGTGCACCGTCGACCACAACGTCAGCCCGGGCGCGGTCAGCTTCGTGGGCGGCGTCGGCCGCTGCGCCTACGCCATCCTCTCGCCGGGCACCGGCAGCGACGGCACCCCCATCGGCCTCAACGACTGCGTCGCGGGACCGCCGGCTCCCCCGCCGACCGACCCGCCGCCGACCAACCCGCCGCCCACGACCCCGCCGCCCACGACCCCGCCGCCCACGACCCCGCCGCCCACGACCCCGCCGCCGACCGACCCCCCGCCGCCCGCGAACACCACCCCCACGGCCCGCTTCACGTCCTCGCCGGCCAGCCCGGTCACGGGACAGGCCGTGACGTTCGACGCGGCCGACTCGACGTGCGCGGACACGCCGTGCACCTACACGTGGGTCGATGACGGCTTCGACGGCGCCGGCGGCGCGCAGTGGCCGCTGGGCAACGGGCGGACGCTGTCGTTCACCTTCCGCGGAGCCGGCGTCAAGAACGTCCGCCTCACGGTCGCCGACGCCGACGGCGACACCGACACGACGCTCCACGCGATCACCGTGACGACGGCGCCGGTCACGCCGCCGCCCCACCGACAACCCGCCGCCGCCTCCGACCAATCCGCCGCCGGCCGGCGACACCACGCCGCCCGACACGACGATCGTCTCTGGGCCCAGCGGCACCACGACCGACGCCACGCCGACCTTCGCCTTCACGTCCTCGGAGAGCAACCCGGCGTTCGAGTGCCGGGTGGACTCCGGCCCGTGGATCGACTGCACGAGCCCGTGGACGCCGGCTGCGCTGAGCGGCGGCGACCACGTGGTGGCCGTGCGCTCGACGGACGTCGCGGGGAACACCGACCCGTCGCCGGCCACGCGGTCCTTCACGGTGGCCGGCCCGCCGCCGGCGCTGTCGGTGCTGCTCGGCACCGCGACGGTCCAGCCGGTCGCCGACTCGGTCTCGGCCGGCAGCGCCGAGGCGTTCGCGGCAACCGCGAGCGCTTCGGGCAGCGTGAGCCAGGTGTCCGTCTACGTGGACGTCGGCACCACGGTCCCGACCATGGTCGTGGGGATCTACAGCGACGACGACGGCCATCCCGGGACGCTGCTGGCCAAGGGCACGCGCACCGGCCTGACGGCGCTCGGGTGGAACGACGTCACCGTTCCGCGCACCTCCCTGCAGAGCGGCCAGCGCTACTGGATCGCCCTGCTCGGCCTCGGCGACGGGGACCTGCGCTTCCGCGACGGCGTCGGCTTCAGCTGCCACAGCGAGGTCAGCCGCTCGACGACGCTGAGCACGCTGCCGACCACCTGGCAGACCGGGCCGGTCTGGGCCTCGTGCGACCTGGCGGCCAACGCCGCCGGGTAGCGCGCGGGCGCAGACCTGCCCGATCGAGGCGTATTCGGACCCCGAACCTGCCCGGGTGGGAGGGGAAGACCTGCACTTCGGGCATCGCGTCGTCTCCCGCGACGCTCGACCATTGGAGTCGTTCGGCCTTCGGTCGGTGCAAAGGGAGACGAGACGGTGATCATCCAGCTGCGGTCCATCGGACGGGCAGACCCCGACGACCTCGCGGCGATCCTGCCGACGCTGAGCGAGGCGGCGGCCGCGGTCGACCTCGATCACTCGCGGCTGGCCGTCGTGCTCGACTGGGTGCAGTACCGCAAGAACTTCCGCGCGCCCGTCATGGTGCGCCCGTTCGTCGGCAGCGCGCGGGACGGGCGCGGCGACGAGCCGCTGGCCGAGATCGCCATCGACGTGCGGCGGGCGGGCGCGACCGATCGCGCGACGCTGCGCACGGAGATCGTCGAGCGGCTCTCCAAGGCGCTCGGGCTCATGCCCGACATCCACGAGTGCACCCACCTCGAGGACTGGGTGCGCCCGAGCAAGAGCGTGACGTGGTCGTTCAACCGCAGCTACTGGCGCCATCTCGGCGCGTGGGACGAGACGTTCGAGAAGGACTACGCCGCGGCCCTGCCCGGCGGAGTCTCGGACGGGACCAGCCCCGAGTTCTGGGCCGACCGGATCGACGCCTTCATGGCCACGCTGAACCGCCTGGAGGAGTGGTCCGAGCTGCCCGACGAGATCCACGTGCTGGAGCTCGGCGTGGGCGACGGGCAGGGGGCGAAGGTGTGGCTGGACGCCTTCGCGGCCGCGTGCGAGGAGCAGGGGCGCGACTACCTGCAGCGCGTGCGCTACCTGATGGCCGACTACTCGCCCCATGTGCTGGCGCGCGCCAAGGAGCGCGTCGGCGACTACGCCCAGCTCGTGCGCTGCCTGGAGCTCGACTTCCGCAACCCGATGTCGGCGCTCTCCGAGCTGCGCGGCAAGCTGCTCTTCGCCCACACGTGCAACGTGTACGACAACCTCCCGACCGACGAGGTCATGCGCGTGGGCGACCACGCCTACGAGCCGCTGGTGCGCGCCAGCATCACGCCCACCGAGATGGCCGACCTCTCGGGCCGGCACGGCATCGCGCAGGACGAGATCGTCACCGTCGTCCAGCGCGTGCTGCGCGAGGGGCCCGAGTGCATCGGCGACCTCGCGGCCGGCGTGCGGTTCTGGGCCGACGTGTGGGAGGCCGTCCACCTCGAGGAGATCTACGTCGAGATCGCGGCCCCGGCGTCGCTGCGCGTCGCCCCCAGCGCCGACGTCCACCTCGACGAGCTGGTCGACGAACTGCCGGAGTGGACGCGCGTCCACATGTCCACGGTGGCCGCCGAGAGCTTCGCGCAGACCCTTCAGCTCCTGCACTACGAGGGCATCCTCGTCGCGCAGGACCTGTTCGCCGCCGACGTCAGCCACTACGCGTCGTATCGTGGACCTGGCAAGCTCGAGGGCTCGATCGTCAACTGGATCAACGCCCCGATCTTCCAGCTCATCGGCGAGCGCAGCGGCTTCGAGGTGACCGTCGAGCCCTTCGCCTACCGTGAAGGCTCGAACATCTCGGTCCTGAGCGCCCGCCATCGCGATGCCTACCGACGCCCGAGCAGCCACCACGACGACCACGAGCTCGCCACCGAGGCGCGCGATGCTGGCTTCGGCGCTGTCGTCGCGTAGCTTCGTCGTCACCGCGGAGCTCGGCCCTCCGCGCGAACCCGATCCCGAGCTCGTGCGGGCGGGCGCCCGCGCGCTCGCCGGCTCGGTGGACGCGGTCAACATCACCGACAACCAGGCGGCGACGGTCAAGCTCTCCCCCGTCGCGTGCTCGGCGCTGCTCATCGACGAGGGCGTCGACCCGATCGTCCAGATCACCGGCCGCGACCGCAACGTCATGGCCCTGCAGTCCGAGCTGCTGGGCGCGTGGGCCCTCGGCGTCCGGACGGTCCTCACCCTGAGCGGCGACCCCCTGAAGGTCGGCCCCTACGAGGGCATCGCCACCGCCGTCGGCGACCTCGACTCCCTCGGGCTCACGCGGCTCATCGCCACCATGAACGAAGGTCGCCTCGCGGCCGACGAGCCGCTCGAGCAGCCGACCTCGTTCCTGATCGCCGGCGCGGCCAACCCGCTGGTGGACTCCGTCGAGCGGCTCGAGGGCAAGCTCGCGGCGGGCGTCGGCCTGCTGCAGAGCAACATCGTCTACGACGTCGAGCGCTTCGCCGAGTGGCTGGCGCCCTTCGTCGAGGCGGGCATCACCGAGCGCGCGCCCCTGCTGGTCGGCATCGCGCCGCCGCGCAGCAGCAGGATGCTGACCTACATGCACGAGCGGATTCCGGGCGTGGAGGTCGACGACGCGACCTTCGCGCGCATGGAGGGCCGCACCGGCGACGACGCCACCGCGACGGGCATCGAGATCGCCGCCGAGCTCATCCAGCGCGTGCGCGAGGTGCCGGGCGTCAGCGGGGTGCACCTGATGGCGCCGGGGTGGGAGGGCGTCGCGGTGCCGGCGGTCGTCCGGGCCGCGGGGCTCGAGACCCCAGCCGCGAGCTGAGGCGCGCCTCTCAGTGGCGTTGTGAACGGCTGAGGGATTCGGCCGAGAGGTTCGCGACGGCCTGAACAGCATCACCGAGGGAAGGAGTCAGTGGCCGGCGGGGCGCTCGCGGCTCCGCGCGCTGGCGCGGCGAAGAGTGGCGAGTTGTCTACCACGGCGTCGAACGTCGGTCCTGCCCCGTCCTGACGGGTGAAGACCGACGTTCGACCACCACCAGCGCGCCCCGGGGCCCCGCGGACCGGCTTCCCCTCGGTGATGCTGTTCTGGGCGCCGCCAACGCGGCGCTCGAGGCGATCAGCCGTCCACCGGCTCGGCCTGACGCCGGCGACGGCGGAAGCGCGCGAGCTGGCGCGCCGCGGCGACGTTGCCCTTGGCTCGATAGAGCGTCAGCGCCGTCGCGCGAGCGGCCGCCGCCTCCTCGGCCTGGCCCACGAGCTCGGCCACCTCGGCCAGGTCGCGCCAGGCGTCGGCGCGGTAGACGAACATGTCCGACGAGTCGGCCAGGGCGACCGCGGCGCGGGCCTCCGCGAGCGCCTCCTCTGCGCGCCCCTCGCGGGCGGCGAGCCTGCCGCGCGCCGTGAGGCGCTTGACGCGCCACTCGAGGTCGTTGGGCGCGAGCCCCTCGTCGATGCGCGCCACCGCCTCGGCGGCCTCCGCGAGGCGGTCCTGGGCGAGCAGGACGTGCGCGCGCTCGACGCGGATCGTCGCGAGGAACAGGCGATCGCCGATCTCGCACGCCACGCGCGCGGCGTCGTCGAGCGCGTCCCCGGCGGAGGCGGGGTCGCCCGCCAGCAGCCGGACCTCGGCGTCGAAGACCGCCATCCAGATCGAGGCCTGGCGCAGCCCGAGCTCCCGCAGCCCCTCGCGCGAGCGCAGGAGCTGCGCCCGCGCCCGCGCGAAGTCGCCGGCCATCGCGTCGAGCACCGCCACGAAGCCGCGCACGCCGAGCTCGGCGAAGCGACGGCCGGCAACGAGGGCCAGCAGCTCGAGGCACTCGGCCCGCGCCTGCGCCACCGGGACGCGGTTGACGACAAGCGCCCAGGCGATGACGCTGACGGTCGCATCGAGGTCGACGGTGCCCGCGGGATCGCGGCGGGCGAACCGCAGTGCGGTCCGCGCCTCCGACAGGCCGCGCTCCGAGGCGCCCTGCATCCAGGCGAGCTCGCACATCAGGCAGCGCGCACGCGCGACGCCGAGGTCGTCGCCGAGCTCCTCGAGCGCCACGGCGGCATCCTCGGCGACGGCGAGCCCCGCGGCAGGGTCCACCGACTCGGGGTGCCGGTAGGCGGCCATGCGCGCACGCTCGACCTCGCCGCGCAGGCGCACGCGATCGATCCCGGAGGACGCCGCCTCCTCCGCCACCCGCTCGGCGCGCTCCAGGCTGCTGACCTCGAACAGGGCGGTCCCCATGGCCGGCAGCAGCTCCGCGCGGGCGCGGTCGCCCGGCGCCAGGAGCGCCAGCGCGCGCTCGAGGAAGGCGATCTCCGACGGGAGGTCGCCCCGCCGGTGCACCTTCTCGGCCGCCTCGGCCAGGCGCCGGGCCGCCCCGTGCGCAAGCGCCTCGAGCCGCGCCGGTGGCACGCGCAGCTCGCTCGCGGCGCGGTAGGCGCGCTCGAGCTGCGTGCCGATGCGTGCGCTCGCGTCGGGCACCGCGTCGCCGAGGTCGAGCAGCCATCCGGCCAGCCGCTCGTGCGCCTCGGCCCGCGTCGCCAGCGGCATCGCCTCGTAGGCCGCGTCGCGGACCAGCGCGTGCCCGAAGCGAAACGCGCGCTGACCGGCGATGAACGGGAAGGCCGGGCGCACGAGCTCGCGCCGCGCCAGCGTGTCGAGCGCGGCCTGCAGCTCGGCGCGTCCGAGCGCGGGCACGAGCGCCTCCAGGCCGCCGACGTGAAAGGTCTCCCCTTCGATCGCGCCCGCCTCGATGAGTCGCCGCTCGGCCGTGTCGAGCGCGTCGAGGCGGGCGGCCAGCAGCGCGTGCAGGGCAGGCGGGAGCGAGCTGTCCTCGGTGCGCTCGCGCACGTGGGCCGCGAGCTGCTCGAGGAAGAGCGGATTGCCGCGCGCCCGCGCCACGACGTGTCCGAGGGCCGGCTCCGGCAGCTCCGTTCGCGCGCTGAGCAGGCGCCGGCTGGCCTCCGCGTCCAGCGGGGCCGGGCGCAGGACCGTCCCCGCCGCCCACGCGGGTCGCGCGGCGAGCAGCTCGGGGCGCCCGACGCACAGCAGCAGGACGGGCGCCGCCAGCGGCCCGCCCGCGAGCTGGTCGATGAGGTCCAGCAGCGCCGGCTCCGCCCAGTGCGCATCCTCGAAGGCCAGCACGAGCGCCTTCTGGGCGGCGAGCGCGGTCAGCAGCATCCGGAACGCCCACGGCGCGGCGTCGGCCGACGCCTCCCCTCCGAGCCCAAGGGTGGCGGCGATCGTTGCCGCGGCCGCACGCCCGTCGTCGGTCGCCGGCATGACCGACGTCAGCGTCCTGCCCCGCAGCGCCTGGAGCACCATCTCGCGCAGCGGCCAGTAGGTGACCCCGTCGCCGTAGGCCGGGCAGTGGCCGATCAGCACCTGCGCGTCGGGCGCCACGTGGCGCGCCAGCTCGCGCACGAGCCGCGACTTGCCGATCCCCGCCTCGCCGGCGAGGGTCACGAGCCCGACCCGGCGGGCCCCGCGCACGCGCGCCACGGCGGCGTCGAGCGCGGCCAGCTCGCGCTGCCGGCCGGCGAACGGGGTCACGTCGGCGCGCCGGGTGCGGATCGCGTCGAGCAGCGCCTGCACCGGCGCGCCCAGGCGCAGCTCGCCGACGTCGGCCTCGCGCGCCAGCCGCGAGGCCGCCCCGACGACGTCGCCGGACGGCAGCGCGCCGTGGCGGGTGACGAGCGCGGTCCCCGCGGTCACGCCCAGGCGGACGTCCAGCGGCACGGCCTCCCACTCGAGCTCGCCCAGCCGGCGCTGCAGCGCCGTGGCGGCCCGGACCGCGCGCAGCCCATCGTCCTCGTGGCTCGCCCGCGTGCCGAAGACGGCGACGAGCCCGTCGGGGAGCCGCTGCACCACCGGGTCTCCGTGGCGCCGCAGCACGGTCGCCGCCTCGTCGCTGCAGCAGCGCATCACCTCCTCGAGCACCTCCGGGTCGAGCGTCCCGACGCTCTCGGCGCAGCGCACGTCGGCCGCGACGCAGACCACCTGGCGGCGCGCCGGCAGCGCCTGCTCGCGCTCCACGCCGTCGAGCAGCGCGACGAGCTCGGGCGAGGGCGGGAGCCCGAGGTCGTCGGCCAGCGCCCGGCGCGCCCCTCGCGCGGCCTCGAGCGCCTCGGCCCGGCGCCCGCTGCTCTCGAGGGCCCGGACGAGCTGGAGGCGCAGGGACTCGCGCAGCGGATGCTCGGCGACCAGCGCCGCGAGCTCGCCGAGCACCTGCTCGTGGCGGCCCAGGGCGAGGTCGGCCTCGACACGTGCTCCCAGGCAGGCCAGGCGCATCTCCTCCAGGCGCGCCACCTCGCCCACGGCGAACGACTCGTAGCGCAGCTCGTGCAGCGCCGGCCCGCGCCACAGCGCCATCGCGCCATGGAGCGCGTCGGCCGCGGCGGCGGCGTCGCCGCGTTCGAGCGCGGCCGCGCCCTCGTCGGCCAGGCGGGCGAAGCGATCGGCGTCGACCGCCTCGGGGTCGACGAGCGCGAGCGCGTAGCCGCCGCCGCGCCAGGCGATCGCCTCGGCGCCCACGGCCGCGCGCAGCCGCGAGACGACCACCTGCAGCGCGTTGGCCGGGTTCGCCGGGAGCGCCTCGCCCCAGAGCGCGTCGATGGCGCTGTCGGCGCCGACCGGTTCGCCGCGGCGCACGAGCAGGAGCCCGAGGAGGCGCAGCGGCTGCCCGCGCACGGAGACGACCCGGCCGTCCGGCGCTGTCGCTTCCACGGGACCCAGGATGCGGAACTGCACGTCCCTCCTGATCCGGCACCACTCCGCCCTGCGATTGTGGCGCCCACGGCGGCCCGGCGGAAGGCCCCAAGGCCGTGCAAAAGGTCTATGCGGCGGACGTCAGCAGCTGCGCGAGCCCCTCCCCCGGGAGCGGGAACCAGCGGACGCGCTCGAAGTCCGCGCTGGGCACCGGGTCGTGCAGCGGCCCGGCCGGCGGGCGCGCGCGGACCCCCTCGATGATCTCGCGCGCGGCCTCGAGCTGGGCGGCCAGCACGCTCTCGGGCGCGGTGGCCAGGCGCTCCGGCGCGGCATCGAGCGCGGCGGTGAAGTCGCGCAGGCTCGGCGGCGGGTCGGCCGCCCCGCCGCGGTGCTGCCACAGCCCGGTGTCCGGGTCGAAGCGGTACAGCGCCAGCAGCCTCCATCCCTCGTTGGCGAGCAGGTGGACGGCATCGACGATGTAGCGGAAGACCGTCTCCGTGATGAAGTAGTTGAAGCTCAGCCGGGTGAAGGCGAGCTTGGCCCCCATGTGCCCCTTGGCGACCTCGGCGTCCATGCGCCGCGACCACTGCTCGTCGATCGGGTACATGCGGTGGATGTAGGGGCCCGCGCAGAAGCAGCCGCTGCGCGCCTGGATGCCGAACAGATCGCTGAGGACGGCGACGACGAAGTTCGCGTGCAGCAGGCCGGCGGGGTGGCGCAGGCCCAGCGACACGATCGCCAGGCGCTCGAGCTCGGGGTTGCCGAGGATCTCGATCTGCGGGTTGGCCGCCCACGAGCGCAGCGCCCGGCGGGCGAAATCGTGCTCGCGCCGACGGATCTCGTCGCTGCCGACGGCGTCCTTGAGCGCGAAGGCGAGGCCCGCGCGAACGGACTCCACGATGGCGGGCGTGCCGCCCTCCTCGCGGATGGCCGGGTCCGGGTGGTAGGAGTGCCCGGTCGGGCTGACGAACAGGATCGTCCCGCCGCCCGGCACCGATGGCACGCGGTTGCGCACGAGCCAGCGCTTGGTCACCAGCACGCCCGGCGTGCCGGGGCCGCCGACGAACTTGTGCGGTGAGACGAAGACCGCGTCCTTGTAGGCCAGCGGCCCGTTCGGGATGTCCGGCGCCGCGTTCATGTCGATCGGGAGGTACGGGCCGGCGGCGGCGTAGTCCCAGCACGACTGCGCGCCGTAGCGGTGCAGGGCGATCGCGACCTGGTCGACGTCGGTCACGATGCCGGTGACGTTCGACGCGGCGGAGAAGCTGCCGATCTTCACCCGGCGGTCGGCGTGGCGGCGCAGCTCGTGCTCGAGGTGCTCGATGTCGACGCGGCCGTCCTCGTCCTCGCGGATGGTGACGACGTCGGCCACCGACTCGCGCCACGGCAGCTCGTTGGAATGGTGCTCGTAGGGCCCGATGAAGACCACCGGGCGCTGGCCGCGCTCGAGCTCCAGCATGCGGATGAGCTTGTCGACGGCGCCGGTCGCGCCGGAGCCGCAGAAGACGACGACGTCGTCGGGACCGCCGTTGACGGCCTGGTGGATGATCGCGCGCGCCTGCTCGCGCAGCTCGGTGGTCCGCCGCCCGGTGGCCGAGGCCTCGGTGTGGGTGTTGCCGTACATCGGGAGCACCTGCTCGCGGATGAAGTCCTCGATGAAGCCCAGCGAGCGCCCGGACGCCGTGGCGTCGGCGTAGACCATGCGGCGCGGGCCGAACGGGCCCTGCAGGACGGCGTCGTCGCCGATCACCGAGGTGCGGATCCTGTCGATCAGCCCGTCGGCCGTGCTGGGCGGCTGCGGCCGGCGCGAGGGACTGAGGCGGCGGCGCCAGGCCGCGGGAGCGCGCATCGTGGTCATGCCGGGACCGTCCCAGCACGCGCTGTCAGGGCGCTGTCAGCGCGCTGTCAGCGACCGAGGTGCCCTGCTCAGGCCGCGTGGCGCAGCACGACGGGCGCCGCGACGGGATCCGTCAGCACGGTCGAGTTCGGCCCGATCACGGCGGCGATCACGAGCTGGATCCCGCGTGCCTGCGCGCGGGCGAAGGCGACCCGCTTGGCGGTCGCGACGTCGGCCGCGCCGACGTTCTGATGCCACGGGGCGAAGGTGCTCTGGTCGAGCCCGACGACGAGATAGGTCATGGGTGCCTCCTGGGCAGCGAGCGCTCGGATCCGGTGACGGTGTCGCCCGGCTCGGGCGCGAACGGTGTCGAAGCCGGGCCCGCCGGCCAGTCGGTCGTGGCCGGAGCGCCCGGCGAGCAGGACGTCGTTGCCGGGGCCGCCGAAGAGCTCGGCGCGACGGCTCATGCGGTCGCTTGGGCCGGCCCCCGCCGCGAGCCTGTCGTCGCCCGCCATCCCGCGCAGGACGACGCGCCCGACGTCGGTGCTGACGAAGTCCGGGTCGCCGTCGGCGTCGAGGTCGATGCTCGCGCCGAGGTCGTCGTGCGCGACGTAGCGGTCGGATCCGGGAGTGCCGACGACCTCCATCGTGTCGCCGCCGGCGCCGGTCAGCGCGAAGAGCTTCGGGCGCCGCCCGGTCGCCGGGTCCGCCAGGCGACCGTGGCGCTCGTCGACGACGACCGTGTCGGCCGCGGGCGGGAAGGCGCTCGCGACGACGATCTGCCTCGTCTGCGCCAAGGTCCCGCACACGCGCCCGTCGACGAGGATCCGTCCGTCGCCCGCGTTGGCCACGACGGTGCGCGCGGAGACCATCTGCGCCTGCACGGTCGCCGTGGCGGCGTCGTACGAGCAGGTCGTCCCGGCGGGCAGGCCCAGGGCGGCCGACAGGACCAAGAGGGCGCCGAGGGCCATCAGGCCACCAGCGTCCGTCCGCCGTCGACGACGATGCGCTGCCCGGTGACCGAGGCCGCGGCCTCCGACGCGACGAAGCTCACGGCCTGCGCGAACGCGCGACGGGTCGGGGCCGGGACGTCGGCCTGCTCGTCGCCGGGGACGAGGGTCGGGGCGACCGTGTTGACGGTGATGCCGAGCGGCGCGAGCGCCCGCGCCCAGCTGCGGATCAGGCCCATCTGGGCGCTCTTGGCCGTCGCGTACGCGGTTCGGCCGGGCAGGCAGCGGTCGAGCACCTCGGCGTCGACCTGGACGATCCGGCCCGACCTCCGCGCGGTCATGCCGGGCAGCAGCGCGCGCCCGAGCAGAACCGGACGCTTGACGAACAGCTCGAGCTGGGCGACGTGGTCCTCCCACGCGACGGCGGCCAGTGGCGCCTCGGGCTGCGGGTCGGCGGCCCCCAGGACCAGCACCTCGACGGGGCCGAGGCTGTCGGCCACCGCGGCGGCGAGCTCCGCCACCTGCCGTTCGTCGGTCACGTCCGCGCTGAAGGCGTCGGCGACGCCGCCGTCCTGGCGAATGGCGTCCACGACCTCCGCGGCGCTCTCGCCGATGTCGTTGACCGCGACGGCCAGGCCGTCGCGCGCCAGGCGCCGTGCGACGGCCCGGGCGAGCGCGCCGGAGCCCCCGGTGACGAGGGCGACGCGCCGCGCGCCGGCGCGGTGCCGGACACGGCGAGCGGCGCCGCTGCGGGCCACCTCAACGACCTGTGGGTAGAGCATCGATCGAGGAGGTGCAGAGCAGTGGCATCCCGACCGACTATCGGGGCGGCGCACCGCCCTGACAATCGGTCGGGCACCCTGATCTTTGGCCGGGTCGTGCCCCTAGCAGGCCAGCTGGGCGGCCAGGTCCGCGCGGGCGTTGACGCCGAGCTTGCGATAGCCGGCGGCGAGGTGGGTCTCCACGGTCTTGACGCTCAGGAACAGCTCCTGCGCGATCGCGCGGTTGCCCTTGCCGGCCGCGGCGAGCTCGCACACCTGGCGCTGGCGCGGCGTCAGCGCCGCGACGCCCTCGATCGCCGCCTGGCGCGGGCGCAGCCCGGTCGCCGCGAGCTCGCGGCGAGCGCGCCGGGCCAGCAGCACGGCACCGACCGCGTCGGCGTCGGCCAGGGCCGGGCGCAGCGCGGCACGCGCCTCGAGGCGTCGACCCATGTGGGCCAGGGTGCTTCCGAGCTCCAGGCGCAGGCGCACCTGCTGCAGCACCGCCGGCACGTCGGCGACGACGCCCAGCGCGCGCTCGCAGCGCGCCACGCGCACGGCGTCGTGCTCCTCGGCGACGGCGCGCGCATGGAGCGCGTGGGCGATCGGCACGGGTGCGCCGAAGCGCTCGGCCAGGGCCACCTCGGCGTCGGCGAGGACGGCGGCCTCCTCGCGGCGCCCCAGGTGGGCGAGCGCGAGCGCGGCCGTCGAGCGCCACGGCGTCCAGGTCGGGTTGCGCCGGCCCTGCTGGTCGCGCAGCGCGCCCGCCGCGCACGCCTCGGCGTGCGCGCGCTCGAAGTCGCCCTCCGCCAGCCACAGGCGCGCCCGCGCATGGCGCAGGCCGATCTCCCAGCGCGTCGAGCCCTGCCCATCGTCGAGCCGGTGCTCGTCGAGCAGCTCGCGGGCCTCCTCGAACTCGCCGCGCTCGATCAGCGCGTAGAGCAGCAGCATCACGGCGCCGCCGGTGAAGGTGTTGACGCCGTCGTCGACGAGGTCCAGCGCCAGGCGGGCGTGGTTCTCGGCCTCCGCGACCTGCCCGCCGCGCAGCGCGAGGTTGGACGCGTACCAGGATGCGCCGGCGCGCAGTCGCAACGACCCGCGCGCCGTGGCCTCCTCGCGCATGGCGGCGATCGCCCGGCGCGCCTCGTCGGGTCGATCGGTCATGACCAGCGTGCGCACGCACAGGTGGTAGGCCGCGCGCCGGCCGGCCTCGCGCAGCAGCAGGTCGCCGTCGAGCGCCTCGAGCGCGAGCGCGGCGCACGTGGCCGCGTCGGGCGTGCCGAGCTCGATCCCGATCCAGGCGCGGTGGGCAAGGAACACGCGCTCGAGCACGGGATCCGGCGTCGCCGTGAGGTCGATCGCCGCCACGCGCCGCGCCCGCTCGAGGTTGCGCGCGGGGATCATCAACAGCGCGTCGAGCGACGCGGCCTCGACGGCCAGCCGGGCGCCGGGATCGGTCTCGGCGGCCAGCTCGCGCTCGAACAGCTCGGCGTGATCGGCGTCGCCGGGGCCGAGGACGTTGAGCGCGGCCAGGCGCGTGAGCAGGTCGATGCGGCTCTCGCGATCGCGCACCTCGGGCAGCGCGTCGAGCAGGCGGCGCTGCGAGTCGGGCAGGCCCGCGTCGAAGGCCACGGTCGCCAGCTGCGCGAGCATGCGGCCGCGGTCGTCGCCCGGCGCGTGCTCGCGCAGCGCGCGCTCGAGGTAGGCCGCGGCCGTGTGCGGTGCCCCGCGGCGCGCCGCGGTCGCGGCGGCCTGCACCAGCAGCCCGCTGACGTCCGGATCGGCCTGCGGGCGGCACTGGAGCAGGTGGCAGGCGACGAGGTCCGTCTCCGCGTGGCCGGCGAGCAGCGCGCGCGCCGCCTCGCGGTGCATCCGCTCGCACTCGGTCCCGGTGAGGTCCTCCTGGACGGCGGCGGCCACCAGGCCGTGCGCCAGGCGCTCGCCGTCGGGACCGAGCATCCCGGCGGCCAGCAGCGCGTCGCGCGCCGGGGCCAGCTCGCTGACCGCGACGCCGGCGACGGCCGCCACGACGTGCGGGAGGGCGCCGTCGCAGAGGACGGCGAGCGCCGCGGCCACGGCCCGGTCGCGGGGCGCCAGCGTCGCCAGCCGCCAGCGGATGACGTTGCGGGCGATCGCGGAGACGGGCGGCGGGTCGTCGCCGGCCCGGTCGATCACCTCGGGGCCGTGGGTGGCGATCTGCCGGCCCAGCTCGCCCAGGAGCCACGGGTTGCCGCCCACGGCGCGATGGCATTCGCGGCACACGGCCGCCGAGGTCTCGGGCGCCAGGCGGCGGATGAGCTGCGCCGCGCCGCCCGGCGTCAGCCGCTGGGGATGCAGGACGGTGGCCGACCGCACCCCGCCGAGCAGGCTCAGGAGGTCCGACGGAGCGCGGGGGTCGTCGACGCGGGCGCCGACGGCGATCAGCAGCGGCAGGTCGTCGATCCGACGCGCCAGGTAGCTCAGCACCTCCAGCGAGGAGCGGTCGGCCCACTGCGCGTCGTCGACCACGAGCGCGAGCGGGCGCTGCTCGGCGAGCGCCGAGCACAGCCACAGGACCCCGTGGGCCACGAGCATCGTCGAGTCGCCGCTGGGGACGGCCCCGTCGAGCAGCAGGCGTGCCGGCCGACGCCGCGGCCCCGTCGAGCAGCTGCGCGCGCTCGTCGTCGGAGGCCTCGCGCAGCGGGGCCTCGAGCAGCGCGCGCACGACCCCGAAGGGGAAGTGGCGCTCGAGCGGGCCCGGCGCCGCGCGGCGCACGAGGCAGCCGGCGTCGGCGGCGGTCAGCGCGGCGTGCTCGAGCAGCGCCGTCTTGCCCAGGCCCGCGGGCGCGTCGAGCACGACCACCCCGCCGTCGCCCTCGGTCAGGCAGCGAACCGCTTCGCCCAGCACCTCGATCTCGACCGCGCGCTCGATCAGCGGCGCGTGGTCGGGACTCGTCGCGGGCTGCGGTGCGACGACATGGAGATGGGACACCGCGCTGCGACTCGAGGCACGGACCATGTTCGTTGCGACGCACCAAGAGGCGAAACCTTCCCAGCGCCGCGCAAAGACCCTCCGAAGGGACTGAGCGATGAGGGGCGCCGCCGGCCAAGTTCAGGGTCGGCGCCCGATTGTGAGGCCCTGGCAGCGCTGCTGTCATCGATGCCATGCACGTGAGCGCCGCCGGCCTGTCGATCGAACCCGAGCGCGCGCCGAGCGGCTACGACGTGCTGCGCGAGGCGCTGGCCGCGGAGCGCTGCGTGATCCTCGACGGCGGGACCGCCAGCGGCGCGGCGCGCATCCCGGCGGCGGCGCTCGCGCTGCACCGCCGCTACGTCCGGGCCGGATGCGACGTGATCACCACCGACACCCGCGGGCTGCTCTCCACGGCGCCCGACGGCGGCCGGCACCCGCGCTGGCCCGAGCTCGCACGCCGCAGCGTGCGGCTCGCGCGCCAGGCGGTGGCCGAGGAGCGGCGCGAGGGCGAGGTCGCGGTCGCCTTCTCGATCGACGCCGACGTCGACCGCCCCGACGGCGCTGAGACGATCCGCCTGCTCGGCCGCGCGCTGGCCGAGGAGCCGCCGGACCTGCTCGTGGTCGAGGGGCTCACCGTCATCGGCCCGACGCTCCACGCGACCGTCGAGGCGTTGATGGCGATCGGGCTACCCGTGTGGCTCTCGTTCCGGCGCTGTCGCCACGGGCTGTGCGGGGTCTACGGGCAGCACTGGGGCGGCCCCGAGGGCGACGCGTTCGGGCGCGCCGTGCGGCGCTTCGAGGAGCTCGGCGTCGGCGCCGTGCTGCTCGGCTGCATCCCACCCGACCACCTCGACGGGATGCTCTCCCACCTGCGCGACTTCACCGACCTGCCGCTCGGCGTGCACCCCAACCTCGGCTACCTCACGAGCGAGGGCTGGCACGTCGACGGCGACGCCGGGCCCGACGAGTTCGCCCGGATGGCCGTGCGCTGGCGCGAGGAGGGCGCACAGCTGATCGGCGGCTGCTGCGGCGTCGGGCCCGAGCAGATCGGCGCCGCGCGCGCGGCGCTGGCCGGCAAGCCTCGGGGCGCTCCGCGCCCCGGCGACGGGGGGCCCCACGAGCTCGGCGGCGCCCATGTGGCGCCGCCCGAGCCGTGGGTCGATGCGGCCGGGCGCTCCCTGTACCCGCTCGCCTTCCCCGACCTCGTCACCCAGGGCGACGTGTTCGCCCCGTCGCAAGGCTCGTTCCTGATCTGGCGCCACCTGTTCCGCGAGCGCGTCGGCCGCGGCGGGCGCTGCCTGGACGTCGGCTGCGGCACTGGCCTGCAGGCCATCCAGCTCGCGCGCAACGGCGCCGAGCACGTCGACGCCATCGACCTCGACCCCGACGCCACCGAGACCACGCGGGTCAACGCGTTTCGCAACGGCGTGGCGGACCGCGTCAGCGCCACCGCCGTCGACCTCTTCGCCTGGCGCCCCGAGGCGCGCTATGACGTCATCGTCGCCTCGCTCTTCCAGACGCCGGTGGACCCGTTCGTGCCCGCGCATACCCGCCTCCCGGCCGACTTCTGGGGCCGCAGCGCGGTCGACCACGTCATCGCGCTCCTGCCCCAGGCACTGGCCGACGACGGCGTGGCCTACGTCCTTCAGATCTCGCTGCTCTCCCAGGAGCGCACGGCCGCGCTCGTGCGACCGCTGCGGGCTGCAGGCGCGGGTCGTCGACTTCGCCTTCCTGCCCATCACCGACAACTTCCGCCGCAGCGCCGAGCAGGTCGCGCGGGTCGAGCGGATGTCCGACGCGCATCACCTCGCGGTCTGCGGCGACGACGTGCTGGTCGGCTACCTCCTGGAGATCGTTCACAGGCGTTGACACGTCCGGCGCGCGAGAAGGGGTAGCGTGCGCGGCCGCCGCACCCACACGATCTCGGGAGGATCGAAATGCGCGCCGGTCTGCTTGCTCTGCCCACGAAGGGGCGTGTCGCCTTGGTCCTCGCCGGCCTGGCGCTCGCGGCCGCGATGCTCTTGGGGGGCGCGTCACCGGGCACCGCGGCCCCTTCGTCGGGCATCGTGGTCAACGAGGTCTACGGCGGTGGAGGCAACACCGGCGCGACGTACACCAACGACTTCATCGAGCTGCGCAATCGCGGCACCGCGGCCGTGAGCCTCGACGGCTGGTCGGTGCAGTACCACTCCTCCAGCGCGACGACGGGGAACTGGCAGGTCACGCAGCTCAGCGGCTCGATCGCGCCGGGCGCGATCTACCTCGTCGCCGAGGCGGCGGGCACCGGCGGCACGCAGCCCCTCCCGACCCCGCAGGCCACCGGCACCAGCGCGATGTCGGGCACGGCGGGGACGGTCGCCGTCGTCAACGGCACGGCGGCGCTGACCTGCAGCGACTCCGCGGCCTGCCAGGCCGCTTCGGTCGACCTCGTCGGCTACGGCACGGCGGCCCTCAACGAGACGGCCCCCGCGGCCGGCGCGTCCAACACCGACTCCGTGCAGCGCAAGGACGCGGCCGACAGCGACAACAACTCCAGCGACTTCACGTCCGGCGCCCCGACGCCGGGCGCCACGAACGTGGGCGGTGGCGGCGGCGGCACGGGCGACGGCGATCCCGGCCCGCTGCGCATCCACGACATCCAGGACTCGAGCTGGCTCGCCGCCCACAACGGCGAGCAGGTCACCAACGTGCCCGGCATCGTCACCGCCATCCGCCCGACGGGCAGCAGCCGCGGCTACTGGATCCAGGACCCCGATCCCGACTCGAGCGCGGCCACCAGCGAGGGCATCTTCGTCTTCACCTCGTCGCCCGGCGTGGCGGTCGGCGACTCGGTGCTCGTGTCGGGCACCGTCCGCGACTTCTATCCGCTGTCGAGCGGCGACTCCGTCGCCACGACATCGAACCTGTCGGTCACCGAGATCGGGACCCCGACGGTCATCGTGCGCTCGCACGCCAACCCGCTGCCGGCGCCCGAGGTGATCGGGGCGGGCACGGTGCCCGACGCCTACGCCCCGGACCTCAACGGCGCCAACATCGAGTCGACGCCGATCACGCCCAGCCGCTCGGCCCTCGACTTCTGGGAGTCGCGCGAGGGGATGCGCGTCCAGGTCGACGATGCCCGCGTGGTCGGCCCGTCCAACAGCTTCGGCGAGCAGTTCATCACCACCAAGCCGACGCAGGCGACCACCTACCGCGGCGGCACCGAGATCCTGGCCGAGAACGCGATCCCCTCGGGCCGCGTCGAGGTCGTGCCGGCCAGCGGCGAGAACCCCGCCGTGGACGTGGGCGACGTGTTCAGCGGCCCCACCGTGGGCCCGGTCGACTACTCGCAGTTCGGCGGCTACCTGATCGCCGCCACCACGCTGGGCACCGTCCAGCACAACCACCTGGCGCCCGTCACGGCCACCGCGCAGAGCTCCAAGCAGCTGGCGGTGGCGACCTACAACGTCGAGAACCTGGCCCCCGGCGACCCCGCGGCCAAGTACCAGCGCCTGGCCGAGGGAGTGGTCACCAACCTCTCCAAGCCCGACGTCGTGGCCCTCGAGGAGGTGCAGGACAACACCGGCGCGACCGACGACGGCACCGTCGCGGCCGACCAGACGCTGACCAAGCTGACCGACGCGATCGTGGCCGCGGGCGGCCCGCGCTACCGCTGGCGCGAGATCGACCCGGTCGACGACAAGGACGGCGGCCAGCCCGGCGGCAACATCCGCGTCGTCTTCCTCTTCGACCCGTCGCGCGTCTCGTTCGTCGATCGCGGCTCGTCGTCGGTCAACCGGTCGACCACGGGCACGGCGGTGGTCAAGAGCCACGGCGACCCGGCGCTCACCCTGTCGCCGGGGCGCATCGACCCGAGCAACCCGGTGTGGACCACGAGCCGCAAGCCGCTGGCCGGCGAGTTCGCGTTCCGCGGCCGCACGGTCTTCGTGATCGCCAACCACTTCAACTCCAAGGGCGGCGACCAGAACGCCGACGGGCGCTTCCAGTTCCCGGCGCAGTCGTCGACCGTGCAGCGCGCCGGCCAGGCCCAGGTCGTCCACGACTTCGTCGGGCACATCCTCGACGTCGACCGCAAGGCCGACGTCGTCGTCCTCGGCGACCTCAACGACTTCCAGTTCAGCCCGTCGGTGGCGGCGCTGCGGACGGGCACCGCCGACGGCTCGGGGCCCTCGATCCTCACCGACCTCATCGCGACGCTGCCCAAGGACCAGCAGTACACCTACGTGTTCAACGGCGTCTCGCAGGTCCTCGACCACATCCTCGTGACACGCGGCCTCGGCGACGTGCAGTACCAGGTGGTGCACGTCAACGCCGAGTACCACGACCAGGCCTCCGACCACGACCCGCAGGTCGTGCGGGTCAAGCCCTAGACCGCCGCTGACGGTCGAGCTCGTCGCGCGAGCCATAGAGCGCGACGAGCTCGTCGACCCCCGTGATCTCCAGGGCGCGGCGCGTGCTGCCGGGCGGGCAGATCAGCCCGAGCACGCGATCCTCGCGCCCCAGCAGCGCCCGGGCGCGCATGAGGCAGGCGATCCCGCTCGAGTCCAGGAAGCCGACGTTCGAGAGGTCGATGACGAACGGTCCCTCGGTCGTGCGGATCGCCTCGTCGAGCGCGGCCGACAGCTCCGCCGCGGTGGCGAGCTCGAGCTCGCCCCGGACGGCGACCCCGGCCGCCTCCCCCAGGTCGAGCTCGAGCACCTCGAGGCCGCAGCCGTGGCCGGCCCCACCCCCCTGCTGACTGACCATCGACCGGGCGCGAGAGCGCAACGCGCTCACACCGCTCGCCCGCGCGAGCCGGCGAAGAAGACGACGAGGGCCACGATCGCGAGGGCGAAGAGGATCGGATGGACGATCACGCCGCCGGCGATGGCGATGATGAGCAGGACGATTCCCAGGATCAGCCACAACATGAAGGTCTCCTTTGGTGGACGAGGGTGGGCGAAGGTAGAGCCGGTGGGGCGCGGGTCCCCGTCGCGAGGTTCCGGCGCCGACGTCAGCGATCCGACATGCCCGCGATGGGTAGGACTCGCCCATGGGGAGCAACGTCATCAGCCTGGTCGACGCCGATCCGGACCTCGCGGAGCTGCTCGGCGCCGACGAGCTCGAGCGCGCGCGCCGCGACGCGCTGGCGCGTGTGCAGCAGCTCTCGCCGGGCGCCTGGGACGTCCATGTCGCGCGCGAGGCCGACGTCCACCACCGCGGCTTCCTCATCGTCGATGGCCTGCTGAGCCGCGACGTCGACGTTCTCGGGCGCCGCTGCGTCGAGCTGATCGGCCCCGGCGACGTCATGCGCCCCTGGAGCTGGGACGAGGAGGGCTCCCACGTCCAGGCCGAGGTGGGCTGGACGGTGCTCGAGCCCACGCGCCTGGCCGTGCTCGACCACGGGCTGGTGGTGCGCATCGTGCCGTGGCCGCAGCTCGGCCTCGAGCTCTTCAACCGCGGCACGCGGCGCGCGCACCATCTCGCGGTCGCCCTGGCCATCGCCCACCACCAGCGCGTCGACGACCGGCTGCTGCTCACGCTGTGGCACCTGGCCGAGCGCTGGGGACGCGTGCACTCCGACGGCATCGTCCTGGCGCTCCCGCTCGGCCACCAGCGCCTCGCCGACCTCGTCGGCGCTCACCGCCCGACCGTGACGAGCGCGATCGGCGACCTCACCCGCACCGGCGCGATCAGCCGCCGCGACAACGGTGACTGGGTCCTGCACGGCGCGCCCCCGGAGCAGCTGCGCAACCACCGGCTGGTGGCGGCGCTGACCTAGACCGGGCGGTCGCCGTCGCTGCGGGCGACGGCCACGAGCTCGGTCAGCTCGCGCGGCGCCGGGGCGCGTTCGCCGCGCTCCATGGCGTGAACGAGCTCGACCACGCGGTCGTTGAACGGCGTCGCGATGCGGTGCGCGCGGGCGCGCTGCGCGACGCCGCCGTTGACCACGTCGACCTCGGTCGGCCGCCCCTGCTCGAGGTCCTGGAGCATCGACGGCTTGGTGTTGCCGGCGATGGCCATCATGCGGGCGAGGGCCGCGTCGTCGCGGTCGATGAGCTCGCGCGGCTCGACCTCGAGCACGCGGTCGAGCGTGACCTCCTCCGCCCAGGCGACCGCGAAGCCCTCGGCCCAGATCGCGTACACCGCCGCGCGGCCGTCGGGGTGCTGGGCGACCCCGCCGTAGCGCAGGCCCGACACCGCCGACAGGCCCGTGAAGGCGGAGTTGACCAGCAGCTTGGACCAGATCTGCCCGCGCACGTTGCGCGTCAGGCGCACGTCGCCCACCGCCTCCAGGCAGCGGGCGAGGAGCTGCGTGCGCGGGCGCTGTGAGCCGTCGAGCTCGCCGACCACCATCGGCGCGATGGTGTCGCGCACGACGTGCCCGGGCCCGAGGTTCGTCCCACCCCACTCCACGATGCACGAGAGCAGGCGATCGGCGCCGACGAGCTGCGCCATCCGGTCCTGGATGAGACCGTTGCCCAGCGAGACGAAGGCGTCGATGCCGCCCCGCGCGGCCAGCGGCACCAGCGCCGCCTCGTGGAAGGGCGACTTGACGGCCACCAGCGCGAAGTCGAACTCGCCGTCGAGCTGGTCGGACGAGCCGATCGCGTCGAGAGCGACGGTGTGCTGCGCGCCGGCCTCCTCGTAGGTCAGGCCGGGCTCGCGCAGGAGCGCGACGTGGCGCTCGTCGGCGTCGAGCACGACCACCCGCCGGACGGTGCCCGCGAGCTTGGCCGCCGTGATCCCGCCGATCGCGCCGCCGCCGACGACGAGCACGCTCGCGTCGATCATCGGCGCAGGCTATCCGCTAGCGACCGGCCGTACCCGCTTGGGCGCGGCGACGACGCGTGGCTGCCGCGAGAAGCGATCGCTCCGTCGCCGCGCGCGCTCGACGGCGGGGTCGTGCGCGACGCGGGTGGCCAGGACCGACCCGACGGCCAGGATGAACGCGAGCGTGACCAGGCCGCCGTCGGTCGAGCCGGTGGCGTCCTTCATCAGCCCGACGAGGTAGGGCCCCACGAACCCGCCGAGGTTGCCGATCGAGTTGACCAGGGCGATCCCAGCGGCCGCCGCGGTCCCGCTGAGCAGCGCGGCGGGCATCGTCCAGAAGACGGGATGCGCGCCGAGCAGGAAGAAGAGGCCGACGGCGAGCGCCCCGATGG
>CAWFMR010000010.1:0-57584 GCA_963816845.1 uncultured Actinomycetes bacterium | reverse complement strand
CGGAGCGCCTCGACGTAGCGCTCGGGCACCGACTGGTTGGTCAGCAGCTGGCGGTTGCGGCGCGTCAGGCGCGAGGCGATGAAGCACAGCAGCAAGCCGATCACGATCGAGGCCAGCGCGTCGGCGACGGCCGAGCCGGTCACCCGGTGCAGGACGAGCGCGATCAGCGCCAGCACGGCGCCGACCACGTCGATGGTGTCCTCGAGGTAGACCGTCACCACCGTGGGGTCGGGCGTCTCGCGCAGCAGCTCGCGGACCGTCAGCCCGCGGCGCGCGGCCTGCACGCGCAGCTGGCGCAGGGCGACGACGCGGCTCAGCCCGTCGAGGACGATGGCGACGACGAGGACCGCGACGCCGACCCAGAAGGCCTCGAGCTCGGGCGGGTGCACGAGCGCGCGGATGCCGTCCCAGATCGAGACCGCGCCGCCGACGACGAACATCCCGATCGCCGCCAGCAGCGCCCAGTAGTAGCGCTCGGGGCCGTAGCCGAACGGGTGCGTCGCGTCGGCCGGGTGGCGGCTGCGGCGGATCGCGACGTACAGCAGCACCTCGTTGCCGGCGTCGGCGACGGTGTGCAGCGTCTCGGCCAGCAGCGCCGGCGAGCCGGTGAGCGCGGCCGCGGTCCCCTTGGCGACCGCGATCGCCGTGTTGGCGGCGAGCGCCGCGAAGACGCTGACGAGGCTCTCGTCGGATGATCGCGCTGAGGCCATGGCCGCGGGTATCCATAGCGCTCCGCCCCACCGGTAGGGTGGATCGATGGACTCCGATCGCGCCCATCAGCTCCTCGCCGCCGAGCGCGAGCGCATCGAGCGTGAGATCGCCGAGCTCGGCCCCGAGGCCGCGTCCGATCGCGACGAGCCCGGCGATCGCGGCTCGGAGGACCTCTACCAGCAGGAGTTCGACGCCGGCCGCGCGGCGGACCTCCGCGACCAGCTCGCCGCCGTCGAGCGCGCCGAGGCACGCCTGGCCGACGGGACGTACGGGCTGTCGGTGGAGAGCGGCGAGCCGATCCCCGACGGGCGGCTCGAGGCGCTGCCGACCGCCGAGCGCACGGTCGCCGAAGAGGAGCGACTGGGAGGCGGATGAGCCTCCCATGAGGCTGCTCCTGCTCGCCGGCCCGGGCGGCGGCAAGGGAACGCAGGGCGCGCGGCTGGCCGAGCGGCTGGAGATCGCGCACGTCGCCGCCGGGGACGCCCTGCGCGACGAAGTGGCGCGCGGCACGGAGATCGGGGCACGGGCCGCGGGCTTCCTCGACCGCGGCGAGCTGGTGCCCGACGAGGTCGTGGTCGACCTCATGACGCCCATCGCGGCCGCGGCGGCGCGAGGCGGGCGGCTACATCCTCGACGGCTTCCCGCGCAACCTCGCGCAGGCCCGCGTCGCCGACGACGCCTGGGAGCGGCGCGGCATCGGCCTGGAGGCCGTCGTCTACCTCGAGGTGCCCGAGCCCGAGCTGCGCCGGCGGCTGCTCGCGCGCGCGGAGATCGAGGGGCGCAGCGACGACACGCCGGAGGTCATCGACAACCGCCTGGCGCTCTTCGCGCAGACGACCTTCCCGCTGGTCGAGCACTACCGTGACCGTGGGCTGCTCGTCGCGATCGCCGCCGACCAGCCGCCGGACGCCGTCACCGACGAGGTGATGAGCCGGCTCGCGAACCTGCCACGAACCATGGAGCAGTGATGGACACGCGCAAGCTCGGATCGCTCGAGGTCTCCGCCCTCGGGCTCGGATGCATGGGGATGTCGGCCTTCTACGGATCGACCGACGAGGGCGAGGCGATCGCGACGATCCAGCGCGCGCGGGAGCTCGGGATCGACTTCCTCGACACGGCCCAGCTCTACGGGCCGATGACCAACGAGGAGCTCATCGGCCGGGCGATCGAGGGCCATCGCGACGAGTACGTGCTCGCGACCAAGTTCGCGCGGCGCATCGAGCCGACGACCAAGCCCGGCGACCTCTCCACCATCGGCCCGCTCGACGGCTCGGCCGAGCACGTGCGCCGCTCGATCGAGGGCTCGCTGGAGCGGCTCGGCACCGACCACGTCGACCTCTACTACCAGCACCGCGTCGACCCCGACGTGCCGATCGAGGAGACCGTCGGCGCGATGGCCGAGCTCGTGCAGGCGGGCAAGGTCCTCCACCTCGGGCTCAGCGAGGCGGCGCCCGAGACCATCCGGCGCGCGCACGCGGTGCACCCCATCGCCGCCGTGCAGACCGAGTACTCGCTGTGGACGCGCGATCCCGAGACCGGGGTCCTGGCGACCTGCCGCGAGCTGGGGATCGGCTTCGTGCCCTACGCGCCGCTCGGGCGCGGCTTCCTGTCGGGCCGCTTCAAGTCGCCCGACGAGCTCGACGAGAAGGACTTCCGCCGCAGCGGACCGCGCTTCACCGGCGAGAACCTCGACGCCAACCTGAAGCTGGCCGCCAAGGTGGCCGAGATCGCCGAGGAGAAGGGCATCACGCCCGCGCAGCTGGCCCTCGCCTGGGTGCTCGCGCAGGGCGACGACCTCGTCCCGATCCCGGGCACCAAGCGCCGTCGCTACCTCGAGGAGAACGCGGCCGCGGCCGACGTCGAGCTCAGCGCCGAGGACCTCGCGCGCATCGAGGCCGAGCTGCCGGCCGTCGCGGGCGAGCGCTACGACGAGGCCGGGATGGCCGCCGTCGACCTGTAGCGTCCGCCCATGGACCTGGAGCTGGCAGGCAAGGTCGCGGTGGTCACCGGGGCGAGCAAGGGCATCGGCCTGGCCGTGGCCCGCGAGCTCGCCGCCGAGGGGGCGCACGTCGTCGCCGGGGCGCGCACCGTCGCGCCCCTCGAAGGGCTCGAGGGCATCGCGCCCTTCGCCGTCGACCTCATCGATCCCGAAGGTCCGGCCCGGCTGGTCGACCACGCCGTCGAGCAGCACGGCCGGCTCGACGTGCTGGTCAACAACGTCGGCGGCGTGCAGCTGCGCCTCGACGGCTTCGAGAACGTCAGCGACGCCGACTTCCAGGCCTCGCTCGAGCTCAACTTCTTCTCGGCGCTGCGCGCGATGCGCGCGGCCGTCGCCGCGATGACGCCGCGCGGCGAGGGCACCATCGTCAACGTCACCTCCGTCAACGCGTTCTTCCAGCCCGACGGCGCGGTCATCGACTACGGCGCGGCCAAGGCGGCGCTGCTCAACGTGGCCAAGGCGCTGTCCCAGGAGCTCGCGCCGCACGGCATCCGCATCGCCAGCGTCTCGCCGGGCCAGGTGGAGACCGACCTGTGGCTGGGCGACGACGGCGTGGCCGCGACCATCGGGCGCGCGACCGGCGTCGCCGCCGACAGCGTGCGCGAGCAGGCGATCGCCGGCATCCCCACCGGCCGCTTCACGACGCCGCGCGAGGTCGCGACCCTCGTGACCGTCCTCGCCTCGCCGCGGACGGCCAACGTCAACGGATCGAACTTCGTCATCGACGGCGGCCTCGATCAAGACGACGTGAGGCCGAGCCGCTCGATCTCGTAGTGGAGGGTCAGGAAGCGCAGGCCGGCGAGGGAGAAGCTGTGGTCGGTCCGCAGCTCGCCGTCGACGACGAAGACGTGGATGCGCTCCTCGAACGAGAGCAGCTTGATGACGGTCAGCGCGTCGCGCTCGCTGTCCACCGAGCTCAGGTAGTGGCCGGGGAACGGCAGGTCGCTGCGTGACGTCAGCACGAGGTCGCTCGCGCCCTCGTTGCGGGGCTCCAGCGTGGCGGTGAAGTTCGAGCCCGGGATCGGGAAGCCGACGCTCACGTAGCCGCGCCCGTCGTGACGGAAGCTCGTGTAGATGCCGACGTAGATCGGCTTGCCCGAGTCCGCGAACGTCCGGATCCATCCGCGGATGTCGATGACCTCGTCGCCGTCGAGGTCGATGGTGTCGATCGTGCTCACCATCCCGCGCTGGGCCTCCTCGATGTTGGACGGGATCGCGGCCTGGCCGAGCGGCTCCGCCACGACGCGCTTGAACACCTCGTAGCCCGGCTTCATCCAGCGCCGCCACTCGGGGACGATCGAGAGCTTGAAGCGGCTGGTGTGCTCGTAGAACTCGCGGATGAGCGGGTGCACGCGGCCCGGGTCGAAGGTCGGGCCGCGCAGGCTCTCGAGCGAGGCGAGGATCCCGACGTCGGGCGGGTTGCGGTGGAAGGTGCCGCCGCGCACCTCGGCGAGCTGCTCGACGTAGTCGGCACCGACGTAGCGCGAGCGCGCCTCGAAGGGCACGACGTAGGCCAGGTCGGCGGCCGGGACCTCCTCGGCCATGATCCGGACCAGCGGGCGGTTGCGGTAGACGACCGCCGCGATCAGGCGATAGGCGACGGTGACGGCGGCGGCCACCACCGCCGGCTCGAGGCTGTCGTCGAGCGCGCGCAGCGCCACGCCGGCGACGGCGCCGACGACGATGCCGAGCGCCAGCTTCAGCAGGCGCAGGCCGAGCAGGCCGAGCAGCGCGCCGCTGATGATCGCCGTCGGCAGGACGTGGCCCGCGCCGAAGATCAGGCCCAGCAGCCAGCCGAGCAGCGCCATGAGCAGGGCGCTGGCGACGATGCGCCCGAGCAGCGGCTTCGGCTCGGCGACGCCCTGGGTCATGGCCATGACCGCCTCGGCGGGCGCGAGGATCAGCGCGCCGATGAGCGCCCCCGCGGCGGCCCCCAGGCCGTCGATGGCGTCGCCGAGCACGGCGCCGCCCGCGGCGCCCAGCAGCGTGCCCCAGATGAGGGCGTCGCGCAGCCGGCCAGAGCGGCTTCGCCTCCGTCGATCCGGGCTCGAAGCCACCCGCGCACGCTCGCAGCGCGCGCCCGTCGTGGCAAGCGCCTGCATCGACGGCCGAGCGCGCCGATTGAACGCGACGGCCAGCGGGCAGCCACAGGCCATGGCTCCCAGCACCAAGCAGGCCGCCCCGGCCGCCGCCGCGGGTGCTCTGGCCGCCGCCGGCGGGGCCGCCGCCGTGGTGGTCAAGCGCGCCCGCAACCGCCGGGCCCAGCAGAGCGACGTCGAGCGCGCCCGCGCCTTTCGCCTGCGCCGCGACGAGGACGCCGGCGACGGCGTGCGCCGCATCGCCCGCGGGCAGCTCGACCTCGCCGGCGAGCAGCTCGACGCCGGCACCGGCGTGCGCGGCGACCTCGACGGCGCCGTGCATGAGACGCGCAAGGCGTTCAAGCGCCTGCGCGCGCTGGTGCGCGTCGGCCGCGACGCGCTGGGCGACGAGGCCTACCGGCGCGAGAACACGATCTTCCGCGACGCGGGGCGCAAGCTGTCGGGCGCGCGCGACGCCGCCGTGCTCGTGCAGACGCTCGACGACCTCACGGCGCGCTACCGCGACGAGCTCGACGACGACGCCTTCGCGGGCCTGCGCGACGTGCTGGCAACCGAGGCCACGCAGGCGAGCAGGGCGCTGGCCGACGACCGCACCGCGGTCGCAGAGGTCCAGGGCACGCTCGAGGCCACGCGGCGGCGCGTCGGCGGCTGGCCGCTGCCCGACGACGGCGGCCTCGCCATCCTCGAGCCGGGCTTCGAGCGCATCTACCGTCGCGGCCGGCGCGCGCTGAAGGCGGCACGCAAGGACCCCGACACCGAGAGCCTGCACGAGCTGCGCAAGCGCGCCAAGGACCTGTGGCACGCGGCGCAGATCCTGCGCCCGGCGGCGCCCAAGCCGATGAAGCAGCTGGCCCGCCGCGCCCACGCGCTGTCCGACGTGGTCGGCGACGACCACGACCTCGCCGTGCTGCGCGCGGCCGCCCGCGAGCGCCACGCGACGCTCGCGGCGGGCGAGCTCGCGCTGCTCGAACGGCTCATCGCGCGCCGCCGCCGGCGCCTGCAGCGCAGGGCGCTGGCACAGGGGCGGCGGCTCTACGCGCGCAAGCCGGGCGCGCTGGGCACGCTCGTCCGCTGAGCATGCTGCTGCCGCCCGCCCAGCCCCCGCGTCCAGCACGTCCGCAGGCGGGACACCGGGGCCGCGGCGGGCCACCGCTACCCTCGGAAGATGGCCACGATCCAGCGGCGTAGGCTCGGCAGCAGCGGACCGGAGGTCTCGGCCCTCGGGCTCGGGTGCATGGGCATGTCGGGCATGTACGGGCCGGCCGAGCGCGAGGAGAGCATCGCCACCATCCACGCCGCGCTCGACGCCGGCATCGACCTCCTCGACACCGGCGACTTCTACGGCATGGGCCACAACGAGCTGCTCATCGGCGAGGCCCTGCGCGGCCGCCCGCGCGACGGCTACCTGCTGAGCGTCAAGTTCGGCGCCCAGCGCGGGCCCGACGGCGCGTGGCTGGGCTACGACGCCAGCCCGGCCGCGGTCAAGACCGCGCTGGCCTACACGCTCAACCGGCTCGGCGTCGAGCACATCGACGTCTACCGCCCGGCGCGCCTGGACTCCAAGGTGCCGATCGAGGAGACGATCGGGGCCATCGCCGAGCTCGTCACACGCCGGCTACGTCAGGCGCATCGGCCTGTCCGAGGTGGGCCCGGAGACCATCCGCCGCGCCGCGGCCACCCATCCGATCTGCGACCTGCAGATCGAGTACTCGCTCATCTCGCGCGGGATCGAGGAGGAGATCCTGCCGACGTGCCGCGAGCTGGGGATCGGCGTCACCGCCTACGGCGTCCTCAGCCGCGGGCTCATCAGCGGGCACTTCGCGCGCCGACCGCGAGCTCGCCGCCAACGACTTCCGCGCCCACGCGCCGCGCTTCGCCAAGGAGAACCGCGAGCGCAACCTGGCCCTCGTCGAGGCGCTGCGCGCGGCCGCCGACGCCAAGGGCATCACCGTGGCCCAGGTGGCGATCGCCTGGGTGCTCAGCCGCGGGGAGGACATCGTCCCGCTCGTCGGCGCCCGCACCCGCGAGCGCCTGGCCGAGGCCCTCGGCGCGCTCGACGCCGCACCTGGATCCCGACGACGTCGCCGCGCTCGAGCGCGCGGTGCCGCCCGACGCCGCCGCCGGCGACCGCTATCCGCAGGCGCAGATGGCGGTGCTCGACAGCGAGCGCGCCTAGCTGTCGTGCTTGGGTAGCTCGTGAACGTGCAGAGCCCCGCGTAGGCGGCGCCCAGAACGGCATCACCGGGGGAAGGAGTGAGTGGCGGGCGGGGCGCTCGCGGCTCCACCCGCGCTGGCGCCGGCCACGAGGGCGAGTGGCCTGCCACGAGTGGCGAGTGGGCTGCCAGGCGTCGAACGTCGGTCCTGCCCCCTGCTGAGGGGGGGAAACCGACGTTCGACGCACACCACCAGGGCCCCCGCCCCCGCGATCGACCACGCCCGTCCGATCCCAACACCCGGATCGCGCCCATGTTTGCCCGGGCGACCCGGGCGGCTACGCCGTCTGGACCGATCTTCAACTTGGGAGGCGAAGCATGATTCTCCGCGTCGATCGACTGCAGACCGAGCTCCCGCCGCCGTCGGATCCCGATCCGGTGGGGGCCGCCGCCGTTCAGGAGCTGCTGGGCGGCAAGTTCGGCGAGATGTCGACCTTCATGAACTACACCTACCAGTCGTTCAACTTCCGCAACCGGCAGGGGGCGCGGCCGTTCTACGACCTGATCGCGAACATCGCGGCCGAGGAGTTCGGCCACATCGAGCTCGTCTCGGCCGCCATCAACACGATGCTGACCGGCGCGGCCGACGGCGCCCCGGGCAAGGCGGGCGCGCTGGAGGACGTCAAGGGCACGCGCAACACCCAGCACTTCATCGCCGGCGGCGCCGGGGCGCTCGTCCAGGACTCCATGGGCAAGCCCTGGAACGGCGACTACGTCTTCTCCTCGGGCGACCTCATCGAGGACCTGACGCACAACTTCTTCCTCGAGACCGGCGCGCGCAACAACAAGCTCAAGGTCTACGAGATGGTCGACCACCCGGCGGCGCGCGCGCTGACCGGCTACCTGCTGGTCCGCGGCGGCGTGCACCAGGTCGCCTACGCCCGCGCGCTGGAGAACCTGACCGGCGCGCAGCTCATGAAGCTCTTCCCCTCGCCGCGGATCCCGACCGAGAAGATCCCCGAGTGCAAGCCGCACATCAAGCGCGGCGAGCACCTCAAGCTCTACCGCTTCTCGCCGGAGGACTTCCAGGAGATCGCGGCCGTGTTCAACGGCCCGCACCCCGAGACCGGCGAGGACCTCGAGGTCGCCGAGGAACCCCAGCCCGAGGGCGCCCCGGCGTACGACCTGCCGCCGCAGCCCGCCGTCTTCGCGCCGGGCCACGAGCCCGAGGAGATCGCGGAGATCGCCGCGAAGCTGCGCCAGGCCGCCGACCTGCCCAAGGAGCCGACCGGCGTCGTGGCCAACAACGGCAAGGCCAAGAGCAACGGCTCGACCAGGGCCCGCGGCAAGAGCAAGGCGAGCGCCCGCTGACCCTCGCGAGCTCCCGGGGAGGCGCAGCAGGCGCGCGCCTCCCCGGCACCCGCGCCGGGATATCCTCGCCGGCCGTGGCGGTCGAAGTACGCGACATCGCACCGGGCCTGTGGCTGTGGCGACAGCCGCACCCCGACTGGGAGCAGGGCAACGACTGGGAGCCCGAGGTCTCGTCGTTCGCCGTCGCGTCGCGCGGGGTCGGCGTCCTCCTGGACCCCCTCGCGCCGCCTCCGAGCGCCGCGGACGTCTGGCAGCGCATCGAGGCGCTGGCGCCGAGCACGATCGTCGTCATGAAGCCCGACCACGTGCGCGACGTGGACCTCTTCGTGCGCTGGTACGGCGCGCAGGCGTTCGGCCCGCAGCTGTTCTGGCGCGACGATGTCCCGCGCACCGAGCTCGAGCTCGTCCAGCCCGGCGCCGAGCTGCCCGGCGGGCTGCAGGCGCTGTACGACGGGCGCGGCGCCGCGGAGACCCCCATCTACCTGCCCGAGCAGCGCGCGCTCGTCTTCGCCGACGCGATGTGCGGGCTCGGCGGCGCGCTGCGCGTGTGGGCGACGCCGTGGCACGAGGAGCGCACGCTCCCCGTGCTACGCGCGCTGCTGGACCTCCCTTTCGAGCACGTGCTCGTGTCGCACGGCGAGCCGGTCCACGACCGCGATGACTACGCGGCCGCGCTGGAGCGCGAGCCCTGGGGCGAGTACTCCGGCGCGTAGCACCGCCCCGCAACCGGGAAAGGCTTCACCATGCGAGATCGCACGGTCGAAGACCAGCTGACCAAGTACCTCGCCGACATGCACTCGATCGAAGTGCAGGCGTTGGCGCAGATGAGGGCGGCGCCGAAGCTCGCCGGCGGGGGCCGGCTGGCGGCGGCCTTCAGCGCGCACCTCGACGAGACCGCCGAGCACGAGCGGCTCGTGCGCGCGGAGCTCGAGCGTCGCGGCGCGGACCCATCGACGCTCAAGGACATCGCCGGTCGGGTCGGTGGCTGGGCCATGGTGGCCTTCGCCCGCCTCAACCCCGACACGCCGGGCAAGCTCGCCGCGCACGCCTTCTCCTACGAGCACATGGAGCTCGCCGCCTACGAGCTGCTGCGCCGGACGGCGCAGCGCACCCACGACGAGGCCGTGATCGCATTGGCCGACGTCGTGGGCGGGCAGGAGCGCGCGATGGCCGAGCGCCTGACCGAATGCTTCGACGAGGCGGTCGACGCATCGCTGGCGCGGAAGGGCGATCCGGCCGGCGAGCAGCTGGCCTCCTACCTGACGGACGCCCGCGCCATCGAGGCGCAGGCCGCGCAGCTCCTCGACGCCGGCACCCGCACCGCGGGCGTGCCCGCGCTCGCTGACGCCTTCCGTGACCACCTGGCCGAGACGCGCGAGCACCAGGTGCTGCTCGAGCAGCGCCTGCACGCCCGTGGCGCCCAGCCGTCGCGCTTCCAGAACACCGCCCTGCGCCTCGGCGCGGTCAACCTCGGCGTCTTCTTCGCCGCCCAGCCCGACACGCCGGTCAAGCTCGCCGGCTTCGCCTACGCGTTCGAGCACCTCGAGATCGCCGCCTACGAGCTGCTGCGCCGGGTCGCCGAGCGCGCCGGCGATCCCGACACGAGCGCGGTCGCCGACCGGATCGCGCTCGACGAGCGCCGCGCCGCCGAGCGCATCGCGGCCACGTGGGACGCCGCCGTCGACGCGACGCTGAGCGACCTCGTCACGAGCGACGCCCGCTGAGCATGCCCGTGGTGTCCGCGCCTCACCGCGGCGCTCGCGTGCGATCGACGTCTCGCCGTCGCCGCGTCGCGCGTCGTGCCGTGTGATCCGTGCGGCTGGTCACCTGGAACGTGGCCGGCCGCGTCGGCCGCCAGCCCGAGCAGGCGCAGGCCATCGCCGCCGTCGGCGCCGACGTCGTTGCGCTTCAGGAGGTGACCGCTCGCACCCTGCCGCTGTGGCGGGCGGCGCTCGCCGAGAGCGGCTTCCGCGCGTGCGAGACGGCGCTCGACGGGCTTCCCGAGACGCTCGGTCGGCGGCTGCTCGGGGTCCTCACCGCATCGCGGGGGCCGCTCGGGCGGCTGCCGGCACCGGCCGACGTGCCCTGGCCGGAGCGCGTCCTGTGCTGTCTCGCCGGCGATGTCGAGGTGGTCAACGTGCACTCGCCGATCTCGCCGGCGCCCGACCTCGCCAAGGTGCTCACGCACGAGGCGCTCGCCACCTACCTCTCGACGGCAACCGACCGACCTCGAATCCTCTGCGGCGACCTCAACACGCCGCGTCGCGAGCTCGCCGACGGCGACGTGCTGACCTTCGCCCATGACAGCGCGGGCCGGCTGCGCCCCGAGCGCGGCGAGCGCTGGGACCGGGCCGAGCGCGCCCTCGTGCACGGGCTGCGCGGCCAGGGGTGGGTCGACGCCTTCCGCGCCCTGCACGGCTACGGCGACCGCGAGGCCAGCTGGACCTTCGCTCGCGATCGGGGCGGCTGGCGGCTCGACCACGTCCTGCTCGATGGGCTGCGGCCGCTGGCCAGCGCGTACGCCCACGACTGGCGCCGCGCGGGCCTCAGCGACCACTCGGCCCTCGTCGTCGATCTCGTTCGCTGAGCGACCCAGCCACGCAAATCCGTGTGTTCGCCACGGCCCGACCGGGGACACCCGCCCGACCCACCCAGCGACAAGGAGGCACCATGGCCGAGCCGGTTCCCGCAGGCAGCGACGTCTCGTCAGGCACCTACAGCTGCACGCAGTGCGGCTACGAGCTCGACGTGAGCTCGACCAAGCACCTTCCGCCGTGCCCGTCGTGCGGCAACGCCGAGTGGAGCACGAAGAGCGGCGGCGACTCCGTCGACGACCCGTATCCCGATCAGAGCTAGCGCCCCGCCGCGCCGGGCCGCGCCGCGAAGTTGGCGCCTCATGAGCCGATTGGAACACGCCGATCGGGTAGCGCTCGCGCAATGACGTACGAGGAGAGGCAGCGTATGGCCAGCACCGATGAGCAGACGCGCGAGGCGCCCGAACGCCTGGGTGACGAGCGCGCCGCGCCCGAGGGCCCGACCGATCTGAAGGGGCGCTCCTGGCGCGGTGTCATGTCGCGCACGGTCAGGGAGTTCCAGGAGGACAACCTGACCGTGCTGGGCCGCCGCGCTGACCTACTACGGCATCCTCGCGATCTTCCCGGCGATCATCGCGCTCGTCTCGATCCTGGGGCTGATCGGACCGTCGGCGACCCAGCCGCTGCTCGACAACGTCTCCCAGGTCGCCCCAGGCCCGGCCAAGGACATCCTCACGAGCACCATCCAGAACCTGCAGAACAACCGCGGCTCGGCCGGCGTCATGTTCTTCGTGGGCATCGCGCTGGCGCTGTGGTCCGCCTCGGGCTACGTGGCGGCCTTCATGCAGGCGTCCAACGCCATCTACGACATCCCGGAAGGGCGCCCGATCTGGAAGACCATCCCCGTCCGCTTCGGCGTGACGGTGGTCCTCGTCGTGCTGCTGGCTGCCAGCGCGGTGGCCGTCGTGCTCACCGGCTCGCTGGCGAAGCAGGCCGGCGACGTCGTCGGCGTGGGCAGCACCGCCGTGACCGTGTGGGACATCGCCAAGTGGCCCGTGCTGCTGCTCATCGTCAGCCTGATGTTCGCGATCCTCTACTACTTCTCACCCAACGTGAAGCAGCCCGGCTTCCGCTGGGTGAGTCCGGGCGGCATCGTGGCCGTCCTCCTGTGGATCGCCGCGTCGGCCGTCTTCGCGTTCTACGTGGCGTAACTTCGGCTCCTACAACAAGACCTACGGCGCGCTCGCCGGGCCGGTGATCTTCCTGGTCTGGCTGTGGATCTCGAACATCGCCGTGCTCCTGGGCGCCGAGGTCAACGCCGAGCTCGAGCGCGGACGGCGCATCGAGGCAGGGCACCCGGCCGACGTCGAGCCGTTCGTCGAGCCGCGCGACACGCGCAAGTTCTCCGACGCAGAGAAGCGAGAGGTGACTCAGTGATGCAGCTCAAGACCAAGAGCAAGAAGAAGAAGGCCAAGAAGGCGGCCCCCTACGTGCGGCGCACGCTCGAGGACGAGCGCGTGCATCGGCACCTCTCCAATGCCGCCGCGGGGCTGAGCAAGGCCTACCGCCGCGCGGCCCGCCAGCCCGGCGCCAAGGCGGTCGAGGACAAGAAGCTCTACGAGCACCTGCGCGGAGCCGCATCCTCGATGCGCGCCGCGCTGGGCATCGTGAGCGAGCCGGAGCCCGAGCCGCCCAAGCGTCGCAAGCGCAAGGCGATGACCGTCCTCGTCCTCGCCGGCACGGCGAGCTTCGCGGCCAAGAAGGTCATCTCGCGCCGCGGCGGCGACGGGGCGCGCGACTACTCCGGCGAGCGCCCGGCCGAGCCGGTCGAGCCCGAGCGCGCGCCGCAGGCCGCCTGAGCCTCGCCGGCTCAGACCTCCTCGTGCATGCCGATGGCGTCCTCGAGGGCGGCGTGAGCCTCCCTCGTCTCGCCCTCGCGCTGCTCGAGGAGGGCCGCCGCGATCGCGTCGAGCTTGCGCTGGACGGCATGCTCGGCGCGCAGCTCTGAGTTCTTCAGCAGGGCGAGCAGGAGCAGGGTGATCGCGGCCATCGCGTCACCGGACAGGTGCTGCCACTCGGTGCTCAGGCCTGCGACGTGCGTGCCCAGCCAGAGAGCCACGACGACGACGCAGAAGGCGAAGAAGCTCGGCGAGCTCGTGAAGTTCGAGGCCGACTGCGCGACGCGGTCGAAAAGCCCGCGGCCGGGCGAGCCCCGCTCGGTCGGATGTTGGGCCGCCACGACTCCGTGATCCCCCGCAGGCGTCCCGCCGCATGCGCGATCGGTGTCGACGAGCCGTCACCGCCGCCATCGCGGCGAGGTGCCCGCGTGCCGCTCAGACGAGCGTGAGGGCGAACACCGAGGCGATCGCCGCCGCGCCGACCGCGGTCCACGCCACGTAGTCGCCGATGCGCCCGGAGTGCAGCGCGCGCAGCGGGCCCTCGGGCGTCGTGCGCAGGAGCGCGAAGGCGACCGCGAGCAGGCCCGACGCCAGGCCGTAGAGCCACGCCGCGGCGGTCGGCGCCTCCCCCGCGGGCGCCGGCGCGCTCGCCGCGGCCCCGCGCAGCACGCTCGCCGCGTAGCCGGCGTGGTCGGTGAAGCGCGCCGCGGCGTGGTTGGCGGCGTCGACCAGCCCGGGCACGAGGCCCCAGGCCAGGCCCGCGACGAGCAGCGTCATCCCCGTCGCGATCGTGGCCCACGGCGTGCGCGCGCGCTCGAGCTCGGTCTCCTCGGCGACCGCCTCGCGGCAGGCCGGATGGCGCGGCGGCACCGGCCCACGCCCGACGAAGACGGTGCGCACGACGCGCAGCACCCCGCCGCCGACGAGCGCGCTGGCCACGACGAGGATCGGCGCGATCCAGCCGAGGCCCTGCTTGGTCGCGGCATCCTCGATCATCGCGCGGCCCAGGAAGGGGCCGAAGGGCGGCAGCGCGGCGAGCGCCAGCCCGGCGACGGCGAACACGGTCCCCAGGGCCTTCAGATCACGTCCGCGCCCGAACAGCGCCACCTCGTCGACCGAGCCGCGGCGGTGCTCGAGGGCGCCGATGGAGACGAAGAGGGACGCCTTGACGAGCCCGTCGCCGACGACGAAGACGGCGACCCCGGCGAGCCCCGCGTGGCTGAGCAGGGCGATGCCGCAGAGCAGGATCCCCATATGGGCGATGGTGGCGAAGGCGGCCAGCCGCTTGAGATGGCGCTGGGCGGCGCACATCACCCCGCCGACCAGCGCCGTCGCCAGCCCGAGGACGAGCAGCACGTCGCGCAGCGCCCCGGCGTGCGGCCCCAGCGGCCCGGCGAACGCGGTCCAGTAGACGCGCGCCATGCCGTAGAGGCCGAGCTCGCTCATCGCCCCCGCGAAGAGCAGGCAGATCGACGTCGGCGCCACGGCGTAGGCGTCGGCCATCCAGAAGTGGAAGGGCACGATGGCGGCCTTGACGAAGAAGCCGCAGGTCACGAGGGCGAAGGCGACGGCCACGAGCGCGTCGGGCGACCGGCTGCCCAGGGCGGCGCCGATCTGCGCGAGGTTCAGCGCACCCGTGCGCCCGTAGACGAGCGCGATGCCGACGAGCAGCATCAGCGACCCGACCGAGTTCGTGACCGCGAAGCTCAGCGATCCCTCCACCGGTGCACGGGCCTCGACGCGGAAGCCGGCCAGGGCGTACGCGCTGACGCTCATGAGCTCGAAGAAGACGAAGGCGGTGAAGAGGTCGCCGGACAGGCAGAAGCCGACCATCCCGGCGAGGAAGGTGAGCACCAGCGCGTGGAACAGGTGCCCGGCGGTGTCGACCTGGTGCCAGGCGACGAGCAGGCCCGCGACCGTGAGCAGCGCGGCGAAGGCGGCGAGGCCGGCGCTCACCGGCTCGGCGTACAGGTCGATCCCGAGGGCCACGCCGCCGCGCGGACGCCAGCCGCCCAGCCACGCGACGATCGCGTGGTCCGAGGACCGGGCGACCAGCGCCAGGCACAACCCGGCGCTCGCCGCGGCGGCGGTCAGCGCGACGACATCCGCCACCCGCCGGGCGCGCAGCGACGTCGTCCCCGCCAGCAGCGCCGCGATGAGCAGCGGCACGACGACGGCGAGGCTCGCGAGCGCCATCAGCCCCGCAGCGCGTTGAGCTCGTCGGGGTCGACGGAGCCGAAGCGCCTGTGGGCCTGCACGGCGAGCGCGAGCAGGAGCGCGCTGACGGTGGCGCCGACCACGACGTCGGTGAGCGTCAGCGCCTGCACGACCGGGTCGACCACCGGCGTCGAGCTCGGGATGTCCCCGAAGATCGGCGCCTGACCGCCCTTGCGATAGCCGATCCCCAGCAACAGGACGTAGGTCGAGGCCTGGGCGACCGACAGGCACATCACGAGGTGCACGAGGTGGCGGCTGGTGACGACGCCGTAGATCCCGACGACGAGGAGCCACACGGCGACGAGGTACGCGAGCACGCTCATTCGGGCTCGTCCAGCAGCGCCTGCTCGAGGAACTCGGCGAAGACGAGCGCCACCGCGCCGGCGACCTCGAGGCCGATGGCCACGTTGCCGACGGGGATGGTGCCCGCCGAGAGCAGCATCCCCGACGTCCCCAGCGCCAGGAAGTTCTTCAGCAGCGTCCCGGTCGCGACCAGACCCGCGAGCGCGAGCGCCAGGAAGCCGGCGGCGCCGAGCGCTTCGGCCCCTTCGAGGAGGCCGATCGAGCTCACCCGCCGCAGTCGCAGACCCTGCCCGGCGGCGTAGGCCAGCAGCAGCGCGCCGGCGACGACGACGCCGCCCGAGAAGCCGCCTCCGGGAGTGAGGTGCCCGTGAGCGATCACGTAGGCGCCGAGGACCATGACCGGACCGACCAGCGCCGCGCCCGTGGCCCGCGCCGCGAAGCTCGGTACCGGCCGCGCCGGCGTCCCGCGCTCCGCCTCGCGCTCGCGACGCAGGACGCGCAGCAGCGCCGCGCATCCGCACACCGCGGCGAAGAGGATCATCTCCTCGCCCAGCGTGTCGAAGCCTCGGTAGTCGAGGACCGTCGCGGTCACGAGCTGGCCGGTGTGGCGCTCGCCCGGTACGACACGGGCCAGCACGTCGCCGTACGGCCCGGGGTACTGGCCGAAGGGCTCGAGCCCGGTGACGGCCGCGACGAGGGTGGCGCCGAGGACGCCGAGGGCCACGAGCGTCAGCACGCTGCGCGTCCGCCGCGTCACTCGTCGTGCTCCCGGATCTTGGCCATCGCCAGGAGCACGAGGATGGGCACGACGATCGCACCGATGGCGATCTGCGAGAGCGCGACGTCGGGCGCCTGCACCGCGAGGAAGAGCGCGGCGAGCCCGAGGCCGAAGATCCCGCTCACGGCGGCCTGTCGCAGCGGATCGCGCGTGGCGACGACGAGCGTCCCGAGCAGCGCCACGACCACCAGGCAGGTGCCCTGCAGGATCGTCATCGGCGCCTCTGCGCGCGCCCGTGGATGGTCCGCGCCGTGACGTGGGCGAGCACCGGCGCCGTCGCGACGAGGAAGGCGCCGACGAGCACGGCCTTGACGCCGATCAGCGAGGCCCCGTCGCGCACGAGGACGGCGGCCACGACGAGCACCACGCCGAGCGTGGAGACCGACACGTAATGCAGGCGGGCGAGCGCGCCGCGCATGATGAGCACGCCCAGGCAGGAGAACGCGAGCACGACGACGCCGGCGATGACCAGCGCGCCGCTCACGGCTCGCGCTCCAGGAGCACCGCGTAGGCCAACGATCCCGCGAAGGCGCAGACGGCGAGGACGATCGCGAGGTCGCCGAAGATCTGGCGGCCGAGGCCCTCGGCCATGAGCAGCAGCGCCACGGTGACGAGCACCGAGGCCAGCTCGAGCGCGACGAGGCCGTCGTCGGGCGTCCCGAAGGCGGCGACCGCCGCCAGCGGCACGAGCATCGCGACGAGCACCGCCGCGCTGACGAGCCACAGGCTCATGCGTCGCCGCCCGACGAGCTCGTGGCTGACCAGGACGCCGCGATCCGCGTCGATCTCCACGACGATCGCGTTCGGCGCCAGCGAGCCGCCGGCGACCGCGAGCGCGCGCCGGGCAGCCGAGCGCGGGTCCTCGCCGGTGGCCTCGAAGGGCTCTTCGACGATCCGCCCGGTGGGTCGGGAGGGCAGCGCGCGGGCGAGCGCCCACAGGTCGCGCGGCCAGCGGCCGAGGGGCCGCAGCGCCTGGAGCACCCACCGCGGCCGCGGCCGCAGGACCACGTCGCGCTGCGCGCGCACGATGACCGCCGCCGTCGCGCCGAATGCGCCGACCGCCACAGCGGCTACGACCTCGTCGAGCCGCCGCGAGTCCGCGAGCGCCAGCCACAGAACGGTGAGGATCACCCACCAGCCCAGCCACGCACGACGCGCGCCGGCCGCGCCTCCCCCACCGCGCGGTCCGTGATCCTCGGACATGGCGCCGGGGTTACCCGCTGGGGCCGCGCTCGATCCGGGTAGGACGCTCGCCGTGAGCACAACGGAGGCCCGCGGCGACGCGACGCCGTTCCTGCCCGAGCGCAAGAGCCTCAAGGCGCTGCGCGAGGCGGCGGCCCACTGCCGCGGCTGTCATCTCTACGCGCCCGCGACGCAGACGGTGTTCTCCGACGGTCCCAAGCGCGCCCGGATCATGATGGTCGGGGAGATGCCCGGCGACCACGAGGACCGGGCGGGCAAGGTCTTCGTCGGGCCCGCGGGCCGCGAGCTCGACAAGGCGCTGGAGGCGGTCGGCATCGCGCGCGCCGATGTCTACATCACCAATGTCGTCAAGCACTTCAAGTTCGAGGAGCGCGGCAAGCGCCGCATCCACCAGAAGCCGGGCAAGCGCGAGGTCGACGCCTGCATGCCGTGGCTGCGGGCCGAGCTCGACGTGGTCAAGCCCACGGCGCTGCTCCTGCTCGGCGCGACGGCGGCCAAGGCGCTGCTCGGCGAGAGCTTCCGGCTCACGCGCTGCCGTGGCCGGCCCATCGAGTCCGACCTGGCCGAGCTCGTCGTGGCCACCATCCACCCCTCGGCGATCCTGCGCGCCGGCGACGACGCGTCGCGCCAGGCTCAGCGCGAGTCCTTCACCGAGGACGTGCGGGTGATCGCCGAGCGCATGGGGTAGCGCGAGGGCATGAGCACTCCCAACGTGTCGGTCTTCATGCTCGAGCGCCTGAAGGCATGGGGCGTCGGTCGCGTCTACGGCTACCCCGGCGACGGGACCAACGGGCTCAACCTCGCCTTCCACGAGGTCGGCGACGAGGTCGAGTTCGTGCAGGTGCGACACGAGGAGCTCGCGGCGTTCGCCGCCTGCGCGCACGCCAAGCTCACGGGCGAGGTGGGCGTCTGCATGGCGACCTCCGGCCCCGGGGCCATCCACCTGCTCAACGGGCTCTACGACGCGAAGCTCGACAACGCGCCCGTCGTGGCCATCGTCGGCCAGCAGAAGCGGATGTCGCTCGGCGGCGACTTCCAGCAGGAGGTCGACCTGCGCTCGCTCTACAAGGACGTCGCCGCCGACTACCTCGCCGAGGTGAACGACCCGCGCCAGGCCGCGCACGTGGTCGACCGGGCGGTGCGGATCGCGCTCTCGCACCGGACCGTGACCGCGATCATCGTCCCCTCCGACGTGCAGGAGCTCCCTTACGAGGCGCCGCCGCGCGCCCACGGCGCGCTCTACGCCGGACCGCCCGCCTATCGCGCCCCGGTCATCCGCCCGGGCGACGAGGACCTGCGCCGCGCCGCCCAGGCGCTCAACGCGGGCGGCAAGGTGGCCATGCTCGTAGGGCAGGGCGCCAGGGGTGCGACCGACGAGATCATCGAGGTCGCCGACCTGCTCGGCGCCGGCGTCGCCAAGGCGCTCAACGGCCGCGCCGCGGTGCCCGACGACCTTCCCTTCGTCACGGGCTCGATCGGCCTGCTGGGCACCAAGCCCTCCGACGACATGATGCAGGGCTGCGACACGCTGCTCCTGGTCGGCACGTCGTTCCCGTACTCCGAGTGGCTGCCCGAGCCCGGCCAGGCGCGCGGGGTCCAGATCGACATCGACGCCCGCAAGCTCGGCATCCGCTACCCCGTCGAGGTCGCCATGGTCGGCGACGCCGCCGAGACGCTGCGCGCGCTCATCCCCCACCTGCGGCGCAAGGAGGACCGCTCGTGGCGCGAGGAGATCGAGGCCGGCGTCGAGCGCTGGTGGCGGCTGCTGGACGAGCGCGCCCACGTGGAGGCTGACCCGATCAACCCCCAGCTCGTCTTTCACGAGCTCTCCGAGCGGCTGCCCGATCGGGCGATCGTGCTCGCCGACTCGGGCTCGGCCACGAACTGGTTCGCGCGCCACCTGCGCCTGCGCCGCGGCATGGACACGGCGCTGAGCGGCACGCTGGCCACGATGTGCCCGGCGGTGCCCTACGCCCTGGCGGCCAAGCTCGCCTACCCGCAGCGCCCGGTCATCGCGTGCCTTGGCGATGGCGCGATGCAGATGCTCGGCATCAACGGCCTCATCGACCTCGCGCGCTACCAGGACCGCTGGCGCGGCCCGCTCGTCGTGCTCGTGCTCAACAACGGCGATCTCAACCAGGTCACCTGGGAGCAGCGCGTGCTGGCGGGCGACGCGAAGATGCAGACGACGCAGGACCTCCCGCCCTTCGACTTCGCCGCCTACGCGCGCCAGCTCGGCCTCGAGGGCATCCGCGTCGAGACGCCGGGCGAGGTCGGGCCGGCCTGGGAGCGCGCGCTGGCCGCCGACCGGCCCGCCGTCCTCGACGTCGTGACCGATCCCGAGGTCCCGCCGCTGCCCCCGCACATCCGGATGGAGCACGCCCAGGGCTTCGCCCGTGCCCTGCTGCACGGCGACCCCGGCAGCGCCCACATGGTCCGCCAGTCCCTGCGCGAGAAGCTCAAGGACCTCGTCACGCGCTGACCTAGGTCCGCCGGCGCACCGGGTTGGTCAGGCGCTCGTCGTTGACGCGCACCTCGACGACGTCGCCGTCGCGCAGGAAGCGCGGGGGGTCGCGGTGGGCGCCGACGCCCTCCGGCGTGCCGGTCACGATGATGTCGCCGGGCTCGAGCGTGATGAACGTCGTCAGGAAGGCGATCAGCCGCGCGACCGAGAAGATCATGCGGTCCGAGCGGGCGTGCTGCACGCGTTCGTCGTTGACCCGGGTCTCGATCTCCAGGCCGCCGTCGCGCATCGCGTCGTCGAGCACGAGGTAGGGGCCGCACGGGCCGAAGGTGTCGGGCGACTTGCCGATCGTCCACTGCGAGGTCAGGGTCTGCACGTCGCGCGCGCTGACGTCGTTGAACGGCATCCAGCCGGCCACCACGTCGAGCGCGTCCTCCTCGCTGCGGCGGTACGCGCGGCGGCCGATCACGACGGCGATCTCGCCCTCGTAGTCGACCTTCTCGCCGTGGCCCTCGGGCAGCTCGATCGGCGCGCCCGAGCCGATCAGCACGTTGGGGAACTTCGCGAAGACCATCGGGACCGTCGGCTCGTCGAGGGCTGCCTCGCTCGCGTGGGCGCGGTAGTTCAGGCCGATGCAGAGGATCTTCTGGGGATCGGGCACCGGCGGCCCCAGGAGGACGTCCGCCGCGGCCACCACGCCGTCGGCGCCGTCGTCGGCGAGCCCGCCCGCCGCCTCGTGCAGCGCCGCGAGCGCGTCGGCGTGCTGCCCGACGACGGCGCGCACGCTCGACCACGCGACGCCGCCGTCGAGACCGGCGCGCCGCGCCGCCGCGCCGGCGTCCACGAGCCGGTCGCCAGGCGCCGCCAGCGCGGCGGCCCAGTGTCCGTCGCGCTCGTAGCTGGCCAGGCGGATCGCCTGCGCCCCGGCCATCGCCGCGGGTCTAGGACACCTTCGCCGGCTCGGCTGGGGCGCCGTTGGACTGGGCCGCGGCGGCCGCGCCGCGCTTGGAGGCCTTCTTCTTGGCGCCCTTGCCGCGGGGGCGCGGGTTGACGATCAGCGGGCGCTCGCGCTCGAGCTTGGCCCGCAGGGGCTCGACGCGCGGCGAGAGGCACAGCCGGTTGCCGAGGTCCTCATACGCCTCGTCGATCAGAAACCCCGGGCCCGTGGTGCACATCTCCATCCGCCCGCCGGGCGTCATCGTGTAGCACGAGTCGAAGAAGTAGTGATCGAAGACGGCCGTCCACGGCAGCGGGCCGGCGGCGGCCTCGTCGCGCGCGGCCTGCAGCTCCTTCTGGTCGCCCGCGTCGTAGGCGATGTGGTGCCAGACGCCGACGCGCCCGTCGTTGCTCGGCCGGCCGGTGGGCTCTGAGAAGTACCAGCGCCCGCTGCGCTCCTGGCCGTCGAAGACGAGCCGGGTGCCGTCCTGGCGGAAGCCCATGAACTCGGCGAACGGCAGCATCGCCTCGAGCGTCGTGTACGAGCGTGCGCCCTCGATGCCGCGGATGCGGTGCTCGGCGGGGATGTCGTCCGCGTCGGCCACCAGCGGCGTGTCCTTGGTGTCGGAGACCATGAGCTCGACCTCGTGGCCCTCCGGGTCGTGGAAGACGATGCTCTGCGGCTGGGTCGGGTCGAGGCGCAGCAGCTCGCTGAAGACGTCGTTGGCGATGAAGCGGTCCATCCAGAACTCGAGCGAGTCGTAGGACGCGACGCGCAGGATCAGGCGGTGGATGTCGCCGTCGCCGGGCACGCCGGGCGGCGCCTCCTCGAACTCGAGGAAGGTCACGACGCTGCCGGCGTTGCCGTCCTCGTCGCCGAAGTACGTGTGGTAGCGGAACGTCGTCTCGTAGTTGAGCGTGTTCTTGACGAACCGCAGGCCCATGACGCGGCACCAGAAGTCGACGTTCGTCTTGACGTCGGCCGTGACGCCCGTGAAGTGGTGTGGCCCACCGAGCGGCTTCATCGAATCTGCTCCTCCTCTTCGCGTGACCAGAACAGAATTTGCACATTCCATGGTCCGCTTGTCAAGCTTCCATACTTCGCCGCCATGTCTGCGAGCCCCGACATCATCGCCTCACCGCGCACCGTCTCCGGTCTGGTGGCCGAGCGGCTGCGCGCGCAGATCGTCGCCGGCGAGCTCCCGTCGGGCTCCAAGCTGCGCCAGGTCGAGATCGCGCGGCGCTTCGGCGTCAGCACGACGCCGGTGCGCGAGGCGCTGGCGGCGCTGCAGCGCGAGGGCCTCGTGCGCCTGCACCCGCAGCGCGGGGCGGTGGTCTTCGTGCCGACCGTCGCGGACCTGCGCGAGCACTACGAGATCCGCGCCGCGCTGGAGGCCCTGGCCGCCGCCCGCACCGCCGAGCGCTTCGAGGAGCGTTGGGCGGCGCCGCTGTGCACCCTGCTCGAGGAGATGCAGACCGGCCCCGCCGCCGGGCGCTACCTCGAGCTCAACCAGCGCTTCCACACCGAGCTCTACGAGCACTGCGATCGCCCGCGCCTGGTCGAGATGATCGCCAGCCTGCGCGACGCCTCCAGCGCCTACCTGCACATCTACCGCGCCGCGGCGGACTTCCCGGTGGCGCGGCTGGACGGCGAGCACCGCGCGATCCTCACCGCCTGCATCGCCCGCGACGCCGAAGCGGCCGCGGCCGCGACGCGCGAGCACCTGCAGAACACCGTCGAACACGTCGCCACCCGATTGGAGCAGCCTGAGTGACCTCGATCCCGACGAGCCTGGTGGGCTCCTACCCGCAGCCCGACTGGCTCATCGACCGCGAGGCGCTGCACCACCGCCTGCCGCCGCGCGTGCGGGCGAGCGATCTGTGGCGGGTGGACCCCGCTCACCTCCAGGAGGCGCAGGACGACGCGGTGCTGGTCGCCATCCGCGACCAGGAGCGCGCGGGGCTGGACATCCTCACCGACGGCGAGATGCGCCGCGAGAGCTACTCCAACCGCTTCGCCACCGCCCTGGAGGGCGTCGACGTCGACAACCCGGGCAGCACGCTGGACCGCAAGGGCAACCCGACGCCCGTCCCGCGCGTGGTCGCGCCGATCCGCCGCCGCGAGCCGGTGCAGGTCGAGGACCTGCGCTTCCTGCGCGCCAACACCGACCGCCTGGTGAAGATGACCGTGCCGGGGCCGTTCACGATGGCCCAGCAGGCGCAGAACGACTTCTACGAGCACGAGGAGGAGGTCGCGTTCGCCTACGCCGACGCGATCCGCGAGGAGATCCTCGACCTCTTCGCCGCCGGCGCCGACATCGTGCAGCTCGACGAGCCGTGGATGGAGGCGCGCCCCGAGCAGGCGCGCCGCTACGCGGTCGAGACGGTGCAGCGCGCGCTCGACGGCGTGGACGGGACGACCGCCCTGCACATCTGCTTCGGCTACCCGTCGTTCGTGCCCGAGCACCGTCCGCGCTACGAGTTCCTGGCCGAGCTCGCCGCCGCCCCGGTCGATCAGATCTCGATCGAGACCGCACAGGCCAACCTCGACGTGTCCGTGCTCTCCGAGCTCTCCGACAAGACGATCATCCTCGGGGTGCTCGCGCTCGACACGCCGGACGTCGAGACCCCCGAGACGGTGGCCGAGCGGATTCGCCGCGCGCTGCCCTACAAGTCCGCGGCGCAGCTCGTGGCCGCGCCGGACTGCGGCATGAAGTACCTCCCGCGCGACGCCGCCTTCGCCAAGCTGCAGGCGCTCGTCGCCGGGGCGCGCCTCGTGGGCGACGACGTCGCCGCCGTCTCCTCCGCACGCACTTGACACGGACAATGTCGATTGTGCAAATTTAGCTCCTGGGCCAGCTCCCAAACCCAGGAGGAGGGGACGTGGACATCTCTCGAAGCGTGCGGCGCCACCGAAGCGCCGGCGCGACACTCGCGGTGCTCGCCGCCGCACTGACGGTCGCCGCCTGCGGATCCAGCGGCGATTCCAGCTCGTCGTCATCGACCTCGACGGCCAGCAAGGCCGCCGCCAACGCCAACAAGCCGGTGCGGATCGCGTACCTGTCCTTCGCGGTGGCCAACAGCTACGACGCCCCCATGCTCGCCGCGGCGCAGACGGTGGCCAAGGGCAACAACGCCACGATCAAGGTCTTCGACGCCAACAACGACCCGAAGAAGCAGTTCGCGCAGCTGCAGACCGCGACGAGCTCGGGCGACTACGACGCGATCATCGTGCAGCCGATCTTCGGCACCGGCCTCATCACGGGCGTCCAGGACGCCATCTCGGGCGGCAAGAAGGTCGTCAACATGGACCAGATCCTCGGCAAGGACATGTCGACCGACCAGCCGCAGGTCGATGGGCTGTCGGGCAACGTCGTCTTCGTCCCCACCGAGATCGGGACCAAGCTCGGCAAGCTCGTCACCCAGGCCTGCCAGGAGAAGAGCCTCGACCCGTGCAACATCGGCTACCTCTTCGACATCAAGGCCTCGGCGCTCGACGTCGCCATCAAGAAGTCCTTCGACGCGGCCATCGCCGGCAGCCCGGTGAAGGTCGTCGCCCAGGGCGAGAGCTTCTTCACGCCGGCGCTCGGCCTGAAGGCCGCACAGAACATGCTCCAGGCGCACCCCGACCTGAACCTCATCGTCGGCTCCGACCAGGGCATCGAGGGCGCCGTCACGGCGATCGGCAAGAAGAAGGTCATCCTCGTCGGCTACGGCGGCAGCGCCACCGGCATCCAGGGCGTGGCCGCCGGCAAGTGGTACGGCGACGTCGCGCAGCTGCCCGCGTCCGAGGGCCGGCTCGCGACCGAGGCCGCGATCAAGGCGGTCCGCACCGGCGCCAAGGCCGGCGGCGTGAACCCCGTCGCCGACCTCCCGGCCGAGGGCGTGGTGACCAAGGACAACGCCGACCAGTTCACCGGGGAGTGGCCGGGCTAGGCGACCAGCCACGACCCCACGTCGAGCTCGCGGACGTCTCCAAGCACTTCGGAGCCGTCCGCGCGCTCGACCGGGTGTCGCTGAGCATCGCGCGCGGGTCGATCCATGCCCTCGTCGGCGAGAACGGCGCCGGCAAGTCGACCCTGGGCCGGATCGTGGCCGGCGTGATGGCCCCCGATGAGGGGCGGCTGCTGCTCGACGGCGAGGAGGTCGCGCTGCGCTCGCCGCGCGAGGCGCTCGTGCGCGGCGTGGCCGCCATCGCCCAAGAGGTCAGCGTCGTGCCCCAGCTGACGGTCGAGGAGAACGTCTTCCTCGGCGTCGAGCCGCGCGGCGCCGGCTTCGTCTCGCGCCGCGCGCTGCGCCGCCGCTACGAGCAGCTCGCCGAGACCGCCGGCCTGCGCCTGCCGGCCTCGGCGCCCGCGGGGCGCCTGGCCCCCGCCGAGCAGCAGAAGGTCGAGATCCTGCGCGCGCTGGCGCGCGACGCCGAGCTCATCGTCATGGACGAGCCGACGGCCTCGCTGGGCGCCGAGGAGACCGCCCAGCTGCACGAGATCGTCCGCTCGCTGGCCGGCGCGGGGCGCACCGTGCTGCTCGTCTCGCACTTCCTGCGCGAGGTGCTCGCGCTCGCCGACGAGGTCACGGTCCTGCGCGACGGACGGCTCGTGAGCACGGCGCCCGCCGCCGAGCAGACCGAGGACTCGCTCATCCAGGCCATGCTCGGCCGAACGCTGACCGCCGCCTTCCCGCCCAAGCGCGCGGCACCCGGCGACGCGCCGGCGGTCCTCACGGTGCGCGACCTGCACGCTCCGCGCGTGGAGGGCGTGAGCCTCACGGTCCACGCCGGCGAGATCGTGGCCCTCGCCGGGCTCGTGGGCGCCGGGCGCACCGAGCTGGCGCGCGCGATCTTCGGCGCCGAGCGCCCGACCGCGGGCTCGGTCGAGCTGGCGGCCGGCGACGAGCTGTCGGGCGGCCCGCGGACGCGACTGCGCGCGGGCGTGGCGATGATCCCCGAGTCGCGCAAGGACGACGGGCTGCTGCTCGGGCGCTCGGTCACCGAGAACGTCTCCCTGGCCAGCCTGGACAGTGTCAGTCGCTACGGGTTCGTCCGCCGCGGCGCCGAGCGCCGGCGCACCCGCGAGGCGCTCGAGCGCTGGACGGTGCGTGCGGACGGCCCGGGCTCCCCGGTGAGCTCGCTGTCGGGCGGCAACCAGCAGAAGCTGCTCTTCGCGCGCATGCTGCTGTGCGGGCCGCGGGTGCTCATCGCCGACGAGCCGACGCGCGGGGTCGACGTCGGCGCCAAGCGCGCGATCTACGACCTGCTGGTGTCGCTGGCCGACGAGGGCCTCGGGGTGCTGCTGATCTCCTCGGAGCTCGAGGAGGTCCTCGGGCTCGCGCACCGCGTGCTGGTGATGCGCGCGGGCCGCATCGTGGGCGAGCTCGCGGGCGAGCGGATGACGGAGTCGGCGGTCCTGGCCGCCGCGTTCGCGGCATGAGCGCCGCTGCCGGCATGCCCCGGCGCCGGATGCTCGACCCGGCCCGGGCCGCCGGGCGCCTGCGCGCGACCGGGATCGCCCTGCCCTTCGCGGCCCTCTTCGTCACGCTGTCGATCGCGAGCTCGTCGTTCCTGACGAAGGTCAACCTGCTCAACATCCTCGATCAGCAGTCGGCGACGCTGATCATCGCGGCGGCCGGGACGCTCGTCCTCGTCGCCGGCGGCATCGACCTCTCGGTGGGCGCCGTGTACGCGCTCGCCGGGGTCACCGGCGCGGAGATGGCCTCGCGCACGTCGCCGGCGGTCGCGATCGTGCTGGGCGTCTGCGTCGGGCTCGCCGTCGGGCTCGTCAACGGCCTCGTCGTCACGCGCCTGCGCATCAACGCGCTGATCGCGACGCTGGCGATGTCGTTCGTCGTCAGCGGCCTCGGCACGCTGGTGACGCACGGCAACCTCGTCGTCCTCTTCGAGCACCCCGAGTTCGGCGACCTCGCGCGGACGCAGGTCTTCGGGGTCAAGACCTCCATCTGGATCGCCATCGATCGCCGTCGTCGTCATCGGCGTGCTGCTCGCGCGCACCACCGCCGGGCGCTACATGTACGCCTCGGGCGGCAACGCCGAGGCGGCGCGCCTGGCCGGCGTGCGGGTCGACGCCATCCGCGTGCTGACCTTCGTCGTCAGCGGCGGCGCGGCCGGCCTGGCCGGCGTCGTCGACGCCTCGCGCGTGCTCAGCGCGCAGGCCTCCTCGGGCGACGCGCTCGCCTTCACCGTGCTGGCCGGCATCGTCGTCGGCGGCACGAGCATCCTCGGCGGCGAGGGCGCGGTGTGGCGCACGTTCCTCGGCGTGCTCTTCATCGCCCTGATCGGCAACGGCTACGACCTGCTCGGCCTCGACCCGCTCTACGAGCAGATCACGCTGGGTGTCATCCTGCTCGCCGCCGTCGCCATCGACGCGTGGGCGCGAGATCGACCGAACAGATAGAGGAGACATGACGATCGCCATCACCGGCGCCGCCGGGCACCTCGGCCGGCGCACCGCCCAGCTGGTCCTCGACCGGGTCCCGCCCGGCGAGGTCGTGCTCGTCACCCGCCGTCCCGACGCGATCGCGGATCTCGCCGACGCGGGCGCGAGCGTCCGTCGCGGCGACTTCGACGAGCCCGACTCGCTGCCGGCGGCCTTCGCCGGCGTCGACCGCCTGCTGCTGATCAGCACCGACGTGCTCGGCAACCGCGTCGCCCAGCACACCGCCGCCATCGATGCCGCGGTGGCGGCCGGCGTCGGCCACGTGCTCTACACGTCGATCCCCAACGCCGGCAGCGAGCTGCCGCTCGTGGTCTCCCACGAGCACGGCGCCACCGAGGACGCGATCCGCGAGCGCGGCCTGCGCTGGACGGCGCTGCGCAACGGCCTGTACGCGGAGTTCCAGGTCGCCGGCGCGGCGCGCGCCGCCGCGTCGGGGCAGCTCGTGCACAACAGCGGCGACGGCGCGACGGCCTACGTCTCGCGCGAGGACTGCGCCGCCGCCGCCGCCGCGGCCCTCACGGGCGACGGCCACGAGGACCGCGCCTACGACATCACCGGCCCCGAGCTCGTCACGCAGGCGCAGCTCGCCGCGATGGTGTCGGACATCACCGGCCGTCCCGTCGATGCCCTCGCCATCGACGACGACCAGGCCACGCAGAACCTCACCGCCGTGGGCCTGCCGGCCGATGCGGCGATGGCCTACGCGTCCTTCGGCACGGCCGTCCGCGAGGGCGTGCTGGACGTCGTGAGCTCCCACGTGCAAGACCTCACCGGCCGGCGCCCACGTAGCCTGCGCGAGGTGCTCGAAGCCCATCGATCCGAGCTCGAGGAGACCGCATGACCCCCCGGACCAGCCCCCCGTACCGCGCCGACCACGTCGGGTCGCTCCTGCGCCCCGCGGAGCTCACGAGCGCCAGAGACGAGCACGCCGCCGGGCGCCTCAGCGCCGACGAGCTGCGCGCCGTCGAAGACGACGCGATCCGCGACGTCGTGCGCAAGCAGGAGGGAGTCGGCCTGCAGTCGGCCACCGACGGCGAGTTCCGCCGCGCGACGTGGCACATGGACTTCATCGACTCGCTCGGCGGCATCACCCATGCCGACGAGCGCATCAAGGTCGAGTTCCACAACGAGGACGGGACGATCTCGTGGGAGCCGACGGCGATGCGCGTCTCCGACCGCGTGACGCTCAAGGAGCCGATCTTCGCCGACCACTTCGCCTTCCTGCAGTCGTGCGTGACGACGGCGACGCCGAAGCTGACCATCCCCTCCCCCAGCATGGTCCACTACCGCGGCGGGCGCGCGGCGATCGACGACACGATCTACCCCGACCTCGAGGACTTCTGGTCGGACCTCACCACCGCCTACGCCGACGAGGTCCGCGCCCTCGGCGACCTCGGCTGCACCTACCTGCAGTTCGACGACACGAGCCTGGCCTACCTCAACGACCCCAAGCAGCGCGACTTCGTCACCAACACCGGCGGCGACCCGGAGCACCTGCACGAGGACTACATCCGCCACATCAACGAGGCGCTCGAGGGCCGCCCCGAGGGCATGGCGATCACCGTCCACCTGTGCCGCGGCAACTTCCAGTCCTCGTGGGTGGCGCAGGGCGGCTACGACTACGTCGCCGAGGCGCTGTTCAACGATCTCGCCGTCGACGGCTTCTTCCTCGAGTTCGACGACGCGCGCTCGGGTGGCTTCGAGCCCCTGCGCTTCGTCCCGCCGGGCAAGCTACGTCGTCCTCGGCCTGGTGACGACCAAGCGCGGCGAGCTGGAGAGCAAGGACGAGCTCAAGCGCCGCATCGAGGAGGCGAGCCGCCACGTCGACCTCGAACAGCTCTGCCTGTCCGGCCAGTGCGGCTTCTCGTCGACCGTCGAGGGCAACGCGCTGACCGAGGACGAGCAGTGGGCCAAGCTCGAGCTGATCGTCGAGACGGCGCGGGAGGTCTGGGGCTAGCCGTGTGCTCGGGCAGGTCGTGAACGTGTCGCACCGCGCGTAGGCGGCGCCCAGAACAGCACCACCGAGGGAAGGAGTCAGCGGCGGGCGGGGCACTCGCGGCTCCGCCCTCACTCCGGCTGGCCACGAGCGGCGAGTGGTCTGCCACGGCGTCGAACGTCGGTCCTGCCCCCTCCTGAGGCGGGGAAAGACCGACGTTCGACCGCCACCAGCGCGCGCCGCGGCCGCCCGCGGACTCCTTCCCCTCGGTGATGCTGTTCAAGCCGCCGCGAACCCCTCTACAGCCGCGCTCAGGGAGGCGATTGCCATGATGGGGCGGCACCGACGAAGGGGTCCCTCATGCCTGAAGCGTTCACGAAGGTCAGCCTGGCCACGGTCGACGACGCGGCTCCGGCGAACGGCTTCGACGACCGCTGGGAGGCGCGCGTCGCGCGCACCGCGCTGGCCGCCGAGCGCACCGGCGTCACGTTCTTTCGCCTGCTCCCCGGCAAGCGCAGCCCGTTCACGCATCGCCACACCGATGCGGAGGAGATCTACGTCGTGCTCAGCGGGACCGGCCGGGCCAAGCTCGGCGACGAGCTGCTCGATGTCGGGCCGCTGGACACCATCCGCGTGGCGCCGGCGACGGCGCGGGCGTTCGAGGCCGGACCGGATGGGTTGGAGTTCCTCGCCTTCGGCGCCCACCACCCCGGGGACGGCGAGCCGGTCGAGGACCCCTGGACCGACCGATAGCCGACCGCGCTGACGCTACCCGGCCGCGTCGGCCGCGTCGGCGCGCGCCGCTCGCCCAGGTAGCTCGCCACGAGCAGCTGCTCGTCGGCGCGCAGGTCCTGCGCGCCGCGGTCGAGGACGACCTCGCCGTGCGAGAGCACGTAGCCGCGGTCGGCGATCTCCAGCGCCAGCTGCACGTGCTGCTCGACGAGCAGGACCGCGCAGCCGCTGTCGAGCGCGTACTTGCGCACGACGGGCAGCAGGCGCTCGACGATCATCGGCGCGAGGCCGAGGCTCAGCTCGTCGAGCAGCAGCAGGCGCGGCTCGCGCACGAGGGCGCGCCCGACGGCGAGCATCTGCTGCTCGCCCCCGGAGAGCAGGCCGACCCGCCGCGCTCGCAGCGGCGCCAGGGCCGGGAAGTACTCGTAGGCGCGCTCGGCGTCCAGGCGCTCGCCGCGGTGGCCGAGGCGGAAGTGCTCGGCCACCGTGAGGCCGAAGAACAGGCCGCGGCCCTCGGGGACGTGCGCGATGCCCTGGCGCGCGAGCCGCGCCGGCGCGATCTTCGCCGTGTCGGCGCCGTTGAAGACGATCGCGCCCGCGCAGCGGGTGCACGAGGCCGGAGATCGGCCTTCAGCGTCGTCGTCTTGCCCGCGCCGTTGGGCCCCAGGAGGGCGACGACCTCGCCCCCGCCGACGTGCAGCGAGACGTCGCGGATGACCGGCGCGCCGTCGTAGCCGGCGGTCAGGCCCTCGATGCTCAGGACCGCGTCGCCCATCACCCGGCCTCCATGTCCAGCGCGTCGGCGGCGCGGCGCGCGCCGGCGCCGCCCAGGTAGGCCTCGACCACGCGCGGGTCGCGGCGGACCTCGTCGGGCGTCCCGGTGGCGATCACCTCGCCGAACTCGAGCACGACGATGTGGTCGCACACGCTGAGCACGAGGCCCATGTCGTGGTCGACGAGCAGGACCGCCGTGCCCTGGTCGACGACCCGGCGCAGCTGGCGCCCGAGCTGCTCGCTCTCGGTCGTGTCGAGGCCGGCGCCGGGCTCGTCGAAGCAGACGACGCGCGGCGAGCCCGCGAGCGCCCGCGCCACGCCGACGAGCTTGCGCTCGCCCTGCGAGAGCTCGTCGGGCAGCCGGTCGGCCACGCCCTCGAGGCCGACGAGGCTCAGCGCATCGTGCGCCGCGGCCTCGCCCGACGGCGAACGCCACAGGATCTCGCGCAGCGTGCCCCACACCGACGGCGACTCCGAGGCGACCGCGAGGTTCTCGGCCACGGTCAGGTCGTCGAAGAGCTCGGTCGCCTGCCACGTGCGCGCCAGGCCGCTGCGCGCGCGCTCGTGCGGCGTCAGCCGCGACAGCTCGCGGCCGTGCAGCTCGACGCGCCCGCTCGAGCGCACGAAGCCGGTGATGGCGTCGATGAAGGTCGTCTTGCCCGCGCCGTTGGGGCCGATCAGCCCGACCATGGTCCCCTCGGGCACCTCGAGCCCGACGTCGACGAGCGCCTGCACGCCGCCGAAGCTCACCGACACGCCCTCGGCCTTCAGCGCCGCCGTCATGACTCGCTCGCCGTCCCCGCCATCGCCGAGCGCTGACCGCCCGCCGCCGGCGTCTCGTCGGGCCTGGCCGCTGCCGCCAGCTTCTGCTGCTTCTTCTGGTAGCGCGACCCGGCCACGCCGTCGGGGAAGAGGATGAGGTTGAGGATCAGCGTGACGCCCGCGACGAGCAGCGTCCACGTGCCCGAGATCCCGAGCTCGGCCTCGAAGATGTGCGGGATCACGCCCGAGGTGGCGATGAGGCCGCCGAAGACGGCGCCCGAGACCATCGTGATGCCGCCGACGTAGGCGAAGGCCACGAAGCCCAGCGCGATGAGGATCCCGAAGCGCTCGGCGCTGACCGAGCCCAGCGAGTAGCCGTAGAGCACGCCGCCCACGCCGGCGATGAACGACGAGATCGCGTAGGCCGCGAACTTCGTGTTGCGCACGTTGACGCCGGTCGCCGCCGCGGCGCGCTCGTTGGAGCGCACGGCGAGCATGCGCCGGCCCAGGCCGCTGCGGCGCGTCTTGGCCACGAGCAAGCCGAGGACGATCACCGCGGCGAGGACGACGAAGCCGAGGATCGGGCTCGGCACGTCGCCGTCGAGGCCGCGGAACGAGGCGCGCGTCCCGAGGTCGATCGCCGAGGAACTTGAGCTCGGGCACCGGTGAGCCGGTCGCCCCCGCCCCCCACGTCGAGTTGGCGAAGCCGAACTGCTCGATGGCGACCGCCGCCGCGAGCGTCACCACCGCCAGGCTGACGCCGCGCACGCGCAGCGCCGAGGCGCCGGCCACGAATCCCAGCACCGTCGCCGCCAGGACGCCGGCGATGGCGGCGAGCGGGAAGCCGACGTCGAAGTCCTTGAAGAGGTGCGACACGACGAAGCCCGCGGAGCCGGCCAGCGCGATCTGCATCAGCGACACCTGGCCGATGAAGCCGGTGATGACCACGTAGGACAGGCAGATGGTCATCGCCGCCAGCGAGATGATCAGCGCGTTGCGGTAGTCGTAGGGCAGCACGATCAGGGCCACCACGCCGACCACCGCCGCGAGGGCGGCGGACGAGCCGAGGCGCTCGGGCCGCGGGACCGCCGGCAGGCGCTGCTCGATGAGCTCGCCGCGCGTCGGCAGGCTCGAGCCGCGCACGTAGAGCGCGATGACGATGAGGATGAAGGTCAGCAGCGAGCTGATCCCGGGCAGCGCGGCGCCCTTGTCGGTCGGGAACCAGCTCTGCGTCGAGGCGTAGTAGAGCAGCGACTGCACGACGCCGATCGCGAGCCCCACGAAGGTGGTGATCCCGAACGACGTGAAGCGCGCGAAGAGCACCGCGCCCAGGGCGGGCACGACCTGCAGCGGCAGCGTGGTCGCGTCGAGCTGGGCCAGCGACGCCGCGAGGACGCCCATCCCGCCGGCGATGACCGCGCTCAGCACGGTGTTGGCGAGCGACAGCTCACCCGCGGGCAGGCCGGCGAGGATGGCCGACACCTCGTTCTCGCTGCCGGCGCGCGTGGCGAGGCCGAAGCGCGTGTAGCGATAGGCCACGGCCAGCAGGATGGTGATGACGATCACGATCCCCGTCAGCCAGAAGCGGTCGGCCGGGATCGCGACGCCGGTGACCTCGACCGTGTCGCGCGGCAGCACCGACGGGGCCGGCAGGGAGCCCGTCCCGTAGATCAGCGTCGCGGCGGCCTGCAGGGTGAGCAGGACGCCGAGCGAGGAGACCAGCCGCGCCAGCGGCGAGGCGGTCCGCAGCGGCCGGAAGCAGAGCAGCTCGACCGCGGCGCCGAGCACGATGGTGAAGGCCAGCGTGCCCACGAGCGCGACCGGCGTGTCGACCACGGTCTTCAGCGAGTAGAAGGCGTAGCCCGCCGCCATCGCCATCGCGCCGGTCGCCACGTTGATGACGCCCGAGCCGCGATAGGTCAGGACGACGCCCAGCCCGATCCCGGCGATGAGGGCGCCGGTCCCCAGCCCGAGCAGCGCGAACAGGATGATCTGATCCATGGCGGATCAGACCATCCTGACGCTGCTCGAGCCGTCCGCCAAGGTCACTCGGGCGGGCGCACGAAGCCGGACGCGTTCTTGAACTGGCCCTTGCCGCTGTAGTCGAAGAACTGCGTCTGGTCGTTGCAGACCGCCGGCGCGTCGGGGTACTTGCCGCACTGCACCTCGGGAGCGCCGAAGACCAGCGGGCCCTTGAACACCTTCGCCTTGTCGGCGATCGCCTGCGACGTGAGGTTGTCGGCGCCGACCTCGTTGTAGAACTTGATCATCGTGAGCACGGTGGCCATGCTCGTCGGCACCCACGGATCGGCCGCCAGGTCGGCCTTGCCGAGCTTGGTCATGGCGTCGACCATGGCCTTGGCCGCGGGATCCGTCGGATCGGCGGTCAGGCTGGAGGCGATGCCGTAGTACCACTTCGGCACGTCGCCGCCGAGGCCCTTGGACACGATCGGCGACAGGCACAGCGGGTTGGAGACCACCGGCGCCTTGACGCCCGTCTGCTCCAGCGCCTTGGCCAGGTTGATGCAGCCCTTGGCGTCGCTCTGGGGCACGATCATGTCCGCGCTCTGGGCGCCGGCCGCCGTCAGCGGGCCGACGAGGTCGGTCGCGTTGGCCTCGTAGCCGACGCGCTTGACCTTGATGCCCGCCTTCTCCAGGCCCGCCACCATCGCGTTGGCGCCCTCGATGATGCCCGGCACCTGCGGGTAGACGACCGCGGCCGTCTTGGCCTTCAGCACGTCGCGCCCGAAGGTCCCCCACGGAGCCAGGATGTGGAACGAGTCTCCGAAGAGGATGAAGCCGTCCTTGTTCTTGGTGTCGACCTGGTTGACCGACACGCCCCAGAACATCGGCTTCTCGCCGGCGATGCTCGCGTTCAGCGGCTGTGCCCCGGTCGCGACGGCGCCGACGCCGACGGCGTCGACGGCCTTGTCGTTGGCCATCTTCTGCCCGCACTGCTGGCCCTGCTCCTCGGACGTCGAGATGAAGCACGTGTGCAGCTTGACGGGATGGCCGTCGATGCCGCCGGCGTACTTGTTGACGTAGTCGGCCGCCATCTGCGCGCCGATGGTCGAGTTGGGCCCGACGTCGTTGGCGCCGCCCTGCTGGTTGACGTAGCCGATGACGATGGGCGACTTGCTGTTGTCGGCCGCGCCGGCCGTACCGCCGACGTACTTGACGTAGTCCGTGACCCCCGCACTCTTCGTGGTGGCGGCCGCGGTGCTCGTGCTCTTCGCGGGGGTCGAGGTACTCGCGGCCGCGCCCCCTGACGTGGTGTTGTCGTTGCTGCTCCCGCAGGCCGCCACGACGGCGGCCGTCAGCGCGAGCCCCAGCGCGAACGCGACGATGCGCACGCGGATACGCGTGATGTTGCTGGCGAAGTGCATCGCACCTCTCTCCTCTCCAGAATGGACCCGGCGCCGCCCCTCCGTGGCTGAGGTGTAATTTGCACATTCTTTAGAAAGGTGTCAAGCGCCCTGAGATGACCGACGTCCTGCCCCTGCTCCCGACCACGATGGTCGGCGCCTATCCGCGCCCCTCGTGGTTCACCCAGCAGCTCGACGGCCGAGACATCCGCGAGGCCTTCAAATCGCTGCACCACGAGGAGGCGTTCCGCGACGCCGTGCGCACGGTCGTCGGCGAGCAGCAGGACGCCGGCCTGGACGTCTGCACCGACGGGCAGATGTGGTTCGACGACTACGCGATGGGGATCGGCGCCTTCTTCTGGTACTGGTTCGAGCGCATCGGCGGCTTCGGGCACGAGAAGCTCGAGCACCCCGCGCGCTCGCGGACCGAGGGCAAGGACGCCTTCACGCTCGACGAGTCGGGCGGCGTCGCGGTCCGCGGGGCGATCGAGCGCGGGCCGGTCCGGCTGGCCGAGCTGTACGACATCGCCGCCGGCGTCGCTCAGCGGCCGATCAAGGCGTGCGTCGGCGCCGGGCCCTTGCAGCTGTCGACCATGGCGCACTTCGAGAGCGGCCCGGTCAAGAACCGCTTCGACCTGTCGGCCGCCCTCGCCGACGTCTTCCGCGCCGAGATCGAGGACCTCGTGGCGGCGGGCTGCCGCCACGTCCAGCTCGAGGATCTGGGCGCGTGGGTGCCCAACGTCACGCGCGCCGACCGCGACTTCGAGTGGGTCACCTCGACGGTCGACCGCCTGTTCTCGGGCGTCGAGGGCGTCGAGCGCTGCTGGCACTTCTGCCTGGGCAACGCCTGGGGCTCGCGCGCCGAAGGGCTCACGCGCGGCGGCTACGGCAACGTCCTGCCGCACTACTTCGACGTCGACGTCGACGCCTTCGTCCTGGACTTCGCCTGCCGCGACATGGCCGACGTCGGCGTGCTGGCCGACCTGCCGGCCGACAAGCGCGTGCACGCCGGCGTCATCGATGTGCGCGACCTCGAGGTCGAGCAGCCCGACCAGGTCGCCGAGCGCATCCGCGCGGTGCTCGCGGTCCTCGACGCCGACCGCGTCACGCTGACCACCGACTGCGGCATGAAGCAGCTGCCGCGGACCGTCGCGCGCGCGAAGCTCGGCTCGCTGGTCGCGGGCGCCGCGATCGTGCGCGGCGAGCTCACCGGCGAGCGATGAGCCGCGGCCCCGTCGTCTGGACGCCGGACGACGCCGCCGCGGCGGGCTCGCAGCTGGCGCGCTACATGCGCTGGCTGGCCGACGAGGGTGGGCGCGAGTTCGCGTCGTACGAGGACCTGTGGGCGTGGTCGGTGGACGACCTCGAGGGCTTCTGGGCGTCGGTCTGGCGCTACTTCGACATCCAGGCCACGCCCTACGACGCGGTGCTCGGCGACCGTGAGATGCCCGGAGCGCGCTGGTTCACGGGCGCGCGCCTGAACTACGCCGAGCACGCGCTGCGCGCGGGCGCCGGCGACAGCGTGGCGATGGTCGAGCACGACGAGGAGGGCCCGCGCGGCGAGCTGACCTGGGACGAGCTGCGCGGAGCGGTCGGGGGCACGGCCGCCGGGCTGCGCGAGCGCGGGATCGGCCCCGGCGACATGGTGATCGGCTACCTGCCCAACTGCGCCGAGGCGACCATCGCCTATCTGGCCTGCGCGAGCATCGGCGCCGTCTGGTCGTCCTGCGCGCCGGACCTGCAGCCGTCGGCCGCGCTGGACCGCTTCGCCCAACTGCGCCCGGCGGCGCTGATCGCGTGCGACGGCTACCGCTACGGCGGCCGCGCCCACGACCGGCGCGCGGCGGTGGCCGAGCTCGCCGGCGCCCTGCCCGCCCTGAAGACCCCGGTGGTCATCGTCGACCGGCTGGGCCTCGGCGGGCCGCCCGGGTCCGAGCCGTGGGAGGCCCTGGCGGGGTCGCCGGCGCAGCCCGTCTTCGAGCCCCTCCCCTTCGACCACCCGCTCTACGTGCTCTTCTCGTCGGGCACGACCGGGCCGCCCAAGGGGATCGTGCACGGCCACGGCGGGCAGCTGCTCGACCACATCCGCCACCACGCCCTGCACCTCGACCTCGGCCCCGCCGATCGCTTCTCCTTCTACACCGGCACCGGCTGGATGGTCTGGAACTGGCTCGTCGCCGGCCTGCTCGTGGGCTCGACGATCGTGCTCTACGACGGCAGTCCGCGCCATCCCGAGCTCGACGCCCAGTTCGAGGTGGTGGCGCGGGCCGGGGCCACGGTGCACGGCACGAGCGCCGGGTACCTGACCGCGTGCGCGAAGGCGGGCCTGTCGCCCGGCGAGCGCCACGACCTCAGCGCCCTGCGCGCCATCGCGTCGACCGGCTCGCCGCTGCCGCCCGAGACCTTCCACTGGATCCACGACGCCGTCGGCGAGCACGTCTGGCCCGTGTCGACCAGCGGCGGCACCGACGTCTGCTCGGCCTTCGTCAGCGGCTGTCCGCTGCTGGGAGTGCGCGCGGGCGAGATCCAGTGCCGCTGCCTGGGAGCGGCGATCGACGTCCTCGACGAGGGCGGCCGGCCGCTGCGCGGCGAGGTCGGCGAGCTCGTGCTCACCGCGCCGCTGCCGTCGATGCCGATCCGCTTCTGGGACGACCCCGGCGGCGAGCGCTACCGCGCGAGCTACTTCGCCGACTTCCCGGGCATCTGGCGCCACGGCGACTGGGCGACGCTCACCGACGACGGCGCCGTCGTCATCCTCGGCCGCTCGGACTCGACGCTCAACCGCCACGGCGTGCGCATCGGCACCGCCGAGATCTACGCCGCGGTCGATCGCCTGCCCGCCGTGGCCGACAGCCTGGCCATCGGGGTCGAGCAGCCCGACGGGGGGTATTGGATGGCGCTGTTCGTCGTGCTCGACGGCGACGCGGTCCTCGACGACGCCGCGCGCACCGGGATCGTCGAGGCGATCCGCACCGCGACCTCGCCGCGCCACGTGCCCGACGAGATCGTGCAGGTGCCCGCGATCCCGCGCACCTCGACCGGCAAGAAGCTCGAGGTCCCGATCAAGCGGCTGTTCATGGGCGCCGACGCGGCCACCGCGGTCAACCGCAACGCGGTGGCCGACCCCGCCGCCCTCGACGCCTTCGTCGAGCTCGCGGCCGCCCGCTCGCAGCACGCACGCCACTAAGTTCAGGGCAGCCACCCGATTGTCGGGGCGCCGCCCGCTTGCGACCGTCGGCGGATGTCCACTCATACCGATCCGCCGGCCCGGCGCGCGCTCGCCCTGGCCGCCCTCACCGGCGCCTGCCTCGTCGCGGCGCTCGGTCTCGCGACCGACCAGGCGAGCGCCGACTACACGGCTCGAGTCCAGGCGGGCACCCTTCAGCTCACCGGCGACGCGGCCAGCGACACGCTGACGCTCGCTCAGGGAACCACAGCCAACACGGTCGCCGTGCTCGTCAACGGCCAGCTCGTCTCGACCTTCGACCGCGCCACCTTCACCGCGGTCGCCGTCGACGCCCGCGGCGGCAACGACACGGTCAGCGTCCAGAACATGTCATCCGCCCTCGAGAACGTCACCATCGACGGCGGCGCCGGCGACGACACGCTCACCGGCGGCAATGGTGCCGAGACCTTCATCGGCGGCGCCGGCAACGACTTCGTCGACGGCAACATCGGCGCCGACACCGCCCAGCTCGGCACCGGCAACGACACCTTCCAGTGGGATCCCGGCGACGGCAGCGACACCGTCGACGGCCAGAGCGGCAAGGACACGCTGGCCTTCAACGGCTCCAACATCGGCGAGCACATCGGCGTCGCGGCCAACGGCTCGCGCGTGCGCCTGACCCGCGACGTCGCGGGCATCACGATGGACCTCGAACGGCATCGAGAGCACCGCGGTCCGCACCCTCGGAGGCAGCGACACGGTGACCGTGGGCGACCTCACCGGCACCGACCTCGCCGCCACCAACGTCGACCTCAGCGGCTTCGACGGCAACGGCGACGGAGCGGCCGACACCGTCATCGCCCAAGGGACCGACCAGGCCGACGACGTCAGCGTCGGCTCGAGCGCCGGCAGCGTGTTCGTCGACGGCCCCTCCGGACGCGTCACGGTCTCCGGCAACGAGGCCGCCCTCGACAACCTGACCGCCGCGACGCTCGGCGGCGCCGACACCATCAACGCGGGCGTGGCCTTCAACGGGCCGATCCCCGTCACGGTCGACGGCGGCGACGGCGCCGACACCACGACCTACTCGGGCACCAACGCCGACGACACCATCGGCATCGCCCGCAACGGCACCGCCGCCGTCGCGCTCTTCACGCCCACCTCGCAACCCATCAACAACACCGCGGTCGAGGAGCTCGTCGTCAAGGGCCTGGGCGGCGCCGACACGATCACCGGCCAGAACGGCATCGGCACGCTGACCCACCTCACGCTCGACGGCGGCGGCGGCGACGACCAGCTGCGCGGCGGCGACGGGGCCGACACCCTGCTCGGCGGCGCCGGCGACGACTTCGTCGACGGCAACATCGGCGCCGACACCGCCCAGCTGGGCGGCGGCACCGACACCTTCCAGTGGGATCCCGGCGACGGCAGCGACACCGTCGAAGGCCAGGGCGGCAAGGACACGCTGGCCTTCAACGGCTCCAACATCGGCGAGGAGATCCACGTCGCGGCCAACGGCTCGCGCGTCCGCCTGACCCGCAACGTCGGCGTCATCACGATGGACGTCAACGACGTCGAGAGCACGAACATCCGCGCCCTCGGCGGCGCCGACACCATCACGGTCGACGACCTCGCCGGCACCGACCTCAACGCCGCCAACGTCGACCTGAGCGCCTTCGACGGCACCGGCGACGCGTCAGCCGACACGGTCGTCCTCAACGGCAGCGACAAGGCCGAGCGGGTCCGGGTCAACCGGGCCGGCGACCAGGTGCTGACCACGGGCCTGGCGGCGCAGACCACCATCGCGGGCAGCGAGGCCGCGCTCGACACGCTGCGCGTCAACACGCTCGGCGGTCGCGACGACGTCCAGGTGGCGCCCGACGTGAGCACGCTCATCACGCCGGTCGTCGACCTCGGCGCGGACCAGTAGGGGGAATCGAGGGCGCCGCCGCCTGCCCCGCGGCGGCGCCCCCCTCTGTCGCGGGAAGCGAATGGCGATCCATGCGTCAAGGGAGGTATGTCGCGAGCCCCCTTGCCGTCAACCGCCGACGCCACCTCGCTGTGACCCCGGCTGCCACGCCGGGCACGCGGCCGGCGGTCGCCGCGGCTCGCCGCCGCGGCGATGCGCGCCGCCTGCACCTCATCGGGCCACGTCAGCCGGCGGCGATCGAGCCCGAGGCGCTGCTCATCGAGCGCGCGCACGAGCTCGACGTCCTGCGCGCCGCGGTGACGGGGCTGGCCGGCGGCAAGGGGGCGATCGTCGTCCTCGCGGCGCCCGCCGGGCTCGGCAAGAGCGTGCTGCTCGAGCACGCCGCCCAGGAGGCGGACGAGGCCGGCTGCCGGGTGCGCCGGGCCGCGCCCGGCCCCCTCGAGCGCCATTTCGGCTTCGGCGTCGTGCGCGCGCTGCTGGAAGGAGCGCTGCGCGGCGTGTCCGATGAGCGGCGGGCGCGCCTGATGGAAGGGGCGGCCGCTCCCGCCGGCGCTCTGCTCCTCGACGGAGCGATGCCCGGCGCCGACGCCACCATGGCGATCGCCCACAGCGTGCTGTGGCTGTGCTCGGCCCTTGCTGACGAGGCGCCGCTCATGCTCGTCGTCGACGACGCCCACTGGGCCGACCGGCCATCGCTGGAGGTGCTTGCCTACCTGGCGCGGCGGATCGCCGACCTGCCCCTGCTCATCGCCATCGGCGCCCGTGCCGACGATCCCGACTCGGCCTCGGACCTGCTCAGCCTGATCGGCGGGGTCCGCGCGGCGACGGTGCTGCACCCCCAGCCGCTGACCCGTCGCGGCGCGGCGCAGCTCATCCGCCGCGCGGCGCCTTCGGCGCCGCTCGAGGTCTGCCGCGAGTGCCATCGCGCAGCGGGCGGCAACCCATGGCTGCTCGGTGAGCTCAGCCGCCGGATCGCCGACCATGGGCTGAGCGCGCTGGACACCGCCGCCGGCGACGCCCCGCCGCTCAGCGCGATCGCGCGCACCGTCGTTCGCGCGCGGCTGGCCGAGCTCTCGCCCCGCGACCGCGCGGTCGTCGAGGCGCTCGCCGTGATCGGCGACGGCGCGCCGCGCCAGGTCGTCGCGGCCGTGGCGGGCATCGAGCTCGGCGAGCTGGGCGCCGCCCGCGACGGCCTCGTGGCCGCGGGGCTGCTCGGCTCCGGCGGCGCACGCTTCGCCCACCACCTCATCGCGAGCGCCATCGGCGACGACCTGCCCCGCGGGCGCCGCGAGCGCCTGCACCGCGAGACGGCGCGCGCGCTGATGGCCACCGGCGCCGACGACGACAGCGTCGCCAGCCATCTGCTGCGCTGCGGCGCCGACGCCGACCCGGAGGTCAGCGCGCTGCTGCGCCGCGCCGCGGCCGACGCCGCCCGACACGGCGCGCCCCACACCGCCGCCGCCTATCTCGAGCGCGCGCTGAAGGAGCGCGCCCCGGGCGACGACCGCGGGCGCCTGCTGGCCGAGCTCGCGACCGTCGTCTTCGACGCCGGCCTGCCCGACTCGCGCGAGCGCCTGCGCGAGGCCCTGGCCGAGGCGCACGATCGCGACAGCCGGCTCGACGTCCTCACCCGGCTTGCGGCGCTGAACGTCGTCGACATCGACGAGCCGGGGCTTTCGGCGCTCTTCGAGCAGGAGCTGGCCAGCGAGACCGATCCGCGGACCCGGCTCGCGATCGAGGCTGCCGCGCTCGACACGCTGATCACGATCCCCGCCCGCCACGAGGAGCGCGCCCGGCGCGTGGCGGCGATCGAGGTCGACGCCATCGCCGACCCCGTGCTGCGCCGCACGGTCCTCGCGCACCGCGCATGGGCGGGCACCGAGCGCGGCGTGCCCGACGCGGCGGCCTGCGCGGCGCTCGCGCGCGAGGCGCTCGAGGGCGACGAGCTGCTCCACGACGCCGGGCGGCGCGCGGCCTTTCACCTGGCGACCCGCGCGCTCGTGATGGCCGACCACGCCGACGAGGCGCACGCCGCGATCGCGCGCCTGCGCGACCATGCGATCCAGCGCGGCTCGCTGCGACTGCACGCCGCCGCGGCCTGGTACGCCGCCGACCTCGCGCTGCGCCGCGGCCACCTCGCCGAGGCCGAGGACGAGGCGCGCTCGGCGCTCTGCCTCGTCGACGACGACGTCAGCGTGCTCACGGGCGGGTCGGCCAGCGTGCTCGTGTGCGCGCTGGCCGAGCGCGGCGCCTTCGACGAGGCCCGCGACGTGCTGCGCGAGCGCGGCCTGGACGGCTCCATGGACGGGATGCCGTGGGAGAGCGCGGTGATCCACGCCCGTGCGCGCCTGTGGCTGGCCGCGGGCGACTACGAGCGCGCCCTCGCCGAGGCCCTGCTCAGCGGGTCGCTGCGCGAGGACTGCGGGCGACCGAACCCGACCTGGACGCCGTGGCGGTCGACCGCGGCGCTGGCGCTCGCGCACCTCGGGCGCCGCGAGGAGGCGGTCGCGATGGCCGACGCCGAGCTCGCGCTGGCCGAGCGCTTCGGCGCTCCGGTGCCGATCGCGGGCGCGCTGCACGCGCGCGCGGTGGCCGAGCCCGACGACGCCGCGCGGGTGGCGCTGTGCGAGCGCGCGCTGGCGGTGGCCGCGGGAACGCCTGCGCTGCTCGAGTCGGTGCGCGCCCGCCTCGAGCTCGGCAGCACGCTCGCGCGCATGGGCCGGCGCATCGAGGCGCGCGATGCGCTGCGCCCCGCCCTGGCCGACGCGGACGCCGCCGGGGCGGTGCTGCTGGCCCAGCGCGCCCGTCGCGAGCTCGTGGCCACCGGCCTGCGCCCGCGCCACGCGGCGCTCGAGGGCGCCGCCGCGCTGACGCCGCGCCAGCGCCAGGTGTGCGAGCTCGCCGCGGCCGGCAAGGGCAATCGACAGATCGCCCAGGCCCTCTTCCTGAGCATCAAGACCGTCGAGACCCACCTCGCCGCCGGCTATCGCAAGCTGGGCGTGGGCACCCGCGCCGAGCTGGCCGCCCAGCTCGCGCAGTAGCTCAGCCGCGCTCGAAGGCCAGCGCGGAGACGATCCGCCGCGTCTGGGGCGCGGGCTGGTCCTGGTTCGAGTACGGGCGGTTGAGCAGGTGGCCGCGGTGGACGAGCGTCGTCGACCCGCCGCCGTCGAGGTTGATCGCGTCGCGGGCGCCGAGCCCCACCATCACCTGCGCGAGCTCGAGCATCGACAGCCCCGCGTCGACTCCCGTGCGGCGCCCGTCGCACGCCACCGCGACGAGCGCGTCGTCGGACACCCCGAGCGCCGCGCGCGGATGACGCTCGCTGGTGATGTCCGAGTCGAACTGCTCCGCGCCGGCGCTGAAGCCCTCGTGGTCGGCCCGCGGATCGAAGGCCACGGCTCCCCCGGCGACGAGCAGCGGGCCGGCCTGCACGAGGTCGCCCGGCGGTTCGGGCGGAGCGCTCGCGCGCGGAAGGATCCGGACCCCGTCGCCGTCGCTCACCACGCACGCGCGGCGCGGCGCGTAGCGCCCGGGGACCGGCTCGTGGCGCACGGCGCGCCCGTCGACCCACAGCTCGCCGAGCGGCCGATAGGGATCGCGCACGAAGAAGCCGCCCACCACCGCCTCCTCCACGCCCGCCGACCGGCACCAGACGTCGAGCCGCCGGATGCGCGGGAAGAAGAGCGCCCGCATCCGTGTGTGCCGCGCGGGGTGGCGGACCGCATAGAGGGTCGTCGTCTCGCCGTCGTCGAGCTCGTGGCGCCAGAGCAGGTACTCGGTCACGGACGCGCACTCTGCCAGCCGCACCCGGCTCGCGGGATCGCCACGCGCAAGGATGTCGCGCATGAGCGACGAGCTGTGGCGCAGGAGCGCGACCGAGCTGACGGCCGCGATCCGCCGGCGCGAGGTGAGCTGCGTGGAGGTCATGCAGGCGCACCTCGCCCGCATCGAGGCGGTCAACCCGCTGCTCAACGCGATCGTCACCCTCGACGCCGAGCTCGGCCTGCGCGAGGCCGCGGCGGCCGACGCCGCCCTCGGACGCGGCGAGGCGCCGGGCCCGCTGCACGGCCTGCCGATGGCGATCAAGGACCTCGAGGACACCGAGGGCATGCGGACGACGTACGGCTCGCCGATCTACCGCGACCACGTCCCGACGGCCGACACGCTGATGGTCGCCCGCCTGCGCCGCGCCGGCGCCATCGTCGTCGGCAAGACCAACACGCCCGAGTTCGGCGCCGGCTCGCAGACCTTCAACCCCGTCTTCGGCGCCACCCGCAACCCCTACGACCGCGCGCGCACGCCGGGCGGCAGCAGCGGCGGCGCGGCAGCCGCGGTCGCCAGCGGCATGCTCCCGTTCGCCGACGGGTCGGATCTCGGCGCGAGCATCCGCAACCCCGCGTCCTTCTGCAACCTCGTCGGGCTGCGCACCGCTCCCGGGCGCGTGCCGGTGGTGCCGTCGGACAGCGCGTGGAACCCGATGGGCGTCCTCGGGCCGCTGGCGCGCAGCGTCGAGGACGCCGCCCTGCTGCTGCGGGCGATGGCCGGCCCCGACCCGCGCGCGCCGCTGTCGCTCGACGATCCGCCGCAGGCCTTCGTGCTCGGCGCGGGCGTCGATCCGCGCGGCGTGCGCATCGCCTGGAGTCGCAACCTCGGCGACCTCCCCGTGGAGCCCGCGGTGACCGCCGTGCTGGAGGACCACCGCGCGGCGCTCGAGGCGATGGGCTGCGTCGTCGAGGACGTCGAGCCGGACCTCACGGCGGCCGACGACGCCTTCGAGGTCCTGCGCGCCGTCGGCTACGCGCAGGCCTTCGGGCCGTTGCTCGAGTCCGAGGGCGACCGGCTGAAGGAGACCATCCGCTGGAACACGCGCGCCGGGCTCGCGCTGACCGGCGCCGACGTCGCTCGGGCGCTCGGGCTGCAGACCGAGATGTACGAGCGCATGCGCGCCCTGCTCGAGCGCTACGACGCGCTGGCGCTGCCCGTCAGCCAGGTGGCGCCGTTCGCCGTCGAGCAGGAGTGGGTCACCGAGATCGCGGGGACCGCCATGGGCTCCTACCTCGAGTGGATGCGCTCCTGCTCGCGCATCACGGTCACCGCGCACCCGGCCCTCTCGCTTCCTGCCGGTTTCACCCCCGACGGCCTGCCCGTCGGCCTGCAGCTCGTCGGCCGCCAGCGCGGCGAGCTCGCCCTCCTGCGCCTGGCCGCGGCCATCGAGCACGCCACCGGGGTCGGCCGCCGCGCGCCCGATCTGTGAGCCCCGGCGTGTAGGGCGATCGCGCCCAACCGGGCATCCCTCGTTTGGAGCCACGGGAACGGGGAACCGCATGGCGTACATGGCCCCTTCCATCCTTGCCCGCCGCTTTCCGGCTCGGGCCGACCAGGTACGCCTCGCCCGCCGCGAGGTGGAGGCCTGCGCGCGCGAGCAGGGGGCCATCGACCCCGCCGGGATCGCGCTCGCCGTCTCGGAGGCGGTCACCAACGCCGTCATCCACGCCTACATCGACGAGTCCCGGCCCGGCGACGTGGAGGTCTTCGTCGAGCGCCACCCGGGCGACGGCCTGGAGATCCACGTCTGCGACGAGGGCCGCGGCATGATGCCGCGCAGCGACAGCCCCGGCCTGGGCGTCGGGCTCCCGCTCGTCGCGAAGCTCGCCCAGCACTTCCGCATCGAGACGCGCCCCACCGGCGGGACCGCGGTCAGCATGGTCTTCCCGGTACACGATCCGGCCTGACGGCCGCCCGGCTAGATTGCAGCGCCATGAGCGACTACGCGATCGTCGCTGCCGACGAGGTGCGCGACGTCTACGAGGGCAGCGACGTGCCGGGCGAGTTCCGGCGCCTGACGGACGCGCTGCGCTGCGAGCAGCTCTCGGTGACGCTGATCAGGGTGCCGCCGCACGCGGACTTCGAGCAGGGCACGGGCCACTACCACGACGAGGTCGAGGAGCTCTATCTCGTCACGCGCGGCGTCCTGACCATGCGCCTGGCCGACGACGTGCACCGCGTCGGCGCCGGCTCGGCCGTCCGTGTCGCCCCGCGCACGCCGCGCTCGCACCGCAACGAGGGCGACGAGCCCGTCGAGCTGTGGGCCGTCTCGCGGCGCGTCGAGCACTCCGACGCGACCAAGATCGACGACTTCTGGCCCGCGTCACCCAAGGCGCAGCAGCATCGCAACGTTGATGCGTGACCGGTCGGCCTGCTAAGCACTGCAACGTATGACGGGCTCTGAGACCTCGTCGGCGGGCCCTGTCGTCACTCCCGGAGCAGGCGCTCGAGTTCGTCGCCAGCGCCAGCGCGCTGCTGGCCAGGTCGCTCGACTACGAGACGACGCTGCGCGAGGTGGCCCGCCTCGCGGTGCCCGAGGTCGCCGACTGGTGCGGCGTCCTGCTCGGCGACCTCGGCGATGGCGAGCGCGAGCTCTCCAGCGGCTACTCGGATCCCGCGCTCGAGGCCGCCCTGCTCGAGATCCGCGCCAGCCGCCGCGAGGAGGAGGGCGCGTCGGAGTCGCGCCGCGTCGCCCAGACGGGCGAGCCGATCCTCGCCACCGACGTGCGCGCCGCCATCGATGAGACCATCGACGGCCATCAGCGCGAGCTGATCGAGCGCCTGGCGCCCAAGTCGTATCTGATCGTGCCGCTGGCCACGCGCGGGCGGGTGCTCGGCTCGATGACGCTGCTGTCGACCCGCGCCGGGCGACACTACTCGGAGTCCGACCTGGCCTTCGCGATGGCGCTGGCGGAACGCTGCGCCGTGGCCATCGACAACGCGCGGCTGCACGATCGCGCCGAGCGCTCGCTGAGCCTGCTGGACACGGTGTTCTCCACGGCACCGGTCGGCCTGGCCCTCGTCGATCGCGAGCTGCGCTTCGTGCGCGTCAACGAGACCTTCGCCGCCTTCAACGGGTGCGAGGTGCGCGAGCTCGTCGGCCGTACCGTCCCCGAGCTGCTGCGGGCCGCCGGCCATCCCGAGGCCGACGTCGTCCCCAGCTACGAGCGCGTGCTGAGCACCGGCGAGGCCGTGCTCGACCACGAGCTGACCGCGTCCGCCGGCGACGGCGCCGTGCGCCACTGGAACGCGTCGTTCACCCCCGTGACGGACGCTGACGGCTCGGCCACCGGCGTGATCGTCTCCGTCGTCGACGTCACCGAGCGCCGGAGCCTGCTCGAGGCCGAGCGCGAGGCACGCGTGCGGGCGGACTTCCTCGCGCGCGCCGGAGGGATCCTCGACGCGTCGCTGGACTACGAGGAGACCCTGCGGTCGGTTGCGCAGATCGCCATCCCCGAGGTCGCCGACTGGTGCGCGGTGAGCGTCCTCGACGACGCCGGCATCCTGCAGGAGGTGGCCACCGCGCACATCGACGAGGGCCAGCGCGAGCTCGGCGCGGAGATCAGCCGCCGCTTCCCGCCCGACCCGACCGCGGACAGCGGCACGTACAGGGTGGCGCGCTCGGGCGAGACGGCCTACGTCCGCGAGATCACCGACGAGATGCTCGAGGCCGGGATACCGGATCCCGAGCACCTCGACCTCATCCGGCGCCTGGGGCTGCGCTCGGTCATCATCGCGGCGCTCAAGGCCCGCGGCCGCGTGTTCGGCACCTTCAGCCTGGCCAACGCCGAATCCGGGCGCCTGTTCGAGCAGGCCGACCTCCAGCTGGCCGAGGAGCTCGCCGCGCGCGCCGGGATGGCGATCGACAACGCGCGGCTGTACACCGAGCGCAGCCGGATCGCCCACACCCTCCAGGTCAAGCTCCTGCCCGAGCGCCTGCCCGAGATCCCGCGCGCGCTCATGGCCGCCCGCTATCGCGCCGCCGGCGAGCTCAACGAGGTCGGCGGCGACTTCTACGACGTGTTCCAGCGCTCGCCGACGGAATGGGCGATCGTCGTCGGCGACGTGTCGGGCAAGGGAGCCGAGGCCGCCGCCATCACGGCGCTGGCGCGCTACACGCTGCGCGCCGCGGCGCTCGAGGACGCCCCGCCCAGCGGCGCCCTGCAGCGCCTCAACACCGCGATGCTCTACGACGACACGTCGCAGTTCGCGACCGTCGTCATGGCCTACCTCTCCTCCGGTCCCGACGGGAGCATCGACCTGCGCCTCGCGCTGGCCGGGCACCCGGCCCCCGCCGTGGTCCGCCGCGACGGCACCGTGGAGATGGTCGGCCACTACGGGACCATGGCCGGCCTGCAGCCCGACATCGCCGTGCACGACGTCGACGTGCGCCTCGAGGCCGGCGAGGTGCTGCTGCTCTACACCGACGGCGTGACCGAGGCGGGCCCGCGGCGCACGCCATTCGGAGAGCCGGGCCTCGTCTCGGTCCTCTCCGGGATGGGCGGCCACACGCCGCAGGCCGTGGTCGACGCCGTCGAGCGCGCCGTGGTCGCCGCGCAGCCGGGCGACCCCCGCGACGACATCGCGCTGCTGGCCATCTGCCCGAGCGCGAGCGTGGGCACGCCGGGCAGCGGGTAGCGCCTGGCTCGTGCCGAGGTCGATCTGGAACGGGGCGCTCTCCTTCGCCGGCATCGACGTGCCCGTGAAGGTCTTCGGCGCCGCCGATCCCCAGGGCGTCCAGTTCCGCGAGCTGCACGAGCCCGACGGCGCGGAGATCGCGCACGAGCTCGTCGATGCCGACGGGCGCAAGGTCGACCGCAAGCAGGTCGTCAAGGGCTTCGAGGTCCGCTCGGGCGAGTACGTCGTGCTCGACGACGACGAGCTCAAGGCCGCAAGCGCACCCAAGCGCAAGACGGTCGACATCGAGCACTTCGTCCCGCGCGAGCAGATCGACCCCGACACCTACGACCGCCCCTACTACCTGGCGCCGCAGGAGGGCGGCGACGAGGCCTATGCGCTGCTCGCCGCCGCGCTGCGCGAGACCGGGCGGGTCGGCGTCGGGCGAGTCGTGCTGCGCTCGCGCGAGCAGCTCGTGGCGGTGGTGGAGGCCGACCAGATGCTCCGCCTGCATACCATGCGCTTCGCTGACGAGCTGGTCGACCCCGACAAGCTCGATCACCCCCCGCTGCGCCGCAAGCCCGACGCCCGGCTGCGCAAGATGGCCGCGCAGCTCGTCGAAGGGCTCTCGGCGAAGTTCCAGCCCGGCCGCTACCGCGACACCTACCGCGACCGGGTGCTCGACCTCGTCAAGCGCAAGGCCGACGGCGAGGAGATCGACACCGAGCGCGCGCAGGCGCCCGAGCCCTCCGACGACCTCATGGCCGCGCTGGAGGCCAGCCTGAAGGGGTCCAAGCGCTGATGGCCAGGGCGCGTTCGCTGTGGAGCGGCTCGCTGAGCTTCGGCCTGGTCAACGTGCCGGTCTCGCTCGTCTCCGCGGTGCGCGACCAGGCCATCCACTTCCACCAGATCCACAAGAAGACCCACGAGCGCCTGCACGTCTCCTACGTCTGCACCAAGGAGAAGACCCCGGTCGACTACGCGGAGATCGCCCGCGGCTTCGACACCGGCGACGGGTACGTGATGCTGACCGACGAGGAGCTCGCCTCCGCTCAGCCCGAGAAGACACGCACGATCGATATCTCGAAGTTCGTGGCGCTGGATGAGATCGACCCGATCCTCTTCGACCACCCCTACTACCTGCTGCCGGCCGGTGAGGGCGAGGGGCCGCTGCGCGCCTACCGCCTGCTGGCCGAGGTCATGGCCGACGCCGACAGGGTCGCGATCGGGCAGTTCGTGCTGCGCACCAAGGAGTACCTGGTCGCCGTGCGGGCCAAGGGCGACCTGCTGGCGCTGACGACGATGCTCTTCCAGCAGGAGATCCGCCCCACCGATGAGCTCGACCTCCCCACGCGCAAGCGTCCGGGCAAGGCCAAGGTCGACCGGGCCGTCGCGCTCGTCGAGGCGCTCGCGGCCGACTTCGACCACAGCGCCTACAAGGACCGCTATCGCGGCCGGCTGCGCAAGATCGTCAAGGACAAGGAGGCCGGCGAGACCATCAAGGCGCCGCCGGCCCCCAAGGCGCCCGGCCCCCCGCCCGACATCATGGAGGCGCTCAAGGCCAGCCTGGACAAGGTCCGCGCCGGCGAGTAGCCGGGGTGGACGGTCTCGTTCGCGGTCGAGCGGTTTGTAGGATCCGCACAGCGCGAGCGTCGTGTGCGCGGGGCGGGCGTCGCGAAGGGGACGGATCTCGCCTTGCGGTTCCAGCACGACCTCACGCAAGCAGGAGATCGGCGAGCGCGTGGGCCTCAGCCAGATTCAGGTCTCGCGGATCCTCCGCCAGGCGATCGCCTCCCTCCGCGACTACGCGGCTGCCGAGCAGTCTCGCGGCGAAGCCGCCTAGGACGACCGCAGATCACGGGCGGCGATCAGCTCTTCTTGGCGGTCGCCTTGCCGCCCTTGCGCCCGGCGGCCGCCTTCTGGGCCTTGGTGCCGCCCTGGCTCTTCGTATCGCGGCGCTTGCCCGAGCCCGATGCCTTGCCGCCCTTGCTCGATGAGCTGGGGTCGTTGGCGATCCGGGCCGCGCGCTCCTTGCTCATGCCCTTCTTGCGCAGGCCTTCGTACTGCTTGTCGTCCTTGACGCTGGGTCCGTGATCCTTGGCCATGGAATACCTCCGATCAGGATGCCTTCACATCGTGCGCGAGCTTGCGGAAGATCGCCAGGTGGCGCAGATACATCAGCCGATACTTCTGCGCCAACGCGCGCGCCGCGGGAAGCTGGCCTTCCACCGCCTCGCCGTCGGCCGATTGCAGGTCGCCGACGTGATCTCCGACCTCGAGCCGGGCGTAGGCGCGGTCGAACGCCGCGCCAGTGTGCCGGCTGGTGTTGCCGATCTCGTGCTGCTGCAGGAGGCTCGGCGCGGTTGGCAGCTTGACCCCCAGGGCCTTGGCCAGCGCCTCGACGGCATGCAGCTCTCCGGAGTGATCGCGCACCATCACGCGGCCGGCCGCGCGAGCCTCTCGACCGTGGCCTTTGCGCATGGCGATCTTGCCCATGGTGATCTCGAAGTGCGCGCCCTCGGCGGTCTCCAGCAGGAAGTGGCGGTCCCAGTTGGGGACCGTGTTCGCAGACGCCCGCGCCGGTACGGCGACGAGCAGTGTGATCAGGAGGAGAATCGGGAGACGACGCATCGCGATCAGACAGCCTTTGGTTCGGGTGGTCCGTAGCGCGGCACTACCAGGGAACCCGCGCTCTTCAACCACGACGTCAGCCCGAGGTCAGCTGACTGACGACTGACGCTGGGCCGCGTCCGTCAGAGCGCGTCCTCGGCCTTGCGGTAGGCGATCTGCAGCACGTCGGCGCCGAACACCGCGACGAGCACGGCCGCGAACCAGCGGGTGAAGCGCGGAGCGACGAGCAGCCCCGCCGCGAAGCCGGCGCTGATCCACACGCCGATGCAGTACGGGCAGACCAGCAGCTCGCCCACCGCGCGGCGCAGGCCGTGCCCGCGGGCCGCCTCGCTCACCTCGCCGGCGCCGTCGTCGTGCTGGTAGCGGGTGAACGGCGCGCGCACCGCGCTCGCGACGCGGTCCTTGGAGATCAGGCGCGACGCCTTGTGCGTGGCGACCGTCACGAGGGCGAGGTCGCCGGCGGACATGCGCTCGGGCAGGTCGCGGCCGCTGCGCCGAAACCAGGCCGAGAACCCGCCCGCCGCCGTGGCGAAGAGCGCCATCAGCACGGCATATCCGCCCAAGGGCCGCTCCCGCTCGGGCGAATGCCCGGCGAGCGGCCTGAGGTCCTCCGTGTGCGTGGTCATCGGTCCGGGGCTTCCCACAGGCCCCGGTCACGACGTACCCCCCGTCATGGCTTGAAGACGACCTTGAAGGCGCCGTCGTCCTTCTTCTGGAAGGTCTCGTAGGCCTGCGGCGCCTCGGTCAGCGGGACGTGGTGGGTCGCGAAGCTGTCGACGCCGAGCGGATCGCCGTTCATCAGCAGCGGCATGATGTCGTCGACCCAGCGGCGGACGTTCGCCTGGCCCATCTTGACCGTCAGCTGCTTGTCGAACATCTGCAGCATGTTCAGCGGGTCGGCCGTCCCGCCGTAGACGCCCGAGAGCGAGACCGTCCCGCCGCGCCGGACGATCTCGATGCCGAGCCTCAGGGCGCTGAGGCGATCGACGCCGGCGGTCTCCATCACCTTGCGCGCGACGCCGTCCGGCATCAGTCCGGCGATCGTGTGCGCCAGCTTGCCGGCGGGCGCGCCGTGGGCCTCCATCCCGACGGCGTCGATGACCGCGTCCGGCCCGCGGCCGTCGGTGAGCTCGCGCACGGCCGCCGGCGACGTCGTCCACGGCGCTGACGTCGATCGTCTCCACGCCGTGGGACTGCGAGCGGCGCGAGGCGCTCGGGCACGAGGTCCAGCCCGATGACCGTCCCGGCGCCCAGGTGCTGGGCGATCCGCGTCGACATCTCGCCGATCGGACCCAGGCCGATGCACAGCCACGCTGCCGCCGTCGGGGATCTCGCGCGTACTGCACGGCCTGCCACGCCGTGGGCAGGACATCGGAGAGGAAGAGGAAGCGGTCGTCCGGGGGCCGTCGGGGACCTTGATGGGTCCGTAGTGGGCCTGCGGCACGCGCAGCAGCTCCGCCTGGCCGCCCGGCACCTCGCCGTAGAGCTTCGTGTAGCCGAAGAGGCTGGCGCCCATGCCCTCGTCGCGGTTCTGCGTCGTCTCGCACTGGCTCTGGAGCCCGTGCTCGCACATGAAGCAGTGCCCGCAGGAGATGTTGAACGGCACGACGACGCGATCGCCGACCGTCAGGTTGTCCACCCCGGAGCCGACGGCCTCGACGACGCCCATCGGCTCGTGGCCGAGCACGTCGCCGGCCTCGAGGAACGGGCCGAGGACCTCGTAGAGGTGCAGGTCGGATCCGCACAGCCCGGTCGAGGTCACGCGGATGATCGCGTCGGTCGGCTGCTCGATGGTCGGATCGGGGACGGTATCGACGCGCACGTCGCGCTTTCCGTGCCAGGTGAGGGCCTTCATCTCATTGCTCCGGTCGGTAGGTGGGTCTCGCCGCCGTACCCGGACGACCAGCCAGCAACGCAGCGACCTCGACTGGCGGCTCAGCCGAGGACCCAGGTGTCCTTGGCGCCGCCGTTCTGCGACGAGTTGACGACGAGCGCGCCCTCCTCCAGCGCGACGCGTGTGAGCCCGCCGGGCAGCGCCGTGGCGCGCTCGCCGGCCAGGAAGACGAACGCCCGCAGGTCGACGTGGCGCGGCTCGAGCCGGCCGTCGACGAGCGTCGGGTGGCGCGAGAGCGGCACGAGCTCCTGGGCGACGAAGCCCTCTGGCCGTTCGCGCACGGCGTCGGCCGTCGCCACTGTGTCGGCCTTCTCGGCGTGCGGCCCGATGACGACGCCGTTCCCGCCGCTGCCCTCGCGCGGCTTGACCACGAGCTCGTCGATCCGCGACAGGACGTCCTCGAGGATCTCGGGCACCGCGAGGTCGTAGGTCCGCACGGAGGGCAGGAGCGGCTCCTGCCCGAGGTAGAAGCGGATCATGTCCGGGACGTAGGCGTGGGCGAGCTTGTCGTCGGCCACCCCGGCGCCGAACGCGTTGACGAGGCCGACCTGGCCGCGCAGCCACGGCTCCTCGAGCACGCGCCCGACGTCGGTGGGCCGTCCGTCCGGTGCGCGCAGGCGGTCCTCGCTCGTGCGGCGGTAGACGACGTCGAGCCGTCGCGAGCGACCGTCGATGCGCGCGTACAGCCCGTCCTCTGCCACCTCGAGGTCCGCGATCCCGACGAGCGCGAGGCCGAGGCGGTCGGCGATCGTGCGGTGCTCCCACCAGGCGCTGTTGGCCGGGCCGTCGGTCAGCACGGCCAACAGCGGATCGTCGCGCCCGGCGGGCGCCGCGGCGCGCAGCGTCTCGTCGAGCAGCGCGAAGGCGCCATCGACGGCGTGGCGTCCCGGCACGGGCTCGGCCAGCCGCCGGTCGGTGAGCTCCCGAGCGGCGACGACGTAGGCGATCCCCGACGGCGTGCGGACGTTGTCCTCGAGGACCAGGAACCGCCCGTCGCGATCGCGCACGATGTCCAGGCCGGCGATGGACACGCCGCCGGAGAGGTCGTGGCCGGCCAGCGCCGGCTCGTGGTATTCGGCGCTCTCGATGACGTAGGCCGGGACCACGCCCGCGTCGACGATCCGCCGCTCGCCGTAGGCGTCGGCCACGAACGCGTCGAGGGCCCGGACGCGCTGCACGAGCCCCTCCTCGAGGCCGCGCCATTCCTCGGCGGTGATCAGTCGCGGGATGGGATCGACGAGGAAAGCGCCGTCGGGCTCCTCGCCGAAGGCGATGCCCCGCTCCTGCGCGGCCTGGGCGACATCGCGCCCGAGGTCGCCGAGATCGCGGCCGTCGAGCGCGCCCAGCACCCCGCGGTAGTGCGCCCGGGGAGTCCCCTGGCGCTCGTAGGCCTCGTCGTAGAACATTGCACCGCGCCTTTCCCGATGCGCGCCGTCGGCAACCTCCGCTCGTCAAGGCCCGTCGCCGAGGGCGTCGAAGCCGGCGTCCTCGCGACGGCGCACGCGCCGCCACGGACCGCCGCGACCGGGCCTGACCTGCGTGCGGCGCAGCTCGTCGCACGTGACCTTCGCCGCCGCGAAGACCAACGGCGGCGCGATCAGCGTCAGCGCGCGGAAGAGGTGCACCTGGCTCGTGTAGGAGATGCCGAACTGGTAGAAGAGCCGGTCGGCCGCGCCGGCGACGAAGATCAGCGCCACCCACGTGAAGAAGGCGACCCCGAAGGCGGTGCGCCACGGGTGGTCGCGCGGGCGGTCGAGGAGGTCGTGACGGGCGCGGTCGCGCAGCAGGCGCGGCTCGAGGAACGGCCACGCCGCGAGCATCGTGAAGACGACGCCGGGGAAGGCGATCCCGCCCCAGAAGGGATTGGGCACCAGCGTGTGCGCCGAAGACCTGGATTTCCAGCGGCGGCATGAGCCGCAGGCCGCCGATGAGCCAGCCCAGGTACCAGTCGGGCTGGGCGCCGTTGGTCGCGCGATCGAGCTCGTAGGGGCCCCACTGCCAGACCGGGTTGACCTGCACGAGGCCGCCGAGAAGCACCAGCACGCCCGCCACGGCGAAGAGCAGCCCCAGCGAGCGCAGCGCATAGCCCGGCCACATCGGCGTCCCGACGACGTTGTCCTCGCCCCGCCGCGGGCCCGCGAACTGCGTGTGCTTGTGGCGCACCACGAGCGCCAGGTGCGCGGCGATCAGCCGCGGCCATGACCGCGGGCAGGACGAAGACGTGCAGGATGTAGAGGCGGCTCTCGATCACCCCCGGGCCGGGGAACTGGCCGCCCCAGACGAGCGCGCCGACCGAGCCGCCGAGCAGCGGGATCGACAGCGCTACCGAGTAGGCGATGGCCAGGCCCATCCCGCTGAGCAGGTCGTCGGGCAGCGAGTAGCCGGCGAAGCCCTCGAGCACGCCCATCGCCAGCAGCCCGACCCCGAGCAGCCACGTGAGCTCGCGCGGGCGCCGGTAGGCGGCGGTGAAGAACACGCGCAGCAGGTGCACGACCATCGCGGCGACGAAGACGAGCGCGGCCCAGTGGTGGGTCTGGCGCATCAAGAGGCCGCCGGGGACCGTCGAGGAGAGGTCGAGCGTCGAGCGGAAGGCGCGGGTCATCTGCGCCCCCTGCAGTGCGTCGAAGGGGCCGTGGTAGACGACCGGTGCCGCTGACGTCGGGCGAGAAGAAGAGCGCCAGGTAGACGCCGGTCGCGACGAGGACGAGGAAGCGCGTACAGCGCGATCTCGCCCAACATGAACGACCAGTGGTCGGGGAAGACGTAGCGCAGCGCCTTGCGCGCCACCGCGCCCGGCGCCCAGGCGCCGGTCGATGGCGGCGACCACGTCGGCGTCGCGCTCGAGCCGGCTCATCGCTTCACGCTCCACCATGCCGGCCCGACCGAGCCCGAGAGCGGGCCGGCGGCCACCAGCGTCCCGTCAGGCGCGACGGCGAGCGGCAGCTGCGGCGAGCGGTCGGGCGGCCGGCCCGAAGACCGGCTTGGCCGCCTGTGCGCACGTCGAAGGTCGAGTAGTGGCACGGGCAGACGAGCGCCGGGCCCTTGGAAAGCTGCTCGTCGACCGGGTAGCGGAAGAGCGTCACCGCGCAGCCGGCGTGCGTGCAGATCTGCGAGAAGGCCAGGATGCCCATCGGCGCCCACCCGCGCCGGTCGCGCGGGAGCTTCAGCGTGCGCGGATCGACGCGCACGACGACCACCGGCGAGCCGAGCTCGCGCTTGTCGGCTCCCTCGGGAAGCGCCGACGCGAAGCTCCCGATCTCGATGGCGTCGGCGCGCAGGGCCTCGCCGTCGGTCGTCACGAGCCGTCGCCCGCGCCGCCACGGGGTCTGGTTGGGCGCGTCGCCCAGCCCGGGGCCCAGCGCGGTGACGGGCACGACGAGTGCGGCCGCCAGCCCGGCGCCGGCGACGCCGGCGGCGGCCCCGAGCGCGCGCCGGCGGGTGATCCCGTCGGCGCCGCGGCGCAGGTCCTCCGCGAGCCCCGCGTCGTCCTCGGGCCGTGCGGTGTCCTCGCGGCGCCGCTCCTCGACCGCGACCTCGCGGACGGCGACGCGCTTGGCCGCGAGGATGGCGGCGCCCGCCAGGCAGGCCAGGGCCACGCCCAGCGTCGCGCCGAGCAGCTGCGTCTGCGGGTCGGCGACGATGAGGACGGCGAAGGCCGCGGCGGCCAGCCCCGCCAGGACGAGGAGCACCGCGACGGCCAGCTCCGCGCGCGGGTCGGCGCCCGCGCGCCGCTCGGCGACCTGGGGCTCGTCCGTCATGGCGCCCGCTCCCCGATCACGCGCGCGATGGCGAGCAGGGCGACCATGGCCAGGAACCACGTGACCATCCCCTCGGGCACGGGGCCGAGGTTGCCGATGCCCCAGCCGCCGCGGTTGTCCGGGTGGCGGATCGACTGCATGTAACGGGCGATCGAGTCGAGCGCGGCCTGGTCGAGCTGCCGGGCCGAGAACTTCGGCATCAGGTAGGGCCCGACGCGGACGGCCTCGGCGAGCTGGGTCGGCGTCGCGTCATCGAGAGCGGGCACGGCCGCGCCCGTGACGATGCCCCCGCGCCCGACGATCTGATGGCAGCCGGCGCAGTGCTCGGTGAACTTCGCCATCCCGGTGGCAAGGCTTCCGCGGGCGGGGTCGACGCGCGGGATGCCGGGACCGCCGAAGGAGCCGACGAACGCGACGAGGGCGTCGATGTCGGCGCGTGGGTAGGCCGGCTGCGTACGCTCGGGCTCGTCGGTGGGGTCGGCCAGCGGCATGCGCCCGGTCGACAGGTAGAAGTCGGCCGCCGCCGCCCCGGCGCCGCGCAGCGGCGGCGCCAGCTCCGGGCGCCCGCGCAGGTCCTCGCCGTGACACGACGCGCACCCCTGAGCGAAGAGCACGCGGCCGCGGGCCAGGAGCGCGCGCGCGTCGGGCCGCTGCGCGTGGGGCTGCGACTGGCCACCCGCGGCGGCCGACCACGCCGCCATGGCGGCGCAGCACACGGCCAGGGCCACGATCGCGCGCCGCAGCGAACGACGGACGCGCCTCACCGGGCCACCGCCTCCTCGTAGGCGACCTGGCGGCGGTGCTCGCGCAGGATCGCCGCCCAGGCGACGGCCACCGTGGTCGCGGCCAGCGCCAGGCCTCCGCCGACGAGCATGAGCACGCCGGCGTCGCGCTGGTCGGTCAGCGAATGGCCGGCGTACCACGGCGCGCTGCTCCACATGAGCCATGCGCCGGTCGCCCCCATCGGGGCCGAGAACAGCAGCAGGTAGAGCAGGCGCCCGAGCGCTCCCGGGCGGTGCGGCACCGGGTCGGCGCCGGCCACCACGCGCCAGAAGAGGATCGCCGCGGCCAGCCAG
>CAWFMR010000009.1:0-77692 GCA_963816845.1 uncultured Actinomycetes bacterium | reverse complement strand
GGCGACGGTGAGCGGCGCCATCTCAGGGAAGCGTATTTGGCGCGCGATGCCCGGACCGTCCCGAGGTTTTCCCTCACGCCCCGGGGTATGGAGCCGGCGGGTCACAGCCACCGGAGGTTCACATGCTGCGCAGGGTCCGTGTCGTCGTCGTCCTCGTCTCGCTCGCGGGGGCGCTCAGCGTCGGCGCGGGCGGCGCCTCGGCCGCCAACTGGGCCGGCCTCGGCGATTCGTATGCCGCCGGGCCGCTGATCCCCAACCAGCAGCTCAACCCGCTCGGCTGCCTGCGCTCGGACCACAACTTCGCCCATCTGGCGGCCGCGGCACTCGGACGCTCGCTGGCCGACGCCTCCTGCAGCGGCGCGACGACCGCCGACATGACGGCGCCCCAGGACGTCACGCCAGGCCCCGCCAACCCGCCGCAGTTCAACGCGCTGACGGCCGACACGCAGATCGTCACGCTGCAGATCGGCGGCAACGACATCGGCTTCACGAGCATCCTCGAGAACTGCGCCACGGCCAACCCGTTCGCCCACCCGTGCCGCGACAAGTACGTCGTCAACGGCCACGACACGCTGGCCGACAAGATCGCAGCCACGGCGCCGAAGGTCGCCGCGGTCCTGCAGGGGATCCATGCGCGCTCGCCGAGCGCGCGCGTGTTCGTCGTCAACTACGCGGCGATCCTGCCCGAGACCGGCAGCGGCTGCTGGCCGCAGGTCCCGATCGCGTTCAGCGACGTCTCCTACCTGCGCGGCGTCGAGAAGAACCTCAACGCGATGCTCGCCCAGCAGGCGGCCGCCAACGGCGCGCGGATCGTCGACGACTACACCGCCAGCATCGGCCGCGACGCGTGCAAGTCGTCGTCAACGCGCTGGGTCGAGCCGCTGGTCCCGGCCAACGCGGCGGCGCCCTTCCACCCCAACGCGCGCGGCGAGGCGGGGATCGCGACGGTCGTGGTGGGCGCGGTCTCGAGCTAGAAGCGCCGGCGCACGCACCCAGGAGCGGGGCGTTCAGCGCGGCGAGATCGTCTCGCCGCCCCACTCCTCGGGCGCGACGTCGGCGAGCGTCTCGGAGAAGGTGAACTGGTGGCCCACCGGGTCCATCGCGGTGTACTGCCGCTCCCCGTACTCGAAGTCGGTCGGCTCGGAGACGATCACCGCGCCGTGCTCGCGGGCCCGCTCGCAGTGGGCGTGCGCGTCGTCGACGCGAACGAGGACCGAGGCGGTGACCTCGCCCGAGCGCGGCGCCCGCCGGTCGTGGCGCTCGTCGCCGACGATCAGCGCCCCGTCGCCGAAGCCCAGCTGCGCGCGATGGTTCTCGCCGATCCGCACGCACTCGACGAACCCGAACGCGGCCCCGAGCCACTCGACCGCCTGACGCACGTCGGGGTAGATGAGGACCGGCACGACCGTGGCCTTCGGGATGGAGCGGTTGTCCTTCACGCCACACTGCAGGATAAGCCAGAGCCGTCTTCCGAATGTCTTCGTCCGAACTCCACGACGACGCGGTGCGAGCGATCGTCGCCGCCGTCCAGACACTCCTGCCGAGCCCCGACCGCTGGGAGACGCCGGAGGGCTACGACTCGGTCGGCCTGGCGATCATCGGCGCGGTCTGGTCGATCGGCGTGCGCTACCAGAGCGTCGAGAACGTCATCGCCCGCTACCGCGCCGAGCGGCTCGCCGGCGGCCACGACCCCGACGCCGACCGGCCCGGGGACGTCCGGCGCTTCATCGAGGCATGCGGCGGCGCCGAGGACTTCGCCGAGCGCATGGGCAACCGCCAGCGGACCTCGACCACCAACGGCATCCTCAAGGCCGAGGCGGTGCTCCAGGAGGCCCGCATCCTCGAGGAGGAGGGCGTGGGCCTTCCGGCCGATCTCGCCGCCGCCGGCCAGGAGCGTCTCGACCACCTTCAGCGCCGCTGGTCGACCGTCACCGGTCAGGCCTCCGGCGTCTCCTGGCGCGCGTTCTCGATGCTCGTGGGCCTCCCCGAGGTCAAGCCGGACCGCATGATCCGCCGGTTCGCCGCCGCCGCCCTCGGCCGGCCGCGAGAGACCGCGGTCGGCGTCGACGAGGCACGTGAGCTGGTGTTGGCCGCCGCGGCGCGCCTGGGCGTGTCGCCCCGCGATCTCGACTACGCCATCTGGGCCCATCAGAGCGGCGCGCGTGCGCGGGGCCAATAGGCACTAAGCAGATGTTGAATGGTTGACGAACCTGAGCGTCAAGTGGGAGGGTCGGCTCCATGGTCTCGGAGGGGATCGAGCCGACCATGTACGAGCTGCGCGGCGACGGCGGCCTGCAGGTCAGTTACGCGACGATCGACCTGCAGGGCCGGCCACGACTGCACTACGCCGGCCCACACGGCGAGCACGCCTATCCCGGCGAGGAGATCGACGCGCGTGACACCGAGCTCGGCCGCGAGGTGACCGTGACGCTGCAGGCCGACGAGGACAAGGACACCGTCAACCTCACGCTGCTCATCCCGCCGGTCCGCGTCGGCGAGGAGGGCGCCGCGCCGCTCGAGACGGTCGCGGTCGTGACGACGATGCTCTCGCCGCTCAGCGGGCCGCGGACCGGACAGGACTACCGCTACGAAGTGCTCCCGCTCAGGGGCAAGGCGCTCTTCGCCGTGACCTGAGCGCGACGAGGGTCAGCAGTCCAGCCCTAGGGTCGCTAGCCGGGGGCCGCCGCGGCGGGCAAGGTCATCGTCATCACTGACTTCGACCTCAGAGGGACGCGGAGATGACACGACTTCTCAGCAGGCGGCCGTCACCGGCCATGATCGTGGCGCTGCTCGCGCTGTTCGTCGCCCTCGGCGGAAGCTCCTACGCCGCGGTCAAGATCGGCGCCCGCGACATCCAGCGCGGCGCGGTGGGCACGCGGGCGATCGCCAACAACTCGATCCGCTCGGCGGACATCCACGATGCGACGGTGTCCGGCGCCGACGTCAAGGACAACTCGCTCACCAACGCCGACATCGACAACACCAACCTCAGCGCGAAGAGCGCCGAGACGGCCGCGCACGCCACCACCGCCACCAGCGCGAGCACGGCGAGCACGGCCAGCAACGCGACGAACGCCGACAACGCCGGCAAGCTCGACGGACTCGACTCCACCGACTTCACGCGCCCCGCCTGCACGAGCCAGACCGGTGCGCTGAAGGGGGTCGTCACCATCGCCGCCAGCCCCGCGTTCTCGGGCACCTTCACCACGGTCCCCGGCTACAACTGCAGCGGCCAGTCGGTCGAGGCCCGGCGTCTGAGCATGGGCCGCTACGAGGTCCGCTTCAACGGATCACCGGCCACGCAGGCGGTGGCGACGGCGATCGTGACCGGCTTCAAGGCCGACATGGTCTCGGTCACCAACCAGAGCCCCGGCCTGTTCACGGTCTACGTCCTCGATCCGCTGCCCGCCCCGGGCGCCTTCGTCGACGACTCCTTCACGCTCATCACCCCATAACGCACCTGGTCACCGGAGCCCGTGCGCCCGCGCGCGGGCTCCTGTGATAATCGGCGGATGCCGGACGGATCGACGCTGCTGCTCTTCGCCGGCGCGAGCCTGGCGCTCCTGGCCATCCCGGGTCCCGCGGTCATCTACGTCGTCACGCGCAGCCTCGACCAGGGTCGTACCGCGGGGATCGTGTCGATGCTCGGCGTCGAGACCGGCACGTTCGCGTATGCGCTCGCCGCCGCGGCCGGGCTCACGGGGCTCATCGCCGCGTCGTTCACCGCCTTCACCGTGGTCAGGTACGCCGGAGCGGCCTACCTGCTCTATCTCGGCGCGCGCAAGCTGCTCGAGCGCGAGGAGCCGCAGGAGGTCCTCGTGAGCGGTCGCTCGCAGCTCTTCCTCAAGGGCATGCTCGTCCAGCTGCTCAACCCCAAGATCGCGATCTTCTTCGTCGCCTTCCTGCCCCAGTTCGTCGAGTCCTCGCGCGGCCCGATCGCGCTGCAGATCCTCGTCCTGGGCACCGTCTTCACGCTGCTCGCCGTGCTCAGCGACGGTGCCTACGTCGTGCTGGCCGGAGCCGTCGGCGGCTGGATACGCGGCGGCCGGCGCGCGCGCAGCCTGCTCGCGAAGCTGAGCGGCGGCGTCTACATCGGCCTCGGCCTCACCGCGGCGCTCTCGGGCGGGGGCCACTCCCGCCCGTCTCACGGCTGACGCGGATCCGATGCCGCTGCCCAAGCGCCTCGCGAGGTTCAACCGTCATGTCACCAACCGCGTCCTCGGGCCGGCTGCCCGCAAGCTTCCCGGCTTCGCGGTCGTGTCGCACGTCGGGCGCCGCTCCGGCCGCGTCTACCGCACGCCGGTCAACCTGTTCCGCGACGGCGACCGCTACGTGATCGCCCTGACCTATGGCTCCGACAGCCAATGGGTGCGCAACGTGCTCGCGGCGGGCACGGTCGACATCGAAACGCGCGGCCGGCGGGTGCGTCTCGTCGCGCCGGAGGTCGTCCGCGACGCCCGCCGCTCGCTCGTGCCCGGGCCGATTCGCCCCGTCCTGGGCGTCGTGCGGGTCAGCGAGTTCATGCTCCTGGAGCGCGCTGCGCCACCGGCGCGATGATCCCGTCGATGGAGGCGCAAGCCGATCTGCTACCCCTTCGCGGACGAGCGTGACGGTCGAGGACACCACACCCACCCAGATCCGAGCTGAGAGCTTCCCCGACCTCGGCGACGAGGTCATGTACCCGCGGATGACCGCGAAGAAGCTCGAGCGGCTCGCCGAGCTCGGCACGCGCCGTTCGTTCGCGGCGGGCGAGACGCTCTACGAGCAGGGACAGCGCGACGCGCCCTTCCTCGTCATCGAGCGCGGCCGGGTGCGAGTGCTCGACCGCAAGCCGGGCAAGGACGTCTGGGTCGCCGAGGCGGACGCCGGGACGTTCCTCGGCGACATCGCCACCTTCACCGGCGAGCCGGCGATCGCCGAGTGCGTCGCCGACGAGCCCACCGACGTCATCGTCTTCGAGCGCTCCGAGCTGCGAGCGATGCTCGCCGCGTGGCCCGAGCTCGCCGACCTCGTCCTGCGGACGATGATGGCGCGCAGGCAATGGCACGAGGCGAACGGCCACGGCGTGGCGCGCCTCATCGCTCCACGCGGCTCGCGCCGCGCCTTCGACGTGCGCGACCTGCTCGAGCGCAACCTCATCCCGGTCCGGTGGTACGACGTCGACACCGACCCCGAGAGCGCCGCGATGCTCGAGTGGCTGCAGATCCCCCGCGAGGAGGCGCCCGTCCTCGTGCGCAACCGTTCGGTGCTGCGCAATCCGTCGGCCGCGCAGGTCGCCCGTGAGCTCGGACTGCGTGCGGAGATCGACGGCGAGCGCTTCGACCTCGTCGTGCTCGGCGGAGGGCCCGCGGGCCTCGCGGCCGCGGTCTACGGCGGGTCCGAGGGGCTGCGGACGCTCGTGACCGAGGCGTGGGCGCCGGGCGGCCAGGCCGGGACCAGCACGCGGATCGAGAACTACCTCGGCTTCCCCACCGGGATCACCGGCACTGAGCTGACGCGCAAGGCGACGTTGCAGGCGCGGCGCTTCGACGCGGTGCTCTCGAGCTTCCACCGCGCCGTCGAGCTCGCCCGCGGCGACGAGGGGCTCATCCGCGTCGACCTCGATGACGGTCAGCATGCGCTCGCCCGCACGGTCGTCGTCGCCACCGGGGCCCGCTGGCGCGAGCTCGCCGCCGACAACGTCGCGCGGTTCACGGGCGCCGGCGTCTACCACGCCGCCATGGCGAGCGACGCGGAGCGCTGCCGCGGCGAGGACGTGATCGTGGTCGGCGGCGGCAACTCGGCCGGCCAGGCGGCGGTGCATCTGTCGGGCACGGCGCGCAGCGTGCGCATCGTCATCCGGGGCGACGGCCTCGCGGCGACGATGTCGCGCTACCTCGTCGCGCGCATCGAGGCGCGCCCGAACATCGAGATCACCACGCAGACCGAGGTCAGCGCCTTCCACGGCGACGGCCGGCTCGAGCATGCGGACCTGCGCAACCGCGCGGACGGCAAGGTCGAGCGCGTCGCGGTCGCGGCCGTCTTCGTGATGATCGGCGCCGACCCGTGCACCGAGGCGGTCGGCATGATGCTCGACCTCGACCAGGCGGGCTACATCCGGTGCGGCGACGAGGCGGCGGCCAGTGACGGACCGAATCGCTGGCGCACGAGCGACCGCCGCCCCCATCTGCTCGAGACCGTCCGGCCCGGCGTCTTCGCCGCGGGCGACGTCCGCGCCGGCGCGACCAAGCGCGTGTCGGGCGCGGTCGGCGACGGCGCCCTGGCCGTCCGCTTCGCCCACCAGGTGCTTCAGGCCTGAGCCCGGACGCGGACATCGCGTCTGCGCTGGCGACCGATCGCCTGCGGCTGCGCGAGTTCCGCGACGACGATCTCGACGTCCTCGCCGCCATGGTCGGCGACGACGAGCAGATGACCTTCTACCCGCGGCCCAAGACCCGAGACGAGGCGGCGGCGTGGATCCGACGCAACCGCGAGCTCTACGCGACGCGCGGATTCGGAACCTGGCTCATCGAGGTGCTCCCGCACGCGCGCTTCGCCGGGTACTGCGGCATCCGACCGCTCGAGCTCGAGCGGGTCCCGGAGATCGAGATCGGCTGGCACGTCCACAAGCACTTCTGGAAGCAGGGCATCGCCACCGAGGCAGCCACGCTCGCCTGCCAGGCAGCGGCGACGCGCTTCGGCCTCTCGCGCCTCATCGCCCTGGTCCATCCCGACCACATCGCCTCGCGTCGAGTCGCGGAGAACGTCGGCATGCGCTGCGAACGGACGACGGTGCTCGAGGCCGACTATCCGGCCATCGTCTACGCCGCAGAGCTTCGCGGGTGACGAGGTGGTGATATCGCACCAGCGCGGCATGCGTAGTTCGCGGCAGCGCGAGCGCATCTGAGCCCGGATGCGGCGGAATGCCGGGCGAGCGATGCTTGACGGGAACTCAGAGGAGACGTCATGACGGCTGGCACAACGCCCGCGCGCCGCCACCATCTGCGGCGACCGACCTGGCTCGTGTGGCTGTTGGCAGGTGCCGTGGTCGGCGCCGCCGTCGCCGTCTTGGTCATGGTCGACCGCCCGAGCGGCACCCTGCGGGGGTCCGGCGTGCCTGCCGAGCAGAAGCGCGTCGTGCCGGCCTTCAACAGCGTCGAGCTCGCGGGCTCCAACATCGTCACCGTGCGCGTCGGCGCCCCCCGGTCGGTGGTGGTGCGCGCCGACGACAACCTCCTCTCGCACGTCACGACGACGGTGCGCTCGGGGCGCCTCGTCATCGCCACCCCCGGCAGCTTCTCGACGCAGTCGCCGATGCGCGTCGCGGTCACGACCCCCTCGTTCGACACGGTGGCGCTCAGCGGAAGCGGGATCCTCTCGGTCCAGAACGTGCGCGCGAAGACGCTCAAGGTGACGCTGACCGGCAGCGGCGTACTGCGCGCCAGCGGGACGGCCCACCGCGTCGTCGCGACGCTCGGCGGCTCCGGCGTCGAGGCGCTGGGCGGCGTCGTCGCCCGCGACGCCCACGCGGTCGTCACCGGTTCGGGGCGCATCGACGTCACCGTCACGAGGGCGCTGGACGCCTCGATCCTGGGGACCGGCGAGATCGTCTATGGCGGCAACCCGAAGCACGTCACCACCAGCGTCACGGGCAAGGGAGCCATCACACCGGGTGGCGGCCAGCCGTAGGGCTCGCCGCGGTCCGCGAGCGCGGACCCGGCATCCGCGAGCGCCCGGTGGGCGCGAGCGCCGCTGCCATCCTCCTCCCCGCCTGAGGGACGCTTCGCGGGCCCGCACTCGGTGGCTCACGCTCCTCAGACTCCGCAGGCTCCGTCTGGGACGGGTCCTGTCGCCCGCCGAGCACGTCCTTGCCCAGCCGGGCGCCCCCGTTGTGTCGCGGTCCGTGCGCGTCGACTCCCTTCACGGCCGCAGCTCCTGCGCGCGGCTGCGTCCACGCGAGGCTGTCGCATGAAGAGCTCATCGAACTCCTGGTGCCCGTGCGACCGGCGACAGGGTCACTGTCGGCCAGTCGTGGACCATGCGGCACAGCGTTCGGTCGTGAGTGACGAGAACGACCGCGGCCGGCGTGCTGAGGAGGGCATCGCAGAGTTCGTCGACGAGCGTGACCGAGAGGTGGTTGGTCGGTTCGTCGAGCAGCAGCACCGATGGTCGGCTCAGCAGGACGCAGGCGAGCGTGACGCGACGGCGCTGCCCGACCGAGAGCTGGCCGAATGGGCGACCGAGGTCGGCGTCGCGCAGGAGTCCGGTCGCACGGATCTGATCGAGATCCCACGCGCCGAGGACGTCGGCGGGCGTGCGGTTGGGATTCCAGTCGTCCTCTTGGGCGAGGAGCCCGACGTGGGCACCAGGCGCGACGGTGAGCGTGCCGGAGTCGGGTGCGAGTTGGCTGGCCAGCACGCTCAGCAGCGTCGACTTCCCGGCTCCGTTCGCGCCGCGCAACAGCAGGCGGCCGCGGGCGCCGAGCCGGATCGGCGAGTCGGACGGCTGGGTCACGCGACCGTGTACGGCGATTCCGGTGGCCTCGAGCAGGATCGTGTCGCCCGTGTCCGCTGCATCGGGCGCGGTGAACGTGAGCGGATCCGGCGGCGCGGGCCCGCGCTCGCGTCGGAGGTCGTCAATGCGGCGCTGGAGCAGTCGAACCGAACTCGCCGCTCGGCTCTCGCGTCCGTGCTTGGCCGCGCCCTTGCCGGGCTGCCAGTGGCCCGGAGCTGCGGCGCGAGCGGCGATCAACCGCTCCGAGAGCTCGCGCTCGGCGTCGAGACTCGCGGCATACCGTCGGCGCCACTCGCGCAGCGTCCCGGCGCGCGCCTCGCGGTACGCGGCAAAGCTTCCGCCGAACAGGGTGCCGCGGGGGCCGAGTGCCGGGTCGAGGTCGAAGATCGCCGTCGCGACCGCGTCGAGTAGCCACCGATCGTGCGTCACGAACACAGCGATCCCCGGAAACTCGACCAGCCACTGCACAAGCCGGTCCAGCGAGCTGTCGTCGAGGTGGTTGCTCGGCTCATCGAGCAGCACGGTGCCGGCCGGGTCAGCCAGTGCGCAGCCGAGCCGCAGGCGGTAGCGCTGGCCGACCGAGAGGCCGCCAAGCGCCTGTTCGGCGTGGAAATCCGCATCGAAGGCGTTCAGCGCTGCCTCGAGTCGCCGCTCGGCGTCCCACGCGTCACGCCGCTCGGCGTGGGCGAGCGCGGCTGCGTAGCGCTCGCCCGCGCCCTCTGCGCCCGCGGCGAGGCCAGACGCAGCGACGCTGAGCGCGGCCAGCGCGTCGCGCGACGATCGCAGAGCCTCTGCACGCACCGAAGCGACCGTCGCCCCGGCTGGCGCGTCCATCTCCTGCTCGATGAGGGAGCGACGCTCGGTCGTCCACCTCACGTCGCCGCCGTCGGGCACGAGCCGGCCCGCGAGCAGCCGCAGCAGCGTGCTCTTTCCAGCGCCGTTGTCGCCGATCACCGCGAGCCGCTGCCCGGCGGTGACGGTGAGCGAGACCCCGTCGAGCACGGCGCCGTCGCCGAATCCCTTGCGCAGATCGCACGCACGGAGATGCGACCCCGGGCGTGAATCGGACGGCGCCAGGGCGCCGACCATCACTGAACGCATGACGTTCCTTCCTGAAGCGGTGGCGTCACGGCCCGTGGCCGCGACGAGAGGACCTAGCTGGAGAGGTCCGGCGCTACAGGAAGCTGTGCGGCATGCACGTCATGCAACACCGAAGTTACCACGCTGCTGCGTAGTGGCTTATGGCCGTAAGGCGCTGGCAGCGTCGCCGCTGGCCGGCGGGTAACTCGACGATCCTTGATCTCGGGGAGGAGATGTGCGCCGGCGTGGCACCGGTGGAGCGCCGAAGGTGCGCAGGACGTGCTCGAGCGTCGAGGCGAGCAGTTCGTGCGTGGCTTCGCGGGTGGCCTCTCCGCGTAGCCAGCGTCGCGTGGCGGCGCGGTTGAGGCGCGGTCCAGCACTCCAGCGCGTAGCGCAGCCGCGGCGAGTCCTCGGCGATGTCGGCGTGAAATGTCGTGAGCAGTGCGACGGCGCGGCGCACGAGGTCGGCGACCACGTGCCTGACCTCAGGGTCGACGACGTCTTCGCCGTGGGCGATGGTGGCGAGCCAGATCGTGCGGTTGGCCTCGGTCCAGTCGAGCCAGCGCGACACGGTGTCCGCCACGCGCGCCCGGGCGCTGCGGCCCACGGGGGGCGGGAGCTGTTCCTCGCGCTGGGCGCCGAGCCGCTCGAGCAACGCGATGTAGACGTCGTTGCGACCGCCGAAGTAGTGGTGCACGAGCCCGCGGGTGACGCCTGCGGCGCTCGCGATGTCCTCGATCGAGACCTCGTCGTAGGCGCGCTCGGCGAACAGCGCGTTGGCGGCGTCGAGGATCTGCTCGCGCCGCTGGGCGGGAGCGAGGCGGCTGTACTTCGGCGTGGTGGCGATAACGCGAGTCTAAATGTTATTGGCGCCCCGTCAAGAACTGTTGGCACTTCGCCGATAAGGATCGTGGACCACCAACGACACAAGGACAACAATGCGAAAGATCATCATCACCGGCATGGCCCTCGCCATGCTCGCCCTCCCCGCCGCCTCGATGGCGTCCTCGTTCAACGGCGCCCAGGCGACCGCGAACAACCCGACCAGCAACGACGGCATCGGGTTCTGCGTCTCCGCTGGCCAGGCGAACTACCAGGCCGCTGGCTACACGACCGGCGACGACCGCAGCGTCCGCAAGGGCGGCACGAACGACCTGATCGCCGCGCTCGCTCGGCGTGCACCCCGGCGCTTCAGCGCCTCGTACGGCGGGCTGTCGGCTCCGATCGCCGTCAGCCCCCGGCGCGTAGTACCCGCCGCACCTAGGAACGGGCGGGGCTGGCTACGGCTGGCCCGCCTTTCCGTCTCGTCAATCACGTTGTTCAGAGAAGGCCCGCGTAGTGCGGGCTCTTCTCGTTTTGGTACCCAGGCCCGGTGGCGCCCCAGCCTGACAACGCGGGTGGGTGCTCCTTGGGGTCGATTGGTGCCCGGAGCGCGTCATGGCCACTCGGCGGGGACCTCGACTCGGGTGCACCTGCACCGCCAAGGAGCAGTGCGGTCAGGGCTGCCGGCGCGCGATGCCTGAGTGTCGACTCAGCGGGTGTGGGTGCCAGCGGCGAGCTCCGGGTGACCTGCACGCCGGTCGCGCGGGAGACGCCTTCGCAGGCCCAGCTGACGTGCCGGCCAGCCGACGCGACGGAGTTCGGCCACCACCGCCGTTCGCTGCACTCGCTTGACCCTGCGACGGCGGCGCGGTTAGCGTTGCGCCCCGTTCGCGAATGGAGTTTCGTTTGATGAGAATCCCGAGCTTCTCGGCGTCGCCGCGGTGGCGCCAGCAAAGCGGACGTTGAAGACGGCGTGAGATCCGCCGCGAATCTCGAGGCGCAGCGCTCGCGCACCGTCCCCGAGGCGCTGCACGAGTGCGTGGAAGAGCCGTGATTCGCAGGATCGCCAGGCTCTCGAGCGGGCGCCGGTCGAAGTGGGCGGTCGTCGGCTTCTGGGTCGTGCTCGTCGCGATCTTCGGCCCGCTATCGGGCACGCTGTCGAAGGTCACCGAGGACCGGATCGCGAGCTGGCTGCCGGCTGACGCGAAGGCCACGCAGGCCAGCGACGTCATCAAGGACCGCTTCGCCGGCCATCCCGTCAGCAGCGTGGTGATCGTGTACAAGCGCCCCGCCGGGCTGACCGAGGCCGACCGCGCGCGGATCGCCTCCGAGGCGCAGGCGGTCGCGAAGGTCGAGCACGTGCTGCCGCCGATCCAGCCGTTCGGCCCCGGCGCGCAGGGGCAGGTGTCCGAGGACGGGACGACCGCGTTCACGGTCGTGCAGACGTCGGCCGACAAGCAGCACGTCGTCAACGAGGTGGTCAAGGACATCCGCGCCGTCGCCAACGGCGGCGACGGGTTGAGCGTGCAGGTCACCGGCGCCGCGGCGCTCGAGGCGGATCTCAACGAGGCGTTCAAGTCGGCGGACGTGACGCTCGTCGCGGTCACTGTTGGCTTCGTCCTGATCCTGCTGCTGCTGATCTACCGCTCGCCGCTGCTCGCGCTGATCCCGCTGGTCGTGGTCGGCCTGGCGTACACGATCGCCAGCGGCGTGATCAAGCTGATCGCGGACGCGGGGCTGGAGGTGACCTCCACCGCCACCTCGCTGCTGCTGGTGCTGATGTTCGGCGCCGGCACCGACTACTGCCTGCTGCTGGTCGCGCGCTATTCCGACGAGCTGCACGTCCACGAGGACAAGCACGAGGCGATCGACGCGGCCGTGCAACGCACCGCGCCGGCCATCATCGCCAGCGCGGGCACGGTGATCGTCGCGCTGCTCGTGCTCGTCGTCGCCGAGCTCGCGTCCACCCGGGCGCTCGGGCCGGTCGACGCGATCGGCGTGTTCATCGCCGCGTGCGCGGGCCTCACGCTGCTGCCGGCGCTGCTGGCGATCGTCGGCCGGCGGGGCTTCTGGCCGTCCAAGCGGGCCGAGTTCAACGCGGACGTACCGCTCCCGGACCTCGAGTCCCCCGACTCGCGCTGGTACCGGCTCGGCCTGCGCGTCACGCGCAAGCCGGTCTTCACGATCGGCGCGATCACCGCGCTGTTCCTGATCGGCGCGCTCGGGCTCACGCAGTACAAGAGCAACGCGACTGTGCTCGGCACGTTCCTGAACTCCACCGAGGGCACGGACGGCTTCAAGACGCTCGAGGCGAACTTCCCGAAGGGCACCCTGGGGCCGACCAACGTGGTCGTGGAGAACACCGCGGGGCCGATCCAGGACTCGGACGTCGCGGCGGTCCAGGCCGCCCTGCGCAAGGTGCCGGATGTCGGCGTGATGACGCCGCCGACCGCGAAGTCCACGGACGACCAGGCGGCGATCTTCAATGTCCTGTTCCCGGACGACCCGTACGGCAACGAGGCGCTCGATCGCACCGACACGATGCGCGCGGCGCTCACGTCGCTGCCGCCCGGGGTGAAGGCCTACGTCGGCGGCGTCTCGGCGATCCAGTTCGACTACCGCAACGCCGCGCGCCATGACGCGAAGCTCGTCGTGCCGCTGGTGCTGCTGGTGATCCTCCTGACGCTGTTCGTGCTGCTGCGGGCGGTCACCGCGCCGATCTTCCTCGTGGCGTCGGTGATCCTGTCGTTCTTCGGGATCCTCGGCGGGGCGTTGCTCTTCTACCACCTCGTGCCGGGGAAGTCCGCGGTCGATCCGAACCTGCCGATCTTCACGTTCATCTTCCTCGTCGCGCTCGGCGTCGACTACAACATCTTCCTGATGGACCGCGTCCGCGAGGAGGCGGAGATCTACGGGACCAAACGCGGCGCGCTGCGCGCGCTGGTGGCCACCGGCCCGGTCATCACCTCCGCCGGCGTGATCCTCGCGGGCACGTTCGCGGCGCTGGCCACGATCCCGATCGACATCCTGGTCGAGCTCGGCCTGGCGGTCGCGTTCGGCGTGATCATCGACACCGTGATCGTCCGCTCGATGCTCGTGCCGGCGCTCATAACGCTGGTCGGGGATCGCGTCTGGTGGCCGGGCCGGCTGAAGGTGCACGCGCCGCCCGAGCCCGCGCCCGCCGCGGCGAGCGTGGCGGCCCCGCGCGAGCACGCGTAGCCTCGGGCAGGGCCAGACACCCGATGGTAGGTCGCGCCCGCGTGGACGCCGTCATCTGCCAGCGTGGTGAACTGCGCGTCGAGGACCGCCCTGAGCCGGTCCCGGGCAAGGGGCAGGTGCGGCTCGAAGTGATCCGGTGCGGGATCTGCGGCTCGGATCTGCACGCGCGTCACGGGATGGACCAGTGGGCGGACCTGGTGGAGCCGGTCGCGCCGCACGGCTTCATGCGCAGCGAGCAACCGATCGTCTTCGGGCACGAGTTCTCCGGCACCGTCGCCGAGCACGGGCCCGGCTGCAAGAAGGAGCTCGCCGAGGGCGCAAGCGTCGTGGCGTTGCCGCTGCTGCGCGGGTCGCACGGCGTCGGCATGACCGGCCTCTCCGAGCAGGCGCCCGGCGCCTACGCCCAGCAGGTGCTCGCCGAGGAGTCGCTGCTGTTCGAGGTCCCCAACGGTCTCGACCCCGCGGTGGCCGCGCTGACCGAGCCGCTGTCGGTCGCCTGGCACGCCGTGCGCCGCGGCGAGGTCGGCAAGCGCGACGTGGCGATCGTCATCGGGTGCGGGCCCGTCGGCCTCGCGGTGATCCTGTGCCTCAAGGCGCAGGGCGTGCGGACCGTCGTGGCCGCGAACCGCTCACCGGGCCGGCGTGCGCTGGCACAGGCCTGCGGTGCGGACGTGGTCGTCGACCCGACGAAGGACTCTCCGTACGAGGCCGTCACGCGCAAGGGGACGCTGACCGACTGGCCCTCGGCCTTCGAGCTCGTCGTCTCCACGCGCGAGAAGCTCGACCGCCTCCCAGTCGACTGGTGGCACCTGTGGCGGCTGGGCGAGAAGCTCGGCGCGCTGCCCAAGCGCCCGGTGATCTTCGAGTGCGTTGGCGCCCCCGGGGTGATCGACAGCGTCCTCGCTGGCGCGCCGCTGTACTCGCGCGTGGTCGTGGTCGGCTACTGCGTCGCCGAGGACCGCTTCCGGCCCGGCATGGGCATCAGCAAGGAGATCGACCTGCGGTTCGTCTTCGGCTACACGCCGCTCGAGTTCCACGACACGCTGCGCAACATCGCCGAGGGCAACGTCGACGTGCGGCCGCTGATCACCGGCACCGTCGGCCTCAACGGCGTCGAGACGGCGTTCGATGCGCTGAGCGACCCCGAGCGCCACGCGAAGATCCTGATCGACCCGCACAGCGCCGCGACCGCGCCGTAGCGGTCGTCGGCACCGCCCGTGGCGCCGCAACTTGCGCGCGCCGCTCCGACCCGGAGATGCTAGAGCGCTCGATCGCCAGAGACGAGGTGTTGGCGGCATCGCTGACACAACAGGCGCAACGCCTGCGCGAGGGACTCGACGCCGTCACGCCCGGCTTCTGACTCATGGGCGGCGGGGACCGAACACGGCTCCGCGACCCACCGTCGGACCGCCACCCCGTCGACGCTACGGAAGCGAAGCGCGACGGCCATCGATCCCCTTCCTGCTTCGTAGCGCCGCGGCCGCGGCTGCTTTCGCGCGTGATTGCAGCACTTGGGTGGCGCTCCTGGCTCGCTGGCGAATCGCCCTAGCCGGAGGCGTGGCCCGATGTCGGACGGACGACGTAGCCGTGAGCCCAGGCTGCCGGCTCGGCGTCAGGCGGTCGGACCGTCGAAGATCTCGTCGAGGGTGTCGAGCATGCGCTGCTCCCCGTCGCTGACGCGCTGGGCGTGGAAGCCCAGGAAGCCGCCTTCCTTCGCCGCGGAGGCCGCGCGCTGTGCCGCCGACTTCAGCCACTCGCGAACCTGGGCGGCCTCCTCGGGCGTCGTCTTCTCGATCAGCAGCGCGTTGACGGCGCGCAGCTCATCGACGATCTCCTCGCGCGCCTGCGCGCCCTTGGGCTTGAAGCCGGCCATCGGATTCTGGTGCTGGCGGGCTTGCTCGGCGACGTCGGCAGCGAGCGCCTGGACGAACTCACCATGGCCGCCGTCCTCCGCTGCCTCGAGCACGGTCTTGATCGCCGCGCTCGACTCCTTGATGGCCTCGATGGGGCCACCGGGATCGGCGAACGAGATCGCCATGCCCGCGACCAGCGGCGCACGCCCGAGGCGTGCCCACTCCTCGTCCGTGAAGTCGGCCTTCGCGGTCATGACCCCAAGCTACCTCCCCCGTCCAGCGCGGTGCAACGGCGCAGCACTGACAGGCGCTCGACGGAAGCGATCGGCGCAGACGTGGCGACGAGTGCGCGCACCGCATTCGGCGCCGCGCGGTAGCGTCGCGTCCCGTGCCCGAGCCTCTGATCCGGTGGTCGACGTATCCCAACGCCTTCGAGCGAACTCTCGCCGGCCGCATCGAGCGGCATACGATTGTCAGCGCGCTTCTCGCGGACAATCCGCTCGGCGATCCCGCCGAGCGACCCGTCGAGGTCTATGTGCCGCCAGGCTACGACGACGACCCGAGCCGCCGCTATCCGTCCGTCTATGTCATTCAGGGCTACGCGGGCGCGGGGCCGATGTGGCACAACCGCTCGCCCTTTCGCCCGACATTTCCCGAGGCCGTCGACGCGCTGTTCGCCGGGGGTGACGCGCCCGCGTGCGTCGTGGTCTTTGTGGACGCGTGGACCGCGTACGGGGGCAGCCAGTTCGTCGACTCGCCGGGGACTGGTCGGTACCACTCGTACCTTTGCGACGAGGTCGTTCCGTTCGTCGACGGCCGCTATCGCACGCTCACCTCCGCGGCACACCGCGGGATCGCCGGCAAGTCGAGCGGCGGGTTCGGGGCCATGATCAGCCCGATGTTGCGGCCGGACCTGTTCGGCGGGCTGGCCAGCCACGCCGGCGACGCGCTCTACGAGCTCTCCTACATTCAGGGCTTCGGCAAGGTCGTTCGTGCGCTGCGCGCCTACGACGGGTCGTACGAGAAGTTCTGGCAGGACTTCGCGTCGCGCCCGCCGATGAGCAAGGAGACCGACGGCGATCTCGTCATCACCTACGGGGTCGCGGCAGCATTCTCGGCCGACGAGGACGGCACCGTGCACCTGCCGTTCGACCTGCAGACGGGACGGCTGGTCGACGACGTCTGGGCGCGCTGGCTCGCCTGGGATCCCGTGCGCATGGTGCCCGCGCACGCCGACGCCCTGCGCGGTCTGCGCGCGATCTACCTCGACGGTGGCACGCGCGACGAGTGGTACCTGGACCTCGGGGCGCTCGCGTTCCGCGACGCGCTCGCCGAGATCGACATCACGGACGTCGCCTGCGAGCTCTTCGACGCAGCGCACGGCGGCATCGACTACCGCTACCCGCGCGGCCTGGCCTACCTAGCGGAACGCTTATCGAGCGACACCTGATCGCCGGCCCACGCCCTGAGCCGGATCAAAGCGAAGCCGAGCTGCGAGGGGCCATGGACGCCTACTGGTCGAGGTTCCGCTTGCGCGTGAGGCTGTCGCATAAGTCCGGCGCCGCGGCCCAGCTTCCGAACGCGACACAAAATGGGCCGTTCTAATGCCTTCGGGAAGGGGCCCGCGACAAATCAGTCGCCGCGAAACGGACTACTTCGAGCGGCCGCCGATATATGCGACAGCCTCGCGTGGAAGCAGCAGCGCTGCCTTCTGCCGCGACGCGCAACGCACGGTCACCCCTCGGCGCTCCGAGGAGGCACCGGCGCACCGTTGGCTCGCCAACGCGGAGGCAGACCACGGTGGCGCGATACGCCGGCGGAGAGCAGGCGCGCCCCAACGCGGCGCAGGAGCTGCGGCCGCGAAGGGAGTAGACGCTGGCGGACCGCGTCGCGGGCGATGGCGCCCGGCCGGGCAAGGACGCTGCTCGGGCGGGTGGCGGCGGACACGTCCTCAGACGGAGCCTGCGGAGTCTGAGGAGCGTGATCCGCCGACAGGACCCGCCCGCCACCAGCTGTGGGCCCGCGAGACGTCACCGCGTCGTGAGCCATAGAGCGCCCGCCGCGTCCTCGCGCCTACAACCGCCCCCGCTCCTCCCCCAGCCCCGCGGCCGCCAGCGCCTCGCGCTGGTTCTCGTACACCCGGCCCTCGACGAGCTTGCCTTCGCGCAGGCGCCAGACCCAGCCCGCCGGCGCGTCGATGACGCGCCCGACGCCCCACGCGTAGACGCGGCCGGTGCAGACGACGATGTCGTCGACCTCGATGAACTCGGCGGGCTCCGAGCGCAGCTCCTGCCACACGCGGGCGACGTCGGCGAGGTAGGTGCGCAGCCCATCGTGGCCGCGGTAGGGCTCGCCGCGGCCGGCCACGCGGGCGGTCGCGGGCATGAACTCGATGTCCGGGTCCGCGATCGCGAGCAGGGCCGAGAGGTCGCGCCGCGAGAAGGCGTCGAAGGCCCGGCGGACGATGTCGGCGTTCTCGGCCATGCCGGGGCCAGCATGCCCCGTCCGGCCGATCGCTAACGAAAGAAGCTACGAGGCCAGCGCGAGGCCGCGATGTTTGCCGGCGAACTCGTCGCCGACCTCGACGAGGACGTCGAGCATCGCCTGCTTGGCGGGCGAGAGGAAGGAGTCCTTCAGCGTCGCGGCCATGATCTGGCGCACGGGCGGCTTCGGGCCCAGCGAGCGCACGACGATGTCCTCGCGGACCGACATCAGGGCGAGGTCGGGGATGAAGGACGCGCCGACGCCGGCGGCGACGAAGCCCTGCATGGCGAAGTAGTCGTCGGAGTTGAAGGCGATCCGCGGCTCGAAGCCGGCGACCTGGCAGGAGCGCAGGAAGATCGAGGCGTCCGGGCACGAGCCGGTCGTGCCGAGGATCCAGTTCTCGTCGGCCAGCTCCTCGAGCTTGAGCCCCCGCTTGCGGGCCAGCGGGTGGCTCTTGGGCAGCGCGACGTACATGGGGTCGTCGAGCAGGTGCAGGCGCTCGATCCCGTCCTCGGGCAGCGCTCGGTAGGAGACGGTGATGTCGAGCGCGATGTCGACCGCGCCGCCGCGCAGCCGGCTCAGCGCCGGCCCCGGCTCGGCGGGCTCGAGCGTGAGCTCGACCGCCGGGTGGCGCTCGCGGAAGCGGGCGATCGCCTCGGGCATGATCGACGCCCCGGCGCTCGGGAAGGCGGCCAGGCGCAGGCGCCCGCCGCGCAGGCCGGCGATGGCCTCGAGCTCGGCCTCGGCATCGGACAGGCGCGCGAGGATCGCATCGGCGTGCTCGACCAGCGCGCGGCCCGCGTCGGTCAGGCGCACGCCGCGCGCGTTGCGCTCGACGAGCGTCGTGCCGGCCTCGCGCTCGAGGGCGGCGATCTGCTGGGAGACCGCGGACTGCGTGTAGGCCAGCGCGTCGGCGGCGGCGGAGAACGACCCGCGTGCGGCGACCTCTCGCAGCACGCGCATTCGGCGGACGTCGAGCATTAGCCGAGCTTATCAGCGCGCCAAGAACTTCCATTTGTGCTCATATCACGCCGCTGCGATCCTGAACGTCATGGCCCACGTGAACACCGAATCAGTCGTCATCCGCCACGCCGTGGCGGACGACATCGACGCGCTGCGCTACCTCGCCGCGCTCGACTCGGCCCGCGCCCTCATGGGCGACGTGCTCGTCGCCGAGAGCAACGGGACCGTCCGCGCGGCCTACTCGATCGACGAGCAGCGCGCGATCGCCGACCCGTTCGTCCCCACCGCCGCTCTCGTGACGCTGCTCGAGACGCGCGCCGCGCCGCTGCGTGAAGCGCGCCCGAAGCGCAACCGCGGCCCCTCCGCCGCGGTGCGCGCGCTTCCTGCGCGCCCGTGAAGCGCGCTCCCTCCTCAGCACCCGGCGCCGGCCACACCCTCTCGCCTCCCTCGTGGAGGGTGTGGTCGGCGCTCTCCATCGTCTACGTCCTGTGGGGTGGGACGTACGTCGCCATCCGCGTGATGGTCGAGGACGTCCCGCCGCTGCTGGGGGCCGGCGCGCGCTTCGCGATCGCCGGCGTCGCCATGCTCGTGTTCCTCGCCGCGCGCGGGCACCGCGTGCGCGTCTCGCCGCGCAGCCTCGTCGCCGCGGGCCTCGTCGGCCTGCTGCTGCCGGCCGGCGGCAACGGCCTCGTGACCGTCGCCGAGCGCGACGTGCCCGCCGGGCTGGCCGCACTGCTCATCGCCTCGGTGCCGCTGTGGCTCGTGATCATGCGCTCGACCGTCGGCCGTGAGCGCGTCCACCGCGGCACGCTCGCCGGGGTGGCGGTGGGCTTCTGCGGCCTCGGGCTGCTCCTGCTCCCCGGCAGCCGGCCCGCCGAGGCCACGGCGGGCGGCATCCTGCTCGTCCTCGTGGCCGCGGGCTCGTGGGCGACCGGGTCCTTCCTCTCGCCGCGCCTGAGCATGCCGTCCGATCCGCTGGTCTCGACCGGCTGGCAGATGGTCGTCGGCGGTGGAGCGCTGCTGGCGGGCGCCCTGGCCACCGGCGAGGCGAACGACCTGCACCTCGCCGACGCCTCGGCCAAGTCGCTGCTCGCCTTCGCCTACCTGGTGATCGCAGGCTCGCTCGTGGCCTTCACCGCCTACGCCTGGCTGCTGCAGAACGTGCCGATCTCGAAGGTCGCGACCTACGCGTACGTCAATCCGCTCGTCGCCGTCCTGCTCGGCTGGGCGCTGCTGAGCGAGCAGCTCACGATCGGCACGGCGGCCGGCGCGGTGCTCATCGTCGCCTCGGTGGCCGCCATCGTCAGGCGCGAGTCCGCCCCGTCCGAGGCCGCGGAGCCGGAGCCGATCGCCGTCCCCGCGCCCGAGCCGATCGTCGAAGACGAGCGTTGCATCAAGCAACCTGCTGTCGTAGACTCAGTTTCTTGACACAACCCTGGATGAAGGCAGCGACCATGACGCCACAGGACATGCCCGGCCCGCTCGTCACCATCGAATCGCTCTTCCCCTGGCTCGCCGCGATCACGCCGGCCCAGGAGCCACGCCCGATCCGGCCCCAGCCGCCGGAGCCCGCGCCCCTGCGCGAAGCGGCGTGACAGCGGTCGAGCACGACCCCGTCGACGCCGCGCGGGACCTGCGCAGCTCGACGGGCTCAGCGCGCTGCGCGCGATGATCGCCGGAGAGCTCCCGCCGCCGCCGATCGCGACGCTGCTCGGCTTCGAGCTCGTCGAGGTCGATCCCGGCCGCGCGATCTTCGCGGTCGAGCCAAGCGACCGCCACTACAACCCGATCGGCATGGTCCACGGCGGCCTCGCCGCCACGCTGATCGACTCGGCCACCGGCTGCGCCGTGCACACCACGCTGCCGGCCGGCACCGGCTACACGACGACCGACGTCCAGGTCCGCTTCGTGCGCCCGATCACCCGCGACACCGGGCGAATCGAGTGCACGGGCGAGGTCGTCCACCGCGGTCGCACCATGGCCACGGCCGAGGCGCGGCTGACCGCCGGCGACAAGCTGCTCGCCCACGGCACGGCCAGCCTGCTCATCCTGCCACCGGACGCTCGAACAGGGTCGACAGCACCACCTGCGTCTGCGTCCGGATGATCCCCGGCGTGTCGCGGATGCGCTCGAGCGCCTCCTCGAGGTGCGGCGTGTCCTGCGCGCGCACGTGCAGGATCGCGCTCGCCTCGCCGGCGACCGTGTAGGCAGCGGCGACCTCGGGGTGGTCGGCCACCGCCGAGCGCACCTCCGCGGCGGCCATCCGCCCCTCGCAGAAAAGGGAGACCAGCGCGTGCGTGCGCCAGCCCATCGCGCCGGGATCGACGACCGCCGCGTAGGAGCGGATCACCCCGTCGGCCTCGAGGCGGTCGACGCGCCGCTTGACCGCCGGAGCGCTCAGCGACACGCGGTTTCCGATGGCCTGAAAGGACGCGCGTGCATTCGTTCGAAGCTGCGCAACGATCTGCCGGTCGATGTCGTCCATACGGGCATGCTACGCCGTCCAGGCGCAACAGATCGGCATTGAGGACGCCGCTGCACAGGAGAATCATTCACCAGGCCCCAGACGACTGAGGAGAGCGGACCGTTGGCTCAGCAGGTTGCCCCTTCGACCGGCCTCACGCCGGTCCCCGATCACGACTTCATGCCGCTCAACGGCATCCACCACGTCGAGCTGTACGTGGGGAACGCGCTCCAGGCGGCCTACTTCTACGCGCACGCCTTCGGCTTCAAGCGGGTCGCCTACCGCGGCCTGGAGACCGGCACGCGCGACCAGGTCTCCCACGTGCTCCAGCAGGGCCGCATCCGGCTGGTCCTCACCGGCGCGCTTCACTCCGGCTCGCCGATCGCCGCCCACCAGCACAGGCACGGCGACGGCGTCAAGGACATCGCCCTGCGCGTCCCGAGCGTCGACAACGCCTACCGCGAGGCCACGAGCCGTGGCGCCACCGGTGTCTGCGAGCCACGCGAGGTCTCCGACGAGCGCGGCGCGATCAAGGTCGCGACGATCGAGACCTACGGCGAGACGCTGCACACCTTCGTCGAGATCGCTCGACTACGACGGCCCGTTCCTCCCCGGCTTCGAGCCCGTCGAGGACGGCACCGAGGACAGCGGGATGCTGCTGGCCCTCGACCACATCGTCGGCAACGTCGAGCTCGGCTCGATGGAGACCTGGGTCAAGTTCTACGAGGACGTCTTCGGGATGACCGAGATGATCCACTTCTCCGACGACGACATCTCGACCGAGTACTCGGCGCTCATGTCCAAGGTCGTCAGCGACGGCAAGGGCCTCGTGAAGTTCCCCATCAACGAGCCCGCCGAGGGCAAGCGCAAGTCGCAGATCGACGAGTACCTCGAGTTCTACGAGGGGCCGGGCGCCCAGCACCTCGCGGTGGCCACGCGCGACATCGTCGGCACCGTCACCGAGCTGCGCCGCCGCGGCGTCGAGTTCCTCACCATCCCGCCCGCCTACTACGAGGACGTGCCCACGCGCGTGCCCGAGGTGGCCGAGCAGCTCGTCGACCTGCGCGAGCAGGGCATCCTCGTCGACCGCGACGACGAGGGCTACCTGCTGCAGATCTTCACCAAGCCCGTCGGGGACCGCCCGACGCTGTTCTTCGAGATCATCGAGCGCCACGGCGCCCGCGGGTTCGGCGACGGCAACTTCAAGGCCCTGTTCGAAGCCATCGAGCGCGAGCAGGAGCGGCGCGGCAACCTCTAGGAGGGCAGCGATGCGCTACGTCAGCCTCGGCGACGTTCCCGCCAAGCGCCACGCCCAGACGCGGCGCAACGGCACGCTCCTGACCGAGGAGGTCCTCGGCTACGAGGGCTTCTCCGGCAACGAGTCGATCCTCTACCACCTGCACTCGCCGTGCCGGCTGTCGGAGGTCGGTGACTTCACCCCGATCGTGCGCGAGGAGTGGGTCCCCGACGCCCACGTGCACCGGCTGGCCGATGCCAACCCGGTCGACTCGGGCGGCGACGCGGTCAGCGGTCGGCGCCTGCTGATGTTCAACAACGACATCGAGGCCTCGATCTGCAAGCCGACCGAGGCCCACGAGGGCTTCTACCGCAACGGCGAGGGCGACGAGGTCGTCTACGTCCACCGCGGCGGCGGCGTCCTGCACACCATGTTCGGGACGCTGCCCTTCCGCGAGAAGGACTACGTCGTCATCCCGCGCGGCACCACCCACCGCTGGCGCCTGGACGAGGGCGTCGAGCAGTTCTGGGTCTGCTTCCACACGCCCGGCGAGATCGAGACGCCCAACCGCTACCGCAACCGCTACGGGCAGCTGCTCGAGCACGCCCCGTACTCCCAGCGCGACTTCCACGGCCCGACCGAGCTCGAGACGATCGAGGCCGACGGCGAGTTCGAGCTCACGCTGCGCGTGCGCGACGGCTACCAGAGCTACGTGCTCGACCGCCACCCGTTCGACGTCGTGGGCTGGGACGGCTACGTCTACCCGTACACGTTCAACGCGATGGACTTCGAGCCGCGCGCCGGGCGCTTCCACCTGCCCCCGCCCGCCCATCAGACCTTCCAGGGCCCGAACTTCGTCATCTGCACCTTCGCCCCGCGGATGCTCGACTGGGACGAGACGGCGGTGCCGATCCCCTACCACCACTCGAACATCCAGTCCGAGGAGGTCATGTTCTACGCCGACGGCGACTACGCCGCGCGCAAGGGCGTGGAGATCGGCTGCCTGACCCTGCACCCCTCGGGCCTCCCCCACGGCCCGCAGCCCGGCACGGTCGAGAAGGCGCTCGGCGCCAAGTCGACCAACGAGCTCGCCGTCATGTGGGACACCTTCCGGCCGCTGAAGCTGACCGCGCTGTGGCAGTCGGTCGACAACCCGGCCTACGCCTACTCCTGGAACGAGGAGAAGGCCGCCAGCTTCGACGCCCAGCCGGTGGGCCGCTAGAGCTTCCCAGCGAGGTACGAACCGCGGAGGGCCCGTCTGGGAGCGGGCCCTCCGCCGGTGCTTGACAGCGCCCGGTGACCGGCCGACGCTGGGGCGGTGTCCAGACTCGCCCGCTCGCCGCACCTCGGGGCCGCGCTCGGCGCGCTCGCACTGGTCGTCGCGGCCGTCGCGCTCGTCGTCACCCTCACCCGCGGCGACCCCAGCCCGACCTCGCCAAGCGGATCGTCTACGTCTCGAACGTCACCGGGAAGGACGACACCGGCGACAAGGAGATCCGTGCCGACTGCCCGCGCGGCACGATGCTCCTCGGCGGCGGCTCGGCCGTACAGCACGGCAACGAGTCGCCGAGCGTCGCGATGTACCAGGGCTACCCCGTCGACAACGGCTGGGAGGTCCAAGCGCACCTCACCAATCCTTCGAAGCCGACGCGCTTCCCGAACTGGGACCTGTTCGCGGTCGCGATCTGTCTGCGGACCTGAGCGCCGTCAGGCGGTGACCTCCTGCTCGGCCTCCTGCTCGCGTGGGAGCGGGGCGAGCCCGCGGATGATGTCCGAGGCCTTCTCGGCGACCATGATCGTCGGCGCGTTGGTGTTCCCGCGCGGGATCGTCGGCATGACCGAGGCGTCGACCACGCGCAGGCCCTCGAGGCCGATGACGCGCAGCTCGTCGTCGACCACCGACCCCATCGCGCAGCTCCCCACCGGGTGGTACAGGGTGTGGGCGCGGCGCTCGACGAAGTCCATGATGTCCGCGTCGGAGTCGGACTTCGGCACGAGGAAGTCGGCCCGCCGCCACTCCCTCAGCGCCGCCGAACCGGAGATCTCGAAGTTCAGCCGGACGCCGGCGATCATGCTCGCGCGGTCCTCGTCGGTCGTCAGGTAGTTGTGGACGATCCGCGGCCGCGCGTGGGGCAGCGGCGAGCGCAGGGTCACCTGGCCGCGGCTCGTCGGCTTCACCACCGCGGGGCCGAAGGTGTAGGCGTCGTCGAAGGGCACGCCGAGGAACTCCTCGTGCAGCAGCAGGCAGCCGATGTGGAACTGCACGTCGGGGGCCTGCAGGCCGTCGCGGGTGCGGACGAAGGCGCCGCCCTCGCCGCCGTTGGAGCTGACGGGCCCGCGCCCCTCGGTCTCGAAGAGCTCGAAGGCCCCGGGCGTCAGCGATGAGATCAGGCTCCCCTTGTCGGTCAGGCAGACGAAGTTGAGCATCACGTGGTCCTGGAGGTTCTGGCCCACGGGGAGCTCGTGGAAGGCCTCCATCCCCAGCGGCGTGAGCGCCTCCGACGGCCCCACCCCCGACAGCATGAGCAGCTGCGGCGAGTGGTAGGCGCCGGCGGAGAGGATGACCTCGCGCTCGGCGCGGACCTGCTCGAGCCGGCCGTGGCGCATGTACTCGACGCCGACCGCCCGCTTGCCGTCGAAGAGGATGCGGTAGACGCGCGCGTCGGTCACGACCTCGACGTTGCCGCGGGCCACGGCCGGGTGCAGGTAGGCGACCGCGGCGCTGCAGCGCCGGCCGTTGCGCTGGGTGACCTGATAGCGGCCGGCGCCATCCTGCGTGGCGCCGTTGAGGTCGTCGTTGTGGGGGATGCCGGCCTGGCCGGCGGCCTCGACCCACGCCTCGACGATGGGATGCATCGAGCGGCTCTCGCTCACGCTCAGCGGACCGCCGACGCCGTGGTAGCGGCTCGCTCCGCGCTCGTTGTCCTCGGCGCGCTTGAAGTACGGCAGGACGTCCTCGTAGCCCCAGCCCGCGAAGCCCATCGCCGCCCACTCGTCGTAGTCGGCGCGGTTGCCGCGGATGTAGATCATCGCGTTGAGCGAGCTCGAGCCGCCGACGACGCGACCGCGCGGCAGGTAGTTGCGCCGGTGGTCGAGGCCGGGCTCGGGCTCGCTGAAGAGCGCCCAGTCCCAGTCGCTGGTCAGGTTCGGGCCGAAGGCGGCCGGCATGTGGATCTCGGGCGCGTCGTCCGGCGGCCCCGCCTCGATCACCGCGACCCTCACGTCGGGGTCCTCGCCCAGGCGGTTGGCCACCACGCAGCCCGCCGAGCCCGCTCCCACGATCACGTAGTCGTACATCGCGACGCCTCCTCCTGGATGACCGAGGCGCCTACCGTACCTCCGACTCAGACGGCGAGCCAGGGTGCGACGGCGCGGCTCGTCGTCTTCGCGCTGACGAAGACGAGCTGCTCGGGGCGGCGGATGAGACGCACGGTGCTCTGCTTGACCGCCAGCACGTTGTCGAAGTGCGTGAAGTTGCCGGTCGTGAGATCGAGCACCTGCTCGCGCTTGGCCGCCAGCCACGGGAGGAAGTGCTCGAGCGGGCCAACCTGCCCGTTGAGGAACTCGGTCAGGCGCCGGAAGAGCTTCGGGAACACGACGGCGTCGCGCTCGAGCGCCGCCTGATCGCTCACCGTCAAGCCCAGTTCCGACCGGTCGCTGCTCCACAGGCCGCGGCCGCGGGCGCGGGCGGTCTTCGCCGCCTGGGTCATCAGCGCGCGCAGCTCTGCGAAGAGGGTGTCGTAGAACAGCGGGTAGGCGTCGCCGGCCAGCAGCGACGCGTAGTTCAGGCTCTTGCGCAGAAGGGCGGCGTCGAGCTCGAGCTGGGAGCCGTCCGGCGCGGGCGGCGACCCCGACGAAGACGAACGAGACCGGCCGGCCGTGCTCCTCCAGCGCGCGCGAGAGGATGAAGCCCGACGTGGCGTCGTGCACGACCGGCGGCTTGACGCGAGTCAGCCCCGGGCCGGTGTAGAGCACCGGGTCCAGGTGGAGCCTGGCGGTGAGGAAGTCGCGCGCGTCGTAGGCCAGCGGACGCGGCTGGAACGAGCCGCCGAAGTGCAGCTCGAGCGCGTCGATCCCCTCGAAGCGCAGCTGCGTGGAGCCGATCGAGGTGAGCCTGGCCGGGGCGCCCGTCCGCGCGAGCTTCGTCGAGCAGGGCCGGGTTGCTCGGCTTGAACTGCATCGAGTCGCCGTCGGGCTCGAAGCCCGACGGGTTGCCCGCGTTGGTACGCCCGACGAGGTGGTAGGTGCCCTCGATCACGAAGAACGGCATGACCTCAGGAGCACGCGCCGGCCCGCGCTGATACGTCGTGCCTACCGCGCCCGCGCCAGGGCCTCGAGGACCAGCCGCGCCTTGATCCCGAGCCCCAGGCGCTCGCGGTCGTCCGCGCTGCCCGGGTGCAGCCCGGTGAGCTCGCGCAGGCGGTCGAGCCGGTAGGCGACCGTGTGGCGGTGCGACGGGATGGCCGCCGCCGCCGCGTTCATGTTGGCGCCGTGCGCCAGGTAGGTGCGGAAGGTGCCGACGAGATCGGAGCCGTGGTCGGCGTCGTGGGCCAGCGCGGGGCCGACGCTCGTGTCGCACAGCCGCCGCAGGGCGGCCGGGTCGGCGACGGCGAGCCGGACGAGCAGCTGCCAGGCGCCGGCCGCGGCGTCGGCCGGCGACGCCTCCCCCGCGCGGACGAGCGCGAGCGCCACGGCGGCCTCGCGCAGGGCGGCGTGCAGGCGCCCCGGCAGCCGGCTCGTGCGCCGAGAAGCCGACGGCCGCGTGCGACGACAGGCGCTCGGCGACGGCTCGGGCGCGCGCCTCGGCGCCGCCGCGGTCGCCGGCCAGCAGCGCGTCGACCTCGTCGCCGCGGCGCAGGACCAGGCCGCCCGGGGCCACGTCGTGCACCATCGCGGCGGCGCGCACGCCGTGGGCTGACCGCGCCGCCACCCGCAGGGCGACGGCGCCGCCGGTGAGGTCGACGCCCAGCCGCCGGGCCCGCGCGACGAGCGTGTCGGGCTCCAGGGGGGCGCGGCGCAGCTCCTCGAGCAGGGCGCCCGCCGCCCGCGGCCCGTCGGCCGTGGCGTCGCCCAGCGCGGCCAGGGTGAGCGCCGCGACCGCGGCCAGGCGCAGCACGGCCTGGGCGCCAGCCGCGGGCGGGCGCCCCTCGTCGAGCAGCACCACCGCGCCGACCTTCTCGCCGTCGCGGCCCACCGCGGCGTCGGCCACGTAGCCCTCGGGCAGCGCCCCGGGCTGCCCGGCCAGCCGCGCGGCGACGAAGCGGCGGACGGCGCCCAGGCGGCGTTCGCCGCCCGCCCCCGCCACGGCGGCCCCGACCGCGGGCAGCACGACGGCCACGGTCCCACCGGTGGCCTCGGCGGTCAGGGCGGCGATGGCGTCGAGGCCGTCACCGGCGAGGACGGCGTCGGCCATCCGGCCGCCGTGGTCTGGCGCGGTGGCGCGCACAGGGCCCGGTGGCGGAGGACGACGACATGTCGCTCATTCTATACCAATTCAGTGGGAAATGGCGCACAAGACCGCGTGCGCCTTCAGCCCCACCCCGAGGCGCTCGCGGTCGTCGTGGCGCAAGGGGTCAAGGCGCGTCAGCGCGGCCAGGCGCTCGAGCCGCGCGGCCACCGTGTGGCGATGGGCGAAGATCGCCGCGGCCGTGGCGTTCATGTTCGCGCCGTGGTCCAGGTAGGCCCGGAAGGTGGGGACGACCTCGGTCCGCAGGCGCGCGTCGTGCTCGAGCGCCGGGCCGATGCTGGTGGTCACGCAGGCCGCGAGCTCGGCGGGGTCGCGGAGGGCCATCGCCAGCAGCAGGCGCCAGGTGCCGGTCGTCGCCTCCTCGACGTCGACCTGCCCGCCGCGCGTGAGCTCGAGCACCACGCGCGCCTGGCGCAGCGCGTCGTGCAGGCGCTCGGCGCCGGTCACGAAGGGCGAGAGGCCGACCGCGGTCCGCACGCCCAGGCGCGCGGCGACGCGCAGCGCCGCCGCGGTCGTGGCCCGCCCCGCGTCGTCGGGCCGCGCGGGCCGGGAGCAGCGCCCACGCCACGCCGTCCTCCTGCAGCGAGAGCGCGGCGGGGAACTGCTCGACGATGGTGGGGACGACCCAGCTCGCGCGGTCGGGCTGCTGGGCGCACAGCGCGATCGCCCCGTGCGCCAGCGCGCTCGCGCCGGCGTCGCCGTCGGCCAAGAGGCCCGGCGCCTCGGCGCCGGGGCGCTCGCGCAGCGCGCGCAGCAGGGCGGCCCCGCCGCCGCTGCCCGGCGCCTCGCGCACGAGGGCCAGCGCCACCAGGGCGGTACGGGCGTGCACCTCGCCCAGGGGCGCCCCGGACAGGGCGTCGCGGGGTGCAGCGGTGGAAGGCGAGAGGGTCACGCGGACGCCGAACGCTGCCAGCCGACCCTTTGCGCGAGGTCAAGATCGCCTGTGCGGCGGGTTGGCGTTTGCCATGCTGCCGGCCGTGACCCGCGACTTCACCTGGCGCGACGGCGAGCGGATCGTGCGCTTCGGGCGCGGCGCCCTGGCCGAGGCGCCTGACCTGCTCGACGACGGCTACGTGCTGCTCACGACGCCGCGGGCGCAGGAGTCGGCGCCCGCCGTCGTCGCCGGGGCCGCCGCCGTGCATCACGTGCCGACCGGGCGCGTGGACGAGGTGGCGGGCGATCTGCTCGACGACGTCGAGGGCGACCTGCTCGTCGCGCTCGGCGGCGGGCGCGTCGTCGACGTCGCCAAGGCGCTGGCCGCCGCCCGCGGCGCCGACGCGGCCGCGATCCCGACGACCCTGAGCGCCGCCGAGATGACGCGCGGGCACCGTCACGCCCGCGGCGTCGATCCCGCCACGCCGCGCGTGCGCCCGCGCATCGTGCTCAACGACCCGGCCCTGTGCGCCTCGCAGCCCGCGGCCGACCTCGCGGCGTCGGCGGCCAACGCGCTGGGGCACGCGATCGAGGGCCCGCTCACGCCGCGCGCGTCGCCGGTGCCGGTGCTCGCCGCCCGCGAGGCCGCGCGCCTGCTGGCCCACGAGGACGACCGCGACGCGCTCGCGCTCGGCGCGCTCCTGTCGGGCTACGTGATCGACTCCACCGGCTACGGCCTGCACCACGTGCTCGCCCAGACCCTGGCGCGCTTCGCCGGCGTGTGGCACGGCAACGCGAACGCGGCGATGCTGCCCCACACCACCGTCGCCCTGCGCCGGCGCGCGCCCGAGGCGCTGGCCGCGCTCGACGCCGCGGCCGGCGTCGAGATGGAGGCGCTGGCCCGGCGGCTGGCCAACCACGCCGGCGCCCAGCAGCTGCGCGACCTCGGGGTCACCGAGGAGGCGCTGGAGGCGTGCGTCGGCGAAGTCATGAAGCGTGGCAAGGACCTCGAAGGCACGCCGCCCGCGCCGAGCGAGCCGGAGGTCAGAGCTCTCTACGAGGCGGCCTTCTGATGCTCGAGCTTCTCACCGATCTGATGCATGACGCCGTGGGACGCTGCGCGTACGCGGAGGCCCGCCACGTCGACACCCGCAGCGAGGCGATCGCCGTCCTCAACGGCCGCGTGGACGCGATCGACAGCTCGGGATCGGAGGGCATCGGCGTGCGGGTGCAGGTCGGCGGCGGCTGGGGCTTCGCCGCCACGCGCGACGTCACCCGCGCCGGCGCACAGGCGGCGCTGGCCCACGCGCTCGCCCTCGCCGAGGCGCAGCCCGCCTCCGCGGACCGAGCCCTGGCGCCCGTCGCGCCGGCGGTCGGGCACTGGGCATCGGCCTACGAGGTCGACCCGTTCGCCGTCACCCTGGAGGACAAGCTGGAGCTGCTGTTCGCCGTCGAGGCAGCGCTGCGCATCGGCGACGAGCGCCTCGTGCGCACGGCCGCCACCTGCCGCGCGTGGCGCGAGCGCAAGGCCTTCGCGTCGACCGAGGGCGCCGCCTGCACGCAGGAGACGGTGGCCACGGGCGCGGGCATCGTCGCCTACGCCACCGACGGCAGCGACCTGCAGGTGCGCTCCTATCCGACCGCCCACGGCGGCGGCCTGTGCGCCGCCGCGGGCTGGGAGCACGTCCTCGCCCTCGACCTGGCCGGCAACGCCCCGCGCGTGGCCGAGGAGGCACTCGCGCTGCTCACGGCGCCGCAGTGCCCCGAGGGCACGAGCACGATCGTGCTGCACGGCGAGCAGGTGGCGCTCCAGGTCCACGAGTCGATCGGGCACGCGCTCGAGCTCGACCGCATCCTGCTCGGCGAGGCCTCCTACGCGGGCACGAGCTGGGTCGGGCCCGACGACCTGGGCTCGCTGCGCTACGGCTCGGACCTGCTGCACGTCACCGCGGACGCGACGCTCCCCGGCGGCCTGGGCTCCTTCGGCTGGGACGACGAGGGAGCGGCCGCCGTGCGCGCGGACCTCGTCGAGGGCGGCGTCCTGCGCGGCGCCCTGTCCAACCGCGAGAGCGCCGCGGCCGTGGGCCTGGGCGCCTCGGGCGGCTGCGCGCGCGCCGACGGCTTCGCGCGCCAGCCGATCGTGCGCATGACCAACGTCTCGCTCGAGCCCGGGACCGTGCCCACGCTCGCCGACCTCGTCGCCGACACCGACGAGGGCCTGTACCTGGAGTCCAACCGCTCGTGGTCGATCGACGACCGCCGCCTGCAGTTCCAGTTCGCCACCGAGCTGTGCCGCGAGATCCGCGGCGGCGAGCTCGGGCGCCTGTACCGCAACGGCTCCTACGCCGGGGTCACGCCGCGCTTCTGGGGCAGCCTCGACGCGATCTGCGGGCCCGACGAGTGGCGGCTGTGGGGGCTGACCAACTGCGGCAAGGGCGAGCCGGGCCAGATCATGGTCGTCTCCCACGGCGCCGCGCCGGCGCGCTTCCGCGACGTGCAGGTCGGTGTGGCGTGACAGCGCGCCATTGCTCGACCGTCGTGACGGGCCACCTCCGGAGGAGGTGCTCGCGATGACCGATCGGGATGAGCCGCTCGAGCTGGCCGAGCGCGCGCTGGGCTTTGCCGGCGGCGAGGCGCAGGCCACCGTCGTGCGCGAGCGCTCGCTGCTCTCGCGCTTCGCGGTCTCGCGCCCCACGCAGGCCACCGAGGTCGACGACCTCACGGTCTCGGTGCTGTGCGTCGACCAGGGCCACACCGGCTCGGCCGAGACCAACGCGACGAGCGACGCGGCGCTGCGCGATGTCGCCGCGCGCGCCCGGGCTGCCGCGCGCGCCGCCGCGGGGGCCGCCGGCGAGCCCGGCGACTACCCGGGCCTGCCGGCGCCCGCGCCCGCGCCCCGCCACGACGGCTTCGATCCGCTCACCGCCCAGCTCGACCCCGGCGCGGCCGGCGAGGCCCTGAGCGTCGCCTTCGAGCGCTGCGCCGCCGCCGGCCTGCAGGCCTTCGGGATCTGGACCGCGGGTGCCGTCGACACCGCCATCGCCTCGTCCACCGGCGTGCGCGCGCTCGACAGCGTGACCGACGCCTACATGAAGGTCATCGCGCGCCACGAGAGCGGGCGCTCGGGATGGGCGGCCGGCACCGGGACCTCGATCGCTGCGCTCGACGCGGACGCCCTGGCCACGCGCGCGGCGGCCAAGGTGACCCGCGAGGAGCCGATCGAGCTTGCACCGGGCGAGTATCCGGTGGTGCTCGAGCACGACGCCGTCGGCTCGCTGGTCGCGTTCCTCGGCGGCCTGGCCTTCGACGGGCTCGCGCACACCGAGGGTCGCGGCGCGCTCGTCGGGCGCCTCGGCGAGCGGGTCGCGGCGCCGAGCGTCGACCTGACCGACTCGCCCCAGTTCGCGGGCACGCTGCCGCGCGCCGTCGACGCCGAGGGCGTTCCGAAGCACGCGCTGCCCCTCATCCGGGAGGGCGTGGCCCGGGCGGTGGTGCACGACACCCGCTCGGCCGCCCGCGCGGGCACGACGTCCACGGGCCATGCCCTCGCCCCCGGCGGCTCGGCCTACGGGCCCGCGCCGACCAACCTCGTGCTCATCGGCGGGGGCGCGGCCGACGAGGCCGAGCTCATGGCGCCGATCGAGCGGGGCGTCTACGTGACGCGCCTGTGGTACCTCAACACCGTCCACCAGAAGTCCACCCTGGTGACCGGGACCACGCGCGACGGCACCTTCCTCATCGAGGACGGCCATATCGGGCGCCCGCTCAAGGACGTGCGCTTCACCGACTCGATCCTGCGCCTGCTCGAGGCCACCGAGGCGCTCACCGCGACCCAGCGGCTCGTCGCCGAGGCCGACTTCTACGGCCGGCGCTTCGCCACCGGCGTCGTCACCCCGGCGCTGCGCGCGCAGGGCTTCAGGATCACCGGGCAGACGTTGTGAGCGGCTCGGCCCGGCACATCGCCGCCAGCGCGGCGACGGGCTCGGGCGCGAACTGACCGCCGACGAGGCGCTCGCACTCGGCCAGCGCGTCCTCGCGCGAGCGCGCGGCGGAGTAGATCCGCGTGGCGGTCATGACGTCGAAGGCGTCGGCCACGGCCAGGATGGCCGCGCCGTCGGGGATCTGCGCCGCGGTCAGCCCGGCCGGGTAGCCGCGCCCGTCGGGGCGCTCGTGATGGGCGCGGATCCAGCCGACCTGCTCGGGAAGCAGCAGGTCCTCGACCATCTGCGCCCCCAGCGCCGCGTGGCGCTTGATCTGGTCGTACTCGTCGTCGGTGAGGCGGCCGGGCTTCAGCAGCACGGCGTCGGGGACGCCGATCTTGCCCACGTCGTGCACCAGGGCGGCGTCCTCGAGCAGCGCGACGCGCTCCTCGCTCCAGCCGAGGCGGCGCGCGATGTCGCAGGCGAGGGTGGCGACGCGCTGGGAGTGCTCGCGGGTCGACTGGTCCTTGGCGTCGATGGCGCGCGCGAGCGCGCGGATCCCGACCAGCGCCTGGGAGCGCTGCAGCTGGTCGGCGCGCTCGGAGATCGAGAGCTCCCGGACGACCTCGGGGTCGTAGACCCACGCCGCATCGCGACCATGGGCCTTGCCCCAGTACAGGGCGCCGTCGGCGAGCCGGACGAGGCTGTCGGGGTCGATGGCGTGCTCGAGGCCGCAGATGCCGGCCGAGACGGTGACCGTCAACCCGCCGCCGAGCTCGATGGCGGCGATCGCGCCGCGGGCGCGCTCGACGGCGACCAGCGCCTGCTCCTCGTCGGTCTCGGGCATGAGCAGCGCGAACTCGTCGCCGCCCAGGCGGGCGAGGACGTCCTCCGTACGGGCGACGTCGCTCAGCGTGGCGGCGACGGCGGCCAGCACCACGTCGCCGCGCTCGTGGCCGAGCGAGTCGTTGATCGCCTTGAAGTGGTCGACGTCGAGCAGCGCGAGGGTCAGCGGCCGCTCGTGGCGCAGCGCGCGGGAGAGCTCCTCGCGCAGGCGCTCGTGGAAGGCGCGGTGGTTGGCCAGGCGCGTCAGCGGATCGGTGGCGGCCTGCTCGACGAGGACCGCGTGGGCCTCGGTGTTGGCCACCGCCAGGCCGATCAGCTCGGCGAAGTCGTCGAGCACGCGCTCGGCGTCGGCCGGCAGCGAGTCGGGCGCCACGGAGGCCACCGAGATGGCGCCCCACAGCCGGCCGCGCACCTGCACGGGCGTCGTCAGCGAGCAGCCGTAGCCCATGCGCGCGGCGCGCTTGGCCTCCCCGTGGCGATCCACGCGCACGGCGCGCCCGTCGAGGTAGATGCGGTGCAGGTCGTCGCCGCGCGTGAGCGGCAGGATGGTCCCCGGCGCCAGCGCGGGCGCGTCGTTGCGGGCCCACGCGCCGCCGATGACGGCCGACTCGCTGCTGGCGAACTCGACGATGCCGCAGCCGTCGACGCCCAGCAGCGTGGCGATGCGCCGCGAGGCGAGGACGAAGACGTCGGCCGGCGCCATGCCCGAGGCCACCGCGGTGGCGAGCTCGCGCATCACGGCGTGCTCCTCGGAGACGCGCGCCAGCAGCACGCGCCCGGCGACGACCACCGCGGCCAGCGAGCCGAAGATGAGCACCGCGCTGATCGAGTCCGCGGCGACGCTCTGGGCACGTGCGTGGGCGTCGTAGAGGAGCGGCAGCTCGTGGACGGCGACGGCGCCCGCCACGCAGAGGACGGTGAAGCGGCTCGACAGGAAGCATGCCGAGTAGACGACCACGAAGACGGGGACCTGCTCGACGGGCGAGTCGAAGCCGCCCGTGGCGTAGATCGACAGCGCCGTGCTCACGAGCGCGGCGAGCGTGCCGGTCGGCAGCACCCACGTGGGCAGCGTGCGCCAGTCGAGGACGAAGATGCTCAGCAGCCCGTAGACGACGCAGGCCACGGCCAGCGGCGCGACGAGCCCGCGGTGCGTGAGGGTGGTGCCGGGGAGCGCAAGCAGCAGGAGCGCGTAGAGGCCGGCGCCGGTGTACAGCGCACCTCCGACGCGCCCGGTGAGCATCGGCTCGCGGCGCCACAGATCGGGCACATCGCGCAACCAGGCCATCCGCGCCATCACGACACTCGCCCGCCGTCGCTCAGGCCAGCGTGAAGCGCCCGACGAGCCGCTCGAGCTCCTCGGCGGTGCGCGCCAGCTCCTGGGCCGAGGCCGCGATCTGCTGGGTCGAGGACGACGTCTGCTCGGTCGAGGCAGACACCTGTTCGGTGGTGGCCGAGGACTCCTCGGCCACCGCTGCGATCTCCGAGACGTCGTCGCGCATGCGCGTCGCGCCGGCGGCGATCTCCTGCGCCGCGGCGGCGATCTGCTCGATGCGCACGTTCATGTCGTCGACCGAGTCGCCGATGGCCTCGAAGGCCTGGCGCGCCTGCTCGACCGTGGCGGCCGACTCGTCGGTGCGCTGTGCGCCCTGCTCGACGACGTCGACCGCGAGGAGCGTCTGCTGCTGGATCTGCTCGATGAGGCCGGTGATGAGGGTCGCCGAGGCCTTGGACTCCTCGGCCAGCTTGCGCACCTCGTCGGCCACGACCGCGAAGCCGCGACCCTGCTCGCCGGCGCGGGCGGCCTCGATGGCCGCGTTGAGCGCGAGCAGGTTGGTCTGCGCCGCGATCGCCGTGATGGTCTCGACGATCCCGCTGATCTCGTGGGACGTGTCCGCCAGGCCGCGGATCGCGGTCGTCACCTCGTGGGAGGCGTCGCGCACGCTGCCCATGGCGGCGCTGGCCTGCGCGGCGGCGGTGACGCCCTGGCGCGCGACCTCGCGCGTCTCGCGCGCGGCGTCGGCGGTCTCCTCGGTGGTGCGGGCGGTCTGCCCCACCGCGGTCTCCATCCGCGCCGCGGTGTCGCTGGCGGAGGCGACCATGATGACCTGGCGCTCGGCCCCACCGGCGACGGAGCCCACCGCGCGGGTGATCTCGGCCATCGCGCGGCCGGTCTCCTCGGAGTTGGTGGCGAACTGCTCGGAGGCGGCGCTGACGCCGCGGGCGCTGTCGGAGACCTGGCCGATCATCGTGCCGAGGTTGGCGCGCGTGGTCTCGTAGGCGGCGATCGAGGCGCGAGCGCCGTCGACGAGCTCGTCGACCACCGTGCTGGCGGCGCCGATCTCGTCGCGTGCACGCGAGCCGATCTTCTCGGTGCCGCTCGCGGCGGCGACCGTGAGATCGCCCCGCGCGGTGGCCTCCAGGCCGGTGCCCAGCTGCGCCAGGCAGACGCGGGTGACGCTGCGCAGCCGCTGCACGAGCACGCCGAGCGGGCGGGTGATCGAGCGGGTGATGACGAAGGCCATGACCGCCGAGAGGGCGAGCGCCAGGGCGATGACGATCCAGATCGTGCGCTGGCCGCTGCTCGCCTTGGCGGAGGTCGCGGCGAGCGACGCGCGGTTCTCGGCGTCCAGCTCGCGCGCGAGCGCCGAGCGGCTGGCCTCGAGCTGGTCGAGGGCCGGCGTGACCTCACCGACGTAGGAGGTGCGCGAGGCGGTGCGGCCGGTGTCGCCGCTGGCGTGGCGTACCGTCTCGCTGCGCGAGAGGCTGACGGCCTTGTCGGCGGCGGCGAGGTAGGCGTTGATGTCGGCCGCCAGCCGGTCGAGCGCCCTCACGGCGCGCGGGTCGGCCACCTGGGGCTTCGCGCGGCGCAGCTCGCCGAGCATCTGGGCCTTGCGCTGGCCCGACGCGCCAGGCGATGACGTCCTCGTTCTGAAGGTCGCCGTCATAGACGTAGAGGTGGCGCACCACTTCGTGCGCGGCGGCCTGGGCGTTGAGGCCCAGCGCCGAGATCAGCGCCTGCGCGTCGATCCGCTGGTTCTGCGCCGAGGAGGTCGAGGAGAGGTCCAGCGAGCGGCTGGCGCTGACCCCGACCAGGCCGACGACCAGCAGCGCGGTGGCGAGGATCGCGAAGGCGGCAGCCAGGCGCGCGCCCAGGGGCACGAGGCGAAGCGGGTTCACCCCCGAGTTCGTCGGCGCGTCGGCGCTCGGCTTGAGCGCCCGGGCCGGTTACCAGGGCTGCTTGATCAGGACGATCGTGTTGACCGCGAACAGGATCGCGAAGCCGATCGTCCAGCGGTTGAGGTTGCGCTCGACGAGCGAGCCGCCGCCCAGCGGGCCCTGACCGCTGCCGACGCCGAAGGCGCCCGACAGCCCCGCGTCCTTCCCCGAGTGCATGAGGATGAGGAAGATCAGGACGACGCAGATCACGACCTGGAGAACGGAGAGGATCAGTTCCATCGCAGTTGATGGTACCGGCCCCTCCGCTCCCAGGCCGCCCTACCTCCTCAGAGTGCCTGCCGGCCGGCTAGGCCTTGGCCGTCGCGCTGTCGCCGGCGCCCTTGTTGCAGTCGTGGCCGGGGTCGCCGCTGTCGGCGCCGTGGGCCTTCTTGAAGCCGCCGTGCTTGTGGTGGCCGTGCTTGCGGCCGTGGCGATGACCGAAGCCCTTGCGCTGCACCGGGGCGAGCGTCGAGGACGCGACGGTGGTGTCGCCCTCCTTGACGACGACCGTGTAGGTCGCGCCGTCGGTGGCGTTGAACGTGTCGGACGTGACGAAGCCCTTGAGCTTGCCGTTCTCGTCCGTCGTCGCGGTCGTGGGGGCGAAGTCGCTCACGCCGTCGAGGGCGAAGCTGTAGGCCGTGTTCGGCTTGAGGTTGCGCACCTTCACGGCGAGCACGTTCTTGTCGGTGCCGTCGACCAGCAGCGCATGGCCGCCGATGGCGGTCGCCGGGTCGGTAGCAGCGGTCGTGCCGGCGACCTTGCCGGCCCAGACCTTCGTGGTGTTCGCACCGTGGTGTGCGCTCGCGGTCCCGGTCAGGGCCAGAAGCGCGACGCACGCCAGCGCGATGATCTTCGTTTTGGCGTTCATGGCGGCTTCAACGCCGCGCGGGCCGCGAGGTTGGAAGGTCAGCCCAGCTCGTCCAGGCGCCGCAGCAGGTCCATCGCCTCGCCGCGCAGCTCGCGATCCAGGGCGCGCCAGTCCTCCTCGGAGAGCTTGCCGGTGCGGTAGTCGAGCTCGGCATCGCGGATCTCGCGGTACTTGGCCTCCTTGGCCGCCTCGAGGTCGTCGCGGCGCGCGGCCTCGGCCTCCTCCACGGCCGGGGCGGTGCGCAGCGGCCCGCTGACCAGCCACACGACGACGCCGAGCAGCACGATGACGATCAGCGGAGCCAGGACGTCCACGCGGCGAGCGCGCCTACGCGCGGTCCAGGTCCTGCGCCACGCGCGCGGCGTAGCCGGCCCGCGCCCGGCCCCGCGCCGCGTCGGGCGCCGGCCACAGCGCGATGAGCCCGCCGGCGAACACGATCAGGCCGCCGATCCAGATCCACGCCACCAGCGGCGAGACCAGCAGGCGGAACTGCGCGGGGATGACGCCGCGCTGGTAGACGGCCATCAGCCCGCTGACCGCCTTCTCCTGCTGGGCGACGGGCTTGTTCGCCGTGCGGTCGGCCACCCCGGCGATGACCTTGTTGAGGTACTCGGGGTCGGGCTGGATCACGGTCCAGATGTCCCGCAGCGGCCCCGCCTTCATGCCGACCTCCGAGGTGGCCTCGCCCTCGAAGAGGCCGCGGACGAGGCCGCCGGAGGCGAACGGCGCCGACGACGGGTAGTAGCCGCGCTCGGTGTGCAGGTCGGCGACCTTCGAACCGTGCTTGCGCACCCGCAGGTCCGCGCCCAGCGCCACGCGCTCGACGCCGCCGTCGCGCTCGTCCACGCGCGCGGTGGGGCGCACGTAGGTGACCTGGTAGCCGCCGACGGTCGCCGTCTGGCCCGGCGTCAGGCGCACGTCGCGCGCGTGCTGGAAGGCCGACGAGGCGGCGACGCCGACGAAGAGGACCGCCATGCCCAGGTGGACGGTGTAGCCGCCGTAGCGCCGGCGGTTGCGCCGCACGAGGCTCACGACCGCGCGCGCGGGCCCCTCCGAGGTCATCGCGCGCCGCGCGCCCACGCCGCGCCACAGCTCCTGGCTGAGCACCCCGACCACGAAGGCGGCGAAGACGAACATGATCAGCGCGGTGGCGCTGGCGGTGACGCCGATGGCCAGCAGGGCCACGAGGACGACGAGCGCGGCGACCGTCGGCCACAGGAAGTTGCGCCGCGCGTTGGCCAGCGTGGCCCGCCGCCAGGCGATGACGGGCCCGATGCCCGACAGCAGGACGAGCAGGAGCGCCAGCGGGACCGTGTAGCGGTTGAACCACGGCGGCCCGACCGCGGCCTTGGTCCCGGTCACGGCCTCGGAGATGAGCGGGAAGAAGGTGCCCCAGAAGACGACGAAGGCCAGGCCGACGAGCACGAGGTTGTTGGCCACGAACACGGCTTCGCGGGAGAGCAGCGAGTCCAGGCGGTGCTCGGAGCGCAGCGCGTCGCGGCGCGTGACGACGAGGTAGACCGAGCCCGCGATCATCAGCCCGATGAGCGACACGAAGGGCACGCCGAGCGTCGAGGCGCCGAAGGCGTGGATCGAGTCGAGGATCCCGGAGCGCACGAGGAAGGTCCCCAGCACCGCCAGGGTGCCGGTGGCGAGGATGAGCGAGACGTTCCAGATCTTCAGCATCCCGCGCTTCTCCTGCACCATCACCGAGTGCAGGAAGGCCGTGCCCGTCAGCCACGGCAGCAGCGAGGCGTTCTCGACCGGGTCCCACGCCCAGTAGCCGCCCCAGCCCAGCTCGGCGTAGGACCAGCGGGCGCCGAGCAGGATCCCGACGCCGAGGAAGAACCAGGCCGCCAGCGCGAAGCGGCGCGTCGCGCGGATCCAGTCGGCGTCCACGCGCCGCACGGCGAGCGCCCCGATGGCGAAGGCGAAGGGGACCGCCCACAGCGTGTACCCCGAGTAGAGCATCGGGGGGTGGATCATCATGCTCGGGTGGCGCAGCAGCGGGTTGAGCCCGGTGCCCTCCGGCGGGGCCTGCGCCACGGTGTGAAACGGCGACACCGCGAAGACGAGCAGGGCGGTGAAGAAGGCGCCGAAGCCGAGCAGCACCGCCGTCGCGTAGGGCGCCACGTCGCGCAGGCGCCGGCGGACGAGGAAGAGCACGAGGCTCGACCACAGCGACAGCAGCCACACCCAGAGCAGCAGCGAGCCCTCCTGGGAGGACCACGCCGCGGCCGCGCGGTAGAAGGTCGGCGTCGTGGTCGACGAGTGGGTCGCGACGACGTCGAAGTGGAAGTCCGAGCGCAGGAAGGCGATCTCGAGGACCGCGAAGGCCGCCGTCGTCAGCACCGCCAGGCCGTAGACCGAGCGCCGCCCGGAGTCGACCCAGTCGCGCCGCCCGGTGAGCGCTCCGTACAGCGAGGCGCCGATGCCGTAGCCGCACGTCGCGAGGGCGAGGAACAGGCAGGCCTGGCCTACAGGGGCCATGAGATCAGGTCTGCGACGCCGGCTTGTCGGTGAACTTCGACGGGCACTTCGTCACCAGCGAGTCCTTCTCGCCCTCGAAGACGCCGCCCCGCTTGCGCACGGTGACGATGACCTCGCGCCCGTTGCGGAACGGGTCGGGCACCGCCCCCACGTAGCGCACGGGGACCGAGGCGCGCCCGTTGCGGTCGCGCACGCGGAACAGGGTGGCGTCGCCGCGCTTGACGATCGACCCGTCCACGACCTTGCCCGTGAGCTGGTAGGAGCGCCCGCTGTTGGCGCTGGCCAGCAGCTTGGACGGCTGGACGGCCGGACTTGACGCGGAGAAGCTCGTATAGGCCAGCGCACCGGCCAGGACGACGGCTGCGGTGAGGGCCACGACGAGGCGGATGCGGCGCTTGCGAGAGGGATCCATGCGCTGCGCAGAGTCTATTGAGCACCCGCCCGGGACGATCCGGTCGGCCGCGCTTGCGTCATTCGTCTCAACCTTTCCTAACACGAAGCCGACAAGAGACGAGAAACCTTCGGCGCGTTAATGCGTCTGTAGGGGATAGATGCTCATGCGCGTCCGTTCCAACCGTGAGAAGTCCGAGCCCCGCTCGCGCCCCGGCGGCCTCCTGCGGCGCCCGCACGTCTCCCCCGCGCCCGCTCAGCCAGAGCCCGAGACCGACCTCACCGACGAGCGCCGCATGCGCGAGTCCGGCGGCCCCGACGACCGTGCGGTGTACACCTGCTCGTGCGGCTACGTCTTCGAGGCCGACGTGACCACGTCGGTCACGTGCCCGCATTGCGGGAGCGGTCAGGCCTGGTGAACAGCGCTTCCTGACTGAAGAGTCGGGAATACTGAGTGCCGATGGACATCGGCCGCAGAGCCCTTGCCGCGGTGCTCATCGTCCTCATGGCGATCGGCTCGATCCTGCTCTGGCTGGGCATCCCCGTGGGCTGGCTGTACCTCGTCTCGCGGCTGGTCAGTTCCTCGCAGCCGTCGATGGGGCCCTACGTCCTGCTGCTCGTCGGCATCCCGGCCTCGATGGTCGTGGTGGGCAAGGGCCTCTCGAAGCTCAACCGCACCTACGCGAGCCTGATGGGCACGGCGCCCACCACGCGCGTGCGCAGCTCGTGGATGAAGTCCATGCGCGGCGAGCGCGACAGCGGGCGGCCGCGCTCGGTCCTCGACGTCGTGATGGTCTGGAGCGTCGCGCTGGCGCTGCTGTGCTTCGGCGTGTGGTTCTTCGCCTTCGCCGGCTCGAGCCTGCCGACCTAGCAGCTGCGCACGTAGCGGCAGGCGACCAGGCTCGGCTGCTCGATCGGGTGGCCCGCCTCGATCGACCAGGCCAGGCGCACGAACTGGGCGTGCGACCACGCCAGCGGCGTCGCCGACAGGGTGCCCTCGCCCTTGGGGAAGCCGGGCGTGCCCGACGGCGGCTGGTCGTCCCACACCTGCTCGGGGATCAGGCCGCCCTCGTTGGCGGCGCCGGCCATCGCGGCCAGCTGGGCGTTCGCCGTGCCGCCGGCGGCCAGGTTGTACTCCCCGCGCTCGCCGGCGAAGATCGGCCACGCGCGGCCGCGGGTGGCGCGGGTGTCCGGCGGGAACGAGTCCCACGGCTTGCCGTTGAGCTGCTCGCCGTAGCCGTCGAAGTTGGCGCGGTGCCAGAAGCGCCCGTTGGGGGTGTCGACGGCGAGCTGCTGGTCGACGACGGCGATCGTGTTGAGGATCGTCGGGTCGTCGGGCTTCTTGATGCCGAGCCGGACGAGCTCGAGGAAGCTCGGGTCGACGACCGTGCGCTCGTCGGCGGCGCTCGGCCCGCTGTCGCCGATCGAGTAGGTGCTGCCGTCGTTGGGGTTGGCGTCCTTGGTCACGCGCAGGTAGTAGGGCTTGTCGGAGTACGGGCCGTTGGTGGTCGCCGTCCAGCTCTCGACGCTCTTCTGCCACGTGTCGGCGGTCTGCCTCGTAGGTGGCCGCGCTCGCGTCGTCGCCGTTCCGGCGCGCGAGGTCGGCGGCGCAGATCAGCCCGGCGATCTCCGAGGCGATCGTGCCCGGCGACCAGCCGGACTGGTTCTCCCAGCGGTCCATGTCGCTCTGGGGCCCGGTCCGGACGAGCCAGTCGGCCGCCGGCTTGACGTGCTGGGCGTAGGTCTGCGCGTCGTCGCGGTGCAGCTGCCAGGCGAGGACGATCGGGAAGGCGACCTCGTCCTGCTGCGTGCCGTCCCAGTGCGGCGTGCCGTCGACGAAGGTGTTCTGGCGGATGGAGCCGTCGGGGCGCTGCTGCTTGTCGAACACGAAGCTCAGCGCGCGCTCGGCGGCGCCGCGATCGCCGGCCGCCATCATCCCGGTGACGATCTGGTAGAGGTCGCGCGACCACACGGCGTGGTAGACGCCCGACTTGGGGAACTCGAACCCGGTTCCCCACGCCCACGGCATCGTGGGCGAGGCGATGAAGGCGCCGCGGTAGGTCTTGTCCTCGTGGGCGGCCAGGACCATGACCGACTCGTCGTACTCGGCGCCGTAGGGCTTCGCGCTGGCCGGCGGGCGCTTGAGCGAGCCCAGGTAGCGATGCCAGCTGTCGGCGTACGCGCCGGCGACGCGGGCGAAGCCGCGCTGCAGGGACGCGCGCGCGGTGCCGAGCGCCGCGGCGCTCGTGGTGCCGAAGCCCAGCGCGAGCTGCAGGTGCTGGTGGCGGCGGCCGTCGAGCTTGGTCTGCGCGGTCTGGACGACGTTGCCGTTCGGCGAGGAGCGGTACTGCCAGTCCATCCGGTGGTCGTCGCGCAGGTCGACCCAGCCGTCGCTGGCGTCCAGGTAGCCGGTGGAGGTGCGGCCGAAGGACGGCTCGGCGACGAGGGCGCTCCCCGCCGTGGCGTCCTGGGTCAGCAGCGCGCCGTGCGACGTGCTGCCCGAGTCGTCGCTGCCGTCGTTGCTGAGCGACGGGTCGACGTAGGCGTAGACCTGGTACGGGCGCCCGGTGAGCGACTGGAAGCGCACGTCGACCAGCAGCGTGTTGCGGGCCGGATCGGTGACGTAGGTCTTGACGATCCGGTAGCGCCCCGACTTCGCCGTGTTGATCTGGCGGTACGTCAGGCTGTGCTTGTCGACGAGCTCGACGTGCTGGTCGGTGGCGTCGGTCTCGCGGTCGGTGAACGTCTTGCCGTCGGTGACGATGAGCTGCAGGTCGCGCAGCGCCGGCGTGCTGAGGTCCGGGTAGTAGACCTCGGTCAGCTCGCCGCCCTGCAGCGTGTGCCAGACCTTGCTCTGCGTCGTCATCGCCGTGCCGAAGCCCTGCTTGTCGGCCGGCGTCCAGAGCGCCTTGGCCCCCGGCGCGCCGGGGGCGGTGGAGCTCGGCGCGGCGCCCGCCGCGGCGGGCGCGACGGCGGCGATGGCGAGGGCGACGAACGCCGCGGACAGACCGCGGCGCCAGCACGACGTGGGACGCATGGACCGTTTCCTCCCGAGTTGGACGCCCTCTCGCTACCCGCCTTCGCGCCCGGCCAACCGGCCGCGCGTTGGCCGCCGTCGCCGGAGCTAGACCTTGTAGAGGAAGTCCAGGCCCAGGTTGCTCAGCGCCTTCTGGGCCTGGACGTTGAGCTGCGTGAGCTCGCCGGTGAGGATCAGGGTGCCCATGACGATCAGCACGCAGCCCGAGAGAGCGGTGACGAGCATGTAGTGCTCGCGGATCCAGCCGAAGGCGGTCGTCGCCCGGTCGAAGGCGACGGCGGTGAGCAGGAAGGGCACGGCGAGGCCGAGCGAGTAGAAGGCCAGCAGGACGCCGCCGTGCGAGACGGTGTCCGAGGTCGAGGCGGCGGCGAGGATCGAGGCCAGCGTCGGCCCGACGCACGGCGTCCACGCCACCGCGAAGGCGAGGCCGGCGATGATCGGGCCGCCGGTGCCGGCGCGGCGGATGAGCGCGTCGGGGCGCCACTCCTGGTTCAGGCGCGGCACGAACGGCGTGAGCAGGAAGAAGACGCCCATCGCGATGATGAGGATGCCGGCGACATTGTCGAGCGTCTCCTTGGAGTCGCGCAGCGTCGAGCCCAGGCCCGTCGCGGTCATGCCCAGCGCGACGAACATGATGGTGAACGACAGGCAGAAGACGATGGCCGGGCCGAGCACGTGCGAGAGGGTGTGGCGGCCCTCGCGGATGTCGATGACGCTCACGCCCGACACGGCCGACAGGTAGCCGGGCACGAGCGGCAGCACGCAGGGCGAGATGAAGGAGACGAAGCCGACCGCGAACGCGGCGATGACCGTCGTGTCGGGGCCGGTGGCCGCGAGCGGCACCATCAGACGTCGTACCTCGCGAGGTCCTCGTCCAGGCGCCGCTCGTCGGCCGCGCTCAGGGTCGGCGCCCGCCCGCGGGCGCGATCGTCGCCGCGGTCGCGTCCGCGCCGGCGCCAGCGCGGCAGCAGTGCGGCCAGCAGCGCGGCGAGGCCCGCCACGACGGCGACCGGCACCCACCAGACCGCGAGGCTGAAGCCGCTGTCCTGCGGCTTGGCCAGGATCCCGGGCCCGTAGGTGCTCTTCAGCTCGGCGAGGATCTGCTGCTTGGTCAGCCCCTGCGCGATGAGCCGGCGGATCGCGGTGCGCTCCTGGTCGGCGCGGTCGGACTCGGCGATGTTGAGCGGCACGTTGCACGTGTCGCACATGACCTCGTCCTCGACGTCGTTGAACGACGCCCGCGGCTGCGCGCCCAGCGCCGCCGCGGGCGCCAGCGCCAGCAACGCCAGCAGCGCGACCGCGACCGCGCGCATCAGTCCGCCTGCGCCCGGTCGATGGCCTGCGACAGGAAGTCCGGCGAGACCTCGCCGCGCGACATCGCCACCACGTGACCGGCCTTGTCGATGACGAAGGTCTCCGGCAGCTTCGTGGTCCCGTACTTGGGCGCGAGGTCGAGCCGGTCGTCGCGCAGGCTCGGATAGGTCAGCTTGTACTTCTTGACGAAGTCGCGCGACGCGGAGGCGTCGTCCTTGTAGGTCACGCCCAGCACCGTGCCGCCGCTGGCGGCCAGCTTGCGCTGGGCGCGCTCGAGCACCGGCGCCTCGTTCTCGCACGGCCCGCACCACGAGGCCCAGAAGTTCAGCACCACGACCTTGCCGCGCAGATCGGCCAGCGACTGCCTTCCCGCGCCGTCGAGCACCGGCAGCGCCACCCCCGCGCCGGGAGCGGCCGGCCGCTGCCCCTTGCGCACCGCGGAGTCCAGCGACGTGTCGTCGCGCCGCGCCACCACGCCGTAGACCAGCAGCCCGACGAGGGCGGCCGCCAGCACGGCGACGACGATGGGGACGGCGGAGCGCTTCACGTCCGCAAGGGTAATCGGCGGCTATGCTTGGCGACGCAGGCGGCGGTAGCTCAGTTGGTAGAGCATCAGCTTCCCAAGCTGAGGGTCGCGAGTTCGAGCCTCGTCCGCCGCTCTAGGCGACAACCTGCACGATCCTGAAGATCCCTGCAAAGCGCGGGGATCTTCGCGCTTCTGGGCAGGCTGGCCGACGGGCTCGCACGGCCTTGCATGGTCTCGCATGCGGGGTCGTGGTCCCATCGTGGTCCCATCGGCTCTCCGCCAAAGGCACGAGCAAGGGGTGTGCGTGGCCGATGGCGTACCCCAGCGCGTTCTACGCGGCGTCCGGATCCCACAACCCGCCGGACTGGGTGGGCTCCGTGCTGACACGCCGTGCTTCCATCGCCTCATCGAAATGGTCGCGCCGGATACGCCATTCCTTGCCGATCTTGTAGGCCTGAAGCTCGCCCCGCAGAATCCAGTCGCGGACGGTGCGTTCCTGGACCTTCAGGCGTGCGGCGACTTCCTCGACCTTGAGGAATTCCGGGTCGTCTGCTCCGTGGTTCAGTGCCATGCGCGGTCCTCAGCCCCTGCTCCGAGCCTACACAAGTACGGTCGTATGGAACCGTCTATGGGTGTTGGCGACCGCGCTTTTCGGCGCAAGGAGCGGCTTGGCGCCGAGCTTCGCCGATACCCGACGGCCGCCGCGTGCGGTAGGAAGGCATGGTGGAGGCTTCCGAACAGCAGGGGACCGCTGAGGTCGCCGGCAAGGAGGCGGCCTGGGATGCCGTGCGCGATGCGCAGGCGTCGTGGGCCGGTGCGATGCGGGCGCACGAGTTGGCGCCGCCGGATCCTCGTTTTCGTGGTCGCCTTCGAGCGTTGTCGGAGGCCGCGGCTGCGATGCGCGACGCGCACGCCCGCGCGCTTGATGCAGGTCTGGCGTGGCGACCGGTCGCCGGGTCCAACCGCGCGAGACCGCCGTACGAGCTTCGCCCCGGTACCGGCCGGCGCGGTCCCGAGGAGCTCTGGACCCGATTTGACGCCGCTGTCGAGCGGCTCAACGTGGCGGGAGCGGGCGACAGCCTGGCAGAGATCGTGGCCGCCTACTCTGCCGTGGCCGACGCTGCGGGGGCTCTCACAGAAGCGCTTGAAGCAGCAGGCGAATAGCCCGCGCGCTGACACGCGAACTGGGGCGGCGCGCGTCCACTCGGCGTTCTGAGCGTGGCGCCGTTTCCACGAACCGCTTAGTCCGCGATCAGCCCTTTGCGTATTCCTCCGCCGCTCGCTGCTCGAACTCGAAGCCGACGAACCGCTCGTCGCCGACCACCCACGCGTCGTGGCCGGGCTCAATGACGTACGCCTCGCCAGGACCGATCTCGACCTCGGTCCCGTCCTCGTGCTTGATGGCCAGGCGACCGGCCTGGACAACGCCGACATGGCGAGCCTGGCAGCTCTCAGTTCCGGCGACCGGCTTGACACATTCCGACCAGCGCCACCCCGGCTCGAACGTCATCCGCGCGGCTGTCGTCGCGCCCATCCGCACCACAGCCACCTGCGTCTTGTCCGGCGTCCTCGTCTCGTCAGGCGAATCGAAGTCGCGCGATTCCACACCAGCCACGGCCGTCTCCTCTCGTCGATCGACCGAGACGACCCTCGCACCCTCAGGGCTGGCATTGCAAGCACTGCTGCACGCCCGGCGAGCAGCCGCATTCGCTCCTTCTCAAGCTACGCCCGGGTTCAGAGCGCGCGCTCGACCTTGAGCTCACCCGTGTCCACCGAGACGCGACTGCCGGGCGTCTCCGACGAATCCATCGCGGCGAACACCTCGGCGCCGGCCCGCAAGTCGTCCTCGCTGTCGAAGTACTGAAGGACGACGGCTGTGCCCTGCGCTTCGTCGAAGACCAGTTGGAGCTTCTTGATCGGCACCCCGGGCGGCGGACCCGTCTCGTCGATATTGGCCACGAGCGACTGCACGCGCTCCGCCGTCACATCGGTGAACCGCACCACACGGACGAACATGACCGTCTCCTCTCGTGATTGACCGGACGATCCTCACGCCCCCACCGATGGCAATGCAAGCGGCCATCGCACGGGATTTCACTGAGCGTGCCGAGCGTTGCTCAGCTCCGCCCCCCGGCGGCGAGGACCAGCGTGTCCTCACTGGGGCCGCTGCGACATTCAGCCGACGACGGGCAATGACATGCGCGGCGCCCGCCCGAACCGCGTCCGCGCTTCCCCCACCGTCGTGAATCCGACCGCCTCGTAGAACGCAACGGCCTGAGGATTGGCCACGACGTCGATCCGCGTCGCGCCGCGCTCGCGCGCAATCCGCTTGGCGTCTTCCACGAGTCGGCGCCCGACGCCAGCGCGCATCCGTTCCGGCTCGACGAACAGGCCGTCGAGCTCGCAGGCATCCGCAGAGCGCTCGAGCAGGACGGCAAAGCCGACGATCGCGCCGTTCTGCTCGGCGACCCGGACAAGCCCCTCCGTGATCTGCTCGGCGGGCAGCTCGATGGCGTCTGGATGAGCCGCCAGCTGTGCTCGGTACATCGGTTCGTGCATCGAGGAGCGCCGTTGGAGCTGTTCGAGCGCCTCGCGTTCCGATACCCGCGCGAGCCGCATCGCCAAGGCACCGGCCTTCATCCCTACGCGACCCCACGCGTCGTCACTCGGGACCGAGCAGGTTCTCGGGTCAGCCGCGCGACGTCCGCGTGTCTCATCACCAGCACGTTCATCTCGTCTCGCGCCTCTACAAGGTCAGCGACAGCCAGACGCGGTCTCGGAGCGGGATGCCGTCGACCGCGACCTCCGGATAGCCGGTCTCTGGTGTGAACGCGTCGCGCTCCACGCGCAGCAGTCGGAAGCCGAGCAGCTGATAGAAGCGGAGCACACGCGTGTCGGCGGCCGCGGTGGCCACGAGCAGTGTCGAACGGTGCTCCTCACGGCAAGCTGTGGCCGCGTGCTCCACGAGCAATCGACCTACTCCGGCGCCTTGGCGATCCTCCCGGACCGCAAGGCTCTTGACCTCTGCCTCGTCCTCGCTGTCGCCGGCGACAAGCTGGAGGTGGCCGATGACCGTGGCGCCGTCGCGGGCCACCAACACGCGCCCGAGAGCCCGGTACGTGGCCACGGCTGCCGCAGAGTCGTCGGCCAACGCAAACAGATCGGAGAGTTCCTCGCGCGAGCCCTCGAACCATTCGATGCTCGGTGGCGCGCCACTTCCGTGAGGCGCAGCGGCCTCGCTCGTCTGCGCCTGCGTGGTGGTCACGTTCGTGCCTCTCGGTCGTGCTGCGAGCAGCGTGGTTCAATGTGGACCATTGAGTCCATTCGTGCGCTGTCGCGTTACACGACGCGTCCGCGCGTGCTCGCAGCATGGGCGCGAAGATTGGCGTAGGCCGCGTCGAGCGCGGTCGCCAGCGGGGCGTGGTCGCGCCGGGCCTGGGTGAGGAGCAGACCGCCCTGGATTGAGGCGAGGGTCGCCGTCGCGAGCCCGTCGGGGTCTGCGGTCGGGTCGAGCTTGCCGGATCGCTGCATGGAACGCAGGCCGTCGCGCAGGCGCGCATGCCACTCCTCGAACGAGTGTGCGAGCGCGACGCGCGCGTCCGCGTCGCTCTCTGCCAACTGGCCGACGAGCGCGCCGATCGGGCAGCCGCCGCAGGCGCGGCGCTCGACCTGCAGCGCGACGAGGGCGTCGAACCACGAGCGGATGGCCTTCCACCCGTCGAGCGGCGGCAGGTCGCTGAGCACGCCATCGGCGTTGTGGGCGACGACGGCGCGCAGCAACGCGCCGCGGTCCTCGAAGTAGTGATAGAGCTGGCTCTTGCTGGCGCCGGCGCGCTCGATGACGTCGTCGACGCTCGTCTCGGCGACCCCGCGCTCGTGGACGAGCTCCGATGCGGCGGTGACGATCCGCTCGCGCGTCGCGCGTCCTCTGGCGGTCTTCGGGGCAGCGATCACTGTGTCCGACCCTAGCCGCGGCCGGACCAACGAGTCCAGTCGCTTGGCGTAACGCGCGCGCCCGATCCCGGACTGGACCGTTTCGTCCACTTAATTCGATGGGGTCCGGCGCGCCTCGCGCCTCGCCCGCCGAAGGGAGCAGCGATGAAGTCCATGTCGAAGCGGTGGTTGCTCGCAGCCGCCTTCACCATCGTCGCCGTGGCGGCGGTGGTCGGCAGTCAGGCGCTGGATGGCTCGGGAGGCGACGCGCTCGCCGGCACGACCAAGGCGTCCGTCCGAGCTGGCGGACTGGGACCGATCAGCGGCCTGCTGCCGCGCGATCACCTCACCGAGGAGAGCGCCATCCAGGTCGATCTCAGCAAGGAGTCAGTGCGGCTGCCGCTGTACAAGGGCAAGGCCAACGGCCAGACGGTCTGGTACACGCTCCTCGACGCCTCCGATCAGGGGATCGCCCACGATCTCGGCGTCAACTACGCGCCCAAGCTCAGCAACATCGCCATCGGCTGCCCCGACTGCGTGCAGACGGTGACGCTCGACTCACCCTCGCCCGACCAGAACAAGTTCGGACAGGCGCTCGTCAACTTCCAAGGCGCGCCCGACTTCAGCCCGACCCGGATCGCCACCCCCGGCCCCGGCGGATTCCCCCTCGCCAAGTTCCAGCCCGGCGCCGTGGCGGGCAACGGGTACAGCCCGTTCATCCGCATCGCGGGCTCGCAGACCGTCTACAGCGCCCCCATCGTCGCCACCGGCGACGGCCCATTCGACGTCGTCCACCACACCGACACCGGTGACCGCGTGCTCGGCATCCACATCGCCGGGCCGTCGGCCCCGGGCCAGTACGCCGAGTCGTGGGTCGACCTGCTCTTCGTCAAGGGCTTCGACGCCGGCCAGCCGATCGTCTACATCAGCACCGACGCCGGCCAGCCCCTGACCTCCGTGCTGGAGCGCTCGACCTACGTCCCGGCCCTCGACAAGGCGGCCTACAACGGCGGCGACGACTTCCTCGGCTCGGCCCGCGAGCGGCTGTTCGGCTTCATCAACGGCCAGACCGGCGCGAACAACAAGGAGTCACAGGGGTTCGTGCACCTGGTCAACGACGGCCACGCCTCCGAGGACGCCAGCGCCGGCAACACGGCGCTGATCGACGCGCTGCGCCGCGGCGGTGACCTGCTCAACGTGTTCGGCGACTTCCCGACCCTCGACGACCCGCGTCACTCGCAGGCCTACAGCCCCCTGTGGGACGCCCAGCTTGGCCTGTGGACCGACAAGGCCGTCCAGCAGGGACTGAACAAGCGTCAGATCGACGAGGTGCAGGTGTTCAACCTCGCCGCCACCCGCCCCGACCTGCTCACCGGCGTCGACCCGGCAACCGGCAAGCCCGCGCCCTATGGCGCAGTTGGCGTCGACATCAACTGCGCCGTCATCGGGTTCATCAACAAGGCGCCCACGGCCAACCTCGCCGACCCGGTCGCCAACTCGCAATTCCCACCGCGCTAGCGCGCCACCCCACCACCGAGACGGCGGGTCCAACCCGGGACCCGCCGTCTCAGCGCCACCACGATCGAAAGGAGCGTCGTGTTCAGTCAGACAGGAACATCTACGTCCGGTCCGCTGCCGACGTCGTCAGCGAGCGAAGCAGAGTTTGCCGAGGACCAGTACTTCGACGCGCTCGTGGCGGGCGACGTCGAGCGGATCGAGGAGCTCCTCACCAAGGAGTTCCTCATCGTCGACGTCATGAGCGCAGGCGTGGTCGACCGCCCGTCGTTCATCGCAGCGCTGCGCGACGGACTCGTCGGATTCGAGCGCGTGCACCTCGTCGAGCGTGTCACCCGGCGCTACGGCGACACCGCGATCATCGTCGGCCGCACCGAGATGTCAGGCTCGTTTGATGGAGCGAGTTCGCTGCCGCCAGCCGCTACACGCATGTGCTCCTTCGCGAGCGGGACGGCCGCTGGCGTCTGGCCAGCGCGCAAGGGAACGAGAATCGATGCCCCGTAGGGCGGGCGGTCTTCGTGGCCGCGTCGAACCCGACGGCGAGCCTGCAACCGAGGAGGTCGCTCCAGTGAGCGTCGACGACGCACCTCGCTCCGCGGAATCGAGCCTGCTGCCTCTGGGAGGAGTGCCGTCGGGGGCGATCCTGCGGCGTGGTCGAGCCCTCGGTGTTGTGCGCGCGGCGATCACTCCCTCATGCGCGAGCAACCCGACGTGGGGGCCTGGCGCGCGTCCCGTCGGCACGAGCGTGGCCTCGAACGTCAGCGCAGCATCTGCGAGCCGGGGCCAAACCATCACGAGCCGGCCGCTCACCCCGGGTGACCATCAGGGGTGCTTGACCAGCACGGCACGCGTGTAGAGCAGGTCGAAGCCCTGTCGCTGCGCGTTCTGATGCGATCGCGATCCGGGTTGTGTCGTGATCACGGCGACGTCGCAGCCGGCGACCGCGGCGTCCGCCAGGCGGGCCGAGAGCAGCGCGCTCTGAATCCCCCGCCTCCGGTGCGCCGGTGCCGTCGCGGCACCGGCGAGCTGCGCGACGCCCTCGTCAATGCGCAAGCTCGCGCCGCCGGCCAACACCCCGTCGCGCAGGGCGGCGTAGCGCGCGAGGCCGGCGGACGCCGAATCGCGTTCCGCGTTCTCGACGATCTCGCGCGGGAACTCCTCATGCCACGGCAGCCCCTGTGTGTCGGGATGCGCGACGGCGTCGACGACCACGTCGATCCACGAGTCGAGCTCCAGGTCCCCACTCGGCCGAACCTCGATCCCAGCAGGCGTCGCGCGCTCGAGCCCGGGCGCGAGCGCGCGCCCGAGCACGTTCTCGAACGATTCAAGCCGGTAGCCGCGTCCGGTCAGCAGCTCACCGATCTCTGGATCGGCGAGGTGGGCGAGCTCGATCTGCGTCGGCGCGCCGCGCCCCGCGAACGCCTGCTCGATCTCGTCGAGCGCGGCAACGTCGGGTACGCCGCCGAAGCCGAGCCCGACGACCTTGTTGTAGGGCGAGCCCTTCTCCGCAAAGCTCGCCATCCCGCCCGCGATCGGGATCGCGAACCCGTCCGCGGAGCCCGTGCGCCGGCGGGTGGCGGCGCCGACGAGCGCGATCAGCCGCGCCTCGGCCCACTCGACGCGCGCGGCCAGCGCCGTATCGCAGAACAGCGAAGTCATCAGTTCACCCTCCGAGCTGATCGCGAGACACGCCCGATCCGACCGCCTGCGGGCCGCGAGCCGGGGCGCTCGCGCCCTCAGGCACCGCACCCTCGCAGCGCGACGTCGAGGGCGTCACGCAACGGCGACAGTTCGCCGCGCACCTGCGCCAACAGAAGGCCGCCTTGGTAGGCGGACAACAGCGCGGTCGCGAGCCGTCGGGGGTCGGCGGAGGCGGCAAGCTCGCCGTGGTCGTGCAGGCGCGCAAGACCCGCGGCCAGCGCCTCAGACCAGCGACCGAAGCCGCGCTCGAGGGCGTCGCGGGCCTCGGGGTCGTTCTCGGCGAGCTCCACCGCGAGCGCGCCGATCGGACAGCGCAATGGGTGGTCGCCGCCGGCGTAGGAATCCATGAGCGCATCCGCCCACGCGCGCAGGTCCGCTCGCGTGGCGAGGGCATCGAGCCGCGGCTGCTGATCGGCCATGATGCTCGCGACCTGCCGCTCGATCACGGCATGCGTGAGGTCGCGCTTGCCGCCGAAGTAGTGATAGAGCTGCCCCTTGCCCGTGCCCGAGGCAGCGACGATCTGATCCAGCCCCGTAGCGGTCACGCCCTGCCGATAGAAGAGCTCGCTCGCCGCCTCGAGAATCTGCTCGCGCGTGGCCCGGCCACGATCGGTGGTCGGCTGAACAGTCATGCAGGGATGGCCCGCTCGGCATCGACTCCGATCGTCGCCAACCCGGCCGCGACGACCACGAACGCGCCTCCCGCCAGCTGCGCCGCGGCGAGATGCTCGCCGAGCAGCACGACCGACGCCAGTGCACCAAACAGCGGAACGAGCGTGAGAACGAGCGCCGCGGAGGTTGCGGTGACGCCGCCGATCGCGATGTTGTAGAGCACGAACGGCACGACGCTGGACAGCAGCGCGACAGTCATCGTGACGAGTAGGTGCCCGGCGTCGGCGTGCGTCAGGTGACTGTGGCCGGCAGCGATCATCACCGCTGCCAAAGGCAGGGCGACCACGGCGGCGCCGAGCATCTGCTCCGCGGTGAGCGAGAGCGCGTTGCGTCCCGCCACAACCCGGCGCGCGAGCACGGCGTACACGGCGGCGCTGAGCGCCGCGGCCACAACGAGCGCATCGCCGCTCAACGTGCTCATGGTTCCCCCGCTGTCAAGCGACAGCAGAGCAGAGCCGGCGAACCCGGCCGCGAGCGCTACGGCCACCCGGCCGCCCATGCGCTCGCCCAGCAGCACGACGGCGAGCGCCACGGTGAACAAGCTGTCGGTGGCCAGCAGCAACGCGCCATGCGTGGCGGCCGTGTGCACGAGACCGAAGTCGAAGAGCAGGATCGCGAGCCCCGGATCAAGGATGCCGAGGGCCAACACCGGGATGCTGGGGCGGGAGGGGCGCGCGCCGCGGGCCAGCGCCGCTGCGCACAAGACCAGCGCTCCCATGGCTACTTCGACCGCGAACAGGTCGAGCGGGCTCACCTGTTCCAGCGCGACCTTCGTGAGGGCTGCCGACAGCCCCCACGACAGCGCCGCGAGAAGCAGCAGAGCGACTGGGGATGTTCGCGATTTGGCCATGTCTGTACTGATCGGTCCAGTTACTGTACCAGACGGTCCAGTAGCCCGGGGCAGGTGCGGATCCCCCGCGCGTTCCTCCACTCCACGCCGCTGCCGCGGTGCGACGGGACCCGAGGTCAGCGGCGCGACCGAGCGCTCAGCGGCGCCCGTGCGCGAGCTGGCGCGCCGCTGGCAGGGCGCGAAGGCGCACCATCGCCGTTGTGCCGGCCAGTGGCCCGGCCGCCAGCGGCACCAGGGCGAAGCGCCAGCCGATCGCGTCGGCCGCCACCGGCACCAGGCGGATGCTGGCGATGGTCAAGGCGAACCCGAGGGCGAGTTGCAGCGTGAGCGCCGAGCCGGCGTAGCGGGGCTCGGCGAGCTCGGTCACCGACGCGGAGAACTGCGCCGAGTCGGCGATGACCGACGCGCCCCACACCAGCAGCACCGCCACCAGCACCGCTGTGGGCGCGAGGTAGACCCATGGACTGGCGACGCAGCATGCCGCGCTGACGACCATCGCGGCGCTGGTCGTGATCGTGCGCCCGACCCGGTCGGCGAGGCGTCCGGCGAGGATTGCGCCCGACAGACCGGCGACGCCCACGGCGGCGAAGACGATCGCGCCCGTCTGCAGGCGCGCCGGATCGGCCCCGGCGACCGCGTGGCGGGATGCGACGAAGAACGTCGGAAGCCACGCCCAGAAGGCGTACAGCTCCCACATGTGCCCCAGGTAGCCGAACGTGGTTAGGCGCACGGGCCTGGCACGCAGGGCGTGCAGCGCGGCGACGACGTTCAGCGACGGCGGCGGCGGGGCGTCGAGACCCGGCGTGACCGGGCGGATGACCGCGGCCGCCAGCAGCGCGAGGGCGGACGTGGTGAGGATGGTCGCCGGCCATGGCACGTCGCCCAGGCCGCGCACGAGATGCGGTGTGGCCGAGCCCAGCGTGAGCGCTCCAACGACCACGCCGGTCGCGACGCCGCGGCCGCGCACGTAGTGCGTGGCGACCAGGCGCACGCCGGGCGCGTACACGCCCGCCAGCGCGACGCCGACCAGGAAGCGCAACGGGATCGCGGCGGCAAGGCCCCCGGCCGGCACGAGCAGCGCGTTCGCCGCGGCGGCCGCGATCGCCGATCCGGCGATCAGGCGGCGCGGCTCGATCCGGTCGGGGAGGTTCAGGAGGGCCGCCGCGATGCTGCCGGCGATGAACCCGGCTTGCACCGCGACGACCAGCCACGCCGCTCCCGCCGCGGTCAAGCCCCAGTCGCGCTCGAGCGCGGGCACGACAGCCGTGGCGCTGAACCATGTCGAGTTGGCGAGCACCGCCGCCAGTGCGACGCGCACCAGCGCGTGCCGCGCTTTGGTGACCGCCGGCGCCGTGGCGCGGACGGCGAGGACGCTCGCCACAGTTCAACCGCGCAGCGCGGCCAGGACCTCGTCGGGCCCGACCCGCCAGCGGTAGTCGCCGGAGACGGAGGCGAAGCGGATCACGCCGTCCTCGCCGATCACGAACGTCGACGCGGCCGGCAGCGTGTTGCTGTCGTCGCCGTTGAAGTCGGCCAGCTCGATGCCGAGCCCGCGCGACGTGGCCGTCACGGCCTCGCTCTGCCTGAACACCAGGCCGTAGCCGCGGGCCACGGCGTTGCCGACGTCCGACAACACCGGGAACTCCAGCGCGTGGCGCTCGGCGAGGGTCAGCGACTGGTCGGGCGTCTGCGGCGAGACGGCGACCAGCGCGGCGCCGGCGGCGCGGATGTCGGCCAGCGCGGACTGGAAGGCCGCGAGCTGGAGGTTGCAGTACGGGCACCACGCGCCGCGGTAGAAGACGAGCACCACGGGGCCGTCGGCGAGCAGGTCGTCGAGCGCGATCTCGCCGCCGCGCGCGTCCGCAAGCCGGAACGCCGGGGCGCGATCGCCGGCGCGCAGCGCGCCCGCGAACGTGTCGCCGGCGCCCATCGCCTCGGCGTCACGGTCGTAGACCGACAGGATCTCCTCGCCGACCTGGCTGAGCAGGCCGGCGCGCATCTCGGTGGTGGTCGCGGTGAGGGAGGTGGAGGGGGTCGTGGTGGACATGGCCAGGCAGGCTAGGAGCGCCCAGCTGACGCAACAATGCGCCAGAAGCGCAGATCAATAGCCGTTCAGCTCATCTCGCTCTGATCCATGAGCCGGACGGCGATAAACTGCGACCTTGATGGATCCGCTCGCCGACGTGTTCGACCTCAGCCGCGTCTCGGGCGCCATGATGGCCCAGCTCATCGCCTGCGAGCCGTGGGGGGTGGCCGTCGACCCGGTGCCCGGCGCCGTCTTTCACGCTCTGGTGGCCGGCAGCTGCTGGCTGCGCATGTCCGGCCGCGCGCCGCAGCGCCTGATGCCCGGCGACGTCGTGCTCCTGCCCACCAACACGCCGCACGAGCTGGTGTCGTCGGTGGACGGGCGCACGGAGTCTCTGGCGCAATTCGAGAAGGACCCCCGCCGCACGCCCGACGGCGACATCATCATCCAGGGCCCCGGCGCCGCAACGCGCGTGCTCTGCGCGGCGTACGACTACGACCACGAGGTCGCCCACCCGCTGATGTCCCAGCTGCCGCCGGTGCTGCATGTCCCGGCCGGGATGCCCGGCGACGACGGGGCCGTCGCCGCGACGCTGAGGCTGCTCGCGCTCGAGCTCGGCGGCCGCCCGCCCGGCTCGCGCGCCGCGGTGGGCCGGCTGATCGACGTGATGTTGATCCACGTGATGCGCGCGTGGCTGCGCCTGCAGGACGCCGACGCAACCGACGGGTGGCTGCTCGCGCTGCGCGACCCGGTGGTCGCCGGCGCGATGAACGCCATCCACCAGCGGCCCGGCGAGCCGTGGACGATCGAGTCACTTGCCCACGAGGTCAGCGTGTCGCGCGCGACGTTGGCCCGCCGCTTCGCCCACCTCGTCGGCGAGACGCCGCCGGACTACCTGACGCGCTGGCGGATGGATCTCGCCGCCCAGCGGCTGCGCGACACGGAGGACACGGTCGGCGCGATCGCGGCCGCCGTTGGCTACCGGTCCGAGTACTCGTTCTCCCGCGCGTTCACGCGCCACCGGGGGATCGCCCCGGGCCGGTACCGGCGCCATGCCCGGGCGCGGGCGCTCGCAGCCTAGGCCCGGCAGATGGCCCGGCTGACGCGGTCTGCCGCGCACGACGATTGGCGCGGCCCGCTGCGGTGGTCGTGCCGCCGGCGTCCCGGCGCGGAGCGCGACCTTGGCGCGAGCGTGTGCGCCATGGCAGCAGCTCCCGAGCGGTATCGCTGACGCTGCGGCACAAGCGCCGAACGCCCCGAGACGTCGAGCCCGCGTCGCGGCGGGCGTGCGCGGCCTAGTAGTGGCCGAGGTGTTCTGCGTCGGGCCAGATGCCGTCGCCGGGCATGTCGAGGCGATCGGTCAGTGGCTGTCGCCACTGCGGTGTGTCGGTGGGTTCGCCCCAGTAGTCCGTGACCCGTACCGCCTGCCGTCCTCCAGCTCGCCAATGGTCACGTTTCGGTACAGGCGCCCGTCGCCGTAGTTGCAGGTCCACTCGACCACGACCGCATCATCGAGTTGCAGACGCCTGCCGACTTCGAGCGTGAGCTCGGGGAAGTTGCCCTCCACATCGGCAACCAGCCGGCTGGTGCGCACGATCTCATTCATCTGCGGCCACTGGCGCACGACGTCGTCAGCCAGCGGAACGCCCAGCAAGTAGGCCACCCGCGTCGCGCCGTTGGACTCTCGCTGATTCGTGCTCATCCGGGTCCACGTTCCTTCCACGTGAGGTCCTCTGGCTGAGGACACGATCCAGTCTCTCGCGTGGACGACCCGTTACAAGGAGAGCCGAACCGGCCGGGGTCGCCGCCGGATCCCATGCCGAGGGCAGTTGCGCGTCGGACGAATCCAAGCAGCGGCCAGAACGCGACGCGGGCCGAAGGAGCAAGAGCTCAGACGCAGCCGGCTCGTGGCCCGCTGCTACGCGCGGCCGAGCAGGTCCAGCCCGACCGCTCGAGCTTCACACCGCCGCTCAACGAGACGGCCCTCGGGCGCATCGCACCGCACGAGGTTCTCCTCGGTCGCGCTCCGACGCACCCGCCGAGCACCCGTTCGGCGTGTGTCATTGCCAGCGGTCAGCCGCAGGCACCCTTGACTCCAGCTCGTGCTTAACGTATAGGTTATATAACGATGTCGTTAATCGAGACATTCGCCGCCTTGGGCGACCCGACCCGCCTGGCGATCGTCGAGCGCCTCGCCGAGGGCGACGCGACGGTCAAGGAGCTCGCGGAGCCCTTCTCCGTGAGCCTGCCGGCGATCTCGCGGCACCTGAAGGTGCTCGAGCGTGCCGGCCTGATCACGCGCGGACGCACGGCGCAGTCGCGACCGAGCAGCCTGCGAGTCGACGCCTTCAAGGAGGCGACGATGTGGATGAACGCCCGACGTGAGATGTGGGAGGGCCGGATGGACCGGCTCGACCGCCACCTGCAGCAGATCCAGAAGGGACCCGACGATGAGTGACATGCAAACCGCTCAGGACCAGCAGGTCCTGATCACGCGCATCTTCGATGCGCCGCGCGACCTGGTGTTCCAGGCCTGGACCGACCCCGACCACGTGGCGCGGTGGTTCGGCCCCGAGGGCTTCGACACGCCGCGCGACACCATCACGATCGATCTCCGGGTCGGCGGCCGCTACGAGCTCGGGATGGTCCAGAAGCAGTCCGGTGCGCTGTTCCCCGTGCGCTACGAGATCATCGAGCTCGACCCACCGCGGCTGCTCGTGCTCAAGAGCGAGCCGATGCCGGAGATGGGGATGCACGAGCCGACGTTCACTCGGATCGAGTTGCACGATCATGGCGAGAAGACACGGATGAGCCTGAGCGACGGCCCTTACACGCAGTCCGCGCACGCCGAGGCAGGTTGGCACGGGGCATTCGTCAAGCTCGACGCGCTGCTCGCCTGACCGGTTCCCCACCCATGAGCGTCGTCCCTCACGCCATCGCCGGGCACAACGAGCATGCGCCGTGGCGGCGTCATCGCGTGTGGGCTGCGGCCTGCGACCTACCGAGCAGGGGTCAGTCGGGGTGGCAGCTTCACGATAGCTACGAAGAAGTTGTCGATGAGACGCACCACCTCGATGAAACCAGCAAAGTCGACGGGCTTGGTGACGAAGGCGTTGGCGCCCATTTGATACGAGCGCAGGACGTCCTCCTCGGCCTCTGACGCCGGATCGCATCCTCGCCTTCCGCACGATCACGGGGGCGGTATGCCCCGACGGGCGCTACGAGTTGACGGCACTCGGCGATGCGACCGAGGTCCGCTTCACCCTCACCGCCGAGCTGCGCGGCCTGAAGCGCGCGATGGCGCCGATCGTCACCAAGACGATGCGATCCGAGGTCGGCAATCTGGACCGCCTCAAGGCCGCCCTCGAAGCGGGTAACGAATAACCAAAGTACGCCGAGAGCGGGCTCGTGCGGCTCGCTCGCGCGCCGTCCTTGGTCCTTGGCCCGTGATGCGGCGCTCCGGACAGGCCGTCAGGCCGGGAGCGCTACGGGGAGCCCGAGACGCTTGAAGAGCTCTGGGCGGTCGGGGAAGCCAGTGATGCCGACGATCGTGTCGCCGTTGATCGCGAAGACCATGACGCCGTACGCGTTGTGGGTGTTCGTCGGTTTCGTCCTCGAGCGTAGGCCGCGAGCGCGGGCTGACCGTTGGCGCGTGCCGGCAGCAGGCGGATGCGGTCCAGGCGGCCCTCCATGGGGGCGGTCGCGAAGAAGGCTGCCGATCTCGGCGGCACCGGCGATGCTGACGGACTCCGGTGGCATCGTGAGCAGAGCGTCAGCGGTGAGCAGCGCGACGATGCCATCGATGTCGACGGCTTCCCAGGCATCCTGGAAGCGGCGCATCACGGCGGCCTCGGTGCCGGCGTCCGTGGGGCGATGCGCACGCGCGAGCGATCCCTCCTTCTGCTCACGGGCGAGGCGTTCGCGGGCTCGTTGCAGCGCGCTGTTGACCGCCGCCACGCTGTCCTGGAACAGCTCGGCGACCTCGCGCGCGGACCAGTCCGAGCACGTCGCGCAGCACCAGGACGGCGCGTTGTTTGGGTGGCAGCAGCTGCATCGCCGCCACGAACGCCAGCCCGATGGCCTCCCGGGTCTCGGCCGATGCCTCCGGGCCGGCCAGTGGCGAGGCGGCAGGTTCGAGCGTCCTGTCCGGGTAGGGCTCGAGATGGGCGTCGACGGCCGCTTGCCGGCGGCTGCGTTGCTCGAGCATCCGCAGGCAGACGTTGGTCGCGATCCGATACAGCCACGCCACCACCGGCGCGCGGGGCTCGAAGCGATCGATGCCCCGCCATGCCCGCAGTAGCGTTTCCTGTAGCGCGTCGTCGGCGTCGTGCAGCGAGCCGAGCAGCCGGTAGCAATGCGCGTGCAAGGCCGAGCGGTGCGGCGAGGTCAGCTCGACGAACGCGCGCTCGTCACCGCCGCGCGCGGCAGCGACGAGTCGCTCCATCGCCGAGGTCGGCCGGCGCCGAGGCCATCGTCTGACCTACGCCGGCATCGGCGGCGGCCCGCCGAGCTCGGTCCACGGCGACGGCGCGAAGGTTCCCGGCACGCCGCCGAGCGCCACGAACCGCACGCCGGCAGGTCCCGGGAGGATCTGCCGCAGCTGCTCGGGGCCGACCCTGACCATCATCCCCGGTTGCAGCGCGAACCGCTCGTGGCCCGCCCGCAGCGTCGCGGAACCCTCGATCGGGATGTACACCTCCTCTTGGTTGGCGTCCTCCACGCTCGCATCGTGGCGATGATCCGGGTAGCCATCCCAGTTCGCGGGCAACGTCATCACCTGCATCCCGAAGGACGTCACGCCCAGCGTGGCGCGCGCCCGGCGCGCCAAGCCGTCGTAGATCGGGTCCATCTGCTCGAACGCCGCGACCGTCACGTCAGCCATCTCGACCTCCAGATCAAACGTGTGGTGACTCTCACACGTTCAATCCGCGGACGCCCGAGAACTCATCGCTGCAGGCACGATCGCGCGCAACGCACGGCCCGGTCGCGGAGCACGGCGTCGACCGTGCGTCTGCCCATGCGGCCTCGATCGTTCACGACCGGGAAGCGTCACGCGGCCGGCGCAGCGCGACATCATCCAGGCCGGAGGGTCCCGTGTGTAGGTCCTCCATGCCGCGATGATGGAAGAACGCCCCGAACGACCCGGCCAGGATGGCCACGATCGAGATCGCCCAGATCTGGAGCACGACGTCGAGGATCCGCGCCGGCGTCGAGAGCGGGTTCGGGAGGTTCGAGGACACGGTGAGCAGCTGCGTGCTGGTCCAGAACAGCGCGTCGCCGAAGGTCTTGATCCCGGTGCCCGGACTGACCCTGCTCGGCGAGATAGATGACGACGCTGGCGACGAGGTCAAGCGCGACCGAGGCCGCCAACAGCGAGGCGAGACGGGAGCGCAGCCGGACATGCACCGGCGACATCCCCTTGGCGACCATCACGGCCTCGTTGTGATCTGACATCACGACCTCGGTTTCGTCGCGCAGACCACCGCGAAGTTACGCCCAACGCGCGGACCTCATTTCCTATGCCGGCCCAGGTTTCGCGGCGCGTCGGACGATCCTCGCCCGCGCAGGCAGCTTCCGGAGGTCGGCGAGGAACACATGCGCCTGCTGCGAAGGCGCGGCGACTCGATCGACTCGACGCGGATCCTCACTGTGCCCCTCGTTGGTCGGCGGGTTTTCAACAGAGCTGGCCTCCCGGCCACCGTCCTGCGCGACCGTGCCCGTGCGCGACGTCGGACGGGCCCCACCGCCACTGCGTGACCAGGCGCCGCACAGTGGCTACCGCACGTTCAGGGCTGACCGCCGTGGGTCGAGATCGCTCGCGCCGCAGGTCACCCGCGGCTAGCGCTCCCAGCGCTCGGGCACGAGGACGACTCGGAAGCCGTCCGGGTCCTGGAAGGTCATCCCGTGCTGGGCCCAGTACGGGTTGGCAGGGGCGACCGGATCGACGCCGAGACGCGCCGCGACCCTCTGCACGGCCTGGTCGTCGCCGAGGTAGAGCACGAGCAGCGATTCAGGGTGCGGTGCCGGCGCGCCGTGCCCGCCGCCCGCGGTCAGCTCGAGGTGCGCACCGGTGCCCGGCACCGCGAGGAACACACCGTCGTAACCGTCGTGATCGCGGAAGCCGCCGATCTCGCCGAGCCCGATCCCGTCTCGGTAGAACGCGACGACCTCCTCCAGGCGCTCGGTATGCCGGGCAACGCGCAGCTGCATCGCTCAGCGCTGCGTCCGCGGTGTGGGCGCGCTCACGCCGGCGACGACCGGCCGGCTGCTCGGACCTTCTCGAGGCAAGGTGCCCTCCGATCGTTTGGCGTGGATGGCGGAGCTTCGCCGCAGCGCGCGCCCTAAGACGATGGCCACAGACGACACCTCAGTCGCGGCATGGCTCCACCCGTTTCATCCCGCGCGGTGAGATCGGGCGGCTCAGCCAGGGGGCTGGAGCGGGACGCGATGACGCTGGCAAGGGTCACGAGGACGCACGCCTTCATGTCCCATCGCCTTCAGGCCCCGCTGAAGGCGCGTTCGAATGCCTTGGGATCCGACCGCCAGGTCGCAGCCATCGCCGTGGCGTTGGGGTCGGGGAAGATGTCCTCCTCGCCGGCTGCGAGGCCGTCGAGCACGCCCTCGGCGACCTGCCGTGGCGCCGTCTTGGGCGCCTCGATCCCGGCCAGCATGTCCGTGTCGATGCCTGCCGGGTAGACGCCGTGAACGCTGATGTTCTTGGCGGCGAGCACGGGTCGCAGCGCCTGGGTGAGCGAGTGGGCCGCTGCCTTGGACGCCGAGTAGCCGGCCATCGGCGGCGCGCTGGCGAGCGAGAGTAGTGAGAGGAGGTTGACGATCGCGCCACCGCCGTTGCGCTCGAGGACCGGTACGAAGGCGCGGATGACGTCGAACGTCCCGCCGTAGTTGACCTGCATCTCCTTGCGCACCGTCGCGGGGTCGGCGTCGAGCGGAGCGGCGAACGCGGCGGTGCTCGCGTTGTTGATGAGCACGGTGGCATCAGCCGCGTGCCGGGCCGCGGCTGCGATGGTCTCGTGATCGAGGAGGTCCAGGGCGAGCGCAACGACGCGAGGGTCGTCGAGCACGGACGCCGGGTTGCGCGCGGCGGCGTACACCTTGCTTGCGCCTCGATCGAGCAACGCCTGCACGAGGCTGCGGCCGAGGCCGCGGTTGGCGCCCGTGACGACGACGGTCTGTCCTGTGATCTGCATCATGCACGTCCTGTCTGTAGGGGTCCTACAGGACGCTACGGACGACCATCGAGCCTGCCAATGTTCCTACAGCTCGGTTTCTTGTCCATTCGTCTTATTGCAGATTGCGCATACGGACGATCGGTAGAGTTCCCGCACCGATGGATCCGCTCGCCGACGTGATGGATGTCAGCCGCGTGCGCGGCGCGATGCTCGCCAATGTGCGCGCCTGCGCCCCGTGGGGGCTCGCCCTACCCCAGAGCTCAGGGGCATCCTTCCACGCGCTCACCTCAGGGACCGCCTGGGTGCGAGTCGACGGTGCCGCTGCGCTGCAGCTGATGCCCGGCGACCTGCTCCTCTTGCCGACCGGCATCGCCCACCGGCTCTCCTCGACGCCGGATGGCCGCTGCCGGCCGTTCGACCGCACGATCAAGGAGCAGCTGATGACCGCGGACGGCGATCTGCTGCTCGCCGGATCGGGGGCCGCCACGACCTTCGTGTGCGCGGGCTACGACTACGACCATGATGTGGCGCAGTCGCTGCTCTCCCTCCTTCCGACCGTCCTTCACGTGCCCGCCGACCCGGTGGCCGGGTCGCAGATCTCGGCGTTGGTCATCGCTGCTGGCCGGCGAGCTGGGGGCCCGCCAGGCCGGCGCCCGCGCAGCCGTAGCGCGGCTCATCGACCTGTTGCTCATCCACGCCGTTCGGGCGTGGAGCGCCAGCGCCGACGGCGAGCCGCCCTCATGGCTGCGCGCGCTGCATGACCCCATCGTGGCGCGCGCCCTCGCGGCGCTGCATGCGCGCCCCGACGAGCCATGGACGATCGAATCCCTAGCCGCCGAGGTCCACCTCTCCCGCGCGACGCTCGCGCGCCGCTTCACCGAGCTCGTGGGCGAGCCGCCGCTGACCTACCTGACGCGGTGGCGGATGGACCTTGCCGCGCGACGCCTGAAGGACACGACCGACCCGGTGGAGACCATCGCCCGCGGGGTCGGCTACACCTCTGAGTACGCGTTCAACCGGGCGTTCAGCCGGCACCGCGGCCAGCCGCCGGGCCGCTACCGGCGTGCGGCTTGACCCAGCGCCACCCGCCCTGCGCCGCTCCGCCGGACCTCCTCGCGCGTGAAGCCCGGCTCCGAGGTCACGCGAAGAGCGCGCGTTGCTTGCCGGCATGGTCCGACAGCCGCACGTCGGGAAGACGTCGCCGATCACACGAGCTCCGGCATCGGTCATGACCTCGACCAGCGCGGGGCCGTCGTGGGCGAAGCCGCGCTCGAGTGCGCCGTCGAGCTGGTCGGCGGAGGTGACGCGGATGCCGAGCGCGCCGCACAGCTCGGCGTACCGTGAGAAGTCGGGGTTGTGCAGCGACGTCTGCCAGACGTCCCACTCCCCCGCGCGCTGCTCCTTCGAGATCTTGCCCAGCTGGCCGTTGTTGAGCAGCACGTGCGTGATGTCCATGCCGTGCTTGACCGCGGTGAGCAGCTCGGCCATGTACTGCGCGAAGCCGCCGTCGCCGGTGACCGCGCAGATCTTGCGCGACCCGCCGGTGGCCGCCCAGGCGCCCATCGCGGCGGGGTAGCCGAAGCCGATCGAGCCCAGGTAGCCGGACATCAGGATCGCCTGACGGGAGCATTCGAAGTAGCGCCCGAAGGAGTAGGCGTGGTTGCCCACGTCGACGGCGATCACGGCGTCCTGCGGCGCACTGGCGCGTGAGGGCGGCGAAGACCGCCGCGCTGTTGATGCCGCGCCCGCGGTCGTCGGCGACGCGGCTGGCCTTCTCGGCCGCCCACAGCGCGCGACGGGCCGCGACGTCGCCGCGCTGGTCGGTCGCCGCCGTGGCGCCGAGCCCGTCGGCCAGCGCCCGGGCGGCGACGCCGACGTGCGCCCACACCGGCACGGTCACCGGGTGGAACTTGCCGAGCTGCAGCGGATCGAGGTCGACCTGGATGATCGGATGGCCCTGGTAGATGCCGGTGTGGTTGGCGAACGACGCGCCGAGCACGACGCAGCAGGTCGGCCTCGTTCATGAGCCAGCTCGCGACCGGCGTGCCGCTGCGTCCGAGGACGCCGGCGGCCAGCGGGTGGTCGTCGGGGACGCGCCCTTGGCCTTGAAGGTGGTCACGATCGGCGCGCCGAGGCGCTCGGCGAGCGCGACGATCGGCTCCATGTCGTTGCGCGCGCCGTGGCCGACGATGAAGACCGGGCGCGTCGCGCGGGCGAGCAGGTCGAGCGCGGCCGCGAGCGACTCCGCGGGCGGCGCCGATCTCCGAGCGGCGCCACGCGGCCCTCGGGCCACGCGACCGGCGCGTCGGGCGCGGGCAGCGTCTGCACGTCGTCGGGGAAGACGAGGTGGGCGACGTCGCGGCGCAGCAGGGCGTGCTTGCAGGCCAGCGCCATCAGCTCGGCGTGGTGGCTCTCGGGCAGCACGGTCTGGCTCCAGGCCGCCACCGGCGCGAAGGCGGCGGCAGGTCGACCTCCTGGAAGGCGCCCGGGCCCAGGACCTGGATGTCGACCTGGCCGGTGAGGGCGAGCACCGGCGCGCGGTCGACCTTGGCGTCCCACAGCCCGGTCATGAGGTTGGTCGCGCCCGGGCCCGGCGATCGTCAGGCACGCCGCCGGGCGGCCGGTGAGCTTGCCGTAGGCCGAGGCCGCGAACGCGGCGGCACCCTCGTGGCGGATGCCGATGTACTCGAGCTCGCCGGCCTCGACGCGGCGGCGGATGGCGTCGGCCAGCCCGAGGTTGGAGTGCCCGACCATGCCGAAGACGTGCCGGACGCCCCAGGCGACCATGGTCTCGACCATCACGTCGGAGACCGTGCGCGCGTGCGGCCGGCAACGGCTCGACGCCGACGTAGACGCCGTCGTCGCGGACCTCGACGGCGTACGTCGTGACCTCGTCGGCGAACTCGCTCGGCGGGCGCCCGGTCAGCGGGCAGTAGTCGAAGCCGTGCCACGGGCAGCGCAGCAGCCCGTTCTCGATCGAGCCCTCGCCGAGCGGGCCGCCCTGGTGCGGGCAGCGATTGTCGAGCGCGCCGTACTGGCCGTCGTAGTGGGTGAGCGCCACGGACCTGTGGCCCGCGACAACCGTGCGCACGCGGCCCTCGGGCAGCTCCTCCACGCCGGCGACGCGATGCCAGGTCAGCTCGGTCATGCCAGGGCAGTCCTCGCGCGCACGCGCGCCGTTACGTAGCGCCTGCCGACGAGGCGAGACTGATCGTCATGCGCCTTGATTGCGCTCCACCGGACCTGGCCCGTACGCGCGAGGCGTTGCACGCCATCGCCGAGCAGGTGCTGGCTCCGGCGCGCGTGCGCGCGACCGGCAGCGAGATCGCGCTGGAGGCCACGCCCGGCGGCTTCGGCACGCCCCCGTTTCCCGCCGGCGGTCGTCTGCGCGTGCAGGGCGCGGAGCTCGTCGTCGAGGCGGCCGACGGCGGCGAGCACCGCGCCCCGATCACCTCGGTGCGCGCCGCCGCGCGCCTGGCCGGCCTCGACGCCGACGAGCTGCCCGGCGACGCCCTCGACGTCGATCCCCGGGCCGCAGAGTTCCTCGGTGCCTTCTACGCCTTCGCCGACGCCCAGCTCCAGAGCCTGCGCGCCGACGCCGAAGACCCCTCCCCCATCCACCTGTGGCCCGAGCACTTCGACCTCGCCTTCGACGCCGGTGACGAGGCCGCCGGGCAGCGCGCGACCTACGGCGCCTCGCCGGGCGACGAGAAGCACCCCGAGCCCTACCTCTACGTCGGGCCGTGGCGCACGCCCGCCCCGTCGGAGATCTGGAACGCCCATGGCTTCACCGGCGCCGAGCTGGCCTGGGCGGAGCTCGTCATCGACGCGGATCCGCGCGCCGCCGCCCTGGACTTCTGGCGCGCCGCGCGCGATGCACTGGCGTCTTAGGGCGGCCTGGTCGAGCGCCCCCCCGCCAAGCCACCGCAGCCACGCCCGCCAGCCGCACCGCCGATGGTCACCAGATGGTGTCGAACAGCACCTCGATCGCGAGCGCCTGGATCACGAGCGCGCCGGTCACCGCGGTGACGCGCCGCGGTGTGATCGCCGGCGCCGCCGCCACGCAGGCCAGCGGGACCAGGAACAGCCAGATGCGCTCGGTCTCGGCCTTCGTGAAGCCTCCCACGGCCGCAACGATCACGACGACGGCGAGCGCGATCGCCGCGTCTTCGCGCCGTACCAACGACCGCAGGGCGGCGGCGGCGATCGGCAGCCCGAGCATGACACCCCATGCCACCGGTGAGCCGATGACCCAGAACGCGTATGGACGGACCGAAGCCACGCTGTGGCGGTAGACGCCCTCGGTGGCCCGCAGCGCGCCGATCGGGTCGTAGCCGTATGCGGCGGCGAGCGCGCCGTTGACGACCAGGCAGGCGGCCGCGCACGCGGCCGCGAGGCCGACCGCGGCCAGCGGACCGCGCCGGCGCCAGGCGAGGACGGTGGCCCACGCCCCGACCGCGAGCAGGGCCCACGAGAGGAGGCTGGCGGCGCCGAGCGCCACGGCGCCGGCCGCCCGGACGGCGCGCCGCTGCGCCGCGAGCAGCGCGGCCGCGGCCAGGCCGCAGGTGGCGAAGACGGCGTCAAACGACGTCACCCCGAAGAGCAGCATCGCCGGCGAGCACGCGGCGAGGACGGCGGCCACGCGGGCGTCGCGGTCAGTGCCCAGCGAGCGGCCGAGCGCGTAGGTCAGCGGCGCGGTCAGCGCGGCGCAGCCGATGCACAGCGCGGCAGCGCGGGCGACGGTCGTGAGGCCGAAGGCATGCAGCACGAGCAGCGGCGCCGGCGGGTGGCCGGCGACGTTGACCGGCAGCGACGGGACGAGCTCGGCGAAGCGGTCGAGGTAGAAGCGCGTGCCGTAGGACAGCGCCGGCAGCCCCGGCAGGTACTCGTTGCCCGCCTCGAACGAGCCGCCGGGCCGCACGTCGAAGATCGCGTCCCAGCCGCGCGTGCCGGTCCGCGCGAGGTTGAGCGCGAGACCGAGCACGAGGGAGAGCGCCAGCACCCGCGCCGCGAACGACGCCGGGCGATCGGTCGCGCCGACCAGACGCGGCGCGAGCACGACCGCGAGCACGACCGCAGCGACCGAGACGAGCGCGAGCGGATGCAGGCGCGGTCCCCAGACCATCACGAACGGTGGCGTCGCGGTACCCAGCCCGCCGTGCAGGTGGCGGATCAGCAACCCCGCGACGACGGTCGCCGCGGCGCCGCAGATGACGATTCGCGGAACGACGCTCGCTGCGCGGATCACGGGCGCCGGTGCGTGGGAAGCTGCGGCCATGCGCCTACGCCGGAGCCTCTCGCTCGCGGTCGCGCTGGGCGCGCTGGCGGGCTGCGGCTCGGAGACCGTGCACGAGCTGCCGCCGGCGGCGGAGCCGCCCCGCTCGCCGGCCCCGGCGCACGCCCCCGCGGGGAGGGTCACCGCGGTCGGCAACGGTCCCGAAGGCGTCGTGTCCGACGCGGCCAGCGGTCTGGTCGCCGTGGCGCTGCGCGATCCGCCCGTGCTCGCGTTGGTCGACGCCGCCACCGGCGTCGTGCGCCGGCGCGTCGTCCTGCCGGGCGCGCCGCGCCACCTGCACTCGCGCGTGCCGGCGGCCCGGTGCTGGCGCCGGCCGAGTCGGCCGACCGCCTGCTCGAGGTCTCGCTCCCCGACGGGGCGGTCCGCCGCAGCGTGCGCGTCGGCGCCCACCCCCACGACGTGACCCCGGCCGGCAACGCGGTGCTCGTGGGCGACGAGCGCGGCAACGCGCTGAGCGTCGTGCGTGGCGGGCAGGTCACGGCCACGGCGAAGGTGGCGACGCAGCCCGGCGGCGTCGCCGCGCTTGACGGCGGGCGACGGGTCGCCGTCGTCTCCGTGCGCGAGCGCGTGCTCGAGCTCTACGACACGCGCACCCTGCGGCGGATCGGGCGCGCCCCGGCCGGCGTCGGTCCGACCCATGTCGCGTGCCTGGAGCGCGGGCCGTGCTACGTCGCCGACACCCGTGGCGGCGCGCTGCTCGTCTTCTCGGTCGGCGCCGGCGTCGAGCCGACGCGGCGCTACGCGCTGCCCGGTGGCCCCTACGGCATCGCGCTCGATCGAGCCCGCCGCCGGCTCTTCGTGACGCTTCCTGCCCGCAACGAGCTCGTCGAGCTCGTCGCTCATGGACGCCCCCACGTCGTGCGACGCTGGCCCACCGTGCGCCAGCCGGACTCGGTGGCCGTCGACGAGCGCACGGGCGACGTGTTCGTCACCGGGCGGGTGGACGGGGTGCTCGAGCGCGTGACGCCCTGACGCGGACGAGGTAGACGAGGCCGGAAGCGAGGAACAGCCCGGCGGTGATCGCCAGCCACCGGCCGGCGAAGCCGGTGACGTGGTGCCCGGTCGCGCGGACGTAGTTGCCGTCGGCGCGCACGAGGATCAGCGGGAAGTAGACCAGCAGCATGGCGCCCGAGATCGCCGCCGGGAAGCGCAGGTGGTTGATCGCCGGCACCGCGCGCGGGGCACGGGGGCGCGTGACGCGCCGCGCCGCGGCGTCGAGCGCCGAGTAGCCCGGCACGAGCACGAGGTCGTGGACGATCGCGCCGCCGACGAGCCAGACGAGGACGTTGAGTCCTCGCGAGAAGCGCGGATCGAGCACGCGGCTGACGGCGTAGACCATGAGCGCGAGCGCGAGCAGATGGCCGACGAGGTGCAGCGGGGAGGCCCCGTAGCGGCTCCGTGCGCGGGCGATCACGACGCCACCCAGGTCAGGCTCGCGACCCATTTCGTGCAGTGCACGCCGGGCAGTGCGGGCACGATGATCCGCGCCGGGTAGCCGTGGTCGAGCGAGAGGTCGGCGCCGTTGACGCGCAGCGCGAGCAGCGCGCGCTCGTCTGAGTGCTGGGCGTGGCCGAGCGTGGCGCGGCGCAGGACGCCGCGCGGTTGCAGGGATTCCACGCGCAGGACGGCGCCGGCCGGCGCGCCGGCGAGCGCGGCGAGGTCGCGCAGGCGCACACCGCTCCAGCGTTGCGTCGTCGACCATCCCTCGACGCACGCGATCGGCAGGTCGTGCTCGTGCTGCTCCATGGCCAGCAGCTGCGCCCTGGAGAGCTCGCGTCCCTCGCCTCCCGCCGATCGCCAGCCGCCAGTCCGGGCCGGTGAGCGCCGGCGTGATGCGGGCCGTGGCGGCGGTCTTGTTGACCGGGAAGCCGTTGGGCCCGTCGTCGAAGACGGACTGGCCGCGGGGCGCCAGCAGCGCGACGCGCCGCAGCGGACCGCCGGCCGACTGCCCGACCGTCACCACCAACAGGCCCGCGGACGCGCTGGCGACGAGCGCGAGCAGGCCGCGGCGGCTGATGGTCGGCGCCGCCGGCGTGGGCGGCGCGAGGCCTTGCCGGGCTCGTGCGGCTCGGCACAGCGTGCGCTGCAGGTCGGCGCGCAGCGGGGCGAGCACTCCCCGCTCGCGCCACGCGCGGACCATCACCGGCAGCTTGATCGCGACGTGGATGGTGAGCGCCGCGAGGAAGACCCAGGCGCCGTAGTAGTGCGCGACGACGAAGTTGAAGTGCCACGGGTAGTAGAGCTGGACGTTGAAGATGCCGGTGGCGAACTCGAAGATCGCCCCGCCGACGAGCCCCACGAGCGACAGGCGCTCGATTGCGTGCGCCGGGTTGCGCAGCGGCGGCCACGTGAACAGCCGCGGCGCGACCGACCACAGCTTGGCGAGCAGCAGCGGGACGGCCACGATCCCCACGGTCACGTGGATGCCCTGGTTGACCGCGTAGAGCCAGGAAGGCGACGCGGGCCAGCCGACGCCGAACGGCTGCAGGCCGCCCGGTGGGAGCACAGCGTTGCGTCCGAGGCCGGGCTGATAGGCGGCGTTCGAGAAGAAGCCCGTGGCCCCCACCACGAGCACGAGCGGCAGCAGCAGCGAGCCAAGCGTGGTCGTGAGCCATGGCCCGCGCAGCGGACTGCGCCAGAAGCTCTCGCGGGTCGGTCCCGGCGGCGCCTTCACGGCGCCTGGAGCTCCGCGAACCAGCGGTCGCCGTCGCGCCAGCGCGCCCGCACGCGCAGGCCGGCCGCGCGCGCCGGCCCATCCACGGCGTCGGCGCCCACCCGCGCCCACGCGAACCACTCGCTCGCGCGCTCGCCGTCCTCGAGGCGCACGCGCTCGCACACGACGCCGACGCCCGGCGGCTCGAGCTCGACGAGCACGGCCCCGCCGCGTGCGAGCAGTCCGGCGAGACGCCGCAGGAGCGCGTCCGGAGATCCGCCGATGCCGATGTTGCCGTCGAGCAGCAGCGCGCTGTTCCAGCTCCCCGTCCCCGGGAGGCGATCGAAGATCGACGCCTCGAGCACGGTCGCACCGCCCCGGCGGGCCAGAGCGACCGCGACCGGGGAGACGTCGACGCCGACGCCGAGCACGCCCCGGCGAGCGAGCGCGTGGACGTGGCGCCCGGGGCCGCAGCCGACGTCCAGCACGGGGCCGCGAGCGCGGTCGAGCACACGCTCGTCCACCGCTCCGGCCCGGCCGAGCCACACGTCGACCGGCAGCGCGCGGGTGTGGCCGTGCTCGTCGCGCAGCACGGGCTCGCCCGCGCCGTCGAGGATCGCACCGAAGAGCTCGAGCGCCGTCATGCGACACCGGTCAGCGCGAGCGCCCGGGCAAAGCGGCCGGCCGGTGCCAGGGCCGCGACGGCGCGCGCGTCCGCGATGCGGTCGACATCGCGCAGCGCGGGCACAAGCGCCACGCGCAGTCCGAGCCGACGCAGCCGCGCGCGCTGGGCGCTGCCCGTCCACGCGGTGCTCATCGGCACGCCGAGGAAGGCGCTCGGTTGCGGCACGCGCAAGCCCGATGGCCCAGTAGCCGCCGTCGGTCGCGGGGCCCAGCACCGCGTCGATCCCCGGCGCCATGAGGCGCGCGAGTCCGCGGGCGAGGTCGGCGGGCGTGACCTGCGGCGTGTCCATGCCGACGAGCAGGGCCGGCCCGCCGACGTCCGCGAAGGCGTTCGCCAGGCGCTCGTCGAGGCCGCCCCCGCGCTGCGCGACGACCTCGACACCGGGCGCCAGCCAGTCGCCGACCGGGCCGTCCAGCACGAGTACGCGCCGGGCGGCCGGCGTCGCCAGGACCGCATCGAGCGTGTCGGCCAGCGCGGCGCGGGCCAGTGCCGCCGCGTCGCGCGGCGTGCACGGCGGGCACAGCCTCGTCTTGCTGCGCCCGGCACGCGGGGCCTTGGCCAGCACCACCAATGACGCGCTCATGCCAGGACCCGCGCCATGTCGCTGACGGCGCGCGCGGTCCCGCGCACGGTGCCGGTGACCTTCGACCGCCCTACGCGCGGGCGGTAGGTCACCGCGACCTCGTCGATCCGCCAGCCCGCGGCGGCCGCGCGCAGCACCATCTCCAGAGGCCAGCCGAAGCGGCGATCGGCGATCCCCAGGTCGAGGAGCGCCGCGCGGCGCGCCGCGCGCATCGGCCCCAGATCGGTCAGCGGCGCGCCACTGCGTCGGCGCAGCTCGCGCGCCAGCAGGCGGTTGGCCACGCGGGCGTGCGCCGGCCAGGCGCCGGGCTGGGACACGCGCGCGCCGAGGACGAGGTCGGCGTCGCCGTCGAGCACCGGACTGGACACCCTCGCCAGCTCGAGCGGATCGAGCGAGGCGTCGGCGTCCATGAAGCAGACGACCTCCGCCGTGGCCGCGCGCAGCCCCGTCCAGCAGGCGGCGCCGAAGCCCCGCGCCGGCTCGGCTACCACGAGCGCGCCGTGCGCCCGCGCGACCTCGGCGGAGCCGTCGCGCGAGCCGTTGTCGACCACGATCGGGCGGTGCTCCGGGCGGCATCCGGGTGAGCACCCACGGAAGGGCACGCGCCTCATCGAGGACGGGAAGGATCACGTCGATCACGGCGGGCGGGAGGCTAGGCACGGCCCTGCCGCGATCCCATTACGACTCGCTGAACACGTGCCGAGCTCCCCTCCCGATCGCGAGTGGCGGCCGTACGCTGGCGTGGTGCTCGTGCTCGTCACCGGAGGCGCCGGCTTCGTCGGCTCGCACATCGCCGACGCGCTGCGCGCCGCCGGCCACGACGTCCGCGTGCTCGACACGCGGACCGGAGGGGACGTCCGCGACGCCGATGCGGTCGAGCGCGCGCTCGCCGGCGTCGACCACGTCTGCCACCAGGCCGGGATGGTCGGGCTGGGCGTCGACTTCCTCGACGTGGCCGACTACGTCTCGCACAACGACCTCGGCACCGCGGTGCTGCTGCGCGCGCTCGCGCGCCGGCGCTTCCGCGGCCGGCTCGTGCTGGCGTCGAGCATGGTCGTCTACGGCGAGGGCCACTACCGGTGTGCGACGCATGGCCCGGTCCGCCCGGAGCCACGCCGTGCAGCCGATCTCGATGCCGGCCGTTTCGAGCCACGCTGCCCGCGCTGTGGCGCGGGTCTGACGCCTGAGGCGATCGGCGAGGACGCGCCGGCCGACCCGCGCAACGTGTACGCGGCGACCAAGCTCCACCAGGAGCATCTCGCCTTCGCCTTCGCGCGCGAGACCGGGGTGCCGGTCACCGCGCTGCGCTACCACAACGTCTACGGGCCGCGGATGCCGCGCGACACCCCGTACGCCGGCGTCGCCGCGATCTTCGCCGACGCCCTGGCCGCGGGCCGCTCTCCCCGCGTCTTCGAGGACGGCGGCCAGCTGCGCGACTTCGTCCACGTGCGCGACGTCGCGCAAGCCAACCTGCTGGCGCTGCAGGCGCGCGAGCCGGCGCCCGGCGCCTTCAACGTGTGCTCGGGCACGCCGCGCAGTGTCGGCGAGATGGCGCGCGCCCTGCGCGCCGCGCACGGCGATGCGGCGCCGCCCGTCGAGGTCACCGGCGAGTACCGGCTCGGCGACGTCCGCCACGTGTTCGCCTCAGCGGCGCTCGCCGCCGACGCGCTGGGCTTCATCGCGCGGGAAGACTTCGCCGCCGGGATGGCCGAACTCGCCGATGAACATCGGATGAACCCCGCCCGCGAGACGGCGGCACGCACGCCGCGCGGCTGCCACACTCGGGACATGAGCGCCGATGCATCCCGCGGCTCGGTCCTGGTCGTCGACGACGAGCCGACGATCGGCGAGGTCGTGTGCCGCTACCTGCAGCGGGCGGGCTACGAGACGCACGTGGCACTCGACGGCGTCGAGGCGGTGGAGATGGCGGCCGCGCGCGGGCCCGACCTCGTGGTGCTCGACCTCATGCTGCCGCGCGTCGACGGCCTGGAGGCGATGCGCCGCATCCGCGCGCTGGGCGGCCGGCGCACTCGCGATCATCCTGCTCACCGCGCGCGGCGAGGAGTCCGACCGCATCATCGGCCTGCGGCTGGGCGCCGACGACTACATCGTCAAGCCGTTCTCCCCAGCCGAGCTCGTGGCGCGCGTCGACGCGGTCCTGCGGCGCATCGACACCGTCCCGGAGCAGCAGCCCCCGCTGCGCTTCGACGGGCTCGTCGTGGATCCCGGCGGACGGCGCGTGCTGCCTCGACGGCGAGCAGGTCGTCCTCACCCAGCGCGAGTTCGAGCTGCTGCTGTTCCTCGCCCGCCACCCGGGCCAGGCGTTCACGCGCAACCAGCTCATGGACCACGTGTGGGGCTACTCGTTCTACACCGACACCTCGACGGTCACCGTTCACATCCGGCGGCTGCGGGCCAAGCTCGAGGAGACGCCGGAGCGTCCGCGCTGGATCGAGACGGTGTGGGGCATCGGCTACCGCTTCGCGGCGTGAGGCGCCTGGCCGGCAGCCTCGGCTTCGCGATCGCCGCCGCCGGCCGTGGTGGCGGCGGTGGCGCTCGTCGGCTACGGACATGAGGCGGCGCTGGCGACGCTGAAGATCCTGGCGCCGCTGGGGTGCGCCACGGTGCTCGTCGCCCACGCGACTGGCGCTCGCGCGAGGGCGGGTCGGGCAGCCTGCGCCGCCAGTTCGCGGTCGTCGCCGTCGTGGCGATGGTGCAGCTCACGGCCGCGGTCGTGCTCTTCGTCGACCAGATGTTCGTCTCCCGCCACGACGCGTTCTTCGCCGTGCTCGCCGCGGCCTACGCCACGGCGCTGACCGCGTGGGCGGTGCACCTGCTCGGGCGCCGCGCCATCGACGACGTCGACGCGATCCGCACGACGCTCGCGCTCGTCGGCGAGGGCCGGCGCGACGTGCGCACCGGCGTCGCCGGCCGCGACGAGCTCGCCCGCCTGGCGGCCGACGTCGACGCCATGGTGGCGCGGCTCGACAGCGAGGAGCGCGCGCGACGCGACCTCATCGCCGCCGTCTCCCACGACCTGCGCACCCCCATCACCGCCCTGCGGCTGCTGGCCGACGCCATCGACGACGGCCTCGTCGACGCCGAGGACCGCCGCGACTACGCGGCGCGCATCGGCACCCACGTGCGCGCCCTCGGCGCCCTGATCGACGATCTCTTCGAGCTCACCCGCCTGGAGAGCGGCGAGCTCACGTGGACCATGGAGCAGGTGCGGCTCGACATCCTGCTGCACGAGGCGGTCGAGGCGATGCGCCCGGCCGCCGACGCCGAGGCCGTGACCATGACGGCCGAGCTCTCCCCCGCGCTCGCCGCCGCGCGCGGCAACCCCGACAAGCTGCAGCGCGTCCTCTTCAACCTGATCCAGAACGCGATCCACCACACGCCGCCCGACGGCAGCGTCACCGTGCGTGCGGTCGGGATCGGCGACGCGATCGAGATCGAGGTCGCCGACACCGGGACGGGGATCGCCGGCGAGCACCGCGCAGCGCGTGTTCGAGCCCTTCTACCGCGCCGACGGGGCGCGGACGACCGAGGGCGCCGGGCTCGGCCTCGCCGTCTCGCGCGCGATCGTCGAGGCCCACGGCGGGTCGATCTGGCTGGAGGACGCGACCGTCGGCACGCGCGTGCGCTTCCGCCTGCCGGCGAGCAGCCCGGCGCCGGCGCGCGTGTAACGCCCAGGCTCCGCGGGCGACAGTGCCGGACCCTTCGAGCCTTGGAGATGCGCCATGAATCCCGCTGTCTACGTCCAGACGAACGATGCCGCCGACAACGAGGTCGTCGCCTTCAAGCGTTCGGAGGACGGTTCGCTGTCCCCGTCGGGGCGCTACAGCACCGGCGGCCGCGGGACCGGTGCGCCGCATCTTCCCTCGCAGAACTCGATCGTCCTCAGCGCCGACGGCCGCTGGCTGCTCGTGGTCAACGCGGGCAGCGACGAGCTGTCGCTGTTCGCGGTCAAGCCGGACGGGCTCGAGCTCACCGATCGCGCCGCTTCGGGCGGCAGCCGGCCGACGAGCGTCGCGATCAGCGGCACCCTCGCCTACGTGCTCAACAACGCCACCCCGAACCTCGCGGGGTTCAGGATCGATGACGGCCGGCTCGTCGGGCTCGAGGGCTCGGCCCGGGCACTGAGCGCCGACGACGCCGATCCCGCACAGGTCGCGTTCAGCCGCGACGGTCGTACGCTGGCGGTGACCGAGCGCGGGACGGACAGCATCAGCGCGTATGCCATTGACGCAGCAGGGCTACGCCGACGGGCCAAGGACGATCCGGTCCTCGGGCAAGACGCCCGTACGGCTTCGACTTCACCGCGGACGGGACGATGATCGTCACCGAGGCGTTCGGCGGCGCGATCGGCGCGGCAGCGGCGTCCTCATACGCGCTGACCGACCCCGGCAAGCTCGCCTCGGTGAGCGGTTCGGTCGGCGATTCCCGCAGCGAGGTGTGCTGGGCGGCCGTCACCAACGACGGGCGCTTCGCCTACGTGACGAACTTCGGCGACGGGACGATCTCGAGCTATGCGATCGGCGACGGCGGCGCCCTGAACCTGCGCGACGCCGTCGCAGGCGTCGACGCGCCTGGGCGAGAAGGGCGTCCGCGACGAAGCGATCACCCGCGACGGGCGCTACCTCTACGCGATCGACGCCGACGCCCAGAAGGTCTTCGGCTGGACGGTCGGCAGCGACGGCGAGCTGGTCGCCATCGGAGCGTTCGAGGGCGTCCCCGAGACCGTCGCCGGGCTCGCCGCGAGCTGATCGCACGCGGCGGCGGATCGCTGCGATGAGGCTCGAGCGCTTTCGGCAATCGATCGCCATTGGCACGGACCACGGTTGGAGCCGCCGAGGCGCTTGCCCGGCAACCGCATTGCGAACGACGCAGACCGCAGGCGATCAAGAAACCCTGACGGGCGGTCCGCGATTCTCGCCCCGGTTTCGTGCATGGATCGCGCCGGCGCGCGAGGCGCCAGGGGCGATGCTCGACCGAGCGGACCGCCCGCTATTGGGGACAGCGC
>CAWFMR010000008.1:0-42481 GCA_963816845.1 uncultured Actinomycetes bacterium | reverse complement strand
GCTGAGGCCTGCGTCGGCTTGGCCCCCGGGAGCCGCCCACCGCGAGTCGGAACGGCGCGCGCGGGACGCGCAGACGTGAGCACGGCCGTCCATGTCGTGACGGAAAGCCCCGTGGCCACGGGGCTTTCGTCCGTTCAGGGCCCCAGTCGCAGCGCCATGCCGACCGAGTGCGGGGCGGTCTCGGCGAAGCCGTGGCGGGCGTAGAGGCGGCGTCCGGGCGGGTCGGCGAGGAGGTTGACGTAGGCGCCCCGCGGCGCGCCGGCGCGGATCCGCTGCAGCAGCGAGCGCAGCATGGCGTCGCCCAGGCCGCGGCGCTGGTGGTCGGGGAGGACGGCCATGTCGACGACGTGGAAGTACCAGCCGCCGTCGCCGATGACCCGCCCCATGCCGACCGTCTGGCCGCTGGCCTCGTGCACGACGTGGCACGCCGCCCAGCTGCCGGGCAGCGCGGCCGCCGCCTGCTCGCGGGTCTTCGGCGACAACCCCGCCTGCTGGCGGAGCGCGAGGTACTCCTCGACCCCGGGCGACGACTCGACCAGCCGGTAGCCCTCTGGCAACTGCGCTCCCATGGCGCAGATCATCGTCCACCTCGGCCCGGCGGTCCCACCCGTGGGGGTCGGGGAGGGTACGCAGGTCGAGACCTTGGGTCTCTATTGGCCGCGGGCCGGGGCGCAGAGACTGGCGCCCATCAGACCACCCGCCGCTCCCAGCGGCCGCCACGAGGAGAGAACCATGACCCGCCAGTCCCGCCGCGCCCAGCTCCATCTCGGCCTGCCTCAGGCCGGCTCGCGCCTGCCGGCCCCGCAGGCCGGCCGCAACCTCCCGGTCCCGGTCGCCTCCAAGCGCCCCGCGCCGGCCGCTCAGGTCCCGCCCCGGTCGCCTCCAAGCGCCCCGCGCCCGCCGCCGGCGGCAGGCTCCCGCCCCGGTCGCCTCCAAGCGCCCCGCGCCCGCCGCCGGCTCGCGGGTCCCCGCCCCGGTCGCCTCCAAGCGCCCCGCGCCCGCCGCGGGCGGCAAGTTCCCCGCCCCGGTCGCCTGACGAACCCGCTCACTCCGCCGGCCCGGGAGTCGGGCCGGCGGACCAGCCCGCCCCCGCCCGCGCCCCGCCAGGAGCCCGCCATGCGCGCCGCCCTTCGCCTGCCCGCCTTCCCGCGCCTGCTCGGCGCCTACGCCGTCAGCCAACTCGGCGACTGGGCCGCCGAGGTCGCGCTCGCCGTCCTCGTCTACGCGCTCACCGAGAGCCCGGTGGCGGTTGCGGTCACCTGGCTCGTGCACCGCTGCCTGCTCGGCCTCGCCGCCCCGCTGCTCGTCGCCCGCCTCGAGCGCCACCGCCCGCAGCGGCTGCTGCCCGCCCTCGCGCTCGGCCAGGCCGCCATCTTCGCCGCCCTGGCGCTCAGCGCCGGCCGCGCGGGACTGGCCGGGATCCTCGCGCTCGTCGCCGCCGACGGGCTCATCGCCCCCGTCAGCCGCGCGCTCGTGCGCTCGACCATCGCCGCCGTCACGCGCCCCGCCGGTCTGCTGGCCGAGGGCAACGCGGCCGTCAACGTCGCCTTCACCACCAACGCCATGCTCGCCGCCGCGGTCGGCGGCATCCTGACCGCGACCCTCGGCGCGCCCGCCGCCCTGGCCTTCAACGCGCTGACCTTCCTGGCCGTCGCCGCCCTGCTGGGCTCGGGGCCGCTGCCCGGCAACGCCGGCGAGGACGCGACGCGAAGGCCACTCGACCGCCGTCGCCGCGCTGCGCGCCGCCGTCGCCTACGTCCGCGACCAGCGGCCGCTCGCCCTCATGCTCGGCGCCTACGCCGCCTTCACGGTCTTCGCGATGGCCATCACCCCGGTCGAGGTGGTCCTCGTCCGCGGCACGCTGCACGCCGGCAGCGCCGCGCTCGGCGTCGTGCTCGGCGCGTGGGGCGTCGGGATGATCGCGGGCGGCGCGCTCGTCGGGCGCATCCGGCGCCGCGTCGGCCTCGCCGCGCTGCTGGTCGGCGCGGCGGTCGCCGAGGCCGCCGCCTTCCTGGGCATGGGCCTGTCGGCGAGCGTGGTCGGGGTCGCGGCCTTCGCCGCGCTGGGCGGCGCGGGCAACGGCCTCGAAGGCGTGCTCTTCATGACCGCCGTGCAGGAGCGCGTGAGCGACGCCTACCAGGCGCGCGTCTCGGGCCTCGTGGAGGCGCTCATGACCGCCGCCGTCGGCCTCGGCTTCCTCGCCGGCGGCACCGTCGCGGCGCTCGCCGGCGCGCGCGCCACCTACCTCACCGCCGGCCTCGGCAGCCTGGCGGTCATCGCCTGGACGCTGACGCGCCTGCGCGCGCACGCGAGGCCCGAACGCGGGCTCGGCGCACTGGCCCCCGCCTGAGCCCGCTCAGGCGTGTGCCAGCGGTGCGCTCGGCGTCGCTCAGACGGCGGCCAGCATCTCGCAGAAGGAGCGGATGCCGTCGCGGTCGTAGGAGACGCAGGGCCCGGCCATCGGGTTGACGACCCATTCGCGGCCCTTGAGCGGGAGGTGGCGGTACCAGCCCCAGATGATCCCGGCGGTGACCGCCTGGCGGAGATGCACCTTCACCTCGTCGTCCGTGAGTCTGAGAGTTTCCATGTTGGCCCGGCAGCGTTCCCCGCGAGCGCGCGGAATATTCACGCCACCCGGCCATCGCCCCAGCGCGCGCGCTCGGCGCGCGCGGCGGCTCACATCTCGTCGGGGGCCTCGACGCCGAGCAGGTCGAGGGCGCGGGCGATCGTCCGCTGCGTGACGACCGACAGGCGCAGGCGCCAGTCCTCGAGCTCCACGGGCTCGGCCCCGACCACCAGGCAGTCGCGGTAGAAGGCCGTGAAGACCTGGGCGAGGTCGAGCGCGTAGGCGGCGATGCGGTGCGGCGCGCGCCGCTCGGCGGCCTCCGCGACCTCCTCGGGGAAGGCGAGCAGCTTCTTGACCAGCGCGCGCTCGGACGGGTGCAGCTCGACGTCCAGGCCCGTCGCCGCCAGGGCGCGCGCCACCCGCTCCTCCCCCGCCTTGCGCCGCACCGAGGCGATCCGCGCGTGCGCGTACTGGATGTAGTAGACGGGGTTCTCGGCCGACTGGCTGCGCGCGAGGTCGAGGTCGAGGTCGATCGTCGAGTCGTGCGAGCGCGAGAGCATGAAGTAGCGCGTGGCGTCGACGCCGATCTCGCCGATGAGCTCGTCGAGGGTGATGAACTCGCCGCGGCGCTTGGACATCGACGCGCGCGCGCCGCCCTCGACGATGTGCACGAACTGCAGGATCGGGATCTCGAGGCGGTCGGGGTCGGCGCCGAGCGCCGCCATGTTGGCCTTCAGCCGCGCCACGTAGCCGTGGTGGTCGGCGCCCAGCGGGATGACGAGCAGGTCGAAGCCGCGCTCGAGCTTGTGCTCGGCGTAGGCGACGTCGGCCGCGAAGTAGGTCGTCTGGCCGGTCGAGCGCTCGAGGACGCGGTCCTTGTCGTCGCCGAAGTCGGTGGTGCGCAGCCACAGCGCGCCCTCGGAGCGGTAGAGGTGGCCCTCCTCCGACAGCCGCTCGATCCCGCGCTCGATCGCGCTCGGCGTGCCTTCGTGCAGCGCGGCCTCGTTGAAGAAGACGTCGAACTCGACGCGATAGGCGCGCAGCGTCGCCTTGATGCGCTCGAACATCAGCTCGACGCCGATGCGCGCGAGCTCGTCGCGCGTCCATGTCGGCGGCGCCCGGGATCTGTGCGGCCAGCTCGCTGACGTAGTCGCCGACGTAGCCGCCCTCGGGGACCTCCTCGCCGCGCGCCCGCGCGCGGATCGACTCGCCGAGCTTCTCGATCTGGGTCCCGGCGTCGTTGAAGTAGTACTCGCGCACGACGTCGTGCCCGGCGAAGCCGAGCACCCGCGCCAGCGCGTCGCCGTACGCGGCGTGGCGCCCGCTGGCCGCGGTCAGCGGCCCGGTCGGGTTGGCGGAGACGAACTCGACGTTGACGCGCAGCGCCGGCGAAGCGCCGCCGCCGCCGTAGCCGTCGCCGGCCGCCAGCACCCAGTCGAGCGCGCCGACGTACCAGGGGTCGGCGAGGAAGAGGTTCAGGAAGCCGGGCCCGGCGACCTCGACGCGCTCCAGGCGCTCGCCGAGCCGGTCGCGCAGCGCTCCGCCCAGCCGCTCGGCCACCTCGCGCGGCGGCGCCTTGAGCAGCGGCGCGAGCACGAGCGCCGCGTTGGTCGCGTAGTCGCCGTGATCGGCCTGCTTGGGGCGCTCCAGCGTGGGCGGCGACTTCGTCGACCCGCCGTTGGCCAAGCCGGCGGCCGCCGCCTCGACCGCGGCGCGCAGGTCGGTGACCGGGGTCACGAGCGCGTCTCCGTCCGCGCGGGCACGAACAGGGACTCGAGGCGCTGCACGGTGCGCAGCGTGCCCATCGCCATCACGACGTCGCCGGCGTTGAGCACGGTCGACGAGGGCGGCTGGGGATGGAACGTGCCGTCGGCGGAGCGCACGCCGACGATGATCGCACCTCCCCGGATGTCGGCGATCTGGGTGCCGACGCCCTCGCTGCCCTCCGCCACCTCGATCTCCTCCAAGCGGTACTCGGGCGCGACGTCGACCACGCCCGACACCTGCGGGTTGAGCGCGAAGCGCGCCATCTCCGATCCGCTGGACCGGTACGGCGAGATCACGCGCGTCGCACCCGCGTGCACCAGCTTGGCCTCCGACGCCTCGGACGCCGCCCGCGCCACGATCGCGATGTCCGGGCGAAGCTGGCGCGCGCTCAGCGTGATGAAGATGTTGTCGGCGTCGGAGTCGACGCAGGCGATGACGCCGCGGGCGCGCATGATCCCCGCGGCGCGCAGGACCTCGTCCTCGGTCGCCTCGCCCTCGATGAAGCGCACGCCGACGCCCGGCCGCCAGCTCGCGGTTCTCGGGCAGCGCGTCGATGACGACGTAGCGCGCCCCGGCGGCGCGCAGGTCGCGCGCGACCTGGCGGCCCACGCGCCCGAAGCCGCAGATGATGTAGTGGTCGCTGGTGGCTTCGATGGCCTTGAGGGTCCGGCGCTCGGCGAGCAGGTCGGCGAGATGGCCGGCGACGAAGACCTCCGTCACCGTCACCAGGCCGTAGAAGAGCGTACCGACGCCCAGCACGATGAGCAGGACCTTGACGATCTGCCCCGGGACGGTCTCGGGGTTGGGGTGCGAGCCGATGGTGGCGACGGTGTCCAGGGCCCACTGGAAGGACTCCCAGACCCCGCGGTCCTCGGTCAGCGCGAGCCCGATCGTCCCCGCCACGATGACGAGCGCGATCATCAGCGCGAGCTGGCGCAGGCGCCGCAGGAAGGCCCGGACCTCGGAGCGCTCGCGCATCAGTGGTGGTAGGGCTCCCGCGCGATGATCTTGTGCGCCCGGAAGAGCTGCTCGAGCAGCACGACGCGCGCCAGCTGGTGGGGCAGCGTCATCGGCCCCGAGCGAGAGGCGGTGGTCGGCGCGCTCGAGCTCGAGCCCGAACGGACCGCCGATGACGAAGCACAGGTCGCGGCGCGACATCCGCCGCTGCTCGATGAAGCGCGCGAAGCCGACGGAGTCCATCTGGTCGCCGTCGGCGGCGAGCAGCGAGACGTAGGCGTCGTCGGGCACGCGCCGCTCGGCGCGCTCGTCCTCGCGCACCTCGATCAGCTCCATCCGGGCGTGTCCGGCCAGCATCTTGGTGTAGTGCGCCACGTCGTCCGCGAAGGGCGGGCGCAGCTTGCCGACCGCCACGACGGTGATCCTCACCGCTGCGATACTAGGGCCGACCATGGCCGACGAACAGCAGGGCCCCGAGCGCCACATCAACATCCACTTCGAGCCGAAGCACATGGCCGGCAAGTACGCGAACTTCGCGAACGTCAGCCATTCGGACTACGAGTTCACGCTCACGTTCGCTCGCGTCGACCACGAGGTCGAGGACGACGAGATCCCCGGCGTCGTCGTCGCGCGCATCAACCTCTCGCCGCGCTTCATGCGCGAGCTGCTCGACGCCATGGAGGACAACTACTCCAAGTGGCGCACCCGCGAGGGCATCAAGAGCCTGCCCGAGTACGACGGGCCGCCGGCGCCCAGCGAAGACGAGTAGCGCGACCGGGCCGACCGCCCGGCTAGCGCGCCCCGGCCTCGAACGCCTTCGCGATCCCGATCCGGTCGACCGTCGGCGGGTGCGTCGCCATCAGGGCGACCAGCCAGTCGGGCGGGTCGGGATCGGCGACGTTGCGCACCGCGATGCCGCGCTCGAAGCCGATGAACGGCTCGGGCGCGTCGGTCAGGCGCAGCGAGTAGCTGTCCGCGCGCGCCTCGATCCGCCGCGAGAGCTGGTTGGCCACGACGGTCACGCCGAAGCTCACGACGGCGACCGAGAGGGCGAGCGCCGGCAGCGCCGCCGGCCCGGGCCGCGGCTCGTCCGGGGCGAGCCGTCGCGTGAGCAGCGACGCGGCGAAGAGGGCGCCCGGAGCCACCAGCGCGACGTAGAGCAGGCCGCGCGGCACGTCGCGGTAGTGCACGTGGCCGAGCTCGTGGGCGACCACGAGGCGCACCTCGTCGCGGGTGAAGTCCTTGAGGAGGTTGTCGTAGAGGACCACGCGCTTGGTCCGGCCCAGGCCGGTGACGTAGGCGTTGGAGGCCGTCGTGCGCCGGCTGGCGTCGACCTCGTAGACCTGGCCGACCTCGACCTTCGCCTCGCGCGCCAGGGCCAGCACGTCGGCGCGCGTGCGCCCCTCGGGCAGCGCCGTGAAGCTTGTTGAAGATCGGGTCGAGGACGACCGGTCCCAGGTAGATGCTGGCCGTGGCGAAGCCGACGACCAGGACGCTGCCGGGCACCCACCAGCCCCGGGGGAAGCGGCGCATGAGCGCCAGCGCCGCCGCGGCGCCGACGCCGGCGAAGACCGCGCCGATGGCCGTCGACTTGGCCACGTCGCCCAGCCACGGACCCCAGTCCTGGGTCGAGAGGCCCACGTCGACCGCGCGGTGGTGGCTGATGGCGCTGACCGGGAGCTGGGCGGCGGCGAAGCCCACCGACAGGGCCGCGCCGGCGCCCGCCGCCACGAGCACCGGCCGCCGGAACGGCCCGCGCAGCGGCGCGGGTGGGCGGCGCACGAGCCACACGAGCAGCGCCACCTCGATCGCCGTGCCGGCGGCGAAGAGCACGAGCTGGCCGTGGCGGTAGTCGCGAGCGCGCTCGATTTCGGCGGCCGTGAAGTACGATCTCGGGTCGACCGGCACGGGCGCGATGACGCCGTCACGTGGCCGCAGCAGCAGGACCGCCGCCTCCGCGACGACGAAGGCAGCAACCACGGCCACGGCAACCCGGCGGGGGCGTTCCACGTTCGTAAAGAATGCCCCACGGCCCAAGCCGGCCGCGAGATCCATGCAGGTCGCCATCGTCTCCGACATCCACGGCAACCGCCACGCCTTCGAGGCGGTGCTCGCCGACGTGCAGGGCAGCCCCGCCGAGGCGATCTGGTGCCTGGGCGACATCGTCGGCTACGGGGCCGATCCCAACGACTGCTGCCGCCTGGCGCGCAAGCACGCCGACGTCTGCCTGGCCGGCAACCACGACCTGGCCGTCACGGGCGACCTCGACCTCGGCGAGTTCTCCACCGGCGCGGCGCTCGCCGCCCGCTGGACGCAGGAGGTCATCGACGCGGGCCATCGCGACTGGCTGTCCTCGCTGAAGCCGTCGGGCTCCGAGCGCGGCGTCGGGCTCTACCACGCGTCGCCCCGCGACCCGGTGTGGGAGTACGTCCTCTCGGCGCTGCTGGCCGAGCTGTGCCTCGACGCCCAGCCCGAGCGCCTGGCACTCGTCGGGCACTCGCACGTGGCGCTGTCGTTCGTGCGCCCCGAGGGCGAGCCGGCCACCGGGTCGGCGCGCCGGGGCGGCGAGGAGGTCGACGTCGCCGACGGCGAGTGGATCCTCAACCCGGGCAGCGTCGGCCAGCCGCGCGACGGCGACGCGCGCGCGGCCTGGCTGCTGCTCGACACCAGCGCCTGGATCGCCCGCTGGCGGCGGATCGAGTACGACATCGCCGGGGCCGCGGCCGCCATCCGCGCCGCGCGCCTGCCTGACTCGCTGGCCGAGCGCCTGGAGTACGGTCAATGAGGATGCGCGTCCTGCCGCCGCTCGTCGCGCTCGTCCTCGGCGCCGCAACCGCCCTGCTCGTCGCCTGTGGCGGCAGCGACGGTCGGATCCCCGCCAGCAACGCGTCGAGCCTGACCAGCGCCCTGAGCCAGATCTCGTCCGATTTCCGCGCGGGCCGCTGCGCCGCGGCGCAGCGCGCCGTGATCAAGGCCCAGAACGACGTGCTCGCCCTGCCCGACACCGTCGACTCGCGCCTGCGCCAGCGCCTGCAGTCGGGCATCCAGAACCTGGCCGCCAAGGTCCCCGCCACGTGCAGCCAGACGCAGACGCAGACGCAGCAGACCCACGACCGACACGAGCACGACCGACACCGGGACCACCGACACGGGGACCACCGACACCGGCACGACCGATACGGGGACCACCGGGACCGACACCGGGACGCCACCCACGACGTCGACCGGGACCACGGGAACCAGCTCGACCGGCACGACGACCGGCACCGACACCGGCACGGGCGGCACGTCGGTCGGTGGGGTGACGACCCCATGATGGCCGGCCAGGTCCTCGCGGGTCGCTACGAGCTGGGCGAGCGCCTGGGCGTCGGCGGCATGTCGACCGTCGTGCGCGCCTTCGACGATCGCCTCGAGCGCGACGTCGCCGTCAAGCTGCTGGCCGAGCACCTCGCCGACGACGACCAGTTCGTCGCGCGCTTCCGCCGCGAGGCGCTGTCGGTCGCGCGGCTCGTGCACCCCAACATCGTCCAGGTCTTCGACTTCGGCCTCGACGAGGCCACCCATCGCCAGTACATCGTCATGGAGCTCGTCCGCGGCCGCTCGGGCGCCGAGATCCTGCGCGACGAGGGCGTGCTCGAGCTGCGCGACGCGCTGTCGATCGTCGCCCAGGCCTGCCGCGGCCTCGAGTACGCGCACCGCAACGGCGTCGTGCACCGCGACGTCAAGCCCGGCAACCTGCTGCGCGGCGAGGACGGCGTCGTCAAGCTCGCCGACTTCGGCATCGCCAAGGCGTTCAGCGACGAGTCCTCGATCACGCAGGTCGGCTCGGTGCTCGGCACCGCGGCCTACCTGGCGCCCGAGCAGGCGGCCGGCGAGCCGGCCGGCCCCGCCGCCGACCTCTACGCGCTCGGCGTCGTCGCCTACCAGTTCATGTCCGGGCGCCTGCCCTACGAGGCGCAGTCGCTCACCGAGCTGGCGCTCAAGCAGCAGCGCGAGGTTCCCCCGCGCCTGGACGAGCTCAACCCCGAGGTCTCGCCCCAGCTGGCGATGGCGGTCGACCGCGCCCTCGCGCTCGACCCGCGCCAGCGCCCCGCGAGCGCCGACGAGCTGCGCAGCATGCTGGCCGACGGAGCGCGCGGCATCGGGCCCGCCGAGACCGACCCGACGACGTACCGCGCCGCGGGGCCGCCGACCGACGCCACCAGCGTCGTCGGACAGCAGCGCACGGGCACGACCGGCGTGGCCCGCGCGCCGGTCCAGCAGCGCCAGCCGCGGGCCCCGCGGACGCCGCGCCCGGCGCCGGCGGCCTACGCCACCCAGGCGCCCGTGGCGCAGCAGCAGCGCCGCAGCGGCGGGGCCAAGCGCTTCTTGGGCATGCTGCTCGTGCTCCTGCTGCTCGCCGCCGGCGGCGCCGCGGCCGTGGTGGCGACCTCGAACTCCGACCAGGCGGTCAAGCTGCGCCGCGTGGTCTACGACGACGTCAACCAGGGCGTCGACGCGGTCAAGCAACTGGTGAACGACAACACGAAGTAGGCGGTCGCTCGCCGGTCGTGCCGCTCGGCGCTCGCGGCGCTGCGCAGCGTCTAACGGCATCATCGAGGGAAGGAGCGTGGCGGCGGTCGCGGCGCCTGCGGCTCCGCTCGCGCTGCCGCTCGCTCGGCGGGGCGCGGCGCGCGGAGCTCGAAAGGGGAGTTTGTCGTATGGCGTAAATCCCCGCTCGTCCCGGAGCGAGCGCAACGCGCCACGGCACGAGCTCGTTGCCTGGCCACGCGCAGGCGAGCGGCAACGCGCCAGGGACGACCCCCGCGCCCCGACCACCGCTCACTCCCTTCCCTCGATGATGCAGTAGGCGCCGCGCAGCGCCGCCAAGCGCACAGCGGAGACCGCTGACTACGGCGCCGCGCCCGCGCGCAACGCCGCAGCCTCCGCCGCCAGCGTCCCCGCCCCGATCGCCTCGCGCAGCCGGCGCATCACGCGCTCGACGAAGGCCAGGTTGTGCAGGGTGAAGAGGCGCATGCCCGTGAGCTCGCGGGCGTGGGCCAGGTAGCGCAGGTAGCCGCGCGTGAGACCCAGCGCGCACGCCGGGCACGGACAGCCCTCCATCAGCGGCTCGTCGGAGTCCTTCCAGCGCGCCTGGCTGAGGTCGACGCGCCAGCGGCGCTCGGGGTCGGGGACGAGGACCATCCCGTGGCGCCCCAGGCGCGTGGGCATCGCGCAGTCGAAGGTGTCGATGCCCAGCTCCACCCCGCGCACGAGGTCGTCGATCTCGCCGATGCCGAGCAGGTGGCGCGGGCGGTCCTCCGGCAGCGCGGCCGTCGTCCAGTCGACCACGGTGTGCATCTCGGCCTTGTCGGCGCCCAGCGAGCCGCCGATCGCGATGCCGTCGCACTCGCTGGCGGCGACCGCCTGCGCCGACTCGAGGCGCAGGTCCTCGAAGACGCCGCCCTGGACGATCCCGTAGACCAGCTGGCCGTCGGGGCCGTGCTCGTGGTGCCAGTCCAGGCAGCGGCGCAGCCAGCGGTGCGTGCGCTCGGTCGAGCGCGCGGTGTAGTCGCGCGGCACGTTGAGCGGCGTGCACTCGTCGAAGACCAGCGCGAGGTCCGATCCGAGCGCGGCCTGGATCTCCATCGAGGTCTCGGGCGCCATGAAGCGCTCGGAGCCGTCGAGATAGGAGCGAAAGCGCACGCCGCGCTCCTCGATGGCGAGGATCCCGCCCTGGCGGTGTCCGCCGTGCGGCGTGCGGCCCTTGATCTCGTCCGCGACGGTGCCGTGGCCCATCGAGAAGACCTGAAAGCCGCCCGAATCGGTGACGATCGGCCCGCTCCAGCCCATGAACTCGTGCAGGCCGCCGAAGCGCGCGATGCGCTCGTGGCCGGGATCGAGGAACAGGTGGAAGGTGTTGCCGAGGACGATGTCGTAGCCGAGGGCCGCGACCTCGGCCGGCAGCATCCCCTTGACCGTCGCCTTGGTCGCCAGCGGCACGAAGGCGGGCGTGCGCACCTCGCCGTGGGCGGTGCGCAGGACCCCGGCGCGGGCCCGCGAGCCGGCGTCGCGGGCGGTGATGGTCAGGGCGGGCACCGCGAGCATGCTAGAAGCGGGGTGGTGATCGCGCCCTTCGCGACCTTCCTGGACGTCGCCCAGAACATCGGCCTGCCGGTCGTCTTCCTGCTCGTCGCCATCGAGACGATGGGCATCCCGGTGCCGGGCGAGACCGCGCTGATCACCGCCGGCATCGTCGCGAGCCGCGGGCACCTGTCGATCGAGGCCGTCATCGCCGTGGCCGCCGCGGCCGCGATCCTCGGCGACAACGTCGGCTTCGCCATCGGGCGCAAGCTCGGCCGCCGGGCGCTGACCGCACCCGGCCCGTTCCTGCACCATCGCCGCCGCGTCATCGCGGTCGGCGAGCCGTTCTTCGACCGTCACGGGCCCAAGGCGGTCTTCCTCGGGCGCTGGGTCACCGGGCTGCGCATCACCGCCGCGTGGATGGCGGGCGTCACGCGCATGTCCTGGCCGACCTTCCTGTTCTGGAACGCCCTGGGCGGCATCGCGTGGGCGACGTCCATCGGGCTGCTCGCGTACTTCGTGGGCCACAGCGCCGAGAAGTTCATCCACCTCGCCGGGCTCGGGGGCGCGGTGGTCGTCGTGCTGGCCGGCGTCGTGCTGTGGTTCGTGCTGCGCGCGCGCCGGCGGCGGGCGGAGGCCCTGGTCGAGGCCGAGATCGAGGCCCAGATCGAGGCTGAGGCAGAGGCCGAGGCGCGCTAGAACGACCGCGGGCCCGCGCCGAGCACGGGCCCGCAGGTGGGGTCGGTCGCCCTGGGTCCTAGGCGGCCTCGTCGCCCTCGATGGCCGCGGGCCCGGAGCCGACCTGGATGGCGACCCGGCGCGGCTTGCGCTGCTCGGGCTTGGGGATGCGGACCTCGAGGACGCCGCGATCGAAGCTCGCGCTGACGGCCTCGGGCGTCGACGCCCTCGGGCAGCGTCAACGAGCGTCGGAAGGCCCCGTACGAGCGCTCGACGCGGACGTAGCCCTCGCGCTTGTCCTCGTGCTCCGCCTTGCGCTCGCCGGAGACGGTGAGGACGTCGTCCTCGACGTCGATGTGGACGTCCTCCTCGGTGAGGCCGGGGAGATCGGCCTTGAGCACGAAGTGATCGTCGGTCTCGACGAGGTCCATCGCGGGGACCCAGCGTCGCGGGGCGGTGGCGCCGTTGGCGCCGGTGGGGGTGTCGAAGAAGGTGTTGAACAGCCGGTTCATGTCGTTCTGCAGCGAGGACAGCTCGCGGACCGGCTCCCAGCGGACAAGTGCCATGTCTGATGCCTCCTAGGAAGAAAGTTCTCTGTTGGACAGATGATGAAATCTCAGTGCTTCACTGTCAAGTCTAGCGGACGCCACAGACGCCCTTCGATCGGCAGATGACGCAGCTGAGGTATCGACAGGCGCGTGCCACGCGCTCAACATCGCGCGCGTGCTTTCCGATGCGGCCTCGTACTGCGTGCTGCGCGTCTGTGCGAGGGCACCGGCCGAGGCGTTCTGGGCCGCGCTACGCGCCCAGTCGGAGGTTCCGCCCGCCATCGGCGTCCTGCTCGCGGGCCGCATTCGCGTCGAGCTCACGCGGCAGGAGGCGACCGAGGCGCTCGCATGGGCCTCGGGCATCAGCGGATGGGACAGCGCCGATCCCAAGCCGCTGTTCCTGTACGACCCTCGAGCCGCGCCCTAGAGCGACAAGCGGCCGGGCGGGTCAGCCGCAGGTCGGGCCCGGCGCGGAGGCCGAGCCGGGGACGACGCGGTCCCAGGCGTCGCCCAGGACCTCGAGCTCGTCGTCGGAGAAGTGCTGCAGGAAGAGCGAGCGCACGCCGGCGAGGTGCGTGGTGCGGGCGGCGGCGAGCATCTCGGCGCCGGCCTCGGTGAGGACGGCGTAGGCGCCGCGAGCGTCGCTGGAGCACGACTCGCGGCGGATGAGCCCTTCGCGCTCGAGGCGGTCGGCCAGGCGCGTGAGGCCGGAGCGGCTCAGGATGACCGACGCCGCGAGGTCCCGCATGCGCAGGCGCCGCTCGGGGGCGTCGTTGAGGTAGAGCAGGACCTCGTAGGAGCTGAGCGGCAGCCCGTGGGCCGAATCGAGGTCGGCGTCGAGCGCCTTGGTCAGCGCCGCGTGAGCGCGGAGCATGCCGCGCCAGGCACGCAGCTCGCGCTCGTCGAGCTGGCGTGAATCGGAGAGCTGTGAGGTGGTGGTGGCCATGGGCGAGAACCTTTGAGCGTGCAACGACGTTAGCAGCGGCCACGGCGTGTCGCGACCTGTTTGTTGACTGTACAACGATTTGATATCGTTGCACGCACAACTACTTTCGCAAGTTTCGCGGGCGTGTCCCGAGGAGGAGAATCGAAGCCATGGCACTCGAGGGTCTACACCACATCACGGCGATCACCGCGGACGCTCCGCGCAACGTCGACTTCTATGCGCGCGTGCTCGGCCTGCGCCTGGTCAAGAAGACGGTCAACTTCGATCAGCCCGACGTCTACCACCTGTACTTCGGCGACGAGCGCGGCACTCCCGGCTCGATCCTGACCTTCTTCGAGTTCCCCGGTGCGGCCCTCGGCCAGGCCGGCGACGGCATGGTCCACACCATCCAGTGGCGCGTGGCCTCCGACGAGGCGCTCGACTTCTGGGCCGCACGTCTGGCCGACGCCGACGTCGCCACCGAGCGCACCGAAGACGGCGCGTTGGCGTTCGCGGACTTCGAGGGCCTGCGCCACGAGCTGCTCGCGGTCGCCGTCGACGACGCGCCGCTCGCCGCCCGCGCGCCCGACATCCCGGCCGAGCACGCGCTGCTGGGCTTCCACGGCGTGCGCGCCTACGCCTCGCGTCCCGACGCGAGCACCGCGCTGCTGGAGGCGATCGGCTTCGCCCACGACGGCGGCGCGGACTGGACGCTGCGCGGCCACGAGCGCCGCGCGGCCCTGCGCTACGACGCCCCGCCCGAGCGCCGCGGCGTGACCAGCGCCGGGACGGTCCACCACGTCGCGTGGTCGGCCGCCGACGACGCGGAGCTCGAGGCCGTCCGCGCGCAGGCCGTCCAGGCCGGCGCCCGCGCGACGGAGATCATCGACCGCCAGTACTTCCACTCCGTCTACTTCCGCGAGCCGAGCGGCGTCCTCTTCGAGCTCGCCAGCCGCGACATCGGCTTCGAGTACGACGAGCCGCTGGAGACGCTCGGCGAGGCGCTCAAGCTGCCGCCTCAGTACGAGGCGCGCCGCGAGCAGCTCGAGCAGGCGCTCACGCCGCTGACCAACCCGCGCGTGGAGGCGACCGCGTGACCGAGCTCGTCCACGCGATCCGCCCGGCCGCCGCGGAGCCCGAGGGCGCGCTCGTGCTCATGCACGGGCGCGGGGCCGACGAGCACGACCTGGCCCCCTTCCTCGACCTCCTCGATCCCGAGCGCCGGCTCGTCGGCCTCACCCCCGGCGGCCCGCTCTTCCTGCCGCCGGGCGGTCGCCACTGGTACGTGGTGCCGCGCGTCGGCTTCCCCGACCCCGACACCTTCCGCGCCTCCTACGAGCTCCTGCAGCGCGACGTCCCGCAGCTCACCGGCGTGCCGTGGGAGCGCACGATCCTGGGCGGCTTCTCGCAGGGCACGGTCATGGCCTACGCGCTCGGGCTCGGCGCCGGGCGCCCGACGCCCGCCGGGATCGTCGCCATGAGCGGCTTCATCCCGACCGTCGAGGGCTGGAGCGCCGACCTCGATCGACCCGGGCTGCCGGTGTGGATCGCCCACGGGCGGCGCGACCCGGTCATCGGCGTCGAGTTCGGCCACGCCGCGCGCGACGCCCTGAGCGCCGCGGGAGCCGACGTGACCTACCGCGAGCACGAGGGCGCCCACCATGTCGATCCGCGTGCGCTCGCCGAGCTGCCGGCGTGGGTGCAGCGGGCCGTCGAGGCCGCCCCGGCCACCGCGCCCTGACGCGTCAGTCGTCGAGCACGGCCAGGTCCAGCTCGCGTAGGCGCACCGGGTCCGTGATGGCGTCGATCTCGACGATCTTCCCGCCCACCACCGTGAAGCCCATGACCGAGAACGGCTCGCCGTGCGGGGCCACGACGACGCCGGCGGCGCCGTTGACCAGCGCCGGCCGGACGAACGGCGCGAGCCGCGCGAAGGTGAGCGCGCGCGCGGCCACCGCGCGCGCCCCGCGGGTCACCGCGGAGGCGCCAGGACCGCCGTCGCCCCGCGAGACGACGTCCGGATGCGAGGACCGCGACGAGCGCCTCGAAGTCGCCGTCGCGCGCGGCGGCGAAGAACGCGTCGACGACCCTGCGCTGAGCGGCGAGGTCCGCGTCGGGCACCGGAGCGGCGCCCTGGACGCGGCGTCGCGCGCGGCTGGCGAGCTGCCGGGCCGCGGCCGGCGAGCGGTCCACCATGCCCGCGATCTCGTCGAACGGCACGCCGAACATGTCGTGCAGCACGAAGGCCAGCCGCTCGGCGGGGGCGAGCGTCTCGAGGACCACGAGCAGCGCCAGCCCGACCGAGTCGGCCAGCAGCGCCTCGTGCTCGGGCTGGGTTCCGTCGTCGCGGCTCACCACGGGGTCGGGCACGCGGACGTCGAGCGGCTCCTCGCGCCGCGTCCGGCGCGAGCGCAGCACGTTGAGCGACACGCGCGCGACGACCGTCGTCAGCCACGCGCGGAGGTTCTCGACCTCGCTCGTGTCCGACCGGCTGAGCCGCAGCCAGCTCTCCTGGACCGCGTCGTCGGCCTCGCTCAGCGAGCCGAGCATCTTGTAGGCGACCGCCCGCAGGTGGCCGCGGTGCTCCTCGAACTGCTCCGCCAGCCAATCGCGCTCGTCCATCGGTCACATCCCCTCGTCGCCGGGTGTCAACGAGATGACCGACGAAATCGAGCCGATGTGACAGCACCGGCACCTGAGCGAAGTGGAGCACGATCACCAATGAGCACATCCAGGAAGATCGCAGTAGCGGGCGCAACCGGAAGGGTCGGCCGTCATCTGGTGGACATCCTCGAGGCCGAGGGCCACGAGGTCGCGGCCATCTCGCGCTCGCGCGGCGTGGACGTCATCACCGGGGACGGGCTGGCCGAGGCAGTGGCCGGCGCCGAGGCCATCGTCGACGCCGCCACCGGGCCCTCGCCTGAGGAGCAGGCGGCCACGGAGTTCTTCACCACCGCGGCACGGAACCTGCAGGAGGCCGGCCAGCGCGCCGGCGTGGAGCGGATCGTGGTCGTGTCGATCATCGGCAGCGACCGCTTCTCCGGAGGCTACGGCGCCGCGAAGGTCGCCCACGAGCAGGCCACGCTCTCGGGCCCGATCCCGGCGCGCGTGCTGCGCGCGGCGCAGTTCCACGAGTTCGTCGCGCAGCTCATGGAGTGGGGCGCGCGCGGCGACGTGACCTACGTGCCGCGGATGCGCACGCAGCTGGTCGCCGCCAGGACCGTCGCCCAGGCGCTGGCCGACCTGGCCACCGCGTCGAACGGGGCGGCGTCCGCCGGGGCGCCGATCCTCGAGATCGCGGGCCCGCGCGAGGAGCGCCTCTTCGAGATGGCGACGCTGCTCGCCGCCCGGCGCGGCGACACGGCTCGCATCGAGGAGGCGAACGACCCGGCCGACCCGGCCCAGGCGGTCTACGAGTCGGGCGCCCTGCTCCCCGGGCCCGGGGCCACGCTGGCCGGCCCGACCTTCGAGGCGTGGCTCGCCGAGGCGGCCTGAGGCCTACTCGCGCAGGGCGCGGAGCGTCTCCCCCAAGCGCTCCAGCGCGCCGGCGATCCACGGCAGCGCGAGCGGATCGTCGGCGCGCAGCGCCTCCCAGCGCTGCGCCTCGTCGGCGCCGTAGAGCAGGCTCGTGGCCATGCGGAAGCGCAGCGCGCCCGGGTCGTCGCCGAACGCCTCGCCTTCGAGAACCGCCACGTCGTGGTCCTCGAGCAGCAGCGCCGCGAGCTGCGCGCCCGTGCTCACACCGCGCCGCGCCAGCGAGGGGCGCAGCGGCTCGAGGTCGGGATAGAGGTAGAAGGCACCCGACGGCGGGCGACAGAGCGCGCCCGCGGCGGTGACCTGCTCGTGGGCCGCGGTCGTGACGAGCCGGTGCAGGCGGCGGCTGCGGTCGACGTGGTCGCGGACCTCGTCGGGCTCGCCGAGGACGTAGGTCGCCGCGTGCTGCATCGGAGCGGCGAGACTCGACCACACCTCGCTGGCGATCCCGCTCACCGCCGCGGTCGCCTCGGCCCCCAGCGGTCCGTCCGGCAGCCGGCAGAACCCGATCCGCCAGCCGCCGAGGGCCATGCTCTTGCTCAGCCCGTTGGTGACGAACACGCTCTCGGGCAGCAGCGTGGCGGGGCTGAGCAGCGCCTCGGGCTCGTAGGCGAGGTCGCGGTAGATCTCGTCGCAGACGATGAGCAGGCCGTGCTCGCGCGCCACCTCGCACACGGCCTCGACGAGCGACGCGGGCGCGACCGTGCCCGTCGGGTTGTCGGGGAGCGTCAGGACGAGGATCGCCGGCTCGAGCCCCTGCTGGCGCGCGGTCGCCAGCAGCGCGCGCAGGGCGTCGGGGTCGGGGACGCCGCCGGCCTGCTCGGCGATCGGGACGTCGAGCACGCGCTTGCCCGCCAGCGCCGCCTGCGCGGCGTAGCTCACCCACGACGGGCGCGGTAGGACGACATCGCCCGGGAGCACGGCGAGCAGCGCGTAGAGCAGCGCCTTGCTGCCGGGCGCGACGAGGATGCGATCCGCGCTGGTCGGCAGCCCACGCCGCTCGAAATAGCCGGCGACCGCCTCGCGCACGGCCGGGGAGCCCGCGACGGGGCCGTAGCTGTTGGCGCCGGCCGCCGCCGCCAGGCGGTCGGCGACGCCGGGCAGGACCGGCAGGCCGGCCTCCCCGAAGGCGAGGTGCAGCACCGGCGCCCCCGCCGCGATCCGGGCCTGCACGCGCTCGTTGGCGGCGAGCGTGGGCGACGGCGGTGCGGCGGCGAGCGACGACATGGCGCCACCCTAGTTCGCCTCTTCAGCGCACGTCGACCGCGATGCAGCGCAGCGCGAGGCGCACGGCTACGCCGCCGCCGGACGCTGGGCGGAGGCGCTCAGCGGCGGGTCGGAGTCGTCGTAGACGCGCGCGGCGGCGAGCTTGCCGCTGTCGCCGCGCACGTAGACGGCGAGGCCCGCTTCGGGGGGCAGCGCCGTCCGGCCCCAGGCGGCCACGTTGTACTCCAGCGCGCAGGCGCGGCCATCGTCGGTGACGGTGCAGTGCTCCAGCGGGATGCCCCCGCCATTGGAGAAGAACAGCTCGTAGAGCGCGCGCAGCTCGTCCGTGCCCCGGTGGACGTAGGGATCGCCGGCTGGCTCGCGCATGTAGCCGTCCGGCTCGAACGCGGCGAGGATCGCCTCGACGTCGCCGTTCGCCAGGGCGCGCTGATATTCGCCGACGACGTCGGGCCCGTCGAGGTCGGGATCGGGCTGCAGCAGCGGCGGGCGGTTCGCGTGACGGCCGGTCAGCGGCCAGGAGCTGAAGTACAGGCGCATCTCGACGATGCGCTCGCGCTCGTCGTGGTCGGCGGTGAGCGCCAAGGGAAGAGCGATGCGTCCGCTGTCGCCGTCGAGGTGCAGGACGACCTCTTCGACCCCGCGCGGATCGGTGATGCAGAAGTTGACGTGCTCGACCTCGACGTTGCGTACCGCCAGCCACGAGGTCATGTCGGTGACGAAGCGCCGGAACGCGCTTTCGCCCTTGATCCGCCCCCGTACCGGGTGATGCACCTCGGGCACGCCCGAGAACGACTCGACGAGTGCGTCGATCTCCCCGGTCACCAGGCCATCGAAGAAGGGCACCGATCTGAGGCGGTCGCGTCGGTACCTGTCCAGGACGCCTTGCAGCGCGGGGGCGGAGAAGAGCTCGGGTGCCCAGGGCACGCCACAAGCATTCCATGCAGCCGCGTCGGTGGTCCATCGGCACGGCACGACTTGACAGGCGGTGGTGATTGGGCGTAGCTGCGGACATCGCGCAGCTCCCGAGTGGCACCGTGACGTTCCTGTTCAGCGACGTCGAGGGTTCGACGAGGCTGTTGACGCGGTCGCCGGACCGCTACGCCGAGGTGCTCGCCACGCATCAGCGCCTGCTGCGGGCGGCGTTCGACGAGCACGACGGCCGCGAGGTCCACACCGAGGGTGACGCGTTCTTCGTCGCCTTCGCGCGCGCGGGCGACGCGATCGCCGCCGCGGTGAGCGCGCAGCGCTCGCTCGCCTCCCAGCGTTGGCCCGAGGGTGTCGACGTCCGCGTCCGGATCGGCGTCCACACCGGCGAGGCCGAGGTCCGACACGACGACTACGTCGGTCTGGACGTCCACCGCGCCGCGCGGATCTGCGCGGCCGGCCACGGCGGACAGGTGCTGATCTCGAGCTCCACGCGCGAGCTGGTCGCCGACGAGCTGCCGGACGACGTCGCGCTCAGGGACCTCGGCGAGCACCGGCTCAAGGACCTCGATCGCCCCGAGCAGCTCTTCCAGCTCGTCGTCGGCGATCTCCTGGCGGACTTCCCGCCGCTGGCCTCCCTGTCGCCCGGATCCGGTGGCGCGAACGGGTTGCCGCCCGCGCCGAACCAGACCATCGGCCGTGAGGACGACGTGCGGGCGATCGCGGACCGCCTCCGCGTCGATGGCGTGCGACTGCTGACCCTCACGGGACCGGGCGGGGTGGGCAAGACCCGGCTGGTCGTGGAGGCGGCGCGCGCCGTGCAGGAGGACTTCGCGGACGGCGCGCACTTCGTCTCGCTCGCCGCGCTGCGCCGGCCCGAGGATGTGCCTGCGGCCATCGTCAGCACGCTCGCGATCGTCGTGCTCTCCGGCGAGTCCGGCGATCAGGCCGCCGAGCGCTTCCTGGCCGCCAAACGCCTCATGCTCGTCCTCGACAACTTCGAGCATCTGGTGGCGGCCGGGCCATTCATCGGCCGGCTGTTGGCCGCCTGTCCCGCACTCACGGTGCTTGCGAGCAGTCGCGAGCCGCTCGGCCTTCAGGCGGAGGAGTGCTACCCCGTCTCGCCGTTGGAGCTGCCCGCGCGAGCGACGACCGAGGACGCGGATGCGCTGGCCGGCGTCCCCGCCGTCGCGCTGTTCTGCGCGCGGGCGCGCGCCCACGACCCCGGCTTCCACCTCGATGACGCCAACGCACGGCCGGTCGCGGAGATATGCCGGCGCCTCGACGGCCTGCCTCTGGCCATCGAGCTGGCGGCGGCGCGCTGCGCACTGCTCTCAGCCGACGAGATCGCCGAACGCCTGCACGACGCCCTCGGTGCGCTCGGCTCCGGCGCCCGCGACGCGCCCGCACGCCAGCAGACGCTGCGCGCGACCATCGACTGGAGCCACGCCTTGCTCAGCGAAGCTGAGAAGCAGTGCTTCGCACGCTTCGCTGCTTCGCCGGTGGCGCGACGGTGAGCGCCGCCGAGACGATCACGCATGCCGGCCTCGACACCCTCGACGGCCTGACGGCCAAGAGCCTTCTCGTCCGAGGCCAGCACGCGCACACCCCCACCCGGCTGGGGATGCTCGAGACGGTCCGCGCCTACGCCGGCGAGCGCCTTGCCCGCGCCGCTGACATCGACGCCGTCCGCGAGGACCACTATCGCTACTACCTCGAGCTCGCCCAGCGCCACGGAACCGATCGCGCTCTTCGGGGTGCCGACGCCCGAGAGCACCTCGCCCGGCTGGACGCCGAGATCGACAACCTCGATGCGGCCCTCGGATGGGCGGTCGCCCGACCGAGCGCCGAGCAGGCGGTCGCGATGTGTGCGGCGCTCGGCGGCTACTGGGTGCACGCGACCGCTACGCCGCGGCGGTGGACTGGATCGACCAGGCCCTGAGCCTGCCGGAGGCGGACGCCCGTCCTGCGCTTTGCGTCCGCCTGCTGTGCGTCAAGGGCACGGCCGTGTGGCGGCTGGGGCGAGGAGCAGAGCAACCCGCGGTCCTGGCCGGCGCGGAGGCGATCGCCCGCGCGCTCGGCGATCCCGTGACCCTCTCCCGAGTCCTGCGGATGCGCGTGCGTGGCAGGAGATCGAGGCTGAGCGCCCCGATGCCGCGGAGGCACTGGCCGACGAGGCGCTCCACTGGGCGAACACCGCCGGCGACGACTGGCAGATCGCCGAAGTGTGGCGAGGGAAGGCCATTGCCGCGCCGAGCATCGTGGAGTTGCGCGAGCGCGTCGACAGGGCCGCCGCGCTACTCGGTGACGTCGGCAACGTCCATCAGCTCGCGAACCTGCTCAGCGACGCGGCCTACCACGCGCTCTGCCTCGGCAGCGATCGTGACGCAGCGGACTTCGCCGCCCGCGCGACCCCGATCACGCGCGCGCTGGACAGTCCGTTCACCTCGATGATCAACAGCGGCAACCTTGGCATGGCCGCGCTGCTGACCGGTGAGACCGACGCCGCATCGCACGCCCTCCGTGAGGAGCTCTCGCTGTGCCGGGCCATGGTCCTCCGGCCCGTGGCGTTCGAAGGCCTCCGCGGCCTCGCGGCGGTCGCTGTGGTGCGCGGCGACGACGAGCGCGCGGCGACGCTCGTCGGCGCCGCGGAGGGATACCGCTACGCGAAGGCCGAGGATCCGGTCGAGGCCAGGCTCGATGCAGACCTTCTTCGAGCCGGCGCGTGCACGATGCGGGACCGAGGCATGGAACGCCGCCGCACGCGAGGGCAGCGCGTTGAGCTTCGAGGAAGCCATTGCCTACGCCCTCGAGGAAGCGCGACCGTAGATCAGCCGCGCTCGAGCGGCGTCGAGCTCGGAGCGGGCGGCGTCCAGCGCCGCGGCCGCCTCGCGCTCGCGCGCCTGCGCCTCCTCGAGGCGCTCGGCCGCCCTGGCCGTCCGCTCCTGCGCCTGCTCCAAGGCGCGCTGGGCCTTGTCGGCGCGGTCGGCGGCGGCCTTGCGCGCGCGCTCGCGCGCCGCGGCCTCCTCGCGCTCGCGCCTGCGGGCCTCGGCCTCCTCGCGCTTGCGCTCGGCCGCCTCCTCGCGCTCGCGTTTGCGCTCGGCGGCCGCGTCCGACGTGCCCTTGGGCTTCGCCTTGGCCTTCGTTCTCGGCGCCGGCTTGGCCTCCGGCTCGGGCTCGGCCTTCGCCGGGCGCTTCGGCGCCGGCGCCGCGAAGGGGTCGGCGCCGAAGAGGCCCTGCGGCGAGCGCTCGCGGACGGCGCGGCCGCCGGCGACCTCCTCGCGCGCGTCGGAGTCGATGGCGCCGGCGTGCAGCGTCTCGCGGACCCGCTCGATGGTGGCTTCCGAGAGATCGCCGCCGGTGGCGCCCAGCAGGCCGCGAGCGGCGTCGACGAGGGTCTCCACCGCGGCGCGCTCGCGCTCGCTCGCCTCGCGCAGCTTCGCGCCCGAGCCCTTGCCGGCGAGCACGGCGTCCTGCGCGGCCGTGAGCGCGTCGCCGGCCTTCCACAGCTCGCGCGCGGCGCGCTTCTGCGAGCGGACGGCCTGGTTGGCCGCCCACGCCGCGACCGTGGGCTTGGGCAGCGCCTTGACCGCGGCCGCCTCGTCGCGGCGTCCGTCGGCGCGCAGCTCCTTGGCCAGGGCGTCGCGCTCGCCCACGAACTCCTCGCGGGGCAGACCGTAGAGGCGGTCGACGACGTCGTCGGGCGCCTGGGCCATCAGTGGATCCGTCCGTGGGTCGTGCGGGTTCGCCGGCGGATGCATCGTCGTCGTTGCAAGGACGCAGGACATGATGCGTGCCCCTGGCACGTGATGTCCGAGGACGCCGCCAGCGGCGACGAGGCGCCGCCGGAAACCCGCAGGACTCGCGATTCCACTAGCTCGCGAGCAGCGACCGGCCGGTCATGGCCTCCGGCTGATCGATGCCGAGCAGCTCGAGCGCCGTCGGCGCGACGTCGGCCAGCACGCCCGCCGTGCTCGAGGGTCACGCCGTCGACGGTCACGATGACCGGCACCTGGTTGAGCGAGTGCGCGGTGTTCGGCGCTCCGTCGGGCTCGAGCATCGCGTCCGAGTTGCCGTGATCGGCGGTGATGATCAGCGCGCCGCCCGACGCCTGGACGGCCCGAACGATCTCACCCAGGCACGCGTCGACGGTCTCGACGGCCTTCACCGCCGCCGCGATGACCCCGGTGTGGCCGACCATGTCGGCGTTGGCGAAGTTGATGATCCCGAAGCGGAAGTCCTCTTCCTCCCACGCCTGCACGAAGGCCCGGGCGGCCTCGCGGGCGCTCATCTCCGGCTTCTTGTCGTAGGTCGGGACGTCGCGCGGGCTGGGCACGAGCTCGCGCCGCTCGCCCTCCTCGGGCGTCTCCTCGCCGCCGCCGAAGAAGTAGGTGACGTGCGGGTACTTCTCGGTCTCGGCGACGTGGAGCTGGCGCCCGCCCGCCGCGGCGATGACGTGCGGCAGCGTTGTCTCGGGGTGCGCGGGCGGGAAGGCGACCGGATAGGGCCAGCCCTCCTCGTACTCGGTCAGGGTGGCGTATCGCTCGATCCGCCCGACGCCGCCGCGATCGACCTCGTCGAAGCCGGGCTCGGCCAGCGCGCGCGTGATCTCGCGCATGCGGTCGGGGCGGAAGTTGAAGGCGATGACCGAGTCGCCGGGGCGGATGCACGCCTCCTCGCCGACCGTCGTGGGCTCGATGAACTCGTCGGTCTCGTCGCGCTCGTAGGCGGCGCGCACCGCCTCGACGCCGCTGTCGGCGTGGTACTCGGCACGCCCGTGCACGAGCATGTCGTAGGCCTTCTGGGTGCGCTCCCAGCGCTTGTCGCGATCCATCGCCCAGTAGCGCCCGACGACGGAGCCCACGCGCGCGCTGCCGCCCTGCTCGCACCACCGCTGCACCTGCTCGAGGAAGCCGGCGCCCGAGTCGGGCAGCGTGTCGCGCCCGTCGGTGAAGGCGTGCACGACGACGTCGTCGGCGGCCTCCGACGCCATCGCGACCAGCGCCTCGAGGTGGTTCCACCCGGAGTGCACGCCGCCGTCGGAGACGAGGCCGATGAGGTGCACGCGCGGCGCGTCCTGCACGGCGGCCCGCAGGACGTCGTTGTGGGCGAGCGTCCCGTCCTCGACGGCCTCGCCGATGCGCGTGAGGTCCTGCTTGACCGCCGCGCCGGCGCCGAGGTTGAGGTGCCCGACCTCCGAGTTGCCCATCTGGCGCTCGGGCAGGCCGACCGCCGTGCCCCACGTCGTCAGCTGGCTGTGCGGATAGCGCTGCCACAGGTCGTCGAAGACCGGCGTCGTCGCCAGCGAGACGGCGTTGCCCGGGCCGTGCGGCGCGATCCCCCAGCCGTCGAGGACGACGAGGCAGACCGACGGGACGGTCACCCGCGTGCCGCCTCGACGATCGCTGCGAAGTCGGCGACGTCGAGGGAGGCGCCGCCGACCAGCGCGCCGTCGACGTCGGGCAGGGCCAGCAGCTCGGCCGCGTTGTCGGGCTTGACCGAGCCCCCGTAGAGGATCCGCGTGCGCTCCGCCTGATCGCGGTCGCGATCGGCCACCAGCGCGCGCACGAAGGCGATCGCGTCCTGGGCCTGCTCGGGCGTCGCCACGAGCCCGGTGCCGATGGCCCAGATCGGCTCGTAGGCGATGACGACGTCGCCCAGGCGCGGGCTGTCGAGCTTCTCGAGGCCCTCCTGCACCTGGTGGCGCAGCTTGCGCTCGGTGTCGCCGGCCTCGCGCTCGTCCTCGGTCTCGCCGACGCAGAGGATCGGCTTCAGGCCGGCGTCGAGCGCGGCCGGGACCTTCTCGGACAGCGCCCGGTCGGTCTCGTTGTAGTACTGGCGGCGCTCGGAGTGGCCGAGCACGACGCCGTGGACGTCGAGCTCGGCGAGCATCGGCGGCGAGATCTCGCCGGTGAAGGCGCCCGACGGCGCCTGGTGCATGTTCTGCGCGTAGACCTCGACGCGCGAGCCGCGCGTGGAGTCGACCACGGCCTGCAGGTCGGTGAACGGGACGCAGACGGCCACGTCGACGCCGTCGGCGGTGGAGACGCGCGGGAGGAGGCCTTGGATGAAGGCCTCCGCCTCGGCGATCGTCTTGTTCATCTTCCAGTTGCCGGCGATGAACGGCGTGCGGGACATCTAGGACAGCACCTCCACTCCGGGGAGTGTCTTGCCCTCGATGAGCTCGAGTGACGCACCACCCCCGGTCGAGAGGTGCGTGACCTCGTCGGCCAGGCCGAACTGTGCAGGGCCGCCGACGAGTCGCCGCCGCCCACGACGGTCGTCCCCGGCGCGGCGGCCACCGCCTCCGCGACGGCCCGCGTGCCGGCCGCGAACGGCTCGAGCTCGAAGGCGCCCATCGGGCCGTTCCAGAAGACCGTGCCGGCGCCGGCGATCTCCTCGCCGTAGGCCTCGGCGGTGCGCGGACCGATGTCGAGGCCCATCCAGCCGTCGGGCACGTCGACGCCGTCGAGCTCGCGGCGCTCGGTCTCGGCGTCGAAGGCCTCGCCGAGCACGAGGTCGACGGGCAGACGCAGCTTCTCGCTGCCGCGCGCGAGGAGCTCGCGGGCCGGGTCGAGGTCCTCGTCGGCACACAGCGAGTCGCCGATCGAGTGGCCCTGCACGGACAGGAACGGGAAGGCCATCGCCCCGCCGATGAGGACCGCATCGGCGCGCTCCAGGAAGGCCTCGAGCACGCCGATCTTGTCGGTCACCTTGGCCCCGCCGACGATCGCCACCAGCGGCCGCGCGGGGTCCTCGAGGATGCCGGTGAGCGTCTGCACCTCGCGCTGCAGGAGCAGGCCGGCGGCGCTGGGCAGCAGGTGCGCGACGCCCTCGGTCGAGGCGTGCGCCCGGTGCGCCGATCCGAAGGCGTCGTTGACGTACACGTCGGCCAGCGCGGCCAGCCGCTTGGCGAGCTCGGGGTCGTTCTTGGTCTCCCCCGGCTCGAAGCGGATGTTCTCGAGCATGACCACGTCGCCATCGGGGACGTCGTCGAGGCCGGGCGCGAGCGCCACGTCGGTGCCCAGCAGCTCGCCCAGCCGCTTGGCCACGGGCGCGAGCGAGAACTTCGGCTCGCGGTCCTTCGGGCGCCCGAGGTGGGACGTCAGCAGCAGGCGCGCGCCGTGCTCGCGCAGCCACTCGATCGTCGGCAGCGCCGCGCGGATGCGGGTGTCGTCGGTGATCTCGCCCTCGTGCAGCGGGACGTTGAAGTCCACGCGCACGAGGACGCGCTTGCCGTCGACCGCGATGTCCTCGAGCGTTCTCACAGCACCTTCTGGAGGACGTCGACGCAGCGGTTGGAGTAGCCCCACTCGTTGTCGTACCACGAGACGACCTTCACGAGCGTCCCGTCGATGACCGCCGTCAGCGGGGCGTCGACGATCGAGGAGTGCTCGTCGCCGATGATGTCCGTCGAGACGATCGGATCCTCGTTGTAGCGCAGGATGCCCTTCAGGTCGCCCTCGGCGGCGGCCTTGAAGGCGTCGTTGAGCTCGTCCACGGTGGTCTCGCGCGCCGCCTCGAAGGTGAGGTCGACGACCGAGCCGGTGATGACGGGCGCGCGGATGCTGAAGCCGTGCAGCTTGCCGTTGAGCTCGGGCAGCACGAGGCCGACGGCCTTGGCCGCTCCGGTCGAGGTCGGCACGAGGTTCATGGCCGCCGCGCGGGCGCGGCGCAGGTCTGAGTGCGGGGCGTCCTGCAGGCGCTGGTCGCCGGTGTAGGCATGGATCGTCGTCATCAGGCCGTGCTTGATGCCGACGGTCTCATGGGCGACCTTGGCGAACGGCGCCAGGCAGTTGGTCGTGCACGAGGCGTTGGAGATCACGTCGTGCGCCGAGGCGTCGTACTTGTCGAAGTTGACGCCGAGCACGACGGTGATGTCCTCGCCCTTGGCCGGCGCGGAGATGACGACCTTCTTGGCCCCCGCCTCCAGGTGCTTGGCGGCGTCGTCGCGGCCCGTGAAGAAGCCAGTGGACTCGAGGACGACGTCGACGCCGAGGTCCGCCCACGGCAGGTTGGCCGGATCGCGCTCGGCGAAGACCTTGACGGGCGTGCCGTCGACGACGAGTCCGTCGTCGTTGCTCTCGACGGTGCCCGGGTAGCGGCCGTAGGCCGTGTCGTAGCGCAGCAGGTGCGCGAGGGTGGCGTTGTCGGTGATGTCGTTGACGGCGACCCACTCGATGTCGGCCTGCGCGGCCTGTCCGGCGCGGAAGACGTTGCGGCCGATGCGGCCGAAGCCGTTGATCCCGACGCGTACGGGCATGCTCTCGGTCCTTCCTCCTTGGTGTGGCGAGATGAGGCCGGGCGCAGTCGGACGGCGGGAGATGCCCGGCGGGGCCGCCAAGGCTATCCAACCGTCGAGGTGGGCGGCCGACGGCTCGACAGCGGCGCGGCTGGTGACGAGTCGCGCCGCTCAGACGGGACGAGCCTCGAGCACGCACAAGTCGATGGCCGTGGGCGTCGCGCTCTGCAGGGCGAAGCCGCCCGCGGCGAGCAGGTGCGCGAACTCCTCGCGCGTGCGCTCGCGGCCGCCGGGGCCGATCATCATGTTGAGGTCTGAGAGCTTCGCATCGGCGTTCTCGTTGGCCGCGCCCAGCTCGCGCTCGACGACGAGCAGCGAGCCGTGCGCGGGGATCGCCGCACGGCAGCGCGCCAGGATGCGCAGCGCCTCGTCGTCCTCCCAGTCGTGCAGGACGGCCTTGAGCAGGTAGGCGTCGGCGCCCTCCGGGACCGTCTCGAAGAAGCTGCCGGCGACGACCTCACAGCGCTCGCCCACGATCGCGCCGTCGACCACGTGGGGCTGGTCGAAGAGGATGCCGCGCATCTCCGGGTTCGCGTCGAGCACCGCGCCGAGGAAGGCGCCGCGGCCGCCGCCCACGTCGACCACGGTCGCAAAGCGCCCGAAGTCGTAGGCCGCGAGCAGATGCGCGTTGGCGCGCCGCATGATGCCGGTCATCGCCGCGTCGAAGATCGCGCCCTCCTCGGGGTGCGCGGCCCGGTAGCTCCAGGCGTCCGTGCCGTGGACCGAGCGGAACGGGCTCTCCCCCGTCCGCACGCCGTGCAGGAGCGCGCCCCACGTCTGCCAGTGGTAGGGCCGGCCGACGAAGACGGCCCAGGCACCCACCGGCTCGGCCGCATCCGAGCGCAGGCAGTCCCCGATGGCGGTCAGCGCGAAGCGCCCGTCGTCGCCCTCGTGGAGCACGCCGACGCTCGCGAGCGCCCGCAGCACGCGGTGCAGCCAGGGAGCATGGGTGGCGGTCTCCTGCGCCAGCGCGTCGCTGTCGCGCGGGCCGTCGCGCAGGAGGTCGGCGATCCCCAGGGTGGCCGCCACATGGATGGCCTGGGTCACCTGATAGCCGTTGACCAGTCGACGGAGGGCGACGGTGGGCGCCTCGGAGGAGTGCATCCGCGCATCATCCCTTGCGTCTGCGCCGCAGCGCCCGCAACGCGGCGCGGAGCTCAGTGCGAGCCGGTCACGACCTCGACCCGCAGCCCATCCGGATCGAGCAGATACGCGGAGTAGTAGCGCGGGCCGTACTGGTGGCGCGGGCCCGGCGCGCCGTCGTCGGTGCCGCCGGCCGCCAGCGCGCCTGCGTAGGCGGCGTCGACCGCGGGCCGGCCGCTGGCGGTGATGGCGACGTGGCCGAAGCCCGGCGCCGGGGTCCGCCCGCGGGCGACGATCCACAGCCGCGCGTCGTTGATGCCGTAGCCGATGGCGTCGGGCGAGTCGAAGATCCGCCGCCCGCCGAGCGGGTGGAAGAGCGCGTCGTAGAACGCGGCGGAGCGCGCGAGGTCGGTGACCTCGAAGCCGACGTGGTCGAGCACGGCGAGCGATTCTCGCGGGCCCGGCGGACGCCGCTGGTCAGTGCAGAGCAGGCTGGCGCAGCAGGAAGTCGAGCGTCGTGGCGTTGAAGGTCTCGGGGTCCTCGTGCAGCCCGGCGTGGAGCAGGCGATCGAAGACGACCAGCTCGCTCCGCGCGATCCCGCTCGTGAGCGGCTCGGCGAAGCGCGTGGAGCAGACGAGGTCGCGCGCTCCGAAGGTGATCAGCGCGGGAGCGTCGATGTCGCCGAGCACACCGCTGACGTCGTGCCCGAGGGCCGCCTCGCTCTGGGCCAGGAAGGCGTCCAGCGGCTGGGCGGGGCGGCTGCGCACGAAGTCCACCAGCGCATCGACGTACTCCGGGCGCTCGGCATACATCTCGGGCGTGAAGCAGAACGGGAAGATGCCCTGGATGACCATGTCCGCGACGGTCGGCAGCGACCTCGCGAGCGTCCGCCACGTCTCGACGCAGGTCTTCAGATAGGCATCGCTGCGGTCCCACGCGCTGTGCAGCGAGAGCGAGCGCACGCGGCCCGGATGGCGGGCGGCCAGGTGCATGGCCACGCCGGCGCCGAGCGAGACGCCCGCGACGTGCGCCGACTCGACCCCGATGGCGCCCAGGAAGCCATCGACCTGGTCGGCGTAGGCCTCGGTCGAGTAGGGCCCCGGCGGCTTGTCGCTCTCGCCGGTGCCCGGAAGGTCGATGGCGATGCAGCTGAAGTGCTCGGTGTAGGCCGGGAGCTGGAACGCGTAGCACGCGTGATCGGCCGACAGGTAGGGGATCAGCAGCAGCGGATCGCCATCCCCCTGGACGTCGTAGTTGATGGAGAGCCCGTCGACGTTGGCGACAGGCATTTTGGCCCCCTTCAAACTAGTTGGTCGTTCGACCAACCAACGATAGGGCCAGGCCTTCGGCAGGTCAAGCCCATCAGCGCCGGCTCAGGAGGGGCCGCGGTCGCCGTCGCGTACGTCGGCGTGCGTGATGTCGCGGTGGACGACCTCGACGAAGACGTCGTCGCGCTCGCGCCAGCGGCGCGCGAGGTACTCGGTGACGGCCACGGAGCGGTGGCGCCCGCCGGTGCAGCCGACGGCGATCGTCAGGTGCGCCTTGCCCTCGGCCACGTACTGGGGCAGCAGGTAGTCGAGCAGGGGCTCCAGGCGCTCGTAGAAGGCCTCGAGCTGACCGTCGCGGCCGACGTAGTCGACGACGCGCTGGTCGTGGCCGGTGAGCGGGCGCAGGTCGGGCTCGTAGTGCGGGTTGGGCAGGAAGCGCACGTCGAGGACCATGTCGGCGTCGCGCGCCGGGCCGTGCTTGAAGCCGAAGGACTCCAGCGAGACGGCGAGCTTGGAGGCCGGCACGCGCGGGAGGAACTCGTCGGCGATCCGGCGGCGCAGCATGTGGGCCTTCAGCCCGGTGGAGTCGATGACCACGTCGGCCAGGCCCTTGATGGGCTCGAGCACCGCGCGCTCCAGGGCGATGCCCCGCTCGACGGTGGACGCCCCGGCCAGCGGATGGCGCCGGCGGGTCTCCTGGAAGCGCGTGAGGATGGCGTCGTCGGTCGCGTGCAGGAAGAGCACGCGGTGGCGCAGCCCCAGCGCCTCGAGGTCCTCGAGCACCGCGCGCAGCGCCTCGAAGTAGTCGCCCCCGCGCACGTCGGAGACGACGGCCGCGCGCTCGACCTTCGAGCCCTCGTGGACGAACAGCTCCACGAGCGCGCGGATCATCTCGGGCGGCAGGTTGTCGACGCAGAAGTAGCCCGCGTCCTCGAAGACGTTCATGGCCGTCGACTTGCCGGCGCCCGAGTAGCCCGTGATGACGACGAGGTCCTCCAGGCGCGTCTCGGCGTACGGCCGCGGCGTCTCTGCGTCGGGCTCCGGCTGCTGCGCGTCGCGACCGCGGCGCCCGAGGCGCAGGCGGTGGCGCCGCGCTGGGCCTTCCACGGCCATGTCCTGCAGTCTCTCGGGCTCGTCGGACATTGCAGTGAACCCCGCGTGAAGGGTGTCAGTCCCCCGTCCGATGCAGGTGCGTCCAGATGTCGCGTGCCGTCTTGCCCGGCAGGCCGGGCACCACCTCGAGCTGCTCGCGCGTCGCGGCCAGGACCGCCTCGGGCGAGCCGAAGTGCGCCATCAGCGTGCGCTTGCGCGCCGGGCCGATCCCCGGCAGGTCGTCGAGGATCGAGGTCGTCATCGCGCGGTCGCGACGCGTGCGGTGATGGGTGATGGCGAAGCGGTGGGCCTCGTCGCGCACGCGCTGCAGCAGCTGCAGCTCGGGCGTGTCGTGCGGGAGCACGATCGGCTCGCGCCGGCCGGGGACGAAGACCTCCTCGATGCGCTTGGCCAGCGAGATGACCGTCACGCCGCGCCGGCGGAAGCCGTCCAGCGCGCGCAGGCCCGCCGCGAGCTGCCCCGGCCCGCCGTCGATGACGATCAGGTTGGGCAGCGTGGCGAACGACTCGTTGCGCTTGGGGTCGTGGGGGCTCAGGTCCTGCTGGGTCTCCCATTGCGCCAGGCGCCGGCCGAGGATCTCCTCCATGGCCGCGAAGTCGTCGGGCACGCCCTCCTCCAGGCCGCGCACGTTGAAGCGCCGGTAGTCGGACTTCTTCGGCGCGCCGCCCTCGAAGACGACCATCGACGCGACCGTGTGGGTCCCCATGAGATTGGAGATGTCGAAGCACTCGATGCGCAGGGGCAGCGCGTCGAGCCCGAGCGCCTCCTGGAGCCCGTCGAGCGCCTCGACGCGCTGCTGGCGGCGGCGCTCGGCCTTCAGGCGCTCCTGGTCGAGCGCCAGCAGCGCGTTGCGCTCGGCCAGCTCGAGGATCCGGCGCTTGTCGCCGCGCTCGGCGGCGCGGACCTCGACCTTGGCCCCGCGGCGCTGCCCGAGCGCCTCGGCCAGCGCCTCGCGCTCCTCGACGTCCTCCTGGACGATGATCTGCGGCGGGATCGCCATCTGGTCGCCGTAGTACTGCAGCAGGAACTCCTCGGCCACCTCCCCCACCTCGCGCTCGACGGCGTTCTCGAGGTAGAAGGACTGGCGATCGGAGAGCACGCCGTCGCGGATCTGGAAGACCTGCGCGTTGGCGTCGGTCCCGTCGACCGCGACGGCGACGACGTCGACCGTCCCGATCGCCTCGTTGGCCACGCGCTGGCGCTCGAGCAGCGAGCGCACGGCGCGCAGGCGGTTGCGCTCGAGCGCCGCCTGCTCGTAGTCGCGCGCGATCGACGCCGCCTTCATCTTCTTCTCGAGATCGCGCTCGATCTCGCGGTAGCGCCCGGAGAGGAAGGCCACGACGCCGTCGATCGACTCGCGGTACTCCTCGGGCGTGACGTAGCCGACGCAGGGCGCCCCGCAGCGCTTGATGTAGTAGTCCAGGCACGGCGAGCCCGAGCGCCGCCCGGGCTCGACGCCCTGGCAGGAGCGAAAGAGGAAGACCTTGCCCAGCAGGTCGAGCGTGCTGCGCACGCGCTTGGCGTTCGAGTAGGGCCCGAAGTAGACGCGGTCGCGGCGATGGCGCTCGCGCGTGAAGTACACCCGCGGGTAGTCCTCGTCCATCGAGATGGCGATGAACGGATAGGACTTGTCGTCGCGCAGGCGGATGTTGAAGCGCGGCCGGTACTGCTTGATGAAGTTCTGCTCGGCCAGCAGCGCCTCGGCCTCGGAGGCGACGAGGACGAACTCGACCGAGTCGATCGAGTCGACCATCTCGTAGGCGCCCCGCGTGACCGGGTTGGAGAAGTGGCTGGCCACGCGCTTGCGCAGCGACTTGGCCTTGCCGACGTAGATGACCTTGCCCTTGGCGTCGCGGAACAGGTAGACGCCCGGCCCGTCCGGCAGCGCCTTGCGCTGCTCGGCCAGGCGGGTCCTGCGACCCTCTGAGGCGACCGACGAATCCATCTCCTCTTCGAGGATACGAGCAGGTAGGGTCGATCGTCCCCGGGGCCGATGGCGTTCGTCAACCTCTACTCCGACACGCAGACCCGCCCCACGGCGGCGATGCGCGCGGCCATCGCCGGGGCCGAGGTGGGCGACGAGCAGCGCGCCGCGGATCCGACCACGCGCGCGCTCGAGGAACGGGTCGCCGCGCTGCTGGGCCACGAGGCGGCGGTCTTCCTGCCCAGCGGCACGATGTGCAACGAGATCGCCATCCGCCTGCACATCCGGCCGGGCGGCGAGCGGATGTTCATCGGGCGCGACACGCACACGCTGATCGCCGAGGCCGGCGGCCCGGCCCAGCTCTCGGGCGCGGTCATCACCGAGGTCGACGGCGACAGCGGCATGTTCACGCCGGACGCGCTCGAGCAGGCCATCCACGGCTCGGGGCCCGGCGGGCGCTACGGGCCGCGCGAGCGCCTCGTGTCCGTCGAGCAGACCACGAACATGGGCGGCGGGCGCGTGTGGCCGCTCGAGCAGGTGCGCGCCGTGCTGGAGGTCGCCCGCGCCGCCGGCCTGTCGACCCACCTCGACGGCGCGCGGCTGATGAACGCCGTGGTGGCCAGCGGCGTCGACGCGGCCGACTGGGCGGGCGGGTTCGACAGCGCGTGGCTGGACTTCACCAAGGGGCTCGGCGCCCCGGTCGGCGCCTGCCTGGCCGGCTCGGCCGCCTTCATCGAGGAGGCGTGGCGCTGGAAGCAGATGCTCGGCGGCGCCATGCGCCAGTCGGGCATCGTCGCCGCGGCGGGCCTCTACGCGCTCGACCACCACGTCGAGCGCCTGGCCGACGACCACGCCCGCGCCAGGCGGCTGGCCGAGGGGCTCGCGGCGCTGCCGGGCGTCGAGCTCGACCCGGCGACCGTGGAGAGCAACATCGTCATCTTCGCGGTGCCCGACGCGGCGGCCTTCACCGCGGCGCTGGCCGCCGAGGACGTCCAGATGAGCCACTTCGGGCCCACGCGCGTGCGCGCCGTGACGCACCTCGACGTCGACGACGAGGGGATCGACCGGGCGCTGGCCGCCGCGGCGCGGGCGCTCGGCTAGGGGTTGCCTTCCCGCACGAGGCTCAGGCCGTCGGCTGGGGAAGGATCCTGGCGATGGAGGCGAGCGCCTTCATCGGAAGTCGCTCGCGGGCGCGCGCCGGCGCGAGCGTCTCTTCGAAGTCCAGCATGACCATCGAGAGGTAGAGCGGCGACTCGCGGGTCGCGCTTGCGCGTGACTCCCGCTGCTCGCAGGGTGTGGCACGTGCGCTCGATGAACTCCTCGAAGCGCATCGCGGGCCGGTGCCGGTTGCGCACTCGGACGGGCTCCCCCGAGCGATTCCTGAACGTGTGCAGCGCCCCGACCGCCACCTCGGCCGACTCCCCTGGCTCCAGCGTACGCCACGTGTCCTCCACCACCAGGTCGAAGCGACCCGCGAGGACCTCGTACTCCTCGACCTGATGAGCGTGGACGTGCGGCGGCGGCGGCACGCATCCCGACGGCAGCACGAACTCCATCTCGACGAACGCGCCGCCTGTCTCGGCGGCCGGACGCCGCACGATGTAGACGCTTCCGTCCGGCATTCGGAAGCGCTCGTCCGCACTCGCCATCGCAGCCCCTCCTCCATGAGCGTTCGGTCTCGCGCACGTTAGCCTGCCGGCATGGCCGTCGCCTTCAGCACGTGCCCGCTGTGCGAGGCCACCTGCGGCCTTGCGATCACGGTGGCCGACGGGGCGGTGACCGGCATCCGCGGCGACGCCGACGACGTCCTCAGCCACGGCTTCGTGTGCCCCAAGGGCGCGTCGCTCAGAGAGCTCCACGACGACCCCGACCGGCTGCGCACGCCGCTCATCCGCGAGCCCGGCGGCGGCTTTCGCGCCGCCTCCTGGGACGAGGCGTTCGCCGAGATCGACCGCCGCCTACCGGCGATCCAGGCCGAGCACGGCCGCGACGCGGTGGCGGCCTACATCGGCAACCCGTCGGCGCACAACCTGAGCTCGCTCATCTACGGCCGCGTGCTGCTCAAGGCCCTGCGGACGCGCAACCTGTTCAGCGCCAGCACCGTCGACCAGTACCCCAAGCAGATGGCCTCGGCCCTGATGTTCGGCAGCGGGGCCACCGTCGCCGTGCCCGACGTCGACCGCACCGACCACCTGCTGATCCTCGGCGCCAACCCGCTGGCCTCCAACGGCAGCCTGCTCACGGCGCCCGACATGCGCGGGCGGCTGCGCGCCATCCGCGCCCGGGGCGGCAAGATCGTCGTCATCGACCCGCGGCGCACGCGCACCGCCCGCGAGGCCGACGAGCACCACTTCATCCGCCCCGGCACCGACGCGCTGCTGCTCCTCGCGCTGGCGCACGCGCTGTTCGACGAGGAGCTCGTCGATCCGCGAGCGCTCGGGCCGCATCTCGCCGGCCTCGACGAGGTCCGCGCGCTGGCCGGCGAGATCTCGCCCGAGGCCGTGGCGCCCACGTGCGCGATCGCGGCGCCGGAGATCCGGCGCATGGCCCGCGAGCTGGCGGCCGCGCCCAGCGCCGCGGTCTACGGGCGCATCGGCACCACCACGCAGCGCTTCGGGACGACGGCCAGCTGGCTGGTCGACGTGCTCAACGTCCTCACCGGCAACCTCGACCGCCCCGGCGGCGCCATGTTCCCGCGCACGGCGATCGGCTCGTCGAACACGGCCGGCGAGCCCGGGCGCGGGCGCGGCGCGGCCTTCGGGCGCTGGCGCAGCCGCGTGCGCGGGCTGGGCGAGATCTTCGGCGAGCTGCCCGCGGCCTGCCTGGCCGAGGAGATCGAGACGCCCGGCGAGGGCCAGGTCCGCGCGCTGATGACCTTCGCGGGCAACCCGGCGGTGAGCACGCCCAACAGCGAGCGGCTGGCCGCGGCGCTCGAGCGCCTGGACTTCATGGTCAGCGTCGACATCTACCTCAACGAGACCACCCGCCACGCCGACGTCATCCTCCCCGCCCCCTCGCCGCTGCAGCGCTCGCACTACGACGTCGCGCTGCTGGGCTTCGCGGTGCGCAACGTGGCCAACTACTCGCCGCCCGTGCTGGCCCCCGACCCCGACCTGCCCGCCGAGTGGGAGACGCTGCTGCGCCTCACCGGCGTGGTCACCGGCGGGGGACCGAACGCCGACGTCGCCGCCATCGACCGCTCCGTCGCGCTCGAGACCGCCCGCCGGCAGACCGCCGACGCCCACTCCCGGGTCCACGGTCGCGACCCCGAGGAGCTGCTCGCCGAGGTGGCGCCGCGCGTCGGGCCCGAGCGGATCCTCGACCTCCTGCTGCGCACCGGGCCCTACGAGCTGACGCTGGCCGACCTCGAGGCCGCGCCCCACGGGATCGACCTCGGGGCGCTCGAGCCGCGCATCCCCGAGGTGCTGCGCACGGCGAGCGGGAAGATCGAGCTGGCGCCCGAAGCGCTCGTCGCCGACGTCGCGCGCCTGCACGAGGCGCTGGCCGAGCCGGTCGACGGCGCCATGGTCCTGGTCGGGCGCCGCGACCTGCGCTCGAACAACTCGTGGATGCACAACCTCCCGATGCTCGTCAGCGGCAAGCAGCGCTGCACCGCCCACGTCCACCCCGACGACGCCGAGCGCCTCGGGCTGGTCGACGGCGAGCCGGCCGTCGTGCGCTCGCGCGCCGGGACGGTCGTGGTCCCCGTCGAGGTGACCGACGACGTCATGCCGGGCGTCGTCTCGGTCCCCCACGGATGGGGCCACGACCAGCCCGGCGCCGACCTCGCGGTGGCGGCCGAGCACGCCGGGACGAACTCCAACGTGCTCACCGACGAGCTGGCGCTCGAGCCGCTGTCGGGCACGGCGATCCTCAACGGGATCCCCGTCGAGCTCGAGCCGCTACAGCAGCGTGAGGGTGTCCGGGCCGACTCGACGTCAGCGTGCCGCGGGCGCCCGCGTAGGCGCCCGTCCCTCCGGTCACGGCGACGGTGATCGGCCCGCTCGGCGCCGATGCGCCCGACGCCGGCCGCGGTGATGGTGCCGTCGGCGAGCGTTGTAGGTCACCTGACAGGAGTAGAGCGCCTTCTCGACGCTCGCCCCCTGCTTGGCCACGGCGCAGAACAGGTAGCGCGCCCCGGTGGCCGCGCCTGCGATCTTCGACGTCGCGATGACCTCGTCGCCCGGCGTCGCGGGCGAGCGCTTGCTGCGCACGCAGCGGCGGCACGTCGACGTCGGCGAGCTTCGTCCCCGTGTTCTTCAGGACGATGGTCCGGCCGGTCGGCTGCTGGGCCTGGCCGCCGTCGGTGATCACGAGTGCGGCGGTGGTCGCGGCGGCGGCGCTCAGGAGGAGCGCGGCGGCGGCGTTGCGGATGCGGTAGCTCATGGCGGCGAGTGTGCTGGCGCCGTGGCCGGCGCGTCATCGCCCGTGCCGGCGATCTCGCGCCATCGGCCGCGCGGCCGATGTCCGCCGCCTGGACGATCGGCCGGGCGGCCGATGCCACGCCCATCGGCCGGCGGTAGCGTGGGCCGATGAAGACGACGGCGACGCGGTTCGCCCCGCCGCTCCTCGACGTCCTGCTCGCCGCGGCGCTGCTGCTCGCCGCCGAGCTCGAGGCCGCGCTCGAGCCCGTCAGCGTGCCGCGCTGGGTCGATGGCCTCGTCGTCCTCGGCTTCACCGTGCCGCTCGCCTGGCGCCGGCGCGCGCCGCTCATGGTCCTCGCGATCGCGCTCGCGTCCGTGCTCATCTACGGCCAGGTCGAGGACGAGGGATCGCACCAGACGCTGATCCTCGCTCTGGCGCTCGCGAGCTTCACCGCCGGCTACCAGCTGCCGCTGCGCCGGGCCTGGGTGGCGCCGGCGATGATCGTCGCGGCCGACGCGCTGGCCGTCCTCGCGCTGGGCCAGGACGGCGGCGAGGCCGTCTTCGTGCTCGTCATCTACGCCGGGCCCTGGGCCTTCGGCCAGGCGCTGCGCAGCCGCGGCCACCGCGTCGACGAGCTGGCCGCCCGCGCCGGCCGGCTCGAGCTCGAGCGCCGCCAGGCGGAGGCCGCCGCCGTCGAGGCCGAGCGGGCGCGCATCGCGCGCGAGCTGCACGACGTGGTCTCGCATTCGATCAGCGTCATCGCCGTGCAGGCGCAGGCGATCGGGCGGCGTCTCGACCGCGAGCCCGAGCGCGAGGCGCGCCGACGCTCGGCCGGCGTCGAGACGACCGGCGCGCCAGGCGATGGCCGAGATGCGGCGCCTGCTCGGGCGTGCTGCGCGAGCGACGGCGAGCGCCTGCCGCTGGCGCCGCAGCCCGGGCTTGGCCAGCTCGACGCGGCTCGTCGAGCAGGTCCGCGCCGCCGGGCTCGACGGTCGAGCGTGTCGGTCGAGCGGCGAGCCGCGTGCCGCTGCCGCCCGGCGTCGATCTCGCCGCCTACCGGATCGTCCAGGAGGCGCTCACCAACGCGCTCAAGCACGCCGGCACGGCGCACGCGACGGTGCGCCGTCGCGCTACGAGCGCCGGCGCGATCGCGCTCGACCGTCGTCGACGACGGGCCGCGGCGCGCGGCGCCGAGCGGCGACGGCGGCCACGGGCTGCTCGGCATGCGCGAGCGCGTCGCCGCTCTACGGCGGCACGCTGCGAGGCCGGCGCCGCGTGCCGGACGGCGGCTTCCGCGTCCACGCGCGTGCTGCCCGTGCAGCGGAGCGACGTCGCGTGATCAGCGTCCTGGTCGCCGACGACCAGGCGCTGGTGCGCGCGGGCTGCGCGCATGCTCCTCGAGGCCGAGCCCGAGATCGAGGTCGTCGGCGAGGCCGCCGACGGCGCGCGCGGCGATCGACGCAGGCGCGCGCGCTGCGACCCGACGTCGTGCTCATGGACATCCGCATGCCCGAGCTCGACGGGCTCTCCGCGACGCGCCGGCTGATCGCCGAGCGGCCCGCACCTGCGCGTGCTCGTGCTCACCACCTTCGACCTCGACGAGTACGTCTTCGAGGCGCTGCGCGCGGGCGCGAGCGGCTTCCTGCTCAAGGACGCGCCGGCCGAGGAGCTGACGCAGCGCGATCCACGTCGCTGGCCGCGCGGCGACGCGCTGCTCGCGCCGGCGGTCACGCGGCGCATCGTCGAGGGCTTCGTCGCGCGCTCGGACCCCGAGCCGGCCGACGCGCCCGAGCTCGACGACCTCAGCCCGCGCGAGGTCGAGGTGCTGCGGCTGCTGGCCGCCGGGCGCTCCAACGCCCAGATCGCCGGCGAGCTCATCGTCAGCGACGCCACCGTCAAGACGCACGTCAGCAACATCCTGGCCAAGCTGCGCCTGCGCGACCGGATCCAGGCCGTGATCTACGCCTACGAGACCGGGCTCGTGCGGCCTGGGACGCAATCCGCCGGCGCACCGCGCGTGACCCGTGCCTTGACGGCCCGGGCCGCGCGGTGTAGCGTCGTCGGCATGCCACCAGGCACGGTCGCGGTCCTCGGCGGCGGCGTAGCGGGCCTGTCAGCCGCGCACGAGCTCGCCGAGCGCGGCTTCGCGGTCACCGTCTACGAGAGCAGCGCGCGCTTCGGCGGCAAGGCGCGCAGCTACGGCGTGCGCGGATCGGGCACCGATGGGCGCCACGACCTGCCGGCCGAGCACGGCTTCCGCTTCTTCCCCGGCTTCTACCGCCACCTGCCCGACACCATGAAGCGGATCCCCGGCCCGCGGCCCGGCCACCACGTCTTCGACGAGCTGGTGGCCGCCGACCGGATGATGCTCGCGCGCGAGAACGGCGCCGACGAGCTCATCACCGCCGCGCACGCGCCGGCCTCGCTCGACGACTTCGCCGCCGTCACGAAGTTCATGTTCACCGTCTGCACGGGGCTGGGCATCTCGCCCGAGGACCAGGCCTTCTTCGTCGATCGGCTGCTGGTGCTGCTGACGAGCTGCGACGAGCGCCGCTTCGGGCAGTGGGAGAAGCAGTCGTGGTGGCAGTTCGTCGACGCCGAGCACCGCTCGCCGGGCTTTCGCCGCTTCCTGGCCGACGGCCTCACGCGCATGCTCGTCGCCGCCCAGGCGCAGGAGATCAGCGCGCGCACCGGCGGCTACATCCTGCTGCAGCTGATCTTCGACCTCTCGCGCGCGGGCGGCCATGCCGACCGCCTGCTCGACGGGCCGACCAGCGAGGTGTGGATCGACCCCTGGGTCGCGCACCTGCGCGGCGCCGGCGTCGACCTGCGGACCGACAGCGACGTGGACGGGATCGACTGCGCTCACGGACGGATCGCCGGGGTGACCGTCGACCACCACGGCACGCGCGAGACGGTGACCGCCGAGCACTACGTGGCGGCGATGCCGGTCGAGCGGCTGCGCCAGCTCCTCAGCCCGCAGCTGATCGCCGCCGAGCCGCGCCTGGCCGGGACGCGCCGGCTGCGCACGCGCTGGATGAACGGGGTCATGTTCTACCTGCACCGCGACGTGCCGATCCTCTCGGGGCACACGATCTACAGCGACTCCGACTGGGCGCTGACCTCGATCTCGCAGCGTCAGTTCTGGCCGCGCACCGACTTCGCCGACCTGGGCGACGGGCACGTCGGGGGCATCCTCTCGGTCGACGTGTCCGACTGGGAGCGCCCGTCGCGACGCACGGGCAAGGTGGCCTCGAAGTGCAGCGCCGACGAGATCAAGGCCGAGGTGTGGGCGCAGCTCAAGGACCACCTCAACGACCCGGGGCACGTCGTCCTCGAGGACGCCAACCTCGCGAGCGCCTTCCTCGACGAGGACATCACCTTCCCCAACCCGAGCGCCGCCGCCAACGCCGAGCCGCTGCTCATCAACACCGCCGGCTCGTGGGCCGATCGGCCCGAGGCGGTGACCAGCGTGCCCAACCTCTTCCTCGCCTCGGACTTCGTGCGCACGCACACCGACCTGGCCACGATGGAGGGCGCCAACGAGGCCGCGCGCCGCGCGGTCAACGGCATCCTCGACGCCACGCGGTCGAGCGCGAAGCGCTGCGACGTGTGGAAGCTCGCGGAGCCGGCGATCTTCGGCCCGGCGCGCGCGCTCGACCGCGTGCGCTGGGCGCTGGGCCGCCGGCCGGCCAAGCCGCCGCTGCGGGTGACCGCAGACGGCGGGCTCGAGCCGGTCGGGCTGGCCGGGCGCCTGACGCGGCGCTAGGCGCCCGCGGCCGTCAGACCTGGATGCCGTAGGCCTCGGTGAAGGCCGCCTGCGCGTAGTCCAGCGACGCGTAGGCGAAGCCCTTGTCGCCCCAGCTGGTGCCCCAGCTGTTGCGGATGATGATGCGGTCCTTCTTGTAGCCCACCATGGCCACGCAGTGCCCGCCGCGGGTGTGGTCGGCGTCGTACGCGTCCATGTTGCCCTTGTTGTCGGTCGCGGCGTCCCACGTCGTGTCGACGTCCAGGCGCGTGAGGATCGGCCCCTTGGTCGCCAGCCACGTCTTCCAGTTGCCGATCGTCGTCCCCAGGTTGAAGTAGGTGAGGATCTTCAGCTGCGACGCGAGCGCGTAGAACGTCTGCGTGTCCCCGCCGAACAGCGCGCCGGACGAGAACGGCAGCACCGAGTCGCGCACGGCGCCGAACTTGCGGGCGATGTCGAGGGCGGCCTTGAGGCTCGTGCCCTCGCTCTCGATGAACGAGGTCGGCTGGCTCGTGTACGTGTCGGTCTCCTTGGACGCCATCCAGATGAAGCGCGGCGACAGCAACTCGGTGTTCTTGATGTGCCCCGCCTGCACGTGATGCCAGCGCAGGAGGCCGTCGGCCGTCCCCCAGCCGACGCACGAGCCGGTCGACCCCTGGTCGTTGATCTTCCACCAGGCCGCGCGCAGGTCCTTGCTCGGCGGGATGGTGGCCGCCGCGGCGACGGCGTCCGCCCGTGCGGCGTGCTCGAAGGTGAAGTCCTGCTCGGTCTTCTCCGACGGCCGGCAGTTGAGGATCCGCTTCGGTTGCGCGGATCGACGCCTGGTCGTCCGTCGCTTCGGTGCGGGCATGGCGATACCTCCTGGTCCGGGACGCTGGGGACCCAGCGGCCCATTGGGGAAGACGGAGCGCGGCGCGAGCCTAACGCCGCCGGCGGTGCTAGCGCACGAGCCGGACCTCGAGCCCGCCCACGCGGTCGCCGGACGGGTCGCCGGCACCGTGGAGCAGGCCGAGGATGTCGGCGACGTAGGACTGCGTCTCGGGGATGGCGGGGACGCAGCCGCACGCCCGGACGCGGTCGGGGCCGGCGTTGTAGGCGGCCAGCGCGAGCGGGACGGAGGCGAAGGTGCGCAGCAGGTCGCGCATGAGGTGCGCCTGGGCGTCGATCGCGAGGTCGGCGTCGAAGGGATCGGCGAGCCCGTAGCCCGCGGCCGTGGCGGGCATGAACTGCGCGATCCCGAGCGCCCCCGCGCCCGACCTGGCGAACGGGTTGAAGTGCGACTCCTCGTAGAGCTGCGCGGCCAGCAGCGCCCCCGAGACGCTCCAGCGCTGCGCGGCGCGGGCGATCGCCGGGGCGAACCGCGCCGGCACGAACGCCGGCAGCGTCCCCGACCGCTCGCCGTCGCCACGGTTGCGGTAGCCCAGCGACGACGAGCCGGGGTTCAAGGTGAACCCGAAATGCCAGGCCTCCCACGAGTAGCGCTGCAGG
>CAWFMR010000007.1:0-13007 GCA_963816845.1 uncultured Actinomycetes bacterium | reverse complement strand
TCCTCGGCGGCGGCGTAGCGGGTCTGTCAGCCGCGCACGAGCTCGCCGAGCGCGGCTTCGCGGTCACCGTCTACGAGAGCAGTGGGCGCTTCGGCGGCAAGGCGCGCAGCTACGGCGTGCGCGGATCGGGCACCGATGGGCGCCACGACCTGCCGGCCGAGCACGGCTTCCGCTTCTTCCCCGGCTTCTACCGCCACCTGCCCGACACCATGAAGCGGATCCCCGGCCCGCGGCCCGGCCACCATGTCTTCGACGAGCTGGTGGCCGCCGACCGGATGATGCTCGCGCGCGAGAACGGCGCCGACGAGCTCATCACCGCCGCGCACGCGCCGGCCTCGCTCGACGACTTCGCCGCCGTCACGAAGTTCATGTTCACCGTCTGCACGGGGCTGGGCATCTCGCCCGAGGACCAGGCCTTCTTCGTCGATCGGCTGCTGGTGCTGCTGACGAGCTGCGACGAGCGCCGCTTCGGGCAGTGGGAGAAGCAGTCGTGGTGGCAGTTCGTCGACGCCGAGCATCGCTCGCCGGGCTTTCGCCGCTTCCTGGCCGACGGCCTCACGCGCATGCTCGTCGCCGCCCAGGCGCAGGAGATCAGCGCGCGCACCGGCGGCTACATCCTGCTGCAGCTGATCTTCGACCTCTCGCGTGCGGGCGGCCATGCCGACCGCCTGCTCGACGGGCCGACCAGCGAGGTGTGGATCGACCCCTGGGTCGCGCACCTGCGCAGCGCGGGCGTCGACCTGCGGACCGACAGCGACGTGGACGGGATCGACTGCGCTCACGGACGGATCGCCGGGGTGACCGTCGACCACCACGGCACGCGCGAGACGGTGACCGCCGAGCACTACGTGGCGGCGATGCCGGTCGAGCGGCTGCGCCAGCTCCTCAGCCCGCAGCTGATCGCCGCCGAGCCGCGCCTGGCCGGGACGCGCCGGCTGCGCACGCGCTGGATGAACGGGGTCATGTTCTACCTGCACCGCGACGTGCCGATCCTCTCGGGGCACACGATCTACAGCGACTCCGACTGGGCGCTGACCTCGATCTCGCAGCGTCAGTTCTGGCCGCGCACCGACTTCGCCGACCTGGGCGACGGGCACGTCGGGGGCATCCTCTCGGTCGACGTGTCCGACTGGGAGCGCCCGTCGCGACGCACGGGCAAGGTGGCCTCGAAGTGCAGCGCCGACGAGATCAAGGCCGAGGTGTGGGCGCAGCTCAAGGACCACCTCAACGACCCGGGGCACGTCGTCCTCGAGGACGCCAACCTCGCGAGCGCCTTCCTCGACGAGGACATCACCTTCCCCAACCCGAGCGCCGCCGCCAACGCCGAGCCGCTGCTCATCAACACCGCCGGCTCGTGGGCCGATCGGCCCGAGGCGGTGACCAGCGTGCCCAACCTCTTCCTCGCCTCGGACTTCGTGCGCACGCACACCGACCTGGCCACGATGGAGGGCGCCAACGAGGCCGCGCGCCGCGCGGTCAACGGCATCCTCGACGCCACGCGGTCGAGCGCGAAGCGCTGCGACGTGTGGAAGCTCGCGGAGCCGGCGATCTTCGGCCCGGCGCGCGCGCTCGACCGCGTGCGCTGGGCGCTGGGCCGCCGGCCGGCCAAGCCGCCGCTGCGGGTGACCGCAGACGGCGGGCTCGAGCCGGTCGGGCTGGCCGGGCGCCTGACGCGGCGCTAGGCGCCCGCGGCCGTCAGACCTGGATGCCGTAGGCCTCGGTGAAGGCCGCCTGCGCGTAGTCCAGCGACGCGTAGGCGAAGCCCTTGTCGCCCCAGCTGGTGCCCCAGCTGTTGCGGATGATGATGCGGTCCTTCTTGTAGCCCACCATGGCCACGCAGTGCCCGCCGCGGGTGTGGTCGGCGTCGTACGCGTCCATGTTGCCCTTGTTGTCGGTCGCGGCGTCCCACGTCGTGTCGACGTCCAGGCGCGTGAGGATCGGCCCCTTGGTCGCCAGCCACGTCTTCCAGTTGCCGATCGTCGTCCCCAGGTTGAAGTAGGTGAGGATCTTCAGCTGCGACGCGAGCGCGTAGAACGTCTGCGTGTCCCCGCCGAACAACGCGCCGGACGAGAACGGCAGCACCGAGTCGCGCACGGCGCCGAACTTGCGGGCGATGTCGAGGGCGGCCTTGAGGCTCGTGCCCTCGCTCTCGATGAACGAGGTCGGCTGGCTCGTGTACGTGTCGGTCTCCTTGGACGCCATCCAGATGAAGCGCGGCGACAGCAACTCGGTGTTCTTGATGTGCCCTGCCTGCACGTGATGCCAGCGCAGGAGACCGTCGGCCGTCCCCCAGCCGACGCACGAGCCGGTCGACCCCTGGTCGTTGATCTTCCACCAGGCCGCGCGCAGGTCCTTGCTCGGCGGGATGGTGGCCGCCGCGGCGACCGCGTCCGCCCGTGCGGCGTGCTCGAAGGTGAAGTCCTGCTCGGTCTTCTCCGACGGCCGGCAGTTGAGGATCCGCTTCGGTTGCGCGGATCGACGCCTGGTCGTCCGTCGCTTCGGTGCGGGCATGGCGATACCTCCTGGTCCGGGACGCTGGGGACCCAGCGGCCCATTGGGGAAGACGGAGCGCGGCGCGAGCCTAACGCCGCCGGCGGTGCTAGCGCACGAGCCGGACCTCGAGCCCGCCCACGCGGTCGCCGGACGGGTCGCCGGCACCGTGGAGCAGGCCGAGGATGTCGGCGACGTAGGACTGGGTCTCGGGGATGGCGGGGACGCAGCCGCACGCCCGGACGCGGTCGGGGCCGGCGTTGTACGCGGCCAGCGCGAGCGGGACGGAGGCGAAGGTGCGCAGCAGGTCGCGCATGAGGTGCGCCTGGGCGTCGATCGCGAGGTCGGCGTCGAAGGGATCGGCGAGGCCGTAGCCCGCGGCCGTGGCGGGCATGAACTGCGCGATCCCCAGCGCCCCCGCGCCCGACCTGGCGAACGGGTTGAAGTGCGACTCCTCGTAGAGCTGCGCGGCCAGCAGCGCCCCCGAGACGCTCCAGCGCTGCGCGGCGCGGGCGATCGCCGGGGCGAACCGCGCCGGCACGAACGCCGGCAGCGTCCCCGACCGCTCGCCGTCGCCACGGTTGCGGTAGCCCAGCGACGACGAGCCCGGGTTCAAGGTGAACCCGAAATGCCAGGCCTCCCACGAGTAGCGCTGCAGGAAGTGGAAGCGTTCGGCGTTGGCGGCCAGCCAGCCGTAGGCGGAGGGCGGCCCGAGGTCGAGCTCGGTGCCGAGGCGGTGCAGCGACCGGCCCGGCGGCGCCACCCACTTGGGGTCGGGGTGCGCGGCGAAGAGCCGCGCCTGCTCGGCGTCGCTGCGGAAGGCCGACGTGATGAGCAGCGCGACGCCGTCGGCGCGGGCGGCGGCGGCCATGCGGTCGAAGGCCAGCGCGACGTCGGGGCGCATCGGCTTGCCCTGGCGCTCGGCGAACGGCCCCCGGTACTCGCCCGCCGTGAGCGCGCCCGAGTCGGGGTCGGTGCCGGGCGGCGCGAGCTCGGCCTCGGCGGTGGCCGCGTTGGGGACCTCGGCCCTGTCGCCGACGGCGATCGCGTCGCGCACCGTCACCCGCACCCGGATCGGCGCCAGCCCCCGGCCGGGGAAGGCGACGCTGACGGCGTGCGCGCCGTTGCGCGCGGCGGTCGCGCGCGCCGCGTGCTCGCCGAGCGCGAGGTACTCGGCGCGCTCGAGGTGGCGCGGGTTGTCGACGCCGTCGAGGACGGGCGGCTCGAAGACGCGCGGGTAGGCGTCGTGCATGGCGCGGGCGGCGGCCAGCGCCGACAGGTCGGCGGCGCTCTGCAGCTCCCCGCGAACGCCGACCCCGCGCGCGATCCCACCCAGCACGATCGCGCCGAGCACCACCGCCGCGAGCAGCCCGAGGAGCACCATCCCCGCCTGGCCCGACTCGCCGGCAGGGCGGCTCACGCGACCAGCTCCCGGACAGCCACGGAGATGGGGCGGGGCGCGCGCACTCCGGCGAGAGCCAGCGCGCGCTGCACGGGGTCGAGCGCGAGCGTGATGGCTGCGGCGCCCGGGACGAGCGCGGCGGCCCCGGCCAGCGCGAGGTGCGCCATCGCTGGCTCCGAGGACGAGGGGAGGACGACGAGGATCGCGTCGCGCGCTGCCAGCAGCGCGTCGACCTCCGCGTCGCGACCGGCCACCGCGAGCACCGCGGGCAGCGGACCCGCGGCCGCCAGGGCGCGAGTGACGGCGTCCGTGCGCCCTTCGGCGGGGAGGTGGACGAGCGCGAGCGGTCCGCGCGCGGAGGCCTCGAGGCCGCGAGCGCGCAGCGAGGCGGCCAGCCGCCCGGCGCCGGCGCGCGCCGGCGCGCGGAAGGCCGGCATGAGGACGGGCGCCGCGAGGCAGACGAGGACCGCGGGCGCCGATCGCCCGATGGCGAGCCCGACGCCGGCCGCCGCCGCGGGCAGGTCGCGGGGCGGCGCCAGCACGCCGAGCGCCGGCGCCGGCGCCGCAACCGAAGCGGCGGCCGCGCGCGCTCGCCGCGGGCGCCGGCCGCGGTCGTCGACCGCCGCCTCCCCCGCCCGCGGAGCCACGAGGAAGTCGCGCAACAGGCTCATGGCGGACCCGCGTCGGCCGTCGCGGACGCCTCGAGGCGCTCGGCGAGCAGCGGGACCACCGTCCGCGGGCGCACGTGGACCTCGACGCGCCGGTCCGCGACGCGCACCGTGGTGCGCTCGCGCGACCACCCCGGCAGCGCAGCGCGAGCGGCCGCGGTCGGGTCACTGCCCTGCAGCAGCGCGGCGGCGCCGGCCTCGGCGGCGTTGCCCGCCAGCTCGCGCGCCGACCCGGCCGCAAGCAGCTGGCCGATGGCGAGCGCGATCAACGCGGCGAGCGGCAGCAGGGCGACGAGCTCGACGCTGGCCTGGCCGGACACGGAGCGGGCGGCGCTCACGGCCGCTGCCTCGGGAAGGCCGCGCGCGAGTGGACGGTCGCGATGGCGCCGCTGCTCAGGACCGACGGAACGCGGACCGCGACACCCACGCCCCCTCGCACCGCGCGGACGTGCACGCCCGATTCCAGACGCGGAGGCAGGGTCGCCCTGGCGGCCGCCTCAGGATCGGCTCCGACCGCGGCCGCGCGAGCTGCCGCGCGGGCGGCCGCGCCTGACAGCCACAGCGCTTGCCCGGCGACGACGGCCTGCCACAGCAGCGCGCCTACGAGCACCACGAGGGGAAGCAGCGCCACGGTCTCGACGCTCGCCTGTCCCACCTCTGGCCTGCCCGCCGGCATGCCGCCAGCGTCGCGCCGAGCGCGTCACGGCTCTACCGCGCAACCGTCACAAATCTGCGCAGGCGCAGCGCGCGATCAGCGGATGCGTCGATGGGGTCGGCGGTCGCGCCGGAGCGGGCGGCGCGGTGGGGGGCGAGACCGCGCACGACCCGCCGCCGGCGCGACAGATGAGGGTCTGGACCGCGCTGGTGACCTGCGGCGCGACGGCCGGCCTGGCCGTGACGAGGGCCCCTGAGAGTGCCGCCACTCCCACCGCCACGGCCGGCCGTTCGAGCGTCGCCTGACCAGCCTGTTCGCCAAACGACCTCACGCGTCAATGGTCGCGCGCGCGAGGCCCGCGCACCATGGGACGCCGGGCTCATCTTCGGCTTGGGCCGGCCCACGAGCCGGCGTGGGTCAGGCGTACTCGCGGTAGTGGCGCCAGACGGCGTAGAACGCGTACGCGGCCCCGCCGAGCAGCGCGACGACGACGAGCGTGCCGCCCGAGGAGCTCTGCAGCCTCGGCAGCGCCGCGAGCGCGAGCACGACGGTAGCGATCGCCCCGTAGAGCAGACCGCGCCAGCGATCGCCGAGCGCGTCGAGCTCGACGCGGTGCTCGCGGTAGAAGCGAGCGGCGAAGAACACGAGCGAGACCATGATCAGCGTCGAGAGGATCCCGCCGACCAGCGCGGCCGTCGTGCCCCCGCCCGGGATGAAGGCGACGGCCGCCGCCAGGAGGAGGACGATCGCGACGTTGCGGGCCGTGCTCATGCTCACTGCAGCGCCCCGACTCGGCCGCCTCGGCCGGGGCGCCGGTGGGCTCCTCGGCGGCCAGCCCGTGGATGACCGGCTCCGGCGCGGTGCCCTCGCCGACCGCCGGCTCGGGCGAGAAGCGGTAGCCGACCCCGAAGTGCGTGTGGATGTAGCGCCAGCCCGGCGACGCCTTCTCGAGCTTCTGGCGCAGCTTGCGCACGAAGACGTCGACCGAGCGATCGCCGCGCGCCATCGCGTAGCCCCACACGCGCTGGTAGATCTCCTCGCGCTCGAGGACGCGGCCCTCGGCGCCCGCCAGCAGCTCGATGAGCTCGAACTCGCGGCGCGTGAGGTCGATCGAGCTCTGGCGCACGAAGGCCTGGAAGCGATCGGAGCGGATCTCGATCTCGCCGGCGGTGATGGGCCCGCCCGACGAGCGCGCCTCCGCCCGGCGGCGCCGGCGCACGACGGCCTCGATGCGGGCGATGAGCTCCTCGGGGTGGCACGGCTTGGTCAGCCAGTCGTCGGCCCCCAGGCGCAGGCCGCGCACGCGCTGGGCCACCGTCGACTGGCCCGTGCAGACGACCACGCCCAGTCCCGGCAGTGCCGCGCAGAGCTTCTCCAGGTACTCCCACGCCGGCGGCCCGAGCACCGCGAGATCGACGACGATCGCGTTCAGGCGCATGGCCACGACGGTGTCGATGGGAACCGCGCTGGCGAGCACCCGATGCTCCCAGGCCAGACGCTCCAGGCGCTTGGTCAGCACCTGCAGGAAGCCCGAGTCGGTGTCGATGACGGCGAGCCTGAGCGGCGCGGCGTCGGCGGCAGAGGACCGTTCCGTCATTGCGCCGCAGTCTAGTGGCATGAAGGGACGCGGCAGGGGGATGTAGCCACCCTGGTCACCGGATCTTCACAAGGGTTGACGCGGCCGCCGCGACGGCCGATTTACGCTATTTGCGACCCTCGACCGCGGGCGGTTCGTCGAGCCGGAAGCGCTTCGCCGTCGCCGACCCGTTGCCGGGGTCGATCTCCACGAGGTCGGCCGCCAGCGGCGCGAACGCGCCGCCCGTCGAGTAGGTCATCCGCGCCACGCCGATCTTGGCCCCCTCGTTGAGGTTGCCCGTCCCGCCGGCGCCGACCGTGCCGCCGTTGAGCAGCGTGAAGTCGCGATCGATCCTGATGTCCGCGCGGTGCGTGTGGCCGACGAGCAGCACGATCGGATGCGTCGGCGGGTCGCGACGCAGCGCGTCGATCGCCTTCGCGGCCAGCGCCGGCTCGTGGACCATGACGACGTCGACCTTGTCCTCCAGGCCGGCCAGCCACTCGGCGAACAGGTTCTGCTCGGCCGCCGAGGGCGTCGGCAACGTTCCCTGCTGGACGTAGCCGCGCGCGCGCCGGCGGCGGAACGGATCGCCGTAGCCGGCCACCCGCAGCCCGGCGACACGCACGACCATCGGCCCGTAGCGCCCGCCGCGCAGCAGGCGGCCGTGCTCGGTGAGCACGATCGCGCCGTCGTCGGCCAGCTCCTGCGCCTCGGAGTCCGAGTCGTGGTTGCCGGTCACGAACACCAGCCGCGTGCCGGCGTGGAGGATCCCGCTCGTCAGCTGGGCCTCCAGCGGCGTGCCGCGATCGGTGAGGTCGCCGACGAAGAACAGCGGCGTCCCGCGGGCGACGCGCTGCAGCGCCGGCACCGCGAGCAGGTTGTTGTGCAGGTCCGAGGCGACCGTGATCTGCGGGCGCCCGCCGAGCGTCGCGCGATCGGCCGGCGCCGTGACCAGCCGCGCCAGCCCGACGATCTGGCCGTCGAGCTCCTCGGTGAGCACGTTGGCGCTCGCCTCGGCCGACTCGACCGCGCGCAGCGCGCGCGGGATGTCCGGACCGTGGGCGTAGTACTCGGGCGTCCCGAGGTCGCCGCGCGGCGGCAGCGTGACGATGATGGCGACGCCCAGCGCGAGCGCCGTCGCCCCCGCCGCGATCGCGCCGGGCAGGAGCGGCAGGCCCGCGCCGCGCAGGGCCAGCGCCACGATGAGCCCGAAGCCCAACGCGCAGCCGAACACGAGCGCGACGAGGATCCGCAGGTACGACGCGATCGCATTGCGCGCGTCGCGCTTGACGCGGGCGATGACGCGCGGTGAGCCCGCGCCCTCGCGCGCCACCGAGACCGCCGCGTCGCGGTCGACGCGCTGCACGTCGACGCGCAGGCGCACCGGCGCCCGCACGCCGCCGAAGCGCACGCCCCAGTCGACCAGCGGGACGTAGAGGTCGAGCGCTCCGCGGTGGCCCGGATCGCTGAAGATGCGCACGGTCCCGACCGACAGCTCGCGGTCCAGGCGCAGCGAGGCAAGGGCCGTCACCCCCGCGCCGGCCGACGCGAGGCAGACGACGACCACGGTCAGCCACCGGCGCCCCATGCGCCCCCGGCTACCCGTAGTTGCGCTAGGTAAGCGTGGGCAACGAGGAGTCCGAGAACTCCCTGAACAGCCCGCTGACGACGAAGGCGGTGACCTCGCCGATGTCCACGGCGTTGTCGCCGACCCGCTCCAGCGCCCGCGCGACCATCGTCATGTGCATGGCCCACTCGCGCGTGTCGGGGTCGTCGCCGATCTCGATCGCGAGCTGGAAGATCTCGCGGTTGAGGCGGTTGATCTCGCGGTCCTGGCGTACGAGGTCCTCGGCCAGGGCCACGTCGCGGGTGCTGAAGGCGGCCCGCGACTGCACGACCTCCGAGCGCGCCGCGCGCCCCATGCGCAGGATGCGATCGAGCATCTCGGCGCGCACCGGCGGCTCGTACCCGGAGAGCGGGATGAGCTTGGCGATCGTCACGCACTGGTCGCCCATGCGCTCGACGTGCTTGATGAGGTGCAGCAGTGCCGCGACCAGTCGCAGGTCGCCGGCCACCGGCGCCTGGCGCGCGAGCAGGGTGAGGATGCCCTGATGGACCTCGAGGTAGCGGCCGTCGAGGCGGTCGTCGTCGAGGATCACGATCTGCGCGAGCTCGATGTCCTGGTGCTCGAGCGCCTCGAGCGCGCGGTCGAGCTGCTCGATGACCATGTCGATGCCGCCCAGCGCCGACTCCTCGAGGTGCTTGAGCTCCTCCTGGAAGTGCTGACGTCCCTCGCCGCCCATCAGCCGAACTTCCCGGTGACGTACTCCTCCGTCCGGCTGTCGTCCGGCGTGGAGAAGATCTTGTCGGTCGCGGCGTGCTCGATCATCTCGCCCGCGAGCATGAAGGCCGTGGTGTCGGCCACGCGCGCGGCCTGCTGCATGTTGTGGGTGACGATGACGATCGTGTAGCGCTTCTTGAGGTCGTGGATGAGCTCCTCGATCTTCAGCGTCGCGATCGGGTCCAGGGCCGAGCACGGCTCGTCCATGAGGATGACCTCGGGCTCGACCGCGATCGTGCGCGCGATGCACAGGCGCTGCTGCTGGCCGCCCGAGAGCCCGATGCCGGGCTGCGTTGAGGCGGTCCTTGACCTCCTCCCACAGCCCCGCGCCGCGCAGCGACTCCTCGACGCGCTCGCGCGTGTCGCCGCGGGTGCCGCTGAGGCGCAGGCCCGCGGCGACGTTGTCGAAGATCGACATCGTCGGGAACGGGTTGGGCTTCTGGAAGACCATCCCGACGGCGCGCCGCACGCTCACGACGTCGACGTCGTCGTCGTAGAGGTCGAGGTCGTCGAGGCGCACCTCGCCGGTGGCGCGCGCGCCCGGGATCTCCTCGTGCATGCGGTTGATGCAGCGCACGAGCGTCGACTTGCCGCAGCCCGACGGCCCGATCATGGCGGTCACGCGGTTCGCGGCGTAGTCGAGGTCGACCTCCCTGACCGCGTGGTTCTCGCCGTAGAAGGCGTTGAGCTTGCGCAACGTGATGGCGTGGCCCTGCGCGGGCGGCGGCCGCCGCGGAGGCGGGCTGGGCCGGCGTGCCGGCCTGGGTGGTGGGGCCGGCATCCGGCATGGTTCTTGGCTCCGTGGGGGCGGCGGTCAGGTCGTCGGGGTTCATGCGAGGCGGCTCCTTCGTTGCACGAGGCGGGCCGCCAGGCTCAAGAGCAGGACGAGCACGACCAGCGTAAGCGCGGCGCCCCACGCCCGCTGGACGAGCCGATCCTGGGCCTGGCTGACGTCGTTGAAGATCTGCAGCGGCAGCGAGTTCATCCGCTGGGAGAGGTCGAACTGGGTGCCGAAGACGAAGGCGGCGGTGAACAGCAGCGGCGCGGTCTCCCCGGCCGCGCGGGCGACGGCGAGCAGCGAGCCGGTGACGAGACCGGGCAGCGCCGTCGGCAGCACGATCCGGAAGACCACGCGCCAGCGCGGCGCGCCGAGCGCGAGCGCGGCCTCGCGCAGGCTGTCGGGCACGAGGCTGAGCACGACCTCGGCCGAGCGGGTCACCACCGGCAGCATGAGCAGCGCCAGGGCCACCGATCCCTTCCAGCCCGCGAACGTCCCGCCGATCTTGGTGACCACGAGGACGATGTAGACGAAGAGGCCGAAGACGACCGACGGCACGCCGGTCATGACGTCGACGAAGTAGCGCACCAGGTTGGCGAAGCGCGATTCCTTGCCGTACTCGACGAGGTAGAGGGCCACGCCGATCCCGAACGGGATGGCGATCGCGCTGGCCAGCGCGACCATCAGGATCGTGCCGATGATCGCGGACTTGATGCCGCCCGGGTCGCCGAGGAAGCGCCCGGTCGGGTCGGTGGTGAAGAAGTCGGCGCTCCAGGCCCCGATGCCCTCCTTGATCAGGTAGTAGATGATGAAGACCAGCGGCAGGACGGCGACGACGGTCAGCGCGAGGGTCAGGCCGCGCGACACGCGGTCGACGGTGCGGCGGCGGGCGCTGACGGGGGCGAGCGTGGTCATCCGGCCATCCCGACCGGGACCGTGGGCTTGCCGCGCGCGGCCCGGTTGACGTAGTAGCGCGCGATCGCGTTCACGACCAGGGTGAGCACGAAGAGGACGAGGCCGGCGGCGATGAGCGCGGCTCGGTGCGTCGGGTCCGAGGCGGCCTCGTTGAACTCGTTGGCGATGACCGCGGCCAGCGTGTAGCCCTGGCTGAAGATCGAGTCGGGGACGTTGGGCGAGTTGCCGATGACGATCGTCACCGCGATCGTCTCGCCCGATCGCGCGCCCGAGGCCGAGCATCGCGGCGCCCGAGATGCCGGCCCGCGAGTAGGGCAGCACGGCGATCCGGATCATCTCCCAGCGCGTGGCGCCGAGCGCGAGCGCCGCCTCCTTGTCCTGCGCCGGTACCGTCGCCATGACCTCGCGCGAGATGGCCGAGACGATGGGCAGGATCATGATCGCCATGATCAGGCCGGCGATGAAGCAGTTGGGGATCGAGACCGAGCCGCCGACCAGGGGCAGGAACGAGAACTTGTCCGAGAACCACTGCTCGGCCGGCTGGAGCTTGGGTGCCAGCACGATGATGCCCCACAGGCCGTAGACGACCGAGGGCACCGCGGCCAGCAGCTCGACGAGGATGGTCAGCGGCTGGCGCACCCGGCGCGGGCACAGCTCGGAGATGTACAGCGCGGTGGCGATGGCCACGGGCACCCCGATCACGAGCGCGATGGCCGACGTGAGGATGCGTGCCGACCAGCAGCGGCCAGGCGCCGAAGATTCCCTTCGAGACGTCCCAGTTGTTGTCGAAGACGAAGCCGATGTAGCCGAACTTGTCGAACGCCGGCTTCGCCTCGACGAACAGGCGGATGAAGAAGAACGCGATGAGGATCAGGATCAGGGCGGCGAGCCCCGTGAGCACCCACCGCAGCAGGGGATCGAGCGCGCGGGCGCGCGACGACCGATTGCCGATCGCCGGCCCGCCGCGCGCTCTGAGAGTCCCCGCTTCCATGGGCTAGCTGATCGCCGACCCGTTGCACTGCAGGGCGTCGACCTTGGCCTGCGCCTTCTGCTTGATCGGGTCGGGCAACGGCGCGTACTGCAGCTCGGGCGCGACCTTCTGCCCGTCGCCGAGGGCGTAGTCCAGCCAGCTCTTGACGCAGCTTGGCGGTCTCCGGCTTGATGCCCGACTTGCACTGGTCCTGCCAGACGAGCAGGAAGGTGACCGCGGTGATCGGGTAGGTCTTCGCGCCCGGCGCGTTGATGGTCGAGAACTTGCAGGTCGTCGGGCACCTCGGCGCCCTCGCCCGCCGCCGACGTCGCGTCGAGCGACGGCTCGACGAACTGGCCGTCCTTGTTCTTCACGGCCGCGGTCGTGAAGTTGTTCTGCAGGGCGTAGGCCTGCTCGACGTAGCCCACCGCGCCGTCGGTCTGCTTGACGCAGCCGGCGACGCCGTCGTTGCCCTTGGCGCCGGTGCCCGTCGGCCACTTGACCGTCTTGTCGACGCCGGGGCCGCTCTTCCACTCGGGCGAGTAGTCGGCGAGGAACTGGGTGAAGTTCTTCGTCGTGCCCGACTCGTCAGAGCGGTGGCAGACGGTGATGTCCGTGCTCGGCAGGCTCGTGTCGCCGCTGACCTTCGCGATCGCCGGGTCGTTCCACTTCTTGATCTTGCCGAGGAAGATGTCGGCGACCGTCGGCGCCGTCGAGCTTGAGGCCCTTGTCGACGCCGCTCGACGTTGTAGGAGACCGTGACCGCGCCGAGCACGGTCGGGATGTGGACGGGATCGCCCTTCTTCTTGGCCGCCGCCTCCTCCTCGGGCTTCATCGCCGCGTCGGTGGCGCCGAAGTCGACGGTGCCCGCCGTGAACTGGGCGATGCCGCCGCCCGAGCCGACGGCCTGGTAGTTGACCGTCGTGCCCGTCGAGTCCTTGAAGCGCGCGGCCCACTCGGTGTAGACCGGAGCCGGGAAGGTGGCGCCGGCCCCGTTGATGGTGCCGCCCTGCTTGGCGCCGCTCGACGAGCTGGAGCTACCGCTCGAGCCGCCTGACGGACTCTCGTCGTTGCTGCCGCACGCGGCGAGACCGAGCGCGAGCACGGCCGCGGCCCCCGCTGCCAGCCATTGGTTGGACCTCACGAGTGAACACCTCATTGCATTCGTTGCCTTGGTGGGGCCGCAGGCTTCCAGCGCACAGCCGTGCAGCC
>CAWFMR010000006.1:0-128403 GCA_963816845.1 uncultured Actinomycetes bacterium | reverse complement strand
CTGCACGGTAGGCGCCGAGGAGTCCGAGAACTCGCGGAACAGCCCGGTGACGACGAAGGCGGCCTGCTCGCCGATGTCGACGGCGTTGTCGCCGACGCGCTCGAGCGCGCGCGCGACCATCGTCATGTGCATCGCCCACTCGCGCGTGTCGGGGTCCTCGCCGATCTCGATGGCGAGCTGGAAGATCTCGCGGTTCAGGCGGTTGATCTCGCGGTCCTGGCGCACGAGGTCCTCGGCCAGGGCCACGTCGCGACCGGAGAACGCGGCCCGCGCCTGCACGACCTCCGAGCGCGCCGCGCGCCCCATGCGCAGGAGCAGCTCGAGCATCTCCTCGCGCACCGGCGGCTCGTGCCCGGAGAGCGGGATGAGCTTGGCGATGTTCACGCACTGGTCGCCCATGCGCTCGACGTGCTTGATCACGTGCAGCAGCGCGGCGACGAGCCGCAGGTCGCCCGCCACCGGCGCCTGGAGCGCCAGCAGCGATGAGGATGCCCTGATGGACCTCGAGGTAGCGGCCGTCGAGGCGGTCGTCGTCGATGATCACCATCGTGGCGAGCTCGACGTCCTGGTGCTCGAGCGCCTCGAGCACGCGGTCGAGCTGCTCGATGACCATGTCGAGGCCGCCGAGCGCCGGATTCCTCGAGGAGCTTGAGCTCCTGCTGGAAGTGTTGGCGGCCTTCGCCCGTAGCCATGTCGCGCTACCCGAACTTGCCGGTGACGTACTCCTCGGTGCGCTTGTCGTGCGGGTTGGTGAAGATCTTGTCGGTCGGGGCGTGCTCGATCAGCTCGCCGGTGAGCAAGAAGGCGGTGCGTGTCCGCCACGCGGGCGGCCTGCTGCATGTTGTGGGTCACGATGACGATCGTGTAGCGCTTCTTGAGCTCGTGGATGAGCTCCTCGATCTTCAGCGTGGCGATCGGGTCCAGGGCCGAGCAGGGCTCGTCCATGAGGATGACCTCGGGCTCGACGGCGATCGTGCGCGCGATGCACAGGCGCTGCTGCTGGCCGCCGGAGAGGCCGATGCCCGGCTGCGCTGAGGCGGTCCTTGACCTCGTCCCACAGGCCGGCGCCGCGCAGCGACTGCTCGACGCGCTCGCGCAGGTTGTGGCCTCGCCCGGTGGTCAGGCGCAGGCCCGCGGCCACGTTGTCGAAGATCGACATCGTGGGGAACGGGTTGGGCTTCTGGAAGACCATGCCGATCGGCGCGTCGCACGGACACGACGTCGACCTTGTCGGCGTAGATGTCGACGTCGTCGAGGATGACCGTGCCCTCGGCGCGGGCGCCGGGGATCTCCTCGTGCATGCGGTTCAGGCAGCGCAGCACGGTCGACTTGCCGCAGCCCGACGGGCCGATCATCGCGGTCACGTGGTTGGCCGCGTAGTCGATGGAGACGCCCTTGATCGCGTGGTTGTCGCCGTAGTAGGCGTGGAGGTCCTTGACGGTGATCGACCGCCCGTCCCGCTCGGGCTGCTGGGCAGGGGTCGTCGAGGTCTGAAGTTCGGCCTGGGCCACGACGGACTGGTCGCTGCCCGGCGGCTCGGTGGGCTCTCGCTGCTGCTCGGTCACGGTTCCAGACGGATCGGTGTTGGTCATGTCAAGCGGCTCCGGCGCTGGGCGAGTCGGGCGATGAGGGTCAGGATGAACACCATGGCGACGAGGGTCAGAGCCGCTCCCCACGCCCGCTGTACGAGGGCGTCGTTGGGCGAGGGACGTCGGCGAAGATCTGCAGCGGGCAGCGAGTTCATCCGCTCGTTCAGGTTGAACGAGTGCCGAACACGGCCGCCGCGGTGAACAGCAGCGGCGCCGTCTCGCCCGGCCGCGCGCGCGACGGCGAGCAGCGCGCCGGTGATGAGGCCCGGCAGCGCGGTCGGCAGGACGATGCGCATGATCACCTTCCAGCGCGGGGCGCCGAGCGCCAGCGCGGCCTCGCGCAGGGAGTCGGGGACGAGCAGCAGCACGACCTCGGCCGAGCGCGCGACCACCGGCAGCATCAGCAGCGCCAGCGCGAGCGAGCCCTTCCAGCCGGCGAACGAGGTTGCCGCCGACCTTGGTCAGCACGAGCGTGATGTAGATGAAGAGGCCGAAGACGATCGACGGCACGCCGGTCATGACGTCGACGAAGTAGCGCACGGCGAGCGCGAACTTCGACTTCTTGCCGTACTCGACGAGGTAGAGCGCGACGCCGAGCCGAGCGGGACGGCGATCAGCGGTCGCCAGGGCGACCATCTCGATGGTGCCGAAGATGGCGCTGCTTGCACGCCGCCCTGGTCACCGAGGAAGTTGCCGGTCGGGTCGGTGGTGAAGAAGTCGAGCTGCTGAGCGCTCCGAGGCCTCGCTTGAGCAGGTAGTAGACGACGAGCACGAGCGGGATCAGAGCGACGAACGTCAGCGCCGCGATCGTGCCACGGGCCAGGACGTCGCTGCGGCGGCGGCGGCCGGTGACGGGTGCCAGGGGATCCACGGCGCTCATGCTTCTGCACCGGCCGAGGCGGTCACGCTCAGCGTGGATGCGGCCGAGAGCGGCGGCGGCCCGCTCGAGCGCCGCTCGGCGCGAATGACGAGGGCGCGGGCGCCCGCGTTGATGACGAGGGTCAGGACGAAGAGCACGAGGCCAGCGGCGATGAGCGCGCCGGAGTGCAGCTTGTCGTTGGCGGCCTCGCCGAACTCGTTGGCGATGACGGCGGCGAGCGTGTAGCCCTGGTCGAAGAGCTGTTTGCCGAGGGTCGGGGCATTGCCGATGACCAGGGTCACGGCGATGGTCTCGCCGATGGCGCGGCCGAGGCCGAGCATGGAGGCGCCGACGATGCCCGAGCGCGAGTAGGGCAGCACGGCCATGCGGATCATCTCCCAGCGCGTCGCGCCGAGCGCCAGGGCGGCCTCCTTGAGGTCGGGTGGCACGGTGGCGACGACCTCGCGCGAGATGGCGCTGACGATCGGCAGGATCATGATCGAGAGGATCAGGCCGGCGATGAAGTAGTTGGGGCCGGCCACTGCGCCGCCGACGAAGGGCAGGAAGGAGAACGTGTCGGCGAACCACTGCTCGGCCGGCTTGAGGGCCGGGATGATGACCAGGACGCCCCACAGGCCGTAGACGACGGAGGGCACGGCGGCCAGCAGCTCGACGAGGATCGTCATGGGTGTGCGCAGCCACCGCGGACACAGCTCGTTGACGTAGAGCGCGGTGGCGACGGCGACGGGCACGCCGAGGATGAGCGCGATGGCCGAGCGTGATGAGCGTGCCGGCGACCAGCGGCCACCCGCCGAAGATCTCCTTCGACGGGTTCCAGTCGTTGGTGAAGATGAAGGAGAAGACGCCCTGGTGGGCGAGCGCGGGCCGCGCCTTCTGCAGCAGGAAGATGAAGAAGAACGCGATCAGCAGCAGCACGAGGGCTGCGATCGCCGCCAGCGCCCCGCGGAACACCGGATCCGCGAGACGCGAGCGCGGTGACCGCCCGCTGAGCGGGCGGTCACCGTACGTCACGGTTGAGGTACTGGCTTCCATCAGCCCGCGATCGGGCTCCCGTTGCACTGCATGCCGTCGACCGCCGCCTTGACCTTCGACTGCAGGGCGGAGGGGAGCTTGGCGTAGGAGAGCTTCTCGATCGTCGCCTGGCCCTCAGGGCCGATCAGGTAGCCGAGGAACTTCTGCAGTCCGGCCGCCTTGTTCTTGTCCAGGCCGGCCTTGCACGGGTCCTGGTAGGTGATCGTGAAGGTCTGCGAAGTGATCGGGTAGGCCTTCGGGTTGGGCGAGTCGATCACGTTGATCCGCAGGTCATCGGGCACGTCGATCCCGTCGCCGGCGGCCGAGGTGGACTCGAGCGTCGGGGCGATGTACGCGCCGGACTTGTTCTTGACGTCGGCGAAGGTGAAGTTGTTCTGCAGGGCGTAGGCCTGCTCGACGTAGCCGATGGCGCCTTCGGTCTGCTTGACCGCGGCGGCGACGCCGTCGTTGCCCTTGGCGCCGGTGCCGGTCGGCCACTTGATGTCCTTGTCGACCCCGGGGCCGCTCTTCCATTCCGGGCTGTAGCGCGAGAGGAAGTCGGTGAAGCCCTTGGTCGTGCCCGACGAGTCGGAGCGGTGCACGACGGTGATGTTCGTCGCGGGCAGCTTCAGCCCCGAGTTCTGGCCGGCGATCTCGGGGTCGTTCCACTTCTTGACCTTGCCGAGGTAGATGTCGGCGAGCGTCTTGCCGTCGAGCTTCAGGCCGCTCTTGACGCCGGGCAGGTTGTAGGACGCGGTGATGGCGCCGAAGGCGATCGGCGCCTCGATCGGCGCGCCCTTCTTCAGTGCCGAGACCTCCTCGTCCTTGAGCGCCGGGTCGGAGCCGGCGAAGTCGACTGTCCCGGCCGTGAACTGGGAGACCCCGGCACCGGAGCCGACGGACTGGTAGTTGACCGTCGTGCCCTGACCCTTGAGGTCGCTGCCGACCTGCTGGTAGATCGGGGCCGCGAAGGTCGAGCCTGCGCCGTTCAGGGTCACGCTGCCGCCCGACGAGGAGCTGCTCGCCGAGCCGGTGGAACTGGAACTGCTGCTGTTGTCGCTGCTGCCGCAGGCGGCGACACCGAGTGCAAGCACGGTGCACGCGCTCACGGCGAGCCACTTGTTCGACCTCACAGGGGTACTCCTCTGGTTGATTCCCTAAGCGGGGCGGCAGGCTCGCAGCGCACGAGTGCACACCCTGTTACCGACCGGTACGTCGCATTGTGAAAATGGTGTGAAGGCTCCGGCGCGAACCGGTACCCGAAACCCACGTGCGTGTGGATGAAGCGCCAGTCAGGCAGGGCCTCCTCCAGCTTGACGCGCAGCTTGTGGATGTAGACGTCGATCGAGCGATCGCCGCCGCGCAGCGCTCCACCCCACACGCGCGAGTAGAGGTCCTCGCGGCGCACGATCCCGCCGCCGCTGCGCGCGAGCGCGACAAGCAGGCCGAATTCGCGCACGGAGAGGTTCAGGGCCCGGCCGCCAGCCAGGACCAGGCCGTCGATCGGGCCGGATCTCGAGCGCGCCGACGTAGATGACGTCGTCGTGAGGGCGCTCGGCCGCTTCCATGGTGGCCCCGAGCATTTCGCGACGGGCGCGCCCGGTCGTTACCCGCCCGTGAAGTGGCTGTGAAAGAACGGTGAACGATCGCGTCCCGAAGTCCGGCCACGGGCTAGGGTCGCCGAGATGGCGTTGCTGCACCGGGCCGGCCCCGACGTCGAGGTCCTCTCGCTCTTCGAGGAGAGCGGCCGCAACGTCGAGCGCGCCGCCCTGCTGCTGCGCGACCTGCTCGTCGACTACCCCGAGCGCGCCGACCTCGCGCGCGAGCTCGTCCTCTGCGAGCACGAGGGCGACCGCATCGCCCACGACATCATCCACCGCCTCAAGGGCGGCGACGGCAGCCGCGCCCCGATGGATCCCATCGACGGCTACCAGCTGGCCACCGCCCTCGACGACATCGTGGACTTCGCCGAGCAGACCGCCGACAACATGGGCCTGTTCCGGGTCGAGGCGCCGATGGAGCAGGCCTCGCAGATGGGCGACGTGCTCGTCGGCGCCGGCGAGCAGGTGGCGCGCGCGCTGCGCTCGCTGCGCACCGGCGCCGACCTCGCGCCCTATCTCGTGGAGATCCACCGCCTGGAGAACGAGGGCGATCGCATCAGCCGCGACGGCGTCGCGTCGCTGTTCGTCAACGGCATCGACCCGATGGTCGTCATCCGCTGGAAGGACATCTTCGCGTCGCTCGAGGCGAGCGTCGATGCCTGCGAGCACGTCGCCCACGTGCTCGAGGGGATCAGCCTGCGTCGCCGCCCGTAAGGGACCAGCGACACCGCGACCCGACCGCCGCGGCCGCCGACGCCCACGCGCTCAGGTGTGCCGGTGCCATCCGTAGCTCTCGCGGCGGGTCTGCGGGCCGGTGCGGATGGCGGGTGGATGCGGCGACGCGACGCTGTCGGCCATGGCCGGCGTGGACCTCTATTGGCTGCCCCTGGGTGCGGGCGGTCACTGCGTGCGCGTCAACGGGCGCGTCTACGAGGCGCTGGCGGCGCGCCTGCAGCGCCGAGCACCGTGCGATCTCTACCACTCCGCGCTCGAGGTGCGGGCGGATGGACGGCGATGGGTGATCGAGATGGCGCCGATGTTCGACGGGCCGGCCGATGAGCGCGGCGTCGTGGCCCAGGGCGCGGTCGGAGCCCGCTGGGCGGGGCGCTCGCGGCTCTTTCGCTACGGGATCCGCCGGTGGGAGGACGGGCGCATACCCGACGTCGACGAGGCGGTCGACAGCCCGCGCCGGCTGTCGTGCGACCCCGCATGCGCCCGGCGGCTGCTCGATCTCGTCCCGCAGGTGCCGATGGCGGTCTGGGGCCGCGACGCCTTGCAGACCGGCGACATGTGGAACTCCAACTCGGTCGTCGCCTGGCTGATCGCGCGCAGCGGCATCGAGGCCGAGGCCATCGCGCCGCCGGCCGGAGGGCGGGCACCGGGCTGGCGCGCCGGTCTCGTTGCCGCCCGCAGGCAGGAGCGGTCCGCCGAGGACCGTCGCGTCCGGACGCCGGCCTGACGGGGCGGTGGTCCCGGGCGCTAGCGTGGCGGCGCGTGAGCGTCCTGTCGCACGCGCGGGCGGGAGCGCAGCGCTACCGGGCGCTGCTGGCGCTGCCGGGTGCCCGCGCGCCGGTCGTCCTGTCGGCCGCGGGGTCGATGCCGATCGGCATGTTCGGCCTCGGCATCCTGCTCCTCGCGCGCGACGCCACGGGCTCGTTCGCCGAGGCGGGGCGCGTGGTGGGCGCCTTCAGCGTGGCCAACGCGCTGGGCGCGGTCGCGCAGGGCCGGCTCATGGACCGCCTCGGGCAGACGCGCGTGCTGCGGGCCGCGGCCGCCGGGCACGTGCCCGCTCTGGCGGCGCTCGTGATCGCCGCGAACGCCGGGGCTCCCACCTGGGTGCTGGCCCTCTGCGCGCTGTGCGGCGGCGCGACCTTCCCGCAGGTCCCCGCCGCGATGCGCTCGCTGTGGAGCGCGCTGGTCGAGGATCCCGCGCAGCGCGAGACCGCCTACGCGATGGTGTCGATCGTCTTCGAGGTCGCGGTGGTCACGGCGCCGGCGCTCGTCGCCGCGATCGTCGCGGTCAGCTCGCCGCAGGTCGCCGTGCTGGCCGCGGCGGCGCTCGGGGCGGGCGCCTCGGTCGCGTTCACGACGACGCCCGGCTCGCGCCGCTGGCGCGGCACGCCCCACGAGGTCGGATGGCGCGGCCCGCTGGGGGCACCCGGGATGCGCACGGTGTTCGGCGTGCTGGTGGCCTTCGGCACCGCCGTCGGGATCGTGCAGGTGGCGGTGCCCGCCTTCGCCGCTGACCGGGGCTCGGCCGCGGCCGGCGGCGTGCTGCTGGCGGCGCTCTCGGCCGGCAGCCTCGTCGGCGGCCTCGTCTACGGGGCGCGCTCCTGGCCGGGCTCGGCGCCGCGGCGGCTGGCTCTCCTGCTTCTCGGCCTCGGAGCCGCGTTCGCGCTGCTGGCCGTCGCCGGCAGCGAGGCCGGGCTCGCCGTGCTGCTCGTGCTCAGCGGTCTGCTCCTGGCCCCGACCACGGTCATCGGCTCGACGCTGCTGGACACGGTCGCCCCGTCGGGGACGGTCACCGAGGCGTTCACCGTCATGGTCATGGCCATCGTCGTCGGCACGGCGGTGGGCAACGCCGCGGGCGGGTCGATCGTCGAGTCGGCCTCCTACGAGGCGGCCGTGCTGTGGGCCGGCGCGGCCGCCGGCGCCGGCGCGGCGCTCACGCTGGTCCGGCGCCGGACGCTCCTCGCGCCGACGGCGGCGTGAGCGAGCGGATCGTCCGTCCGGCCGCGGAGTCCTCGATGAGCTGCTCGAGCCGCCGCTCGCGGGTCTCCGGGCGCTTGGCGCTGATGACCCAGTAGCTCGCGGTCCGGCGGTAGCCCGCGGGCTGGGCCTGGAACCACTTCCACGCCTGTGGGTTGGCCTTGAAGCGCCGCTCCTGCCCCGCATCGAGCTTGGCCGTCTTGCGCTGCTCGTAGGCGTAGATCGCGGTGCGGTCGTCGCTGCGGCGCTCGAAGGCGGCGACGCCCGCCGGGCGCATGAGCCCCAGCTCGGTGAGCTCGCCCACGCGCCTGACGTTGACCACACTCCAGTTGCTGCGCTGCTTGCGCGGCGTGAAGCGGATCGAGTAGCTGTCGCCGTCGATGCGCCGGCGGACGCCGTCGATCCAGCCGAAGCACAGCGCCTGGTCGACCGACTCGGGCCACGTGATGCTCGGCCGCCCCGAGCCCTTCTTGTGGAAGCCGACGAGCAGCTCGGGCGCGGTGTCGTGGTGAGCCTCGAGCCAGGCGCGGAAGTCCTCGGGCGTGGCGAAGAAGGTGGGCTCCATCGCCGGGGAAGGCTAGCCCCGGCGACGGAGCCCGAGACGCTGGACCGCCCGGGGGGCTACCGGGGAAGTGCGGTCACCGTGAACGGCGGGGTGCTGGTGGCGAAGTCGGGGTTGACCACCAGGTAGCGATCGCGGGCCCGGGCGATGGTCGACGGCCCCTGGAACGAGTCGTCGGTGCGCTGGTCGGCGAGCTCGCCGCTGCGGCCGCCGTGGCGCAGGTCGATGAAGTCGACGACGCCGTTGGGGAAGCCGTCGTCGGGGTTCGAGCCCTGCACGACGAGCAGCTGGCCGCGGTCGATGAGCAGGCCGTCGCCACCCGTGAACGGGCCGCCGTCGACCTGGAGCTCGCGGATCTTGCGCGCGGCGTTGCCGTCCTTGCCCACCTTGACCCCGAAGAGCTGCCCGGTGTCCGAGTCGACGACGATGAGCTTGTCGGCGCGCCGATCGCCGTGGTGGCCGTGACGGTCGCCGTGGTGGCGGCCCTGGTCGTCACCGCGGTCGTCGTCGACCACGATGCCGTTGAGGTTGAACGCCGCCGGCGCGGCGTTGAAGGGGATCTCGGGCGACGTCGAGATGACGTCGGCGGGGTCGATCGGCTTGGGCGCGGGCGTGCCGGCGGCGATCTCCTCCGCCGTCAGGTGGTAGATCGCCGGGCGCTTGGAGTCGGTCGCGTAGACGTCGCCGCGCTTGGTGACGTCCAGGTCGTTGACGAAGGTCGGCGAGCTGTCGCCGCCCTTGGTGTCGAACGTCGCCAGCAGCGCGCCGCTGTCGACGTCGTAGACCTTGATCGTCCCCGTGCCCGCGCCGGCCGCGTACAGCTTGCCGTGCTGGACCTTCAGGCCGGTGGCCGACTGGCCCGCGGCGCCGGGGATGAAGACGGGCACCGGCGTCGCGGTGTCGCCCAGCTTGCCGCGGTAGATGCTGCCGTCGCCCGTGGCCGAGACGAAGAAGAAGCCGCTGCGCTTGTCGAAGGCCACGCCCTCGGGGTTGCCGTGCTGCGGCTCGGCCAGCGTGTAGACGTCCGCGGTGCGGTTGTCGTCGACCTTGCCGGGTCCTGGTTGTCGCCGTGGTCGTCGCCCGCCTCGGGCTTGGCGCCGCGATCGTCGCCGGCGTCGTGGCGCGCGTTGTCGTCGCCGGCGGTGCTGGCCGCCGTGCTCCTCGCCGCTGCCGCTCGAGCCGCCCGGGCCGTGATCGGCGAAGGCCGCCGTTCCGCCGCCGGTCAGTGCCGCCACGGCGAAGATGGCCACGATCACCCGCAAGATCTGACGCACGTCAACGCTCCTTCGTAGGTCGCTTCCACGGGCTGAGACCCGCGGCGGCGGCCGGCGTCACGCTCCGGGCTTGACGAGCCCGCCGCGCCTCGGCGCGCCGGCGCGGCGAGCGACGAGAAATGCCCGCCATGCGGGCAGAAATCGTCGTTCACCATCGTTCGCCCCGGCGCGCGCGGACGGGCGCCAGCGGTCGCGGCGGCGGGACCTTCTTCCCTCGATGCCCTGGCCGCGCGGCGCCGCCGGCCGAGGCGGCAGACCTAAGGCGCGCTGCCGTTGCCCAGCGGCTCGATCAGCGCCGCGCTCGCCGCCTGCGGCATGAGCGGCTGGCCGCACTTCCAGCAGTAGACGGCGCCGCGGCTGTGGGGGGCGCCGCAGGACCTGCAGTCGCCGCCGACGCCCTCGTCGGCGGCGGCGAGCAGGCGCTCGACCTCGCCCAGCTCGGCGTCGCGCTCCTGCAGCGCCGCGGCGCGGCGGATGAGGACGTCGAGGCGGAAGTGGTCGCGGATCGCCATCTCGTAGGTCAGGCCGCCGAGGTCCCACGTCAGCTCGGCGACCTCCTCGGCCAGTGCGTCGCGGCGGGCGCGCAGCTCGGCGTGGGCCGCGGGCGGCGCCGGGGCGGCGGGCGCGCCCGGCGTTGCGGCACGGCGGCGGCCGCGGAAGCGGTCGGTCAGCGCGCTCATCCGATGTCCTGGAAGCCCGTCCCGCCGCCGGCGGGCTTGTTGTCCTTCTTGGCCGGCTTGCCGGAGGTCCCGACCGCCTTGGGGAGCTTCTGGGACTTCTTCTGGTAGTCCGCGCCCGAGCTCGAGTTGAGGTCCTTGACCTTCTGGTTGGCGGCGGCCGAGCCCTTCGAGCTCTTGGCCGAGGAGCCGGAGCCCTTGCTCGACTTGGCCGACGAGCCGCTCGCGCCCGCCGACGTCGAGGCCGCGGGCGTGCTCGCCGCCGGCGCCGTCGCGGCCGGCGCCGCGGCCGCGCCGCCGACGGTGATGACCTGCGGCGGGGGCGGCGTCGCCGCGGTGCTGTCGCCGCCGGAGTTGCCGATGAGCACCCCGACGCCGAGCGCCGCCAGCAGGCACAGCAGGCCGGCGAGGAAGGCCGGGCCGCTGCGCGCCGGCGGGCCCTCGGGCGCCGAAGCGGGCGGGCCCGCGGGCGGCGTCGGCGGCGCGCCACCCGGAGCCAGGATGTCGCGGAAGGCGACGCGCGCCTGCGCGCGCCGCGCGCCGCACTCCAGGCAGTAGCGCTGGTCGCCGGCCAGCGGGGCGCCGCAGCTCGCGCACGGCTCCCCCTGGGCTCCGAGCGTCGGCGCGTGGATGTCCTGTGTCGTGGCCATGGCTACTCCAGCACGGTCGGGGGCGCCGAGAAGCTGAGCTTCGCGCCCTTCGGGTTGCCGATGAAGAAGACGGTGAACTTGGTGGGCTTCGCGCCCGCCGGCGGCAGGACGTCGAGGATCCCGCGCCCCGCGGCCACGACCGTGGCGCCCTTGCGCGCGACGCCGAAGATGGTCAGGCGCTTCTGGGCCACCTTCGAGCGATTGACGATGCTGCCCTTGGCGAAGACGCTGCCGCTGTCGGACTGCAGGGTGACGTTCGAGATGGCGAAGCTCGGCGGCTGCGCGGGCACCCTGCCCTTGGCGGCGCCCACCCGGGCCTGGACCTTGGCGGGCTTGCCGGTCGCGGTGATCTGGTTGTTGACCCAGAAGGCGTCCTCGCCCTTGGCCAGCAGAGGCATCGACACGAGCGAGTCCTCGAGGCCGGCGACGTCGTTGCGGTACAGCGGCTTGCCCTTGGCGTCGGTCACCGCGATCGAGACGGGCAGGCCGGCCTGCGCCGCCTTGCCGGTGTTGCGCAGCTCGACGACGGCGGCGATGCCGTTCTTGTCCTGGATGACGCTCGTGACGCCGACCGCGACGTCGGGGTTCTCGCGGCTGACCGTGAGCCCCTTCTGGTTGACGAGCTTCTTGGCCTCCTTGGCCCGCTGCGCGCTGAGCTCCTGCGTCGTCTGGCAGGCCGAGAGGGCCAGCGCGGCAACGAGCAGCGGCGCGGCAGCGGCCCGGATCACCCGAAGGCACCCCCGACGTAGTCGCGCGTGCGCTGGGCGCGCGGGCGCGCCGAAGACCTGCTCGGTGGGGCCGTACTCGACGAGGTCGCCGAGGTACATGAAGGCGACGCGGTCGCCGACGCGGTAGGCCTGCTGCAGGTTGTGGGTGACGATCACGATCGCCAGCTCCTGGCGCAGGTGGCCGATGAGCTCCTCGATGACCGCGGTCGAGCGCGGGTCCAGGGCCGAGCACGGCTCGTCCATGAGCAGCACCTCGGGGCGCGTGGCGATGCGCGCGGGCGATGCACAGCCGCTGCTGCTGGCCGCCCGACAGGCGCAGCGCGGGGCGGTCGAGGTCGTCGCGGACCTCGTCGTAGAGGCCGGCGCGCTGGAGCGCCTCGACCACGAGCGGCTCGAGCGCCGCCTTGCCCGGGCGCTTCATCGCCTGCTCGCGCAGCGCGTAGGCGACGTTGTCGAAGATCGACATCGGGAACGGGTTGGGCTGCTGGAAGACCATCGCCACGCGCCGGCGCAGCTCGGTGACCTCGAGCAGGTCGATGTCGCGCCCGTCGAGCGCGATGGTGCCGTCGCGGCGCGCGGTCGGGGTCAGCTCGGTGAGGCGGTTGAGCGTGCGCAGCAGCGTCGTCTTGCCACAGCCCGAGGGCCCGATGAGGGCGAGCACCTCGCCCTGGCGGATCGCGATCGAGACGTCCTTGACCGCCGCCTTGGAGCCGTAGAAGACGGTGAGCTCGTCGAGCGTCATGCGCTCGGGGCCGGCCGCCGCGCGGGGCGCGCGCGGCGCGCCGTGGTCGCTGACGGTCGGCGCCGCGACCGTCGGCGGCGAGTCGACCACGATGCGCCGCACCGGCGGCGGCAGCGCCGGGCCGAGCGGCGCGGCCGCCGGCTTCGGCGCAGGCGAGTGCCCCTCGCCGACCTCGCGGGCTTCCTCGGTCTCTTCGATCATGCACCCAACCTCGTCGACTCGAGTCCGGTCTGCGCCCCGCGCTTGGCGATCGCGTCGACCGCGAAGTTCAGGCCGATGACGATCAGCAGCAGGACGAAGGCGGCGGCGTAGGCCTTCTGCGGAGCGTTGCCCTCACCCGCGGGCGAGTTGTTGTAGACGTAGCTCGTGAGCGTCCCGCCGGTGCCGCGCAGCAGCCCGGCGCCCGGGAACGAGCTCTCGGGATCGATGCGCAGCGTGGCGCCGAGCAGGACGACGACGATCGCGGTGTCGCCGGCGATGCGGCCCATGCCGAGCGCCGCGCCGGTCGAGATGTTCGGCTTGACCGAGGGCAGCAGGACGCGGCGGATGGTGGCGATCCTCGTCTTGCCCAGCCCGTAGGACGCCTCGCGCACGTGGGCGGGGACCGACTGCAGCCCCTCGCGCGTGGCCCCGAAGACCATCGGCAGCGCGATGAGCGACATCATCGCCCCGGCGGTGAGGAACGAGCGCCCGAACACCGCGCCGCCCTGGGCGGTGAAGGAGAGGGCCGAGAAGATGCTCTGCTGGAAGAGCGCGAGGCCGAAGATGGCGATGACGATGTCGGGCGTGCCGGCGACGATCTCGATGCCCGACTCGACGGCGCGCGCCAGCCACGACGGGCGCCCGTACTCGACGATCCACACCGCCGTGGCGACGGCGATCGGGGTGGCGATCGCGATCCCGATCACGGTGAGCAGGACCGTCCCGAGGATCGGGTCCAGGAAGCCGCCCGACGACTTCTGGTCGGCCGAGGGCTGCGGGCGCGAGGTCAGCAGGTCGAGGTTGAGGTACTGCAGGCCCTTGACCGCCATGTAGACGACGATCGCGCGCGGCGATCGCGCACAGCGCGAGGCCCGACGCCCAGCACAGCACGAAGGCGATGCGGTCGCCCCAGCGCCAGGTGCGCAGCGACTCGTTGACGCGGCGCTTGCGCGGCGGGCGCAGCGGGCGCAGCGGCTCGGTGCGCGGTGCGACGGCCATCAGACGCGGATCCCGTACTTCTTCATGGGCTGCTTGGCCATCCACGCGCCGATCGACAGCATGAGGCTCGAGAACAGCAGCAGCAGCGCGAACGAGTAGACCGACGCCTGCACGGCGGGCGCGTTGAGCGACTCGGCGTCCTCGACGATCGTCGACGCCAGCGGGCGCAGCGGCTCGAAGAGGAAGGTCAGCCCGTCGGCGGGGTTGGGGGCGAAGCCCTTGGACCCCGAGACCATCGAGAGCATGATCGCCTCGCCCAGCGCGCGGGCGCAGGCGAGCACGGCGCCGGCGATGATCGCCGGGCGCGCGGCGCGCACGGAGACCGTCCACATCGCGCGCCAGCGATTGACGCCGAGCGCGGCCGCGCCCTCCTTCCAGCCGCGCGGGACGGCGTAGAGGGCATCGACGGTGATGGCGATCATGATCGGCGTGATCATCACCGTGAGGATCACGATCGAGACGATCAGCCCCGTGCCGGAGAGGTTGATGACGTACTGGACCGACTTCTTGCGCGCCTCGGAGACCAGGTGGTCGTTGACGAACGGGACGAGCACGAGGATCCCGATCAGGCCGTAGATGACCGACGGGACGGCGGCGAGCAGGCGCACCACCGGCACGACCACCCGCCGCAGCCCGTCGGGGGCGAACTCGACGATGAAGATGGCGGCCAGGACCGAGAAGACGAGGCCGAGGGCGACCGCGAAGCCGGTCGTCAGGACGGTGCCCCAGATGAGCGGCCACGCCCCGAGCTGGAAGTCGGCCGCCGTGGGCCGCGCGCCCGTGTTGACCTGGTTGCCGATCTGCACGTCGACGTCGCCCTTGCCGGTGAACCACGACAGGCCGTTGTGCTGGAAGGACGGCCACGCGCGCACGGCGACGAAGACGATCATCAGGACGACGACGAGCAGCACCAAAGACGCCAGCGCGCCGAGCGTCCGCTCGGCGCGCTGGTCAGACCACGGCTCTCTGAGCCGGTCGAGCATCTACTTGAGGGGCACCCAGTGCGTGGCGACGACCTTCTGGGCCCGCGAGGACGTCTGGGCCCAGTGGATGAACTTCTGCAGCGCGCTGGCCACGCGCGGGTGCCCGCGGGTGACCATCCAGAAGTTGCGCACGCCGCCGTACTCGCCGGACTTGGCGGCGGCCAGCGTGCAGCCGACGCCCTGGTAGGAGACCGCGTTGGTCCCCTGGACGAAGTCCTGCGACACGTAGCCGATCGCGTTCTTGTCGCTCTGGACGGTCTGCTGGACGAGGCCGTTGGAGGCCTTGGCCGAGGCGCCGCTGAACACGGTCTTCGATCCCATGAAGATCTTCTGGAACGCGTCCTGCGTGCCCGAGGCGGCCGTGCGCACGACGAGGTTGATCGACCCGGTCGTCCCGGCTCCCGGGATGTCCTCCCAGTTGCGCACCTGGCCGGAGAAGATCGCCTGGATCTGGGCCTGCGACAGGTTCGCCAGCTTGTTGCCGGGGTTGGTGACGATGCAGATCGCGTCCTTGGCGATCTTGTTGAAGACCAGGCCGCCCGGATCGGAGTCCTTCGGATCGCGCGACGAGTTGCCGATCGTGACGCGGCCCGCGGCGACGTCGGCCACGCCGACGTCCGAGCCGCCCTGGGCCAGCTTGAACTTCACGCGGCCCGGATACTGCTTGAGGTAGGCCTTGGCGAGCAGTGACGCGAGCGGGGCGACCGAGGTCGAGCCGCTCATCGTGATGACGGGAACGGCTGAGGCGGTCGCCGGGATCGCCGCGCCGGCCACACCCGCCACGATCGCGCTCACGCCGAGCAGGCGAAGGCGACGAGACATGTGGAGGACTCCTTTCACAGGGAAATGAGCCGGGGGACATCGGACTCCCCGGGCCAATGGCGGCGGCAGTCTCGCCGCGTGCAGGTGACCAGATGTGAACCGCTCGTAGGCGCTCGGTGAAAATGCCGTGAAAGCACGGTTCGGCGCCGCCGGGCGGTCACGAGGGGTTCACACGACGCCGTGTCGCGGGCGGCGAGGATGCCCGCGCCCGCCCCCCCGCGAGCGCTCCGCCATGCCCGCCATCGACCTCCACGCCCCGGTGCTCGGACCCCCGGGCGAGCCCTGCGCGGCGTGCGGGGAGCCGCTCGCGGCCGACCAGCGCTACTGCCTGAGCTGCGGCGAGCGCCGCGGGCCGCCGCGGCTGGACCCGCTCGCGCACGCGCGGGGCACGGGCGGCGGACGGAGCGCCCGAGGCGGTGCCGGCGCCGCCCGCCGCCGCCGCACGTCGGGCGACCGCGTGGCCGCTGCCCTCGCGTCGCGTGGCCGGCGTCGCCACCCTGCTGATGCTCGGCTTCGGCGTCGCGGCCGGCGCGGCGGCCGGGCCGCACGCCGACGCGACGCTCGCCTCCGCCGCCCGCCGGCCGATGATCGTCGTCGCGCCGCCACCGGCCGCCGCCGCGCCCGCCGCGCAGCCCGCCCCGGGACCCGCGCCGGCGCAGCCCAAGGCCGCGCCACCGGCCGACACCTCGGCGCCGGCCGCCTCGACGGACGGCTCCACCGCGGACACCTCGGCGCCCGCGAGCTCGCCGCCGGACACCTCGCGCGCCGGCCGACACCTCGTCGCCCGACAGCTCGTCGTCCGGCAGCTCGACGTCGGGCGACTCGGGCTCCGGCAGCGGCGACACGCCCGCCTCCGGCGACTCGTCGACCCCGCCCGCGCAGGCGACGTTCAAGCACGTCTGGATCGTCGCCCTGACCGGGCACACGATGGACGAGGCGCTCGCCGACCCCTCCCCCATGCCGTATCTGGCGGGGACGCTGCGCCCGAAGGGACTCCTGCTCTCGGGCTACAAGCCCGCGCTCCCGGGCGGGCTGGCCAACCTCATCGCGCTGGTCAGCGGCCAGCGCCCGACCGCCGAGCAGCGCGGCAACTGCCCGGCCTACGACGACGTCGACCTCGCGGCCCGGACCGGCTGCGTGTTCGCCAAGGACGTCGAGACCCTCCCCGGCCAGCTGACGGCCGTCGGCAAGACGTGGCGCGCCTACGTCGAGGACTCGGATGCCGGCCAGCCGCCCGACACCTGCCGGCACCCCGCGCCCGGCGGGGCGCTCGAGCCGGTCATGGCGCGCAACCCGTACCTGTTCTTCCACGCCATCGTCGACTCGCCCGACTGCGCCGCCAACACGGCCGGCACGTCGCGGCTGGTCCCCGACACCGAGGACGCCGAGAGCGCGCCCACGCTGTCGCTCGTGATCCCCAACGCGTGCCACGACGGCGCCGACCCGCCGTGCGCCGACGGGACCCCGGCGGGCCCGGCCGCGGCCGACGCGTGGCTGAAGGAGCAGCTCGGGCCGCTGCTGGCGTCCAAGGCGTACAAGGACGACGGCCTGGTCCTCGTGACCTTCGACACCGCGCCGGACGCGACCAAGCCGGTCGGCGCCCTGCTGATCTCCGATGCCGTGAAGGCGGGCGGGACCGACGACGGCGACTATCGCCCGGCGAACCTGCTGCGCATGCTCGAGGACGGCCTGACGCTCGACCCGCTCGGCAGGGCGAAGGACGTCCACGCCGTCTCGATCACAAAGCCTTCACGGTGAGGCAACGCCCTCGTAACGAGTGAGGCCAGCGGCCCGCAGAGGATGCCGCGCGGTTCACCAACGGATGGAGGTTCCATTGATCACCGCCGCAACGTCCTTGCGAGGCAAGCGACTTCTCGCTGCATTGGCCGCATTGCTGGTTGCAGGGGCGTTGCTGCTCCTGCTGCTCGGCGGCGGCACCAGGCAGGCGATCGCTGACGACAACCCGAACAACAACGACTGCCGCGGGCACGTCGAGAAGGGCGAGCCATCGCCCGACGATCCGTCCGCAACGCAGGTGAAGTACGTGTTCGCGTGCGCGGGCCCGATCACCGGCTATCAGATCCAGCCGCAGATCCCGGCGCAGAGCATCGACACCGAGGTCTTCGCGCTCGACCGGACGACCAAGCAGGTCGTGCCGACCGACTCGTTCTCGTGCCAGGGGATCATCCCCAGCTACGGGATCAACTGCACCGGCGTCTACGGCGGCAACTACGAGATCGTCAGCGGCCAGTTCTCCATCGATCCGAAGCTGTGCGCCGAGCCGCGCGTCGATCCGCTGCTGACCGTCGTCTACGCGACGCGCACCGCCACCGGCGTCACGCAGGCCATGGCCGGCCCGTTCGACCTCGGCCGCCCGCAGGGCTGCCCCAAGTCCGGCGGCAACGGCAAGTGGCGCATCCCGCCGGAGAAGGAGGAGTCGCCCCTGTAGGCAGAGGCTGCGCTGCCTCGCCCTGCGCGTCCGGCCTTCAGGCGCCGGGCCGCAGGGCGCGCAGCGCCTGCGCCATGTGCTCGCGCAGGACGTCGGGCCCGTCGCGCTCGATCGCGCGGATGAGCGCGACGTGGTCGGCGCCCACCTGCTCCTTCGTCCACACCGGCTTGAGCTGGCTGACGAAGAGCGCGATCTCGGTGCTGAGCGCGGCGTAGGCGCGCTCGATGCGCGGGGCATGGCCCGCGGCGACGAGGCCGTAGTGGACCGCGTGGTGGGCGCGGGAGATCTCGCTCCAGGTCGAGCGCCGTCGCAGCGCGAGGCGCTGCAGGCGCTGCGCGGCCTCGTGCACGGCGGCGGGCAGCCGGCCGTCGCCGCGCTCCAGGGCGAGATGCGCCCCCTCGCGCTCGAGCGCCAGGCGCAGCTTGAAGAGCTCGGTCAGCTCGTCGCCCGACAGCGCGGCCACGCGCGCGCCGCGGTTGGGCTCGACGCGCACGAGCCCCTCGACCTCCAGCTGGCGCAGGGCGGCGCGCAGCGTGTGGCGGGCGACCTCGTAGGCCTCGACCAGCTCGCGCTCGATCAGCCGCTGGCCGGGCTCGAGCTCGCCGGCGAGGATGCGCTCGCGCAGGACGGCCGTCAGCTGGTCGACGGTCGAGGCGCGGCGCAGGGCCGCGGCGTTCATGCCGACGCCCCGGCCGGCATGAGCCGCCGGCGCCCGGGCGCCGCGAGCGCGAGCAGGCCCGCCAGCACGAGCAGCGCGCCGACCCCGGCCGCGGGCGACGGGTGCTCGCCCAGCGCGATGACGCCGAGCGCCGCGGCGGTGAGCGGCTCGGCGAGGACGATCGTCGCCGTCTCGCCGCTCGACAGGTGCCGCAGCCCGCGCGAGAAGAGCACGTAGGCCAGCGCGGTGGGGACGGCGGCCAGGTAGACCGCCATGGCGAGCCCGCCGGGCGTCGCCAGGAAGCCGGGCCCGGCGAGGATCAGCGCCGGCGCCAGCAGCAGGCCGGCGCCGCCGAAGCCGGCCGCCATGACGCCCTCGGGGGCCTCGCCCGCGTCGAGCATGCGCTTGCTGAGCACCGTGTAGGTGGCATACCCGACGCCGGAGGTCACGGCAAGGGCGACGCCGGTCGGGTCGACCGACGCGCCGCCGTCGCCGGCGAGCAGCAGGACGCCGAGGGCGGCGAGAGCCGTGGCCTGGGCCCAGCGCGCGCTCAGCCGCTCGCCGTTGACCAGGCGCCCGAGCACCCCGGCCGCGGCCGGGCCGGTGCCGATGGCGACCACCGTGCCCACCGCGACGCCGGTGAGCCTGACGGCGGCGAAGAACGACAGCTGGTAGACGGCGACGGCGCACGCCATGCCGACGAGTCCGGCGCCGACCCTGGGCATGCGCACGCGCAGGCCGCGCGCGACGAGCACGAGCAGGAGCCCGCCGAAGACGATGCGCGCGGCGCCGACGGCGACGGGCGACCCGCCCGGGCCGATCGCCTGCGCGGTCCCGGTGGTGCCGAAGCAGATGGCGGCGAGAAGGACCTGGAGGCGCGCGGGCATTGTGGGATTGTTGAACAATCTGCTTCGCTGTCAAGCGAGCCGGCCACGACCGGGCGAGCCGCTCCGCGGCGAGCGGCCGGCGCTGACGGCAGCCGCTCCGCGGCGGGCCGCGTCATAGTCCCGTGGCGGCCATGCCCGCCACCCGTCTCACGCTCGTCGCCCTCGCGGCGCTCGCCCTGCTCGCCGCGCCCGCCCGGGCCGACGAGACCGGCCTCGTCAGCGCCAAGGTCGGTCAGCCTCCGCTCTCGGACGCCGCGGCGGCCAAGAAGGTCAAGCGCAGCTCGTTCGAGCCACGGCCGGCCAACGCGCGCGCCACGCATCGCGTCCCCACCAGGGCGCAGCTGAGCGCCTTCCACCACCAGAGCGACCAGCCGTACTCGCACTTCGTCACGGGCCGCTTCCGCGGCACGACCGACGAGGTCATGCAGTGGGCCGGCGCGAAGTGGGGTCTCGCCCCCGACCTCGTGCGCGCGGTGGCGGCCAAGGAGACCTGGTGGCGCATGAGCCACGTCGGCGACGACGGCGACAGCTTCGGCCTCTTCCAGGTCCGCCGCCCCTACCACTGCCGCGGCACGCGCATCTGCGGCCTCTTCCGCCACGACGCCGCGCTCAACGCCGACTACTGGGGCTCGATCATCCGCTCCTACTTCGATGGAAGGCAGACGTGGCTGAGCACCGTCGCGGGCAACGGCGCGCCCTACGCCGCCGGCGACCTGTGGGGCTCGATCGGCGCGTGGTTCTCCGGGCGCTGGCACGACCCCGGCGCCGAGCGCTACGTGGCGGCCGTCAAGGACTACATGGCCCAGCGCATCTGGCGCACGCGGGACTTCGCCGGCGGCTAGCCGGCGACCGCCTAGGCTGCGTCCTGCGGTAGGAACTCCGCGTTCGCCGCCGACGCCCATCTCGAGCGGGACGTCGATCATGAACATGGCGAGCAGGATGCCGACCATGTCGTGATCCATCCCGGGCGCGTGGCCGTGCTCCACGAGCCAGCGCGCCGCGCGACGCAACGTCTAGGGGTTGCTGTGCCGCACGACCGGAGATCCATGCCGGGGCCGTGGCGTCGGTGGCGAGCAGCGTCATCCAGCGCCGTATCTGCGCCAGTGCCTGCGGGGTCAACTCGGTAGCTATCTCTCGCTCTTTCTGTGGACCGATCGGGATGAGGATCGGGCCAGGGTGGCACGCCGGGTGTCTGCTTCACGTCAGCAGCGGACATCGGCCCATCCGCCGCCCAGCAGGGACACGTACAGTCGCCGGATGCGCCGCTCCCTCGTCCTCACCTTCGCCGTCCTGGCCGTCCTCGCAGGGCCCGCGGCGGCGACCGCGGCGCCGCCGATCGCCCGGCTCCGCCGGGCTCGGCGACCGCCTGTTCCCGACGCTCGGCAACGGCGGCTACGACGTCCTGCACTACGACCTCGACCTGCGCTACGCGACCGCGGCGCCGTCGCAGCCGATCGACGGCACGGTGACGATCCTGGCCCGCGCGACGCAGTCGCTCTCGCGCTTCGACCTCGACTTCGCCGGGCGACAGCGTCGGCAGCGTCGCCGTCAACGGCGCAGCCGGCGACGTTCGCGCCGCGACGGCGAGGAGCTCGTGATCACGCCGCGCAAGCCGCTCCGCAAGGGCGTCCCGTTCGTCGTCACGGTCTCGCACTACACGGCGGTGCCGACCGTGCCGGACCCCGACGACCTCGCGACGACCGCGTTCTTCATCACGCCGGACGGCTCGGCGACGGCCGGGCAGCCGAACCTCGCGCACGACTTCCTGCCGTCCAACGACCACCCGCGCGACAAGGCGACGTTCGACATCCGCTTCGACGTCCCCGCCGGCGAGACCGCGGTCGCCAACGGCGTGCTGGCTGGCGCACTGGACCGCGCACGGGCGCACGCACTTCGTCTACGTGCAGCGCCAGCCGATGGCGACCGAGCTGATCCAGCTCGCGGTCGGCAACTACGACGTGATCGACCGTCGGCGTCCACGCCGGCGTCCTGCTGCGCGACGTCACCGCGCGCGCCGATCACGGCGCGGCTCACGCCGCTGCTGCCGCTCGACCCCGGCGCAGATCGACTGGATGGAGGACGCGGTCGGCGCGCTACCCGTTCGACCTCTACGGCTCGCTCGTGGTCGAGGCCGACCTCGGCTTCGCGCTGGAGACGCAGACGCTCTAGCTGATCGACACGCCGCTGGTTCGACGACTTCGGCGCAGGGCGTGTGGGACCCGACGATGCTGCACGAGATGTCGCACATGTGGTTCGGCGACAGCGTCGTCGCCGTACGACATGGAGCGACCTGTGGCTCAACGAGGGCCACGCGAGCTGGTACGAGTTCCTCTACGCGGAGGAGAAGGGCGAGCTCGACGACGACACCGAGGACTACCCCGACGACAGGGCTACGCGACGCTTCGACGAGCTGATGAAGGCCGTCTACGCCCACGGCGACCAGTGGCGCCACGACGACGGCCCGGTCGCGCTGCCGATGAGCGGCGACCTCGACACGCTGTTCAGCTTCCAGGTCTACCACGGCGGCGCGCTCGTGCTCTACGCGCTGCGGCAGGTCGTGGGCGCCGCGACGTTCCAGCGCATCGAGCGCGCATGGGTCGCGCGCTACGAGGGCCAGTCGGCGAGCACCGACGACTTCATCGCGCTCGCCTCGCAGGTCTCCGGCCGCAACCTGACCGGCTTCCTGCGCGACTGGGTGTACGGCACCAAGACGCCGCCGATGCCCGGACACCCGGACTGGACGGTCGACCCGGTGCAGGAGGTCGCGCCGCTGGCGCGCCCGACCGGACCCGCCACGACGATCCCGGCCCGTAGGAAGTAGCACCCGCCGATACCCTCCCCGCCATGCTCGCGATCCGCGAGGAGGGCCGCGGCGACCCGCTCGTCCTCGTGCACGGCGCCGGGACCAGCAGCGCGATCTGGCATCGCGTCATGCCGCGCCTCGCAGAGCGATCGGCGGGTGGTCGCGCCCGACCTGCCCGGCTACGGCGGCTCGCCCGCCGCGGGTCCGGGCTTCGCGCTCGAGGAGGTCACCGACCGGCTCGCGGCGGGGCTCGAGGAGGCGGGCGTGCCGGCGCCCTACGACCTCGTCGGGCACTCGATGGGCGGCGCGATCGCGATCCTGCTCGCCGCGCGCCATCCCGCAGCGCGTGCGGCGCCTGGTGCTCGTCGCGCCGGCCGGACTGGCCGCGCTGCCGCGCGTCGCCGCCGGCGCTGCTCGGGGCCGTGGCCGCGCCCTTCGCGGTCGCGCGGCGCACGCTCGCCACGCCGCTGGCGGGCAGCGCGCTCGTGCGCCGGCTGGCGCTCGCGGGCGTCGCGCGCGACGGCGCCCGCGTGCCCGCCGACCACGCGCGCGCGGTGCTGGCCAGCTCGGCCGGCGCGACGCGGATCGGCCCCGGGCTGGCCAGTGCGGCGACGGCCGACCTGCGCGCCACGCTCGCCGGCGTGCGAGGCGCCGCTGGGGCTCGTGTGGGGCGAGCACGATCCCGTGATCCCGCCGCGGCGCATCGAGGTCATCCGCCGCGCGCGACCCGACGTCGAGCTGCGGATCGTGCCCGACACCGCCCACGCGCCGATGCTCGAGCGCCCCGACGCGTTCTGCGCGGCGCTCGAGGCCGTCCTCGCGCAGCTCGGCCGCTAACCGGACGGCAACAAGCACCCGGCTCGGCGCGCGTATCGTGCCGATTTGCAGGGTTTTCGTCATGGCCCCCGTCGCTCGCGAAGGCACCGTGCCCCTCCCCGACGGCCGTCGGCTCGCGTGGTCGTCGGGTGGCGACGACGATGGCGTCCCCGTCCTCTACCTGCACGGCGCCATCGGGACGCCGGTGCGCCGGACCGCCGAGCTCGACCTCCTCATCGCCGAGCTCGGCATCCGCTACCTGGCGGTCAGCCGTCCGGGCTTCGGGCGCTCGGACCCCTGTCCCGGGCGCCGGATCGCCGACTTCCCCGCCGACGTCGAGCACCTCGCCGACCGCCTTCGGCCTCGGCCGCTTCACGGTCGTCGGCGTGTCCGCGGGCGGCCCCTACGCCATCGCCTGCGCCCGGGCGCTGCACGACCGGGTGGTGGCGACGGCCGCCGTCAGCTCGCTCTCGCCGCTGTGCCCGCCCCACGCCGGGCGCTGGATGCCGGCGCACATCCGCCTGGGGCTGCGCGCCCTCGCGCGCCGGCCCGACCTCGCCGCGCGCGGCGGCGCGCGCGTCGTGCGCATGCTCGAGCGCCACCCGCACGCGCTCGCCCGCGTGGCGACGCTCGGCGCCACACCGGCCGACCGCCGGCTGCTGGCCGACGGCGAGATGGGCGAGACCGCGATCGAGTCCTTCCTGGCCGCCGCGGCCGGCGGCGTGCAGGGCATGATCGAGGACTACGTGACCTGCTGCACGGCGTGGGGCTTCGACCTGCGCGAGGTGCTCGGCGAGGTCCATCTGTGGCACGGCGAGCGCGACCGCTTCGTGCCCGTCGAGCACGCCCGCGCGCTGGCCGCGGCGCTGCCGCGCTGCCGCGCGCAGTTCGACGCGCAGGACGGCCACTTCTTCTTCCGCCGGCGCGTGGCCGAGGTGCTGGGCGCGCTGGTCGGCCGCCGCTCAGCCGCCGAAGGCCCGCGCCGCGGCCGCCACGATCTCGTCCTGAGGCACGTCGCGCAGGCGCTGGGCGAGGTTCCAGCGATGGCCGAAGGGATCGGTGAGCTGACCGTGGCGCTCGCCCCAGAACGTCTCGGCGAGGTCGTGCCCGACCGTCGCGCCGGCCTGCACCGCGCGCGCCCACGCCGCGTCGACGTCCTCGACGTTCGAGCTGCAGCACGGTGGCCGTGCCGCCGATGGTCAGCGGCGAGACGATGCCCGCGTCGGGGAACTCGCTGGCGACGTGGACGACCGCGTCGCCGAGCTGCATCTCGACCACCATCACGGTGCCGCCCGGCAGCGGGATGCGGCTGCGCTCCTGCGCGCCGAAGGCCTCCGCGTACCAGTCCATGGCCGCCGAGGCGTCGGGCACGACGAGGTGGACGCTGAGCTTCACGCGCCCAACCTAGGGCGCGCGGCGGCCCGCGTCTTGTACGTCTGAGCGCAGCGCGGCTGCGTAGGGGCGGGCGTCATCCCGAGGGTGCGCGTGAAGTGGCGGTGCAGGTGGCTCTGGTCGAAGAAGCCGGTCTGCGCGGCGGCCTCGGCGGGCGCTGCGCCGCGCTCGAGCAGCCGCCGGGCGGCGCGGATGCGCTGGGCGAGCACGAAGCGATGCGGCGGCAGGCCGTAGGCGGCCCGGAAGAGCCGCGTCAGGCGATGGCGGCTGACGCCGACGGCGGCGGCGACCTCGGCGAGCGTGAGGTTGCGCGCGAGGTCGTCGGCCAGAGCTCGCACGCGCGTCGCAGCGCCGGATCGCGCCGCGCCGCCCGCGGCGCCGTCGCCGTCGCCGTGACGTCCGGCCCCGCGAGCGCGCACAGCCACTCCTGAAGGAGCGTGTCGCGCTCGAGCCTCCACGCCGGCCGCTCGAGGGCCGCGTGCAGCTCGAGGAAGCGCCGCGCGAGCCGGGGGTCGCGCACGCGCGGCGCGGCGAGCACGACGTCGCCGCCCGCGCCCTCCGGCTCGCGCACGAGCTCGCGCACGTCGGGCAGCTCGAGCACGACGAGGCGCGCCTGCCAGCGCGCCGAGCGCCAGGGGCGTCCCTCGTGGCGCGCCGACGGGTCCCACGCGCACACATCGCCCGCAGCGAAGCGATGGACCTCACGGCCGCGACGGACGCGCATCCCGCCGGCCAGCACCATGCCGACGACGTACTCGCCCACGGGATCGACCGCGTAGGACGCGGTGGTCCCGTGCATGCAGAGGGCGCCGGCCCCGACGTCCGCCCGCCAGACGCGCACCGCCTCGTCGCCGTGCATGACCTCCATCGTGACGTACTGTGCGCACTATGGCCGACCAAGACGATGGGCTCGACGGCCTCTCGAGCAAGGAGCTGCACGACCTCGCCGTCCACTACGGCGCGCCGGCACCTCGACGCGAAGTTCTTCTGGAACCTCATGTCGGTCCTCCCTGCCGCGGAGGCCGCGGCGGGCGAGAAGGGCGAAGCCGCCTCCGACATCGACCACCTCAGCGCGCACCTGGATGACGTGACCGAGTCGGGCAAGGGCGAGACGGCCGAGATCCTGCGGCCGTTCTACCTCGACTACCTGCGCCGTCACGGGGTCAAGGCGCCGTCCTGATAGAGTTAGATACCCATCTAACACAGATCGTAGGACGCGCCATGACCGAGACCCTGCCCTCCGCCGCCTTCGACCCCACCACCCTGCCCATCGCCCGCAAGCGCCGCGTGAAGCGCGGCATCATCGCGAGCTACATCCACGAGATCTCCGGCCGTCACGCCGACGCGAGGTCGGCGACGAGCGCCGACCAGGAGAAGCCCCGCGCCGCCAGCCCGGCGCCCGTGCGCGAGTCGTAGTACTCGCGCAGGCCGTCGCGGACGACGGCCTCTGACATGCCGGCCGCGATGCGGTCGGCGTCGTCGTCGTAGCCCAGCTCGCGCAGCGCCGGCGTGAGCAGCCAGGCGACGTTCATCCACGACGGCCCGCGCCACGTGCGCCACAGGTCGAAGCCGGGCCTGAACGACGGCTCGTCCATCGCCACCGACGGAATGCCGAACGCCGCGCGATAGCGGCGGGGGTCGAGGAGGTGCTCCTCGACCAGGCGCCGGCGCACGTCCTCGGGCAGCGTGTCGAGCATCAGCGGCGACAGCGCCGACCACGTCGACACGTGCACCGGGCGCTCGGCGCGCCCGGCGAGGTCGTAGAACAGGCCCGTGGCGGGGTCGAGGCAGCGCTCGAGCAGCGCCGCCTCGACCCCGTCGGCGCGCCGCGCGTACGCGTCGTCGCCGGCGAGGCGCGCCATGGCGCGCAGGCTGAGGGCGTAGGCGACGTTGACCCACACGTCCTCGACGTGCTCGTCGTGGACGCGCCGCGATCGCGTGCGCGCTCCAGCCCAGGCGGCCGTAGCGCGCCACCAGCCGGAAGTAGCCGGGCTTGTAGTGCGCGTGGGCGCCGTAGACGGGGTCGTACTTCGGGCTGTCGTCGAGCCCCGACTCGTCGGGCAGGATGATCGTGATGAGCCCGTCGCCGTCGACGTCGCGCTCGCGCTCCAGCCAGTCCAGGTGCGCCTCGAGCGCGTGCAGCGACTCGGTGGCGAAGCCGGGCTCGTCGGCGCTCGCCGCGGCCACGCGCTCCCAGGCGAAGGGCAGCAGCGGCGGCCCGATCGTCGTCGTGTGGCGGCTGCCGCGCACGCGCTGCGTCGCGTAGAGCGGGGCGCGCCGCCAGCGCGGGTGGTTGTGCCAGAACACCGTGTGCGGGACGAAGCCGTCGGCCCGGCCGCCGCGCAGGACCGTGCGCAGCTCCTCGCGGGCGCGCTGGACGTCGTGGCGGCACCAGGCGATGGCGTGGAAGCACGAGTCCCAGTGCCACTGGTGGCGGTAGCGCGGCGTCGCCGGGCACGTGTAGGCGTAGGGCGTGCCGTCGCGGTGCACGCCCTCGCGCCAGTTGGCGCGCAGGACGGCGTGCGCCTGCTCAGAGAGCGAGGTCGTCGTAGGTGACGGCGTGGCGGACGCGGCGGTGCGCACGCTGGAGCACCCCCTCCACGGCGCCGATGTGGCGCGGATGGTCGAGGTCGGCGGGATGCAGGTCGAGGCGCAGCAGGTCGCCGGCGACCAGGGCGCCCGCGCGCACGAGCCACGGCGACGCCAGGCGCTTCACGGCGCTCGAGGTGCCGAGGGTCAGCGCGGGCGCCAGCGTCGAGCGCGCCGGCTCGTGGATGCGCGACAGGCTCGCCCACCAGTCGAACGACGCCGCGAGCGTCTCGCGCAGCGCGTCGGTGTAGGCGTAGGCCGGGGCGACGAAGCCGCGCGGGCGCACGCCGGCCAGGCGCAGGACGCGGCGGCCGGCCTCGACCGCGCGCCGCGTCTCGTCGCCGTCGAGGCCGAGGAACTCGGCGGCGGGGTTGCTGCGCCGCGGCGCCGCCGCCGAGGCGCGGTGCTGGAAGCCGTGCTGGGCGATCGCGTCGCCGCGTCCGGCGCACTCGGCCAGCCACTGCACCATCTCGGGCCGGCGATCGTGGAAGGGGTGCAGGTCGGGCGCGGGGATGACGAGCAGGGTCACGCGCTCGATCCCGTGGTCGTCGAGCCAGTCGCGGATGAGCGCGCAGCGCTCGAACGTCGCGGGCTCGACGTCGTGCAGGGCGACGGCGATGGTGCCGGTGCGCCTCATGCCAGCTCGCGCAGGTCGTCGAGCTCCTCGGCGAAGAGCCGGTCCCAGCGCAGGCGCCAGCACAGCGCGGCAGCGCCCGCGGGGTCCGAGCGCGCGGCGCGAGCCGCGCCGATGGCGGCCGCCAAGCCCGTCGGTGTCGCCAGGGGCGAAGCGGTGCGCGAGGTCGCCGAGGAGCCCCGCGCTCGGCGCCGCGGTGCAGGCCACGACGCGCGCGCCGCTGGCCGCGGCCTCGAGGGCGACGAGGCCGAAGGTCTCGTGCTCGCCGGGCATGACCACGCAGCGCGCCGCGGCGTACGCGCGCGCCAGGCGCTCGCGGTCGGCCACGAAGGGCTGGAAGGCCACGCGCCGCGCGATGCCCAGCGCTCGCGCGCGGCGGCGCAGCGCGTCCTCGGCCGGGCCCGAGCCGATCAGCCGCAGCGGCCACGGATCGTCGGAGCGCGCCGCGGCCTCCAGCAGCCGGAAGACCCCCTTCTCGCGCGCGAGTCTCCCGACGTAGAGCACGTGGTCGCCGCGCGCGACGCCGGTCTGCGGGCGGAAGGCGTCGTGCAGGCCCAGGCGCAGGGGGAAGCTCGCCTCGCGGCCGCAGTCGGGCTCGGGGTCGACGACCGACGCGATCGCGTCGACCGGCGCGTAGGCGTGGCGCAGCCAGGCGCGGAAGAGCGCCTCCCACGGACGCGTGGGCCCGCGCATGCCGGCGGCGTCGAGCGCGGCCGACCCGTGGTGGACGGCCACCACCTTGGCCCCGAGCGCGTGGGCGGCCTCGGTCACGCTGCAGCGGCGCCCAGAACGGGTCGTGCAGGAAGACCACGTCGGGGCGCAGGCGCTCGAGCGTGCGCTTCAGGGCGCGCGCGCCGAGCGGGACGCGGTAGCCGTTGGCGGCGGCCAGGCGCAGGCTGGGCAGCTCGTGGCGGCCGTTGCGGTGGCGCTCGCGCGGGCCGGGGACGACGACGTGGTGCTCGAAGGCGCCGGTGGCGCGCGCGTGGCGGACCTTCGCGTCGAGGTAGGTGCGGATGCCGCCGGAGCGCTCGCCGTAGAAGAGGGCGACGTCGACAATGCGCAGATGCCGACGATCCTGGTCGACCCCCAGCCGCGCGCGTTGGACACCATGCTCGACGCCGCGACGCGCGCGCGGCTCGATGCGCTCGGCGGTGTCGTCGTGCATGAAGGCCCGGGCCGGATGCCCGACGCGGTGGTCGAGGCCCACCTCGCCGACACCGTCGCCATCGTCGGGCAGACCGACCTCGACGCCGAGCGCATCGCCCGCGCGCCGGCGCTGCGGGCGGTCATCAACGTCGAGGGCAACTTCCTGCGCAACGTCGACTACGAGGCGTGCTTCGCGCGCGGGATCCACGTCCTCGTGGCCAGCCCCGCCTTCGCCCCGGCGGTGGCCGAGGCGGCGCTCGGCATGGCCATCGACCTCGCGCGCGGCATCACCGCGGCCGACCGCGCCATGCGCGCCGGCACGGAGGCCTACGGGCTCGAGGCCAACCGCGGGTCGTTCCTGCTGGCCGGCAGCGACGTCGGCGTCGTCGGCCTGGGCGACCTCGGGCGCGAGCTCGTGCGGCTGCTCGCGCCCTTCCGCTGTCGCGTGCGAGCCCACGACCCGTGGCTGCCCGAGCTCGCGGTTCGTGGCGCGGGCGCCGAGCCCTCCGGCCTCGACGAGCTGCTGCGCGCCTCGCGGGTGGTCTTCGTCTTCGCCGCGCCCACGACCGACAACCAGGCGATGCTCGGCCGGCGCGAGCTCGAGCTCCTGCCGGAGGGCGCCGCGGTGCTGGTCATGAGCCGCGCCGCGGTGGTCGACCTCGACGCGCTCGTCGAGCTCGCCGCGGCCGGGCGCCTGCGCGCCGCCGTCGACGTGTGGCCGCGCGAGCCGGTCCCCGCCGACCACCCCGCCCGCTCGGTCGAAGGCCTGCTGCTCTCGCCCCATCGCACCGGCGGCATGCCGGAGGCCTTCCAGGCCATCGGGCGCCTCGTGGTGGCCGACCTCGAGCTCGTCCTGCGCGGGCTGCCTCCCGTCGCGTGCCGGCGCGCCGAGCGCGAGACCGTGGCGCGGCTGCGCAGCCGTCCCATCGACGAGCCTGAGTGAGCTACGCGGCACGCCGCGCCCCGGCGGCCTGCCGCTCGCCCAGCGCCCGGCGGTAGCCCTCGGCCAGCCGGCCCAGCGCCCGCTCCCAGGTGCGCTCGCGCACCGTCTCGAGCGCCTTGCTGCGCGAGGCGCTCGCGCTGCAGCGGGGCGGCCGCCAGCTCGACGACCGCATCGGCGAGCGCGCGCGCGTCGGGCGGGCACAGGCGCCCGGTGACGCCGTCCTCGACGATCGAGCACGGGCCGCCCTCGGCCACCGCGACGACGGGCAGCCCGCTGGCCTGGGCCTCGAGCAGGACCTGCCCGAAGGTGTCGGTGCGGCTGGCGAAGAGGAAGAGGTCGGCGCTCGCGTAGGCGTCGGCCAGCGCATCGCCCTCCAGCCAGCCCAGGAAGCTCGCGTGCTCGCCCAGGCGCTCGCGCAGCGCGTCCTCCTCCGGGCCGCCGCCGGCCAGGCAGAGGTGCAGGCGCGGGTCGCGCTCACGGGCGGCGAGGAAGGCGTCGGCCAGCAGGTCGGCCCCCTTCTCGCGCGTGAGCCGTCCGGCGTAGAGCACGCTCAGCTCGCCCGGCATCGTGGCCGCGTCGCGGCGAGTGGGCGAGAAGCGCCCGACGTCCACGCCGCGGTCCCAGCGTCCGATGCGCTCGGCGTCGATCCCCATGCCGCGCAGGACCTCGTCGGAGGCGGGGCTGGGGCTGAGGACGACCTGGCACTGCCCGTAGAAGGCCGCGATCGCCGCGCGCGCGATGAACTCGAGCTTGGGGTCGGCCGCGCGCAGGCCCGCGTAGGCGGCCAGCTCGGTGTGGTAGGAGCCGAGGACCGGCACCTCCATGACGCGCGCGATGACCGCGGCGGCCACGCCGGCCGGCCCGGGGCTGCACAGGTGCACGAGGTCGTAGCGGCCCTCGGCCAGCGCCTCGACGATCGCCGGCAGCGACGGCACGCCGACCTTCAGGCCCGCGTAGAAGGGGATGTCGACCTCGGCGACCGCGCTCAGCCGGCGGTCGACGTTGGCGTCGGTGCCGACGACCTCGACCTCGAAGCCGGGCACCCCGCGCTCGCGGATCTCGTCGAGCGTGTGGGTGACGCCGTGCATCCCGCCGACGGCGTCGGCCACCAGCGCGACGCGCAGCGGGTCGCCCTCGCGCTGGACGAGCTTGCCCTTCTCGCGGCCGAGGAAGGCGGCCGCCGGCGCGTACGGGATGGCCGCGACGCAGGCGTCGAAGAGGCCGGCCGCGGCGGCGCCGAGGTCGCCGCCCGTGGTCGTGGCGCTCAGGACGCCGTCGACCGCGCCGGCGAGCTTGCGCTCGTGCGCGCGGCGGGCGCGGCGGAAGAGGTCGGCGTGGCTGAAGTCCTCGTGCTGGAGCAGCGCGAGCAGGTCGCCCTCGTCGAGGCGCAGGTCGATGGCCTCCAGCCAGGCGTGCAGCAGGCCGCGGGCGTCGTCGGGGCCGAGGTCGGCGCCGACCGCGCCGCGCCGGACGTCCCCTTCGCGCATGACGCGCTCGACCATGGTCAGCACCGCCCGCGGGTCGACCGCGCCGCCCTCGCCGCGCCCCAGGGCGCGCACGGCGAGCGCCATCGCGCTGTGCGCCCACTTGGCCGCGCTGCCCTGCTCGCCGCGCGCGGACGCGCGGCCGGCGCGCACGTGCCCGAGGAGCTCGTGCCAGGTGTGGGCCACCGGGGTCTCGGTGAACGTGCGCCCGATGTCGATGCCGGCGTGGTCGTCGGAGCCGGCGACGCCGGTGCCGCCGTGCGTCTCGATGTAGACCGCGGCGGGCGCGTTGAGCTCGCGGGCGCGGGAGCCGTTGCGCGTCTCCCAGACGCCGAAGAGCTGGGCCAGGCGCCGGCGGTGGCGCGGGGTCAGCGGCGCCTCGACGGCGTAGAACGGGTGCGCCAGCGCGCAGGCGATCTCGTGCTCGTGCAGGTACTCGGCCACCTGCTCGACGTCGTCGGCGTGCGCCTGCAGCCACTCGTGGTCGTCGGCGGTGATGCCGTAGCAGAGGACGTGGACCGCCTGGGGCTCGCCCTTGAACCACGCCGTCAGCTCCTCGGAGACGAAGACGTCGGGGCGGTCGGCGATCTGCTGGACGCCGGCGATCGTGTCGTGGTCGGTGATCGTCACGAAGTCCATCCCGCGACGCTTGGCCAGCTCGTAGACCTCCTCGGGCGGCGTGGCGCACTCGGGCAGGCCGAGCGCGCGCTGGACCCCGAGCTTCGAGAGCTGCGAGGCGGTCGAGTGGCAGTGCAGGTCGGCCCTGCTCGTGGCGCGTATGTTCATCTCGCTTCAGCAGATTCCCCTGGAAAGCGACGGTTTCTGTGAAGCGCTCGGGAAGATGGTGTGTTCGGGCTGTGAACGTGGCGTTGGGCGGTCTGCCGCGGGCGTTGGGCGGCGATGCGCGGCGCAAACTGCCTCATCGAGGGGAACGAGGACCGGCGGGGCGGCCGCCGCGGGCGGTCGTTTCGGCGCCGGGCCGCGAACTGTCCTGGATTAGCGTCGGAAACCGACGGCAACCCGGGACGGTTCGCGCGATCGCGCGACCGCCGGCCGGCGATCCACCCTCCCTCGGTGAGCAGTTGGCCGCGCAGCGCCGCCAACGCACGCGGACGACCGTTCACCACCTGATCACCGCGTCACGCCGCCGCCCGTGGAAAACGCATCGCATGAGCGCCACGGCCACCGGCGACCGCGTGCTCGAGCACGGGCCGCTGCGCGTGGAGATCGCCCTCGCGCCGCTGAGCATCCACGTGCGCCGCGCGGGGCGCCGGCTCCTGCGCGCGCTGACGGTGTGGGCGTGCGAGGGCGAGGTCCGCGACCGCTTCGTGCAGGTCACCGAGGGCGTGATCGCCGACGAGCGCCTGGGCTTCCCCGAGCGCGCGGTCGCGGCCACCATCGCGGCGACCGACGAGCGCAGCACGACGATCGCGCTGACGCTCAACGGCGGCCGCCGCGCCGAGCTGCGCCTCGAGCTCGCCGGCCCCGAGCACCTCGTGCTCGAGCTGTCGGCCGAGGGCGCGCCGCTGCGCCTGGCGATCGAGTGGGACGCGCGCGCGGAGGAGCGCTTCGCCGGGCTCGGAGCGCGCCATGCGCTGCGCGTCGACCACGCCGGGCGCTCGGTGCAGCTCGGCGCCGACCGCGCCTACACCGGCCCCGACTGCCCGCCCGACATGCGCGAGCTCGGCGGCATCCCGCAGGGCGACTACGCGCCGGCGCCGTTCCTGCAGTCCAGCCGCGGCTATGCGCTGTGGTGCGAGACCTACGCCAACGGCACGCGCTTCGAGCTCGACGAGCCGACCCGCGTCTCCACGCGCGGCGTGGCCGGCCCGCTGCGCCTGCACGTCCTCACCGACCCGACGCCCGTCGCCCGCCTGCGCCGCTACGTGCGCCTCACCGGCCTGCCCGCGCTGCTGCCCGCGTGGGGCTACGGCTTCTGGAAGTCGCGCGACGTCTACCCGCACCAGGACGACGCCGAGGAGGACGTCCACGGCTGTCGCTGGCACGGCATCCCGCTCGACGCGATCGTGCTCGACTCCCCGTGGGAGACGCAATACAACACGTGGGAGCCCAACCCGCACCAGTTCCCGGACTTCGCCGGGAATGGTCGCCCGCTGGCGCGCGATCGGCGTGCGCACCGTCGTGTGGGTCACGCCGTGGGTCAACCTCGAGTCGCTCGACGGCCAGATCCCGCCCGACCCCGGCTCGCGCCGGCTGCACCGCGAGCCGGCGCCCAACTACGAGCCGCAGCGCTTCGTCCGCGGCGCCGACGGCGAGCCCTACGTCGCGCGCTGGTGGATGGGCACGGGCTCGATGGTCGACTTCACCGACCCCGAGAGCGAGGCGTGGTGGCGCGCGCAGGCCGTGCGCGCGCTGCGCCTGGGCGTGGAGGGCATCAAGGCCGACGACGGCGAGGGCTACTACGTCGGCGAGGACCTGCGCTTCGCCGACGGCACGACGGGCGCGCAGACCGCGTGGCGCTACGGCGGCCTGTACCGCCGCTCGATGCAGCGCGCGCTCGACGAGGCGCACGGCCCGGGGCGCGGCGTGCTCTTCGGCCGCAGCGGCTGGAGCGGTCAGCAGGCCACCGGCGTGCTGTGGGCGGGCGACCAGGCCTCGGACTTCTGGTCGCTGCGCACGCTGGTGGCGTCGAGCATCGCGGCCGCCGGCAGCGGCTTCTCGAACTGGTCGCACGACGTCGGCGGCTACCTCGGCTACCGCCTGGTCGAGCGCTGCCCGAAGGAGCTGCTGCTGCGCTGGGTCCAGCTCGGCGCCTTCACGCCGCTCATGCAGGCCCACGGCCGGCTCGAGCAGGAGCCGTGGACCTACGACCGCGAGACGCTCGAGCTCTACCGCGGCTACGTGCTGCTGCACGAGATGCTCAACCCCTACCTGCGCGCCGCGGCGGCCAGCGCGGCGCGCGGCGGGCCGCCGATCCTGCGCCCGGCCTCGCTGCTGGACCCGGGCGGCTGGGAGGTGGCCGACGCGTTCGGGGTCGGGCCCGCGCTCTGGGTCGCGCCCGTCGTCGAGGAGAGGCGCGCGCGAGCGCGACGCGTGGCTGCCGCCGGGCGAGTGGATCGAGGCGTGGTCGGGCGCGCGCGTGCGCGGCGGGCGCGAGGTGCCGGCGCCCGCGCCGCTGCACGCGATCCCCGTGTGGGTCCGCGCCGGCGCGATCGTCGTCACGCACCCCGCCGAGTCCGTCCGCTCCGGCCTCGGCGAGGGCGACGCGCCGTTGCACGCCACGCTGTGGGGCGAGCCGCGCTGCGGGCGCGCCCTCGCCCGGCTGGCCGACGGGACGGTCGTGCGCTGGGCGCGCGGGCGCTGGTCGGCGACCGGCCGGGCCGATGTGACCTTCGAGCGAGCGCTGAGGCGTTTCGACAGCGGTGGCGAACGCCGGGCGGCCCCGGTTTCGCCCCGTGGACATACAGAACTCCCCGCAAATGCCGAGTAATACCGGGGAGTGCGTCCCCTCATCGGCATCACCACCTCCGAGCTGCGCCCCGGCACGCTGGCCACGCTGGGCCGCGGAGGTCTGCCGCCGCACCACGAGCTCATGCTCGGCACCACCTACCCGAAGGCGATCGACGCGGCCGGGGCCATCCCCGTCGTCCTCGCGCCGGTCGCGCTCGAGGCCGTCCCGGCGCTCGTCGCGCGCCTCGACGGGATCTGCCTGGCGGGCGGCCCCGACCTCGACCCGATCGTCTACGGCGCGATCGAGCGCCACCGCCGAGCTCGGCCCCACCAACGCCGCCCACGACGCCTTCGAGCTCGCCGTCGCCCGCGCCGCCGACGCCGCGGGCCTGCCGATGCTCGGCATCTGCCGCGGCGCCCAGTCGCTGAACGTCGCCCGCGGCGGGACGCTGCGCCAGCACGTCGACGGCCACCGCCAGACCGAGGTCGCGAGCTCCCCCACCGCAGCGCGTCGACGTCGCGGCCGGCTCGCTGCTGGCCGCCGTCACCGGCGCCGAGCGACGGCCTCGAGGTCAACTCCTTCCACCACCAGGCCGTCGACGCGCTCGGCTCCGGCCTGCGCGTCGTCGCCCGCGCCGCCGACGGGACGGTCGAGGCGATCGAGGACCCGTCGCGACCGTTCCTGCTCGGCGTCCAGTGGCACGCCGAGACGCTCACGCAGCGCGCCGAGCACGCCGCCCTCTTCGCCGCGCTGGCCGAGGCCGCGGGCGCGCGGCCGCAGCGCCTGGCCGCCGCCGCCTGACCCCGACGGCGTCGAACGTCGGTCCTACCCCGTCCACACGTGGGAAGACCGACGTTCGACCCCTTCGGGCGCTCAGGCCGCCGCGCGCTCGGACGGCGCGGCCAGGGCCCGCAGCAGCCCGGCCGTGAGCTCGGGCAGCGCGGGGCGCTGGGAGGGCTCGACCTCGAGCATCAGCGGCGCGTCGTGGTCGCGCAGCGCGCCGGCGATGCGCGCCCAGGGCAGCGAGCCGCGCCCGGGCGGCAGATGGAGGTCGAGCTTCAGCGGGTCCACCCCGGGCGCGTCGATGTCGCGCCGGCGCACGCCGAGGTTGTCGTGGACGTGGAAGAGGACCACGTCGGGCGCGACCGCCGCCGCGACGAGGGCGGGATCGCTGTGCGACGCGTCGGCCGTGATGTGCAGATGGCCGACGTCGAGCAGCATCCCGGCGGCCGGCGAGGCCAGTCGGCGCACGAGGTCGCGCACGGCCAGCGGGTCATGGCACAGCCGCGGCGGCCCCGGGTGCACCGGCGCCAGGTTCTCGATGGCGATCGTCACGCCAAGCGTGTGCGCCCGCTGGAGGTGGCCTAGGAGGGAGCCTTCCTCGAGGCGAGCGCGCTCGTGGGCGCGCGGGCGGTCGGGACCGCCGGCGTCCACGAAGTTCAGGCCGTGGTAGGCGACGAGCTCGGCGCCCGCCTCCGCGGCGTAGTCGAGCAGCCCCGCGAAGGCGCGATCGTCCTCGATCGTCCCCGCGCTGAGGTCGTCGGGGGCGTGCAGGACCAGCCGCAGCGAGCTCGTCTCGAGCGCGGCGCGCAGCGCGCGCGCGTGGCGCCGGCAGCGTCGCGCGATCGGCCAGCATGGACGCCGGGGGCGTGTGCACCTGCAGCCAGCGCACCCCGGCCTCCTCGTGCGCCGCCAGCACGCGGGCCGTCGGCCAGGCGTCGCGGTGCAGGTTCAGGCCCAGGCGGTCGTGCATCCTCGGTCATGGTTCGCCAGCGGCGTCCGGGCCCTGTTGCGGACCGGTGACCGCGCGGTGAACAGGCGGTTACTCCGGCGCGCCGGCTGCGCCTCGCGGCGGGCATCGAGGGAAGGAGTGCCGGCGATCCCGGCGGCGCCGGCGTCCTCGGGCGCGCGCCGAAGGGGTGGTCGGTCTTAGCGAAGCATGACTTCGCCAGACGGGCCACCCCTCAGCAACCAGCGCCGGGACGCCCTCCCCTCGATGATGCAGTTCTACGCCGCGCTGCGCCGGAAGCGACGCGCGGACGCCGGCCTACTCCAGCGGCAGCGACCGCCGCGGCACCGGCGAGGAGTGGACGATCGACGTCGTCGTCTGCCCGAAGGGCGTGAAGTTGTCGAGGACGGCCTCGAGGTCGTCGATGGCGCGGACGTGCAGGCGCAGGAGGAAGCAGTCCTCGCCGGTGATGCGCTCGCACTCGACGACCTCGGGCGTGCGCTCGGCGAGCTCGGGGATCTTGTGGATCTGGCGGGCGAAGGGGCGCACGCGGACCACCGCGGCCAGCGGGAAGCCGATGGCCTGGGGGTCGACGACGGCCCGATAGCCGGTGATGACACCCTCGCGTTCGAGGCGCCCCACGCGCTCGGCCACCGCCGGCGCCGACAGGCCGACGCGCCGCCCGAGCTCGGCGAAGGCGACCCGCCCATCGCTCTGGAGCTCCTCGAGCAAACGACGGTTGATCTCGTCCAGGCCGTTCGGTTCGTAGGCCATGCCGTCAGAACTCCTTCGATATGCCATGGATGAGCGGGTCGATGCCGTTGACCATACAAGGCATGGCCACCGCGTCAACCGATGTCCGCCGCCGGCTCGTCACGACGGCCCCACCCGAGGCCTACTTCGTCGTCAGCGCGATCTTCCACTACCTCGGACCCGCCTTCGCCGTGCTGCTCTTCGCCCGCGTCGACGTGCTCGGGGTCGCGTGGCTGCGGATCGCGTCGGCCGCGGCGATCTTCGCGCTGTGGCGGCGCCCGTGGCGCAGCGTGCGCGACGGCGGCGACGTGCGGCTCCTGCTCGCCTGGGGCACCGTGCTGGCCGTCATGAACAGCACCTTCTACCTGGCCATCGACCGCCTGCCGCTCGGCACCGTCGCGGCCATCGAGTTCCTCCCGGTGGTCGTCCTCGCCGTCCTCGGCGCGCGGACCCGGCGCAACCTGGCCGCGCTCGCCCTCGCGGTGGCGGGCGTCTACCTGCTCACCGACGTCGCGCTCGACGGCGACCCGCTCGGCGTGGCCTTCGCCTTCGTCAACGCCGCGCTCTTCGCCGGCTACATCATCGTCAGCCACCGCGCGGCCCAGAACGGCTCGGTCCCGGGCATCGACCTGCTCGGGATGGCGATGCTCATCGCCGCCGTGGTGGCCACGCCGATCGGCGCGTGGGCCGCGGTGCCCGCCTTCACCGACCCGGTGGCGATCGCGGCCGGGATCGGCGTCGGCGTCTCGTCCTCGGTCATCCCCTACGTCACCGACCAGCTCGCGATGGCGCGCATGTCGCGCTCGACCTACGCCCTCATGGTCGCGCTGCTGCCGGCGACGGCGACGGTCATCGGCATCGTCGTCCTCGCCCAGCTGCCCAGCGCGGTCGAGGCGGCCGGCGTCGCGCTCGTGATCGTCGGCGTCGGGGTGCACCGCGACGCCGACGCCGCCTAGGCCCCGCCCGGCCAGTCGGCGGCGAGCATGGCGTAGACGACGCCGTCGAGCATGCGGCCCCCGACGCGCTCGACCTGGCGCAGGGTGCCCTCCTCGCGGAACCCGAGGCGCTCGGGGATGGCGCGGCTGCGCGCGTTCTCGACCGCGGCCTGGATCAGGATGCGATTGAGCCCCCACGTCGCGAACGCCGTGGTCGACGTACGCGCGGACGGCCTCGGTCATCGTGCCGCGGCCCTGCTCGTCGCGCGCCAGCCAGTAGCCGATGCTCGACTTGCGGTTCATCCAGTCGATGCTGTGGAAGCCGACCATCCCCACGATCCGCCCGTCGGGCGCGACGATCGCCGTCTGCAGCCCGTCGTTGTCGGCGATCTGCCGGCGCGTGGCGCGGATGAAGGGCAGCACGTCGGCGGGCTCGTGCTCGTGCTCGACCCACGGCATCCAGCGCTCGAGGTGCGCGCGGTTGGCGTCGATCAGCGCGATGAGCTCGTCGGCGTCGGATTCCTCGAGCAGGCGCAGCGCGTAGCCGTTGGGCAGCTCGCGGCGCAGCATCAGACCTTCGCCTCGAACGCCTCGAGCGCCTCGTAGGCCTCCTCGACGGCGCGCTTGGCCGCCGTGTGGCGCGCGGTCGACTTGGCCGTCTCGTACTTCGTGGCCCACGCCTTCGGGTCGGCCAGCTCCTCCTCGACCGCCGCGAGCGCCGCCTCGGCCTGGACGACGGCCCGCTCGAGGCGCCCCTGCTCGCGGACGCGGTTCTTCGACGGGCCGTCGGGCTTGGGCTTCTCCGGCCGGGCCTTGGGCGCGGGCTCCTTGGCGCGCGGGGCGCCGTTGGTCACCGGCGCGGGCGCCGACGACGGCGGCAGCCCCATCGCCTTGCGCTCCTCGCGCACGCGGGCGTACTCGGCCCAGCCGCCGACGTAGGAGCGCAGCGCGTAGTCCTCGACGGCGATGGTGCGCGTGCCGACGGCGTCGAGCAGCGCGCGGTCGTGGGTGACGAGGATCAGCGAGCCCGGGAAGGACTGCAGCGCGTCCTCGAGCGCCTCGCGCGACTCGAGGTCGAGGTGGTTGGTCGGCTCGTCGAGGATCAGCACGTTGGCGCCCGACTGGACGAGGATGGCCAGCGACAGCCGCCGGCGCTCGCCGCCGCTGAGCCCGTCGAGCGGCTTCTCGGCCTCCTCGCCGCTGAACAGGAAGCGCCCGAGCAGCGCGCGGGCCTGGTTGGGCGGCAGCCCGGTGCGCTTGACGGCAGCCTCGAGCACCGTGCGGGCGCCGCCGCCCTCGAGCTCCTCGGCGTGCTGGCTGAGGTAGCCGACCTTGACGTTGTGGCCGCGAGCGCAGCCGGCCGCCGTCGAGCTCGCGCTCGCCGACGAGCGCCTGGATCAGGGTCGTCTTGCCGGTGCCGTTGGGCCCGACGAGCGAGACGTGCTCGCCGCGCTCGAGCCACAGCTCGGCGTCGGCGAGCAGCACGCGCGGCGGATCGGCGCCGACCTGCAGGCGCGCGTCCTCGAGCTCGAAGATCACGCGCCCCGAGCGCTCGGGCTTCTTGAAGGCGAACTCCAGCCCGCGGCCGTCGCGCGGGTCGCGCTCGATGCGTTCGATCTTGTTGAGCTTCTTCAGGCGATCCTGGGCCTGGCGCGCCTTGGTCGCCTTGTAGCGGAAGCGCTCGACGAAGCGCTCCATGCGCTCGATCTCGGCCTGCTGCTTCTCGATCGCGCGCCCGAGCGCCAGCTCGCGGGCGGCCTGCTCCTTGCGCCACGCGTGCCAGGTGCCCGTTGAAGAAGCGCGCGCGGCCGGCCTCGAGCTCGAGCACCGAGGTGCCGACCGTCTCCAGGAACCAGCGGTCGTGGGCCACGAGGACGATGGCCGCGTCGAGGTCGAGCAGCGTCTGCTCGAGCCACTCCAGCGACTCGATGTCGAGGTGGTTGGTCGGCTCGTCGAGCAGCAGCAGGTCGGGCTGGGCGGCGAGCGCGCGGGCCAGCGAGGCGCGCGTGAGCTGGCCGCCGGAGAACGTCCTCAGCGCGCGGTCGAGGTCGTCGTCGACGAAGCCGAGGCCGTGGACGACCGAGCGCGCCCGCTCGCGCCAGCCGTAGCCGCCGACGGCCTCGAAGCGCGCCTGCACGCCGGCGTAGCGGTTCATCGCCTGCTCGTCGCCCGCGGCCATCGCGTGCTCCAGGCGCTGGAGCTCGGCCTCGAGCTCGATCGGCTCGCGCGAGCCCGAGAGGACGTAGTCGCGCAGGCGTGAGGTCGCGCTCGCGCGGCGGGCGCTGGTCGTGCAGGGCGACGCGCGTGCCCTTGGCGAGCACGAGCTCGCCGCCGTCGATCGAGGTCTCCCCGGACAGCATCCGCAGCAGGGTCGTCTTGCCCGCGCCGTTGCGCCCGGCGATGGTCATGCGCTCGCGGCGCTCGAGCTTGAACGAGACGCCGCGCAGCAGAGGCTCTCCGGCCATGTCCTTGCTGAGGTCAGAAGCGATGAGGACCGCCACAACCCCCATGGTAGGTTGCGCCGCCATGCGATCCGGACTGATCGGGCTCGTCCTCGCGGTCATGCTCGCCGGGCCGGCCGCAGCGGCCGAGACGGTGACCGCGATCCCCGGCGCCCCCGGGCCCGGCCCGTCGAAGTACGACAGGGTCTTCGTCACCAAGTTCGGGCCCAAGAGCGCCAAGCGGGTGCTCCTGCTCATGCCGGGCTACTACGGCGGCGCGGGCGACTTCACGCTCGACGCGCGGGAGATCGTCAAGCGCGTGCCGGGCCTTCAGGTGTGGGCGCTCGACCGCCGCTCGCAGGCCCTGGAGGACACGTCGCGCTTCGCCGACGCCCTCGCCGGGCGCATCACCCCCCAGCAGGCCTTCGACTACTACCTCGGCTGGCTCTCGGATCCGTCGATCCAGCCGCACTTCCAGCCGCTCGATCCCGCGCAGCTCGGCTTCGCCAAGCAGTGGGGCCTGTCGCTGACGCTGCAGGACGTGCGCCGCGTGGTGCTCAGCGCGCGGCGCCAGGGCAAGCGCGTGATCCTCGGCGGTCACTCGCTGGGCGCCTCGATGACGGTCGCCTACGCGAGCTGGGACTTCGACGGGCACCCGGGCTACGAGGACCTCGACGGCCTCGTGCTCATCGACGGCGGGCTGCTGGGGTCGTTCTCGACGCCCGACCTCGCCGCCACCAAGAAGGCGATCAAGGCGCTCGACACCAACGGGCCCTTCGTGGACCTCCTCGGGCTCAAGCTGCCGTGGGCCGCCGGCGTCTTCGCCGAGACCGGCGCGATCGCCGCGCTCGAGGAGCCCACCGCGCCCTCGACCGCGCAGTCCTTCCCGTTGCTCCCGGCCGCGTTCAAGCCGCCGATCCCGGCGACGAATCGCGGCCTCCTCGGCTACGCCCTCGACGCCTCCACCTCACCCAAGGCGCTCGCCCTCATCCACGTCCGGGCCGGCATGCTCGGGCCCAACGGGGACTGGGTCGACGGCGAGGTGACGCCGATCGAGCGCCTCGCGCAGACCTTCGGCCAGGAGCCCGCCAACGCGACCGAGTGGTACTTCCCGGCCAAGCTCTCGATCGACGTCGACGCCGTCAACGCGCTGACGCGCAACGCGCAGAGCGACTACCTGAAGCTGCGCCCGTGGCACCGCCGCGCGGTCGACCTGCCGCTCTACGCCCTGCAGACCGACCTGACGCACGGCCGCGTGCTGCGCGGCGCCCGGCGCTTCATCGCGGGCTCGAAGGTCCCCCGCGGGCGCTCGGTGCTCGTCGACGCGTCGGCCACCGAGAGCCACCTCGACCCCCTGACCGCCGCGCCCGAGCGCAACAGGTTCTTACAGACGGTCGTGCCTTTCCTGCGCAAGCTGCGAGCATCGTCACCATGAGCGAACGCACCTCTTATGAGCCCGGCGTCCCGAGCTGGGTCGACCTCGCGAGCCCGGACACCGACGCCTCGGCAGCCTTCTACGGCGGACTGTTCGGTTGGGAGCTGCAGTCCGCCGGCCCGGTCGAGGAGACCGGCGGCTACGGCATGTTCACGCTGAGAGGCAAGCAGGTCGCGGGCGTCGGGCCGATCATGCAGGAGGGCCAGCCGCCGGCGTGGTCGACGTACATCGCGACCGACGACGCCGACGCCGCGGCCGAGCGCGCGGGCGGCGCGGGCGCGAACGTGCTGGTCGAGCCGATGGACGTGATGGACGCGGGGCGCTTGGCGGTCTTCGCCCATCCCGCCGCGGGCGTGCTCGGCGTCTGGCAGGCCGGGCGCCACACCGGCGCCGAGCTGGTCAACGAGCCTGGCGCGCTGAACTGGAACGAGCTGCAGACCCGTGACGTCGAGGGCGCCAAGGCGTTCGGCGAGGCGGTCTTCGGCTGGAAGCCCGAGGACCAGGCCTTCGGCGGGATGACCTACACGCTCTTCAACGTCGGCGACACGGGAGTCGCGGGCGCGATGCGCACACCATCCGAGGTTCCCGACGAGGTGCCGGCCTTCTGGCTGAGCTACTTCGCCGTCGAGGACTGCGACGCGTCCGTGGCCAAGGTCCAGGAGCTCGGCGGCCGCGTCTTCGGGGCGCCGCACACGCTCGAGGGCGTCGGGCGCTTCGCGGTCGTCGCCGACCCGCACGGCGCGACCTTCGGCGTCATCGCCGGCGAGCCGCCCGCGGAATGAGTCACACCGGCGGCGGCGCCGGCCATAGACTCGCCCGGTGGCGCGCCACGATGGATGGGCAGCGCTGTTCTGGAGCGCGTTCAAGGACTCGCGCAACGCGATGGTGCTGCTCGACGAGCACCGCCGGCACGTCGACGTCAACGGCGCCTACCTGAAGCTCGCCGGCTACACGCGCGACGAGGTCATCGGCCGGCCGGTCTGGGAGTACGTCGCCGGCGGTCCGCTCCTGACCGATCGCCAGTGGGAGCGGGCGGTCGCGCGCGGCGAGCTCAGCGGCGAGGCCGGGATCGTGTGTGCGGACGGGACGATCGTGACCGTCCAGTTCGCGGGGCACACGGAGGTGGCGACGGGCCAGCGGCTCGTGCTCTTCGTCGTGCTCAGTACGTCGCGGTGGGGACGGCACTCGCGGCGAGACCCGAAGGCGGGCACGGACGAGGCGCTCTCGCCGCGCGAGCGCGAGATCGTGCGGCTCGTGGCGGCCGGGCAGACCGGGCCGGAGATCGCCGAGCACCTGCACATCTCGCACGCCACGGTGCGCACCCACGTGCGCAACGCGATGGCCAAGGTCGGCGCACGGTCGCGAGCGCACCTCGTGGCCAAGGCGCTGGGCGACGGCCACGCCGTGCCCTGAAGCCCCACCGGAGGGATCGCACAACTGCGGTATGGACCCGCGGGGCGCGCGCACCGAGGATGGCCCGCCCGGTTCGCCGGGTTCTGAGCCATGAATCAGGGTCCGGGCCGCCGGCGTGGCGGCGGCCCGTGCTCTGCGGCGGCTCAGAGGAGGCCGCGGGCGGGCGGTGCCACCCCCCCGCCCCGGCCCGCGGCCTCCACCCCCCGCGCGTCGGCGAGCGTGGGACGCCCGGGATAGAGGACCTCGTGCTCCCACGAGCCCGCGGGCTGCGCGTGGAGCCTCCAGAACTCCTCGGCGATGTCGTCGGGATCGAAGGCCGTGCCGGGCGCGACCGCGCCGGCCACCGTGACCGTGGCGACGTGCACGCCGCCCGGCTCGTAGGCGCGCGCCAGCAGCTCGGTGAGCGCGCGGACGCCGGCCTTGCCCAGCGAGAGGCTCGTCGCCTCGGGGACCGGCTCGGGCATGCCGCCGGTGATGAGGATCGTGCCCTGGCCGGCCTCGGTCATGGCCGGGCCGAGATGGGCGATCGCCGTGATCGCCCCCACGACGTTGACCGCCCACGCGTCGAGGTGCTGGCGAGCCGTCAGCTCGCCGAGGACGTCCGACTGGATCAGCGCGGCGTTGTAGACGAGGACCTCGGGAACGCCGAAGCGGCCGACCGCCTGGTCGAGCGCCGCGCGCAGCCCCGCCTCGTCGGTCACGTCGACGGTGATCCCGAGCGTCTCGACCGCCGCGTCGTCGAGGACACCCAGCGCGCTGTCGACGGTGAGCCGCGAGCGGGCGAGGACGGACACGGCCAGCCCTTCGCGGGCGAAGCGCTGAGCGACGGAGGTCCCGATCCCGGGTCCTGCGCCGATGACGATTGCTCCGGGCATTGTGCTTACGGATCGTAAGCGATGCGCGGGTTCGGTTACCCCGCGTCCCCGTCGCCCGCAAGCCCCGCCGCTTCGATCAGGCTCTTGGGGGCCACCGTGAGGTAGGCGTCCTCGATCGCGCCGGCGATCTCGTCCCATGGCAGGTCGCGGTCCAGGCGGACGCCGAGCCAGCCGCGGTGGCCCACGTACGGCGGGCGGAAGTAGTGCTCGGGAGCCGCCTCGACGAGCGCCTGCTGCATGCCCTCGGGGGCCGCGAGCCACAGCGCCAGGCGCCCGTCGCCGTGGTGGTCGTCGAGGTACATCACGAACGTCTTCTTGTCGCGGATGAAGAAGCTCGGCTGACCGTGGCTGAGGCGCTCGCTCGTCTCGGGGAGCGAGAGGCACCGCTCGCGCACGCGGTCGAGTGGAGTCTGCTCGGGCACGCCCGGACGCTACCGCCGCAGCCCGCCCTGCGGGAGTCCCGCGCCGGTGCGCTGCCACTCGACGAGCAGCTCGTTCTCGCGCGCCACGTGCCCCGCGGCGCCGGTCAGCTCGCGGAACATCGCCTTGAGGCGGCGCATCCCCTCCGGCGGGTGGGCGGCGAGCTCGCGCGCCAGCGCGACGGCGGCGGCCTCCGCGCGCGCGGCCGGCGCCGTGCGGTGCAGCGAGCCCGAGCGCGCGGGCCTCCCCCATCCCCAGCGTGCGGCCGGTGAAGACGAGGTCCTTGGCGGCGGCGAGCCCCACCAGCGGCGTCAGCCGCGCCGGACCGACGGGCACCCCGAGCCGCGCGCCGGCCCAGGCGAGCCTGAGGTTGTCCGCCCCGATGCGCAGGTCGCAGCCGGCGGCGATCTCGGCGCCCGCGCCCACGACGTTGCCGACGCACACGCACACGGTCGGAGCCGGGAACGCCTCGACGGCGGCGTAGACGCGCGCGAAGGCCTCCATCCGCGCGATGCCGCCGGCGCGGTCGAGCACCTCGGCGACGTCGGCGCCGGCGCACAGCGCGCGCGTGCTCGTGGTCGAGACGACGAGGACGCGCAGCTCGTCGTCGGCCGCCAGCTCCGACAGCGCCGCCTCGAGCTCGGCGAGCGCGGCGGAGTCCAGGGCGTTGCGCGCCTGCGGGCGATCGAGGCGCACCACCTCGATCCCGTCGTCGAGCCGCTCGCGTTGCAGGGCCGCCATGGCGGCCACGTTCTATACGATGCAGGAGCCGATGAAGCGTCTGCTTGCCGTGCTGCCCGCCACCTTCGTGACCCTGCTGGTGCTCGCGCCCGCCGCGCTGGCCCACGACGGCGGCGAGGGCTGGTGGGGTGAGACGAACGACAAGGTCGTCACCAACGCCGGCTTCATCCTCATCGTCTTCTTCCCGCTCTTCGTCTTGCTGATGACCCTGCTCCAGGGGGCGCTGGACCGCCGCAAGGAGCGCCGCAAGAAGATCCAGAAGTCCCTCGCCAGGGAGCAGCAGTACTGGCGCGGCGGCTGGTAGCCGGATCTTCACAGAGCCCGCCGCGCTCGCGGCCAACATGGTGGCTGCGTGACGAGATCCCTCCTCGTTGATGGCACGCGGCGTCCCGGACTCTCCCTGCCCGGGACGTTCGTGTTTTAGGGTCCGGCGCCATGACCGACGAGGTGCGTTACGAACGGGTCGGCGCCGCCGCCGTCCTCACCATCGACCGCCCGCACCGGCGCAACGCGGTCGACGGGCCGACGGCCGAGCGCCTGCTCGAGGGCGTCGAGGCCTTCGAGGCCGACGACGGCGCGCGGGTGCTCGTCCTCACCGGCGCCGGCGGCATCAGCTTCTGCGCGGGCGCCGACCTCAAGGCGCTCGACACCTACGCCGGGCGCCTGAGCCTGCCCGACGGGCCGATGGGCTTCACGCGCCGCACGCCGACCAAGCCGACGATCGCGGCCATCGGCGGCTGGTGCCTGGCCGGCGGGCTCGAGCTCGCGCTGTGGTGCGACCTGCGCGTGGCCGCCGAGGGGTCGACGCTGGGCTTCCCCGAGCGCCGCTGGGGCGTGCCGCTCATCGACGGCGGCACGCAGCGCCTGCCGCGCATCGTCGGCATGGGGCGCGCGCTCGACCTCATCCTCAGCGGGCGGCTGGTCGCGACCGAGGAGGCCCTGGCCATGGGCCTGCTGACCGAGGTCGTGCCCGCCGGCGAGCACCTCGCGCGGGCGCTGGAGATGGCCGAGGGCCTCGCGGCCTTCCCCCAGGAGACGATGCTCGCCGATCGCCGCGCGGCCCTGGAGGGCTTCGGCCTGCCGCTGGCCGACGGGCTCGCGCTGGAGGCGCAGGCCGGCCCCGCCGTCTTCGCCGATGCCGTCGCCGGCGCCGCCCGGTTCGCCGGCGGCGAGGGGCGCGGCGCAGCGGGGACCGGCGTATAGGCTTGCCGCTCCCCAGGGAGGAGACTTTCTTTGAGCTACTTCGTCACCGGCGCCACCGGCTTCATCGGCCGCCATCTCGTCCAGGAGCTGCTGCGCAACCGCGAGGGCGAGGTCTTCGCGCTCGTGCGCGAGGGCTCGCAGGAGCGCCTGGCGCAGCTGGCCGAGGACTGGGAGCGGCGGCGAGCGCGTCACGCCCGTCGTCGGCGACCTCACGCAGGAGCGCCTCGGCGTCGAGCAGAGCTGGATCGACGAGCACCGCGGCAAGATCGAGCACTTCTTCCACCTCGCCGCCGTCTACGACATGACGGCCGACGACGAGGACAACGACCGCGCCAACGTCGCCGGCACGCGCAACGCCGTGGCGCTGGCCAACGCGCTCGAGGCCGGCATCCTGCACCACGCCTCGTCGGTCGCCGTCACCGGCTCCTACAAGGGCATGTTCCGCGAGGACATGTTCGACGAGGGCCAGAAGCTGCCGTCGTCCTACCACCGACGAAGTTCGAGTCCGAGAAGATCGCGCGCGAGGAGTCGAGCGTCCCGTGGCGCGTGTACCGGCCGTCGGTCGTCATCGGCCACTCGAAGACCGGCGAGATGGACAAGATCGACGGGCCCTACTACTTCTTCAAGGCGATCCAGAAGGCGCGCCACGCGCTGCCCGAGTGGTTCCCGCTGGTCGGGCTCGAGTTCGGCTACACGAACATCGTGCCGGTCGACTACGTGGCCGCCGCGATGGACCACATCGCCCACCAGCCCGGGCTCGACGGGCAGGCCTTCCACCTGATGGCCTCCAAGTCGCAGCGCTCGGGCGAGGTCCTCAACACCTTCGCCAAGGCCGCGCACGCGCCGCACATGGCCATCCGCATCGACAAGCGCCTGACCGACGCGCTGCCCAAGGGCGTCGGCTCGCTGCTGCTGCAGCTGCCGGCGCTCAAGGGCGTGCGCGCGCTCGATCCTGGCCGACCTCGGGATCCCCGAGGAGATCCTCGGCCATCGTCGGCTTCACCGCCCAGTTCGACACCCGCGACAGCGAGCGCGCGCTGGCGGGCACGGGCATCGAGGTGCCGCCGCTGGACAGCTACGCCGAGCGCATCTGGGACTACTGGGAGCGCGAGCTCGACCCCGACCTGTACAAGGACCGCTCGTTCGAGGCGCGCCATCAACGGGCGCACGGTCGTCATCACCGGCGCGTCGAGCGGCATCGGCCGCGCGGCGGCGCATGAAGATCGCCGCGGCCGGCGGCATCCCGATCCTCGTCGCCCGCTCGATGGACAAGCTCGAGGAGGCCAAGGCCGAGATCGAGGCGGCCGGCGGCACCGCGTACGCCTACTCGGCCGACCTCTCCGACCTGGACTCGATCGACGACCTGGTCAAGCAGATCCTCGACGACCACGTCGCCGTCGACATGCTCGTCAACAACGCGGGGCGCTCGATCCGGCGCTCGATCGCGCTCAGCCAGGACCGCTTCCACGACTTCGAGCGCACGATGCAGCTCAACTACTTCGGCGCCATCCGCCTGACCATGGGGCTGCTGCCGCACATGCGCGAGCGCGGCTCGGGCCACATCGTCAACGTCTCCTCGATCGGCGCGCAGACCAATCCCGCCGCGCTTCAGCGCCTACGTCGCCTCCAAGGCCGCGCTCGACGCGTGGACGCGCGTGGTCAGCTCGGAGGTCGTCGGCGACGGCATCACCTTCACCACGATCCACATGCCGCTCGTGCGCACGCCGATGATCGCGCCGACGAAGATGTACGACTCGTTCCCGACGATCACGCCCGACGAGGCCGGCGACCTCGTGTGCGAGGCGCTGCGCGCCAAGCCCAAGCAGATCAACACGCGCCTGGGGACGTTCGGCGAGGTCGCCTACGCGCTCGCGCCCAAGGCCGTCGACCAGGTCCTGCACATGGCCTACAAGGTCTTCCCCGACTCCGCCGCGGCGAAGGGCCAGAAGGACGAGAACGAGAAGGCGTCGATGGAGCAGGTGGCGATGGCCAACCTCATGAAGGGCGTGCACTGGTAGCGCCGAAGCGTCTGACGTCGTCGGCCTCGGCCTCGAGCGCGGCCCTCGCGCCGGCGGGCAGGCGCCCGAAGGGCTCGAGCTCGACCGCGCCGCGAGGTGCGCTCCAGGTGCCGACGGCGCGGCCGTCGACCGTCGCCGTGGCGCGCAGCATCCCGCCGCCGGGATGGACGCGCCTGGCGTGCCGGGCGGGGACGGCGAACGCGCGGTCCTTCCAGCCCAGCAGGTAGGGGTCGAAGGCCCCGAGCAGGCGCGCCGGGATCGCATCGGGCGCGGGCTCGCGCGCCGCGAGGTCGACGAGGTCGTCGCTGCGCTCGGCCAGCTCGGGGGCGATCGCCGCCAGCCCCGCGCGGGCGTCGCGCAGCGGCAGGCCGCTCCAGGCGGCGAGGTCGGCGGGCGCGGCGGGGCCGTGGGCGGCCAGGTAGCGGCGCGCGAGCTCGGCCAGCGCGGCGTCGCGCTCGGCGCCCGCGAGCTCGGGCACCGGCGCGGCGCCGAGCCAGTCGCGCGCGAGCGCGAAGGCGTGGCCGCCGTCCTCGCGCAGCGGGCCGAGGACGGCGATCCCGCGCAGCGCGGCCAGCATGAGCAGGTGCGGCGTGGCCTGGCCCTCGGTGCGGATGCCCTTGGCGGCGATGCGCTCGGCCAGCTGGGCGCGGGTGAGCGGGCCGGCGTCGGCCAGCGCCCGTTCGACGATCGTCATCGCGCGCTCGGCGTCCTCGGGCGCCACGCCCTCCTGCGCCAGCCGCCGGCGACTCGTCGACAGGCGCGAGGGCGCCGTGAGCGCCAGCAGCCACGGGTAGTCGTCGCGGCCCACCAGGTGCAGCGTGCCGCGCATGAGCCACGCGACGACCACCGAGCGCTCGTCGGTGAGCGCCGCGTCGACGTCGCCCGCCGTCAGCCCCGGCGTGCGCGCGCGCAGGGCCAGGCGCGCCGCGCGCAGGTCCTGGGCCTGCACCGCCAGCAGCCGGCCCACGACGTCCGCGACGCCGGCCGTGCGCGGGCGGTGCACGAGCTGCGCCGCTGCGCGGGCGCGACGCAGCGCGTCCGGTGGCGTCGGCCTCACAGGCGGGCGAGTCCGCGCACCATCGCCACCAGCTGCTCCGGGGTCATCTCGGGCGTGACGCGGACCCGCGGCAGCGCGTAGGGATCGGCCGCGCGTGTGGCCTCGCCCGGCTGCGTGGTGGTCGCGCCCATGTAGCCCGCGGCGCGGACCGCCGCCTCGACGATCGGGTTGTACTGGCCCGACGGGTAGGCGAAGAAGTCCACGGGCGCGCCGAACGCGTGGCGCAGCCAGCGGCGCGAGCCGGCCACCTCGCGACGCAGCCGCGACGCATCGACCGTGGTCAGGTCGGGGTGGGTCAGCGTGTGGGCATCGATCTCCCAGCCGTCGCGCAGCATGGCGCGCACCTCGTTGCGCGCGAGGCCGCCCTTGAGGCCGACGTTCTTGACCAGGAGATTGAGCACGCCGGGCCACCCGAGCCGGTCGAGCAGGCGCCGCGCCGCGGCCGACTGGCTCTGGTAGCCGTCGTCGAAGGAGATCACGACCGGGTGGCGGGGCAGCGTTCCGTGGCCGTGCCAGGCGCGCCACACGGCATCGAGCGTCGTCGCGTGGTAGCCGGCGTGGGCGAGCGCGCGCATCTCCTGCATGAAGCGACCGGGCGGGACCCACAGGTCGGCGTACGCCGCCCTGGGCGGCGCCGCCGCGACCACGTGGTACATGAGGATCGCGACAGGCGCATGGTGCGGGCCGGTCGGGGCCTTCGGGGCGACGGGGCGCGGCGCCGGCGCGCTCGCCGTGTCGACGATGGGCGCCGGGGCCGGGCGGCGAGCCGCGTGCTCCGGGGCCGGCGCGGACGCGCCCCCGCAGCCCGCCGCCAGCGCTCCGACGGCGACGGCGGCCAGCACGGCGATGCAGTGACGAGCCCCCACGTGAGGCTCATCGTACGGCGAGAGACCGTCGGTATCGTTGGCCCATGCTCTTTGGCCCGGAACACGTCAAGCGCTACGTCGAGACCGACGGGGAGGTCGGCCACGACTGGCGCGACGGCGTACCCACCCTCATCCTCACCACGACCGGCCGGCGCTCGGGCGAGGCGCGCCCGACGCCGCTGATCTACGGCCGCCACGGCGACGACTACCTCGTGGTGGCCTCGAAGGGCGGCGCGCCCGAGCCGCCCGCCTGGTACCTCAACCTCACCGATGACCCGGACGTCCAGGTCCAGGTCAAGGCCGACCGCTTCCCCGCCCGCGCGCGTACCGCGACGGCCGAGGAGAAGCCGGAGCTGTGGCGGACCATGGCCGAGATCTGGCCCGCCTACGACGAGTACCAGGGCAAGACCGACCGCGAGATCCCGGTGGTGGTGCTCGAGCGCGGCGGATGACGATCGTCGCCGGGCCGCTGGCGGCCTGGGCCGCCGGGCTCGAGCCCTCGGACGACGACCTCGCGCTGGCGCGGCGCTCGCTGGTCGACACCGTCGCCGTGGCGATCGCCGCGCGGGCGCACCCGATCGCCGACCTGCTCGGCGAGCTGCCCGAAGGCGAGGCGTGGGCCGTGCTCGCGCACGTCCTGGACTTCGACGACCTGCACATGGAGTCGACGTCGCACGTCAGCGCGGTGTGCGTGCCCGCGGTGCTCGCGACCGGCGGCGACGCGCGCGCCTACCTCGCCGGCGCCGGCGTCATGGCCCGCCTCGGCACCGCGCTGGGCTGGCCGCACTACGCCGCGGGCTGGCACGCGACCTGCACGGCCGGAGCTCCGGCCGCGGCGGCGGGCGCGGCGGTCGCCCTCGGGCTCGGCGCCGAGGAGGTGGCCACGGCCATGGCGCTCGCGGTCCCCGCGGCCGGCGGCGTCCAGCGGGCGTTCGGCACGGCGGCCAAGGCGCTGCAGGTCGGGGCCGCGGCCCAGGCGGGCGTGCGCGCGGCGCGGCTCGCGGCCGCCGGCGCGTCGGCCGATCCGCGCGCGCTCGACCAGTGGCTCGCGCTGGTGGGCGGCGATGCCGATCGTCTCGCGCTCGACGGCCCCGCCGTCCCCGGCGGCCTGGCCGTCAAGCTCTTCCCGTGCTGCTATGCGCTGCAGCGCCCGATCGCGGCGCTGCGCGCGGTCGAGGTGGACCCCGAGCAGGTCGCGCGCGTGGTGGTACGCACGCCGCAGAGCGCGCTCGCCCCGCTCATCCACGACACGCCGACGACCGGCCTGGAGGGCAAGTTCAGCCTGCAGTACGCGGTCGCGGCCACGCTGCTCGACGGCCGGCCCGGGATCGAGAGCTTCACCGACGACGCCGTCGCCCGGCCCGCGGCGCAGGCGCTGCTGGCGCGCGTCGAGGTCGACGCGGCGCCCGGCGGCGACTGGCTGCTGGCCGGCGACGTCGCGATCGAGCTCACCCTCGCCGACGGCTCGACGCTGCACGCGCAGCTCGACCTCCCGCCCGGCGCGCCCGACCGCCCCCCGTCGTCCGCGGAGCTGGCCGAGAAGGTGGCCGACTGCGCCGGCGACCTCGCCGACGAGGTCCTGGCGGTCGACTGGCTCGACGCCGGCGCGCTCCTGCGCGAGCGCCTGCCGGCGTCGAACGTCGGTCCTACCCCGTCCTGACGGGGGAAGACCGACGTTCGACGCTCCTAGGTCCCCACCCGCTCCGCCAGGCGCGGATAGCGCACCACGAGCCCGTCGTCGTCGAGCTCGAGCTCGGCCGTGAAGTCGCCGTCGAGCGCGACGTAGCGCACGACGCCGGGGCGCACGTGCTCGTAGCGCTGCGGTGAGGCATGCACGCGCAGGTCGGGCACCGAGACCCAGGCCATGACGAAGTCCTCGCTGCCGGCGCGCTCGTGCAGCCCGCTGCGGCGGACCGGCATCAGGTTGGTCAGCGGCGAGAAGGCCAGATCGCAGTCCAGCGCGCCGTCGACGTCGGCGAGTCGCTCGCCGTCCACGGTCCAGCGGCCGGCGCCGTCGTGCTCGAGCGTCAGCGAGCGCCGCCACCCCGCGCCCGAGGCCTCGACCTCCAGGCGTCGGGTGATCCACCCGTCGGGAACGTCGAGGAGGTAGTCGAGACGGTAGGGCTCGGGCTCGACGCCGAGCTGCACCCCGGTGGCCAGGACGCCGTCGTCGAGGACATCGACCTGCGCGTGCTCGGCCAGCCACTCCTCGACGCCGCTCCAGGCCAGCGCGCGCATCACAGGCGGAAGACGGGCACGAGGCGCTTCTCGTGCTCGCCCTCGATGCGGGCGATGACCTCGATGTGCTCGGCCAGCGGCGTGCCGCGCAGCTTCTTGCCCAGCCCCTCGTCGACCTGGAAGATCCCGGCGCTGTTGGACATCTCGATCTCGACGCGCACGGCCTTGTCGTCGCCCGCCTCGATGCGCACCTCGTCGATGGCGTAGGCGGAGATCGAGTGGATGTCCAGGCGCCCGGCCTCGAACTCCACGCGCGAGCGGCCCTTGGCCATGTCGAGCGCGTCGGCGACGCGGACGATGCCGCCCTCCACGGTGAGCGGCCGGCCGCTCGACCGGTGCGAGATCACCGCGTGCATCGCCTCGGCCACCACGATCGAGCGCTCGGGCTCGGAGTAGATCTCGGTGAGCAGCCCGCCCAGCTTGTCGGCGGTGAGGAAGAGCGAGTAGGTCTCGTGGTCGATGCGGTGGATCGACATGCCCACGCAATGGAAGAGCGCCGCCGCCGCGACGACGACCTCGGCGTCGCGCTCGGTCATCCCGTGGTCGACCACCATCGCCGGCGTGATGCCCCGGCGGAAGAGCAGCCGCCCGAGGCGCAGCGCGATGTTGGTGACGATCTGGATGTGGACCCACGAGTGGTCGGTGAGGCCCAGGCGCTGGGCGTTGACGCCCGCCATGTGCCACCACGCCTTGACCTGCAGGTCGCCGTTGACCGCTTCCAGCAGCTGATCCAGGCGCCGGTTGCCGCGCGTCGGCGCGCGGATGTGGATGTCGGCCAGCGGGCCGTCGGCGGATGCCACGTCCCGCAGACTAGTGAAGCGTCAGCCGCGCCCCGGCGACCTCGACGACGACGGCCCTGCCCTTCCACGACACGCTCAGCGGGACCGTCGCGCCGGGGGCCAAGGCGACCTTCGCGCCGTCGCCCGCGCCGGGCATGGCGGCGGCGAACATCTCCGCGCCGAAGCCGCGCAACGCGATGCCGGCGTTGTAGCCGCCGGAGAACGCGGCCGCGGCCGGCAGCTCGCGGCCGCTGCGATCGAGGACGCGCACGTCGGCGGCACGCAGCTGCAGCGGGCGTGCCGAGCGGTTGACGAGGGTGCCGAAGAGCATCTGGCCGCCCTCGACCGGACCGGAGCGCGGTTGGCCCTTCCAGGCGACGCTCGCGGTGCCGCCGCCGCAGCCCGCGCTCACGGCCAGCACCACGAGGGCGACGGCGAGAGCGCAGACCGAGCGACCGGACATGCCTGCTGCAACGCAGGCGCGGCGCCGAACTTGCGCTCAGCGCGCGGGTGCCTAGGTGGAAGCGGTGCCCTCGGCCGCGCGGGCCTGGTGGCCGAGCATGAGCTCGCGCTGGACCGAGCGCGGCTCGTGTCCCCGCTGGCTGCGCCGGCGCCAGATGTTGTCCGAACCGAGGTCCCAGGAGTTCGTGTCGTCCGCCAGCGAGCGCTCGAGCGTGTCGAGCAGGTCGTCGCGCAGCGAGGGATCCTCGACCGGCGTCACGAGCTCGACGCGCGTGTCGAGGTTGCGCGGCATGAGGTCGGCCGAGCCGATGTAGACCTTGGTCTCGCCGTTGCGCTCGAAGGCGAAGATCCGCGAGTGCTCGAGGAAGCGGCCCGACCACCGAGTTGACGCGGATGTTCTCCGAGACGCCCGGCACGCCCGGCACCAGGCAGCAGATCCCGCGGATGTTGAGGTCGACGGGCACGCCGGCCTGCGACGCCCGGTACAGCGCGCGGATGCAGCGCCGGTCGACGAGCGAGTTGAGCTTCATCGCGATGCGCGCGGGCCGGCCCTCCTCGTGCGCGGCCACGGTGCGCTCGATCTCGGCGATCATCGCGTCGCGCAGGAAGTTGGGCGCCACCAGCACCTTGCGGTAGCGCCGCGGGCGCGCGTAGCCGGTGAGGAAGTTGAACATGTCGGCGACGTCGGCGCCGATCTGCTCGTCGCAGGTGAACAGGCCGAAGTCGGTGTACAGGCGCGCCGTCTGCGGGTGGTAGTTGCCGGTCCCGATGTGGACGTAGTGGCGCGCGCCGTCGCCCTCGCGGCGCACCACGAGCAGGCACTTGGCGTGGGTCTTGAGCGCCGGGTGCCCGTAGACGACGTGGACGCCCGCCTCCTCCATCGCGCGCGCCCACTGGATGTTCGCGCGCTCGTCGCAGCGGGCCTTGACCTCGACCAGGCACACCGCCTGCTTGCCGCGCTCGGTGGCGCGGATGAGCGCGGGGACGAGCGGCGTGTCGTCGCTCGTGCGGTACACGGTCATCTTGATGGCCAGGACCTCGGGGTCGTTGGCCGCCTGCTCGACGAAGCGCTCGACCGAGGTCGCGAACGAGTCGTAGGGGTGGTGGACGAGCACGTCGCCGGCGCGGATGACGCCGAAGATGTCGACGTGGCCGTCGTCCTCGCCCTGCAGGCGCGGCTGGGTCACCGGCGTCCACGGCGAGTCGCGCAGGTCGCTGAAGCCGGGCAGCTTGACGATCTGCCACAGGTCGGTGAGGTCGAGCAGCCCGTCGATGACGTAGACCTGGCGCTCCTCGACCTCGAGCGCCTCGATGAGCTCGTCGCGCAGCGCCGGGCTCATCTCGCTGTCGACCTCGAGGCGCACGACCTCGCCGAAGCGCCGCCGGCGCAGCTCGGCCTCGACCGCGCGCAGCAGGTCGTCGGCCTCGTCGGAGATGTCGAAGTCGGCGTCGCGCGTGACGCGGAAGAAGCCGTGGTCGACGATCTCCATCCCCGGGAAGAGCGCGTCGAGGTTGGCCGCGATGAGCTGCTCGAGCGCGACGAAGGTGGTGCCCTCGCCCGCGGGGACGAAGCGCGGCAGCATCTCCTTGGGCACCTTCACGCGCGCGAAGGTCGTCACCTGCGTCTGCGGGTCGCGCACGAGGACGGCGAGCGACAGCGACAGGTTGGAGATGTAGGGGAACGGGCGCCCGAGACCGACGGCCAGCGGCGTGAGGACGGGGAAGATCTGGCGCCGGAAGCGCTCGTTGAGCGCGTTGCGCTCGTCGGGGCCGACGTCGTCCATGGAGACGATGCGGATCCCGTGCTCGGCCAGCGCCGGGCGCACCTCGCCCTGCGAGCAGCGCGTCTGGCGCTCGTCGAGCTCGAGGATGCGCTCGCGCAGCTGGTCGATGACCTGCGACGGCGTGCGCCCGTCGGGCACCGGGGTCGTGCAGGCCGGCGTCGACCTGGTCGTGCAGGCCGGCGACGCGGATGATGAAGAACTCGTCGAGGTTGGAGGTGAAGATGGCCAGGAACTTCAGCCGCTCCATCAGCGGCATGTCGTCCTGCTCGGCGAGCTCGAGCACGCGCGCGTTGAACTCGATCCAGGAGAGCTCGCGGTTGTTGTAGAGCCGCGGGTCGTCGAGGTCGCTGGCGTCGGGCTCGAGCTCGGGCTCCGGCTCGGGCGGCGGGACGTCGCGGATCGTCTGCTGCTCAGCCATCGCTGCCGGTCGGGGAGGCTAGGGCGGCCGACGGGTGGTCGCCGTTGTCAGACGGTGAAAGCGGCGCTGGCGGCTCGGGCCGCTCGCTGATCGCGTAGAGCAGGCGCGCGCGGAAGCCCTCGCGCTCGAGGTCGCGCCACAGCTCGAGGAAGCGCTCGAACAGCAGGCCGCGGCGCGCCGCGACGTAGATGCCCAGCGTCTCCAGGCCGCGCCACGCCTCCGCGTGCGGCGTCCCCGAGGCCAGCGTCGGGTCGAGGTCGGGAGCGTCGGCGGCCCGCGCGCGGGCCTCGAGCGCGTCGGCGGCGCGCAGCTCGTCCTGCAGCGGCGCGCACGCGCGGGAGCTGGACGTCGCAGTCGTGCAGCTCGCCCAGCAGGTCCTGGAGGTCCTTGGCGCGCTTGATCGCGGTCGTGGCGTAGGGGCCGAAGCACGGCTCGGCTCCGACCTCGAGGATGTAGCGCAGGCGCTTGGCGGCGATGCGCATGTCGTGCAGCGCCTTCACGCGCGCCGGGTCCAGCGCCCTGGGCACGAACGAGCACAGCTCGTCCAGGCGCGCGGCGACGATCCGCTCGAGGTTGTCGGCCAGCGTCGCGTCGGGGTCGAGGCCCTTGACGGCGCGCGCCTTCACACGACCTCCGGTCGGGGCCGCTGGAGCCCGAACGACCTCCGCGGGTCGTTCTCAGGCGAGGCGGCGGCGCTCAGCGCGGCGAGCCGACCGCGAAGGTCGGTCTGCTCGATGGCGGCCAGGGCGGCGGCAAGCGCCTCGTTGCCCGCGCCCTGCTCGCTGCGCACGCGCTCGGCGAAGACCTCGACGCCGGGGCGGTCGGCGTCCTTGACGGCGGCGGCGAACTCCTCGAGCTGGGCCAGGTGCACGTCGGGATCGCGCCGCTCGCCGAGCGCGTCGGCCAGGGCCTTGACGTCGTCGAGCACGTCGCGCAGGGCCTTGCGCGAGAAGCACGGCTCGTAGATCTCGAGCACCGCCCGCAGCCGCCGGCTGGCGACGCGCATGTCGTGGACGCGCTCGATGTCGGAGGTGTCGAGGACGCCTTCGGCGTGCTCGAAGAGCTCCTGCGCGCGGACGGCGACCGTCCGCGCGGCCGCCTCGCGGTAGCTGAGATCGGCATGCAGCCCGGGGATGTCACGCGCTTTGGCCATCGTGCGGCCATCCATTCAACTACGACCGGCGAATGCGCGCAGGATGACGCCCTCGCGCAGCCCGCCGCGGGCGATCTGCAGGGGCGCCTGGCCGAAGGCCCCCCACGCCGCCTCGAGCGCCAGCAGCCCCGCCGGCAGCAGGCGCACGCGCTCGACGTGCAGGCCCAGCCGCTTGGCCGCCTCGGCCGCGGGCTCGGCCAGCAGGACGGCCAGGATGCGGGCGATGGTGGCCGGCACGAGCTCACCGCCGCTGGCCGACGCGAGCGTCGTGGCGCTGCCGCCGACGGCGAGGACGAGCTCCGTCGCGGGCGGGTCGACGCCCTCGAGCGCGACGTCGATCTCGGCCCGGGCGTCGGCGAGCTCGCGCCAGCTCCGGCGGGTCGGAGCGCAGGTGGCGCGCGGCCAGGGTGCCCGAGCCGATCGGCACCGAGCGCCACCACGTGACGCCGTCGGCGACGGTCCCGGTCACGAGCTCGCACGAGCCGCCGCCGACGTCGATCACCCCGATGGTGCCGGCCGGCGGGCTCGCCAGCGTGGCCAGCGCCCCGGCGAAGGCGAGCTGGGCCTCCTGCTCGCCGGTGAGGACCTCGACGTCGACGCCGCACGCGCGAGTGCACGGCCGCGCAGAGCTCGTCGCGGTTGCTCGCGGCGCGGATCGCCGCGGTGCCCACGACCTGCACCGCGCTCACGCCGTGCTGCGCGGGCCACGCGCGCGTGCGCGGCCACGATCGCCGCCAGCTCGGCCACCGCCTCGGCCGAGATCGCCCCGCCCTCATCGGGGACCAGGCGCAGGAAGCGGCGCACGGCGACGACCTCGCGCAGGCGGCCGCCGTCGCGCTCGGCCACCAGCAGCCGGGTCGTGTTGGTGCCGATGTCGACGCACGCGCAGTTCATCTGGTTGCCATCATCTCCACAGGTGAGCACTTCCGCACCTGCCATCCTCGTCCGCGACCTGCGCAAGGCCTACGGCGAGCACGAGGCCGTGCGGGGCCTGGACTTCGAAGTCGCCGTCGGCGAGGTCTTCGGCCTGCTCGGACCCAACGGCGCCGGGAAGACGACGACGGTCGAGATCCTCGAGGGCTACCGGACCCGCACGGCGGCGATCGTGTCCGTGCTCGGGCACGATCCGCAGCAGCGCTCGCGCGACGCTGCGCGAGCGGGTGGGCATCGTCCTGCAGTCGACCGGCATGTACCGCCACATCACGCCGCGCGAGGCGCTGGGGCACTTCGCCCACTTCTACCCGCACCCGCGCGACGTCGAGGAGGTCATCGCGATCACCGGCCTGCAGGAGAAGGCGGACGCGTACGTGCGCACGCTCTCCGGCGGCCAGCGGCGCCGGCTCGACCTCGCCCTCGCCCTCGTCGGCGACCCCGAGCTCATCTTCCTCGACGAGCCGACGACGGGCTTCGATCCCGCGGCGCGCCGCAACGCGTGGGAGGTCATCCGCTCGCTGCAGGAGCTGGGCAAGACGATCCTGCTCACCACGCACTACCTCGACGAGGCGCAGGCGCTGTGCGACCGCGTGGCGATCGTCAAGGAGGGGCGGATCGTGGCCGAGGGCCCGCCGGGCGAGCTGGGCGCGGCGTCGACGCGCTACCGCGTGGCCTGGCGCGACGAGGGCGGCGAGCTGCACGACGCGCGAGATCGAGGACCCGACCGCGCTGCTGCACCAGCTCACGAGCGCGGCGCTGGCCCGCGGCGCGGCGCCTGCGCGACCTGTCGGTGACGCGGCCCTCGCTGGAGGACGTCTACCTCGAGCTGACCGCCGAGGCGCCCGGAGGAGGTCCACCGTGGCTGAGGCCGCCGCACTCGCCTGGCGCCAGTGGCGCCTCGAGCGCCGGATGTTCTGGCGCAACCCGACGGCGGCCTTCTTCACCTTCGTCCTGCCGCTGCTCTTCCTGTTCCTGTTCGGCGCGATCTTCTCGGGCGACCAGAAGACGCTCAACGTCATCGTGCCCGGGCATCGCTCGGCATGAGCGTCATGTCGACGACGTTCAACGCGCTCGCCATGAACATCACCTTCCTGCGCGAGGAGGGCGTGCTCAAGCGCATCCACGGCACGCCGATGCCGCCGGTCTCCTACCTGGGCGGCGTGGCCGCCAACGCCGTCTCCAACGCCGCCGTGCAGATCGTGATCGTCGTCGCTGGCCGGGCAAGCTCTTCTTCGGCCTCGGCTGGCCGCAAGGACTGGCTCGAGCTCGTCGTCTTCTGCGTCGCCGGCGTCGTGCACCCTCGCGGCGCTCGGCGTCGCCTTCTCGCACGTCGATCCCGAACTTCGACGCCGCCCCGGCCTACACGAACATCGTCTTCCTGCCGGTCATCTTCATCTCCGGCGTCTTCTACGACGTCGACAACGCCCCGCAGTTCCTGCGCGACGTCGCCCAGGTCCTCCCGCTCACCCACATCATCGACGGGCTCTCGGCGGCGATGGTCACCGGCGAGTCGCTGGCCGACAACCTGGGCAACCTCGCGGTCGTCGTGGCGTGGGGCGTCTTCGGCGCGTTCTTCGCGGTGCGCGGGTTCAGCTGGCAGTCGAAGCGCGACTAGCGTCCGCACCGCTCGCGGCGCTGCGCGGCGCTACTGCCTCACCGAGGGGAGGGGAGCAGGCGGTGTGCGTGACGCTCGCGGTCCTCCTCGGAGGGGCGCATGCTGCGAAGCTGATGTGATGCTCGGCGCACGCGCGCCGCGGAGCCGCGAGCGCCGCGCGGACGACCGCCGCGGCGCCGTCGCCACGAACGCCTCGGGCGCTGGCCTTCGACCGCGACCGGCACGCTCGCCAGCGGGCCGGCCTCCCAGTCGGAGCGCAGCATGCCGAAGACGTTGACGTCGTAGTAGTCGTCGCCGTGGCGGTGCCAGTGGCGCAGGACGCCCTCCTGCGTGAAGCCGACGCCGAGCAGCGCCTTGGTCGAGCGGACGTTGGCGGGGTTCGAGTACGAGCCCAGGCGGTGCATGCCGAGCACCTCGAAGGCGAGGTGGGCGACGAGGGCCTTGGACTCGCGGTTGGCGCCGGTGCCCCAGAAGCGCCGGCCGAACCAGGTGCCGACCATGCAGCGCAGGTCGCGCGGGCGAGAACTCGTTGAGCCCGGTGATGCCGGCCGGCCCGTGCTCGCGGTGGACGATGAGGAAGTCGAGCTGCTCGCCGCTGTCGCGCCACGCCTCGAGGCCGTCGATGTAGTACAGCGGCTGGTCGATCGAGGTGTACGGGCCCCACGAGAACCAGCGCGTGACCTCGGGGTCGCCGGCGAGCTCGAGCAGCGCGGCCGCGTCCTCGCGGACGGGCAGGCGCAGGGTCAGCGTGGGACCATGCAACGCGATGCTGGCGCTGCTGTTCGACATCCACGGGAACCTACCGGCGCTGGAGGCCGTGCTCGACGACGCCCGCGCGGCCGGCGCCAAGCGCTATCTGCTCGGCGGCGACTACGCGGTGTTCGGCGGCTGGCCGGCCGAGTCGGTGGCGCGGCTGCGCGACCTCCAGGACGCCACCTGGATCCGCGGCAACGTCGATCGCTGGGCGGCGACCGAGGCGCCCGACGGCGAGCCCGCGCGCAGCGGCGTCGAGAGCTGCCGCGCGATGCTGGACGCCGCGACGATCGCCGAGCTCGGCGCCCTGCCCGAGAGCGCCGCCCTCGGCCACGACACGCGCGCGTGGCACGCCTCGCCCAAGACCGACCTCGCCTCCTTCTGGCCCGAGCCCGGCGCCGACGAGCTCGAGCTGCTCGAAGGCGTCGCCGACCGGCGGCTGGTCTTCGGCCACTTCCACGTCTCCTTCGACCGCATCGGCGCGTACGAGATCGAGCTCGTCGCCCCTGGCTCGGTCGGCATGCCCCTCGACGGCGATCACCGCGCGGCGTGGGCGCTCATGCACGACGACGGGCGCATCGAGCGCCGCCGCGTCGCCTACGACCACGCCGCCAGCGCCGCGCGCGTGCGCGAGGTCGCCGACGGCGCCGCCGTGGGGCGACGTCATCGCCGGGCGCATCGAGCGCGCGAGCATGGCCTAGCCGCGCGCGCTCGGCGCCATCGGCCTACTCGCTGACGCGATCGATCAGGATCGAGATGCGCACCAGCGCGCGCCACTCGTCGAGGTTGTCGCCGCGCAGGCCCGTCGACACGACGTCGACCGCCTTGATGTTGCGCAGCGTGACGCGGGCCTCGTCGAGCGCCGCCTTCACCGCACCGTCCGAGCTCTCGCTCGAGCTGCCGACCAGCTCGATGATCTTGGTGACCGCCATCGAGCCTCCTTTCGTAGCGGGGTGGGGACGCGGCGACTCTATCCGGCCCGAGCAGACCGGTTGCTAGCGTCATCGCATGAACAGCAGCACCCTGCACTTCCTGGCCGGCGCGGAGGGCGCTCCCGGCCGCTCCCCGTCCGAAGAGCGCCCTTCCGACGACGAGGCGCTCGACGCCTACTCGCGCGTCGTCACCGCCGTGGCCCGCGACCTCGCCCCGAGCGTCGCCAACCTGCGCGTCACGCGGCGCGTGCGCGGCGGGCGCACGGCGATGGGCGGCGGCAGCGCCGTCGTCATCACGCCCGACGGCTTCCTGGTCACCTCGGCGCACGTCGTCGAGGGATCGGGCAGCGGCAGCGCCTCGTTCGTCGACGGGCGCGAGATGCGCTTCGCGGTCGTCGGCGCCGATCCGCTGTCCGACATCGCCGTGCTGCGCGCCGCCGCCGAGGACCTCGCGCCGGCCCAGCTGGGCGACGCCAGCGACCTGAGGGTCGGTCAGCTCGTCGTCGCCATCGGCAACCCGCACGGCTACGCGGGCTCGGTCACGGCCGGCGTCGTCTCGGCCCTCGGGCGCTCGCTGCCCGTCGGGCGCCGCGGCGGCCCGCGGCGGATGGTCGAGAACGTCGTGCAGACCGACGCCGCGCTGAACCCGGGCAACTCCGGCGGCGCCCTGGTCGAGGGGAGCGGCCGCGTGGTCGGGATCAACACGGCCGTGGCCGGCGTCGGCCTCGGGCTCGCGGTGCCCATCAACGACGCCACGCGCCGCATCATCGCCACGCTGATGGCCGACGGGCGCGTGCGCCGCGCGTGGCTCGGCGTCGCCGTGGGCCCGCGACCGCTGCCGCCGCGGGTGGCCGGACGCCTGGGGCGCGGGAGCGCCGTCGAGGTCATCGAGGTGGTCGACGGCTCGCCCGCCGACCTCGCGGACCTGCACCCCGAGGACCTGCTCGTCGAGCTCGACGGGATCCGCCTGGAGGGCGCCGACGACCTGCAGCGGATGATGACCGTCGAGCGCATCGGCGCGGCGCTGAAGGCGACCGTCGTCCGCGAGGGCGAGCTGCGCGCGATCACGCTCACGCCGGGCGAGCTGCCCGAGTAGGTGGACGAGGACCCGATCGAGCTGGTCGCGCTCCGTCGGGGCGCTCGACGCGGTCGTCGTCGCCCTGCGCGAGTTCCTGCACCGCTCGGGCGCCGTGCGCGCGGTGGCCGTGGTCGACCGCGAGCCGGGCGAGGGCCCGGCGGTGGTCGACTGCGCGCGCCTGATGCCGATCGAGGTCGACTACGGCGACCGCGTCGTGCACCTCCCCCACGCGATCGAGCTCGACGCCGAGCCGCCGGCGCTGCCCGACGTGCGCCAGCTTCCCCCCTTCGAGGTCGACGCCGCCAGGGCCGAGATCGCCGCGCCGCTCGGGGGCGTCGCCCACCTGGCCGGCAGCCGTCCGCGACCTCGCGGCGGCCCTCGGCGGGCGCAACGTGGCGATGGCCCAGTTCGCCACCAACGACCCCGACGCCCCGCTGGCCATCACGGCCCGCGCCGACGGCAGCGAGCCGATCGTCCTCGCGCTCGGCGAAGAGGAGTTCCCCATGGAGCCCGACTGGCCGTAGGCTGGCCGGTCATGGATCTCCCCCTCGTCCTCACCGGCCGTGTCGTGACCTTCGACGAGGCCCAGCCCGTGCTCGACGACGGCGCGGTCTACATCGGCGCCGACGAGCTGATCGCCGCGGTGGCGCCGCGCAAGGACCCGGCGCCGGCGGGCTTCGACGAGCGCCCGCGTGGTGCGCACCGGCGGCGCGATCTACCCCGGCCTCATCGACCTCCACGGCCACATCGCCTACAACGGCCTGCCGCTCTGGTCTCCTCCGGGGCGCATCAAGCCCTACACCTCGCGCTACCAGTGGCCGGGCGACCAGAGCTACGAGGGCATGATCTCCGACCCCGCCAACGCGCTGGGCGCGCTGGCCGGCAAGGCGCACCTGAAGTACCTGGAGACCAAGGCGGTCGTCGGGGGCACGACCGCGATCCAGGGCACGGCCAAGACCGGGCGCCCCTACGAGGGCTGGCTCGTGCGCAACATCGAGTACGAGACCTTCCAGACCAAGAAGAAGACGGTCTACGTGTCGGCGCTTCCGCTGCGCGACGAGGCCGCCTACAAGTCGCAGGCCCAGCACCTCAAGGACAAGCTCGCGTTCGTCTATCACCTGTCCGAGGGCACGGACCCCAAGCTCATCTCCGAGTACACGACGATGAACACCGAGCACTGCCTCGCCCAGGGCCTGGCCGCCATCCACTGCACGGCGCTCGAGAAGGCCAACTACGACGAGTGGGCGCCGCTCGGCGGCGCGGTGGTGTGGTCGCCCTTCTCCAATCTGTGGCTCTATGCCGGGACGACCGACGTCCTCGCCGCGCGTGCCGCGGGCGTGCGCATCTGCCTGGGCGCCGACTGGTCGCCCTCGGGCTCGAAGAACCTCCTGGGCGAGCTCAAGGTCGCGGACATGTGGAACCGCACGCACCTCAACGGCGAGCTGACGGCGCAGGAGATCTGCGAGATGGCGACCTGCAACCCGGCCGACGCGATCAACTGGGGCGACAGGATCGGGCGCCTGAAGGCCGGCCTGCACGGCGACGTCCTCGTCACCACCGACCGCCTCGACGACCCCTACGAGAACCTCGTCAAGTCCATCGAGCGCGACGTGCAGCTCGTCGCCATCAACGGCCAGCCCTTCTACGGCACGACCAAGCTCATGAAGGCGGCCGGCGCCACGCGCGCCGAGCCGATCAGCGTCGGGCGCCTGCGCCGCTCGGTCCAGCTCATCTACGACGACGTCCCCGAGGCCGACATGGGCTGGAAGGACGTGCTGGCCGACATCGCCGCCGCCATCAAGGACCCGCTCGGGCGCTACTACGAGCTCGAGAAGCAGCACGGCAACCCCGACCCCGAGAAGCGCCCGCTGTGGCTCATGACCGACAAGCCCTGGGATGACCCGAAGGTCACCGGCAAGCCCGTCAAGATCCTGCCTCAGGTGGTACGGATCCCGCCGCTGGACTCGCTCGTCCACGACAAGAAGTACTTCGACGCCGTCGAGGCCAGCCCGCTGCACGGCGGGCTGCTCAACGGCCTGCGCGACTACTACGTCTAGGGCAGCGCGCTCTTGGGCGCCGTCACGACGATCTGCGGCTTGCGCCGGCCGGTGCCGGCGCGGTCGGCCCAGCCGTCGTCGGTGGCCATCCACGCCGGCGAGCCGGCGGGCAGGTCATCCATCGGGATCGGCTTCTTGTCGCCGTCGGCGAACGCCTCGCCGTAGAGGACGAGGTTGCGGTTCTTGTCGGGGTGCGTGATCCCCGGCTTGAGCGCCTGCAGCCCGTCGTTCCAGTTGGCCAGCATCTTCTTGATGAGCTCGGCGTGGTTGCTGCCGCTCTTGGCCGCCCCGCTCTCGGGCGCCGTCGGGTGCGTGATGTGGCGGTAGGCGGGCGAGAAGGACTGCCCGTTGGGCGTCCCGGCCCACGCCAGCCACGCCTTGTCGGCCAGCGTGCCGAGCGCGACGACCGCCTCGATCGGCTCGTGGGCGAAGACCGCATCGAGCCACTTGTTGCGATACGTCGCGATGCGCGTCAGGCCCGCGTTCTTCGATGCGTTGCCGTAGACGCTGTAGAGGAAGGTGTTGACCATCACGTAGCTGCGATCGATGCCGAGCTTGAAGAGGAAGCCCTGCAGGCGATGGCCGGCCTCCCCCACGAGGATCCGCCGGGCGATGGTCTCGTGCTGGGCGGGGTCCTGGCCGATGACGAGCACGCGCGCGGTGCCGTCGAGCCGCCCGCGGTGGAAGATCGGGCCCCATTCGAGGCGAAAGCCGCCGGCCGGGTACGCGACGGCGCCGGGGTAGCTGGTGACGAGGGAGGCGAAGGGCTCCTCGCCGTAGCCGGGATCGAAGGGGGTGGGCATCGCGCAGTCCTACACCTGTGCGGTGGCGAGGTCAACGCGGCCCGCCGCGGCGCCGAGGCGCCGCGACGGGTCCGCGTCGATGCCTCAGCCCGCCTCGAGCGGGCGAGCGCGCAGCAGTGCCGGGAGCTGCGCAGCTTCTCGAGCTGCGCCTTGCTCGGCCGCTGAGCCGTGCCTGCGCCTGGCGGCGCCGGTGCCTCGAAGCGGCACGTCCTGGCTGCACGGTCGTGCCCGGCGGCGGGCAGCCGCCGGTTGATGAGGTAGGCCTCGACGTCGGAGTCGATGCACGCCGAGTTGCCCGTGGTAGGCGGTGTGGTCGTCGCCGCGCATCGTCAGCAGGCGGGCGTTGCCCGAGCTCGCGGCGAGGCGCTTCGCGCCGCGGTACGGCGTCGCCGGGTCGTACGTCGTGCCGACGACGAGGATCGTCAGGCGACGAGCGCGGCACCTGGAACGGCCCGTTGAACGCGTCACGGCCGTGGACCGGGTAGAGCCCGTAGTTGAGCTCGGAGTAGCCGTTGTTGACGAGAAGTGGTCGAGCATCCCCCACGAGCGTTGTCGCCGATGCCGACAGGTACGTGCCGCACGATCGCGGTGGTCGTACTTCTGCTCGGCGGCGGCGATGAGGAAGTAGCGATCGCCGCCCGGGTCGAACGTGCCCGTCGCCGTTGTCGCCGCCGAACCAGTCCTCGTCGATCATCTTGCGGATCCCCGAGCCGTCGCCGTGCGTCGGCGTCGGCCAGCGCCTTGGCCAGGTCGCCGCCACAGGAACTTGGCTGTACAGCTCGGCGAACGCCGCGCCGCGGATGTCGTCGCCCTTGATCGGGCGCGGTCCGGGGCGTAGTTCGGCGCCGGGATCGGATTGGCGTCGAGCCTGGTCGATCAGCTGCGTCGAACGCGTCCCACGGGTCGGTCCCGCCGAAGCCGCGAGCACGCGACCTGATCGGCCGCGCAGGCCTGGAAGAAGCGCCCGAGCTCGCGCTCGAAGCCGGCTCGTCTGCGCGAGGAGATCCTGCGCATCGGGTCGTTCGACGTACTTGCGTCGCGTCCACCGGCCCGTCGAGCACCAGCGCCCGGTACTTGTTCGGGAACAGGCTCGCGTAGGTCGCGCCGAGGTACGTGCCGTAGGAGAACCCGAAGTACGTGATCTTCTGTCGCCCAGCGCCTGGCGCAGGCCGTCCATGTCACGCGCGACGTTGGCGGTCGAGACGTACGGCAGGATGCCGGCGTTGTTGCTCGATGCAGCTTCTTGATGTAGCCCTTGTCCTTGCGCGACCAGCGCACCGACGTCGAGGTTCTCCGGCGTCTGGAACGGCTCCGAGTAGAAGCCCTCGGTCTCCTGGTTGGCCTTGCAGTCGATCGACGGCTGGCTCTCACCCACGCCGCGCGGATCCATGCCGATGATGTCGAAGCGCTCGTTGAGGCCGGGCAACAGGTCGGCGCCGCAGGCCTCGAAGTAGATCGCCGCCGGTGCCCCCGGCCCGCCGAAGTTGATGAACAGCGAGCCGATCTTGTGCGCCGGTCGCTGGCCGCCGACTTGGCCACGGCCAGCTTCAGCGTCGCCCTGCGACGGCGAGCCGTAGTCCTGCGGCACGGTCGCCGTGGCGCACGTGAGCCGCCGCGGCACCGCAGGCTGCCAGTCGAGCTTCGGTCGCCGTGGCGCCGGGCGCGTGCGGCCGGCCAACGGCGCCCGAAGATCACGCAAGCGAGCCGCAGCCGCCCACGCCAGACGAGAACGTCCCCGCATAGAAGTGCCCTCCCCATTGGAACGAGTGTTGGCCGGGGCTCCTACCACGCCGGCGCGAGTTCGAACGCGCGAGTCAGTCGAGTCGCGCAGGAAGTCCACGACGATCGCCGCGGCGCGCTCGGGCACCTCGTCGAACATGAAGTGCCCGACGCCGTCGAGGATCTCCGTGCGCGCGTGCGGGATCTCCTGCGCCAGGCGATGAGCGGTGGCGACGCGGGCGAACGGGTCCTCCGAGCCGAAGAGCAGGAGCGTCGGGACGTCGAGCCCGGCCAGCTGGCCGCGGTAGCGCTCGAGCTCCGCGAAGTCGCCCGAGCGGTAGAGCTCGAGCTGGCCGCGGCGGCGGTCCGGGTCGGCGTAGGCCTTGAAGTACTCGTCGCAGGACTGCTCGGAGATGCCGGGCGCGACCGCGGCGAGCATCTGGCCGAAGGCCTGGCGCGTCGTGCCCTCGACGATCTGCTCGCCTTCGCCCTCGGTGCGCATCGCCTTGGCCAGGCCGTGCCACTTGCCGTCGGGGAAGAAGCCGGTGGCGCTGATGACGAGCGCGCGCACGTGCTCGGGGTGCTCGCAGGCCCAGCGCAGTCCGATGAGCCCGCCCCAGTCGTGAACGCACAGCGCGACGGGGCCGCCGGCGCGCTCGGCGTGGAAGCGCTCGACGGCGTCGACCATCCGCTGCCACGTGTGCGGCGGGTCGGGCGGCGAGTCGCCGTAGCCCGGCAGATCGGGCGCCAGCGCGTGCCAGCCGGCCTGCGCCGCGCGCTCGACGAGGACCGCCCACATGTGACCCGACTCGGGGTAGCCGTGGACGCAGAGCAGCGTGCCGCGCGCGTCGGCGTCGGGGCCCGCCTCGAGGTAGGAGAGCACCGCGCGACACTAACGCCCTAGAGTCCCGCGCCCCATGCGAGCCCTCCGCGCGCTCGTCGGGCCGCTCTTCGTGGTCGCCGGCGCCCTGCACTTCAAGCGCACGCCCTGGTACGAGGCGATCATGCCCGACTACCTGCCGGCGCACCGCGCCCTCGTCTACGCCAGCGGCGTGGCCGAGATGGCGGGCGGCGCCGGGCTCATGGTGCCGGCGACGCGGCGCCCGGCCGGCTGGTGGCTGATCGCGACGCTCATCGCCATCTTCCCCGCGAACGTGTGGATGGCCCAGCACCCCGAGCGCTACCGCGTGCCCGGCGGGCGCGCCACGCTGATCGCTCGCCTCCCGCTGCAGGCGGTCTTCGTCGCGCTCGTGCGCGCGGCGATGCGGCCGCGCTGACCCGAGCGCGGCGCGCCGCCGCGATCGATAATTACTTTCCTGAGCCGTTTAGTATCGTCGGTGCATGACCGCAACGATCGACCGCACGACGACCGCGCCCAAGCGCGTCCTCATGGTCGTCGCCAATCCGACCACCTCCACCACCACCGGCTGGCCCGTGGGCTTCTGGGCCTCCGAGCTGTTCCATCCCCTCTACGAGTTCACGGAGGCCGGCTACGACGTGACCGTGGCGAGCCCCGACGGCGGCGCCCGTCGAGATCGACGGCATGAGCGATCCGCGCGACGAGAGCCGCTACTCGGCCGAGGACATCCTCAGCCTGGGCTACCTGAGCTCCGAGGAGCAGATGGAGCGCCTGCGCGACACCCCGCGACTGGCCGACCTCGCGCTCGACGAGTACGACGCGATCGTCGTGTGCGGCGGCCAGTCGCCGATGTTCAGCTTCCGCGCCAACGCCGACCTCCAGGCGGCGCTGCGGCGCTTCTACGAGGCGGAGAAGCCGACGGCCGCGCTGTGCCACGGCGTCAGCGCGCTCGTCGACGTCCGGCTCTCCGACGGCTCCTACCTCGTCGACGGGCGCACGGTGACCGGCTTCGCCAACGTCGAGGAGCAGGCGGCCGACGAGGCCGTCGGGACGGCCGTGATGCCCTGGCACATCGAGGACGCCCTGCGGGAACGAGGCGCCAACTACGTGGAGGGCGGCCTGTGGAAGGCGTTCGCGGTCCGCGACGGACGCCTGATCACCGGCCAGCAGCAGTACAGCGGGCGCAAGGTCGCCGAGCTGGTCATCGAGGCACTGGGGGTCTGAGCATGCGGATCGGAGTCATCGGCGCGGGACGGATCGGCGGCAACGCGGCGCGGCTGTTCGCCAAGGCCGGCCATGAGGTGCTCGTCAGCTTCTCGCGCGACCAGAGCAAGCTCGAGGCGCTCGCGGCCGAGATCGGCGGGCGCGCCGGCACGCCGCGCGAAGCGGTGCAGTTCGGAGAGGTCGTGATGCTCTCGGTGTCCTGGACCCTGATCGACGACGTCCTCGCGCAGGCCGGACCCTTCGACGGCAGGGTGGTCATCGACACCACCAACCAGTTCGGACGCGAGGGCTGGGAGGACCTCGGGGGCCGCACGGCCGCGCAGATCAACGCCGCGCGGATGCCGGGAGCGCGCTACACGAAGGCCTTCAACACGCTCACGTCCGGCTTCCAGGCCGAGGCGGCCGGGCGCACGGGGCCCGACCGGGTGGTCATGTTCCTGTGCGGCGACGACGAGGAGGCCAAGCGCATCGTGAGCGGCCTCATCGACGACGCCGGCTTCACCCCTGTCGACATGGGCGGCATCGCGGATGCCGCGCCGATGGAGGCGCCCCGGCGCGAGGGCGCCGTGTACGGCGAGGAGGTCCATGAGCCGCGAGGCGCGCGACTTCGTCGCGAGGCTGCGCTCGTCATGACGCCCACGCTCTACGAATGGGCCGGCGGCGGCGAGGCGCTCGACCGCCTCACGCAGTGCTTCTACCGCCGCGTCCACGACGACCCGATCCTGGCGCCCGTCTTCGCCGGCATGTCGCCCGAGCACCCCCACCACGTCGCGCTGTGGCTCGGCGAGGTCTTCGGCGGCCCGCCCGTCTACACCGAGGAGCACGGTGGCTACCCGCACATGTTGCACAAGCACCTCGGGCTCGCGCTGACCGAGGAGCAGCGCGCGCGCTGGGTCGCGCTGATCACGCCCGCCGCCGACGACGCCGGCCTGCCGGCCGACCCCGAGTTCCGCTCGGCGCTGCTGGCCTACGTCGAATGGGGCACGCGGATCGCACTGGCCAACTCGCAGCCCGGCGCCGTGCCGCCCCCCGAGGCGCCGGTGCCGCACTGGGGCTGGGGCGAGGCGCCCCCGTACCAGCCGTAAGCTCCGACGGGCGATGCCCATCCGCCCCTTCGCGCTCGAGCGCTACTTCGCCGAGCACGAGTTCTCCGCCGAGCTGCTGCTGTGCTCCTCCGACGTCGAGGCCTACACGCTGCGCGAGCTGCTGGCCCTGGCCGACGACGAGACGCGCGCGCTGTGGGACGGGCTGACGCTCGGGTACACCGAGACCGCCGGGCACCCGCTGCTGCGCGCCGAGATCGCGGCGCTCTACCCGGGGCTCGAGGCCGACGACGTGCTCGTCTTCGCGGGCGCCCAGGAGGCGATCTTCGCCTTCGCCCAGACCGCGCTCGGCGACGACGATCACGCCGTCGTCGTCACGCCGGACTACCAATCGCTGCACGAGGTCGCGCGCGCCGCGGGCGCGGAGGTGAGCAGCGTCGAGCTCGAGCATGACAGCGGCTGGGCGCTGGACCTCGACGAGGTGCGCCGGGCGCTGCGCCCCGAGACGGCCGCGATCGTCGTCAACTTCCCCCACAACCCGACCGGGGCGCACATCGATCGCGCGACGCTCGACGGGCTGGTCGAGATCGCCGAGGAGGCGGAAGCGCACCTCTTCTCCGACGAGGTCTACCGCTGGCTCGAGCACCCGCCCGCGGCGCTGCTCCCCGGCGCGGCCGAGCTGTCGCCCCGCGCGCTCAGCCTCGGCGTGATGTCGAAGACCTTCGCCCTGCCCGGCCTGCGCATCGGCTGGCTGGCCTGCCGCGACCGCGAGCTGCTCGCGCGCATCGCGGCGATGAAGGACTACACGACGATCTGCAGCAGCGCCCCGAGCGAGATCCTCGCGCTCATCGCGCTGCGGCGCCGCGACGAGGTCGTGGCCCGCAGCCGCGCCATCGTCGACGCCAACCTGCCGCTGCTGGACGAGTTCTTCGCGCGCTGGGAGGGCGTCTTCGAATGGGTGCGCCCGCGCGGCGCGGCGATCGGCTTCCCGCGACTCGTCGCCGACGTGGCGGTCGACGACTTCGCGCGCGAGCTGGTCTGCGAGGAGGGCGTGCTCCTGCTGCCCGGCTCGATCTACGAGCACCCGGGCAACCACTTCCGCATCGGCTTCGGGCGGCGCAACATGCCCGAGGCGCTCGCACGCCTGGAGCGCTTCGCGAGCGCGCGCTTCTAGCGCGCCGCGCCGTTGCGCGACGCGAGCCAGGCCGCGATCGACGGCGCGAGCTCGTGCGCGTCGAGCTCGGCGGGGTCGTGCGTGGTGGTGATGCCGACGACGTGCATCCCGGCCGCGCGCCCGGCCGCGACGCCCGCGGGCGCGTCCTCGAGGACGACGCAGTCGGCCGGCGCGGCGCCGAGCTCGCGGGCGGCGAGGAGGTAGCCCTCGGGATCGGGCTTGCCGCGCGACAGGCGCTCGGGCGTGACCAGCACCTGCGGCACGGCCAGCCCGACGGCGCGCAGGCGCGCGGTGGCGAGCGGGACCGTGCACGAGGTCACGATCGCCACCGGGTCGGAGCCGGCGAACAGCTCGTGGGCGCCGGGCAGCGCGCTGACGCCGTCGACGTCGTCGGCCTGGCGCAGGTCGATCGCGCGCGACTCGGCCGCGGCGTCGAGATCCGGCACCAGTGCGGCGATGACCTCGCCGGACGGCCGGCCCTGCTGAACGCTCTCGATCGCCTCGACCGCGACGCCGTGCGCGGCGCCCCACCAGCGCCAGGCGCGCATGATCGAGGCGTGCGAGTCGACGAGCACGCCGTCGAGGTCGGAGAGGATCGTCGTCATGCCGCCACCGTCTGCGGCTCGCGCACGACGGACGAGCCGCCGCGCGCGTAGCGGGTGGTGGGCGCCAGCAGCGCGACGGCCGTGGCCAGCACGACGAGCACGCCCAGGGCCGCGGGCAGGCCGATCAGCTCGGCCAGGCCGCCGATCGTCGGCGGCCCGACGAGGAAGCCGAGGTAGCCCGTGCTCGACACCGCGGCCAGCCCGACGCCGGCGGACATGCCGGGCACGTGCCCCGCGGCGCGGAAGACGATCGGCACGACGCCCGACATCCCGGCGCCCAGGCACGCGAAGCCGGCGATCGCGGCCACCGGCGCGGCGGCCAGGAGCGCCAGGCCGAAGCCGACCGCGGCGAGGCCCCCGCCGGCGCGCACGACGGCCTCGGGGCCGAAGCGGTCGACCAGCCGGTCGCCGAAGACGCGCCCGAGGGTCATGGTGACGCTGAAGGCGGTGAAGCCGATGGCGGCGATGGCGGCGGTGGTGCCGAGCTCGTCGCGCAGGTAGACGGCGCTCCAGTCGGCCGACGCGCCCTCGATGAGCAGGCAGGCGAAGGCCAGCACGCCGAGCGCGAGCAGCCGCCGCGGGGGGCGCACGAAGACCGGCTCGGCGCGGCCGATCGCGTCGGCGTCGCCCCCGAGGAAGCGCCGCGACCACGTCAGGCCGACCGCCGCCGACACCACGGCGACGAGCGCGAGCTGCACGCGCACGTCGAGGCCGATGCCCGCGCAGACCGCGCCGATGACGCCGCCGGCGAGCCCGCCGATCGAGAACGCGGCATGGAAGCTGGCCAGGATCGAGCGGCCATAGCGGCGCTCGACGGCGACGCCGTGGGCGTTCATGGTCACGTCGAGCGAGCCCATGGAGGCGCCGTAGAAGAAGGCGAGCAGGCACAGCACGGGCAGGCTCGGCGCCAGCGCGATGAGGCCGGTCGCCAGGCACACGAGCGCGAAGGCCGCGCGCGTGGCGCGGCGGCTGCCGATGCGCGCGGCGCGGCCGCCGGCGATCGGCATGGCGAGGATCGAGCCGACGGCGGCGCAGGCGAGCACGATGCCCAGCTCGCCGTCGGAGAGCCCGACGCGGTCGCGCACGGCGGGGATGCGCGCCGCCCAGGCGCCGAAGATGAGGCCGTTGAGCAGGAAGATCGCGGTGACGGCGGCGCGCGCCTGCTTGGGCGTGCCGCTCACGCGCGCACCACCTCGATGCCGAGCGCGCGGTAGACCTGCACGTCGGCGTCGGGCGCGTCGGTCACGAGCGTGTCGATGCGCTCGATGGCGGCCACCGGGTAGGGGCCGGCGCTGCCGAGCTTGCCCGCGGTGGTGACGCTGAGCAGCCGGCCGGCGTGCTCGACCATCGCGCGGACGACGAGCGCCTCCTCGCGATGGCGCAGCGTCATCCCGGCCTGCGGGTGCAGCGAGCACGCGCTGAGCACGCACACGTCGGGGCGCACGCGACGCAGGGCGTCGACGGCCTCGGCGCCCGTCACCGTGCGCGCCGCGGGGTGCAGCCGGCCGCCGATGACGTCGACGGTCAGCCGGGGGTGGTCGGCGAGCGCGGCCGCGATGTGCGGGTTGGTGGCGATGACCGTCGCGTCGAGGTCGTCGGGCAGGCGGCGCGCGAACTCGAGCGTCGTCGTGCCGCCGCTGATGGCGATGACCTCGCCCGGGCGGATCAGGTCGACCGCGGCCTGGGCGACCGCGGCCTTCGCGGCGACGTCGTCGGGCAGGCGCTCCACGAACGAGTCGGGCCCGGGCGGACTCGGCGGCAGCGCCCCGCCGTGGACGCGGCGCAGCAGCCCGGCATCGGAGAGCTCCTGCAGATCGCGGCGCACGGTGTCGAGCGACACCCGCAGCCGCAGCGAGAGATCCGAGGCGCGGACCTTGCCCTCGGCGCCCAGCCAGCGCAGGATGAGCTCACGGCGCTCCTCGCCGAGCAGCTCGCGTCGTGGTGTCGGTGGCGGCCATGCGCGCAGAATAGCGCAGAAAGCCGCAAGAAGCTGCACGGGGACGGGGCTGGCGCGTCGGAAATCACCGCTGCGCTCGACGAGGGCGGCGCGTCCGCAGCCTCAGCCGCGCACCGTGACCCAGACCTGGCCGCCCGCCACCGCGACGCCCTGCGGCCGGTGCCCCACCGCGATCGTGTCGGTCACGCTGTTGGTGCGCGGATCGATCCGCGCGACAGCCCCAGCGTCGGCCAGGGCGACCCAGACCGCGCCGGCGCCCGTCGCGACCGCCACCGGTCCCCTCCGAACGCCGATCGTCTGCACGACCAGGTTCGTCTGCGGATCGATGCGCGAGACCGAGTTGTCGCCTTCGTTGGCCACCCACACGGCGCCGGCGCCGGCGGCGATCGCGGATGGGTCGGATCCCGGGCGGACCTCGTGGGTCCGCCGGCCGGTCGCGGGATCGATCCGCATGACGACCTGGTCGATCGGATCGATGCCCCAGAGCGCGCCGGCGCCGACAGCGACGGCGGTCGGAGCCGGCAACGGCCGGCCCCACGTCACCTGCGAGCGCCCGGAGACGGGGTCGTAGTCGATTCGCACCAGACCGTCCGGGCCGTTCGTCGCCGCGAAGACCGCTCTCCCCTGGGCGGCGAGACCGCACCCTCCGCCCTCCGTGGCCGAGCTCCGGTGATCCGGCACAGCCCCCTCCACGGGCACGTCGTCGTCGGCGCCCACGTGCAGGATCGCGCCGCTCTGCTGGCCGTTGCACCCGGCGGCGTTGAGCCAGAGGTCTCGCGTCGACGCCGCGACGTTCCCCGGCACGCCGCCGCCGGTTGCCGAGCCGCCGATCCCCGTGGTCTCGATGAGCCTGCGCTTCTCGACGTCGATCTCCGAGAGCGTGGCGCTGTTCTGGTTGAGCACCCACACGCCGCCCGAGCCGGCCGCGATCGGCCCCGGGTTCTCGTCGACCGGGATGGCCGCGACGACCAAGCCCTCGCCTGGGTCGATGACGGCGACCGAGTTGGGCGGGACGGCGACCGCGTCGGCCGACCCGGAGCCGCCGAGGAGCGCCACGGCTCCCGCGACCGCCGCCGCGGCGACGGCTGCGCCGGCGACCACCCACAGGCGCCGCGGGCGGCGAGACGGACGGCGGGGGGCGGGCGCCACCGCAGGCCTGGCCTCGGCCGCCCGGACCTCGTAGAGGCGCTGGCGCTCGTCGAAGCCCTTGAGCGCGACGCGGCCCCGGTCGCGGAAGCTCGCCTCGGGCAGCGTGCCGACGAGCTGGCGGACGGTGTCCGTGGTCAGGATCTCGCCGCCGTCGGCGCGATCCATCGCGCGCGCCGCGAGGTTGATCGCGGCGCCGAACAGCTCGCCGTCGCCCTGGAGGACCTCGCCCGCATTGAGGCCGATCCGCACCCGGATCGGATGCTCGCGCGCGGCGAGCTCGCGCTGGATCGCCAGGGCGCACGACACGGCGGCGCGGGCGGAGTCGAAGACGACCAGGAACCCGTCGCCGGTCGAGCGCACGTCGTGGCCGCCGAACGAGGCCACCTGGTCGAGAACGATCGAGTTGTGGGTCGCCAAGAGCGACGCCGCCGCGTCGTCGCCGAGCCGCGTCGTGATGTCCGTCGACGACTCGACGTCGGTGAACATGACCGTCGCGGTGCCGCTCGTGCGCTGCTCGCCCATCGTCGGGGCTACGGGTCGTCGGTGCCGGCCATGCGGCGGACGACCGCGTCGATGCCCGCCGAATCCTGCTCGACCTCGTCGACATAGAGCCGGCCCCAGGCGAGGCGGTCGTCGCGGACCCCGAAGACGGCGACGCCGCGCTCGTCGAGCGCCGTCCCGTCCTGCTTGGTGCCCGTCCAGTGGACCTCGGCGAAGACGATGTCGCCGTCGACCGCGGTGCGCAGCAGCTCGGCCCGGAAATCCGGGATGGCGGCGAACAGCGCCGACCAGTTGGCGCGGACCTGGTCGGCGCCCCGGAAGTGGCGTGCCGGGAAGAGCGGCTGCTCGCTGCGGTAGTCCGCGGCAAAGCAGGCCACGAACGCCTCGATGTCGCGGGCGTTCTGTGCCGCCGTCAGCCGCTCGATGAGGGCGCGCGGGTCACCCACGCGCCGAGCCTAGCCGATGCGCTCGTCCAGCCGGACGACGACGGTGTCGCCCGCGCCCTTGCCGATCGCCTTGCGCACGGAGGCCTTCACCGGGAGCTTGTGGGTCCCGTCGCCGAGGGCCATGAAGGCGCTCTCGAACGGCACGCCGTCGACGGTTCCGCGGACCTTCACCAGGCCCTTGGTGCCGAAGAACTCGGCGGAGCCGTCCATGACCACGTAGGTCCAGGCGCCCTTGCTCTCGCCCTTCTGCAGGCGCGCGGTGAACTCTCGCAACATGGGGCCAATGCTCGCAGCCCGCGACACTCCACGCATGGCCTTGACCGTGAGCCGCATCGACCACCTCGTGATCAACGTCTCGGACGTCCAGGCGTCGGCCGACTGGTACGCGCGCGTGCTGGGCATGCGTCGCGAAGTCGTCGACGGCCGCACCGTCCTGTGGTTCGGCGAGCAGAAGCTCCACGTGCGCCCCATCGACGCGAGCCAGGAAGCGTGGTTCACCGGCCGCCATCCGGCGGCCGGCAGCGATGACCTGTGCTTCGCCGCCGACGCCGAGCTCGCGGACATCACCGCGCACTTGGCGTCGTGCGGCGTCGAGGTCGAGGTCGGGCCCGTCGAGCGCGCGGGCGCGCGTGGCGCGATGACGTCGGTCTACTGCCGCGACCCCGACGGCAGCCTCATCGAGATCTCGACCTACCGCTGATCGGGCTAGGCCTGCAGCGGGCGCAGCGCGGGATACAGACCGCGGAAGCGCTCCCGCGCCTCGGCGTAGGGCTCGATCCACTCCGGGCGCGGCTCGATCGTGCGCGTGACCTTCACGCACGCCGACACCGCCTCGCGCGCGCCGTCCCACACCCCGGCCGCCACGCCGCCCAGCAGCGCGGCGCCGTAGGCGGCGCCCTCGTCGACCACCGTCGCCTCGAGCGGCATCTCGAGCACCGAGGCGACGATCTCCAGCCACAGCTGCGAGCGCGCGCCGCCGCCCGAGATGCGCCCGACGCGCGGGCGCCCGCCGAGCTCCTCGACGAGGTCGAGCGCGTCGCGCAGGCCGAAGGCCACGCCCTCGAGCACCGCGCGCGCCAGGGCGCCGCGGTCGTGGCGCAGGCCCAGCCCCGCGAAGGCGCCGCGGGCCGACGGATCGGCGTGCGGCGTGCGCTCGCCGGCCAGGTAGGGCGCGAAGAGCAGGCCCTCGACCCCGGGCTCCCAGTCGGCCGCGCCGCCGAGCAGCTCGTCGTAGGTCCCCCCCACCGTCTCGCGCAGCCACTGCAGCGAGCCGGCCGCGCTGAGCATCACGCCCATGATGTGCCACGCCTGCGGCACGGCGTGGCAGAACGCGTGCACGCGCGCCTGGGGATCGTGCGCGTAGCGGTCCAGGGCGGCGAAGACGACGCCGCTCGTGCCGAGCACGACGGACGCCGGGCCGCCCTCGGCCACCACGCCGACGCCGAGCGCTCCCGCGGCCTGGTCGCCCGCGCCGGCGGCGACCGGTACGCCGCCGTGCGTCACGCCGGTGGTGGCGGGCGACTCGTAGACGGCGGGCAGCCACGCGGGGTCGACGTCCAGCGCGCGGACGACCTCGTCGCTCCAGCCGCGCTCGGCGACGTCGAAGAGCAGCGTGCCCGAGGCGTCGGCGACGTCGATGGCGTGATCGTCGGTGAGCTTGAGACGGACGTAGTCCTTGGGCAGCAGGATGTGCGCGATGCGCCCGTAGACCTCGGGCTCGTGCTCGGCCAGCCACAGCAGCTTGGGGGCGGTGAACCCGGCCAGCGCGCGATTGCCGGTCAGCTGCACGAGGCGCTCGAAGCCGATGCGCTGCTCGATCTCCTCGCACTGCGCCTGCGTGCGCCCGTCGTTCCACAGGATCGCGGGCCGCAGCGGGCGGCCCCCCGCGTCGAGCGCGACGAGCCCGTGCATCTGGCCCGACAGCCCGATGCCGGCGGCGTTGGCGGCGTCGAGCTCGTCGAGCACCTCGGCCGCCCCGCGCCACCAGTCCTCGGGATCCTGCTCGCTCCAGCCGGGACGCGGCGTCGACAGCGGGTAGCCGCGCTCGGCGACGGCCAGCACGGTGCCGTCGCCGTCGATCGCGATCCCCTTGACCGACGAGGTGCCGACGTCGAGTCCCAGCAGGCGCGTCATACGCGTGTCGGTGCGGGAGCGCCCAGCGCGGCGTAGACGAGCTCGTAGGCCGCGACGGCGTCCTTGCGCTGCTGCGCCTCGCGCAGGGCGTCGCCCTCGATGCGCTGGGCGACCTCGTCGATGAAGTGCCACTGCTCGACCGACCGCTTGACGGCCGCGACCTGATCCTCGGTGTAGGGGTACAGGTCGAAGCCCAGGCGCTCGCCGTTGGCGCCGTAGTCGGCGCGGCGCAGCTCGAGCGCCAGCTCGACGGTCTCCATGAACGCGGTCGCGCCGACCATGTTGTCGTCGTCGGTGATGCCCCAGCCCGAGTTGGCGTGCTGGTGGCCCAGCAGGCCTTCCGCGGCCAGCAGCGCGGCGTACTCCGGCAGATGCTCGCCGTTCATGATCAGGTGCTGCCAGTCCATGTTGACCTGCACGTTGTCGATCCCCTGCGCGCGCAGCTTGTGGATCACGTGCAGGGTCATGCCGATGTTGCGCATGAAGATCTTCATGGCCGGCTCGGAGTTCTTGTGCTCGAGGAAGAGCTTGAGCCCGTGGCCGGCCAGCGCGGTCGCGGCCTGCCCGACGCCGTCGATGAAGCGCGCCCACGAGTCGGCGTACGGGGTCTGGAAGGGGTAGTTGTAGCCCTCGATCCCCGGCCAGATGATGAAGTGCGCGCCGATCTCGCCCGCGAACTCGCAGGCGTCGAGCGTGACGCGCAGCGCGGCGTCGCGCACGGAGTCGTCGGGCGAGGAGAGGCCGCCCTTGCCGTTGCGCGGATCGAGGTGCAGCCCGCTGGCCAGGCAGTAGATCCCGTGGCCGTCGAGCGCGTCGCGGACCTCGTCGAGGTTGTCGGCGCTGAGCTCGTAGGGGTAGTGGAACTCGTAGTCGTCCATCAGGTCGCCGAGGCCGTCCACGGCGCGACGGATCTTCTCGGCCGTCGACTCCGAGGCGTGCTCGGGCTGATAGCCGACGGGGACGAAGCGGGTGATCATCCCGCCCAGGGCCCAGATGCCCAGGGACGTCTTCAACCGATCGGGCATGGGGCGTTCCTTTCTGCCGAGGTGTAGAGGGCCGCGATCGTGCGGGCCTGACCGAGCGCGTCGTCGCGGCCGAGCAGCGGGCTGCCCTCGCCGCGGACGGCCGCTTCGAAGTCGGCCAGCTCGAGCGCGTAGGAGTTCGCGGGTCCGGCGTCGATGCGCTCGACGGAGCCGTCGGCGCGCCGCAGCTCGATGACCGCGTCGTTGCCGTGCCACGGGTCTGCGAGGGCGAAGGAGCCCTCGGTGCCGGCGGCCGCCAGCAGCGAGCCGCCGGGGTAGCTCAGCCCGCAGTCGAAGTGGGCGAGCACGTCGCCCGGAAAGCGCAGGGTGGCGGCGAGCGCGACGTCGACGCCGTGCCCGCCGGGGACGAGCTCGGCCCAGGCGCGCTCGGGCTCGGCGCCGGCCAGCGTGCGGCATCCGCTGACGCAGTAGCAGCCGACGTCCATGAGGCCGCCGCCGTCGAGCGCGGCCTGCAGGCGGATGTCGTCGGGGTTGCCGGCCCGGAAGGCGAAGTGCGCGCGCACGACCCGCAGGTCGCCGATCGCGCCGCTGTCGAGGAGCTCGCGGGCGCGGGCGACCTGCGGGTGATGTCGCCACATGAAGGCCTCGGCCAGCACGCGCCCCTCGCGCTCGGCGACGTCGAAGGCGCGGTCGACGTCCTCGGGACGGCGGCTGAGCGGCTTCTCGCACAGGACGTGCTTGCCGGCCTCGAGCGCGCGGATCGACCACTCGACGTGCAGCGCGTTGGGCAGCGGGTTGTAGATCGCGTCGACGTCGGGATCGGCCAGCAGCGTCCTCGTAGGAGCCGTGGGCGCGCGCGATGCCCTTCTCGCGCGCGTACGCCTCGGCGCGCGCGCCGTCGCGCGAGCCGACGGCGACGAACTCCTGGTCGGTGCCGCTGTCGAGCAGCTTGTCGGTGATGTTGGCGGTGGACAGGATGCCCCAGCGCAGCGGCATCAGGCCCATCTCTCCTTGCTCGCCAACGCGAGCCCCCTTTCGTGGTGTTCGGGGTGAGGCCGGGCGAGCCCCCGCGGAGAGCGGGGCGCGGGGGCCCGCCGGCCATCACGCTCTACCGGCCGACTCGCGTCCGCGGCGCGAGATCGAGTCGACCGACACCGCCAGCAGCAGCACGCCGCCGGTGATGACGAACTTCTCGCCCGAGCCGAGCCCGAGGAGGCCGAGGCCGTTGTCGATCGACGCGATGACGATCGCGCCGAACACGGCTGACTTCACGGTGCCGCGGCCGCCGAACAGCGAGGTGCCGCCGATGACGGGCGCGGCGATCGAGTACAGCAGCAGCGAGCCGCCGCCCGAGTTCGTGTCCACCGAGCGCAGCCGCGAGGCGAGGATGATGCCGCCGACCGCCGCCATCATCGAGCAGATGGCGAAGCACGCCATCTTGATGTTGTCGACGTTGATGCCGGCACGCCGCGCGGCCTCGGCGCTGCCGCCGACCGCGTAGATATGGCGCCCGAACTTCGTGCGGTTGAGCACGTAGGTCCAGAAGATGAACAGGCCGGCGATGACGAGCATCACGTACGGGATGCCACGGTCCTGATCGCACACGTAGGCGACCGCCAGGACGCCGATCGCGAACCCGGCGATGCGCAGCAACAGGACCGCGTCCGGAGCGCTGACGAGCCCCGCGCGTGAGCGTTGCGCGCGCTGCCAGAACAGCATCGCCCCGTACAGCACGATGGAGGCGACGGCCAGGATCCACGCGGTCGCCGACGGCAGGAAGTCGTTGGCGAAGCCGATGAAGAAGCTGTTCTGGATGATGACGGTGCCCTTGTCGCCGATGAGCAGCAGGACGGCCCCGTTCCACGCCAGCAGTCCGGCCAGCGTCACCACGAAGGAGGGCACGCCGAGCTTCGTGATGATCACGCCGTGCAGCAGGCCGATGCCGACGCCGGCGGCGAGGGCCAGCACGAGCGCCGGGCCGGCAGCGAAGACGTTGTGGTTGTCGGGGAAGGTCAGCAGGGCGACGAGCACGCCCGCCACGCCGCTGACGAAACCGACCGACAGGTCGATCTCCCCCAGCAGCAGCACGAACACGATCCCCATGCCGATGGTCGCGAAGGCGGCCGCCTGGACGATGAGGTTGACGAAGTTGCCGGCGGTCAGGAAGTTCGAGTTCTGGCTCTGGAAGACGACCGCGATGATGATCAGCCCGACGACGATCGGCAGCGAGCCGAGCTCGCCGGACTTGACGCCGATCCACCAGCCTCGCGCGTACTCCCCCAGGCTCTGGGGGCCGACGGCCGCGGCCGCCGGCGCGCCCGGGCCGCCCTCGACCGGTGCGGGTGCGGTGGTGCTCATGCGATCACCTCTTCCGCCGACGCCGGGCACCTTCGACAGCTTGCCCGCGGTGATGGCCTCGACGACCTGCGTCTGGGTCACGTCGGTGCGCTTGTACTCGCCGACGTTCTGGCCGAGGCGCAGCACGGTGATGTTGTCGGCCACCTCGAAGATGTCGTGCAGGTTGTGCGAGATGAGCACGACGGCGAGCCCCTGCTCGCCCAGGCGCTTGACCAGATCGAGGACCTGCCGGGTCTGGGCCACGCCGAGCGCGGCGGTCGGCTCGTCGAGGATCACGACCTTGGAGTTCCACATGACGGCCTTGGCCACCGCCACCGACTGGCGCTGGCCGCCGGAGAGGCCGGCCACCGTCTGGCGGACCGACCGGATCGTCGTCACCGACAGCGTCGCCAGCGTGTCGTTGGCGCGCCGCTCCATGGTGATCTCGTCGAGCGAGCGCAGCGGCCCCGCGAGCTCCTCGCGGCCCAGGAACATGTTCTGCACGACGTCGAGGTTGTCGGCCAGCGCGAGGTCCTGGTAGACGACCTCGATCCCCAGGTTCGCGGAGCCCTTCGGCCCGTGGATGTGCACCTGCTCGCCCTCGAAGAAGACCTCGCCCGAGTCGATCGAGTAGATGCCGGCGATGCACTTGATGAGGGTCGACTTGCCGGCGCCGTTGTCGCCGACGAGGGCCATGACCTCGCCGCGCGACACGTGGAAGTCGACCTCGTACAGAGCCTGGACGGCGCCGAAGCTCTTCGAGACGCCCTTCAGCTCCAAGATGGGTGTGTCGGTCACGCTCTCAAACCCTCCTCCGGGTCCCGTGGACGGTGGGGCGCCGCCGAGGCGGCGCCCCAGTCGCCATCTTGACTAGCTGATGCCCGCCTTTGTGCACAGGTCGGCGTACTTGCCGACGCACACCTCGCTGGGCTTCAGGAAGCCGTCGTCGAAGACCACCTTGATGTTGTCCTTGGTGATCGCCTGGGGGGTCAGCAGCACCGACGGGACGTCACGCGCGGTGTCGTTCGTCTTGCCGTTGACCAGCCCTGCCTCGGGCTGCTTGCCCGTGGCCAGCGCGATGGCCAGCTTGGAGGCCGCGTCGGCCTCCTTCTTGACCGCCTTGTAGACGGTCATGCACTGGTCGCCGGAGAGGATGTTCTGGATCCCCTGCGGCGTCGCGTCCTGCCCGGTGACCGGGAGCTGCTTGAGCTTGCGCGCCTTGAGCGCCGAGATGGCCGAGTTGCCCAGGCCGTCGTTGGCGGCGAGCACGCCGTCGATCTTGTTGTTGGTCTTGGCCAGCATCTGCTCGAAGATCGTCAGCGCCTTCTGGTTGTCCCAGTCGGGCACGGACTGATCGGCGGCCTTCGTTGCCTTGCCGGAGCTGTACAGCGGCTTGAGGACCGAGTCGTAGCCCTGCTTGAACAGCGTGGCGTTGTTGTCGGTCGGCGAGCCGTTGAGCTCGGCGATGGCGGGCTTCGCAGCGGAGCCGAGGCACTTCACGAGGCCCTGGCCCTGCAGCTCGCCCACCTTGACGTTGTCGAAGGACACGTAGTACGCGGCCTGGCCCTTGAGGGTCAGGCGGTCGTAGTCGATGACCTTCACGCCGCGCGACGCGGCGTTGGCCTCGATGGCCGCGCCCGAGCCCGAGTCGAGGTTCACGAGCAGGAGCACCTTCGCCCCGTTCGTGATCAGCTGCTCGGCCTGCTGCTGCTGCGTCGACTTGTCTCCCTGGGCGTTCTCGATCGTCACCGGCACGCCGGCGGACTTGAACGCGTCCTGGAGCAGCGGTCGATCGAACGACTCCCAGCGGACGGACGACTTGGTGTCCGGCAGCAGGACCCCGACCTTCTGGGCCTTGCTGGCGCTGGTGGTGCTGGCACCGCCGCCACTGGACGACGTGCTGTTGTTGTTGTCCGAGCCGCACGCTGCGACTGCGAACGTCAAAGCGCAGAGCGCACCGCCGATGGCGAGCGCCCGACGAGAGATCGGTGAGTGCATCACCGTCTTCCTCCTCCTGTGGGATGGGACATGTGAGGTACGGGAACGGTCAGTGGGTCCTCGGACTCATGGCCGGCGAGGGCGAGCGCGCCGAGCAGCTCGGCGCGGTCGCCGAGCGTGCCGGCGACGATCTCGACGTCCTCGGCGGCGGCCGGGATGGCGAAGCGCCGCACGGCCTCGCGCATCGGCTCGAGCACGAGGTCGCCGGCGGCGCTGAGATCGCCGCCCACGACGACGAGGTCCGGGTTGAGGTAGTTGCACAGGTCGGCGACCGCGCGGCCGACGACGCGGCCGGCGTCGGCGATGACGCGCTGGCAGCCGGCGTCGCCCTCCTGGGCCAGCTGCAGCAGCTGGCGCACGGTCAGGGGGCCGTGCGAGCGGCGCAGCAGCTCGCACAGAGCGGGGCCGGCGACGAAGGTCTCGAGGCAGCCGCGGTTGCCGCAGCGGCAGATCGGGCCCTGGGGATCGACCAGAACGTGGCCGATCTCACCCGCGATCCCGCGCGCTCCGCGGAAGGGGCGGCCGTTGATCACGAGGCCCGCGCCGATGCCCGCCGAGAGGCGCAGATAGGCCATCACGTGGGTCCCGCGGCCGACGCCGAAGGTCGATTCGCCCAGCGCTCCCACGTTCGCGTCGTTGTCCAGGTGGACGGGGAGCCCGAGGCGCTCCTCCATCTCCGCGGCGGGGTCGAGGGCCACCCAGCCGGGCAGGATCGGCTGCGAGTGCACGCGGCCGCTCTCGCGGTCGATCGGGCCGGGCAGGCCCATGCCCGCGGCGAGGACGCGGCCGCGGTCCACGCCCGCCTCGTCGATCAGCTCCGACACGATCGTCGCGGCGGTGTCGAGCGCGTCCTCCGCGGCGGTGTCGACCTCGAGCTCCGCGAACGACTCGGCCAGGATCGAGTAGGAGAGGTCGGCGACGGCGACGCGCAGGGAGTCGTGGCCGAAGTCGAGGCCGACGACGGCGCCGGCCGAGCGGTCGAGGGCCACGAGCACGGGCGGGCGCCCACCCTGCGAGGCGGTGGCGGCGACGCCGTCGGTCGCGCGCTCGATGACCATCCCCGTCGCCTGCAGGTCGGCGACGAGGCTCGACACCGTCGAGCGGCTCAGACCTGTCTGACGGGCGATGTCTGCGCGGCTGATCGCCCCTCGCGTGCGCAACGCGTCGATGACGCGCAGACGGTTGCGCTCACGTAGGGACTCCAGCGACCCGGTGCGGAGTGGACCCACTGGCGCGACCTTCTCCGATTCGGGAGGGGTTTGTCAAGAGTACGAACGAAGGTAGGCCTGTTTCCCCGCTTTTCGGTCCAGGTTTCGGACGAACCCCTCCTTGCCGGGGGTGCCCGCCGCGCCCGGCCGGGTCCCCGTCGGCGATCACGGTGCGCCCACCGCGCTGACGCTTGGGGCCAGGAGCCCCACAAACCAGCGTTGTCCGGGGTAGCTCACGCCGCGGCGGAGGACGACGGCCCGCAGTGGCGCCGCTCCACGCTGCTTTCCCTCGGTGATGCAGGAAGCGCTGCGCGGCGCCGGAAGCGCCGGCGGACGACTACCGCACCGCGTAGTGCGTCGCCGCCGCGCCGATCGCGCCGGTGAGCGCCTGGATGAGCAGATCGCGCAGCTCCTCGCGCGAGAGCTCGCGGCGCTCGAGCCACTCGAGGCTCGCGGCCTCGGCGAAGCCGACCCAGCCGCGCACCGCGATGCGCACGCCGGGCGACGGCTCCCCGCCGGGGAGGTCGTCGAGGATGCGGGTCGCCATCGCGGAGCGGACGTCCTCGACGATGGCCGCCACCTCGCGGTCGGAGCCGATGCCGGCGCGCAGCACGGTCGAGTACCCGCGGGCGTGGGTGTCGACGTACTCCAGGTACTTGTCCAGGCCGGTCGACAGGCGCTCGAGCGGCGCGAGGTCCGGGTCGGTCGCGGTGACGGCCTGCATCTCGTCGGCCGAGTGGCGCACGACCGCGACGTAGAAGTCGCGCTTGCTCGGGAAGTAGTGGTAGAGCAGGCCCTTCGAGATCCCGGCCGACGCCGCGATGTCGTCGATCGAGACCTCGTCGAAGGGGCGCTCGCTGAACATCTCGACGCCCAGCGCGACGAGCTGCTCGCGGCGGGCGTCGGTGCTCAGGCGGGCGCGACGGGCGGTTGCCATGTCGATGCCACGGTAGCGCGCTGGCGGGGCTGGCGCCGGGGCTCGGCGAGGCCCAGCGCCCATGCCAGCAGCCCCAGCCAGACGGCGACCACGACGCCGAGGACGGCGTAGGCCGTCGTCGTCAGCCACGCGGGGCCGCCGCGCGCCTCGCGCTGCAGGATGAAGGTGTCGGCCTGCATCGCGCCCGCGCGCGGGCGCGCGGGAACGCCGGCACGATGGGCCTGCGGCGAGGGCGGGAGGTACACCGGCAGCGCCATCAGATGGGTGCCCTTGGCCAGGCGCAGCATCGTCTTCCAGTTGCCGCTCACCGGCACCGGGCGCTCGGTGACGTAGCGGCCCGGCCCGACCTCGCGCAGCGCGGTGAGCTGGCGCAGCTGGCCGGGCGTCCGGCCCTGCCACGAGAGGACCTCGAACCACTGGCTGTCGCGCGCCGCGCTCGGCGGATCGAGCGTGACGGCGACGTTCACGCGCCCGTGGCCCGCGGGAGTCGGGACGATGGCGGCGCGCGTGCCGTCGCCGCCGGTCCGCGGGAGCGGGAAGAAGAGCGCCACGAGGGCGACGGCGGCCGCCAGGGCGACGGCGCGCGGCGCGATCGCGGGCAGGGCGGCGCGCTCGCTCTCGGGCATCGCGAGGCTCTGGCTCATGCGGGCGCCGAGGACGCTGCCGGCCAGCGCGGCGGCCAGGGCGAGCACGACGGCGGGCACCAGCATCGACGCGGGCCACGGATGGGGCATCCACACGTGGCTCCAGCCCCACTCGGCCGCGAGGCCGATCGTCCCGATGCCCAGCCCGCTGAGCAGCGCGAAGCGCAGCGGCGCGCGCGGCGCGGCGAGCGCCGCGAGCTCGACCACGCCGGCCTCGGCGATGTAGAGCGGGAAGTGCGGCGTGGTGTAGCCCGCGACCTGGCCGACGAAGAGCGCCAGGGCGATGCGGATGACGAAGAACATCGCGAGCGCCTGGAAGGCGCCCCAGGGGCCGAGGATCGAGCGCGCGCACACGAGCGCGACCGCGGCTGCGAAGGCGATCAGCACCGGCTGGTAGAGCAGCTGGAACTGCGGCACGCCGAAGTCGAACTCCGCCTGGAAGGTCGACAGGCCGATGATGAGCGCGCCGGCCACGCGCAGGTGGCCGCGGTGCGCGACCTTGCGCGGGCGCCCGAGCTCGAAGCCCTGGCGCATGACCATCCACACGCCGAGCGTGCTCACGCCGGCGCCGCCGATCATGAACAGGTGCGTCGGGCCCCACAGCGTGACGTCCTCGCCGAAGAGCGCGTGCCAGAACGCGTCGAGCGGGAAGCCGAGCAGCGCGACGCCGCCGCAGACGAGCATCACGATCCCGCCCGGGCTCATGTTCAGGCGCAGCGGCAGGCGGCGCTCGTTGCGCGCCGCGGGCCCGCCCATCCGGCCGTGCAGCAGCGCGGCGAGGACGATGCCCTGCAGGCCCGCCACGATGAACATGTGCGGCGCGGTGAACACGCCCTGGTCGCGGCCGTGGTCGATGTGGTAGCCGATGTCCCAGTACATCCCGAGGACCGCGACCTGCAGCGAGACGCCGGCGAGGACGACGGGCGCGATGAAGCGGCCCGGGACTCCCGAGACGCGCTCCTGGTAGCGGACGAAGCGATGGATGAGCTGCACGGTTGAACGCCTCCTGACCCGAGCGGTCAGTTTCTATTGAATCGCGTTCAACGGTACCCACTCCAAGGCACCGGGTAACTGTGCACTGCGTCACATGACACTCGCCCCGGGCCGGTGGGCGCGGATGCGCCCAAGCCCAGGTGAGCGGGTGGCGCGGTCGACGGCCGCGCCGCGTCTACTACTTGAAGCGGTAGACGATGCGGCCGCGGTTGAGGTCGTACGGAGAGACCTCGACGCGGACGCGGTCGCCAGGCAGGACGCGGATGCGGAAGCGACGCATCTTGCCGGCGAGATGCGCGAGCACGACATGACCGTTCTCGAGCTCGACGCGGAAGTTCAGGTTCTTGAGGGCCTCTACGACCTCGCCCTCCAGCTCGACCTTCTCTTCAACAGCCATTTGCACCTCGTTGTTTCGTAGTGGGACGGTGGCCGCTCGCCACCCACCCGCAGCTGGCGCCGGGGAACCATCACACGAGCGGTCAGGAAGCCGACGGACCCCGTCGATGGCGAGCGCGCTCACCGCGGCGGCCCCGGTCGGCTGCTCTACCCAGTGTACGAGGTCGCGCAACGGCCGGATGGAAATCGCCGGTGTTTGCGGGATCGCGCCGGAGGGGCCCTTGACCGCCGTGAGGGCCCTTCATAAGTTGCCCCTCGACGCGGAACCGAACCGCAGAGAGCGAGGCCCAGGGGTTGCGAGGCCCGCCGCTCTGAAGCCGTGACCTGCCCCCTCGGGGGCGGACGCGGCGGAGAGCACCCCAGGCGGTTCGGGACCGCGTCTCTTGCTGTCTGCGGTCGGGCAGAGGCCCACCCGCCACTGCCTCCGCGGACGCAGGTTCTCTCGTGCGTAGCATGGTCTCGTGACCGAGCGTCGCAAGCGCCTCGCGCTGTTGGCCGCGATCCTGGGGTCGTTCGTGGCGGGGCTCGACGCGACCGCGGTCAACGTCGCGCTGCCGGCCATCGAGCGCGACCTCGGCGGCGGCCTCGCCGGCCAGCAGTGGGTCTCCAACGCCTACCTGCTCACGCTCGGCTCGCTCATCCTCGTCGGCGGCTCGCTCGGCGACATCTACGGCGAGCGGCGGATCTTCACGCTGGGCGTGACCGGCTTCGGCGTCGTGAGCGTGGTCTGCGCGCTGGCCCCGTCGATCGAGGTGCTCGTCGCCGGGCGCGCCCTGCAGGGCGTCTTCGGCGCGCTGCTGACCCCGAGCGCGCTGGCCGTGATCGTCGCGACCTTCCCGCCCGACGAGCGCGGCGCGGCGATCGGCTCGTGGACGGCGTGGGGCGGCATCGCGATGGTCATCGGCCCGCTGGCCGGCGGCTGGCTCGTCGACGTGGCGACGTGGCGCTGGATCTTCGCCATCAACGTGCCGTTCGTCGTCGCCACGGTGATCATCGTGCGCATGGCGGTCTCCGAGCGCCCGCGCGAGGGCCCACAGGTCCACCTGGACTACCTCGGCGCCGTCGCTCTGCGCGCTGGGGCTGGCCGGGCCCGGTCTTCGCCCTCATCCGCCAGCCGAGCGTGGGCTGGGGCTCCCCCCAGGTGCTCGTCCCGGCCGTCGCGGGCGTGGCGATGCTCGCCCTCTTCATCGTCCACGAGGCCCGGACGCCGCATCCGATGCTGCCGCTGGGCCTCTTCCGGCGGCGCAACTTCGCCGTCGGCAACCTCGAGACGCTCCTCATGTACGGCGGGCTGAGCGCCGTGATCTTCTTCCTCGTGCTCTTCCTGCAGCAGGTCGCCGGCTACGACGCGCTCCAGGCCGGGCTTGGCGACGCTGCCGATCACGATCGTCATGTTCACGCTGTCGCGCCGCGCCGGGCGCGCTGGCCGACCGCTACGGCCCGCGCTGGTTCATGGGCGGCGGTCCGCTGGTCGCCGCGGCGGGCCTCGCGCATGCTGCAGCGCGTCGACGCCCACGTCGACTACGTCACGGAGCTGCTGCCGGCGCTGCTGCTCTTCGCGCTGGGGCTGTCGGCCACCGTGGCGCCGCTGACCGCCACCGTGCTGGCCGACGCCGACGAGAGCAACGCGGGCATCGCGTCGGGCGTCAACAACGCGATCGCGCGCGTCGCCGGGCTGCTCGCCGTCGCCGCCCTCGGTGCCGTGGTCGCCGGCCAGTTCGGCGCCACCATCGACCAGCGCCTGGCCGGACAGCGCCTCTCGCCCGAAGCCCAGCGGATCGTCAGCGAGGCCAAGCACCGCACGCTGACGCGCGCCGACCCCGACAGCCTGCCTGCCGGCCGAGGCGCGCGTGGTGACCCAGGCCGCCGAGGACGCCGCGGTGACGGCCTTCCACCGGGGCGCCGGGATCGCGGCCGCCCTCGTGGCGCTCGGCGGCGTGCTCGGCGCTCGTCGGGATCCGCAACCCGCGCCGCGTGGTGCCCTGCGAGGGCTGCCCCGGCGGCCAGCTCGCGGGCGCCCCGCTCGAGGCCGCGCGCCCGCGCCGGGCGCTGCCCGCGGCGACCTAACACGACGCCAACATGAGCGGCACGCGACGCCAATCGCGTGCTGCGCGGCGGCTCATGGCCGCCACCGACCCTGTCCGGCGTGCCGGGCCCGCGCGCGGATGTTGCCCTGGAAATGCCGCGCCTGTCGTGGGGCGCGGTTCGACGCTGGGCCGGCGTCCCCGCGCGGGCCGCCGCACCGGCCCTCGGCACCGCGGCGATGGGCGCCATCGTCGGCCTGGCCGGCGCCATCCTGCTCGTCGCCGCCGAGCGGCCGTCGCTCCTCTCGGGCCCCGCCCAGCGCGGGTTCCCGAGCTGGATGGTGGGCCCCCTGGCCCACCGGCTGCCGTCGCTGCCCCCCAGCCCGCCGATGCTCCAGGCCGACCTCACGCGCGCCCTGGCGATCCTCGGCATCGCGTGGCTGGTGGCGGTGCTGTGCGCGCCGCGCGTCCCGGCGGCGATCGTCTGGGGCGCCGTGGTGGCGACGCACGTCATCCTGCTGCTCGGGCCGCCGCTGTCGCTGACCGACGTCTTCAACTACCTGCACTACGGGCGCATGCCGGCGACCTACGGCGTCAACCCCTACGCCTCCCTGCCGCTCACCGTCCCCCAGGACCCGGCGTACCACTTCTCCAACTGGCACCACCTCCCCTCGCCCTACGGCCCGCTCTTCACCCTGCTGACCGAGGGCCTCGCCCCGCTGTCGCTGCCCGCCGCGTACTGGGTGTGGAAGGGCGTGCTGCTGGCCGCGGCGCTCGGGACCCTCGTGCTGGTGGCGTTCACCGCGCGCCGGCTCGGCCGCTCCCCGCAGGCGGCGGTCGCCCTCGTCGGCCTGAACCCGCTCGTGCTCGTCTACGGCATCGGCGGCGCGCACAACGAGCCGCTCATGCTGCTGTGCAGCGTCGCCGCGGTCTCGCTGGCGGTCGTCGGCTGGCAGCCCGGGACCGCACCGTGGTGGGACGTCGGCGCGGGCGCCTGCGCCGTCCTGGCCGCGGGGTTCAAGCCCTCGGCGGCGCTGCTGGCGCCCGTGGTCGTCCTCGCTTGCCGCCGGCGCCTGCCCGCCCTGGGGGGTGCGGGCAGCGCCGGCGTGCTCGTCCTCGCCGTCGTCGGGCTGGTGTACGGCGGCCACCTGCCCGCGACGAGCATCCAGGACGGACTCGTCGGCCCGCTGAGCGTGCCCAACGTGCTCGCCGCGCTCGCCGGCCACGGAGGGCTCACGCCCCACGATCGCACCCTCGCGCACGCGGTGCTGGCGCTGGCCGCCGTGGGCGCGACCGCCGCCGTCGCCTGGCGGCGCTCCTGGCTGCCGGGCGCCGCCGGCTTCGTGATGCTCGCCGCCGTGCTGACGCTGGGATGGACGATGCCCTGGTACGTCTGGTGGGTCCTTCCCTTCGCCGCCCTCGCGCGCACGCGCGTGCTCGCGGGCGCCTGCATCGTCCTCACCGCCTGGCTCGCCCTCGGCGCGATCCCGCAGATGCCGAAGGTGATCCACCACTTCGGCTACTTCCCGACGCGCACGGCCGCGGGGCTCGCCAACCACCTCTACACCCAGCGCTACCTGCAATGACCCGCGACCGCCCTGGCCGCCGCCCGCGCGTCCCCCCGTGGTCGCTCCAGCTCGTGCGCTTCGGGCTGGTGGGCGCCACCAACACGGCGCTCACGCTCGCCACCTACGCCGTGGTGCTGGGTCTCGAGGCTCCCGTTGCCCTGGCGGGCGCGGTCGGCTGGGGCGTCGGCGCGGTCAACGGCTACCTCCTGAACCGAGCGTGGACCTTCCAGGGCGCCGCGCGCGGCGCCGTCCCGGCAGCGCGCTACGTTGTCGTCCAGCTCATGGGCTCGGCTCTCAACGCGGCCCTGGTGGCGATCGCGCGTCGGGCACGAGCACCTGCCGCGACTTGCCGGGGAGCTCGCTGTTCTACCCCCGGTGACGCTCCTCACCTTCGTGCTCTGCCGCGGCTGGGTCTTCGCGCGGGCGGTCCCCGCGTGACCGCTCGCCACGCGCGAGCGGCCGCCACCCTCGTCGCCGGTCTCGCGCTGCTCGCCCTTGGTGGCGTGGCAGTCCGGGCGCCAAGGCCGTCCACTACGCCTCCGACCCCACCCACGAGCCCTGTCCCGCGCTGACGCCGGGCGACCACACGCTGACGATCGATACGCCCGCAGGGCCAGCGCCAGGTCTTCCTGCACGCGCCTCCCGGCGCCTACAAGCCGCGGCCGCTCATCATCGCCCTGCACGGCGCAGGCGCAGACCGACAACGAGTTCGCCGAGCGCCACCGGCTTCAGCCGCCTGGCCGACCGCGAGGAGTTCCTCGTCGCCTACTCGCCGTCGGGCGCCCCGAGCGACTCCCCTGGAACACGCGGCGGCGCTGCGACCAGCTCGAGGCCGCCGTCTGCGTCGACCCCGCCCGCGTCTTCGTCACCGGCGTCTCGAACGGCGGTGGACCGACGGCGCGGCTGGCTTGCGATCTGTCCGATCGCCTCGCGGGCGTGGCGTCGGTCGCCGGCGCCTACCAGGCGCCGGCGCCGTGCAACCCCGAGCGCCCGCTCCCGGTGCTCGAGATCCACGGCACCGCCGACCAGGTCGTTCCCCTACGGCGGCAGGCCGTCCGAGTACAAGGCCAGCGTGAGGCGGTGGTTGGGGCAGTGGCGGCGCCTCGACGGCTGCCACGGGAACGACGACCGGCTGAAGCTCGCGCCCGGCGTGACCGAGATCGCCTGGCGCGCACTGCACCGCCGGGACGCGCGTCGAGCACGTGCGCCTCGATCGCCGGGCCCACGGCTGGCCCCGCGGGGCGCGGACCCAGCCGCAGCCCGCGCCGTTTGCCGCGACGTGGCGGGCCTGGCAGTTCTTCCGCAGCCTCGTGCCGCGGACGCCGGTGCAGACCGGCTGAACGCCGACGGCGCGGGCTCCCGGTGGGACCGGCGGCTATCCTCCCCGTCGTGCTCTGCTGCGACTTGGTCTTCGCGCGGGCGGTCCCCGCGTGACCGCTCGCCACGCGTGGGCGGCCGGCATCCTCGTCGCCACCCTTGCGCTCATCGCGTTCGTCGCCTGGCAGCCGGGAGCGAAGGCGGTCCACGACGCACCGCAGCCCACGCCCGGCCCTGCCCCGCGCCTGACGCCGGGCGACCACACCCTGACGATCGACACGCCCGAGGGCCAGCGCCAGGTCTTCCTGCACGCGCCGCCCGGGGCCAACAAGCCGCGACCACTGGTCATCGCGCTGCACGGCGCGGGCGAGACGGGCAGCGACTTCGCCGACGACACGGGCTTCAGCCGCCTGGCCGATCGCGAGGGCTTCCTCGTCGCCTATCCGTCGGCCGGCGGCGCCGAACTCGTTCTGGAACATGAGTGGCCAGGTCCCCGGCGGCTCCAACGACGTCGAGGTCGCTCGAGCGCTCGCTCGACCAGCTCGAGGCCGCCGTCTGCGTCGACCCGCGCGCGGGTCTTCGTCACGGGCGTGTCGAACGGCGGCGGCATGACGGCGCGGCTCGGCGTGCGATCTCTCCGAGCGCCTCGCGGGCGCGGCGTCGGTCGCCGGCGGCTACCGCTCGCTGCCGCCGTGCAAGCCCGAGCGCCCGCTGCCGGTCCTCGAGATCCACGGCACCGCCGACCAGGTCGTGCCCTACGGCGGCAAGCCGCCCGACTACGACGGCAGCGTGAAGCGGTGGCTGTGGCAGTGGCGGCGCATCGACGGCTGCCAAGGGAAGGCGGATCGGCTGCGCCCGCGCCCGGGGTGACCGAGATCGCCTGGCGGCATTGCACCGCCGGGACGCGCGTCGAGCACGTGCGCCTCGACGGCCAGGCCCACGGCTGGCCCGGCGGCCCGCGGACCCACGCCGCCGCCCGCACCCTTCGCAGCGACGTGGCGGACGTGGCAGTTCTTCCGCAGCCTCCCGCCGCGGCCGCCCGGCCGCGGGCTGAGCGCGTAGAGCGCGCCGGCGTGCGGCTGGCCGGCCGCGCGGCTGACGTCGACCCCGTGCGCCCGCGCCCATCGCACGACGGGCAGGCAGCCGGTGCGCTCGTTGCCGCTGTTCGCCGTGCAGGCGTCGCCGAGCAGCGCGTAGCGCACGCGGCCGGCGGCCACGGCGCTGCGCCAGCGCCGCGGGCGAGACGAGCTGGTTGCCCTGACCGTCGGAGAGGATCAGCACCGGGCGCCCGTCGCGGGCGATGAGCGGGCCCGCCTTGGACGGCGCGCTGACCGCCACCTCGTCGGCGGCGCCGGCGGCGTGCGCGCGCAGGAAGCCCGACAGCGCGGCGACCCGCGCCGCCGGCATCGCCCCGGTCCGCCCCGACACCTGGACGCCGCGGCTCACCGCCGCCGCCGCCGTGGCCAGCGGCAGGGCCAGTACCGCGCACAGCGCGGCGGCGCCCGCCAGGCGCGCGGGCCGCGGGCGCGCGCGGACGGCGAGCGCGACGCCGGCGCCCAGGCAGGCCGCGACGGCGGGGTCGACGCAGGCCAGGTAGCGCGGGCGCAGACCCGGCATGGCGCTGCACAGCGCGAGGCCGGCGACCAGCCAGAGCGCGAGGGCGAGCAGCCCGCCGCGCTCGAGGCGGCCGAGGCCGCGCGCCCCGCCGAGCGCCAGCGCGACGGCGAGCGCCGCCAGCGCGGCGACGGCCTCGATGCCGATCCAGCGGCCCAGATGGGCCTGGGCGGACAACAGACGCAGCGGTCCGGCGGGCGCCGGGCGGCGTGCCACGGCCGCCGCGTGCTCGCGTGCGCGGCGAGCAAGCGCGGCGGCGGCGGGCCGTGACGCCGGCGCTCCAGGCGAAGCGGCGAGTTCGCGTCCCGCGCCCGCGCCCGCCGCATCCGCCACGGCGACGCCGCGCCCGCCGCCGGCAGCGCGCCCAGTCGCGCTCGGTGCGTTGCCGCCTCCCCCCAGCAGCCGCGCGGTCCCGTTGTAGACGAGCGCCGCGCGCCAGGGCGAGCCGTCGGACGAGCCGAGCGCCCACGGCCGCGGGTGCAGCGGGACGACGCTGACGACCACCAGCCACGCCAGCGCACTGGCGACGAAGGCGCCGCCGAGCAGCCCGAGCCCGACCGCTCGAGGCCGGGGCGCGCGCGGGCCGGCGAACCACCACAGCGCCGCTGCCGCGGCGACGGGCAGCAGCGCCTCGGCGAGCTTGACCTCGAAGGCGAGCCCGAGGAGCACGCCGGCCCCCACCAGCGGCCAGCGCGACCCGCTGCGCGCGGCCCGCGCGACGACGGCGGCGCCCGCCACCGCCAGCGCGGCCATCACGGCGTCCATCGTGTCGCTGCGGGCCACGATCACCGCCGAGGGAGCGACGGCCAGCGCCAGCCCGCCGGCGAGGGACGCGGGCCGGCCGAGCAGCGTGCGCAGCAGCCACATCAGCGCGGCGACGAGCGCGATCCCGCCGAGCGCCTCGGGCGCCAGCAGCGCCACGCCGTTGAACCCGAGCAGCCGGGTCGAGGCGACCTGCAGCCACAGGTCGACCGGCGGCTTGTCGATCGCCACGCGCCGGCCCGGCTCGAAGGCGCCGCTCAGGAACGCCGCCCACGAGGTGCCCATGCTGCGCACCGCGGCGTCGTAGTAGGGGTTGGTGGGGACGCGGCCGAGCGCGGCCAGGCGCAACACCGCGGCCAGCGCCAGGACCGCGGCCTCGGGGCCGAGGCCGCGCCAGGCGCGGCGCACTACGCGGCGCGCGGGCGCGACAGGTCGGCGGGCGCGCCGGCGGGCAGGGCGGGCGACAGGTCGGCGGGCGCCCCGGCCGGCGTGCCCTCGCGCAGGTCAGCGCGCACGGCGCGCAGCTCCCGGAAGGCCCGCAGCACGACCCGCGGGCTGGCGCCCGACGACCGCCCGGCCATCCGGGGGCGATGGCCGACGCCGAGCTCGGCGATGCGCGCGCCCGCGTCGTGCGCGCGGGTGACGAGCTCGGTGCTCACCATCGCGCCCTCGGCGGCGAGCGGGAGCGCCTGTACGAGATCGCGACGCATGAGCTTGAAGGCGCAGTCGACGTCGCGCAGGGGCACGTCGAACACGCGCCGCACGAGGACGTTCCAGGCGGCCGCGTTGAGCAGCCGGTGCGGCGGGTCGGCGCGACGCGTCCGGAAGCCGGCGACGATGTCCGAGGACTGCGCCAGCGGCACGAAGCGCGTGAGCTCGGTCATGTCGAACTGCAGGTCGGCGTCGGTGAGGAAGATCCATTCCAGGCGCGCCGCGGCGATCCCCGTGCGGACCGCGGCGCCATAGCCGCGGTTGCCGTCGTGCACGAGAACGCGCACGCGCGGGTCGGCCGCGGCGCAGGCCTGAGCCAGCTCGCGGGTGGCGTCGGTACTGCCGTCGTCCACGACGAGGATCTCGTGGGCGTCCGCGACAAGCTCGCCCGCCGCCGTGGCCTCGTCGATTGCGCGCTCGACGTTCTGTGCCTCATCGTGGCAGGGGAGGATCACCGAGAGGCCGCGAAGGCGCCCGACGACGTGACGTCTGTCGGTCTGCGGGGCGACGGCGGCGATGCGAGCCATGGCCGCAAGGATCGGCCGCGCACCTGAGCCGCCTCCCAAGGCCCCATTCGGGTGCGCTGCGCACCATGTTGGGATCATGTTGTGCTGTGGCTCGGCGGCGCGTCCGCCGCTCTACATTGGGCTGGATGTTCGGCGACAACGGCCACGGCGCTCTCGGCGGTCGCGTGCTCGTCGTGGAGGACGACGCCGACCTGCGCGAGGTGATGGCCGGGGCGCTCGCGGGCGACGGCCACGTCGTCGTCGAGGCAGCCGACGGCCGCGCCGCGCTCGACGCCCTGGCAGCGCAGACCTTCGACCTCGTGCTGCTCGACGTCGGCCTCGGGCCCGGTCCCGACGGCGTCGAGGTCTGCCGGCGCCTGCGCGGCGCCGGGGAGGCCGCGCACGTGGTCGCGGTCACCGCCCGCGACGGCGAGGCCGACGCGGTGCTCGCGCTCGAGGCCGGTGCCGACGACTACGTGACCAAGCCGGTCGGGATCGCCGAGCTGCGCAGCCGCGTGCGGGCCGTCCTGCGCCGCGTGCAGCTCAGCGGCGCCCCGCGCGCGGTCGTCGTCCACGGGGCCCTGCGCCTGGACGCCGACGCGCGCCGGGTCGAGGTCGACGGGACCGAGGTGCCCCTCACCTACTCGGAGTTCGAGGTCCTCGATGCGCTGCTGCGCGCGGGCGGCCGCCTGCTCTCGCGCCAGGAGCTGCTCGACGCGATCTTCGGCGGCCACGAGTTCCGCGACCCCCGCGCCATCGACGTCCACGTCCACTTCCTGCGCGACAAGCTCACCGCGGCGGGCGCCGATCCGGACCTCATCGTCACCGTCCGCGGCGCGGGGTACCGCCTGAGGGCCTGAGCCGATGCGCTGGCGCAGGCCCGGGTTGCGGGCGCAGTTCGTGATCGCCCTGCTGGCCACCAGCGCGATCACGCTCGTCGCGGCCGTGGCCACGCTCGTGCCCCCGCTCGAGCACCGTCTGGCCACCGATCGCCTGCGCGACATGCGCGAGCTCGCACGCACCGCGGACCTCGGGCTGGCGCGGCTGCCGCGCAGCGACCTGCGCCCCGGCTCGAAGCGCCAGGAGGCCGTCGTGCGCGAGCTGGCGCGCCGCATGGGCGGCCGCGTGGCCCTCTTCGACGAGCACGGCATCGAGCTGGCCGACACCGATCCCGATCGCCGCGAGCCGCGCTCGGCGACGCCCGAGCGGCTCGTCGACGCCGGCTTCGCCCGCGCGGGCGACGTGCGCGATCAGGTGACCAGGGGCGAGGCGGTCGTCGTCGCGCCGGTGCGCACCCGCGCCGGGCGCCGCACGCTCGTGCTGCGCAAGTCGCTGAACGACACGCGTGCCGCCGTCGCGGTCGTGCGCGGTGCGCTGCCGGTGGCCGGCGGCGTGGGCATCCTCGTCGCGGCCGGCCTCGGGATCGCGCTCGGCTTCGGGCTCCTGCGCCGCCTCGAGCGCCTGCGCCGCGACGCGCGGCGGCTGGCCGACGACGGGATCGAGCAGCCGCTGACCATCGACGGCTACCGCGACGAGGTGGGCGAGGTGGCGCTCGCCCTGGAGACGATGCGCTCGCGGCTGCACGCCGAGGAGCGTGGTCGCCAGGCCTTCCTCGCCACCGCCTCCCACGAGCTGCGCACGCCGCTGGCGTCGCTGCGCGGCACGGTCGAACTTCTGGAGGAGGAGCTCGCGCGCGGCGCGCCGGATCTGGGGGGAATTCGCCGGCGCGCCGCCGCAGCTCATCGCCAGACCGACCGGATGACGGCCCTCGCCGAGGACCTCCTGGACCTCGGCCGGCTGGACGGCAACGCGCCGCTGGCCAGCGAGCCGGTCGAGCTGCGCGAGCTCGCCGGAACGCTGGCGGCGGAGATCGCCCCGGCGGCGCACGCGGCCGACGTGACCGTGGAGCTCGTCGCGCCGCAGGCGGTATGGGCGGTGTGCGATCCGCGGGCCACCGCGCGCGTCCTGCGCGCCCTGCTCGAGAACGCCCTGCGCCACGGCGCGCCGCCCGGCAGCGCCGTGACGATCGTCGTGGACGCGACGGGCGACCGCGCCTGCCTGCGCGTGATCGACGCGGGCGCCGGGGTCCCGGAGGCCGAGCGCGAGCGGATCTTCGGGCGCTTCGAGCGCGGCGGGCGGGCGGGCGCCGGCTTCGGCCTCGGCCTGGCCATCGCGCGCGGCCTGGCCCGGCAGATGGGCGGCGACGTCAACGCGCCGGCGGTGCAGAGCGGCGCGTGCTTCGAGGCGACGCTTCCAGTCTGCGCGGCGCCCGTCGGCGCCGCGCAGACCACCCATCAGATCACGGACACCGCGCCGGTGTCGTCCGCCACCCCGGCCTGAGGCGCGTCACGCGGCGCAGGGCGCGCACGTCGCGGCCGCCGCTCAGTCCAGCGGCCAGTCGTGGACCGGCTCGTTGGCGTGCATGAGCTCGCGGTAGCGCACGCGTCATCTCGCGCAGCGCCTCGTCGCGGTCGAGGCCGCGGTCGTCGTAGAGGCGGTGGAACGACGGCGGCCTGCCAGGAGGCGCCGTTGCGCTGCGTCACGCAGCGGCGCTCGATGATGCCGAGCAGGCGGTCGCGCTCGGCGGCGTCGACGCCGCAGGCGGTCGAGGCCCTCGTGCGCCAGCGGGCAGCAGCCGGCGCAGCACGAGCTCGGCGACCGGCACCTCGCCCACGCCCGGGCCAGTAGACGCGCGCGTCGATGCCGTCGCGCGCGCCGACGTGGAAGTTCTCCTCGGCCGCCGAGAACGACATCTGCGTCCACAGCGGCCGGTCCTCCTCGGCCAGCACGCTGCACGAGGCCGTAGTAGAAGGCGGCGTTGGCGAGGATGTCGACGACCGTCGGGCCCGGCGGGCAGGATGCGGTTCTCGACGCGCAGGTGCGGGCGCCCGCGCACGACGTCGTAGATCGGCCGGTTCCAGCGGTAGATCGTCCCGTTGTGCAGGCGCAGCTCGGCGCAGCTCGGGGATGTCGCCGCGCGTCGAGCGTCTCGACCGGGTCCTCGTCCTCGCACACCGGCAGCAGCGCCGGGAAGTAGCGGACGTTCTCCTCGAAGAGGTCGAAGATCGACGTGATCCAGCGCTCGCCGAACCACACGCGCGGGCGCACGCCCTGGGCCTTGAGCTCGTCGGGCGCGTGTCGGTGGCCTGCTCGAAGAGCGCGATGCGCGTCTCGCGCCACAGCTCCTTGCCGAAGAAGAACGGCGAGTTGGCGCCGACGGCGACCTGGACGCCGGCGATCGCCTGCGCGGCGTTCCAGTGCGCGGCGAACGCGTCGGGCTCGACCTGCTGGTGCAGCTGGACGCTCGTGCACGCCGCCTCGGGCGCGATCGTGTCGGCGTAGGTCGACAGCCGCTCGACGCCGCGGATGTCGATCTCGAGGTCCTCCCCGCGGGCGGCGAAGATCTGCTCGTTGAGCAGCGCGTAGCGCGGGTTGGCGCTGACAGCGCGCTCGGCGTTGAGGTGCTGCGCCGTCGATCGTCGGCAGGATCCCGATGATCATCATGTGCGCGCCGGCCGTGCGCGAGCCGCTCCTCGGCGTTGTTGAGGCTCGCCGCGCATCGCCTCCTCGAGCTCGGCGAAGACCGTCGCCGGCGAGCTGCCGCGGCGCGATGTTGATCTCGATGTTGAACTGCCCGAGCTCGGTCTGGAAGTCGGGGTCGGCGATCGCCTCGAGCACGGCGGCGTTGGCCAGCGCCGGGTCGCCGGTCGTCGTCGGTCAGGTTGAGCTCGATCTCCAGGCCGAACGAGCCGCGCGCTCGGCTCGAAGCGCGCCTCGGCCAGCATGCGCGCGAACACGTCCAGGCAGGTGCGCACCTTCTCGCGGTAGCGCTGGCGGTCCGCACGGCTGAACACCCTGGCGGCGACGTCCTGGCCCATGGCTCTGGGCGGCAGTGTTCCCGCCGGGCGGGGGGCGCAACCCCTGTTTGCCGGCGCCTGGGCTTCGCGTGCCCGCCCGCGGGTCGATCCTGGCTCGCAGGAGGTCGGCGAGGAACATCGTCACGGAGATGAGCAGCGCCGCCTCGAGGACGAGCGCCTGCACGACGTCCAGTGACGGCACGTGCGACTGCTCGCCGCGGAACTGGCCGATGTCGGCCTGGCGGAAGAAGCCCGGCAGCCGGAAGGCCGGCTCGATGAGGATGACGTTGGAGATCATCAGGGCGACGGTGACCGACACGAGACCGACCACCGGCGGCAGCGCGGCGCGCAGCGCGTGGCGGCGCATCACGCGCTTCTCCCCCACGCCCTTGGCGCGCGCCGTGCGGATGAAGTCCTCGTCGAGCGCCTCGGCCACCGCCGCGCGCGTCATGCGGTGGCACATCGCGGCCAGCGGCGCGGCGAGCACGAGCCACGGCACCCACAGCGACTGCAGCCAGCGCAGCGGGTCCTGGCTGAACGGTACGTAGCCGCCGTACCAGCTCACGAATGGGATCTGGACCAGGTAGCCCGACTGCGGCGCGAAGAGCGTGAGGACGATGAAGCCGAACCAGTAGACCGGCGCGCTCATCGCCAGCGCGCTGCCGACGCTCAGCGTGCGATCGACCGCGGTGCGCCGGCGCGCGCCGCTGGCCAGCCCGGTGGCGAGGCCGATCGCGACGCCGAGCAGCGTCCCCCCGACCAGCAGCGCCACGTCGACCGGCAGGCCATCGAGGACGACGTCGCGCAGGGACTTCTGGAACTTGGGCACGTCGCCCAGCTGCAGGTGCAGGAAGGTGTCCGACAGGTAGCCCGGCAGCTCGGCCGCCTGATCCCAGACCGTCACGCCGTTGCCCAGGGCGCCGAGGATGACGAAGCTCAGCGAGGGAGTGATGACGACGACGGCTACGACGGCAAGCAGCCGCCGACCCGCGTAAGCCGCGAACGATGTCCCTCCACCGGGCAGGCCGGCGACGCTAGATCGCGCGAGTTAACGACCGCGTAAGCGTCAGACCAGCGGGTCGTAGCGCGCGACGGTGAAGCCGATGAGCAGCGGGACGTGGACCGCGTAGACGACCAGCGACAGCGTGAGCACGACGAGCTGGCCGCCGCTCGTGCCGTCCTTGACGAACACGTACTCGAGCATCCCGGCCGTGATCGCGTACGCCAGCCCGGCCCACTTCGCGACGAGGAAGAAGGAGCCCCAGTTGAAGTCCGGTACGCGCGCCAACGAGACGACGTTGACCACGATGAGCAGCGCGGACGCCACGAGGAGCGCGACCGCGGGGCCGAGCGGCACGTGGTGGGGCAGGTGAGAGGCGATCCAGATCCCGCCGATGACGATCAGCGCCATCGACGTGATCGCGACCCCCGTGACGGGCGGCAGCCGGCGCTCGGTCATCCGGTCGCGACCTTGGTCATGATCACGAGCGTGGCGACCTGCATCGCCCCGATGACCCCGGCGGTGTAGATGAAGCGCTTCATGAGCCGCTCGATGACCGCCGGGTTCGGGCGCGGCTTCTTGAGCTCGAAGAGCACCGCGACGTTGGCCGGCTCGAGCAGGCCGAGGGCGATGACCGCCATGACCCCGACGACGATGTAGGAGGCGACGATCCAGCCGTGGTTGGCGTAGTCGCTGTTGATCGTTCCCAGGTAACGCCCGAGCTGCCAACCCGACGCGAGTGTCGCGGTGACGAGCGTCGGCATGATGAGCAGCACCTTCGGCATGAGCCGGGTCGTCATCTCGACGCGCGCCGGGATCGTCAGGCGCCCGAGGATCGGTCCCAGCACGAGCCCGAGGAACAGGTCGATCCCGGTCCACAGCGCGCCCGCGGCCACGTGGAAGAACTCGAGCGCCCAGATCTTGTTGGCGGCGATCGCCGCGATCAGGGCGACGAGGACCGCGGCCACGATCGGCAGCCCGCGCAGCGGGACGATCTGGAAGTCCGGGCGCGGCGGCGCCTCGGCGGCGGCGCCCGGAGCGGGAAGCGCGACCTCGGCCATGGCGCGAGCATAGACCCGGCGGGCTCAGCGGAACAGCGCGTCCACCGAGACCTCGATGCGCGGGCTCCGCCCGGGCCGCGGTGACCTCGCCGGCCGGGTCGACGTCGAGCCCGGTGCGGTCGGTGCGGCGGCACAGCGACTGGACGTCATCGGTGAGAAAGCGCGACGCCTTGCCGTACCCATGGCCGTCGTCGACCCCGCGCGGGCGGTGGTAGTAGCGCAGCGGTACGTAGAGGTGCAGGTCGCGCTGGGCGCGGGTGAGCGCGACGTAGAGCAGCCGCCGCTCCTCCTCGATCGCCTCGCGGTCGCCCGCGGCGAGGTCGGAGGGGAAGTTGCCGTCGTAGAGCGCGAGCACGTGGACCGAGCGCCACTCCAGGCCCTTCGCCGAGTGCACCGTGCTGAGCACGAGCCAGTCCTCGTCGAGGCTGCCGGGTCCCGCCAGGTCCGAGCTCGAAGCCGGCGGATCGAGGACGAGGTCGGCGACGAAGCGGGCGAGGTCGGGCGACTGGCCGGCGGCCGCCACCAGCGCGTCGAGGTCCAGCAGGCGCACCGCGCCGTCGGGGTAGTGCGCCTCGACGATCGGGGCGAGCGCGTCGCGCAGCCCCTCGGCGCGGACGCCGGCCGCGGGCTCGTCCACGGCGGTGCCCAGGGCCGCGACGACGGCGTCCGCCGGCTCGCGCGCCTCGGACGGCAGCGCGGCGTGCGCGGCCGGCCAGCGCGCGAGCACGTCGAGCAGGCCCCCGGCGTCGGGCTCGAGCGCCTCGAGCACGCGCCCCGCGGTCGCCGGCCCGACGCCGTCGAGCAGCTGCAGCCAGCGAAACCACGCGAGGCGGTCGGCCGGGTTGTCGGCCAGGCGCAGCAGGGCCAGGAAGTCCTTGACGTGCGCGGCCTCGAGGTAGCGCAGACCGCCGTACTTGACGTAGGGGATGTCGCGGCGGGCGAGCTCGAGCTCGAGCAGACCCGAGTCGTGCGACGCGCGCATGAGCACGGCCTGCTCGCGCAGCGCGGCGCCGCGCTCGCGCGCGTCGAGCACGCGCTCGCAGACCTCCGTCGCCTGGGCGGCCTCGTCGAGGCACAGCACCAGCTCGGGCGCGCGGCCTCCGGGGCGCTCGGCGTGCAGGGCCTTGCGATAGGCGCGCTCGGCCTGCGCCGCCACGGCGTTGGCGACGTCGAGCAGCGGCTGGGTGGCGCGGTAGTTGCGCTCGAGCGTGACCACCGCCGCGCCCGGGAAGTGCTCGGGGAAGGCGAGGATGTGCTCGGGCGAGGCCGAGCGAAAGCCGTAGACGGCCTGCAGGTCGTCGCCCACGACGGTGACCTCGGGGCGCTCGCTGCGCAGCCCGCGCACGAGGTCGACCTGGAGCCCGTTGACGTCCTGGTACTCGTCGACGAGCAGGTGGTCGATCCCGGCGCCGAGCTGCGCGCCGACGACCGCGTCCTGGGCCAGCGCGCGCCAGTAGAGCAGCAGGTCGTCGAGGTCGATCACGCCCAGCCCGCGCTTGCGCGCGCCGTAGTCGACGAACAGGCGCGCGAGGTCGTCGGCGTGGCGCTCGCACCACGGGAAGGCCTCCGCCAGCAGCTCGCGCAGCGGGCGCTGGGCGTTGACCGTGCGCGAGTAGATGTCCAGCAGCGTCGACTTGCGCGGGAAGCGCCGGCCGGTCTGCCCCACGCCGGCCTCCTGGCGCACGAGGTCGAGCAGGTCGGCCGCGTCGCCCGCGTCGAGCACGCCGAAGCCGGCCGGCAGGCCGAGCACGGACGCGTGGCGGCGCACGAAGCGGTGGGCGACCGAGTGGAAGGTGCCGCCCACCACGCGCCCGGCGTGCCGGCCCTTCGGCGAGCGCCCGAGATACGAGCGTGCCCGGCCGAGCATCTCGCGCGCGGCGCGGCGCGTGAAGGTCACGAGCAGCACGCGCTCGGGCGCCGCGCCCTGGTCGATGAGCCACGCGACGCGCGCGGCGAGCGTCGTCGTCTTGCCGGTCCCCGCGCCGGCCAGCACGAGCAGCGGGCCGCCGGGATGGGTCGCCGCGGCGAGCTGCTCGGGGTTGAGAGCGTCCAGGTAGCTGGTGGTGGCGCCGGCTTCGAACACGCGTTCGCAACCTACGCGCCCCACCGGACGCCGTGGACGGCGGCTTGCGCTAGCGGCGCTTGCGCGAGGCCTTGGCCGCCACCGTGGGCAGCGCGACCGCCGCCTCGGGCGTCGCGACGCGGAAGCTGAAGCTCTCGACGAAGTACAGCTCGACGTTCTCGGCGTCGTGGTTGTCGTAGCCGATCGCGATGTCCTGACCGCACTCGAAGAGGAAGTCCCCGCCGCGCAGGCTGACGACGACCCCGCCGTCCACGCCGGGCGCCCACACGAGCGGCCCGTCGAGGATCTTGCGCAGGTGGTCGAAGAGCGGATAGCCGCCGTGCTCGGTCGTCTCGACCACGCTCTTGTAGACCTCGGGGCCCAGCGCGAGGCCGTACGGCCCGCCGACCCCGCTCGACAGCAGGACCTCGACGGCCCGTGCGATGTGGCGCGGGCACGTGGTGACGTCGTCGGTGATCCCGATCGGCTGATGGGGCGAGGCCTCCGTGATGCCGGTGATCCCGGCCGCGTCCCAGCCGTTGAAGACCGCGACGTTCTCGGCCAGCGCGATGCGGCGCGCCGCCTGCGCGAGGTCGTCGAGGTCGGCATCCTCGGCGCCGCGCGCGATGTCGTCGAGCTCGGCGCGCGCGAGGCGGAAGGGCACGCGCGGCTCGACCAGCGGGAGCACGCGCCGCCGGATCGGCACGACGCCCTCCACCACGGAGGTCTCGACGGTCTCCGTGCGACCGAGGTTGGTCGCCGAGTGCTGCCAGCCGCGCGGCCCCGAGAAGTCGACGAGCTTGCGTGCGGCGAGCGACGCCACGAGCTGCCGGCGCGCCTCGTCCTCGAGCTCCTCCCAGCCGGCGTCGGTGATGGGCGCGAGGTCGCGCAGGAGGTGGTTCATCGCTGCATCCCCTTCAGGCTCCCGATGCCGAGCGAGCCGTCCGAGCCCGGGATCAGCGGCGCCTCGTCGTCGTCGGGACCCTCCTCGAAGACCTCCTCCGCGGCATCGCCGTTCTCGGTGATGTCGCCGGGCTGGAAGAGCACGCGCTGGGCGACCGCGCGCCACAGCGGCGTGCGCCGCAGGAGGTACTCGAGGTCCATGCTGAAGTGCTTGAACTCCTCGTCCTGGGCGTCGCGCATGATGGCGGCGGCCTCGCTGTCCTGCTCGATGGCCAGGCGCTGGGCGTACCAGCCGATCGCCTCGGCCTCCTCGATCAGCGAGGTGCACATCCGGGCGAAGGTGCGGACGTCCTCGGGCAGCTCGCCGGGTGGCTCGTGGTACTGCTCGGTGGGCATGGCACGGAACACTAGGCCACCGATGAGTTGACGCGACCCGCGGCGTTTCACCGCACATGACCGACACGACGACCACCATGACGCGGGATGGACAGCGACCGATGACCAACGTCGAGCCCGATCCGCTCGTCGCCGCCGCCAAGGCCGGCGACGAGGCCGCCTTCGCCACCCTCGTGGAGCGCCACCGCCGCGAGCTGCACGTGCACTGCTACCGCATGCTCGGCTCGTTCGAGGAGGCCGAGGACCTCGTGCAGGAGACCTTCCTGCGCGCGTGGCGCAGCCGCGACAGCTTCGCGGGCGGCCCCGGGTTCCGGGCGTGGCTGTACCGCATCGCCACCAACGCGTCGCTCGACGCGATCAGGGCCCGCTCCCGGCGCGTGGCCTCGCTGAGCTCGTTCGCCGAGGTCCCGTGGCTGCAGCCCTACCCCGACCGGCTGCTCGACGAGGTCGCTCCCAGCGAGGCCGAGCCCGACGCGGTCGTCGTCGCCCGCGAGACCATCGAGCTGACCTTCCTCGCCGTCATCCAGCTGCTGCCCCCGCAGCAGCGGGCCGTCCTCATCCTGCGCGACGTGCTCGACTGGTCGGCCGCCGAGGCCGCGGCCCTGCTCGACACGTCGGTGGCCGCCGCCAACAGCGCGCTGCAGCGCGCCCGGGCGACGCTGCGCGAGCGGCTCCCGGAGCCCCCGGCCGACCGCACCGCCTCGGCCGACCTGAGCGCCGATGAGCGCGCGCTGCTTCAGGGCTTCATCGACACCCACGAGAGCGGCGACACCGCGGCCGCCGCCGCCATGCTGCGCGACGACGTCCGCGTCACCATGCCCCCCAACCCGTCGCTCTACCAGGGGATCGAGGCGATCATCGGGCTCATGCGCACGGCGTTCGATCGGGAGAACATGGGCGACTGGCGCCTGGTCGCCACGCGCGCCAACCGCCAGCCCGCTGCCGCCAGCTACCTGCGCCGCCCCGGCGACTCGGTCTACCGCGCGTTCAAGCTCGACGTCCTGCGCGTCGAGGACGGCGCGATCGCCGAGATCACGACCTTCAGCTCCGACCTGTTCGCGGCCTTCGGCCTGGCCGAGACGCTCTGATCAGCCTGAGACGCCGACCTGCTCGTCCTCGGCGGGCAGCGGCGGCTCGGCATCGGCGACGTCGTAGAACATCTCGCGCAGACGGTCGAGGACGGCGGCCGCCGCGAGCAGCTCGTCCTCGCCGAACTCGGCGAGCGCTCGGCGCCAGAGCGGCTCGAAGCGCGCGCGGCGCGCCGCCACGAGCTCCGCGCCGCGCTCGGTGAGCGAGATGAGCACGACGCGCCGGTCACGCTGCGAGCGCACGCGCTCGACGAGGCCGGCCGCCTCGAGGCTGTCGAGCATCTGCGTGACGGTGGCCGGCGCGAGGTCAGCGGTCAGCGCGAGCTCGCGCACCGACAGCTCCCCGCCCTCGCCGAGCCCGAAGAGCAGGCCGTACTGGGCGAAGCTGAGCTCCCCGGGCCGGTGCGTCTCGCGCCCGCGCAGCCGTCGCACCGCCGCCATCGCCCCTTTGAACGATCGACCGAGATGCTCGAGCGCCTCGGTGCGGTCGGTGCTCATGCCGCCACCGCCTCGGCGAGGACGTCGGGCGGAGGACTGCCGCTGTCGCCCTTGGCCTCACGCGCGGCACGCTCGGCGCGCACCAGGATGATGCACGGCACGATCGCCAGGGCGGTGAGCCCGCCGGCCACCCAGAAGGCGGTCCCGTACGCCTGAGCGGCGCCTTCGAGCGTGTGCACCCCGACCAGTTCGCGCTGGAGCACGACCGCGAGCACCGCGGTTCCGATCGAGCCGCCGACGCGCTGCAGGACGTTGAGCTGCGGCGTGGCGTCGGCGAGCTCCGAGCGCTCCAGCGACGCGAAGGCGGCCGCCATGGCCGGCATGAAGGCGAACCCGATCCCCATCCCGCGCACGAACATCGCCACCGACAGGCCGAAGATCGAGGTGTGCGCGCCGATCAGCCCGAACGGGATCGTGGCGATCGTGGTCACCACGACGCCGATGAGCGCGAGCGGCCCGCCGCCCCAGCGGTCGGTGAGCTTGCCGGCGAGCGGCATGACGAGCGCCATCCCGAGGCCTTGGGGCGCGGTCAGCAGGCCGGTGTGGACGACGCTCTCGCCGCGGATCTCCTGCCAGTAGAGCGGCAGCAGGATCATCGAGCCGAACAGCGCTCCGCCCAGGCAGAACATCGCGAACGAGGCCGACGCGAAGGTGGGGCGCCGGTACAGGCGCACGTCGAGCAGGGGGTGCGGCACGCGCAGCGCGTGCACGACGAAGGCCGCGATCAGCGCGAGGCCGGCCAGGCACGGGCCGACGACCTTCGTCGCCGTGAAGCTGCCGGTGACGCCGATCTCGGCCAGGCCGTAGGTGAGCAGCGGCAGGCCGGTCGCCATCAGCGCCAGGCCGCGGACGTCGAGCCGATCGGACGGCGCCGTCTGCACCCGGGGCAGGATCCGCACCGCCGCGATGACGGCGATGACCCCGATCGGGACGTTGACGAAGAAGATCCAGCGCCAGCTCGCGTTGTCGAGGATGAGGCCGCCGATGGTCGGCCCCAGGATCGGCGCGAGCATGGCGGGAACCGCGACGATGCTCATGACGCGGCCCATCCGCTTGGGCCCGGCCACGTCGGCCATCATGAGCTGGCCGATCGGCAGGATCATGCCGCCGCCGACGCCCTGGATCACGCGGAAGACGATGAGCTCCGTCGTCGAGGTGGCCAGCCCGCACAGCACCGACCCGACGGTGAAGAGCACCAGCGAGAGCAGGTACACCCGCTTGGCGCCGAAGCGCCGCGCCGCCCAGCCGGTGACCGGGATCACCGCCGCCAGCGCCAGCATGTACCCGGTCACGACCCACTGGATCTGAGCGATCGTGCTGTGCAGCTCGCGCCCCAGCGTCGCCAGCGCGACGTTGACGATCGTCGTGTCGAGGATCGACATGACCGAGCCGACGAGCACGACGGCGCTGATCCGCCACACGTGCGCGTCGATGCGATCCGAGTCGGCCGTCATGAGATCGGGTGCAGGCCGAGCGGTGCGCTGGCCCGAGAATGCCAAGGTACCGAAAGGGCAGGTACCGAAGCAAGTCCACTGCGCGTCGCGCCGGCGAGCGGCTACGCGGACGACTCGGTGAGCGGGATCCACCCGCTGCACATCACGCGCATCCAGTCGATCCGCGCGTCACGTTCCCGGACGTAGGCCTGCTGCTCGAAGACGTGCGGACCGTCCGCGTCGCTGATGTGCACGAGCCACCCGACGCGGATCGTGTTCTCGATCGGCGTCGGCTCCGTCGCCGCGATCCTCTGCACGTCCTCGTCCGGATCCTCGAACCACTGTCGGAGGATCGCCTCCACGCCGGCTGGGTCCCCGGCCTCCCAGACGCGGTTCGGCGTCATCGCCCGGAAGTCGACGGCGGGGTGCATGAGAGCGACGGCGCGCGCGAGATCCCGTGCGACGATCGCGTCCACCAACGCACCGGCGAGGCCCGACTCAGCCGTGGTCATGACGCGCGAGTGTCGCGCAGCACCGGCCGTCGGGCAACAGCGTCGCCTGAGCATGCAACCAGTCGCCCGCGGCCGCACAGGTTTTCGACGCGGGCGCAGGGACATCCTCCACAAATGCCACCGCACCCCTCTCAGAGCAGCGGCGCGTAGCGGCTAGGGTGCCGCGCGAATCCAGTGACGACCCAGCGCCCCCGTCCCCCCGCGGGGGCGCTGGTCGTTGCGCGGTGTGGGCTGTCCGGCCGCCTCTAGATGTCCGAGTGGTGCTCGTCGGTCGGCAGGCCGGCTTCCTTCCAGGCGCTGAAGCCGCCCTCGAGGTTGGCGGCGCGCTCGTAGCCGAGGGTCTTCAGGGTGAGAGCCGCGAGCGAGGCCCGTGCGCCCGACCTGCAGTACACGATCACGCGCCGGGTCGGGTCGAGCTCGGGCTTGTGGCGCGGGCTCGCGGGATCGGCCGCGAACTCGAGCAGGCCTCTGGGGACCTGCACCGCGCCGGCGATGTGGTGCTCCCACTCCACCGGCTCGCGGACGTCCAGGAACACCACGTGATCGGTGGTCATCTCGTCGAACGCATCCTTCGGCGACACGCTCTCGATCTGGGCCATTGCCTGGCCGACCATCTCTGCGGCCGTCATCGTGATCACTCGTCCTCTCAAGGTGGATGCTGGTCCGCCGGCTTCTGGCGAGCGGTGGACCAGCGCTGTCGGTGCCGTCCCTGCTTGTGGCTAGCCGAGCCGGGTGCCTGCGGCGTCAAGCCGGCCGCCCTCGGCGAGCTTGCTCCAGCTCCTGCGCTGCCACTCCTCCTTGAGCACCTCGACCGCGGCCTGCTCCAGGAACTCCGGGCGCGCCCACTCGTCGACGTCGAAGTCGTTCTTGATGTAGCCGTGGCTGACCATGAAGTCCTTGCCGATCTCGATGCACTGCATGTTCTGCGCGCTCAGGCTCGGCACCATGTCGACGTCCTTGATGCCCTGGTAGGTGTCCTCGGCGTCCCGGTAGAACGTCTGCCGGTTGAGGATCGCTCCGGCGGCACGCTTGTGCTCGTTGGCCCAGCGCCCGACCTTGATCATGGCCTTCATGTAGGCGACGACCAATTCGGGGTGCTCGTCGGCCATGACGTCCGTGCAGGTGATGACGGCCGGGGTGTTGGCCACCTGGATCGTCCAGTCGGGGTACCTGGCCAGGTCCTCGATCATCTTGAGCTGGCCCGTGGCCTCCTGCAGATGCTGGAAGACCTTGCTCTGGGTGTAGATCGCGTCGACCTTGCCGGCCAGCAGCGCCGTCTCCAGCGGGCGGAACGCGAGGTCGTGCTTGTGGTCGCGGCGCATCCACAGCTCAGACGGGTTGTTCATCGGCGGGACGAGCATCTCGGGCTTGTCGTACCAGTCGTCCGGATACGGGAAGTCCACGAGCTCCACGTCGTCCAAGCTCATGTCGTTGAGCTTGAGCATGTTCTCGATCCCCATGTGCTCCTGGATGCGCCACCAGTCGTTCTTGATGGTGTTCAGGCTCTTCGAGATCCCGATCTTCCTGCCCTTCAGGTCCTTCATCCGGAAGATCTCGTCGCGGGCGCGGACCGCCATGCAGCCGCCCTCGTACACCCACGTCGCCCCCAGCAGCACGGTGCGGCGTAGGTCGGCGTGGACGTGGATCGGCGGGTACAGGCCGCCGAAGCGGATCAGGTTGTCGAGGTTGTGGATGTAGTGCGGGTACCAGTTGTTCTCGGGCGCGTGGCGGAAGTACGCGTACTCGACGCCGACCTTCTTGAACTCCTCGCGGCACCAGCCCAGCTCCTGGTCGACGTTGTTCGCCGACACCATCGGGCAGTTGGTGAACCAGACCTCCTCCCAGCTCAACGGCACCGTGGTCGAGACTCTGTGTTCTGCGGTGGCAGCCATGATCTGACTCCCCCTCTCTACGGTTGGTTGCGTGTCTTCGGGTCGTCGTCGATCGCTCTCGCCTCGAGCAAGATGAGCCCGAAGTCCGAGACGCGCTGCAGGACCCCCTGGAGCTCGGCCTGGTCGCGGACGTGGCCCGTCAGGGCCGTGCGGCCGTCGGCTCGCGTGAGCACCATGCCGTGAAATGCGCGCTCGAGGTCATCGCCGAGCTCTCCTTCGAGGACCAGGCGATAGGTGCGAGCGGGCATGCCTTCGAGCATGCCACCGGCCACCCGGCGCTCCCGCGAATCGCGGGTCGCTCACCCGGGTGATTCGGTTCGCCCCAGCATGCGGAGCGCGGTGGCGCGGGCGACCGCGTCCGCCCGGGAGTGCACCCCGAGCTTGAGGTAGAGCGCACGTCTGTGCGAGCGGATCGTGTTGGGCGAGAGGAACAGTCGCTCGCCGATCTCACGCATCGACAGGTCGGTGGCAAGGAGTCGCAGCACGGCGAGCTCGGCCCCGGTCGGCGGGTCGAGCACTTCCCCGCCGGCGGCGCGGCCTGTCGCCGCCTCGAGTTCTCGCTGCACCTCGCCGGCGAGCGCGGGAACGAGCCCGCTGTCGACGAGCTCCCCGAGCGCCTCGCGCGCAGAGCGCAGCGCCGCCTCGGCTTCTCCAAGACGGCCGCGGCGGAGACGGACACGCGCGAGGAGGACCAGCAGCCACGTGTGGTGCAGCGTCGCCACCTCGTCGCGGAAGAAGCGCTCCGCCGAGGCGAGATGCTGCTCCGCCTCGACAAGGCTTCCTTCGGCAGCCAGCACCGAGCCGAGAGCGGCGGACGCGTTGGCCCCGAGCCAGCTCCGGCTCGTGCCGATCCGCCCCACCGCGGCCTTCGCCTTCTCCGCGTGGCCTTGTGCGGCGGCCAGCCGTCCACGCTCGACCCCGACCAGGGCGAGCGTGGATCGTGCAACCACGAGGCTCGGGACGTGCCGCTCGATGGCCGGATGCTCCAGGGTCCGCACCGCCACCGCCCAGGCCTCGTCGAGCTCCCCGGCGAAGAAGAGGGCGCGGGCGTAGGCGGCCAGCGATGCCGTGAGGATCTCGTCCGCACCGGCCTGCGCGAGCTCGACCGCACGGCGACCGTTGCGCACCGCCTGACCGACGCCGCCGTCGATCGTGAGCGCGCGCACCAGCCGCGCCGCCGTCTCGACGTACGCGTGGTCGGGCCGCCCTGCACGGGCCGCGTCGGCGAGCTGCAGCAGCCGGCGCTGCTCGATCGTGCTGCCGCCGACCAGCACCGTGGCGGTCGCGGCCGCCACCGCAAGCTCCGGATGCTCGACGGTCACCTCGTCCGGCAGCGTCCGAACCCACCGCAGCAGCGTCCGGCTGGCGCCGCCTCTGATCAGAGGCAGGTGATACTGCGCCAGGAGTTGCGCCACGAGCTCGTGATCGCCGGCGGCGGCCGCGTGGCCGACCGCTTCGACGGGCAACCCTCGCGCTCTGAGCGATTCGGCGGCTCGTCGATGAATCCGGATCGGCGCGCCCGGCTCGAGCGCGGCGAGCTGCGCCCTCGCGTATTCGGCGAACAGCGGGTGGATGCGGAACCAGCCACCGCGCTCCAGTCTCGAGACGAAGAGGTTCGTGTGCTCGAGCTCGGCGAGCCGAGCCGCGGAATCCGTACGGTCCAACACGCCGTCGCAGAGCTCCGCGGTGAACTCGCCGAGGACCGCGGCGCCGTGGAGGAACGCGCGGCCGTCCTCGTCCAGCGCCGCGAGCACCTCGCTGCTCAGGTAATCAGCCACGAAGCGGTTGTCGCCGCCGAAGGCGCGCACGGCCCGCGCCGGATCGTTGACGGTCCGCAGCCACAGCCAGGCGAGAACGAGGGCGGCGGGCCAGCCCTCGGTGCGCTCGACGAGCACGTCGATCTCCTCCGCGCCCAACGTCAGGTGCCCGAGGCCGACGAGCAGCTCGTGCGCCTCGGCAGCGGTGAACGCAAGATCGGCTGCCCGCACCTCGGCCAGGTCACCGCCGGCACGTAGCCGAGCGAGCCTCAGCGGCCGATCCACCCGTGTGACGAGTACGACGTGCGTGTTCGGCGGAAGGTGCGCAAGGGCGTAATCGATCGATGCCAGGCATTCCTGGCTGGTCACCGCGTGCAGGTCGTCGAGCACGATCACCAGCTCCGTGCCGAGCGCGGCAACGCCATTGAGGAGTTCGTCGACGGCGGCCTCGACGGGGCTCCCCGCCACGCCAAGCCGTCGCAGCGCACCACGTCCGAGCCCCGGCCGCACCCGATCAGCCGCCGTCGCGACGTACCGCCACAGCAGAGCCGGATCGTTGTCGCCGGCGTCCAGCACGACCCAGGCCAGCGCCGCGTCGAGGCTCGCGCACCAGTCGCGCACCGCGGTCGTCTTGCCATACCCGGCGGGAGCCGCGACGAGTGTCAGCGACGCCTCGCGGCCGGCGTCGAGCGCACGACGAACCCGCGGCCGATCGACCATGGCACGACGCACGCTCGGCACCGCGAGCTTGGCCTCGACGAGCGGGGGAAGAGGGTCCGTACCCGATTCGCGCATGGAGTTCGCCGCCATGGCCGCGTCCTAGCGTCGCAGCACCGAGCCCCCCGCGGCTACCCGCGCGGCTCGGAACGGCCGGCGTGGCCTCGCATCGGCGCGAGCGCCAGGCAGGCCCCGAAGCCGTCGCTCAACCTGCGTCGGTCGCGGTCGCGTCCAGCGGGACGTCGACGTCGACTGCTCCGACCTCCGGTCGGGCGGGCACGCCCGCGTCGCGCGCGAAGAGATAGGGGGCGAGGTGGCGGCCGGCGATCTTCGTCGGTGGCCACCACAGCGGCTCCCACGACGCGAGCACGGCATCGTCGCCCGCGTCCGCGCGCGAGCGCACGAAGTGCGGCGCGGCGCCGGTCAGGAGCATCCCGCGCAGGACGGGCGCGAACGGCGCCGGCTCGATCGGCGCGCCGTGCCGTGCCGCGACGTGCTGGGCGACTGCTTCGGCCTGCTGGGCAGCGATGCCGCCCTGCTTGACCGGGAAGTCGGTCGCGTCGCCGGCCGCGTACACGCCGGTCCGGCCGCGCACCACGCCGTGCTGATCGACCGGGATGAAGTCGTGGGGCGGCGTCCTCGGCACGCCCGGAAGCTCCGGGCCGCGCACGAGCGGCAGCGCCACGATCCGGTCGACGGGAAGCGAGCGGGCGCTGCGGCGCAGCACGACCGCGCCGTCGTGGACGTCGACGTAGGTCCCGCCGTGGAACTCGATCCCCGCGCCGGCCAGGAGTTCCGCCACGATCGCGCTCGGCTCCGCCCCGAAGACGGCCACCGGTTCGAGCTCGGGCGTGATCAGGTGAAGGCTGGCGTCCTTGATCCCGGCGACCGCGACGGTGCGTGCGGTCAGCAGCGCCAGCTCGTACAGCGGCAGCGTCCAGCCGGCCAGGCTCGGCGCCACGAATGCCACGCGCCGGATCGCGCCGCGCTCGAGGTCGCCCACGAGCTCGCGCACGGCCTCGCCGGCACCCCCGAGTCCGAACGTGATCGCCTGTGGGAAGGGGGCGAGCGTCCGGGCGCCGGGCGCCAGGATCAGCGTCGAGCCCGCCAGCGTGGCACCGTCGGCGAACACCAGGCGCGGCTCGCGGGCGTCTACGCCGATGGCTGCCGCGTGGACGAACCGGGCGCCGAAGTCCGCCGCGATCTCGCGCAGCGGATAGCGACGCACCGTGGCCAGGCCGAAGGGCTCCGCCACCCACATCGGCCGCTCGACGAAGTCCTCCGAGGCCGCGACGAGCGAGACACGCACGCGATCGCCGGCCAGCTCCCGCAGCGCCATCATCGCCTCGAGCGCCGCGACGCCGCCCCCGAGGATGATCACGCTGGCCGGCGCGGAGGACGAAGCGCCCGTGGACATGCCGGCAACGTAGGCACCGCCGGGCGCCACCACATCAGAGAGGACTACGGCTTGGCCCGCGAGCGCGCCGCGGCGACGGTCCCTCTCGTGCGCCATCACGGCCGGGCGGGCGGCTCCCCCAGGCGGGCCACAGCCGCCGGCAGGACGGCGAGCCTCGCGGCGGCCCGGATCAGGCCAACCGTTCCCCCCGAAGGATCGGGATGAAACGGCTAGCTAGAGCGAAAAAGTGGAGACGGCGGGAATCGAACCCGCGTCCGCAATCGCGCATGAGGTGGCGTCTACGAGCGTATCCGGCGCTCTGTTCTCGTCCCGGAGTCGCCTCGCCGGCGGGGTTCCCCGGGACCAGCCTCCTTGAGCTTTCCCCGGTTTGGCGGAGGCGGACCGCCCCGGGTGAGCCGGCATTCTGATGCAGGCGATCCCCGCGGCCGGCAGGCGGGGGCCCACAGCTCACGACTTAGCTAGTTGCTAAGCGGCGAGCGCGTACTCGTGAGAGTCCGCACTTATTGTTTTCCCGGGTGTTTTACGAGGCCGCCCGGGACCTCGACTCGCAACCACCCCTGCGAAACGACCACGTCGAAGCCTGTCGTCCCCGGGGTGTCCTGCTGCACCCAGTCTACCGGCCCTGGGAGGCGATCGCCGAGGTCGGCGAGGTGCTGCGAACCATGCTGGCGGATGAGCGCCTTAACGAAAAGCGACGCGGTCCCGAGCCACCTGGGGTGCTCTCCGCCACTTCGTCTCCGTGAGGAGTCTCCGTGGCTTCAGAGCGGCGGGCCTCGCAACCCCTGGGCCTCGCTCTCTGCGGCTCGGTTCCGCGTCGAGGGGGAACTTAGGATGGCGCCCCACGGCGGTCAAGAGGCCCCGAGCGATGAAGCCGCATTCTCCGTGGAAATCGCGCCGCGGGCGCGCTCGCACGGCCTCCGCCGAGGGGTTTTCGCCATCCTTGCCGACCGATGCCGACCACCGAGCGCCTCGTGCTGCGCTCCTGGCGCCCGTCCGACCGCGCGCCCTTCGCGCGGCTCAACGCCGACCCCGAGGTCGTGCGCTTCCTCAACGACGGCGTGCCCTTCACCCAGGCCCAGAGCGACGAGCTGTTCGACGCCATCCAGGCCCACTGGGAGCAGCGCGGGTTCGGCCTGTGGTGCGCCGCGGCGCGCGAGGACCCCGACGAGTGCCTTGGCTTCGTCGGCCTGGCGGTGCCCTCGTTCCTGCCGTCGGTCCTGCCCGCGGTCGAGGTCGGCTGGCGCCTGGCCCGTCCGGTGTGGGGACGCGGCCTGGCGACCGAGGGCGCACGAGCGTCTGTGCGCCACGCCTTCGGGACGCTCGGGCTCGAGGCGGTGATCTCGATCATCGATCCGGAGAACGCCCGCTCGATCCGCGTGGCGGAGAAGCTCGGGATGCGCCGCGGTGCCGGCCACGTGCATCCGCGAACCCGCCGCAGATTGCTCGCCTACGAGATTTCCTCGCACGATGCGGCTTTTTCACCTGGGCCATCTTGACCCCTGCTACGGGGCTCGCATACGTTCGATCCAGACGCGGAACCGAGCCGCAGAGAGCGAGGCCCAGGGGTTGCGAGGCCCGCCGCTCTGAAGTCACGGCGCTCCCTCGGGAGCCGACGTGGCGGAGAGCACCCCAGGCGGCTCGGGACCGCGTCGCCTTCGTTAAGGCACACTTGGTCGGTGACCCTCATTGACGTGCAGGAGGTCGCCTGGGACCTCGATCCGCTGGTTGACGGCGATGGCCCCGAAGGCGCCGATCGCCTCCTCGACGAGGCCGACGAGCGCGCCGCGCGCTTCGCCGAGACCTACGCTGGCCGTGTCGGCGAGCTCGACGGCGCGGGGCTGTCCGCCGCCATGGCCGAGCTCGAGACGATCGTCGACCGCCTCGGCCGCGCCGGCTCGTACGCGATGCTGCGCTTCGCGGTCGACACCGCCGACCCGGCCAACGGCGCACTGCTGGCCCGCGTGCAGGAGCGCGCCACGGCGGTGGAGACGAAGCTGCTCTTCTTCGAGCTCGAGTGGGCCGCCCTCGACGACGATCGCGTCGACGAGCTGCTGATCGCCGACGGGCTGGAGACGACGCGCCACCACCTGCGCACGCTGCGCCGCTATCGCCCCCACCTCCTCTCCGAGCCCGAGGAGAGGCTCATGACCGAGAAGGCGCTCACCGGTCGCGACGCGTGGACGCGCCTGTTCTCCGAGCTGACGAGCGCGATCCGGGTCGAGCTCCCCGACGCCGACGAGGGCGTGCCGCTCGACGTCGCCTTCAGCCGCCTCGTCTCGCCCGACCGCGAGCTGCGCCGCACGACGGCCGAGGCCGTGAACGCCGCCCTCGAGCCCGGTCTGCGCACGCGCGCCTATGTCTTCAACACGTTGCTGCTCGACAAGGCGGTCGACGACCGCCTGCGCTCGTACCCGAGCTGGCTGGCCAGCCGCAACCTCGCCAACGAGGCCAGCGACGAGTCCGTGGAGGCGCTCCTGGAGGCCGTGCGCTCGAACTACGACCTGCCGCGGCGCTGGTATCGCCTCAAGGCCGAGCTGCTCGGCGTCGACCGGCTGGCCGACTACGACCGCATGGCCTCGGTCGCCGACGAGGAGGCGACGGTCGAGTGGCCAGAGGCCACCGACCTCGTCCTCACCTCCTTCCACGAGTTCTCGCCCGTGCTCGGCGACCTCGCGCAGCGCTTCTTCGACGAGCGCTGGATCGACGCCCCCGTGCGCCCGAACAAGCGCGGGGGCGCCTTCTGCGCCTACACCACGCCGAGCGTGCACCCCTTCGTGATGCTCAACTACACGAGCCGCCGCCGCGACGTGCTCGTGCTCGCCCATGAGCTCGGCCATGGCCTGCACGCGGCACTCGCGATCCCGCGCGGGCCCATGGAGCAGCACACTCCGCTGACGGTCAGCGAGACCGCGTCGGTCTTCGGCGAGACGCTCGTCTTCCGGCGGCTGCTCGACGCGGCGGACACCCCCCGCTCCCGGCTCGCCCTGCTGGCCGAGAACATCGAGGGCTCGATCGCGACGGTCTTCCGCCAGACGGCGATGAACGGCTTCGAGGCGCTCGTGCACACCGCGCGGCGCGAGGAGGGCGAGCTCAGCGTCGAGCGCTTCGGCGAGCTCTGGCACCAGTCGCAGGCCGACATGCTCGGCGACGCGGTGGAGATCACCGAGGGCTATCGCATGTGGTGGTCCTACGTGCCGCACTTCGTCGGCACGCCGGGCTACGTGTACGCCTACGCCTACGGCCAGCTGCTGGCGCTCAGCGTGTATCGCCGCTACCTGGAGGAGGGCGAGGGCTTCGTGCCGCGCTACCTCGAGCTGCTCGGCACCGGAGGGTCACGCAGCCCCGAAGAGCTCGCCGCCATCGCCGGCCTCGACCTCGAGGACCCGACGTTCTGGGCGCAGGGCCTCGATCTCGTCCGCGACCAGCTCGAGCTGGCCGAGGCCGCGGCCGCCGAGGTCCGCGCCGGCGGCTGAGGCTCAGCCGGCCGCGCGGCGCTCGAGGAAGCCGCGCACCGCGGCGACGTAGGCGTCGTTCTCCTCGACGTAGGTCATGTGGCCGCTGTGCTCGAAGACGACGAGCTCCGCGTCGGGCAGGCCGGCCGCCATCGCCTCGGCCGCCGCCACCGGGCATGTGCGATCGTGGCGCCCGGCGAGCACGAGCACCGGATGGGCGACGTCGGCGAGGCGGTCCTCGACCGCGATCGCGCCGTAGTCCTCGGTCGCGGCCGCGCGCAGCACGTCGGGCCCGTAGACCGCGTCGCCCATGGCCGCGCGCATGTCGTCGATGCGCGGGTCGCGCGGGTCGGCGAAGTGGAACGGGAGCTGGTCGGAGAGCAGCGCGGCGACCTCCTCCTGCGTGCGCGCGTGGGCCTCCGCCGCCCACGATCCCCGCACCTGCTCGCGCAGCTCGAGGGGCTCGAAGGCGGCGAGCTCCTGCTCGACGTGGGCGAGGAAGCGCGCGTCGGGGATGCCGCTCGAGACGATCGTCGCGGCCGGCCGCCCCGGGAAGTCGACCGCGTGCTGCAGCGCGATGAACGCCCCGTAGGAGTGGCCCAGGACCGCGTAGCGCTCGAGCCCGAGGGTGCCGGCCATCGCCTCCACGTCGGCCGCGTGGTGGTCGAGCCCCCAGGTCTCGGGCGCCGAGGGCTCCGAGCGCCCGGTGCCGCGCTCGTCGACCAGCAGCAGGCGGCAGCGATCGCCGAGGGCGTCGAGGTAGGAGCCGAACATCGTGTGGTCGAGCCCGGGGCCGCCGTGCAGGACGAAGAGCGCCAACTCGCCCGCGCCGCGCTCGGTCACGTGCAGGCGCGTGTCACCGACGTCGATGAGCATCGGCGCACCCTATCCTCGGTGTGGATGAGCGAGCAGCACACCCAGCAGGTTCCGGGCGGCTGGCTGCCCCCGGCCGCGCCCGATCCGCCGGCCCAGCGGCCGACGCCGTTCGGCGAGCCGCGCCGTCCGTGGTGGCGGCGCGCCGGCAGCGGCCTGCTCGCGACGCTGGTCCTCATCGGAGCCAAGCTCAAGACGCTCCTGCTCCTGCTGCCCAAGCTCAAGGTGCTCACCACCTCGGGCTCGATGATCGTCTCGGTGGCCGCCTACGCCCTGATCTGGGGCTGGAGGTTCGCCATCGGGTTCGTCGTGCTGCTCTTCATCCACGAGATGGGCCACGTCATCGCGCTGCGCCGCGAGGGCGTCGAGGCGAGCGCACCGGTCTTCATCCCCTTCATGGGCGCGCTCGTGTGGGCGAAGTCGCTGGGCGGCAACGCGCTCGCCGAGGCGCGCGTCGGCCTGGCCGGCCCGATCCTCGGCACCATCGGCGCGGCCGCGTGCCTGCCGATCGCCGCCGCGACGGGCAGCGACCTGTGGCGCGCGCTGGCCTTCACCGGCTTCTTCCTGAACCTCTTCAACCTGCTGCCCGTGACCCCGCTCGACGGCGGCCGCGCGATGGCCGCCCTGGCGCCGTGGATGTGGTTCGTCGGCCTCGGGGCGATCGTCGTCCTCGCGCTCGTGTTCCCCAACCCGATCATCCTCATCATCGCCGTCGTGGGCGCCTTCGACGTCTACGGGCGCTGGACGCGCCGGCGCCGGGGCGGCGACGAGGCGCGCGCCTACTACGACGTGCGCGGGCGCGACCGCGCACTGGTCGGGCTGGTGTACCTCGCGCTCATCGCGGTGCTCGTGGTGGGCATGGACGCCACCCACCTGCAGCGCTCGATCCCGGGCTAGCCTGCGCGGGCCATGCGCGCCAGGGTGGCCGGCGCGAACAGCGTCGCCGGCGAGCGGCGGCGTGATCCGATGCCCTCGAACGTGCGCCAGACGTCGTCGTCGCTCACCGCGCTGCGGTACATGGCGCGCTCGACCGGGTTGGCGGGACGCGCGCTGGCGATGTCGGAGATGAGGAAGTGGTGCGGGCCGAGCCGGCGGCGATGGACCTTGCGGTAGCTGTCGAGTGCCGCGTCGAGGTCCCCGCCGCCGACGAGCGCGTCGGCCGTCTCCTGCACGAGCCAGTCCGCGCTCTGGAACGCCCACCCGCAGCCGACGCCCCACAGCGGATCGGAGGCGAGCGCGGCGTCGCCGACGAAGGCCAGGCCCGGCCGCGCGGCCGGCCGGCTGATGTTGGGCAGGTCGAGCTTGCCCAGCAGCTTGGACTCGCGCGTGGCGCGGCTGAGGTCCGGGGCGTCCGGGAGCGCGGCGATGTAGCTCATGTACGCGCCCTCGAGGTCCTCGCGGAACTCGGGCAGGCGGCCGCGGTGCGGCGCGGCGAGGATGAGGCACAGGCCGTTCTCGTTGGGGAAGGTGTAGGCGCAGTCGGGCTCCATGAACCACATCCGCGAGCGGTCGCCGGCCGGCTGCACGCCGCGCCAGTAGGCCCAGTAGAAGAAGCGGTTGTGGGGCCGCACGCGGCCCCTGACCCCGGCCATCCGCGCGACGTGGGTCTCGCGGCCGTCGGCGGCGACGACGAGCCGCCCACGCAGGGCTCGGCGCGCCCGGTGGCGATCCTCGACGACGACTCCGGGACCGCCGTGGCCGTCGCCGCCGCCCAGCAGCTCGGTCGCCGTGTGGCCAGACAGCAGCTCGACGCCCGGCGTCGCGGCGGTCATGCGGCGCAGGAGCGGATCGAGGACCTGGCGCGTGACGTTGTAGCCGTACGGCGCGTCGCCGCGATGGCGGATCCAGCCGCCGTAGGGCGTCCACAAATCGATCGAGTTGCGCACGGCGCCGTGCTCCTCGATGAGCGCCGCCAGCCCCAGCTTCTCGATCGTCGGCGTCGCGCTGGGCTGGATGTAGTGCGTGCAGACGGTCTTGTACGCGTCGAGGTCAGGCCGGCGCTCCACGAGCGCCACGCGCGCGCCGCGCTGCGCGAACAGGCGCGCCGCGGTGCAGCCGGCGACGCTCGCGCCGACGACGACCGCGTCGAAGTCCGGTTCGGTCATCCGCGCCGGCTGAGCATCCGCGCCTGCAGGCGCTGCAGGCGGACCATCGCCCGCTCCGCGCGACTGCCGGGCGGGGGCGCGATGGCGAGCTGGCGCGCCAGGTCGTTGAGGTCGTAGAAGGCCCGGTAGCGCGCGATGCGTCCCTCGCGCATCGTCCACAGGTCGACGCCCTCGACCTCCATCGAACGACCCGTCGCCGCGAACCCCGGCGGCTCCAACGGCCCGCTCATCGTGCCGCGCATCCGCCATCGCCAGGCGACCTGATCGCCCTGCGCCGTGCGGTGCGGGGAGTCGGTCTCGTCGAAGCGCAGATCGGGAAAGGCGACCCAGCTGCCGCGCATGAACTCCTGCACAGCGGCGACCCCGCGCGCCGGACCGGGCAGCGACGGGTCCTCCCACACGATGTCCTCGGTGATCAGGCCGCCCATGGCGCCAGGGTCGTGCTCGTTCCATGACGCCAGGTAGCGCGCGCAGAACGTGTCGAGGTCGAGAGAGGACGCCGCGGTGGACATCGGCCGACCCTACGCCCACCGCTTCGGCGCCTGCAAGATTCAGCGGCGCCACAAGCCCAGCGCCGGGCCAAGCACGAAGAAGCACACGACGACGGCCATGCCCTCGATGCCGGCGATCGCGCAGGCCTCTGAGACCGTGCCGTGCTCGATGCGGTCGCGAAGGAAGGCCGCGGCGGCGGCGACGCAGGTGGTGACCAGGAGCAGGCGGCGGGCGTCGACGGACGGGACCGGAAGGCGGATGAGCCGCCTCAGGTCCTCGAGCGGCGGGCGGACGGCGAGCGCGGCCGCCCCATCCAGCTTGCGGGCCAGTGACCGCGCGTGGAGCACGGCGACCGACGCGATACACGCGAGCACGGGACCGGTGAGGAGCAACACGGCGGATCCGCGGCCGGGTACCGCGGCGGCGGCGGAGAACATCGTCACTCCGGCCGCCACGATCGCGCAGCCGTTGCGGCGGGCGAGCAGCACGACCTCCGTGGGGCGCATCGTCGAGCGTCGCAGGACGAGCGCCTGCACCAGCGCCAGTCCGGTGGCCACGGCCGCCACCTGGGCGGCGAGGAAGAAGGCGATCGCCCACCACGCGGGTGCGGTCGCGTTCGCCGACGCGGCGTGGATGAGCGCGAGCGTCGAGCCGCCCGTCGCGAGCACCGCCGCCGCGGTGGCGAACGTCGACCGCACACCACGCCGGGCGGCGACCTCGGCATCGAAGGCCGCCGCGATCTCCGACGCAGGCCCGAAGGCGCGCACAGCCTCGTGCTCCCCGCGCTCGGCCGCGGCGTCAGCGAGGTGATCGCGGCACTCCCGCAGGAAGCGCCGGCGTACGGCGCCGCGCACGTGCAGCGCACCGCCCAGCTCGGCCAGGTACTCGTCGATCGTCCTCACGCGGGTCCCCCGAGCACCCGGTCGACCGCGGTGGAGAACGCTTGCCACTCCCGGCGCGATTCCCTCACCGCGCGCCGGCCGCCGGGCGTGAGCCTGTAGATCCGCCGGCGCCGTCCGTCGCCGGTGCTCCACGAGCTCTCGACGTGCCCTGCCCGCTCCAGCCGATGCAGCGCGGGGTACAGCGAGCCCTCGTGGACGCCGAGCTCTCCGCCGCTGCGCTCGGTCAGCCGCTGGCTGAGCTCATAGCCGTGCCCGGGCGCATCGGCGAGCACCGCGAGCAGGAGCCGGTCCAGATGTCCTCGCAGCAGGTCGGCGGACATGCGAGCGATGATACATAGATTGTCTAGGCATAGGCAACCTAGGCATCACAGGGGTGCGACCCCGGGCGATGACTTCTTGCGGTCGCGCAGGTCTTCAACTAAGCATGCGCACCCGATCAGCGATCCCCAGGAGCCTGCCGAGATGTTGAGCGAGTTCTCCGCCCGTCTTCAGAAGGGCCAGAACAAGGGAGCGTGGACCTATGTGGTCATGGACGGCTCCGCGGAGTTCTTCGGCACGAAGGGCCTCGTGAAGGTCCGCGGCACCATCGACGGAGAGCCGTTCGAGAGCGCCTTCATGGCCCTCGGAGACGGAACGCACAAGCTCCCGGTCAAGGCCGCTGTACGCAAGGCCATCGGCAAGGGGGCCGGCGACACCGTGCTCGTGTGCCTGGAGGAACGGATCAGCTGAGGGCGCATGTGGCCGGGCCACGCCGCGATCGCCCAAGAGATTCACTCGCGCCGCCCCAGACCGCTGTAAGGTCGCGCCGCCGGTGTCTGGGACATCAACCGCGCCACGCGCGCGGAGAGGCAGGACCGCATGGCGATTGGCATCTACTTCGGCCAAGGGGATTTCCCCGCGGACAAATACGACGAGGCGATCGGCCGGCTCGAGGCCGCCGGTGCGCAGGCGCCGCAGGGGCGCTCCTATCACGTCGCGCTCAACGTGGACGGCAAGATCGCTGTCTTCGACGTCTGGGAGTCGCAGGAGGCCTTCGACGCCTTCGGTGAGACGCTCATGCCGATCCTGACCGAGCTGGGAGTCGATCCCGGCCCTCCGGCGGTGATGCCGGTGCACAACGTGATCGTCGGCTGAGCGAGGCGCCGGCCTCAGGTGGGTTCAAGTCCGGCGCGGGTCATCAGACGAACTCGTCGACAGCGCCGTTCGTGGCGTGCTCGTAGCGCCTGACCTCGCGGAACCCCGCGCGCTCGTAGAGGGCGGCTGACGCGCACGCGCTCAGGCGACGTCGCGGCGGCCGTCCACCAGCGAGGCGGCGAGCAGGAACACCGCGGTCCAGGCGAGCATGACGAGGAACGCGGCGCCCCACGGCAGCACGTCGCCGCCCGTGTCGCCACCGAGGGACGTCGCGGTCTGCCCGACGGTGTAAACGCGCAACCTCCTCGCCACAAGCGCCGTTGTCAGGCTGTGGGACCTCGCTCCGCGCTCCTGACCACCGCTGTCGCCGCCGCCCTGCTCGCGCCGGGCGCCGCCATGGCCGACACGTCGATCGGAGCGCTGGCGGCGCCGACGCCCATCCGTGCGTGGGCGGGCATCGCGCTCCTCAGCGTGCTCGACCCTGCGACCGGCACCTACCAGCTGGCGACGCAGACCGGGACGCATGCGCCCCAGCCGCTGGCGGGCATCGCCCCGGCCAGCCAGCCCTTCGATGCCGACATCGGCCCGGGCCCCGGCGGCGCGGCGACGATCGTCTTCGCGCGTTGCCAGGCCCCGGGTCGCTGCCACCTCGCGCGCACCTCGCCGGCCGGCGCGGCCGAGACACCGATCACCGGCTCGGCGGCGACCAACGGCTGGGAGAGCGCGCCGACCGTCTGGGGCAGCCGCCTCGCCTTCGCCCGCCGGTACGCCACCGGGTCCGAGCGCGTGTACATCCGCCCGCTCGACGCCGGCCCACGCGTGAGGTCCGTGCGGCTGCCCGGCGTGCCCGCCCGCGAGTGCGACGAGATCACCCACTGTCGCGCCATCGACGACGGCACGCTCCGCGAGCTCGAGCTGCGCGGCTCGACGCTGGCCGAGAACGTGCACTTCGGCCTGGACTCCGTGGGCATCTGCGGCGAGGGCCAGATGCGCCTCGTCGACGTCGCGCATCGCACCAGCCGCCGCCTGACGAGCACGATCTGCGGGCTCAGCGGCGCCACGCTGCTCGGCACGTCGCTGACGTCCACGCACCTGCTCTTCGCGCGCATCTGCCCCGGCGACCCGGGCGGGTGCCAGAACCGCAACGCGCTGATCTATCGCTACGGACTGACGGACCGCCGCCTCGAGCTGGTCGCGCATCCCGACCTCCTCGCCGGGTTCGCCGCGCTCGACGACGATCACGCGATCGAGGTCCGCACGCCGAGCACCCACGACGGCACCTGCACGAACCACATCGAGGGGACCAGCCCGCCGTGCGAGCTCGCCCTCGCCGGGCCCTTCGCCTTCAGCGGTCGTACACCGTAGCCAGCCGCGCCAGCGTCAGCGCCCCGAGCATGAGGCCGAAGTCGCGCAGGGCGATGTCGTAGTAGCCCGAGTAGGTGAGCAGGTTGAAGATGATGCCGCCGAGCCAGGCGGCGACGAGCAGGGCGCCGTAGCGCGGGCGCAGGGCGACGCACAGGCCGGCGACGATCTCGACGACGCCGATGACATGCATCGCGTCGCTGGCGCTGCCGGGCAGGATGTCGTTGATCCACGGCGCCAGGTAGACGTTCCAGTCGACCATGACGTTGGTGAACTTGTCGAGGCCGAAGAGGATCGGGGCGACGGTGAAGCCGACGCGCAGCAGCGTGAAGGCCTGGAAGGCGGGATCGGTGCGCAGCCGGGTCGAGGCACTGCGGGCGGGCGCGGTCTGCGCGCCGACGGTGGTGGCGGACATTGCGTCTCCTCCTTGTGACGGTTACGCCAACTTGGCGGCGCCGCCCGGCGCGGTCTTACGCGCTGGCGTCGTCGCCGGCGTCGGCCGCCACCAGCGCGAGGAGGCTCTCGTGGTCCTCCTTGCACGCCGGGCAGCCCTCCAGGTGCGCGCGCATGCCGGGCACCGCGGCGTCCGCGTCCGCACCGGCGAGCGTCAGCTCGACGTGGCGATCGAGCTGCTCGAAGCACTGCTCGCAGGTCAGCTCGGGTCCGGCGGGGCCCAGGACGCGGCGCAGGCGCTGCAGCTCGTTGTGCTCGGGACTGCTCATGACGAAGTTCCGCGGTCGTGGAGGTCGGGATCGAGGCCGCGCTCGGCCAGGCACGCGCGCAGCCGACGGCGCGCGTCGTGCAGTGTCTTGTACAGCGCGCCGCGCGTGGTCTGCAGGCGCTCGGCAAGGACGTCGATCGGCACGTCGTCGAGCGTGACGGCGACGAGGACCTCGCGCTGGTGAGGCGTGAGGTCCTCGGCGATGGCCTCGCCGACGGCGGCCAGCAGCTCGGCCATCTGGGCGTCGTGGTGCGGTGAGGCGCGGGGATCGGCGAAGGCGGGCCAGCCGGCGGGCTCGAGCGTCACCTCGCGGTCGTTCCACGCGCGCCGGCGCATCTTCACGCCCGCCTCGAGCAGCGCGAACTTGTAGGCCCACGTGGTGAAGCGGCTCTCGCCGCGAAAGTCGTCGAGCTTGGCCAGTACCGCGACGAGCGCGTCATGGGCGCTCTGGTGGGCCACGTCGTCGAGCTGCTCGCGCCCGACGTGGTGCGCCGCCCCGGAGCGGCGGCGGACCTCGAAGCGCGCCGCGCGCAGCAGCAGCTCGTGCAGGCGCCCGACGGCCTCGGCGTGGGTGCGCGCGTCGCTCGAGCGCAGCGTCGCGAGCCACTCGCGCGAGTCGGGGTCCGAAGGCAGCTGGGTCACGGAGCGGGCGCCGATGGCCGGCGCGACGCTATCGCGCCTGCGCCGCGCGCGGTGCACTGGGAGCGGCTCGACGTGCTCGCGGCGGTGGTGGGCGGCAGCTTCCATCTCCTCCTTGGCGACGGCGCGCGATCGGCTCTTACGTCGTAAGACGCGTGCCGGCGCCGACACCAACGCGTCGATGAGCGAACCAGCGCTGCACCTTCTCGGCGCCACGCCCGGCCGGCGCATCGACGTCGACGCGGCCACGCGCGCCGCCCACGAGCTCCTGCTCGCGCTCGGGGCCGACCTCGACGACGAGGGCCTGCGCGAGACGCCGCGGCGCATGGTCGAGGTCTACGCCGAGCTGCTGACCCCACGCGAGTTCGCCCCGACGACGTTCCCCAACGACGAGGGCTACGACGAGCTCGTGGTCGCGTGCGACATCCCCTTCCACGCGCTGTGCATGCACCACCTGCTCCCCTTCCGTGGCGTCGCGCACGTCGGCTACCTGCCGGGCGAGCGGATCATCGGCCTGTCCAAGCTCGCCCGCGTCGTGGACCTCTTCGCGCGCGACCTGCAGGTCCAGGAGCGCCTGACCGAGCAGATCGCCGGCTGGCTGGACACGCACCTGCGCGCCAAGGGGCTCGGCGTCGTGCTCGAGGCCGAGCATCTGTGCATGACGCTGCGCGGCGTGCAGAAGCCCGGTGCGCGGACGGTGACCTCGGCCCTGCGCGGCACGGTGCGCGACGACCCGCGCACCCGTCAGGAGTTCCTGGACCTGACGCGCAGGCGTCAGTAGCGCTCGCTGATCGCGCGGTCGATGTCGCGCTGCTGGTCGCGCGTCTTCATCGACTCGCGCTTGTCGAAGCGGTCCTTGCCGCGGCCGAGCGCGATCTCGACCTTGGCGCGCGCCCCCGAGAAGTAGATGCGCGTCGGCACGAGGGTCAGCCCGCGCTCCCCGGTCTTGGCGACCATGCGCTCGATCTCGCGCTTGTGCGCCAGGAGCTTGCGCGGGCGATCGGGGTCGTGGTTCTCGCGGCTGGCCGGCCCGTAGGGCGGGATGTGCACGTTGTGCAGCCACAGCTCGCCGTCGCGCACCTGCGCGTAGCCGTCCTTGATCTGCGCCGTGCCGCTGCGCAGCGACTTGACCTCGGTGCCCGCGAGCACGACGCCGCACTCGAGCCGGTCGGTCAGCTCGTAGCGATAGCTCGCGTAGCGGTTGGTGGCCACGTCGCCCGGCGCCACCTTGCGTTTCTTGCCCTTGGCCATCGCCTTCCACAGTGCCTCCCGGCGGTGAGGAGGACTCTGGCCGTGGCCATGGCGCTCGCGCTGGCATGCGGCGCCGCGCTGCCGGCGGCCGCCCTCGCCAAGCGCGGCCCGTCGCGGCTGCGGGCCTTCTCGTCGTGCCCCGCGCTCGTCGGATACGCGAAGGCCCACTTCGCCCGGACGCACGGCGCTCCGGCCGGCGGCGTGACGCCGCTCGCCGAGCCGGCGATCCCGGGGCGCGCCCCGACCGACGCGAACGCCCCCACCGCGGTCGGCAAGGAGGCGGCGCCGACCTACTCGACCACCAACGTGCAGGAGGAGGGCGTCGACGAGCCCGACCTGGTCAAGACGGATGGGACGACGATCTTCACCGTCGTGGGCGACACGCTCTACGCCGTCGCCGCGACGGGCCCGGGCGCGCCGCGGCTCGCGGGGTCGCTGAAGCTCGGGCGCTCGGGCGGAGATCTGCTGCTCCACGGCCAGCGGCTGCTCGTGATCCAGAGCGCGAGCCCTCCGATCGCGGTCGACCCGGTCGCCGGCGG
>CAWFMR010000005.1:0-205680 GCA_963816845.1 uncultured Actinomycetes bacterium | reverse complement strand
AGGCGAGGCGACACTCGTCGTGTCATCGCGTCGAGCGCGGGAATCGGCGTGAGCCCCGGGACACGGTGGCCGGCCGGCGCCGAGCCTGGCGGCCCAACAGGAAGGCCACGCCGGCCGTGAGGGCGAAGGCGAGCAGCAGCGTGGCGTTGCTGGACTGGCGGCGGGCGTCGAGGATGAGGACGCGGGGCTGCTGACGATCGAGTGAGACGCTTGGCGCCGCCACAGCGTCGGACGCCACACGGGACGCGAGTATCGCCGTAGCAGCGACGGGATGGCTGTTACCGGAGGGGGCGCCGGTTCGATCGCGACCGCTCCCGGTCGACTCCGTCCCTGACCGTCGTGCGGGGCCGGCGGCAGCAGCCGGACGGCTGGTCGCCTTCGGGCTCTTCTTTGGTGCGGCGCGCCCCTTGGTGGCGGCGTGCGTGACCCTCGGAGCTGCGACGCGCGAGGCGGCCTGGGGGCTCCGCGAAACGCTTTTCGCGGCGGCGACCCGTGGCTCCGGGCCTGCCTCGCTCGGCTGGGCGCTCGGCGCAACGGCCTGGACGTTCTTCGGCTGGGCCGACTTGGGCTCGGGGGTCGCCTTCGTCTTGACCGGCTTCGGCTTGACCTGCTTCGGCGTGACCTGCTTCGGCGTCTCCGGCTGCGGCTTCGGCGGGGCCGGCTTGGGCTTCTCCTCCTTGGCCTTGTCCTCCTTGGGCTTGCCCGGCTTCTCGAGCTTGGGCGCCTCGACCTTGGGCGCCTCGGCCTTGGGCGCCTCGGCCTTGGGCGCCTCGGCCTTGGGCGCCTCGGCCTTGGGCGCCTCGGCCTTGGGCTTGCCCTCGCCGCCCTGCGGCTCGCCATTCGACTCGTCGCCTTGCTGTTCCGCGCCTGTCGTCGTCGGCACAACCGGCGCCTGGGCATACGCCGAACCTGCGCCGATCGAGACGGCCAGCATGACCGCTAGACCCAAACAACGCCCCTCGATCTCATGAGCCCCCTCTAGCCAACGCCGCCCTACGCGCGCATGGTCGAGCGTACTCCGCCAGCGACCCTCCGTGCGCGCCAGATGCCGAGGGAGCACAGCTCGAGACCGCTGCTCTCCCGCGAAGCAGCAGCTACGGGAGCCTCGCCCGTATGGGGGCGCAGTGCCGCCTCGGACGAAGCCCGGCAGCGGCAGGCCGAGGCGGCGCGGTGCGCCGAGCGGGGGTACGCGCGTTGAGCTGGGCTAACGCCGGCGAGTGGTAGCCCGTAGTGACTCGCGCACCTTGGCGGCAGCGCTCGCCACGAGCGCGCCGGACACGGCTAACCGGCGGACGAGTCCCCGAGCCCGCCAGCCCACGCGGCTAGCGGTAGCAACGACGCCACGAGCGGTGGTCGCGGTCCATCTGCGGCATCTACGACCCAACCCTGAACGGTGCGGAGGCGTTGTAGAGCCATCCCGGCCCGGCGAGTCCACGTCCCACCCTCAGGGCCTCGCTGAATCAGGGCGGCGCGCCGAGTCCTCCCAAGACGGCGCGTCGCCAGGCTGGGCCGAACAGCAAGGCCGGCGACCCTGCCGCCCCCCCTGGAGTCGGGCCGGCGTGACGAGCGGGCTGAACATGCATCAGGCTCGGCACACCTTCGCTACGCCGCGGACCTTGAGACAGTGGCTCGAGGACAAGGCGCCAACCGTTCCCCCGAAGGATCGGGATGAAACGGCTAGCAGAGCGAAAAGTGGAGACGGTGGGTTACAGAGGCGACGAAAATCCTCTGCTTCCATGGAATCCAGCGCTCTGCGCTAGCAGAGCTGCGACGGCTGAGATCAGGCGTAAGCGGCACTCCGCTCTGGCCCGTGCGGCGACTGCTGGTGCTCGCCGAGGGCGGATCCGCGAGGCCCCGCTGGAACCCTCCCGCTTGGCCTCGAAAGCAGTGGTGCTCGGCGAGCGGGCTCTCCAACACGGGTAAACGGCCCGCTCCGTACGGGGAGGCGACCATGGCATCGACGACGGCCAGCGCAGCGCGGCCGACGAGGTCGCCGCCGGCCGCCCGCGGCGCTCCACAACCTCAGCCGCCGCGACGGCCTCTGTGACCGGCCACAGCGCCACGCGTACCGCGCCCAACGCCAGCCGCACGGCCATGGCCACTGCGATCGCCACCGCGCTGGCCACCCACCGGCGGGACGATTGGGCCATCGTACCCGGCTCGCTGAAGCGCTTGACCACCTCCTCGAAGTCGCCCGCTAGGTGCCGCAAGGGGCTACGTCAGCGGTGGCAGGCCCTTGGCGATGAGGTTGACGCCGAAGACGAGGAACAGCACCGCCATGACGGCGTCGTTGTGCACGCGCGAGCCAGTCCTTCATCTCGTCCAGCTCGCGCCTTGGCGCTGCGTCGCCGCCGAGCAGGTAGTAGACGACCGGCCCGGCGATCGTGAGGCTGCCGACGACGACGAAGACGATCAGCGAGCCGACGGCGTCGCCGGTCGAGAGCCCGAGTTGGGCGAGCCCGGCGCCGGCCGCGGCGGCGAGCATCAGGTTCTTCGGATTCACGCCGGCCAGCAGGAGCGCCGAGGCCGAGCGCCTTGCCGGGCTTGAGGGCGTCGATGCCGGCCATCCATTTCGGCATCTCGGGCTGGGCGCCGGGTGCCGGGCGGTGTCGCCAGTTGCGGGCGGCGAGCAGCAGGAAGAGCACGCCGAAGACGATCTTGCCCCACGCGATGGTGTCGGAGGTGGTGCTGTCGGTGGCGGCGTCGGCCTGGTCGGCGAGGGCGTAGACGACGCCGCTGACGACGGCGAGCGCGACCACCCAGCCGAGCAGGAACGCCGGTCCGTTCACGCGCGCGCGCTGCGAGAACAGCATCAGCGTGACGGCGATGATCGGCACGGGGCTGATCGCCACGCCGACCGCGAACGTCAGGATCTCGCTGATTCCCTGTCCCATCTGACTCGACTTCCTTTCTCGTTTGCGCGGCCGCGAGGTTGCATCATGGGCTCGAGCGATCGGCAGCCCGGGCGATCACCCGCGCCGGACGCCGGCGTGTGCGGTCAGGGTCGCTCGTCACCGACGTGCGGTGACCAGCCGGTCCGCGCGGTCGCGTCACCTCGGCCGGGGCGCTCTCCATCGGCGGCGCCTTCTCGCGCGGGTGGCTGCTCGTACCAGCGGGCGTAGCGGTCGGCGAGCGGCGCGGCGGTGAGGCCGTGGGCGAGGACGGAGAGTCCGACGGTGAGGTAGATCGCGAGCACGATCAGGTGCTCGTGCGGCAGCTGGGACTCCTCGACGACGATCACCGCGAAGACGATCGACGCCAGGCCGCGGGGGCCGAACCAGCCGAGGAAGCCGAGCGTCGGACGGCGGGCGCGCGAGCCCCACATCGCGATCGCGACCGGGAGCATCCGCACGAGGGTGAGGCTGAGGACCGCGTAGAGCGCGAGTTGCCAGCTCAGCTCGGTGAGCGCGGGGCCGAGCAGGACGGCGCCGAAGAGCACGAACGTGACGCCGTTGAGCACGCGAGCCGACCTCCTCGGTGAGCCGGTTGAGCTCCTCGGGGTCGCGCCGGAGCGCGAGGCGGAACACCATGCCCGCCGACGAACGCCGCGATGAAGCCGGATCCGTCGAGCGCGCTCGCGATCCCGTAGGCGAGCGCGGCGCCGGCGGCGGGGATCACCTGCCGCCACGCGGGCGCGATCAGGTTCCGCCGGCCCGCCTGCGTGACGATCGCGGCGATCAGCAGGCCGGCGACCACCCCGCCCAGCACGCCGTAGCCGATCTCCTCGAGCAGCAGCGTGCCGGGGCTGCGGCCGCCGGAGATCTCCGACTCGACGTCGGCGATCGCGACGGCCGCGAACAGCAGCGGCACGCAGATGCCGTCGTTGAGCCCGCTCTCGACGTTGAGCCCCTGGCGGATGCGCTGCGGCACGCGCGGCTCGGTGACGACCGCCTGCCCGAGCGCGGCGTCGGTCGGCGCCAGCACGACCGCGAGGATCACGGCCTCCTCGACGCTCAGCTCGCCGAAGATCGCGGCCGCCGCCACGGCGCCCAGCGCGATCGTGAGCGGCAGGCCGATGCCGAGCAGCCGCACCGGCACGTCGACCGTGCGGCGCAGCGCGCCGAGGTCGATGCGCGAGGCGTCGGCAGAACAGCACGAGCGCGAGCGTCGCCTCCGCCAGGGCCCGCACGGTCGCGCCCGTGCTCGACGAGGTCGATCCCGTCGAGCACCTTCGGGCCCGACCAGCAGCCCGAAGGCGACGAACAGCATCGCCGGCGTGATCGGCGTGCCCGACAGCCGCCGCGAGACCGCGGCGACGCCGAGCAGCGCGAGCGCCACGAGGGCGAGCGCCCATTCCATGTCAGGCCCTCATGCCGGTCTCATGGGACATGCTCATGCTCCGCTGCGCGCTGTCTGGCCGCCTCTAGACGTCCGACCGGGCCCGGGTCACCGCCGGCTGTGCACGAGTGGCGAACCTCGCGCTCCGACTCGGCGTGATTGCGGTGACCGCGCGTGAGTTCGGCTGGCGCCCCCCACACCGGTGCCGAGCATGCCTAGGCGATGATCGGAGCGGCTCGGCGCCCGCGCTTCGGTCGGGATCCGGGGAAACAGTTTCGGAAACCGTGGCGCCTGGGCTGAACCCGCCTCTCGGGCCGCGGTTGCACGGGCGCTCACCGGCGGACTGTACGGCTTGCGCGCATGCGCGCTCGAACTGCCGGCGGAACTCTTCGACGGGAAGGATGTCGCCGGCGCGGCTGCCATCCCACCGGTACCAAACGGACGGCGTCCTGAGCCAAGAGTGCTCCGGGAGCATCACCTCCAGGACGGTGACGATGTCGCCTGGTGCACCGTCAACGGCCTTATACCTCTCCCCGGAGCCGACGCCGGCCTCGCGTTCCGGCTTGCTCACGACGCGCTGGTAGCTCGGCTCGGCCGGGGGTCCCCCATGGCGCAGCGGATCGTCCGGGTTCGTCTCCGGATCGACGTGCAGGATCCCGAGGTCGCTCACGACACGCACGAGTCCGCCGTCCGCCGCGCGCCCCGCCCAAGTCCGGCATAGCTGATGCTGCGGCAGCACATGGAACATCACGATGCTGCCCAGGTCCTCGGCGTCGACTTGCGCGTACGAAGCACGGCGCCCCGGGAAGTCCGCGGGCGCGAGCTCGTGGAAGGGTGCGTCGGACAGCGCGTCGGCAGCACCGAAGCTGCCTACGCCGACCTCGACGCGGTAGCCGAACTCCCGGCCATCGCGGCGTGGTCCCAGACGCTCCCACTGGTTGATCGGCGTCCCGGAATCCATGACGAGTTCCGCGACCGCGCATGCCCGCCCGTACAACGGATGAATAGCGGTCGTCAGCCGAACCGGGTAGCGGCCCGGTGGCACATGAGCCACGAAGGGCACGCCCTCGAAGGCCCAGTAGGGGTCAGCCGCTGACAACCGGCCGTCCGGGAGGTGCACGAAGCCGGCGTCCAAGACCTGGTCGACCTCCCATGGCACGTCGTCGTCCATCCACGCCGGGCGCGGCATTCCGGCCGCCAGGAACGCAGCCCTGTCGGCTTCCATGACGCCCCCAACCCTCGCAGCGTCGACGAGGACGGCGCGTGATCCCGCGGGTCCGGCAGCCTCGAGCAAGACGCGCAGCAGTTCGGCCTCGTCATCTTCGACGTCCCACCAAACCAGGTCGACGTCCGCGACGAGGTCTCCGGAGCGGTAGCGGCGGAGGTTGCCGGCCACGGAGCGCAGCAGATGGTCCGTGCTCGACTCGGCGTACGTGCATGCCAGCCGCACTTGTGCGGCGCTGGTCGTCGGCGGCAGGGCCGCATCGACCTGGAAGGGGGCGGTGGGCAGCTTGGCGTCGCAGAGGAGATGCACACGCCGGCTCCACTCCTCGTCGTCCCAGACCGACCGAAGCCACCCGACCCGCATATCGTCATTAGGTACCGCACACCGCCACGCACAGGTTTCGATGCGGCGCGCAGGGACAACCTCCACAAATGCGGCAGCGTCCCTCTCAGCGCACCGTCGTGCAGGGCACGGGTGCCGCGGGAATGCAGCGACGGTCAGCGCCCCGCTTCCCGGCGGGCACCGGTCGTTGCTAGTGCCGACTGGCGAAGCGCCGGAGCGTGGCGCCTGAGCCGCTCGCTCGCATAGCGTCCGTCGCGCAACGGTCGTCTCACCACCCAGAGGCGGCCGTTGCCCACATCGGGCGCCAGCCGCCGCCGGATCGCGCGTTCCATGCAACGGCACAGTTCTTCCCCCGAGATCCAGCGCGGCGCTACGCACCCGTAGCCCCCACACACGCAGAACGGCCCGCCATCCGTGGCGAGCCGCAAATACGAACCTTCCACAGTGCGATGCCCAGCTAGGGCCGCCTCTCGGATCCCCTCCCCCTGAGCATCACCCCTACCTCGTTCAACGCCACGCGACGCCGAAGGTTGGGCCAAGCGTCGTCGTGGCGCATTGCCGTTGGCGAGGCCGGACGCGGCCTCTCACGCGTAGCCCGCACGGCTAGCGGTAGCAGCGACGCCACGAGCGGCGGTTGCGGTCCATCTGCGGCGCCTACTACCCAACCCTGAACGGTGGGGAGGCGTTGTAGGACCATCCCGGCCCGGTGAGTCCCACACCCCACCCTCAGGGCCTCGCTGAATCAGGGCGGCGCGCCGAGTCCTCCCAAGACGGCGCGTCGCCCGGGCTGGGCCGAAGATTGGCCCCTCCGCGTCGTGCGGCGGTCCCATCGTTGAACGCGCTTCATTGGTGGCAACGCGCCACGACACGATGTCGCAGGCGAACTGCTCCCGACCCTACGCGCCGCCGCGCGTTTGAACCCGTGGGGGGTAGCTCATGGAGGGGGAGTACAGGGGCCGGCCAGGAGACTGCCCCCCACTCTTCTGGCGGCCCAGGGGGCCACGGATGGCCCCTCCTTTTCTGGTTGCCGACGACTCGCCTACGCCGAACGCGCAAGGCCGGCGACCCTACGCCGGGGTGGACACAGCTGGCCCCGCTCGCACGCCTACGTACGGCACGCCGCCGCCGCACAGGTTTCGAGGCGGCGCGCGGGACATCCTGCGCAAATTCCGCAGCGCCCCCAACAGACCCCCGCAGGCCGTCCTCGGGCAAGGCTACGGTGCCGCGCGAATCCAAGTGATGATCCGGCGCCCGCGTCCCCCCCGGCGCGGGCGCCGGTCGTTCGAGCGCCGACCAGGGCGCCGCCGCGATCCAGGACCTGCGGGCGCGATTCAAGGCGCTCGAGGACGCTCAGCCGGCGACCTGACCCGATCCGCGGCAGCTCCGACTTCGCATCCCACGCGCTAGGCCATTCGGACCTGTCCACCACGCTCGGGATCTACGGGCACCGCGATGACTCGGACCTTGAGACGGCGATGGAGGCGTACGCGCAGTGGCTCGAGGCCGAGGCGCCAACCGTTCCCCCCGAAGGATCGGGATGAAACGGCTAGCTAGAGCGAAAAAATGGAGACGGCGGGAATCGAACCCGCGTCCGCAATCGCGCATGAGGTGGCGTCTACGAGCGTATCCGGCGCTCTGTTCTCGTCCCGGAGTCGCCTCGCCGGCGGGGTTCCCCGGGACCAGCCTCCTTGAGCTTTCCCCGGTTTGGCGGAGGCGGACCGCCCCGGGTGAGCCGGCATTCTGATGCAGGCGATCCCCGCGGCCGGCAGGCGGGGGCCCACAGCTCACGACTTAGCTAGTTGCTAAGCGGCGAGCGCGTACTCGTGAGAGTCCGCACTTATTGTTTTCCCGGGTGTTTTACGAGGCCGCCCGGGACCTCGACTCGCAACCACCCCTGCGAAACGACCACGTCGAAGCCTGTCGTCCCCGGGGTTTCCTGCTGCACCCAGTCTACCGGCCCTGGGAGGCGATCGCCGAGGTCGGCGAGGTGGTGCGAACCATGCTGGCGGATGAGCGCCTTAACGAAAAGCGACGCGGTCCCGAGCCACCTGGGGTGCTCTCCGCCACGTCGTCTCCGTGAGGAGTCTCCGTGGCTTCAGAGCGGCGGGCCTCGCAACCCCTGGGCCTCGCTCTCTGCGGCTCGGTTCCGCGTCGAGGGGGAACTTAGGATGGCCCCCCGCGGCGGTCAAGGGGCCCCGAGCGATGAAGCCGCATCCTCCGTGGAAATCGCGCCGCGGGCGCGCTCGCACGGCCTCCGCCGAGGGGTTTTCGCCATCCTTCTCGGCCGATGCCGACCACCGAGCGCCTCGTGCTGCGCTCCTGGCGCCCGTCCGACCGCGCGCCCTTCGCGCGGCTCAACGCCGACCCCGAGGTCGTGCGCTTCCTCAACGACGGCGTGCCCTTCACGCAGGCCCAGAGCGACGAGCTGTTCGACGCCATCCAGGCCCACTGGGAGCAGCGCGGGTTCGGCCTGTGGTGCGCCGCCGCGCGCGAGGACCCCGACGAGTGCCTGGGCTTCGTCGGCCTGGCGGTGCCCTCGTTCCTGCCGTCGGTCCTGCCCGCGGTCGAGGTCGGCTGGCGCCTGGCCCGTCCGGCATGGGGACGCGGCCTGGCGACCGAGGGCGCACGAGCGTCTGTGCGCCACGCCTTCGGGACGCTGGGGCTCGAGGCGGTGATCTCGATCATCGACCCGGACAACGCCCGCTCGATCCGCGTGGCGGAGAAGCTGGGGATGCGCCGCGGTGCCGGCCACGTGCATCCGCGAACCCGCCGCAGATTGCTCGCCTACGAGATTTCCTCGCATGATGCGGCTTTTTCACCCGGGCCATCTTGACCCCTGCTACGCGGCTCGCATACGTTCGATCCAGACGCGGAACCGAGCCGCAGAGAGCGAGGCCCAGGGGTTGCGAGGCCCGCCGCTCTGAAGTCACGGCGCTCCCTCGGGAGCCGACGTGGCGGAGAGCACCCCAGGCGGCTCGGGACCGCGTCGCCTTCGTTAAGGCACACTTGGTCGGTGACCCTCATTGACGTGCAGGAGGTCGCCTGGGACCTCGATCCGCTGGTTGACGGCGATGGCCCCGAAGGCGCCGATCGCCTCCTCGACGAGGCCGACGAGCGCGCCGCGCGCTTCGCCGAGACCTACGCCGGCCGTGTCGGCGAGCTCGACGGCGAGGGGCTGTCCGCCGCCATGGCCGAGCTCGAGACGATCGTCGACCGCCTCGGCCGCGCCGGCTCCTACGCGATGCTGCGCTTCGCGGTCGACACCGCCGACCCGGCCAATGGGGCACTGCTGGCCCGCGTGCAGGAGCGCGCCACGGCGGTGGAGACGAAGCTGCTCTTCTTCGAGCTCGAGTGGGCCGCCATCGACGACGATCGCGTCGACGAGCTGCTGACCGCCGACGGGCTGGAGACGACGCGCCACCACCTGCGCACGCTGCGCCGCTACCGCCCGCACCTCCTCTCCGAGCCCGAGGAGAGGCTCATGACCGAGAAGGCGCTCACCGGTCGCGACGCGTGGACGCGCCTGTTCTCCGAGCTGACGAGCGCGATCCGGGTCGAGCTCCCGGATGCCGACGAGGGCGTGCCGCTCGACGTCGCCCTCAGCCGCCTCGTCTCGCCCGACCGCGAGCTGCGCCGCACGACGGCCGAGGCGGTGAACGCCGCCCTCGAGCCCGGTCTGCGCACGCGCGCCTATGTCTTCAACACGCTGCTGCTCGACAAGGCGGTCGACGACCGCCTGCGCTCGTACCCGAGCTGGCTGGCCAGCCGCAACCTCGCCAACGAGGCCAGCGACGAGTCCGTGGAGGCGCTCCTGGAGGCCGTGCGCTCCAACTACGACCTGCCGCGGCGCTGGTATCGCCTCAAGGCCGAGCTGCTCGGCGTCGACCGGCTGGCCGACTACGACCGCATGGCCTCGGTGGCCGACGAGGAGGCCACGGTCGAGTGGCCCGAGGCAACGGACCTCGTCCTCACCTCCTTCCACGAGTTCTCGCCCGTGCTCGGCGACCTCGCGCAGCGCTTCTTCGACGAGCGCTGGATCGACGCCCCCGTGCGCCCGAACAAGCGCGGGGGCGCCTTCTGCGCCTACACCACGCCGAGCGTGCACCCCTTCGTGATGCTCAACTACACGAGCCGCCGGCGCGACGTGCTCGTGCTCGCCCATGAGCTCGGCCATGGCCTGCACGCGGCACTCGCGATCCCGCGCGGGCCCATGGAGCAGCACACTCCGCTGACGGTCAGCGAGACCGCGTCGGTCTTCGGCGAGACGCTCGTGTTCCGGCGGCTGCTCGACGCGGCGGACACCCCGCGCTCGCGGCTCGCCCTGCTGGCCGAGAACATCGAGGGCTCGATCGCGACGGTCTTCCGCCAGACGGCGATGAACGGCTTCGAGGCGCTCGTGCACACCGCGCGGCGCGACGAGGGCGAGCTCAGCGTCGAGCGCTTCGGCGAGCTCTGGCACCAGTCGCAGGCCGACATGCTCGGCGACGCGGTGGAGATCACCGAGGGCTATCGCATGTGGTGGTCCTACGTGCCGCACTTCGTCGGCACGCCGGGCTACGTGTACGCCTACGCCTACGGCCAGCTGCTGGCGCTCAGCGTGTATCGCCGCTACCTGGAGGAGGGCGAGGGCTTCGTGCCGCGCTACCTCGAGCTGCTCGGCACCGGAGGGTCACGCAGCCCCGAAGAGCTTGCCGCCATCGCCGGCCTCGACCTCGAGGACCCGACGTTCTGGGCGCAGGGCCTCGATCTCGTCCGCGACCAGCTCGAGCTGGCCGAGGCCGCGGCCGCCGAGGTCCGCGCCGGCGGCTGAGGCTCAGCCGGCCGCGCGGCGCTCGAGGAAGCCGCGCACCGCGGCGACGTAGGCATCGTTCTCCTCGACGTAGGTCATGTGGCCGCTGTGCTCGAAGACGACGAGCTCGGCGTCTGGCAGGCCGGCCGCCATCGCCTCGGCCGCCGCCACCGGGCACGTACGATCGTGGCGCCCGGCGAGCACGAGCACCGGATGGGCGGCGTCGGCGAGGCGGTCCTCGACGGCGATCGCGCCGTAGTCCTCGGTCGCGGCCGCGCGCAGCACGTCGGGCCCGTAGACCGCGTCGCCCATGGCCGCGCGCATGTCGTCGATGCGCGGGTCGCGCGGGTCGGCGAAGTGGAACGGGAGCTGGTCGGAGACCAACGCGGCGACCTCCTCCTGCGTGCGCGCGTGGGCCTCCGCCGCCCACGACCCCCGCACCTGCTCGCGCAGCTCGACGGGCTCGAAGGCGGCGAGCTCCTGCTCGACGTGGGCGAGGAAGCGCGCGTCGGGGATGCCGCTCGAGACGATCGTCGCGGCCGGCCGCCCCGGGAAGTCGACCGCGTGCTGGAGCGCGATGAACGCCCCGTAGGAGTGGCCGAGGACCGCGTAGTGCTCGAGCCCGAGGGTGCCGGCCATCGCCTCCACGTCGGCCGCGTGGTGGTCGAGCCCCCAGGTCTCGGGCGCCGAGGGCTCCGAGCGCCCGGTGCCGCGCTCGTCGACCAGCAGCAGGCGGCAGCGATCGCCGAGGGCGTCGAGGTAGGAGCCGAACATCGTGTGGTCGAGCCCGGGGCCGCCGTGCAGGACGAAGAGCGCAAGCTCGCCCGCGCCGCGCTCGGTCACGTGCAGGCGCGTGTCACCGACGTCGATGAGCATCGGCGCACCCTATCCTCGGTGTGGATGAGCGAGCAGCACACCCAGGAGGTTCCGGGCGGCTGGCTGCCCCCGGCCGCGCCCGATCCGCCGGCCCAGCGGCCGACGCCGTTCGGCGAGCCGCGGCGTCCGTGGTGGCGGCGCGCCGGCAGCGGCCTGCTCGCGACGCTGGTCCTCATCGGAGCCAAGCTCAAGACGCTCCTGCTCCTGCTGCCCAAGCTCAAGGTGCTCACCACCTCGGGCACGATGATCGTCTCGGTGGCCGCCTACGCCCTGATCTGGGGCTGGAAGTTCGCCATCGGGTTCGTCGTGCTGCTCTTCATCCACGAGATGGGCCACGTCATCGCGCTGCGCCGCGAGGGCGTCGAGGCGAGCGCACCGGTCTTCATCCCCTTCATGGGCGCGCTCGTGTGGGCGAAGTCGCTGGGCGGCAACGCGCTCGCCGAGGCGCGCGTCGGCCTGGCCGGCCCGATCCTCGGCACCATCGGCGCGGCCGCGTGCCTGCCGATCGCCGCGGCGACGGGCAGCGACCTGTGGCGCGCGCTGGCCTTCACCGGCTTCTTCCTGAACCTCTTCAACCTGCTGCCCGTGACCCCGCTCGACGGCGGCCGCGCGATGGCCGCCCTGGCGCCGTGGATGTGGTTCGTCGGCCTCGGGGCGATCGTCGTCCTCGCGCTCGTGTTCCCCAACCCGATCATCCTCATCATCGCCGTCGTGGGCGCCTTCGACGTCTACGGGCGCTGGACGCGCCGGCGCCGGGGCGGCGACGAGGCGCGCGCCTACTACGACGTGCGCGGGCGCGACCGCGCACTGGTCGGGCTGGTGTACCTCGCGCTCATCGCGGTGCTCGTGGTGGGCATGGACGCCACCCACCTGCAGCGCTCGATCCCGGGCTAGCCTGCGCGGGCCAAGCGCGCCAGGGTGGCCGGCGCGAACAGCGTCGCCGGCGAGCGGCGGCGCGATCCGATGCCCTCGAACGTGCGCCAGACGTCGTCGTCGCTCACCGCGCTGCGGTACATGGCGCGCTCGACCGGGTTGGCGGGGCGCGCGCTGGCGATGTCGGAGATGAGGAAGTGGTGCGGGCCGAGCCGGCGGCGATGGACCTTGCGGTAGCTCTCGAGCGCCGCGTCGAGGTCCCCGCCGCCGACGAGCGCGTCGGCCGTCTCCTGCACGAGCCAGTCCGCGCTCTGGAAGGCCCACCCGCAGCCGACGCCCCACAGCGGATCGGAGGCGAGCGCGGCGTCGCCGACGAAGGCCAGGCCCGGCCGCGCGGCCGGCCGGCTGATGTTGGGCAGGTCGAGCTTGCCCAGCAGCTTGGACTCGCGCGTGGCGCGGCTGAGGTCCGGGGCGTCCGGGAGCGCGGCGATGTAGCTCATGTACGCGCCCTCGAGGTCCTGGCGGAACTCGGGCAGGCGGTCGCGGTGCGGCGCGGCGAGAATGAGGCACAGGCCGTTCTCGTTGGGGAAGGTGTAGGCGCAGTCGGGCTCCATGAACCACATCCGCGAGCGGTCGTCGGCCGGCTGCACGCCGCGCCAGTAGGCCCAGTAGAAGAAGCGGTTGTGGGGGCGCACGCGGCCCCTGACCCCGGCCATCCGCGCGACGTGGGTGTCGCGGCCGTCGGCGGCGACGACGAGCCGCCCACGCAGGGCTCGGCGCGCGCGGTGGCGATCCTCGACGACGACTCCGGGACCGCCGTGCCCGTCGCCGCCGCCCAGCAGCTCGGTCGCCGTGTAGCCAGAGAGCAGCTCGACGCCCGGCGTCGCGGCGGTCATGCGGCGCAGGAGCGGATCGAGGACCTGGCGCGTGACGTTGTAGCCGTACGGCGCGTCGCCGCGATGGCGGATCCAGCCGCCGTAGGGCGTCCACAGATCGATCGAGTTGCGCACGGCGCCGTGCTCCTCGATGAGCGCCGCCAGCCCCAGCTTCTCGATCGTCGGCGTCGCGCTGGGCTGGATGTAGTGCGTGCAGACCGTCTTGTACGCGTCGAGGTCCGGCCGGCGCTCCACGAGCGCCACGCGCGCGCCGCGCTGCGCGAACAGGCGCGCCGCGGTGCAGCCGGCGACGCTCGCCCCGACGACGACCGCGTCGAAGTCCGGTTCGGTCATCCGCGCCGGCTGAGCATCCGCGCCTGCAGACGCTGCAGGCGGACCATCGCCCGCTCCGCGCGACTGCCGGGCGGGGGCGCGATGGCGAGCTGGCGCGCCAGGTCGTTGAGGTCGTAGAAGGCCCGGTAGCGCGCGATGCGTCCCTCGCGCATCGTCCACAGGTCGACGCCCTCGACCTCCATCGAACGACCCGTCGCCGCGAACCCCGGCGGCTCCAACGGCCCGCTCATCGTGCCGCGCATCCGCCATCGCCAGGCGACCTGATCGCCCTGCGCCGTGCGGTGCGGGGAGTCGGTCTCGTCGAAGCGCAGATCGGGAAAGGCGACCCAGCTGCCGCGCATGAACTCCTGCACCGCGGCGACCCCGCGCGCCGGACCGGGCAGCGCCGGGTCCTCCCACACGATGTCCTCGGTGATCAGGTCGCCCATGGCGCCAGGGTCGTGGTCGTTCCACGCCGCCAGGTAGCGCGCGCAGAACGTGTCGAGGTCGAGAGAGGACGTCGCGGTGGACATCGGCCGACCCTACGCCCACCGCTTCGGCGCCTGCAAGATTCAGCGGCGGCTCCCGGTCAAGGCCGCTCTGCGCAAGGCCATCGGCAAGGGCGCCGGCGACACCGTGCTCGTGTGCCTGGAGGAACGGATCGGCTGAGGGCGCATGTGGCCGTGCCACGCGGCGATCGCCCAAGAGATTCACTCGCGCCGCTCCAGACCGCTGTAGGGTCGCGCAGCCGGTGTCTGGGACATCAACCGCGCCACGCGCGCGGAGAGGTAGGACCGCATGGCGATTGGCATCTACTTCGGCCAAGGGGATTTCCCCGCGGACAAATACGACGAGGCGATCGGCCGGCTCGAGGCCGCCGGTGCGGAGGCGCCGCAGGGGCGCTCCTATCACGTCGCGCTCGAGGTGGACGGCAAGATCGCTGTCTTCGACGTCTGGGAGTCGCAGGAGGCCTTCGACGCCTTCGGCGCGACGCTCATGCCGATCCTGACCGAGCTGGGAGTCGATCCGGGCCCTCCGGCGGTGATGCCGGTGCACAACGTGATCGTCGGCTGAGCGAGGAGAGGGCGGCGACGCGCACGCGCTCAGGCGACGTCGCGGCGGCCGTCCACCAGCGAGGCGGCGAGCAGGAACACCACGGTCCAGGCGAGCATGACCAGGAACGCGGCGCCCCACGGCAGCACGTCGCCGCCCGTGTCGCCGCCGAGGGACGTCGCGGTCTGCCCGACGGTGTACTTGACGATGTGGTCGATCAGGCCGCTGAGCGGCTCGAGGATGAAGATCCAGATCATGGTCCCGATGACGGCGGGCACCTGGCTGCCGACGAGGGTGCCGACACCGACGCCGAGCATCGTGGACAGCACGATGGCCACCAGCCCGCCGCCGCACGCGCGCAGGTAGTCGCCGGCGGCGAGGTCCGGTCCCGGCTGTCCGGCGAGCAGCGGGACGCCGATGGCGAGCGCGACGACGGTCATGACGATGCCGATGATGAGCCCGGCGAGCCCGTAGGCGATGACGCGGGCGGCGAGCAGGCGGCCGCGACCGGGGGCGACGAGGAGAGCGGGCGCGAGCGTCCGGTGGCGGTACTCGGCGCCCGCGCCGACGACGCCGAAGACCAGCAGCAGCGCAGAGATGCTGCTGCCGACGGCCAGGGCGCTGCGCTTGTCGGCGATCGTCTTCGGGTCGCCGGCGAGGATGGTGAGCAGGACGATGGCCAGCGTCAGCACCACGACGGCGGCGGTGAAGCCCAGGGCCGTGCGGGTCGTGCGCAGCTTGATGAGCTCGCCGCGGACCAGCCTGCTCACGCCGACGCGCTCGCTTCCTGGTCGCTGGTCAGGTGGAAGAAGACCTCCTCCAGGGACGCGGCCTCCACGGCGAGCTCGTGCACGGGTGCGCCGATGGCGAAGGCGAGCTCGCCGACCTCGTCCGTGGTGCGCCCCGGGACCACGAGCAGCGTGCCGTCGGCCCGGACCTCGGCCCCGTCGCGCTCCAGCGCGGCGGCGAGCTCAGCCGCCTTGGGCGAGCGCACCCGGACGCCCGTCGCTGTGATGAGACTGGCGATCGATCCGCTCTTGACCAGGCGGCCGCGATGGATGACGACGACGTCGTCGACGGTCTGCTCGACCTCGGAGAGCACGTGGCTCGAGACCAGCACCGTGCGGCCGTCGGCAGCGGCGCCGCGCAGGAAGTCGCGCAGCCAGCGGATGCCCTGCGGGTCCAGGCCGTTGGCCGGCTCGTCGAGGACGAGCACCTCCGGGTCGCCGAGCAGCGTCGCGGCGAGGCCGAGGCGCTGGCGCATCCCGGTGGAGTAGCCCCCCGCTCGACGATCGGCCGCGTCGCTCATCTCGACCAGGGCGAGCACCTCGTCCACGCGCGACGCCGGCAGTCCGGCGAAGTCCGCGAGCGCACGCAGGTGGTTGCGCCCCGAGCGCCCGGGATGCATGCCGCAGATCTCGAGGTTCGCACCGACCGAGTGCGCCGGCTCGGGAAGCTCGGTGAACGGCCGGCCGAGGATGGTCGCGCTGCCGGCCGTCGGGCGAGCGAGGCCGAGCACCATGCGCAGCGTCGTCGTCTTGCCCGCCCCGTTGGGCCCGAGGAAGCCGGTGACGGCACCCGAGCGGACCGCGAAGGACAGATCGTCCACGGCGGTCACGTCGCCGTAGCGCTTGGTCAGCCCGGTGGCCACGATGGCCGGCACGTCGCCACGGCCCGTCACCCGCTACAACCTAACGCGCAACCTCCTCGCAGCGAGCGCCGTTGTCAGGCTGTGGGTCCTCGCTCCGCGCTCCTGACCACCGCCGTCGCCGCCGCCCTGCTCGCGCCGGGCGCCGCCATGGCCGACACGTCGATCGGAGCGCTGGCGGCGCCGACGCCCATCCGTGCGTGGGCGGGCATCGCGGTCCTCAGCGTGCTCGACCCCGCGACCGGCACCTACCAGCTGGCGACGCAGACCGGGACGCATGCGCCCCAGCCGCTGGCGGGCATCGCCCCGGCCGCCCAGCCCTTCGATGCCGACATCGGCCCCGGCCCCGGCGGCGCGGCGACGATCGTCTTCGCGCGCTGCCAGGCCCCGGGTCGCTGCCACCTCGCGCGCACCTCGCCGGCCGGCGCGACCGAGACACCGATCACCGGCTCGGCTGCGACCAACGGCTGGGAGAGCGCGCCGACCGTCTGGGGCAGCCGCCTCGCCTTCGCCCGCCGGTACGCCACCGGGTCCGAGCGCGTGTACATCCGCCCGCTCGACGCCGGCACACGGGTGAGGTCCGTGCGGCTGCCCGGCGTGCCCGCCCGCGAGTGCGACGAGATCACCCACTGCCGCGCCATCGACGACGGCACGCTGCGCGAGCTCGAGCTGCGCGGCTCGACGCTGGCCGAGAACGTGCACTTCGGCCTGGGCTCCGTGGGCATCTGCGGCGAGGGCCAGATGCGGCTCGTCGACGTCGCGCATCGCACCAGCCGCCGCCTGACGAGCACGATCTGCGGGCTCAGCGGCGCCACGCTGCTCGGCACGTCGCTGACGTCCACGCACCTGCTCTTCGCGCGCATCTGCCCGGGCGACCCGGGCGCGTGCCAGAACCGCAACGCGCTGATCTATCGCTACGGGCTGACCGACCGCCGCTTCGAGCTGGTCGCGCATGCCGACCTCCTCGCCGGGTTCGCCGCGCTCGACGACGATCACGCGATCGAGGTCCGCACGCCGAGCACCCACGACGGCACCTGCACCAACCACATCGAGGGGACCAGCCCGCCGTGCGAGCTCGCCCTCGCCGGGCCCTTCGCCTTCAGCGGTCGTACACCGTCGCCAGCCGCGCCAGCGTCAGCGCCCCGAGCATGAGGCCGAAGTCGCGCAGGGCGATGTCGTAGTAGCCCGAGTAGGTGAGCAGGTTGAAGATGATGCCGCCGAGCCAGGCGGCGACGAGCAGGGCGCCGTAGCGCGGGCGCAGGGCGACGCACAGGCCGGCGACGATCTCGACGACGCCGATGACATGCATCGCGTCGCTGGCGCTGCCGGGCAGGATGTCGTTGATCCACGGCGCCAGGTAGACGTTCCAGTCGACCATGACGTTGGCGAACTTGTCGAGGCCGAAGAGGATCGGCGCGACGGTGAAGCCGATGCGCAGCAGCGTGAAGGCCTGGAAGGCGGGATCGGTGCGCAGCCGGGTCGAGGCACTGCGGGCGGGCGCGGTCTGCGCGCCGACGGTGGTGGCGGACATTGCGTCTCCTCCTTGTGACGGTTACGCCAACTTGGCGGCGCCGCCCGGCGCGGTCTTACGCGCTGGCGTCGTCGCCGGCGTCGGCCGCCACCAGCGCGAGGAGGCTCTCGTGGTCCTCCTTGCACGCCGGGCAGCCCTCCAGGTGCGCGCGCATGCCGGGCACCGCGGCGTCCGCGTCCGCACCGGCGAGCGTCAGCTCGACGTGGCGATCGAGCTGCTCGAAGCACTGCTCGCAGGTCAGCTCGGGTCCGGCGGGGCCCAGGACGCGGCGCAGGCGCTGCAGCTCGTTGTGCTCGGGACTGCTCATGACGAAGTTCCGCGGTCGTGGAGGTCGGGATCGAGGCCGCGCTCGGCCAGGCACGAGCGCAGCCGACGGCGCGCGTCGTGCAGTGTCTTGTACAGCGCGCCGCGCGTCGTCTGCAGGCGCTCGGCGAGGACGTCGATCGGCACGTCGTCGAGCGTGACGGCGACGAGCACCTCGCGCTGGTGAGGCGTGAGGTCCTCGGCGATGGCCTCGCCGACGGCGGCCAGCAGCTCGGCCATCTGGGCGTCGTGGTGCGGTGAGGCGCGGGGATCGGCGAAGGCGGGCCAGCCGGCGGGCTCGAGCGTCACCTCGCGGTCGTTCCACGCGCGCCGGCGCATCTTCACGCCCGCCTCGAGCAGCGCGAACTTGTAGGCCCACGTGGTGAAGCGGCTCTCGCCGCGAAAGTCGTCGAGCTTGGCCAGCACCGCGACGAGCGCGTCATGGGCGCTCTGGTGGGCCACGTCGTCGAGCTGCTCGCGCCCGACGTGGTGCGCCGCGCCGGAGCGGCGGCGGACCTCGAAGCGCGCCGCGCGCAGCAGCAGCTCGTGCAGGCGCCCGACGGCCTCGGCGTGGGTGCGCGCGTCGCTCGAGCGCAGCGTCGCGAGCCACTCGCGCGAGTCGGGGTCCGAAGGCAGCTGGGTCACGGAGCGGGCGCCGATGGCCGGCGCGACGCTATCGCGCCTGCGCCGCGCGCGGTGCACGGGCAGCGGCTCGACGTGCTCGCGGCGGTGGTGGGCAGCAGCTTCCATCTCCTCCTTGGCGACGGCGCGCGATCGGCTCTTACGTCGTAAGACGCGCGCCGGTGCCGACACCAACGCGTCGATGAGCGAACCAGCGCTGCACCTTCTCGGCGCCACGCCCGGCCGGCGCATCGACGTCGACGCGGCCACGCGCGCCGCCCACGAGCTCCTGCTCGCGCTCGGAGCCGACCTCGACGACGAGGGCCTGCGCGAGACGCCGCGGCGCATGGTCGAGGTCTACGCCGAGCTGCTGACCCCACGCGAGTTCGCCCCGACGACGTTCCCCAACGACGAGGGCTACGACGAGCTCGTGGTCGCGTGCGACATCCCCTTCCACGCGCTGTGCATGCACCACCTGCTCCCCTTCCGTGGCGTCGCGCACGTCGGCTACCTGCCGGGCGAGCGGATCATCGGCCTGTCCAAGCTCGCCCGCGTCGTGGACCTCTTCGCCCGCGACCTGCAGGTCCAGGAGCGCCTGACCGAGCAGATCGCCGGCTGGCTGGACACGCACCTGCGCGCCAAGGGGCTCGGCGTGGTGCTCGAGGCCGAGCATCTGTGCATGACGCTGCGCGGCGTGCAGAAGCCCGGTGCGCGGACGGTGACCTCGGCCCTGCGCGGCACGGTGCGCGACGACCCGCGCACCCGCCAGGAGTTCCTGGACCTGACGCGCAGGCGTCAGTAGCGCTCGCTGATCGCGCGGTCGATGTCGCGCTGCTGGTCGCGCGTCTTCATCGACTCGCGCTTGTCGAAGCGGTCCTTGCCGCGGCCGAGCGCGATCTCGACCTTGGCGCGCGCGCCCGAGAAGTAGATGCGCGTCGGCACGAGGGTCAGCCCGCGCTCCCCGGTCTTGGCGACCATGCGCTCGATCTCGCGCTTGTGCGCCAGGAGCTTGCGCGGGCGATCGGGGTCGTGGTTCTCGCGGCTGGCCGGCCCGTAGGGCGGGATGTGCACGTTGTGCAGCCACAGCTCGCCGTCGCGCACCTGCGCGTAGCCGTCCTTGATCTGCGCCGTGCCGCTGCGCAGCGACTTGACCTCGGTGCCCGCGAGCACGACGCCGCACTCGAGCCGGTCGGTCAGCTCGTAGCGGTAGCTCGCGTAGCGGTTGGTGGCGACGTCGCCCGGTGCCACCTTGCGTTTCTTGCCCTTGGCCATCGCCTTCCACAGTAGCCTCCCGGCGGTGAGGAGGACTCTGGCCGTGGCCATGGCGCTCGCGCTGGCATGCGGCGCCGCGCTGCCGGCGGCCGCCCTCGCCAAGCGCGGCCCGTCGCGGCTGCGGGCCTTCTCGTCGTGCCCCGCGCTCGTCGGCTACGCGAAGGCCCACTTCGCCCGGACGCACGGCGCTCCGGCCGGCGGCGTGACGCCGCTCGCCGAGCCGGCGATCCCCGGGCGCGCCCCGACCGACGCGAACGCTCCCACCGCGGTCGCCAAGGAGGCAGCGCCGACCTATTCGACCACCAACGTGCAGGAGGAGGGCGTCGACGAGCCCGACCTCGTCAAGACGGATGGGACGACGATCTTCACCGTCGTGGGCGACACGCTCTACGCCGTCGCCGCGACGGGCCCGGGCGCGCCGCGGATCGCGGGGTCGCTGAAGCTCGGGCGCTCGGGCGCAGACCTGCTGCTCCACGGCCAGCGGCTGCTCGTGATCCAGAGCGCGAGCCCTCCGATCGCGGTCGACCCGGTCGCCGGCGGCGGCGTGCCCCGGCTCGCGGTCGCGCCCATCTCCGGCCAGACCGTCATCACCGAGGTCGACGTGAGCGACCCGGCGGCGCTGAAGATCGCGCGCACGCTCACCCTCGACGGCCAGTACGTCAACGCGCGCCAGAACGGCGCCACCGCGCGCCTCGTGCTCTCCTCGACGCCGCGCGCCTCCACCGTCGCCGGCGTGCGCGGGCGCGCGTCGGGCTGGCTGCCGCGCTCGCGCTTCGCGTCGCGGATCTCCGGGCGCCATCGCACGCGGACGATGGTCGCGTGCCGCGCGGTGCGCCGGCCGCCGACGTTCTCGGGCCTCGGCACGGTGTCGATCCTCACCATCGACCTCGACAAGGGCCTGTGGGAGGTCGACGCCGACGCGGTCATGACCGACGCGCAGACCGTCTACGGCTCGGCGAGCCATCTCTACGTCGCCACCCAGCGCTGGATCGACCCGCAGACGTCGCCCGGCGACCTGCCGACGACCACGACGCTCATCCACCGCTTCGACGTCTCCGACCCCGACCGCACGACCTACGAGGCCAGCGGGGAGGTCCCCGGCTACCTGCTCAACCAGTACTCGCTCTCCGAGCAGGGCGGCGACCTGCGCGTCGCCTCGACCGCCGATCCCGTGTGGTGGCAGGGCCGGCAGCAGGGCTCGTCGCAGAGCCAGGTGACCGTGCTGCGGCGCGACGGCGCGACCCTCGCCCCCGTCGGGCGCGTCTCCGGCCTGGGCCAGGGGCAGCGCATCTACTCGGTGCGCTTCATCGGCGACGTCGGCTACGTCGTGACCTTCCGCCAGGTCGATCCGCTCTACACGATCGACCTCGCCGACCCGACGGCGCCGAAGGTCCTCGGCCAGCTCGAGCTGCTCGGCTACTCCGCCTACCTGCATCCGATCGCCGACGACCTCCTGCTCGGCGTCGGGCAGGACGCGACGCCCGAGGGCCGGACCAAGGGCGTGCAGGTGTCGCTCTTCGGCGTCGGCGACCCAGCCCATCCCAAGCTGCTGGCCCAGCACGCGCTCGGCGCGGCCTCGTCGTCGCAGGTCGAGTTCGACAGCCACGCCTTCCTCTACTGGGCCCCACGCCAGCTCGTCGTGCTGCCGGTCCAGGTCTACGACGCCGGTGCCGGCACGGCGTCGTCGCCGGGGTTCACCGGCGCGGTCGCGCTGACCGTCAACCCCTCGGGCATCGCCGAGGCCGGCCGGGTCGCCCACGACCCGACCGACGGCTTCGTCCCGCCGATCACGCGGTCGATCGTCATCGGCGACCAGCTGCTCACGGTCTCCGACGGCGGCGTGCTGGCCAGCGCGCTCGACGGCTTCGCGCGGGTCGGGTGGGTGGCGTTCCCGCCGCCGCCGGTCTCGTCGTCGCCGGGGTCGCCTGGCCTCGCCTGCGCCGCGCTGACCGCCGACTCCGCCTGCGCTGGTGCTGCGCGGCGCTTACTGCCGCATCGAGGGAAGGAGGGTGGCGGTGCGCGGAGCGCTGCCCGCTCCGTCCGCGTCCGCGGTGCCCGGCGCGGAGTCCCTGCGCAGTTCGCGCGCGTTCCGCAACACCTTCCGCCGAGCCCGCGGTCGAACGTCGGTCTTCCCACGTCTACACGGGGTAAGACCGACGTTCGACGCCCGCGGCTCCACAAGGTGTTGCGAAAGACGCTCGCTTCGTGCACCAAGGCGCGCACGTCTGAGGACGACGACGCGCGCCCCGAACCGCCGGCCGCCTCCCTTCCCCCTCGGTGATGCTGTAAGCGCAGCGCAGCGCCGCAAGCGCCACGCGGACGACCCTAGGCCGCGTCGACCGCGTCCCGCAGGAACGCGTACTGCTCGGCCCGCGCCGCCGCCGTCACCCGCAGCGGGAAGGCGTTGAAGCCGTGGATCGCCTCCGGCCACGTGCGCAGCTCGGCGGGCGCGCCCGAGGCCGCCCAGCGAGCGTGCATGAAGAGCGAGTCGTCGAGCAGCGGATCCATCGTGCCGACGGTGAAGAGCGCGGGCGGCATGTCGTGCAGCTCGGCGTAGAGCGGGGAGACGTCCGGGTCGCGGCGCGCCTCGTCGCCCAGGCCCGGCAGGAACATGTCGCCGAAGTAGTGCAGGATCGGCGTGGAGAGGATGAGGTTGCGCTCGCCCCACAGGCGCTGGCTGGGGGTCATCGACAGGTCGAAGGCGCCGTAGATGAGGTTCGCGGCCGCAAACGCGCCGGTGATCCCGTGGCGGTCGCGCAGGCGCAGGAGGGTCACCGCGCTCAGGTGGCCGCCCGCCGAGTCGCCGCCGATCGTCGCGAGCTCCGGCAGCCCGAGCTCCTCGAAGCCGTCGCGCAGCAGCCACAGCGCAGCGTCCTCGCAGTCGTCGGGCGCCGCGGGATAGGGGTGCTCGGGCGCCAGGCGGTAGTCGACGCTCACCGCGCACAGGCCGGTGGCGTCGGCGAGCTCGACGAGCAGCGGGTCCTGCAGGCTCGCCGCGCTCAGCGCCCACCCGCCGCCGTGGATGTGCAGGTAGGCGCCCACGGCGGTCTGCTCCGGCGCGACCACCCGCAGCCCGATCGGGCCCGAGCGGCCCTCGATCGTGACGTCCCGCGCGCGCTCGGGGAGGAACCTCGGCGCCGGGAAGATGCCGCCGCCCTCGAGCCGCTGGCGGCGGGCCTGCTCGACCGGCATCTCGTGGGTCGCCGGGTTGGCGGCGAGCTGGCGCTCGAGCTCGGCGTTGAACGCCCGCGTCTCGGCGAGCACGTCGTCGGTCACGGCGGTCATGGCCCGATCCTATGACTCGGGGATGCCGACGAGGTCGAGGTCCACGCGCCCGCGCGGAGCGTCGACCTGGCGCACCGCGACCCTCACCGGGTCGCCGAGCCGGATGACCCCGCCGGTGCGCGTGCCCAGCAGCATCGTCCCCTGCTCGTTGAGCTCCCACCAGTCGCCGCGCAGGCGGCGCACCGGCAGCATGCCCTGATAGTTGCCGCCGAAGGTCACGAAGGCGCCCGCGCCGATGAGGCCGGTGACCTCGCCGTCGTAGACGGTCTCCCAGCCGCCTTCGTACATGTCGCGCTCGAGCAGGAAGCAGCGCGCGACGTCGTCGGCATCGCGCTCGATGACCATCGCGTCGCGCTCGCGCGCCGAGGTCCACTCGGCCGCCTCGTCGAGCGCGCCGGCGCGCGGCGCGTCCTCGCCCCCGCCCACCGCGCTCAGCAGCGCTCGGTGGCAGACGAGGTCGGGGTACCGGCGGATGGGCGAGGTGAAGTGGCAGTAGCGCGGCGACTGCAGGCCGGCGTGGCCGAGGTTCACCGGCGAGTAGCGGGCCTGCTTGAGCGAGCGCAGGACGAGCGACGTCAACGCCTGGCGCCCGTGCCCGGTGCGGCGCACGTGCTGGTCGACGAGGACCGCGCATTCCGCGACGATCTCGGCCGCCTGCGACGGCGCCAGCGGCTCGGGGACCGGCGGCGTGGCGATGTCCAGCGAGGCGAGCTGGTCGACCAGGCGCAGGACCGACTGCGTCTCGGGGCGCTCGTGGACGCGGTAGAGAGCCGGGATCGAGCGTTCCTCGAGCAGCGTCGCCACCGCCTCGTTGGCGGCGATCATCAGGTGCTCGATGAGGCGGTGCGACTCGGTCTGGACCGACGCCACCGCCTCGACGAGGTGGCCGCGACGGTCGAAGGCGAACTCGGGCTCGACCGACTCGACGGCCAGCGCGCCGCGGCTCTCGCGGCGCGCCTGGAGCGCCGCCGCCGCGGCGCGCGCGGCCGCGAGCGGCTCGGCCCACGGCTCCTGCGCGTCCTCGGAGCCGGCGAAGATCCGGTCCACGCGGTCGTAGTCCAGGCGCTCGTCGGAGCGGATGAGCGACCGATGGAAGGCAGCCTTGACGGTCTGCGCGCCGCGCAGCTCGAGCTCGACGGTGACCGCCAGGCGATCGACGCCCGGGCGCAGCGAGCAGGCGTCGTTCGACAGCGCCTCGGGCAGCATCGGCTCGACCGCGCCCGGCACGTAGACCGAGGTCGAGCGCCGGTAGGCCTCGCGGTCCACCGCCGCGCCGGGGCGCACGTAGGCCGAGACGTCGGCGATGTGGACCCACACGCGCCAGTGCTCGTCGCCGAGGGCCTCGCACGAGATCGCGTCGTCGAAGTCGCGCGCGGTGACCGGGTCGATGGTGAAGGTCGGCAGCTCGGTGAGGTCCCGGCGGGGGACGTCGGGCGGGCGGGCGTCCTGGGCGGCGCGCTCGACCCCGGCCGGGAACGAGCGCCGCAGGCCGCGATCGAGCATCAGCGCCTCGATGACGTCGCGGGCGACGTCCGGGCGCCCGAGCACGCGCGCGATCTTGTAGCGCCCGCCCTTCGGGTTGGGGTGCAGCAGGGCCAGGCGCCCGGGACGCGCGTCGCGCGAGCGCTCGATCGTCGCCCGCCGGCCGCGCCCGAAGAACGGCTCGCCGACGAGGAAGCGGCCGCGCTGCTCGAGCAGGACGACGCGCGGGGGGGCGTCGGTCAGGACGGGCACTTGGCGTCGGCGACGGCCATCGCCCGATCGAGCCCCTCGTCGGTCTTCGTCTTGGGGTCGTCCTTGGCCCGGACGTCGGGGATGATCCCCTTGCCGGTGGAGACGCCCTTGCCGCCGAGGTTGCGGCCCTTGGGCGTGAAGTACTGGCCGGCGGTGATGTCCAGCGCGCCGCCGTTGGAGAGCTCGAGGACCTCCTGGAAGACGCCCTTGCCGAACGTCTCGGTGCCGACGACCTTCGCGCGGTCGCGGTCCTGCAGCGCGCCGGTGACGATCTCGGAGGCCGAGGCCGTGTCGCCGTTGACGAGCACGGTCATCGGCGCCGTGGGCACGACCGGGTCCCCGGTGGCGCGCAGCGTCTGCTCCTTGACCGCCCGCCCGCGCGTGGTGACGATCGGCCCGTCCTTGAGGAAGGCCGAGGCGATGAGCTGCGCCTCGGAGACAAGCCCGCCGCCGTTGTCGCGCAGGTCGAGCACGAAGACCTTGGCCCCGCGCTTCTGGAGCTTGCGCAGCGCGGCGTAGACCTCGGCGTGCGCGCCCGAGCTGAACTGCGACAGCCGCACGACACCGACCTGGCAGCCGCGGTCGGAGCGCAGCTGCGAGGCGACCACCGGCACGGTCACCGTCGAGCGCGACACCGTCTTCGTGTAGCGGCGCCCGTCGCGCACCCAGGTCAGGCGCACCTGGCTGCCGGGCGGGCCCTTGACCCGGTCGACGGACTCCTGCTGCGACAGGCCGGCGAGGTCGTGCCCGTCGGCGGCGACGATGACGTCGCCCTGGCGCAGGCCGGCGCGCTTGGCCGGCGACCCGTCGTAGACGGCATCGACGCGCAGGCCCTTGGGGTGGCGCGAGACCTGCAGCCCGACGCCCGAGAACTCGGAGTTCTGCGCGTCCTTGAACTTCTTGTACTGGGCGGGATCGAAGTAGTTGGAGAAGCGATCGCCGAGCTTGGTCACCACGCCGGCGATGGCGTCGTCGGCCAGCGCCGACTTGGGGATCTCCCGGTAGTAGGTGTCGTGCACCCGGTCGATCGCCTCCTGGACGACCGCGGTGTCGCTGTCGCCGACGAGCGCGTCGCGCACCGGTCCCGGCAGCCAGTCCGAGTGGCGCCCCGCGACCCACATCCCGAACAGCAGCACGACGACCACGAGGGCGAGCAGGGGAACGAAGCGTGGGACGGAGGCGAGCCGGCGCAAGACACCACAGAGTACGAGGCCGCACGTCAGCGGCACGTCAGGCGACGTGCCTTCGCCGCGCGGGCTAGACGCGCAGGAAGCGGCGCAGCGAGAGCCCCGACCCGGCGGCGCTCACCCCGACCGACGCCGCCAGCAGCACGGCCACGAGCACGCCGAGGTGGATCGTCTTGGGCGCGGCGAGCAGGGCGAACTGGCTGATGAGCGGGTCGAGCAGGGCGATCTTGCCCACCAGCAGCAGGAGGATCGCCATCAGGCCGCCGAGCGCGCCGAGGACGATGCCCTCGATGACGAACGGCCAGCGGATGAACCAGTCCGTCGCGCCCACGAGCTTCATGACCTCGACCTCGCGCCGGCGCGAGAAGAGCGAGAGGCGGATCGTGTTCGAGACGAGCAGGACGCTCGCGACGATGAGCAGCACGGCCAGCAGGCCGGTCGTGAGCTTCACCACGCGCGTGGCGACGAGGATCTTCTGCGTGTCGTCCTTGGAGTTCTTGACCGTGTCGATGGCCGGGTCGATCGTCGTGTGCCCGCCGCCGGGCGCGCTGGGGCTCAGCGCGTCGCGCAGCTTCAGCGCGTTGTCGGGCTTGTCGGGCGTGACGCGGAAGGTGTCGGGCAGCGGGTTGGAGCCCAGCAGGTCGTAGGCCTCGGGGTAGCTGCGCCTTCTGCTCCTTGAGCGCGTCGGCCTTGGAGAGGTACTGGACCTTGCCGACGTGGTCGACCTTGTCGTCGAGCAGGCGCTGGACGCGGGCGACGTCGTCCGGCTTGGCGTCCGTCTTGAGGTAGACGTTGACGAGCACCCGGCTGCGCACGTCGTTGGCCGCGCCGGTCGTGGCCTGGACGACGGGGATGAAGACGCCGAGCACGAGCACGGTGACGAGCACCGAGGCCATGGCCGCGAAGCTCGGGACGGCGTTGCGCGACATGGAGCGCAGCGCCTCGCGCAGGAAGAAGCCGATGCGCATCAGTCGCGGAAGGCCTCGTCGAACTCGTCGCCCGGCTCGCGGACCCGCCTGGGCTCCGGCGCCGGCTCGCGCAGCAGGGCGCCGAACTCGGCGGTCGACATGTCGCGCGGCGCGTAGAGGCCGGAGACCTCGTCGCGGATGATGCGCCCGCGGGAGAGCTCGATCACGCGCCGGCGCATGCGGTCGACCATGGCCGAGTCGTGGGTGGCGACGATGACCGTCGTCCCCGTGCGGTTGATGCGGTACAGCAGCTGCATGATCCCGATCGAGGTCTCGGGGTCGAGGTTGCCGGTCGGCTCGTCGGCCAGCAGCAGCGGCGGGTGGTTGACGAACGCGCGCGCCACCGACACGCGCTGCTGCTCGCCGCCCGAGAGCTGGTCGGGGAAGTGGTGCAGCTTGGTCGACAGGCCCGTGAGGCGCAGGATGTCCGGCACCTTGGCGCGGACCTCCTTGCGCGAGCTGCCGGTGACCTGCAGCGCGTAGGCGACGTTGTCGTGCACGGTGCGGTTGGGCAGCAGCTTGAAGTCCTGGAAGACGACCCCGAGGTTGCGCCGGAAGAACGGCACCTTCTTGCGCGTGATCTCGGCCAGGTCGCGCCCGGCGACGCGGATCGTCCCGGACGTCGGCTCGAGCTCCTTGATGAGCAGGCGCATGACCGTCGACTTGCCCGACCCCGTCGAGCCGACGAGGAAGACGAACTCGCCGCGCCCGACCGTGAAGGAGGCGTCGTCGAGACCCATCCCGTTGTCGTAGCGCTTGCTGACGCGGCGAAACTCGACCACCGGCGGTGCGGTCGGATGTGCCGCCTCGCGAGCGAGGATGTCGGCTTCAGTCGTGGCCATACCCGGCTGCAACTTAGCGTCGCAGGGCGCTGATCCCTTCTCGATCCTCGCACATGCAACCGCCCTTGCACGCCGGGAGTTGCGGTCTGGAACGCGGTGCGTCGCCCGCCGTCGCTCGCGCCGGCGACGGGCGCGCCGGCGCGCGGCTTGACAAGTGGTGTGTGATATTTCACATGCCAGTTCCCTCGGGCGAGGCCGTGACGACCCGCGTGCTCCTGCGCGACGAGGCCTACGCACGGCTGCGCGACGCGATCCTCGACGGCACGCTGGAGGCCGGCGAGCAGCTGCGCGACGCCGAGCTGTCCTCATGGCTGGGCATCAGCCGGACCCCGATCCGCGAGGCCCTCGCGCGCCTGGAGGACTGCGGCCTCGTCCAGAGCGCGCCCAACCGCTACACGCGCGTGGCGCCGCTGGATCGCCGCGACGCCCAGGACGCCTTCCAGGTCGTCGCGGCGCTCCACGCGCTGGCGGCGACCCTCGGTGTCGCGCGCGTGTCGAGCGGCGAGCTCGACGCGATGACGGCGGCCAACGAGCGCTTCTCCGCCGCGCTGGCGCGCGGCGACGTCGACGCGGCCGTCGCCGACGACGACGCGTTCCACGACGTCCTCGTCCACGCCTCGGCCAACGGCGAGATCGCGCGCTCGCTCGAGCGGCTGATGCCGCGTCTGCGGCGCCTGGAGCGCCTGCGCTTCGGGTCGCTGGTCGGGCGCCGGTCGGTCGAGCAGCACGCGGCGATCGTCGAGCGCTGCGCGGCCGGCGACGCGGCGGGCGCCGCCGAGGCCGCGCGCGAGAACTGGCTCTCCCTCGGAACCCTCATCGATCGGAGCTTCACGTGACCGACGCCGTCGCCTCCCCCGCCGCGAGCCTCGAGGCCTACGAGCGCTATCCGCTGTTGCACGGCCCCTCGCCGGTGCACCGGCTCGCGCGGCTCACCGAGCACCTCGGCGGGCCCGAGATCTGGGCCAAGCGCGAGGACGTCAACACCGGCGTCGGCATGGGCGGCAACAAGCTGCGCAAGCTCGAGTACCTCGTCGCCGACGCGCTGGCCCAGGGCTGCGACACGCTCGTCTCGATCGGCGGCGTGCAGTCCAACCACACGCGCTCGGTGGCCGCCGCGGCCGCCGTCGCCGGGCTCAAGGCGCGGCTCGTCCAGGAGAGCTGGGTCGAGTGGCCCGACGCCGTCTACGACCGCGTGGGCAACATCCTGCTCAGCCGCATCATGGGCGCCGAGGTCGAGCTCGTGCGCTCGGAGTTCAACATCGGCGTCAAGGAGAGCTGGCAGCGCGCGATCGACGAGGTCCGCGAGCGCGGCGGGCGCCCCTACCCCATCCCCGCCGGCGCGTCGGACCACCCGCTCGGCGGCCTGGGCTTCGCCGGCTTCGCGCGCGAGGTCGAGCGCCAGGAGTCAGCGCTCGGCGTCTTCTTCGACCACGTCGTCGTGTGCACGGTGACCGGGAGCACGCAGGCGGGCATGATCGCCGGGTTCGCCGGCGGCGCGCGCCCGCGGCGGGTGCTCGGGATCGACGCGTCGGCGCGCATCGAGGAGACGCGCGACGCCGTAGCGCGGATCGCCCGCGACACGGCCGGGCGCATCGGCCTGGGCCGCGACCTGCGCGACGACGAGATCGAGGTCCTCGAGGGCTTCGCCGGCGAGCGCTACGGCGTCCCGGTCGCGCAGACGCTCGACGCCATCCGCCTGGCCGGCCGGCTCGAGGGGATGATCTGCGACCCGGTCTACGAGGGCAAGTCGATGGCCGGCCTCGTCGGCCTCGTGGGCGACGGGACGATCCCCGCCGACGCCACGGTGCTCTACGTGCACCTCGGCGGGGCGCCGGCGCTGAACGCGTACAGCGCGCTGTTCGACTAGCTGTCCGCGATCGCGCGCGGCGCTGCGCCGCGCAAACTGCTCACCGAGGGAACGGGAGTGGCGGCGGTCGCGACGCCCGCGCTTCCGTCGCGGCGGCGGAGCCCGGCGCGGAGGTCGCGCGCTTCGCGCGGGTTTCATAACACCTTCCGCGGCGAGCCGGAAGGGTGGGCCCTTTTGCTCCCGCATAGCGGGAGTAAGAGCGCACACCCCCCTCGAAGCACTCTGAGACGTGTTGCGAAAGACGCGCGATCTGTACCGAAACGCCCCCGCGCCCCGCGGAACCGCGGGCGACCCGACCGCCGCTCACTCCCCCCTCGATGATGCTGTTCGCGCCGCGGATCGCCGCCCGCGCGAGCGGACGGCGATCGAGGCGACGTGACTAGCCGTGCTCGCCGGGGTTGAAGAGCTTGACCAGGCGCTCGACGGTCTTGCCGTTGCCGAGGCGGAACTTCACCGTGTACTTCTGGTGCAGCCGCAGCGGCTTCGAGGACGAGACGGTCGCGGCGTACCTGATGTCGTAGCCGTGCGTGCCGACGGCCTTCAGGCCGGAGACGCGCGCGCCGTTGACGAAGGTGATCTTCGCGTCGAGCTTGCCGCTCGCGGTGCGCGCGAGGCGGTCCGAGGCGAAGTTCAGCGTCGCGTGGTGGCTGTCGACGACCCGCATCTGCGGATTGCCGCCGAGCTGGGGCTGGGCGTGGGAGCCGGCGGCCATGGCGGCCGCCGGGGACAGGGCGAGCAGGGTGACTGCCGCGGTGGCGAGTTGAGTGCGAAGTGAGGGCATGCATCCATCTCACCACCGCCTCGGCCCGATTCCGCACCACCAAGGTGTCCGCCTGCCACACCCCTTCCGGGCTAGACCTCGGTGCGCCGGCGATAGGACGCGATGGCCAGCGGCACCGAGACCGCGAGCAGCCCCACGCACCACAGCAGCGCGCTGAGGACCGGGTGCTGGAGCGGCCACGCGGCGTCGGCCGGGACCGCCGTCGGGTTGCCGAACAGCGTCCGCGTCGCCGCCACCAGCGAGCTGATCGGGTTCCAGTTGGCGAACGTGCGCAGGACGCCCGGCAGCGTGCCGGCCGGGACGAAGGCGTTGGCCACGAAGGTCAGCGGGAAGATGACGATGAAGACGATCCCGGTGACCGCGTCGGGGCTGCGGGCGATCGTCCCGAGCAGGATCCCGAGCCACAGCATCATGAAGGCGACGAGCGCCAGCAGGCCGAAGCCGGCGAGAGCGTGGAACACGTCGGTGTGGATCCGCCAGCCGACGGCGAGGCCGGCGAGCGTCATCACGGTCAGCCCCAGCATCGCGGCGGCGAACTCGGCGAGCACGCGCCCGGTCAGGAAGGCCGAGCGCGCCATCGGCAGCGAGCGGAAGCGGTCGAGGATCCCCTCGCCGAGGTCGGTCGCCATCGACGTGGCCGGACCCATGACGCCGAAGGTCAGCGTCTGGATGAAGATCCCGGCCATCAGGTACTCGTGGTAGTCGCCCCCGCCGGGGATCGCGATCGCCCCGCCGAAGACGTAGGCGAAGAGGATCACGAACATCAGCGGCTGGACGGTGACGTCGATGAGCTTCTCGGGGATCTGGCGGATGTGGGACAGGTTGCGCCGCGCGACGACGAGGCTGTCGGACAGCCCGAAGCGCAGGCGCTCGGCGTAGGCGGACATCAGGCGGCGACCTCCTCGGTCGTCGGCGTGGAATCGGTGATGGCGAGGAAGACGTCGTCGAGCGTCGCCTCGCGGCGGTGCAGGTCGGTGGTGGCGACGCCGGCGGCGTCGAGCGCGCGCACGACCTCGGCCAGCGCGACGCCGGCCGTGACCGGCGCGATGACGCGGGCGGCCTCGGCGTCGACCCATGGGACGTCGCTGGCGAAGTGCCCGAGCGCCGCGGCCGCGGACGCGAGCTCGTCGGCGCCGCCGACGGTCACCTCGAGGCGCTCGCCGCCGATGCGCGCCTTGAGCTCGGCCGGGCGAGCCCTGCGCGGCGACGCGGCCGCCGTCGAGCACGACGATGTCGTCGGCCAGGCGGTCGGCCTCCTCCAGGTACTGCGTCGTGAGCAGCAGCGTCGCGCCGTCGCGCACGAGCTCGCCGAGCAGGTTCCACAGCTCGATGCGGCTGCGGGGGTCGAGGCCGGTGGTCGGCTCGTCGAGGAAGAGCACCGGCGGCGCCGCGACCAGGCTGGCGGCGACGTCGAGCCGGCGGCGCATGCCCCCGGAGAACGTTCGCACCAGGCGATCGGCGGCGTCGGCGAGGCTCAGGCGCTCGAGCAGCTCGTCGGCCCGCGCGCGGACGACGCCCCGCGGCAGGTGGTACAGGCGCCCGACCATCTCGAGGTTGGCCCGCGCGGTGAGCAGGCCGTCGACGGTGGCCTGCTGGCCGGCGAGGCCGAACTTCGTGCGGACGGTCGCCGCGTCGGCGACGACGTCGTGGCCCGCGACCGTGGCGCGGCCCTCGGTCGGGCGCAGCAGCGTGGTCAGGATGCGCACGGCGGTGGTCTTGCCGGCGCCGTTGTGGCCGAGCAGGCCGAGCACCGTGCCCTGGGGGACGTCGAGGTCGACGTCGCGCAGCGCCCAGAGGTCGCCATAGCGCTTGCCGAGCCCTTCGGCGAAGATGCCGGCGTCGTGGGGAGATGACATGAGATTCCTCATTCGTACGGTGTACGGTTATTCGTACGGCGTACGGTAGTAGTACACTGTACGAGATGTCAAGGGCGGAGCCAGAGGATCGCCACCAAGATCGCCGGAGGCGGCACGACGAGGCCGTGTTCGACCCGATCTGGGCGCGCCCGGAGCCGACCGGCCGGCGCGCCCCCCGCTCGCGCGCCGACGTCGCGCAGGCGGCGATCGCGGTCGCCGACGCCGAAGGCATCGACGCGGTCTCGATGCGGCGCGTCGCAGCCGAGCTGGGGCTCGGGACGATGAGCCTCTACCACTACGTGGGCGGCAAGGACGAGCTGCTCGACCTCATGAGCGACGCGATCCTCGGCGGGCAGATCGTCGACGACGCCGAGCTGCACGAGGGCTGGCGGCCCGCGCTGCGCGCGATCGCGATCGCCACGCGGGCCAACTTCGAGCGCCACCCATGGATCATCGGCGCGATGCGCCCGCGCCCGCGGGCGATCCCGGGACCCAACTCGCTGCGCCACTTCGACCAGTCGGTCGCGGCGCTCGCCGATACGGACCTCGACGTCAAGACGAAGATGGAGATCATCGCGCTCGTCGACGACTACGTCTTCGGCTTCAGCCTGCGCGCGTTCATCGCCGTGCTCGAGACGCGCGAGGAGCAGGCCGAGCCCGGGTGGATGCAGGCGGTCTTCGACTACATGGCCGCGCAGCTCGAGACCGGGACCTACCCCAACATCGCGCGCATCGCGGAGGACAACCGCGCCGCGGGCGGCCGGGACGAGGACCTCGCCGAGATGGCCCTCGACCAGGGGCGCTTCGAACGCGGGCTCGACCGCCTCCTCGACGGCGTCGAGGTCGAGCTCAAGCGGCGTCGTGGAAGATGACGCCCAGCGTGGTGCGCCGGCCTGAGCGCACCGTCGCGACGCCGTGGCGCATGGTCGCCCGGTAGTGGCCGCGGGTCCCCAGCACGGGGCGGTGGCGGGTGGGGAAGATCAGGAAGGCGCCGCGCTCGAGGTCGATGACGTGGGCGCGCGACTGCGCGCGCGGGCGCTGCTCGAGCAGGACGAACTGGCCGCCCTCGAAGTCCTCGCCCGGACGGTCGAGCATGGTCACGACCTGCAGCGGGAAGGCGACGTCGCCGTAGACGTCCTGGTGCAGCGTGTTGTGGCCGCCCTCGCGGTAGCGCAGGATCAGCGGCGTGGTGCGGCGCTGGCCGGCGCGGTGGCAGCGCGCGAGGAAGTCGTCGAGGTCGGCCGGGAAGGTGGCGGGCTCCCCCAGCCGCTGCGCCCACTCGTTGGCCAGGTCGGCCAGCGGCGGGTAGAGCGCGTGGCGCGCGCCGTCGATGACCTCGGGCAGCGGCGCGTCGAAGTACTTGTACTCGCCCTCGCCGAAGCGATAGCGGCGCATGTCGACGGTCGAGCGAAAGCGCCCGTCCTCGAAGCGCGCGGCCAGCTCACGGCACTCCGAGGCGCTGAGGACGGGCGACGTCTGGACGAAGCCGTCCTCGTCCATCTGGGCGCTCAGCGCCTCCCAGTCGAGGTCCTCGATGCGGTCGGCGATGGTCAACGTCGTAGCGGTGCTCATGCGTGGTCAACGCGGCGCGCGCTCGGGGCGTGAGATCGCGCGAAGCCGACGCCATCACCCCGCTATCGTCAACCGGCGATGCCGCAGATCACCTCCTCAGTCGCCAGCAACGGCCTTCCCGTCCACCGCGTCGCCCTGGACGGCACGCGCGCGACCACCGTCCTCGTCGCCTTCGACGCCGGCGCGCGCACCGAGCGCCCGGACGAGAACGGGATGGCCCACTTCCTCGAGCACCTGGTGTTCAAGGGCGGCGAGATCTACGACGACTACCGCAAGGTCAACGAGACGGCCGAGCGCATGGGCGGCTCGCTGAACGCCTACACCTCCCACGACCTGGTCGCCTTCCACATCACCGTGCGCGCCGAGTCGGCGATGGAGGCGATCGACCTGCTCACCGACTTCGTCGGGCGCCCGAAGATCGACCCCGCGGAGCTCGACAAGGAGCGCGGCGTCGTCATCCAGGAGATCCAGCGCTACAAGGACCAGCCCGCCGCCGTGGCCGAGGAGCTCATCGACCGCGCGCACTTCGGCGACCATCCGCTGGGCCGCACGGTGCTGGGTCCCGAGGACCACCTGCGGACCTTCTCGCGCGAGGCGATCGTGGCCTTCCGCGAGCGCCGCTGGTCCGGCGCGCGCGGCGGCGCCTTCGTCGTCGGCAACGTCGACCACCTCTCGGCCAACGGCAAGGTCGACGAGCTCTTCGCGCGCTTCCCCGACCTGCCCGAGCCCGAGCCCTACGTGCCGGCGCCGCCCTTCGAGCCCAGGACCCTGGTCGAGCAGCGCGACTCCAACCAGTCGCATCTGCGCATGAGCTACCGCCCGCAGGTCGCCGTCGACGACCCCAAGGCCCGCGCCGCCTTCACGATCTACTCCACGCTGCTGGGCGGCTCGATGGGCTCGCGCCTGTTCGACGAGATCCGTGAGCAGCGGGGCCTGTGCTACTCGGTCTACGCCACCGACCACGCCTATGCCGACGTGCCCGTGCTGCAGCTCGGCGCGGGCCTCGAGTCGAGCAAGTGCGCCGAGGCCTTCACGCGCATGCGCGAGATCGTGGGCGAGCTGGCCGCCGACGGGCCCACCCGGGAAGAGGTCGAGCGGGCGCGCGCCTACGCCGCCGGCCGGCGTGTCCTGGCCTTCGAGAACACGAACGCGGTCGCCCGCTACGCGGCCAACCAGCGGATCGTGTTCGACGAGGACATCGACCCCGACGCCGCCATCGCCCTGCTCGACGCGGTCACCTTCGACGACGTCGTCGAGGCCGCCCGGACGGTCGACCCCGAGAAGCTCGCGGTCGCCTGCGTCGGACCGCACGAGAGCGGCGAGTTCTCATCTGGTTAAGGCTCTGGCCGGGGGCCTCCGAGTGGGTCAGAATGCGCTGGTGCCGGTGGCCGAGGCCCTCAACGAGCGTGAGCTGTCCCGTTACGTCTCGCGCGTGAGCGACCGATGGCCGCTGTCGCGGGCGATGCTGGGCGGGGCGCGCGCCGACGACGCCCTCGGAGCGGCGCCGCAGCGTGAGCGCGGCCCCGAGTACGTGGTCGTCCTCGTCTCGGAGATGTTCGACGGCGTGCCGTGGCTCGAGCGCGTCTACCAGTGCGGCGCGCTGTGGGACGCGGCCGAGATGGGCGACCACGCCGACGTGCACTGCTACACGCCGCTCGAGTTCGAGCGCAAGCGCGAGAGCCTGCCGCTCGTGCGCCGCGTCAGCGACCACGGGTTCGACCTGCTCGCCGCGTGACGTAGCGGCGCTACCGTGGTCTCACGGTCATGGCGCCGCTGCTGTCCATCCCCCTGCTGCGCACCCAGAGCGACCGCCGTCTCGTCGCGCTCGCGGCCGATGGCCACGATCGGGCCTTCGAGGCGATCGTCGAGCGCTACCGCCGCCCGCTGCAGCGCTATCTGCGCCGGCTGCTGAGCGAGGCGCTGGCCGAGGACGTCCTGCAGGCGAGCTTCGTGCGCGCATGGCAGGCGCTGCGCGCCGGCACCGACGTGCGCGAGCTGCGCCCGTGGCTGTACCGCATCGCCCACAACCAGGCGCTCAACACGCTGCGCGCGGCCGGCTCGGCCCTGCCGGCGGTGGCCGCGGAGCTGCCGGCGACCAGCCTCGAGGCCGAGGTCGAGCGGCGCGAGGAGCTGCGCGCGGCGCTGCACGGCATCGAGGCCCTGCCCGATCGCCAGCGCGCCGCGCTCGTCGCGATCGCGGTGGCCGATCGCCCGCACGCCGACGTCGCCCGCGAGCTCGGCATGAGCGACGGCGCTCTGCGCCAGCTGCTGCTGCGCGCCCGCACCACGCTGCGCGCCGCCGCCACGGCGCTCACGCCCTATCCGCTCATGTCGTGGCTGGCGGGCGGCCAGGAGGCCACCGCGGCGCGCGTCGCCGAGGTGGCGGTCGGCGCCGGCGGCGCGGGCGTGGCGCTCAAGGCGAGCGCCGCCGTGCTCGCGGCGGGCGCGGTCGTGGCCGGCGGCCCTGCCCTGCGCGGCGATCATCGGCCGGCGCCCGCGAAGGCCCAGTCCGCCGCGCACGAGGCCCATGGCCGGCCCGCCGCCCGCCGCGCCGTCGTGTTCACCGGCCCGGTGCCCACCGCCGACCACCAGGCGGGCGACCAGGGCGGCCCCGCGGTCGATCACGCCGCGCACGCTCCCGCGACCGGCAGCTCGTCGAGCGGCCACTCCGGGCGCGGCCATCGCCACGGCTCGAGCTCGGAGGGCTCGGGATCGAGCGACTCAGGCTCGGGCTCGGAGGGCTCCGACGAGCACTCGGGCTCCGGCAGCTCGGGTTCGGGCTCGGGCGACTCCGGTGAGTCGAACTCGAGCGGCTCCGGGTCGGGGTCCGGCGATTCGTCGCGGAAGGGGTCCTCCGGCGGCGGAGGCTCGGGCGACGACGAGTCGGGCACGGAGCACTCCGGAAGCTCCGGCAAGGAGAGCTCGGGCACGGGCGACGCGGCGGTCGCGCCCGCGGCGCCGGTCGGCGGCGACGACGGCGCCGACGCCCCCACGGTGACGATCGCGCCCGCGCCGTCCAGCTCGGGCGAAGGTTCCGGATCGTCGGACTCGGGCTCAGGCGACGGCTCGTCGGGCTCGGGCAGCGACGGCTCCGGCGGCGACTGATCGACCGGCTCCGTGACGCGAGCCGCGGGCGCGTGTCTCCAGGAGCATGAGCCATCGAACTGTCCGCCCCCTGCTCCTCGTCGCCTGCGCCTTCGCCGCGGTGCTCGCCTTCCCCGCATCGGGGATGGCGCGCAGCCACGGCGACCGCAACGGCGATCGCATCCCCGACCGCTGGGAGCGCGCCCATCACCTGAGCCTGAAGGTCAACCAGGCCAAGCGCGACCAGGACCACGACGGCCTGCGCAACAAGGCCGAGTTCATGGCGGGAGACAACCCGCGCGACGCCGACACCGACAACGACGGCGTCAAGGACGGCCAGGAGAAGGCCGGTCAGGTCGTCTCGTTCACCGGTGGCGTCCTCACCGTCCACCTCTTCAACGGCGACGACGTCAAGGGCACGGTCGACGCCGACACGGAGATCGAGTGCGACGACGCCGCGATGACGCCCACGACCACCGCACCCGCGGCGCGCGCGGCCGACGACGGCGGCGGCGACAACGGCGACGGTGACCACCAGGGCGGCGACCACCAGGGCCCCGGTGACGACGGCCAGGGCGACGACGACCAGGGCGACGACAACGGCAACGACCAGGGTCAGGCCGGCTGCGACGCCACCAAGCTGACGCCCGGCGCTGTCGTGCAGGAGGCCGAGCTGAAGGCCACGGCGGCCGGCCTCGTCTTCGAGAAGATCGAGCTCGTCGGCTAGACGGCCAGCCCGCCGGCCGCGTCCGGTGCCTCGTCGTCGCCGAGCCACTCGTCGATGAGGCGCCGGGCGATGGCCGTGGGCGGCGGCAGCAGCACGTCGCCGCCCACGATCGCCGCGCGCGTGAACCAGCCCACGTCCTCGAGCTCGGCGTCGCGGACGGCGGGCTCGCCGCCCGCCCATTGCGCCGAGAAGCCGAGCATGAGCGAGCTCGGGAAGGGCCACGGCTGCGACGAGCGGTAGCGCACGTCGGCCACCCGCACGCCCGCTTCCTCGCGCACCTCGCGGGCCACCGCCTCCTCGAGGCTCTCGCCCGGCTCGACGAAGCCCGCGAGCGCGCTGTAGCGCCCGGCGGGCCACTGCGCCTGACGGCCGAGCAGCGCGCGGTCGCCGTCGGTGACGAGCATGATCACCACCGGGTCGGTGCGCGGGTGGTGCTGCGTGCCGCACACCGGGCACACGCGCACGTGCCCGGCCTCGCGCGCGTCGCTGTGCGCCCCGCAGTTCGCGCAGAAGCGATGGCGGCGGTGCCAGTTGAGCAGTCCGACCGCGTGGGCGACCATCCCGCCCTCGGCCTGCGAGAGCACCGGGGCGAGGTCGCGCAGCCCGCGGCGCTCGCCGGGGAGCTCGTCGCCGGGGTCGGCGGCGAACATGGCGTGACCGTCGCCATCGACGCCGAGGAGCACGAGCTCGAGGCCCTCCGGCAGCTCCTCGACGGCGAACCTCCGCGGACGCTCCCCGGCGACGACCACGCCCGCCTCGCTGGCCGCCACCACGCGCGTTGCGGGTTCGGCCAGCCGCGCGGCCAGCCACGCCTCGTCGCGCCGGTGCGGCCCGGCGCGGTCCAGAGGCCTCGCCGGCGAACGTGTTCGGGCCAGCCAAGCCCGGCTAACCGATGGCGACCATGCGCTCGATCGGCACGCGGGCGCGCTCGGCGATCGCCTCGGGCACGCGCACCTCGAAGACCCCGTCGCGCAGGCCGTCGCGCAGCTTGGTCAGCGTGATCATCTTCATGTAGCGACACGACGCGCGCTCGTTGGCGGCGATGAAGTCGACGTCGGGCGCCGCCATGCGCAACGGGTGCAGCATGCCCGTCTCGGTGGCCATGATGGCCGTGCCGCCGTGGCCCGCGTGCTCGCGCGCGTAGCTCATCATGCCGCCCGTCGAGAGCATGTGGACGCCCTCGGCGTCGACATCGCCGGCGGCGACGTACTCCATGACCGAGGTCGAGCACCCGCACTCGGGATGGATGAGGAAGTCGGCACCCGGGTGCTCGGCGCGCGTGCGCGCGATGTCCGCCGGGCGGATCCCAGCGTGCACGTGGCACTCGCCGTCCCAGACGTGCAGCGCGCGCCCGATCGTCTTCTCGACGTAGGCGCCGAGGAACATGTCGGGGCCGAAGAGGATCTCGGCGTCCGCGCCGTGCTCGCGCAGGATGTGCTCGACGACCGCGACGGCGTTCGCCGAGGTCACGCAGTAGTCGGTCAGCGCCTTGATCTCGGCCGTCGTGTTGACGTACATCACCGTGATCGCGCCGGGATGCTCGGCCTGCCAGGCGCGCAGCTGGTCGGGCGTGATCGAGTCGGCCAGCGAGCAGCCGGCGTCGAGGTCGGGGATGAGGACCGTCTTCTCGGGCGAGAGGATCGAGGCCGTCTCGGCCATGAAGTGCACGCCGCAGAAGGCGATCGTCGTGGCGTCGGTCGCGGCGCCCTGGCGCGAGAGGCCCAGCGAGTCGCCGACGTAGTCGGCGACGTCCTGCACCTCGGGGCGCTGGTAGTTGTGGGCGAGGATGACCGCGTCGCGCTCGCGCGCGAGCTCGCGGACCTCGTCCTGCAGGGCGGGTACGTCCTCGGGCGCGAGGTCCGGCGGGGTGTCAAGCGGGGCCATGGGGAGGTTCACGGCGCTGGCTCCAGGAGAAGTGAGAGGTCGAGGGAGGGGGCCGAATGTGTGAGGGCACCGACCGATATGAAGTCTACCCCGGTCTCTGCGACGTCCCTGATCGTCTCGAGGTCGATTCCGCCGCTGGCCTCGAGCTCGGCGCGCCCGTCCACGCGGGCCACGATCTCGCGCATCTGCCCCGGGCTCATGTTGTCCAGCAGGATCCGCTCGGCGCCCGCGGCCAGCGCCTCGTCGACCTCGGCGTCGTCGCGGCACTCGACCTCCACGAGGGTGCCCTGTGGGGCGCCGGCGCGGGCCTTGCGCACCGCCTCCCCCACCCCGCCGGCCAGCGCGGCGTGGTTCTCCTTGATGAGGACCGCGTCGAAGAGCCCGATGCGGTGGTTGGTGCCGCCGCCGGCGGCCACGGCCGCCTTCTCGAGCATGCGCAGCCCCGGCGTGGTCTTGCGGGTGTCCAGCACGCGTGCGCCGGTCCCGCGGACGGCCTCGACGTAGCGCGCGGTCAGCGTCGCCACCCCGCTCAGGCGCTGGAGCAGGTTCAGCGCGGTGCGCTCGGCGCCGAGCAGCGCGGCCGCCTCGCCCTCGACGTCGAGCACCGGCCCGCCGCTGCGCCACACGCCCTCGTCGGCGAGGGCCAGGAAGCGCGCGCCGGGGTCGAGCAGGGCGAACGCGAGCCGCGCCGCGTCGAGCCCGTAGAGCACGCCGGGCTGCTTCTGGGTGATCCGCGCCCGCGCACGCGCACCCGCGGGCACGGTGGCCTGCGTCGTCAGGTCGCCGGAGCCGACGTCCTCGGCCAGCGCGCGGCGGACGAGCGGCTCGAGCTCGGTGAGCTCGATCCCCATCAGCCGGATGGTAGGCGGCGCGGCGTCAAAGGCGGGGTCCCGCCGGAAGCGGGACCCCACCACACCGGTCGAACGGCGGTCGCGCCGGAAGCGGGACCTGCCGTGTGGAGTCGCCGGTAACGCCTTCAGCTGACACGACCCCGCCACCTGCGGGCGCGTCACGTCTTGTCAGAGCACGATCTCGCAGTTGCGAATACGGTCGCGGCTGTCTTTTTCGACGCGGTCGCGGCCGGGACCGCAGTCGATGACGTCGGTGCCGCCGCCGACGGCGCGGATGGTGTCGTTGCCGGGCCCGGCGGCGATCTTGTCGCGCCCGAGCCCGCCGTTGATCTCGTCCGAGCCGTCGCCGCCGATGATGGTGTCGTCGCCGCGCCCGCCCTCGAGCTCGTCGCCGCCGAGGCCGCCGTCGAGGCGATCGTCGCCGGTGCGGCCGAAGAGCGAGTCGCGTCCGCGGCCTCCGACGAGGTCGTCGTTGCCGCTGGCGCCCTCGAGGAAGTCGTCGCCGCCCTGGCCGCTGATGTGGTCGTTGCCGTCGGTGCCGACGATGCGCTCGGCGTTGTCGGTGCCCGGGCAGTCCGAGTTCTTGCGCTGGCAGGAGTCCATCTGCTCGTAGGCCAGCGCGCGGGCCACGACGTCGTCGTCCCATGGGACGCCCAGCGCCTTGTAGGTGTCGGCCATGCCCGCGAAGGTGGGCGGCTCGGCGCCGATCGGTGCCGGCTGGATGCTCTCGCAGCCCGCGAAGCCGATGCGCTTGCGATCGAGCTGGTGGCGCGCGTCGGCCGCCTGGGCGGCGGCGGTGAGGAAGGCCACGTCGTTGCCGGGGCCGCAGTCGGCGCTGCCGGTGCCGGTCCCGACGAAGAGCTGGTCGTCGCCGTCGCCGCCCTGCAGGATGGCGAGGCCCTTGGACCCGACCTGCCAGAGGACGTCGTTGCCGGGGCCGGCGTCGAGGGTGCCCGAGCCGGTGTCGACGAGCGTGTCGTCGCCCTCGCCGCCCACCGCCGGCAGGCCCTGGTACTGACCGGAGCCGGCGAAGAGGGTGTCGTTGCCAGGCCCGCCGTCGAGGCCGTCGTTGCCGGTCCCGCCGGAGAGCAGGTCGTTGCCGTCGCCGCCGAGGATGACCTTGTCGGCGCCGGCATTGCCCATGAGGACGTCGTCGCCGGGGCCGCCGTTCAGCTCGCGATCGTCGCCGAAGCGCGACTCGCCGAGGAAGTCGTTGCCGTCGCCGCCGCGCAGGATGTCGTCGCCGTCGAAGCCGTCGAGCGAGTCGTTGCCGGGTCCGCCCTCGAGCACGTCGTTGCCCGTCACCCCGAGCAGGCGGTCGTTGCCGTCGCCGCCCTCGAGGCGGTCGTTGCCCGAGCCGCCGTCGAGCTCGTCGTCGCCCGCCTCGCCGAAGAGGCGGTCGGCGGCGCTGCCGCCGGAGAGCAGGTCGTTGCCCGCGTTGCCGTACAGGATGTCGCGCGAGCCCTCGCCGCGCAGGATGTCGTTGCCGGTCGTGCCGCGCAGCGTGTCGGCGAGGCGCGTGCCCTGCCTGGTCGCCGCCAACGCCGTGGGTGGCGCGAGCGCGAGCAGCGCGAGGATGAGCAGGACTGTCTTCCGTGACATGTGGTTGCGCGTACCCCTGACGTCCGCACCATATTTCGGTTTGTCGATGGGCGGCTGCTCGTGGACGGCGAGCGGTGGGTACCGTGCGCGGCCGTGGATCACGCGACCCTCGACGCCTGGCTGCCCGAGTTCGCCGTGCGCACGCGCCACCGCCGCCGCTCGCACGCGGCGCCCGAGCGTCTGTGGGCGGCCGCCAACGAGGTCTGCATGTCCGAGGCGCACTCGCTGGGGCGGCTCGTGCGCTGGCGCATCCCCGACACCCGCACCGACCAGACCTTCCGCGAGCTCCTGGCCGCGTATCCGTTCTGCGTCCTCGACGAGGGCGAGCACTGGTCGATCTCGGGGCTGTGCGGGCGCATCTGGACGCTCCATCGCGACTACCCGCGCCTCGATGGCCCTGAGGACTTCCGCGCCTGGTCGGAGCCCGGCACCGTGCGCGTGATGATCGCCAACTGGGTCGATCGCGACGGCGACGGCAGCACCATCCACTCCGAGGCGCGCGTGGCCCCGGTCGACCGCCGCGCCGCGCTGCGCCTGCGCTCGCTGTGGGTCGTGATCGGGGTCTTCGAGCGGCTCATCGGCGGCGAGGCGCTCGCCCTCGCCGCCGAGCGCGCCGGCTAGCGGTGCCCGCGCCGAGCGATCCCGCAGCGCTCGCCGAGCTGCTGGCCGACGCCGGGTTCGTCGCCGCCGACGAGGAGGCCGACGAGCTGCTGGCCCGCGCGGCCGGCGACCCAGAGCTGCTCGACGCGCTCGTCGCCCGCCGCCTCACCGGCGAGCCGCTGGCCTGGATCACCGGCAGCGTCTGGTTCTGCGGCCTGGAGGTCGCCGTCGATCCCGGCGTCTACGTCCCGCGCTGGCAGAGCGAGGCGCTGGCGCTGCGCGCCGTGGAGCGCCTGCCGGCGCACGGGGCGGCCGTCGACGTCTGCACCGGGGCCGGCGCGATCGCGAAGACCCTGATGGCGCGGCGCCCGGGCGCTCGCGTGGTGGCGACCGACGCCGACGAGCGCGCCGTGGCCTGCGCCCGGCGCAACGGCGTCGACGCCCACCGCGGCGATCTCCTCGCGCCGCTGGCGCCCGCGCTGGAGGGGCGCGTCGACGTGGTCGTCGGCGTCGTGCCGTACGTCCCCACGCCCGACCTGCCGCTGCTGCAGCGCGACACCCTGACCTTCGAGTCGACGCTCTCCTACGACGGGGGCCAGGATGGGACCGCGCTCCTGCGGCGCGTCGTGGCCGACAGCCCGCGCTTGCTGCGCCACGGCGGCGCTCTGCTGCTCGAGCTCGGCGGCCAGCAGGCCGACGCGCTGCGCGACGACCTCGCGCGCCTGCATTACGTCGACGTCGAGGTGCTGCGCGACGAGGAGGGCGACGTCCGCGGCATCGAGGCGACGCTCGCCTGATTGCGGACGGAAACTGACCTAAATCGTCGTTAGCGTGGGCTGACATCCCTCCTCACGAAAGGCAGCGCCGATGGACTGGAAGCTCGAGCTGGTCGCCGTCCCCGTCACCGACGTGGATCGCGCGAAGGCCTTCTACGTCGATCAGGTCGGCTTCAACGCCGACCACGACCACCGCGTCAGCGACGAGATGCGCTTCGTGCAGCTCACGCCCCCGGGCTCGGCGTGCTCGATCGCGATCGGCAGCGGGATCATGGACACGGTCCCCGGCTCGGTCCAGGGCCTGCAGCTCGTCGTCGCCGACGCCGACGCGGCCCGCGCGCACCTGATCGAGCACGGCGTGGACGTCGGCGAGGTCCAGGAGTTCCCCTGGGGCCGGTTCGTGTTCTTCAAGGACCCCGACGGGAACGGCTGGGCCGTGCAGGAGATCCAGCAGCGCGACTAGCCGCGAGATGCCCCCGGCCGCGCTCGAGGCCGGCGAGCTCCGAGGTGCCCTCGTAGAGCGTGCGCCCACGGCGGCGCACGCTCACGCGCAGGGCGCCGGTCAGGTGCTGGGGCGCCCAGTCGTCCAGGCGCCGGCGCTCGTGCGGGACCGGCACCGGGAGCAGGTGCGGGGCGACGCCGTCGGCGTGCGCCTCGACCTCGATGCCGCCGCCGGCCAGGCGCCAGCCGCGCTCGTCGACCGCCACGCGCAGCGGGCGCAGCGGGCGCACCACACTGCGCACGTCGTCGCCGACGGCGACCACGAGGGCCGTCGCGGTGGCCCGCAGGCGGCCCAGTCCGGCGCGCCCGCCGGCGAAGGCGACGCACACGTCGGGGTGGTCGAAGCCATGCGCCTGGCCCCACCACCAGGCTGGGGGCATCCCTCCGGCGCCCCAGTTCTTCTCGGCGTAGGCGACGGCGCCCTCGAGGTCGATGGCGCCGTCGCCGATGCGCGCGCTGCCGCTGACCCGCGCGCGCAGCAGCCACGGGTGCCAGTACTGGCTGAGGCCCGGCACGACGTGCGCGGGCCCCAACGCACCGAAGGCGCGTCGCGGCCACGGCAGCGGCTCGGCGAAGCTCACCTCGAGGCGCGCTTCGGGCCCGAGGTCGAGGCGCAGCGAGCGCTCGTCGGCGGCGAAGGCGTCCCCGCAGCGCAGCGCCAGCCCGCGGGGCGCCGCCCACGCATCGCGCAGCGTGGCCGAGCGCACCGCGCCGCCGGGATGCGCCGCCAGCGAGGCCATCGCCCAGGGACGCCCCTGCGCGTCGCGGCTGATGGCGAGGATGACGATGACCACGGCGCCGGTGCGCGGCTGCGTGAAGCGCCAGAAGTGGCCCTCCATGCCGACGCCGTGATAGCCGCGCGGGTCGCCGAAGGGCGGGTCGGCGCCGGTGGCGCGGTAGGCGGCCAGCATCGGCGGCATGCTGCCACAGGGCCGGTAGCTTTCTCTGCGATGAGTCGCCCCCCGCTCGTGGTGAGACGGGCGTCCCCGCGAGCGGCGGTGTGGGCGCTGCGCGTGCTGTGGCGCTTCGGGCGCCCCCACACCCTGATCGGCACGTCGCTGTCGATCGTCGGCCTCTACGTGATCGCCGCGTCCGTGGACCGCGCCTCGAACGCCGTCGACCTGCTGTGGACCCTCCTGGCCGGCCTGTGCGTGAACGTCTTCATCACCGGGATCAACCAGATCGAGGACGTCGAGATCGACCGCCTGAACAAGCCGTGGCTGCCGATCGCGGCGGGCGACCTCTCGCTCGAGGCGGCCCGGCGGATCGTGGCGGTGGCCGCCATCGCCCCGCTGCTGATGGCCGTCACCCAGGGCGTCGCGGAGACGGTGGCGGTGGGCGTCGCGCTCGCCATCGGCTGGGCCTACTCGTGCCCGCCGCTGCGGCTCAAGCGCTACCCGGCGCTGGCCGCGGGATCGATCACCTTCGTGCGCTCGCTGGTGGTCAACCTCGGCGTCTGGCTCCACTTCGCGGGCACGCCGATCAGCGCCGGCGTGTGGGCGCTGATCGCGGTCACCGTGCCCTTCTCGTTCGCCATCGCCGTGCTCAAGGACGTGCCGGACATCGAGGGCGACCGGCGCTTCGGGATCGCCACCTTCTCCGTGCGCCTCGGGCCGCGCCCGGTGCTGGCCGTCGGCGTCGGCGCGCTCACCCTCGGCGGGCTGGGCATGGCGGTGGCGGGGCCGCTGCTCCTCGACGACGCCAGCGCGGCCGTGCTCGTCGCCGGCCAGCTCGCTCGGCCTGGCCGCGCTGTGGCGCTGGGCGCTGCGCGTCGACCCGACCGACCCGATCGCCTTCGCCGACTTCTACCAGCGCGTGTGGCAGCTCTTCTTCTGCGAGTACCTGCTCGTCCCGCTCGCCTACGTGGTGGGCTAGATGCGCTTCATCCAGCACAAGGCCGAGGCCCGCTGGTTCTACCGGGTCGTCTCGCTCGGCTACGACCGCTGGATCAACCCGCTCTTCTGGACCGCACCGATGCGCGACGCGGCGCTCGCGCTCGCGCGGCTGGACGACCCCGGGCTCGAGGTCGTCGACGTCGGCGCCGGCACGGGCTTCGCCACCGAGGCGATCGTCCGCACGGTGGCGCCCGAGCGCGTGACGATGCTCGACCAGAGCCCGCACCAGCTCGCCCGCGCGCGGCGCAAGCGCGCGCTGGCCGGGGTGGCGAAGGTCATCGGCGACGCCGAGGCGCTGCCCTTCGCGACCGACTCGTGCGACCGCTACGTCTCGACCGGCAGCATCGAGTACTGGCCCGATCCCCAGCGCGCCATCGCGGAGGCCTATCGCGTCCTGCGCCCGGGCGGCGTCGCGCTGCTCGCGGGTCCGTTGCGCCGCACGCACCCGCTGGCGCGCGCGCTCTCGGACGCCTGGATGCTCTTCCCCGGCGAGGACGAGTACGTCGCGTGGTTCGAGCGGGCGGGCTTCGCGTCGATCGAGCGCGTGTACGTCGCGCCCGACTGGTGGGACCCGCGCTGGGATCGCTACGCCGTGGCGATCGCGGCCGTCAAGCCGCGGGCGGGCGAGCCGCCGGCGCTGCCGGCGCCGGCGGCGGGCGACGAGCAGCACGCGCCCTCGCTGCCGGTGCGCCTGGCGCGCTTCGCGGCCGGCTCGCTCGCCGGCGCGGCCTTCATCCCCGTCGCGTTGTGGTTCACGCTCGTGCGCAAGCTGCGCCGGTGACCTTCGTCCGCGCCGTCGAGCTGGTGCCCGAGCGCGCGGGCGAGGCCGACGCCTACCCGTGGTCGCTGCCGGTCGTGCGCGGCCTGGAGCGGCTCGAGCTCGACCCCGGCGTCACCTTCCTCGTGGGCGAGAACGGCTCGGGCAAGTCGACGCTGATCGAGGCGCTGGCCGTCTGCCTCGGGCTCAATCCCGAGGGCGGGACGCAGAACTTCGCCTTCGCCACGCGCGAATCGCACTCGCCGCTGCACGAGGCTCTGCGCCCCGTGCGCGAAGCGCGCCGGCCGCGCACCGCCTTCTTCCTGCGCGCCGAGAGCCTCTTCACGGTCGCCACCGAGATCGAGCGGCTCGACGAGGCGGGTCCCACCCCGCTGCTGCCGTCCTATGGCGGGCGCTCGCTGCACGAGCGCTCGCACGGCGAGTCGTTCCTCGCCCTGGCCAACAACCGCTTCTCCGGCGACGGGCTCTACCTCTTCGACGAGCCCGAGGCCGCGCTCTCGCCCCACGGCCTGCTCGCCCTGATGCGCCGCATGGCCGATCTGCTGGCCGAGCGCTCGCAGTTCGTCATCGCGACGCACTCGCCGATCCTCATGGCCTTCCCCGGGGCGACGATCTACGAGTGCGGACCGGAGGGGCTCGAGCGCGTCGCCTACGACGACCTCGACCACGTGCGCCTCACGCGCTCGTTCCTCGAGGATCCCCAGCGCTTCCTGCGCCACCTCTTCGACGACGACTAGTCCATTCGCGCTCGAGGAGGGCGTAGACGACCTCGCTCTGCCATTCGCCCTTGACGTGCTCGTTCTCGACCAGGTGCGCCTCCTTGCGCATGCCGAGGCGCTCGAGCACGCGCGCGGACGCGGTGTTGCGCGCCTCCAGGCGGCCGAAGACGCGATGCGCCTTGAGGTCGTCGAAGGCCAGCGCCAGGAGCGCCCCGGCGGCCTCGGTCGCGTAGCCGTAGCCGTGATGGTCGGGGTGGAAGACGAAGCCGATCTCGGCCTGGCGATGCTCGGCGCTCGCCCAGCGCACGCTGCAGTCGCCGATCAGCTCCTCGCTCTCGCGCAGCACCGCCGCGAGGCTGAGGTTGTCGCCCTCGGCGACGATCGCCGTCGCGCGGACCTTGGCGTCGAGGGTCTCGCGCACCTCGGCCGCGGTGCGCGGGTCCCAGTAGAGGTAGCGCGCGACGTCGGCACGCGACTGGATGGCCAGGAGCGCCTCGAAGTCGGTCGCTGCGAAGGGACGCAGGAGGAGCCGGTCCGTTGGGACCGGATAGGCCGGCCTCACGGGACCCAGCGTTCGGCCAGCGGCGTGACCTGCAGCTCGTGGGTCGCGGCGCGCGCGCCCTGATTGGCCAGGAAGGCGACGGCGTCGGCGATCTCGCGCGGGTCCGCCAGCGCCGCGGGGTCCACGCCCTCGCGCCCGCCGCCCTCGAAGGGCTCGATGCCGGCGTCCACGATGAGCAGGGCGACGTGGATGCCCTGCTCGCGCAGCTCGAGCGCGGCCGCCTGCGTGATGGCCCGGACGGCGAAGGCGCCCGCGGCCCACAGTCCGCGCCCGGGCATCGCCCGCCGCGCCGAGCCGCCGGTGACCTGGATCAGCGTCGCCGGGCGCGACTGCTCGACGGCGAAGCGCGCCGCCGCCGAGAGGAAGGTGAAGGCCGCGCGCCCGGGCGCCGCGGCCCAGTCGTCGAACGCGGTGGGAGCGGCCTGCGCCAGCGGGCCGCCGCCGAAGGGGCCGCTGCGCGTGCCGCCGTACGCCGACGCGGCGTTGACGACGAGGTCGACGGCGCCGTGGGCCTCGGCCGTCTTGGACAGCGCCTCGCGGATGCTGTCGGGGTCGGTGATGTCGCCCTGCATGGCCAGGGCGCCCGCCGCCTGCGCGGTGGCCAGGGTCGACTCGGAGCGCGCCACCGCGGCGACGGCCCAGCCGTCGGCGCGCAGGCCCTCGACGACCGCCCGGCCCAGGTTGCGCGCGCCGAAGACGAGGGCGCTGCGCTGCTGCTGCGTGTCGTTCATCCATGCAGCATGACGGGCGCGGTGCGCCGGCCCGCGGGCGCGATCAGCGATCGACGCTGACCGCGACGCCTCCGCCCTGCGCGGCCCAGGCCACCACGAGGCTGTCGCCGCTGTGCGCGACCGCGGGCGTGGCGATGCTCCCGGCGTCGGCGAGCAGCGTGGCCTCGCCGGTCGCCGGATCGGCGGCGACCGCCTGGGCCTGCACGCCGGACTGGCTGGCGATCTGGCGGGTGAAGAGGACCAACGGCGCGGTCCGCAGCCAGGCGGGGGTCGGCGAGGTCTGGCTGAACCCGCCCGCGTCGAAGAGGCTCGGCGCGCCGAGCCCCGCGCCGACGCCCTGCGCGGACGCCAGCCCGACGTTCGACATCGCGCCCGGGCCGCGGGCGTTCCACGTCGCGAGCACGCTGGCGGACGCGCCGAGCGCGACGCGCGGCACGCCGTAGGCGACCGTGCCGAGGGAGCGGACGGGACCGACCGCGGAGCGGTTGCCGGCACGGGTGCGCCGAGCGAAGCCGGTCGTCCCTCGGCTGTCGCGCCGCGTCCAGGTGACCCACGCCGTGCCGTCGGCGGACGCCGTGAGCGTGATCGAGCGAACGCTGCCGGCGACGGACGTGGCCGGCCCGGGCAGCGGCGCCCCGCGCTGGGCCGACGCGACCACGAGCGCCCGTCGGGTCAGCGGACCCTGGCCCCACGCCAGCAGCGCTCCGCCGCCCGGCGAGGCCTGGATCTCGGGGCCGACGCCGTCGCGCCCCAGCGAGCGCGCCGTGCCGAAGGACCCATGCGGCGCACGGCGCGCGTAGCGCAGCACGCCGCCCGCGCGCGGCGGCTGCGTGTCGCGGAAGATCACGGCGACGGTCCCGCCGCGCAGCGCGGCCATCCGCGGCGTCGCGCTGGTGTTCGATCCGACCGCCGCCAGCGTCCGCGCGCCGGAGAAGGACCGGCCGGGCGCCGCCACCGCGTAGCGCACCGCGGAACCGCCCGTGCCGCGGTTCGCGACCGCGGCCCACACCACGACGAGCTCGCCGCGGTCGGTCACCGCGACCTGGACGTCGCGGACGTCGATCTGACCGCTGCCCGCCGGCAGCGGCGAGCCGAGGCTGCCGTCGGAGCGCACGCGCGCCGCCCACACGCGGCCCGGAGCGGTCGGCGAACGCCACCGCCGCGGGCTGGCCGCCGGCCGCATCGGCGGCGACGATCGCCCCCGAGACGGCGACGCCGGCGCCGACCGTCTGCGGCGGCGTGAAGCCGGTGGGCGGGGCCGCGTTCGCGACCGGCGCCGCGGCGAGCGCGAGGACCGCGACCGAACAGGCCAGCAGTGAGCGAGGCATCGTCCTCCCAACGTAGCCCAGCGCGATGTGGTTTCGGTGCGAGCACCGTTGCCGGGTCATCGGGAACGTCAGGCGAGCGTCTCCAGCACGACGCCGGCCGCGCACAGCGGGCAGTCGGCCGGGTCCCAGATGGCATTCGCAAGCGCCGCGACGCTCGCGAGCGCCAGGCCCTCGGCGCGCGCGAGCTCCGCCGCCCCTTCGCCGAGGACGAGCAGGGCGCCGAGGGCGACGGGGCGCGCGTCGCAGGCGCGCAGGTCCGCGATCGTCGCCCGCGTGGCCGACCCGGCGTTGATGACGTCGTCGACGACCGCCACGGATCGGTCGCGGACGCGATCGCGCAACGCGTCGGGGAGGCGATAGCGCGCCGCGTAGAGCCCACCGCCGGACGGCGCGGCCACGCGCTCGGTCCACGCGGCCTCGATCCCGAGTCGCTCTGCCACCGCCTGCGCGACGAAGCCCCCGCCGACGAGCGGGCCGCAGACGACCTCGGCGCCGCACCCGGAGAGCTGCTCGGCCAGCTCGGCGACGAACGGCGCCACCCGCGCCGGGCGAGCGAACAGCGCGTCGAGGTCGAGCCACAGCTCGCCGTGATGGCCGGACTCCAGCCGGAAGTGCCCGCGCCTCGCGGCCAGCGCCTCGATCAACCCGTCGGCGGTCATCGGGAGGCCAGGATCGCAGTCTGGGCTCATGGCGCGCGCGCGGCACGCCGAAACGGTTGCTGTGAGCGTGCTTCTGCCAGACGCCGGCCAGCTCGCGCGGGTGGTGGCCGGCAAGGTCAACCTCGTCGCCGTCGTGCTCGGAGCCGACGGTGCGGCGATCGTGCTCGACGTCCACGGCGCGCGGCTGCCGTCCGGGCCCGCCCGGCTGACCTTCAACGCCCCCTTCGGAGGCGTGCTCCTCGCCGGCGCGCTCGCGGTCGACGAGCGCGGGACGCGCTTCTGGCCCAACGCCAACGGGCAGAGCTACGCACAGCGGCGCGAGGCGTTCCGCGTCACCGTCGGCCTGCCGGCCACGATCGAACGGCCGAGCGACTCCATCGCGTGCAGGACGCTCAACCTGTCGATCGGGGGCGTGCTGCTGCAGACCGAGGCACCGTTCGCGCCTCCCTACGAGCTCACCGTCGCGATCGACTGCGGCGACGGCCAGGCGGTGCGGCTGGCGGCGACCCCGATCCGCAGCGAGCGCCAGGCGACGCGCCACGCGCTGGCCTTCGCCAACGTCGGCGGCGCGGACGAACGGGCGCTCAGCCGGCTCGTCGCCGCGGCGCAGCGCCGCGCGCTGGCCTCGCGATGACGTATTCGCTGCGCCCCCGTCGCGCTCCATCGACCTGGAGCCTGACTCGCATGACGCCCTGGACCGCAATCGCGCTGCTGCCCTTCGTGGTGGCGGTGAAGCTGATCCCGCCGTGCCTGGCGGTGGCTGACCGCGCGCGCCGCGGCCGCGGCGCCTGACGGGCGTCCAGGGCCCGCCTACATCGGGACGGTCAGGCCGGGGAGCTGACCCGGAAAGAAGGCGACCGCCAGCGCCAGCGCCAGCAGCAGCCCGATCGTCGCGCCCTCGGCCACGCGCTCGGACGGCCAGAGCTTCTCGAACGCGATCGCGGCGGCGATCACGACCATCCAGGTGAGGCTCATGACCCCGAGCGCGAAGAGCGCGGCCATCAGCGCCCAGCAGCAGCCCACGCAGTAGGCGCCCTCCACGACCCCCGCCCGCAGCTCCATCGCGATGCTCCGCGCCGGCCGCCGGGGCGCGCGGCAGTGCCCGAGGCAGATCCGCTTGGCCGGGGTGAGCTCATAGAGCGCGGCGCCGAGGATCACCGCCCCGGCGACGTACGGGCCACCCTCGTCCCAGCCGAGGAAGGAGAGATCGAGGGAGCGGACGCTCTGGACCAGGCCGTACGCCGCCACCCCGGCCGCGAGCCACGGCACGAGGAAGCCGGCGGCGAAGGGCACGGTCGCCCTGGGCGCCACGGAGGGCAGCATCATCGCGGCCATCATCGTCAGCCACACCCCGGCGAACCAGCCGAGCGAGCCGAGGTCGGTGCCCGGCCCCATGTCCATGCCCTGCATGCGGTTCGCGGTGACCGCCCAGCAGGCGGCCGCGACCGCGATCAGCACGACCCCGCTCAGTCGCAGCTCGGCCGTCCGTCGCACTGCGGAGCCGTCCCTCAACGCGCCAGCACCCGGTCGAGGTTGTCGAAGCAGATGCCCCAGCCCTCGCGGTGTGAAGCCCGCCGCTCCTCGGTTGCGATGCCACGGCTCGTCATGCGCACGGTCGTCGCTCCGTCGCGGTCGATGAACTCGAGCTCGATCAGCTGCCGCTCGGAGTCATGGTCGTCCCAGCTCCAGGTGAAGGCGAGGCGGTGCGGCGGGTCCACCACCGTGTACTCGCCGCCGGCGCCGTAGTCCGCGCCGCTCTTCGGATCGCGCATGACGATCCGCAGGCGGCCGCCCACCCGGAGGTCGACCTCCGCGGTCGGCGTCTCCCACTCGGGGTCCGCGTGCAACCAGCGCCGCAGGACCTCCTCGCTGGTCCAGGCCTCGAACACCTCCTCGGGCGGGGCGTGGAAGGTCCGCTCGATCTCGAGGACGTAGCCTGGGTGCTGATCGCTCATCGACGCTCCTTTCGCTCCTCGAGATACTCGCCGACCACGTCGAAGAGGCGCTCCCAGCGGTCCCGCTGGCTGTCGATCCAGCGAGACGTCTCGGCGAGCGTCTGCGGCTCCAGGGACAGCCGATGCCGGCGCCCGTCGATCACCCGGGTGACCACGCCCGCCTCCTCGAGGACCCTCAGATGGCGGGAGATCGTCGGCTTCGAGACGCCGAGGTCGCCGGTCACCTGCGCCACCGTGGCGCTCCCGCCGCTGAGCCGCTCGACGATGTCGCGGCGCAGCGGATGGGCCAGGGCCCGGAAGGCATCGTTAGCCATTTTGCTAACTATATAGTCTGACCACCCAGCGCACACGGCGCCAACACCGGAGGGAAGGGCGATGCCCGAGCACCAGGTCGGCACACAGCAGGAATTCGACGCGGCTCGCGCCGAGCTGCTCGCGGAGGAGAAGGAGCTCACCCGGCGCAGCGACGAGCTCGCGCGCAAGCGGCGGGAGCTCCCCTGGGTGGCGGTCGAGCAGGACTACGGCTTCGAGACCGAGGCCGGGACGAGATCGCTCGCCGAGCTCTTCGACGGTCGGTCGCAGCTGCTCGTCTACCACTTCATGTTCGGCCCGTCCTACGAGGCGGGCTGCCCCGTCTGCTCCTCGATCACCGACACCATCGACGCGAACGCCCCGCATCTGGCGGCACGTGACGTGACCATGCTGCTGGTCTCGCGGGCCCCCATCGACAAGCTCCTGGCCTACAGGAAGCGGATGGGCTGGAGCGTGGGGTGGGCCTCAGCCGGGGGCAGCGACTTCAACCGCGAGCTGGGCTTCACCCACACCGAGGAGGAGCTGCGCCCGTTCCTCGAGGGCGAGATCCCCGTGACGGTGACGCAGAACGCCGAGTCCTGCGGGACGGACGCCGCCGGCTACGTCGCCGAGGGACCGGGGCTGAGCGCGTACGCGCTCTCGGACGGGACGGTGTACCGGACCTATGTCACCACCGCGCGCGGCCTCGAGCCGGCGATGGCCTACTACGGCCTGCTCGATCGGACGTCGCGCGGTCGCGAAGAGCGCGCCGATGAGCCCCTCTGGGTGCGCCGGCACGACGAGTACGAGACCGGCTGAGCGGACTACGAGGACGCCTCGACGAGCACGTGGACCCGCTCGAAGCGCGGGTCGCTCGCGCCGTGCAGGCGGGCGCCGCTGGCGACGAGCTCGCGCAGGTAGACGACCGTCTCGGCCGAGATGCGCTCGCCGGGGAGCAGGGCCGGGATGCCCGGCGGGTAGCCGGCGATCGACTCGCACGAGACGCGGCCGACCGCGTCGTCGACCGCGACCTCCTCGTTCTCGCCGAGGAACGCCGCGCGCGGCGCGACCGCCATCTCGTTGCGCAGCGTCGCGGGCGGGCGGACGATCGGCGCGATCGAGCCGTCGACGGCGATCCGCTTGACGACCTCCTCGAGGTCGCCGGCCAGGCGCAGCAGCGTCTCGCGCCGCTCGGCGAGGCCGACGAGGAAGACGATCGTCGCCTGCGTGGCGAGCTCGGGGATGACGTCGTAGGAGCGCCGCAGCGCGTCGGCGACCTCGTAGCCGGTGCGGCCGGTGTCGCGGACGTCGACGACGATCCGCAGCGGGTCGTAGCCGGCGATGCCCGGCCGCCCCACGAAGAAGCGGTCGACCAGCGAGATGCCCGGGATCGTCGCGAGCTTCTCGCGGCAGGCCTCGATCGCCTGGAGCGTCTCGTGCAGCAGCTGCTCGCCGTGCAGCGCGAGCTGGCGCCGCGCGCCGTCGAGCGAGGCCAGCAGCAGCGACGACGGCGAGGTCGAGCGCACCAGGCGGATGGCGCGGGCCGACGGCGGCGGGATCGATGCGGTCGCCGTGCCCGACGTGGAGCATCGCGCTCTGGGTCAGCGAGCCCGCGATCTTGTGCGTGCTCGTGAGCACGGCGTCGGCGCCCAGCGGCAGCGCGCTGGGCGGCAGCGCCTCGTGGAAGCCGAAGTGCGGGCCCCAGGACTGGTCGACGACCAGCGGCACGCCCGGCGGCGTGGGCGACCTCGGCGCACGCCGCCGACGTCGGCCGCCATCCCGTAGTAGGTCGGCGAGACGATGAACGCCGCCCGCGCGTCGGGCGCGCCGGCCAGCGCGTCGCGCAGCGCGGCGGGCTCGACGCCGTGGGCCATGCCCAGCTCGGCGTCGTACTCGGGCGGGACGAAGGCCGGGCACGCCGCCGCGAGAGCACGAGCCCGTCGACCAGCGACGCGTGCGAGTTGCGCTGGGCCACCACCCGCGTGCCGAGCGGCGCGAGCGCGAGGCACAGCGCGTGGTTGCCCTGCGTCGCGCCGTTGGTCAGGAACCACGTGCGCGCGGCGCCGTGGGCCTCGGCCGCGAGGCGCTCGGCCTCCTCGTAGGGCGTCGGCGAGGGCCCGAGGTCGACGCCCCAGATGTCCTGCGGGATGTCGAGCCACAGCGCGCGGTCGCCGAGGCCGAAGCGCAGCCCGGGGTCGGCGCCGGGGCCGCCCTTGTGGCCCGGGACGTGGAAGCGCCCGGGACCGCGGGTCCCGTAGCCGATCACGGCGTCCAGGTAGGGCGCGGCCGGCTGCTCGGTCATTCGTGGCCGGCGGTGCGCATGAGCTCGGCGCGGACGAAGCCGTCGAGGTCGCCGTCGAGCACGCGCTGGGCGTCCCCGACCTCGAAGGAGGTGCGGTGGTCCTTGACCATCGTGTACGGGTGCAGGACGTAGGAGCGGATCTGCGAGCCGAAGTTGACGTCCTGGGCCTCGCCGCGCTCGGCGGCGATCTCCTCGCGGCGCTTGGCCTCCTCGCGCTCCAGCAGCTTCGCCCGCAGCATCTTCATCGCGGTGTCCTTGTTGGCCGACTGCGAGCGCTCGTTCTGGCACTGCACGACGATCCCGCTCGGGCGGTGGGTGATCCGCACCGCCGAGTCGGTCTTGTTGACGTGCTGGCCGCCGGCGCCCGAGGCGCGATAGGTGTCGATCTGCAGGTCGTCGTCTTCGATCTCGATGTCGCCGACGTCCTCGACCACCGGCGCGACCTCGAGGCCGGCGAACGAGGTCTGGCGGCGATGGGCGGCATCGAAGGGCGACAGGCGCACGAGCCGGTGGACGCCCTTCTCGGCGCTGAACAGCCCGTAGGCGTTCTCGCCCTTCGCGCGGAAGGTCGCGGACTTGATCCCCGCCTCCTCCCCCGGTGAGGCCTCCAGCAGCTCGACCTGCAACCCGCGGCGCTCGGCCCAGCGCATCATCATCCGCAGCACCATCTCGGCCCAGTCCTGGGCGTCGGTGCCGCCGGCGCCGGCGTTGACCGTGACCAGTGCGTCGCCCGCGTCGTAGCGCCCGGAGAACAGCCGCTCCTCCTCGAGCTCGGCCAGGCGCTCCTCGACGCCGGTCATCTGGCCCGCGACCTCGGCCGCGACCGACTCGTCCTCCTCGGCCATCTCGGCCAGCGCCCTGAGGTCCTCGACCTCCGAGGCCAGCCCGCGCCAGCGCTCCAGGCGCCGCGTCGTGCGCGAGTGCTCGGCGCTGACCTGCGCGGCCGACTGCTGGTCGTCCCAGAAGCCCGGAGCGCCCATCGCCTCCTCGAGCTCGGCGACGCGCGCCGCGAGGGTCGCGTCGTCGAAGCCCGCGCGCAGCTGGTCCCACTGCGCGGTGATCGCCTGCAGGCGCTGGGGGATGGGAAGTTCGTCGGACGGTCCGGCCATGGCCGCGTCCAAGCTAGCAGCGGCGCGCGTGAATCGGACCCTCCCACCCGCCCGCGCCGCCGCGATGCTCGCTATGGGTCCTGCGGCGTCGGGAAGGACCCTCCGTCGATGAGCTCCACGCGATAGCCGTCCGGATCGCCGACGAAGCAGATCCGCCCGACCTCCTCGCGACCGCCGGGCGCGAACGGCGGCTTCTCGGGCTCGATGCCCTCCTCGGCGAGCTTCGCGAGGAGGCCGTCGAGGTCGTCGACGGTCAGCGCGATGTGGTTGTAGCCGTCGCCCAGGTCGTAGGGCTCCTCGCGCCCGACGTTGACCGTCAGCTCGAGCTTGTCGCCGTCGCCGGGCAGGCCCATGTAGATGTTGAAGGCCACCCCGAAGTCGAGCTTGCCGCGGCGCTCGAAGCCCAGCAGCTCGTAGAAGCGCACCGCGGCGTCGATGTCGCGCACGCGCACGCAGGTGTGGACGAGCGCCAGCGTCACAGGGCGCCCGCCTTCATCTCGCCGACCATGTGCTCGGCCTGGCGGATGGCCAGCGCCACGATGGTCAGGGTCGGGTTGGCGGCGGCGCCGGTGGTGAAGACCGAGCCGTCGGAGACGAACAGGTTGGACACGTCGTGCGCGCGCCCGAACTCGTTGACGACGCCGTCGGCCGCGTCCGCGCTCATCCGGCACGTGCCCAGGTTGTGCGTCGACGGGTAGGGCGTCACGCGGTTCACGCGGACCGCGTCGACCGCGTTGTAGACCGCCTCGCCGGCCTGGTAGGCGTGCTCGCGCATCGCGAGGTCGTTGGGGTGGTCGTCGAAGTGCACGTTGGGCACCGGCAGCCCGTGCTGGTCGGTCACGTCGCGGTTGAGCGTCACGCGGTTGGACTCCTGCGGCATGTCCTCGCCGACGAGCCACATGCCCGCCACGCGCTCGTAGGCCTCCATGCGCGCCGCGAAGTCGGGGCCCCATCCGCCGGGGTCCAGGAAGGCGGCGTAGAACGGCAGCCCGAGGGCCAGCAGCTGCATGTAGTAGCCGCCGATGAAGCCGCGGTCCGGGTCGTTGCGGGCCTCGTCGGTGATGATCCCGGCCATCGTCTCGCCGCGGTACATCCGCACGGGCTGCTCGAACTCGCCGTAGACCGAGCCCGTGAGGTGGCGCATGTAGTTGCGCCCCACCTGCCCGGACGAGTTGGCCAGGCCGTCGGGGTGCTGGGGCGAGTCGGAGAGCAGCAGCAGCCGCGCCGACTCGATCGCGTTGCCGGCCACGCACACCGCGCGCGCCTTCTGCACGTGCTCGTTGCCGTCGGCGTCGAAGTAGTGCACGGCGTTGACCTTGCCGTTGCCGTTGTGGGCGATGCGGAAGGCGTGGCTGGAGGGCCGCAGGTCGAGCTTGCCGGTCGCCTCGGCCTTGGGCAGCTCGGCGGTCAGCGTCGACCAGTGCGCGGTCTGGCGGTCGCCCTGGAAGTTGAAGCCGTCCTGGATCGTCGCCGGCCGCCCGTCGCGCGGCACCGTGTTGAAGGCCATGCGCCCGGTGCTCACGTCCTTGTAGCCCGCGCGCTTGCCGCCGTTGCCCATGACCTTGAAGTTGTTGTTGGCGGCCGGGCCGGGGATGCCGTTGGTGCGGGTGACGCCGAGCTTGTCCTCGGCGCGGTCGTAGTAGGGCTCGACGTCGGCCAGCCCGATGGGCCAGTCGAGCATGCTCGTGCCGTCGATCGGGCCGTGCTCGGAGCGGTTGCGGAACTCCCAGTCCTTGAAGCGCGGGCAGCAGCCGGCCCAGTGCACCGAGGTGCCGCCGACCGTCTTGCACGTCCACGCCGGCAGGCTGGGGAAGTCCGTGGCCACGCGCCACGACCCGGAGGTCGTGCGGTCGTCGAGCCAGGCGAGCTGGCCGAAGCTCGGCCACTCGTCGTCGATGAAGTCGTCGGGCTTGTGGTGCGCGCCGGCCTCGAGGACCACCGTCTTCACGCCGCCCTGGCACAGCTCGTTGGCCAGCGTCCCGCCGCCGGCGCCGGAGCCGACGACCACCACCACGTCTGCGTCGTTGTCATCGAAGCGCGGCATCGCTCACGCCTCCTGTTCGGGGTCGGGGAGCCAGTCGAGGTCGTTGAAGCCGCGGTCGATGTAGCCGCCCTGCGCGAAGGACGGGCCCTCGTAGCCCAGCAGCTTCCAGGTCTGCGGGTCGGAGTAGATCTCGACCACGGCCGTGGAGCGCACCAGCTCGAAGAAGTCCGAGCCGGCGATCGCCTTGGCGTCGGCGAGCTGCTGCTCGGCCGAGCGCGCGACGAAGGGCTCGCCGCCGCGGCCGTCGAGGTCGGCGACGCCGTCGTTGACGACCTGCGCCTGCGCCGCGTCCTCCTGGGCGGCCTCGTCGAGCTTGCCCGACACGCGCGCGTAGACCGAATCGGGCAGTGCGACGTGCGGGTACAGGGTGCGAGCGAGTGCCGCCACCGCTTCGGCGACGTTCTGCTCGAGCGCCAGCGGCGCGTGAGTGCTCATCCGACATGCCCCTTTCGGGTCGTCTCTCTCCTGAGAGACGACCCTATCCCCGCGGGCGCCGCCCGTGGGGATCGGATGTCATGCGTTGGCGCGAGGCGCGCTAGGCACCGGCGCTATGCGCCGCTGGCACCATGAATGTGACTTGTCCGTGTCGTGGCGCTATGCGCCGTGGCACTTCTTGAACTTCTTGCCCGACCCGCACCAGCAGGGGTCGTTGCGCCCGATCTGCTCGACCTCGGCCACGCGGCGCTGCTGGATGGGCTCGGGCAGCGGCGCGGCCTCCTCGGGGGCGCCCGCGGCCTCCGCCAGCGCGCTGGGCTGGGCGGTGCCCGAGCCGCCCGAGTAGGAGACGCGGCCCGACCGCGTCGACGAGCCCGACGGCGTGTACTGCTGCACGGGCTCGTCGCCGTTCTCGCCCTCGACCTGGACCTCGACGTGGAAGATCATGCGCGAGAAGTCCGACCAGATGGTGTTCATGAGGTCGGAGAAGAGCGTGAAGGCCTCGTTCTTGTAGGCCACCAGCGGATCGATCTGGGCGAAGCCGCGCAGGTGGATGCCCTCGCGCAGGTAGTCCATGTCGTAGAGGTGCTCGCGCCAGCGCTGGTCGATGATCTGCAGCAGCAGATAGCGCTCGAGCGCGCGCATGAGCTCCTCGCCGAGCTCCTCCTCGCGGCGGTCGTAGAGCTCGACGGCGTCGCCCGAGAGGCGCGCGGCCAGCTCCTCGCGGCCGAGGTTCGAGGTCGTGATCTCCTCGGCGTCGACGCTGACCGGGTAGATGTCCGCCAGCGCGACGAAGAGCCCCTCGAGGTCCCAGTCCTCGACGTAGTCGGCGGCCGCGTACTCGTCGACGAGGCGCTCGACGACGCCCACGATCTCCTGGCGCGACTGCTCGCCCATGTCGCGGCCCTCGAGCACCTGGTCGCGGTACTCGTAGACGATGCGCCGCTGCTCGTTCATGACGTCGTCGTACTCGAGCACGCGCTTGCGGATGAGGAAGTTCTGCTCCTCGACCTTGCGCTGGGCCTTCTCGATCTGCTTGGTCAGCATCCCCGCCTCGATGGGCTCCTCGTGCCCCTCCTCGTCGGTGCTGCCGAGGCGGTCGAGGATGCGGTAGATGCGGTCGCCGGCGAACAGGCGCACGAGGTCGTCCTCGGCGGAGAGGAAGAAGCGCGACTCGCCGGGATCGCCCTGGCGGCCGGAGCGCCCGCGCAGCTGGTTGTCGATGCGGCGCGACTCGTGGCGCTCGGTGCCGATGATGAACAGGCCGCCCGCGTCGACGACCTTCTCGCGGCCCTCCTGCACGCGCGCCTCGATGCTCGGCAGGATCTCGGCGAAGCGCTCGTCGTAGTCGGGATCGCCGGGGCGCAGGCCGAGCTTGGCCAGCTCGAGGTCGGTGAGGTGCTCGGCGTTGCCGCCGAGCTTGATGTCGACGCCGCGGCCGGCCATGTTGGTGGCGATGGTGACCGCGCCGGGCTGGCCGGCCTCGGCCACGATCTCGCCCTCGTGCTCGGCGTACTCGGGCTTGGCGTTGAGCACCGTGTGCGGGATGCCCTTGCGCTTGAGCTGCGCTGAGAGCAGCTCGGAGACCTCGACGGAGATGGTGCCGACGAGGACCGGCTGGCCGTCCTTGTGGCGCTCCTCGATCTCGGCCGCCACGGCGTGCCACTTGCCGTCCTTGGTCTTGTAGACCTGATCGTTGCGGTCGGCGCGGACCATCGGGCGGTTGGTGGGGACCTGCACCACGCCGAGCTTGTAGATCTTCATGAACTCGGTCGCCTCGGTGAGGGCGGTGCCGGTCATGCCCGCGAGCTTGTCGTAGAGGCGGAAGTAGTTCTGCAGCGTGATGGTCGCGAGCGTCTGGTTCTCCTCCTGGACGCGCACGCCCTCCTTGGCCTCGACGGCCTGGTGCAGGCCCTCCGACCAGCGCCGGCCCTCGAGGATGCGCCCGGTGAACTCGTCGATGATGCGGACCTCGCCGTCGATCACCGCGTAGTCGACGTCGCGCTTGTAGAGCGACTCGGCCTTCAGCGCCTGCTGGAGGTGGTTGACGAGGTGGCCGTTCTCGGCGCGGTAGAGGTGGTCGATGCCCAGGAACTTCTCCGCCTTGGCCACGCCGCGCTCGGTGACCGAGACCTGCTTGTGCTTCTCGTCGAACTCGAAGTCGAAGTCGGAGACGTAGTCCTTCTTGGAGCGCGGGTCGAGGCCCTCGGGCTTCTTGCCCGCCTCCATCATGGGCGCCAGCTTGGCGAACTGCTGGTAGAGGTCGGCCGCCTGCTCGGGAGCGCCGGAGATGATCAGCGGCGTGCGGGCCTCGTCGATGAGGATGTTGTCGACCTCGTCGACGACGCCGAAGGGATGGCCGCGCTGGACCTTCTCCTCCAGCGACGTGGCCATGTTGTCGCGCAGGTAGTCGAAGCCGAACTCGGAGTTCGTGCCGTACGTGATGTCGGCGGCGTAGGCGACGTGCTTGTCCTCGTAGGACTGCATGTTCTGCAGCACGCCGACGTTCAGCCCGAGGCCGTGGTAGATGGGGCTCATCCACTCGGCGTCGCGGCGGGCCAGGTAGTCGTTGACCGTGACCACGTGGACGCCCTTGCCGGCCAGCGCGTTGAGCACGACGGCCAGCGTGGCGGTCAGCGTCTTGCCCTCGCCGGTCTTCATCTCGGCGATGTTGCCGCCGTGCAGGACCATCCCGCCGATCAGCTGCACGTCGAAGTGGCGCATGCCCATCGTCCGCTTGCCGATCTCGCGGACGATGGCGAAGGTCTCGGGGAGCAGGTCGTCGAGCGACTCGCCCTCGCGGGCGCGCTCGCGCAGCCCGTCGAAGCGCTCGCGCAGCTCGTCGTCGGACTCGAGCTCCAACTCGGGCTCGAAGCCGCCGATGATCGCGACGCGCTTCTCGTACTCGCGGAATTGCTTGGACTCGCCGATATTCAGCGCACGGTCGAGGAGGCCCATGCGTTGAGCGTAGCAGCGGAGGGGTCAATTCCCGGGCCCTTCGGCCGATGGTTCCGGGGGTGAGAATCAAGGTTCCCTTCGCCCGTGAATCCAGCCCCGCGACCGGGGTCGTCAGCGTGCGCCAGGCCGTCTGCGACGCCTCGCGCGCGGTCATCGGCTACGAGGTCCTGACCGGCGATCCCGACGCCCCGCCCGCGTCGGCCCGCTTCTGCGCGCGCGCCCTGCTGGAGGCGTTCACCGACGTCGACCTCGACCTCGTGGCGCCCCACCATCCCGCCTATCTGACCGTGGCGCCGGCGCTGCTGCTGCGCCTCGACATGCTGCCCATCTCCCCCGACCGCGTGGTGCTGCAGATCGAGACCGCCGCGACCGTCCACGAGGAGGTCGTCGCCGCCGTCGTCGCGCCTCGCCGGGTACGGGTACTCCTTCGCCGCCGTCGATCCGCCGTCGCCCGCCGCGCTGTCGCACCTGCCCGAGATCGGGATCGTGCGCCTCGACATGGCCGACACCTACCCGATCGCCGTCGGAGGGCGGGTCCGGCCCTTCCTCGCCGCCGGATTGGAGGTCCACGCCGTGGGCGTCGAGTCCTTCCAGGTCTTCGAGGCCTGCGTCGACGCCGGCTGCCACGCCTTCCAGGGCCCCTTCCGCGCCCTGCCCGCGCTCGACCAGGCGCCCGCCGTCGAGCTCGGCGCGATGGCCACCGCCGGCGAGCTGCTCGCGCCCGACCTCGACAGCGAGCGCCTCGAGGCGCTCATCGCCCGCGACCTCGAGCTCAGCTACCGCCTGCTGCGCTATGCCAACTCCGCCTTCTTCAAGCGCCGGCGCGAGATCGGCACGGTGCGCGAGGCGATCACGCTCATCGGCGAGCGCATGACGCGCCGCTGGGCGCTCGTCGTCGCCCTCGCCGGCGGCGGCGCACGCCCCGACGAGCTGCTCACCGACGCCCTCGTGCGCGCGCGCACGATGGAGCTCGTCGCCGCCGGCCTGCCCGGGCTGAGCGCCGACCACGCCTTCACCGTCGGCCTCTTCTCGATGCTGCCGTCGCTCGTCAACCGGCCGATGGAGTACGCCCTCAGCGGCCTCGGCCTCCCCGCCGACATCCAGGACGCCCTGCTCGACGGCCGCCCGCCCTACGGCGCGCTGCTGGACCGCCTGGTCTGCCACCTCGACGGGGCGTTCGTCCGCGGCGAGGGCGCCGCGAGCTTCGACCGCATCGACGAGGCCTACCGCGCCGCGCTGGCGTGGGTCGAGCCGCTGCGCAAGGAAGTCGAGCGCGGGGCCGTCGCCGCGGCGTAGCGCCGCGCCGGGCGGCTCACTGCCCGGCGGTCCGGCGATAGCGCGCGACGGCCAGCGGGGCGAACACCGCGAGGATCACGAGCGACCACACGACCGCGCCCCACACGTTGTTGCCGGCCGGCGCGCCGAGCCAGAGCGCCCGCATCGCGTCGACCACGATCGTGAACGGGTTGATCTCGGCGAACCACTGCAGCCCGGGCGGCATCGAGTCGACCGGCACGAAGGCCGACGAGATGAAGGTCAGCGGGAAGACGGCGAGGAAGCCGACCGAGTTCGCCGACTCGGGCGAGGACGACGAGCAGCCCGAGCAGCGCGAAGACCCACGAGAACGCGTAGCCGAAGAGCAGCAGCAGGCCCAGCCCGCCGACGATCTCGAGCACGCTGGCGTGGAACGAGAAGCCGATGATGAGGCCCGTCACGAGCAGCACGACGACGGACAGGAAGTTCGTCACGACGTCGGACAGCGTGCGGCCGGCCAGCACCGCCGGGCGCGCCATCGGCAGCGAGCGGAAGCGGTCGATGAGGCCCTTGTGGAGGTCCTCGTTGAGCCCGAGCGCCGTGACGAAGCCGCCGAAGGCGATGTTCTGGACGATGATCCCCGGGATCAGGAAGTCCACGTACGTGTAGCCCGGCGTGGAGATCGCGCCGCCGAAGACGTAGACGAAGAGCAGCACGAACATGACCGGCTGCACCGTGAAGGCGATCAGCAGGTCGGGCGCGCGCGGGAGGCGCACCAGGTTGCGCTCGGCGATCACCAGCGTGTCGGACACCAGCCGCCTCATGCCGCCTTCTCCTCGTCTCGTCGTCGGCCGCCTCGGCCGCGTGGCCGGTCAGCGCCAGGAACACGTCGTCCAGCGTGGGCCGCCGCAGCCCGAGGTCGTCCACCGCGACGCCGGCGTCGTCGAGCCGGCGCACCGCCTCGACGATCGTGCCCGATGCGCCGGCTGACCGGGAGCCGGACGGTCTCCCCGTCGGCGACCGGCGGCTCGTCGGACATCGGCGCGAGCGCCCGCACCGCCGTCGCGACCGCCGACGCGTCGGCGAGGTGGACCTCGAGGCGCTCGCCGCCGACGCGGTCCTTGAGCTCGTCGGGCGTCCCCTCGGCGATCACGCGGCCGCGGTCGATGACCGCGATGAGGTCGGCCAGCCGGTCGGCCTCGTCGAGGTACTGCGTGGTCAGCAGGACGGTCGTCCCCTCGGCCACGAGCCCCTCGATCGTCGCCCACACCTCCAGGCGGCTGCGCGGGTCGAGGCCGGTCGTGGGCTCGTCGAGGAAGAGCACCGGCGGGCGGGCGACGAGCGCCGCGGCGAGGTCGAGGCGCCGGCGCATGCCGCCCGAGTAGGTCTTGGCCGGGCGATCGGCGGCCTCGACGAGGTCGAAGCGCTCGAGCAGCTCCTGCGCCGCGGCGCTTGGCCTCTGCGCGGCGCATGCCGTAGAGGCGCCCGACCATGACCAGGTTCTCGAGGCCGGTGAGGTTCTCGTCGACGGCGGCGTACTGCCCGGCGAGGCCGATGCGCGCGCGCAGCTCGGCGGCGTCGCGGACGACGTCGAGGCCGGTGACCAGCACGGTGCCGGCGTCGGGCTTCAGCAGCGTCGTGAGAACGCGGACCGCGGTCGTCTTGCCCGCGCCGTTGGGGCCGAGGAGCCCGAGCACGCTGCCCGCCGGGACGTCGAGGTCGACGCCGTCCAGGGCCCGGACGTCGCCGAAGGACTTCACGAGGCCGGTCACGCTGATCGCCGGCTCGCCCGGGTTCGCTCTGTGCATCGGACCTACGATACGAAGGATCTAGGTCAGGTACTGACCGCAATTGCTGAGATGCTCGGACCCTGACCATGACCGCCACCTCGGGCCGCCTCCTCAAGCTGCTCTCGCTGCTGCAGACGCGCCGCGACTGGTCCGGCGACGAGCTCGCGCGCCGTCTCGAGGTCTCGGGCCGCACGATCCGCCGCGACATCGAGCGCCTGCGCGAGCTCGGCTACCCGGTCGACGCGCTGACCGGCCCGGCGGGCGGCTACCGACTGCACGCCGGCACCGCGATGCCGCCGCTGCTCCTCGACGACGACGAGGCGGTCGCCATCGCGGTCGGCCTGCGCACCGCCGCCCGCGCCTCGGTGACCGGGATCGAGGAGACCTCCGTCCGCGCCCTGGTCAAGCTCGAGCAGGTCCTCCCCTCCCACCTGCGCCGCCGCGTCAACGCGCTGCAGACCGCGACCGTGACCCTCGCCGCCAGCGGCGGTCCGACGGTCGACCCGGAGGCCCTGACCGCGATCGCCGGCGCCTGCCGGGACCGCGAGCGCCTGCGCTTCGCCTATCGCGGACGCGACGGCGCCGAGACGCAGGCGCATCGTCGAGCCCCACACGCTGGTCAACCTGGGGCGACGCTGGTACCTCGTCGCCTGGGACTGCGACCGCGACGACTGGCGGACCTTCCGCGTGGACCGCCTCGCGCGCCTGGCCCCGGCGGGCGCGCGCTTCGAGCCGCGCGCGCTGCCCGACGACGACGACGCGGCGGCCTTCGTGGCGGCGAACCTCTCGGGCGCGCCTTCGCGCTATCAGGCCCGCGTCACCCTGTTCGCGCCGGTCGAGCGAGGTGGCCCAGCACGCGCTCTTCACCGGCTCGACCGTCGAGGCGATCGACGAGCGCACGTGCGAGCTGCGCACCAGCGACGACTCGCTGGACTGGCTGGCCGTGCGCGTGGGCATGGTCGGCGTCGACTTCGAGGTCCACGAGCCGCCCGAGCTCGTCGAGCGCGTGCGCGAGCTGGCTGCGCGTTTCGAGCGGGCGACGGCGGCTCCGGGGTAGCCGCGGCGCTGGGTCGGCCCGGGCTGCTGGCGCACGGTCGGCCGTCAGCTGGTGGCGGGCGGGTCCTGTCGGCGGATCACGCTCCTCAGACTCCGCAGGCTCCGTCTGAGGACGTGTCCGCCGCCACCCGCCCGAGCAGCGTCCTTGCCCGGCTGGGCGCCAGCGCCGCGTCGCGGTCCGCGGGCGTCTACTCCCTTCGCGGCCGCAGCTCCTGCGCCGAGTTGGTGCGCCGGCTCTCCGCCGGCGTATCGCGCGACCGTGGTCTGCCTCCGCGTTGGCGAGCCAACGGTGCGCAAGGTGTCCTGCCCGCGGACGTGCTGAACGCGGGACGACGCTCGGGCGTCGGCCGCCGGCGAGCGGGCATCTGGCGCAGCGGCGGCTCTCGCGGGCGCTGCGGCGCCGCGGCCGGGCACCGGGGAAGCTACAGCCCGGGAGCGCGACGGTGGCCGGTCGTCCTGGCCCAGTGCGAGCACCCCGGACGATTCGTCTGTGGGGCTCCTGGCCCTCAACGACCACTGGTGAGCGCGCAGGATGCTGACGACAGTGTCGATCCTGCGACACCAAGGCAGCACGCGACGTCGTAGACGCTGAGCCGATTCGCGGCCTGCGACCAAGAGGCCGACGCAGCTGTCCGGTCGATGGACGCGTCGAGCGGGGTCTTGGGAACTGGCGCACCATTGGGCTCTCGGGGTCATCCGAGACGAGCGCCGGCGCTCCGTTGGCTCGCCAACGCGGAGGCAGACCACGGTCGCGCGATACTCAGGCGGAGAGCGTCAGCGCACGAACCCGGCGCAGGAGCTGCGGCCGCGGAGGAGTAGACGCCGGCGGACCGCGACGCGGGCGAAAGCGCCCGGCCGGGCAAAGACGACGCTCGGGCGGGTGGCGGCGGACACGTCCTCAGACGGAGCCTGCGGAGTCTGAGGAGCGTGATCCGCCGACAGGACCCGCCCGCCACCGACTGCGGGCCCACGCAGCGTCGCACCCACAGGTCGTTGCTGACCGTGATCCGCCGACAGGACCCGCCCGCCGCCAACTGAGGGCCCTCGGAAGCAGGCGTCGCCGGGACGTCGTCCCTGTTACGTCGCTATCGCCGTCCCCTCGCCGAACCCCTCGGGCTCGGTGGCGGTGCGAATGGTCTCCGTCCCGACCTTGCGCCGTCCGCGGCGCTTCTCGCGATGGCGCTTGACCTGGCGCGAGAGCTCCTCCTCGCACAGGTTGATCGCGTGCCGCAGGTCGCGCGCGCGATCTTGCGCGCGCAGGGTCACACCCTTCAGAGCCAGGGTGGCCTCGGCCACCTGGTTGTCGGCGATGGCCGGATTGCGCTCCTCGTAGACCTCGATCTCGAGACGCGCGAACTCCGACACCTGCTTGCCCACCTTCGTGAACCGCCTCTCGACGTGCTCGCGGAGCTCGTCGGTCACGGGGGTGTTGCGACCCTTGACCTCGATCTGCATACAGATCCTCTCGGTCGGTTGACGGGGCCTCAAGCACGTTACCCCGGTGTTCACGTCATCTCAACGCCCGCGCATAGGCGACCGCACACACCGCGTAGGCCCCCGCTCGTCGCAGCGCCGAAGCGCACGCCTCGAGCGTGGCGCCGGTGGTGTGCACATCGTCGACCAACACGGCGTAGGAAGGTGGATCGCCGCGCGCCCGGACGTCGATGCGACCCGGCGCCCGGCGAGCGGCGCGCGACGAACCGGCCTGGCGCGTTGGCGCTCCTCGCACGGGCCAGGCAGGGCGTCACGACGAGCCCGGTGCGGGCGCCGATCGCCGCGGCCAGGCAGTCGGCGTGGTCGAAGCCGCGCACGCGCCGGCGCAGCGGATGGGTGGGGACGGGCACGAGCGCGGCCGGCGCCGCGAGCAGGCCCGGCGGGGCGCCGGCGACGATCTGGGCCGCCATCGCGTCAGCCACGCCGAGGGCGCCGCGGAACTTGAGCGCGTGCACGAGCGCGCGCGCTGGGCCCTCGAACGCGACGGGCGCCCATGCCCGCGCGAGCGCCGAGCCGGGCGACGAGCAGCGCCCCGCGCACGGCGCCGGCAGGCCGCAGCGCGGACAGCGCTCGCCGCGCAGGAAGCGCAGCTGGGCCCGGCAGGTCCAGCACAGGGGCTGGCCGGCCGCCACCGCCGCACCGCAGTCCCAGCACGCCGGCGGGGCGAGCGCCGAGCCGAGGGCGGCCAGCGCGTCGCGGGCCGCCCGGGGAGCGAGCCCCGAGCCGACGGAGGCGAGCAGCTGGCGGGCGGCGGTGAGCACCCGCCGATGCTGGCGCCCCCCGCGTCACGCCTCTACCGCACGATTGCGACAATCCTGCGCAGTGGCTGCGGACGCTTCGTGGACGTTCGACCCCGGCGCCCTGGCGCTCGTGGGTCTGGCCGCGGTGGCCTACGTCCCGCGCTGGCGCCGCGTGCGCGCCCAGCACGGCCCGCGCGCCGCGCCCGTCGGCCGCCTGCTCGCCTTCGCCGCGGGCCTGCTCGCCCTCATCGCCGCGCTCATCTCGCCCATCGACCGGCTCGGCGAGCAGTCGTTCGCCATGCACATGGTCCAGCACATCCTGCTGCTCGACGTCGTGCCGATCCTGCTCATCGTGAGCCTCACGAAGGTCATCCTGCGCCCGGCCACCCGTCGCCTGCAGCGGCTCGAGCGCGCGGCCGGCCCGCTCGCCCACCCGGCCGCCGCGGTCGTCCTCTACGTCGCCGTCATGTGGGGCTGGCACGTCCCCGCGCTCTACGACGCCGCGCTGCGCCACCCGCTCGTCCACGCCCTCGAGCACACGTTCTTCATGACCGCCGGCGTCCTGTACTGGTGGCACCTCATGTCGCCGATCCGCTCCCGCGCGCGCCTGACCGGCATGGGCCCCGTGGTCTACATGCTGTCGACCAAGGTGCTCGTCGGCATCCTCGGCATCGCCATCACCTTCGCCCCCGACGCGCTCTACGCGTTCTACGAGGACCGGGCGCCGATCTGGGGCCTCAGCGCGGGCGACGACCAAGCGCTGGCCGGGGCGATCATGGCCCTCGAGCAGTCGATCGTCATGGGCGTCGCGCTCGCCTGGCTCTTCGTCCGCGCCCTGGCGGAGTCCGAGTCGGACGAGCAGCGCGCCGAGCGCTACGCATGAGAGCGCGCCACGCAGAGAAAACGCCCCGGTGCCATGCCGAAGGCTGGGGACCGGGGCGTAATGGGGCAGTCTTCCCCATCAGGCGGACGGCGCACCACCGCAATTAGTGCAGTTCCGCGCAATTAGGTCAGTTCGGCGCCATCTTCGATGCGCGCCGGCCCCTCCACGGTGACCGCGCCGCGGACCACCACGCCGCGCCCGAAGGTCACGTCGCCGACGACGGACAGGCGCTCGCACTCCACGAGCGACGGCGGCCCCGCCGGGAAGCGCGGCTCGAAGTCGCCCACGAGCTTGTAGTAGTCGGGATCGAGATCGATGACGGGCGGCTCCTCGCGCGAGGGCGCGAGCTCGACACGATGGTCGTCGAGCAGCACGTAGGCGTCCGAGCGCAGCGCGAGCAGGTCGTTGGTCGTCTTGACGGGCGCGAAGCGCCGCCGCGGGACGTGCAGCGCGCGGGCGCCCTCGAACACGCCGATGGCGGCCCCCATCGCCGTCTCGAGCTGCACGACCGGCGTGGAGTCGGGGTCCGACGGGTCGACCGTCTTGCGGTTGACGATGATCGGCAGCCCGAGCACGCCGTCGCGCGCCTGCAGCGTGTCGCGCAGGGCCTCGAGGCCGACCCAGAGGTTGTTGGTGTTGACGTAGCGGTGGCGGCCGACGTCCTGCAGCGACGCGAGGTCCTCCTCGGGCGTCTGCGCCGTCTCGCGCAGCACGAGGCCGTCCTCCTTCAGCCGCGCGATGTGCCCGCCCTTGCGATCGGCCTCGGTGCGCCCGGCGACCTCCATCGCGAACGGCAGCTCCTCGCGGGCGACCCAGGAGAGGATCCGCGGGTCGAGGACGGCGCCGAGGTTGTCGGAGTTCGAGACGAAGGCGTAGCGGTAGCCGTGCTCGAGGAGCGCGTCGAGCATGCCCGACGTGACGAGCGCGGTGTAGAGGTCGCCGTGGCCGGGCGGCGCCCACTCGAGCGACGGGTCGGCCTCCCACGAGACCGGCTGCAGGTCGTCGGCGGCGATCTTCGGCACCTTGTTCTGCAGGAAGTCGAGCGGCACGTCGGACTCGATCTCCGGGTGGCGGCGCAGCGCCTCGAGCGAGTCGTCGCGCGTGGCGAACGAGTTCATGAGCACGAGCGGCACGCGCGCGCCGAAGCGCTCGCGCAGCGCGAGGACCTGGCCGACGACGATGTCGAGGAACGTCTGCCCCTCCTTGGCCTCGATCAGCGACTTGGCCTTGGTCATGCCCATGCTCGTCCCCAGGCCGCCGTTGAGCTTGAGCACGACCGCCGTATCGACGATCGCCGGGTCGCCCTCGGGCAGCTCGTCGAGCGTGGGCAGGTCCTCGACGGGCTCGATGTCGCTCTCGGGCAGCATCCCCGAGGCGCCCTCGCGCAGCTGCTCGTAGTAGTGCGCGAAGGTGTCGATGGCGGCGTCGCCGACGCCCGCGGCTGCGCATCTTCTCGATGCTCGCCTGCAGCCCGTCGGGACTCATGATCCGTCGTCGTCGCGGTGCACCGTGTCCGGCGAGAAGGCCGGCAGGCAGACGGCGACGTACTCGGCTCCACCGGGGTAGGGCGTCGAGTAGCGCACCCATTCGCCGCCTCGGACGAGGATCGCCCTGCCCGGCGCGGACGTCGACCGACGCCGGCCTCGTGCTCGACGGTCAGCGTCCCGTCGAGGACCAGCGTCCACTCGTCGAAGTCGGGGCGCTGGCCGGGCTCGACCCACCCCTGGGGCGAATTCATGCGCGCCACGCTGAGGCGCTCCTCGCCGGTGTTCACGCGGCCGACGAACTCGTCGATCAGCTTGGGCTTGGTGCCGGCGGCCTCGACGCGGCTGGGGGTCCCGATGAGCTCTGGCATCGGCACGGCAGCCTAGCGTAGTTCGTGGCCGCCGTCGGCGCGATCAGCACGGGCGCTCGGGCCGCCCAACGACAGATCGTAGGAGCGAGGAGCGTGGGTATGGGGCCTGGGCGGAGGGCATCGCACGGCAGGGAGCCGGAGCGTCGCCACCGCGACGTTCCATCCTCTGACGGAGGTAATCCCTTGCACCGTTCCATCGCACGGCGGGCAGCGCTCGCCGTCGTCGGCCTGCTGGCTCTGGCGCCTGCCGCGCAGGCGGCCACGAGCTCGAGCCGCGCCACTCTGACCAACAGCACGCCGGACTGGGCCACGCCGAATGCCCAGGTCGGGTCCGTGCCCGACAGCGCCCAGCACACCTTCTGGGTCTACCTGAGCATGCGCAACTCCAAGGCGCTCGACGCCGCCATCGCGGCGGCGACCAACCCGGCGAGCGCCGGCTACGGCAAGTACCTGACGCCCGACCAGTTCCGCGCCCGCTACGCGCCGACCGACGCCGACGTGGCCGCGGTCCGCGCCTACCTGAAGCAGGCGGGCTTCGCGGTCAGCGCCGACCGGCCCGACAACAACCGCTGGGTCAAGGCCAGCGGCACGACGGCCCAGGTCGAGCAGGCGTTCAAGACCCAGCTGCGCACCTACCAGCACCGCGGCAAGACGCTGCAGGCGCCCAACGGCGACCTGAGCGTCGCGCGCTCGATCTCGAGCCGCATCGCGGGCATCGCCGGCCTGGACGGCAGCGACCGGCTCATGCGGCCCGACACCGCCGACGCGCCTCCCGCGCCGGCCTTCGTCAACGCGCCGCCGTGCTCGACCTCGTGGGGCGAGAAGGTCGCCGTCGACGACCAGGGCAACCCGACGGTCCCGCCCGCCTACGGCCAGCAGTTCCTGCCGTACGCGACGTGCGGCTACACGCCCAACCAGCTGCAGGGCGCCTACGGCACCAAGGCGGCCGTCGCCGGCGGCCTCGACGGCCACGGCCAGACGGTGGCGATCGTCGACGCCTTCGCCTCGCCGACCATCCCGCAGGACGCCAACCAGTACGCGACGACCCACGGCCAGCCGGCGGTGGACTTCAGCCAGATCACGCCCGAGGATCGCTCCAACGATCCGATCGGCGGCCCCGACCAGTGCGACGCGCAGGGCTGGTACGGCGAGGAGACCCTCGACGTCGAGGCCGTGCACGCGATGGCGCCCGGCGCCCACGTGCTCTTCGTGGGCGGCGCCGACTGCCTCGACGAGTCGCTCATCGACGCGGTCAACAAGATCGTCGACGGCAACCTGGCCCAGATCGTCTCGAACTCCTACGGCAACCTCGGCGAGACCGGTGAGGACGCCGGCCTGCGCCAGGCCTGGAACGACACCTTCCGCCAGGCCGCCCTGGAGGGCATCGGGATGTACTTCTCGTCGGGCGACAGCGGCGACGAGGTCGACAACCTCGGTCACCCCGAGGCGGACTTCCCGGCCTCGCACCCGCTCGTCACCGCCGTGGGCGGGACCTCGCTGGGCGTGAGCAGCAGCGACGGCTACCTGTTCGAGACCGGCTGGGGCACGACGAGCAGCACGCTGACCAACGGCGCCTGGGATCCGGCGCCGCCCGGCAACCACATCTACGGCTCCGGCGGCGGCACGAGCCTGTTCTACGCCGAGCCCGACTACCAGAAGCCGGTGGTCCCGAAGAAGCTGGCCAAGGCCAACGGCGGCAAGCCCGCGCGCGTGGTGCCGGACGTCAGCCTCGTGGGCGACCCGAACACGGGCATGCTCGTCGGCCAGACCCAGACGTTCCCCGACGGGACGACGAAGTACAGCGAGTACCGCCTCGGCGGCACGAGCCTGTCCTCGCCGCTCATGGCGGGCGTCATGGCCCTGGCCGACCAGCAGGCGGGCCGTCACCACGGCTTCGCCAACCCGGCGCTGTACGCCCAGTACGGCACGCCGGCCTACCGCGACGCCGTCGCGCCCGACCAGCCCATCGCGGTCGTGCGCAACGACTACCTGAACTCGGTCGACGCCAGCGACGGGATCAAGACGACGCTGCGCACGTTCGACCAGACGGAGAGCCTGCACACCACTCCGGGCTACGACGACGTCACCGGCGTCGGCAGCCCGAACGGGCAGAGGTTCCTCGCCGCGCTGGCCGCGGCGGCCGCCCGCTAGCGACGATGGCCGACACGGGGCCGCGCCTGCCGGGCGCGGCCCCAGCGCGCTGCTGCGTGGCGGGCGTGCTCGTACGCCGGCGATGCTGCGGCGCGTCGCACTGCGCTGCGCGCGACGCGCGTGGCTGCGCGTCCGTCGCTGACCTGTCGCGGAGCACGACGTCTGATGCGCTCCGCGATCGCGGCGCGCGCTAGCCGCGGCTCGCGACAGCTCCAGCAGCCGCCGCGGCGTAGGCCGGCGCCGTCGGCTCGTCCTCGTGGCGGAAGTAGCAGTGCACCGCGAGGCCGTCGTCGAGCAGGGGGCGCAGGCGATCGGCCCACGCGCTGAGCGCCGCGTCGTCGTAGGGCGGCTCGCGCAGGCGCAGGTAGCGAAACGGCGCGGGCGCGTCGAGCTGGTTGACGCGCACCGCGTCGCGGCCCTCGAGCAGCTCCTCGACGCCGTCCCAGGACGGGTCGCGCAGGTCGAAGGCCGGCCACAGGTCGTCGTCGATGCCGTCGAGCAGCGCGCGCAGGAAGCCGTCGTCGCGCTTGCGATCGTCGGCCGGGCGCACGAGCAGCGGGCCCGAGGCGGTCGCCCAGGGCGCGCACGCGCTCGCAGAAGGCGGGTGCGTCGTCGACGCGGCCGTACACCGTGATGGCGCGCGGCATCTTGACCGCGAAGCGAAAGCCCTCGGGCACGGTGGCCGCCCAGCGCTCGAACGTCTCGGCGGCTCGGCAGGCGGTAGAAGGTCGAGTTGACCTCGACCGTCGAGAGCACGCCGGAGTAGAAGCGCAGGAAGTCCTCGGTGCGCGTCCCCGGCGGGTAGAAGCCCGGGCGCCAGGAGGCGAACGAGAAGCCCGACGCCCCGACGAGCAGGCTCATCCCCAGGAGTCGCGGTAGGTCGCCTGCTCGGGCGTGAGCTCGTCGATCGCGACGCCCAGCGCGGCGAGCTTCAGGCGCGCCACCTCGCGGTCGATCGCGTCGGGCACCGGGTGCACGCCGGGCGCCAGGTCGCGCGCCGCGCGCCACGAGGTCCTCGACGACGAGCGCCTGGAGGGCGAAGGACATGTCCATGACCGCGGCGGGATGGCCCTGGCCGGCGGCGAGGTTGACGACGCGCCCTGAGGCCAGCAGGTTCAGCCGCCGCTCGCCGAGGTCGTACTGCTGCGACGAGCGGCAGGACGTCGCGGACCTCGACGGCCGCGGCGCGCAGCGCGTCGAGGTCGATCTCGACGTCGAAGTGCCCGGCGTTGGCCAGGATCGCGCCGTCCTTCATGCGCTCGAAGTGCTCGCGGCGCAGCACCGCGCGCGAGCCGGTGACGGTGACGAAGACGTCGCCGCGCGCGGCCGCCTCCAGCGCGGGCATGACCTCGAAGCCCTCCATCCGCGCCTCCAGGGCGCGCACGGGATCGACCTCGCAGATGACCACCTGGGCGCCGGCGCCGCGCGCGCGCTGGGCCAGGCCGCGCCCGGTCCAGCCGTAGCCGAAGATGACGAAGGTCTGGCCGGCGAGCAGGATGTTCGTCGCGCGCAGGATGCCGTCGAGCGCGGACTGGCCGGTGCCGTAGTGGTCGTTGAAGATGCGCTCGGCGTGCGCCTCGTTGACCGCGATGACCGGGCAGCGTCAGCCGCCCCTCGGCCTCGAGCGCGCGCACGCGCAGCAGGCCGGTGGTCGTCTCCTCGGTGCCGCCGATCAGCCGCTCGCGCACCCGCGCCCGCGCGTGGTGGATGAGCATCACGAGGTCGGCGCCGTCGTCGAGGGTCACGTGCGGGCGCCGGCGCGCGCACGCCGCCACGTGGGCGGCGTAGGCCTCGGCGTCCTCGCCGCGCCGGGCGTGGACCTCGGCGCCGAAGTCCTCGGCCAGCGCGGCCGCCGTCTCGTCCTGGGTGGAGAGCGGGTTGGCGGCGCACAGCGCCACCTCGGCGCCGCCGGCGATGAGCGCCCGCACCAGGTTGGCCGTCTCGGCGGTGACGTGCAGGCACGCCGCCACCGTGATGCCCTCGAGCGGGCGCTCGTCGGCCAGGCGCTCGCGGATCGAGCGCAGGACGGGCATCTGGGCGTCGGCCCACTCGATGCGCGCCCGGCCCGCCGGCGCGAGCGAAGGGTCGGCGATGTCCGATGCGGCGGGATCGCCGCTGCGGCATCCGGCGCAGGTCGATGACGACGTCGCCTCCGGCGCCGACCTCTGTCTAGTAGCGGTAGTGGTCGGGCTTGTACGGGCCCTCGACCGGCACGCCGATGTAGGCGGCCTGCTCGGGCGAGAGCTCGGTGAGCTTGACGCCGAGGCGTCGAGGTGCAGCCGCGCGACCTTCTCGTCGAGGTGCTTGGGCAGCACGTAGACCTGCTTGTCGTACTCGTCGTTCTTGGTGAACAGCTCGATCTGGGCGATCGTCTGGTTCGTGAACGAGTTGGACATCACGAACGACGGGTGGCCGGTCGCGTTGCCGAGGTTCAGCAGGCGGCCCTCGGACAGCACGATGATCGCTGTGGCCGTCGGGGAAGACCCACTCGTCGACCTGCGGCTTGATCTTCACGCGCCGGATGCCGTCGGTCTTCTCGAGGCCGGCGATGTCGATCTCGTTGTCGAAGTGGCCGATGTTGCCGACGATCGCCTGGTGCTTCATGCGCGCCATGTGCGGCGGCGGTGATGATGTCCTTGTTGCCGGTGGCGGTGATGAAGATGTCGGCGGTCTCGACGACGTCCTCCAGCGTGGCCACCTGGTAGCCCTGCATCGCGGCCTGCAGGGCGCAGATCGGGTCGATCTCGGTGACGATGACGCGCGCGCCCTGGCCGCGCAGCGACTCCGCGCAGCCCTTGCCGACGTCGCCGTAGCCGAGGATGACGGCGACCTTGCCGCCGATCATCACGTCGGTCGCGCGGTTGATGCCGTCGATGAGCGAGTGGCGGCAGCCGTAGAGGTTGTCGAACTTCGACTTGGTGACCGAGTCGTTGACGTTGATCGCCGGGAAGAGCAGCTCGCCCTGCTTGGCGAGCTCGTAGAGGCGGTGCACGCCGGTCGTCGTCTCCTCGGTGACGCCCTTGATGCCCTCGCCGATCCGCGTCCACTTCTGCGGGTCCTCGGAGAGCGTGCGCTGCAGCAGCGTGAGGAAGACGCGGAACTCCTCGGAGCCGGCGGTCGAGGGATCCGGCACGGCGCCGGCCTTCTCGAACTCGGTGCCCTTGTGGACGAGCATCGTGGCGTCGCCGCCGTCGTCGAGGATCATGTTGGGGCCCTCGCCGCCGGGCCAGGTCAGCGCCTGCTCGGTGCACCACCAGTACTCCTCGAGCGTCTCGCCCTTCCAGGCGAAGACGGGGACGCCCTGCGGGATCCTCGGGCGTGCCCTCGGGGCCGACGGCCACCGCCGCGGCGGCGTGGTCCTGCGTCGAGAAGATGTTGCACGAGACCCAGCGGACCTCGGCGCCGAGCGAGGTCAGCGTCTCGATGAGCACGGCGGTCTGGACGGTCATGTGCAGCGAGCCCATGATCCGCGCGCCCTTCAGCGGCTGCGAAGCGGCGAACTCCTCGCGCGTCTTCATCAGCCCGGGCATCTCGTGCTCGGCCAGACGGATCTCCTTGCGGCCGAACTCGGCCAGGGAGAGGTCGGCGACCTTGAAGTCGTTCTCGGTCAGCGTGGCGGTGGTGGTCATCGTGTCCTTGGAGTCGGGGACGAAGGTCAGGTGAGGGCGGCGGCCGCGGCCAGCAGGCGCTCGTGCTTGTCCTGCTCGAAGCGCAGCCAGTCGCTGACGGGGACGTCTTCGGGGCGCTGCGGCTGGGCCTCGAACCAGGCGTCGACGGAGGCCCGCAGCTCGGAGTCGGTGCGCAGGCGCTGGGCGAAGCCCATCTCGCCCAGGCCGATGTCGAAGTCCTGCAGCAGCTCGCGCAGCGTGCGCAGGCGCTGGAGCTCGGCGGCGCCGTAGAGTCGGTAGCCCGCGTCGGAGCGCGCGGCGTCGAGGAGCCCGACGCGCTCGATGTAGCGCAGCATGCGAGGAGACCAGCCCGTCGTCTGCGGCCGCCTCGTGGATGGTGAGCGCGTCCACGAGCCCAACCTTACCACGATCGTGTCAAGGTTCGGCAAGCAAGACCCTCCCTGTGGGAGGGCGATCCTGGCCTCAGGAGAGGGCCGCCGAGCTCGGCGACTCGGCCTCGTCGGTCGCCGCGCCCAGCGCCGGCGCGGTCCTCGTGCGCGCGCGGAGATCACGCGCGGCCCGCGAGCTCCTGGCGGGCTCGACCGGACCACGGCTGGATCTGCCGCTGGCGCGCACCTCGTGGAGGCGCCTCGCGCTCGCGCCTGGCGGCGCACGACCGCCAGCTCCACCTCGGTGGCGCCCTGCAGCCGGGCGAGGACCTCGTCGAGGCGCATCTCGTCGTAGCCGGCCCACGGCTCGGCGACGTGGACCTGCGCGCCGACGCTGTCGGCGCCGCCCGTCTCGGCCTCGCGCGCCGCCTCGCGCATCGCGGCGACCTCGCCGCGCGTGGGCTCGGCCCGCCGCGGCGTGGCCCGCCGCTGCGGCGGGCGCTTGCGCGCGGCCGGCCTCGCCGCCGCAGGCGGCTCGGCGGCCACCGCAGGCGCTGGAGGCTCGGCGGCCGCGGGCTCGTAGCGGTCGGCGTCGCGTCCTCCCACGCCGAACGCGCGCAGGACCCCGCGCACCGGGACCAGCAGGGCCTCGACCAGCAGCCGCAGCGAGAAGACGAGCAGGCCGGGCACGACCTACTCGACGCGCGCGAGCTCGGCCTTCAGGCGGTCGAGGACCTCGACGGGCTCGGGGTCCACGCCGCGCAGCGCGGCGAGGTAGACCGACACGAGGTCGCCCAGCAGCACGAGCGAGAAGACGCGCTCGGCCGTGTTCTGCCCGCGCGACTCGACGCGGTGCACCCCCGCCGCACCCGGCGCGATCAGGCGCGCCGTGACGTCGATGCGCTCCTTGACCCGCGGATGGGTGTCGGCGTCGTCGAGGAACACGGCGGAGAAGCGCGCGAACTCGCTCGCCGAGCCCCAGCCCACGATCTCGTTGTGGTCCATCTCGGGCAGCTCGAGCGCGTAGGCGGGCATCTTCGCGTTCTCGTTGACCTGCGTCTTCCAGCGGTAGGCGATCGGCGTCGTCAGCCCGGCGCCGGCCACCACGGGCACGGTCCCGTGCATGGCGCGGGCCAGGCTCTTGGCCAGCCCGTCGGGCGGGCCCTCGGGCCCCCACTCGATGACGAGCTCCTCGAGGTGGTCGGCAGCCACGTCGAGCTCTGAGTTCATGCCGGGCCCGACGCCGCACAGGGCGGCGACCTGCAGCGCGGCGACGGTCATGTAGGCGACCGCGGCCCGCGGCTGGAAGCCGCCCGCGACCGGGACCACCGGGACCTGGTCGGCGCGCGCGAGCTCGGCGAGCTTGCCGCCGCTCGTGACGACCACGCGCCGGGCGCCGATCACGCCCGCCGCCTCGTAGCAGGCGAGCGTCTCCTCGGTGTTGCCCGAGTACGACGCGCACAGGACGGTCGTGTTGGGCGTGGTCCACGGCGGCAGCCCGTAGGCGCGGGCGCCCAGCAGGGGGCGCGAGGCGTGGTCGCCGAGGATCGCGCGGGCCAGGTGGCCTCCGATGGCCGAGCCGCCCATCCCCGCCACGACGAGGCCGTCGGGCGAGTCCCAGGGCTCCAGGCCGGCCGACTCCACCTTCCACAGCGCGTCGCGCAGGTGCTCGGGAATGGCGAGGACGTCGGTGAGCTGGTCGGTCGGATCGATCCGGCCGATCGTCTCGCGGTCGAGCTCGAGCTGCTCCGTGCTGGACAAGATCGGCCTCTCCTTCCTCAGAACGTGATGGCGCCTTCGGGTAGGTCCGTCTGGGGAAAGACTCGCACGCCGCGCGAGAGGACGTTGCGCCCCCCAACCGTCACGCCCTCGCCGAGGACGGCGCCGCCGGAGATCTCCGAGCCGTCGCCGATGCGCACGCCGGCGGCGACGATGCAGTCGCGCAGCACGCAGTCCGCGCCGATCTCGGCGCCGTTGAGGACGACCGAGCGCTCGATCGTGGTGCCCTGCCCCACGGTCACGCCCTCGCCGAGCACGACCAGCGAGCCGACGTGCGCGCCCGCCGCGATCGTGCAGCCGCGGTCGACGAGCGCCGGCGGCACGATGCGCCCGTCGAGCTGCACGCGCTCGCCCACGGCCAGGTAGCCGGGGCCCAGGCGGTCGGCCACCGCCGTGGCGACGTTGCCCTCGAGGATGTCGAAGGTGCCCTGCAGGTAGCGCTCCGGCGTCCCGATGTCGAGCCAGTAGGCCTCCGCGGCGTAGCCGAAGAGCCCCTTGCCCACGAGCTGCGGCCACACCTCGCGCTCGATCGAGACGTTGCGATCGGCCGGGATGAGGTCCAGCACGGCGCGCTCGAGCACGTAGGCGCCGGCCGAGATGAGCCTCGTGTCGATCTGGTCGGCGCTGGGCTTCTCGACGAACTCCGAGACCGCGTGGTCGTCGTGCAGGCGCACGAGGCCGTAGGCGGTGGGGTCGCCGACCGACACGAGCGCGAGGGTGCCCACCGCTCCGGTCGCCTCGTGCTGGGCGATCTGGGCGGTGAGGTCGATGTCGGTGAGCACGTCGCCGTTGAGCATCAGGAAGCGCTCGTCGAGGAGGTCCTCGGCGTACTTCAGCGCCCCGGCCGTCCCGCGCGGCTCGGGCTCCTCGACGAAGCGCAGGCGCAGCCCGTACTGGGAGCCGTCGCCCAGCACGTTGCGCACGGCGGTGGCCAGGAAGCCGCACGACATGACGACGTCGTCGACGCCGTGGCGGGCCAGCCACTCGAGCATGTAGGCGATGAACGGGCGGTCGACGAGCGGGACGACGGGCTTGGGCACGGTCGAGGTCAGCGGCCGCAGGCGCGTGCCCTCGCCGCCGACGAGGATCACCGCCTGCATGTCCGACCCCTCACGATCGCCCGATGCCCTCGTAGGTCAGCCCGGCCGCCGAGACGGCCTCGGGGTCGAGCGCGTTGCGCCCGTCGATGATGAGCTTGCCGCTCATGGCCTCGGCCACCGCGTCGAAGTCGAGCTCCTTGAACTCGTCCCACTCGGTGACGAGCACGGCCGCGTCGGCGCCGGCCACCGCGCTCAGCGCGTCGTCGGCGAACTCGAGCCCGGGCATCAGCTTGCGCGCCTCCTCCTCGGCCACCGGGTCGTAGGCGCTGACCTTCGCGCCCGCGGCCTGCAGGCGCGCGCTGAGCACGAGCGAGGTCGCCTCGCGCATGTCGTCGGTGTTGGGCTTGAAGGCGAGGCCGAGCAGGGCGACCTTGCACCCCACCAGCGAGCCGAGGTGCTTCTCGAGCTTGGCCATGACGCGGCGCTTCTGCAGCTCGTTGACCTCGATGACCGCGTTGAGGAGCTGGAAGTGGTAGCCGGAGTTCCCGGCGAGCTGCTTGAGCGCGGTGACGTCCTTCGGGAAGCAGCGAGCCACCGAATCCGACCCCGGCCTGCAGGAACTTCGGGCCGATGCGGTCGTCGAGGCCGATGCCCCTGGCCACCTCGATGACGTTGGCGCCGGTGACCTCCGAGACGTTGGCGATCTCGTTGATGAACGAGATCTTCGTCGCCAGGAAGGCGTTGGCGGCCAGCTTGATCATCTCGGCGCTCGCGATGTCGGTGCGCACGAGCGGCGCGCCGAGCGGCGCGTAGAGGTCGACCACGGCGTCGCCGGCCCAGTCGCCGTCGTCGCCGACCACGACGCGATCGGGCTCGAGGAAGTCGCGCACCGCCGAGCCCTCCTTGAGGAACTCCGGGCACGAGACGTAGCGGAAGCCCTCCTTGCCCTGCTCGCCGAAGATGCGCTTGATCGACGTGCCGGTGCCGACCGGGACGGTCGACTTCATGACGAGGGCGTGCTCGTCGGAGGGCGGCATCGCGTTGACCACCGCGTGCACGGCGCTCAGGTCGGCGTCGCCCGAGTAGGTGGGCGGCGTGCCGACGGCCACGAAGAGCAGGCGCGCGTGCTCGAGCGCGTCGGCGATGTCCGTCGAGAAGTGCAGGCGCCCGCGGTGCTTGGCCACGAGGTCGGCCAGGCCCGGCTCGTAGATCGGGATCTCGCCGCCCTCGAGGCGCTTGATCTTGGCGGCGTCGATGTCGATGCACCAGACCTCGTTGCCGAGCTCGGCAAAGCCGGCGGCCGTGACGAGGCCGACGTAGCCGGTGCCGATGACGCCGATGGGTTCGCGCTGAGTGCTCATGGAACGGCGACGCAGGCTATCGACAACGCGCCAGAACGACCTGCTCAGAGCGTCTAGCGCCCGCCGAGCGACCGCGCCGAGCGGGCCAGCGCGAGCATCTGCTTGTTGGTCAGCGTGCGCAGGAGCGTGTTGGAGATCCAGTAGGAGCCCCGGCGCGTGCGCCAGGCCACCAGCTTCAGGCGGCTGCCGTCGTAGAAGAGCTTGAACGTGCGCCCGCCCGAGGTCACGCTGGAGCTCGGGTTGTCGAGGATCGGGGGCGAGCGCCAGTCGGTGCCCTGGATGCCGTAGTACTGACCGATCCGGCCGTCGTAGGCGACGATCCGGTAGGCGCGGTGGCGCTTGTTGGCGCGGTCGACGATGTCGTAGGCGCGCGAGTCGTCGACCCGGTAGCTGCCGGTCGCCGACATCAGCGTCGGGTAGTAGACCGGCAGGCGCCCGAGCTTGACCTGCAGCGGCGCCGCGATGTTCTCGCTCGCGTTGCGGTTGCGGATCAGGCCGGCAACCGCGATCGGCTGGCGCCGGCGCGTGCGCTTGCTGCGCTTGGCGGTCGTGGCCTTCGCCGTGCCGCGCGGGCCGGTGGTCGCCCGGGCGGCCAGGAAGCTCTCGACCGTGCGCTTGAGCGCCCGGTCGCCGATGACGACGTTGCCGGAGCCGTCGCCGGCGTCCTGCGCCGGGAACTGGACCTCCTGGATCGGCTTGTCGGCCGACTCGGCCACGAGCCTCAGCAGCGAGAGGATCGCGTTGCGCGAGTCGATGTCGGTGCGCACCGACTGGCCGAAGATGCGCAGCAGCTCCTTGCGGTCGGAGAAGACGCTGCCGATGCCGATCTGGTTCTTGGCCTCGCCGAGGAAGGACTGCTGGCGCGCGGCGCGGATGAGGTCGTTGTCGAGGTGGCGGTAGCGCACGTAGCTCAGCGCGTCCTCGCCGCACAGCCGCTGGTAGCCGGCGCCGACGTCGATGGCCGCGTAGGGCCCGCCGCCGCCGTTGGGCGGGTTGTTGTCGTTGAAGTACCTGTGGTCGACGTCGACGTAGACGCAGCCGAGGCGGTCGACGGCCCCGCGGAAGCCCCAGAAGGTGACTCGCACGTAGTGGTGGATGGGGATCTTCAGCAGGTCGCGGACGGTGCGCAGCGTCAGGCGGTCCTCGCCGTAGGCGAAGGCGGCGTTGAGCTTCTGGCGCCCGTGGCCGGGGATGTCGACGACCAGGTCGCGCGGCAGGGACATCAGCGCCGTGGCGCGCTGGTGGGGGTCCAGGCGCACGAGGATCATGGTGTCCGAGCGCGTGGGCGGCGGGTGCTTCTGCAGCGCCTCGGCCTTGCGGCGGTCGTCGCCGATGACGAGGATCGTCTGCGGCTTGCCGGGTGCGACGTCGGCCAGCAGCTGCTTGACCTGTGGATCGATCGGCGTCGTGTTGCGCTTGAAGATCGTGATCCCCTCGTCGATCTCGAGGAGCACGGCCGAGGCGACGGTCGCCGCGCACAGGGCCGGTGATGATCACGCCCGCGAGCACGAAGCGCTTGTACATCCCCCACGCCAGGCGCGGGGGCCCTTCCTCGGAGTTGCGGCGCACTACTTGCCGCCGAAGCGGCTCAGCGAGCGCGCGATTGCGAGCATCTGAGCGGTTGGTCAAGGTCTTCGAGAGGGTGTTCGACACCCAGTAGACGGCGCGCGGCGTGCTCCAGGACACGAGGCGCAGGCGGTTGCCATCGTAGAACAGCTTGTACTTGCGACCGGCCATGCGCATCGTGTCGGACGAGTCGTCGAGGATCGGCGGCGACTTCCAGGTCATGCCCTGCACGCCGTAGTACTGGCCGTCGAAGCCGGCGTTGAGGACGATCCGGTAGGCGCGGTAGCGGCGATGGTGGCTGTCGTAGATGTCGTAGACGCGCGGGCTGCCGTCGGTCGTGTAGCTGCCCCGCGCGAGCCGCGCCCGCGGGTAGTAGAGCGGGAAGCTCAGGCGCGTCGCAGCCTGCGCGACGTGGTTCTCGCCGCCCGTCTTGTCGTCGATGACGCCGGGCGGCAGCCCGGGCGAGGTGCGGTCCGAGCGGCGCTTGGCCTTCTTGCTCTGCGGCTTGGGCGCCCCGCGGCCGAGCTGGCGCGATCCGTTCGAGGCCCTGACGTGCAGGAACTCCTGCTTGGTGAGCTCGAGGTTGGTGGGCGAGATGGTCACGAACTCCGGCCCGATGTCGCCGCGGAAGCGCACCTCGCGGATCGGGTGCCCCGAGGACTCGAAGGCGAGCTTGAGCAGGCGCAGGATGGCCGAGTTCGAGTGCAGGTCGGTGTCGGTGTAGCGCCCGAAGATCCGCAGCAGCTCCTTGCGGTCGCCGAACAGCCGCCCGAGCCCGATCTGGTCCTTGGCCTGGCGCAGGAAGTCCTGCTGGCGCGCCGAGCGCACGAGGTCGTCGTCGGCGTGGCGGAAGCGCACGTAGTCCAGGGACTTCGAGCCGCACAGCTTCTGGTAGCCGGCGGGGACGTTGATCTCCGCGTACTGCGCGCTGACCGGCAGGCCCGCGTTGGAGTGGTAGTAGCGCTTGTCGACGTCGACGTAGACGCACCCCAGGCGGTTGACGGCGCGCTGGAAGCCGCCGAAGTTCACGTTGACGACGTGGTTGATCGGGATGTGCAGCAGGTTGCGGACGGTCTTGACCGCCAGCGCCGGACCGCCGTAGGAGTAGGCGGCGTTGATCTTCGTCGTGTCGATGCCCCCGCCCGGCACCTGGATCGGCACCTTGAGGTCGCGCGGGATGTTCATCACCGCGGTGGCCTCCTTCGACGGGTCCAGCCGCACGAGCATCATCGTGTCCGAGCGCGCCGGGTTGTCCTGCTTGATGTCGACGAAGCGCCGGTCGGAGCCCAGGACGAGGATCGTCTGCGGCTTGCCGGCCGGCACGTCGTCGAGGGCCCCCTTGAGGCCGGGGATGACGTGGCCGGCGCTCTCGTCGCGGATGACGCTGACGAGATCCTTGACCTCGAGCAGGCCCGCGGAGGCGACCGTCCCGGCCGTGAGCAGCGTGATGAGCACGCCCGCGATGGCGAAGCGCTTGTACATCCCGAAGGCGACGCGGGGCGGCTTTTCGTCGGGGAACGGACTCATACGGCGTCCGAAGAGGGTAGGTCAGCGGGCGGCGGGCCTACGCCAGCCCGCCGTCGACGGCGCGCAGCGACGGCTGCTCCTGGCGCTCGAGCCACACCGGAAGGTGTTTGACGAAGTCGCCCAAAGCCCTGCGATAGAGCGCCAGGGAGGAGATCGACACCCACTCGTGCGGACCGTGGTGGCCGCCGCCGACGGGGCCGAACTCGACCGCCGGGATGCCCGCCTCGAGGAACGAGATCGCGTCGGACGCGCCGTCGCGCCCGATCGACAGCGCATCGCCCTCGATCGAGCGCCCGACCGCGTCGCGCAGCGCCAGCACGTAGGCGTTGTGGCGCGAGACGATGGCCGGCGCGCGCGTGAAGGACTTGACGATCTCGAGGTCGCCGATCGCGCGGATCTGGGTCATGATGTCGCCGGGGTCCTGGTTGGGCAGGAAGCGGATGTCGACGTCGATGGTGCAGACGTCGGGGACCTTGTTGAAGGCGTCGCCGCCGACGATCCGGGCGAGGTTGATCGACGGGCGGTCGAAGAGGTCGGAGGACTCGCGGCTGAAGGGCAGCGTCTCGATGCGCCGGAAGGCGTCGTGGGCCTTGAGGATCGCGTTGTCGCCGAGCCACGGGGTCGAGCCGTGAGCGGCGGTGCCGGAGACCTGCAGGCGCAGCGCGAGCACGCCCTTCGCCTGGACGCCGATGTGCAGGTCGGTCGGCTCGCCGGTGAGCGCGAAGTCGGCGTGCAGGCCCTCCTTGACGAGGACGTCGGTCGAGCGCCGCGTCACGTCCTCGGACTCCTCGTCGGGGACGCAGACGAAGCGCACGCGCACCTGGTCCTGCGCGGCGACGTCCTTGAGCGCGCACATCATGGCCGCCAGCGCGCCCTTCATGTCGTAGGCGCCGCGGCCGATCAGCCGGTCGCCGTCGACCCGCGGCGTGAACTGGCCCTCGCGCGCGGGGACGACGTCGAGGTGGCCGTGGAAGACGACGGTGGGCCCGTCGGCGGGGCCGGCCTCGGCCAGGATGACCGGCAGCCCGTCGTGGTCGCTGCCGTCGACCTTCAGCTCGCGCGACTCCAGCCAGCCCTTGACGAAGCCCGCGGCCGCGCGCAGGCCCTCGCCGCTCGCGGTGTCGTACGTGATCAGGCGCTCGGCGAGGACGTGCTCGTCCATGGCCAGCCAGGATAGGGACCGGGCCGCGCCCCGGCGCAGCGCCCGCGTCGCGCCAGCAGGTAGGGTCGACCGTCGAATGGCAGAACGCATCGTCGTCTTCGGCGCGACCGGCTACACCGGAGATCTCGTGTCCCGTGCGCTGGTCGATCGCGGCGCGCGCCCGGTGCTCGCGGCGCGCAACGAGGCCCGCGTCCGCGCGCTGGCCGAGGAGCTGGGCGGTCTCGAGTGGGCGGTCGCCGACGTCGACCGGCCCGACACGGTGCGCGCGCTCGTGGAGCGCGGCGACGTGCTCGTCTCGACCGTCGGCCCGTTCGCGCGCTGGGGCGAGCCGGCCGTCCAGGCCGCGATCGCCGCGGGCGCGCACTACCTCGACTCGACCGGCGAGGGCAGCTTCATCCGCGAGGTCTTCGAGCGGTTCGGACCGGGCGCGCAGGCGGCCGGCTGCGGGCTGGTGACGGCCTTCGGCTACGACTGGGTGCCCGGCAACCTCGCGGGCGCGCTCGCCCTGCGCGACGCGGGCGAGGCGGCGACGAGCGTGCAGATCGGCTACTTCAACCCGGGCACGGGCGCCGGGTCGATGAGCGGCGGCACGCGGGCGAGCTCGGCCAGCGTGATGCTCTCCCCCGGCTTCGCCTGGCACGGCGGGCGCCTGGTCGGCGAGCGCGCGGCCCGCCACGGGCGCGCGTTCGAGATCTTCCCGGGCAAGCGGGCGCGCGCGATCAGCGTCGCCTCCTCCGAGCACTTCGCGCTTGCCGCGCGTCCACCCGACGCTGCGCGACGTCGACGTCTTCCTCGGCTGGTTCGGCCCGGCCTCGGAGCCGATGCGCGTCCTGTCGGCCGGGATGTCGGCGCTGACCAAGGTCCCCGGCGTCCCCGGCGCCCTGGACGCGCTGTTCAGCCGCCTGGTCAAGGGCTCGACGGGAGGGCCCGACGCGGCCGCCCGCGCGACGAGCACGTCGGTCGTGCTCGCCGAGGCCCGCGACGCCGGCGGCACGGTGCTCGCCGAGGCGCGGTTGGAGGGCGTCAACGGCTACGACCTCACCGCCCGCTTCCTGGCCTGGGGCGCCGAGACCGCCGCGCGCGGAGGCCTGCAGGGGACGGGCGCGCTGGGGCCCGTGGACGGCTTCGGGCTCGACGCGCTGCAGGCGGGCTGCGCGGAGGCGGGGATCACGCGCGTGGTGTAGGTCTGCCGCGGTCTGCCGCTCGGCGCTTGCGGCGTTGCGCCGCGCGAACTGCATCGATGAGGGAAGGGAGTGAGCGGCGGTCGCGGCGCGGGCGACGCCCCTGGCGCGTTGGCGCTCGCACGAGCGGTGGCGCGCCATGATGGCGCCGCTCGCTCCCCGACCGCCGCTTGCTCCCTGCCCTCGATGAGGCAGTTCGCGCCGCGAACCGCCGCAAGCGCAGCGCGGACGACCAGCCGAGTCGCCCTCAGCGCGCCTCCGCGCGCTCCTTGAGCCCCTCGGCCGCGCCGCCGACCAGGAAGTCGCGGACCTTGCCCTCGGCGGGGCCGCGGAGCAGCATCCCGAGCATGCGGCCCGGGTCGACCTCGAGGCCGTAGGTGGCGCGGGTGCGCCCGTCGCCCAGCTCCTCCAGCCGCCACCAGCCGTGCAGGGCCTTGACGTCCCCGCGCTCCTGGTCCCACGTGATCGCGCTGAACTCCTCGTAGGCGAAGCGAAGCCGCGAGCGGATGGTGCGGACCTTGGCATCGCTCTCGGTGTCGACCGTCATCGCGCGCCGCTCGGCGTCGCGCTCGTGCACCTCGACGTCCTTCAGCGCCGGCTGCCACTCCGTGGCACGCTCGATGTCGGCCGCGACGGCGTACACGACGTGCACCGCCGCCGTCGATCTCGACCGTCCTCTCACCGCGGATGATGCCCATGGCCGGGAGCCTACTTCGCGTTCCCGTCAGGTCACGACCGGGTCCACGAGCGTGAACTCGCGGCCATCGACCAGCCCGCGGTTGGTCAGGCGCAGCGCCGGGATGACGCCCAGCGACAGGAACGAGACCATCATGAACGGGTACTCGAGCGGGCACCCGAGCTCCTTGTAGGCGCGGTCGAGACCGCGCACCTCGTCGGCCACCTCGGCCACCGAGCGGTCCGACATGAGGCCCGCGATGGGCAGGCGCACCTCGCCGATGACCTGGCCGCCGTCGACGGCCACCATCCCGCCGCCGATCTCGCGCAGACGCGCCACCGCGGCCAGCATGTCGTCGTCGTCCATGCCCACCACGAAGAGGTTGTGGTTGTCGTGGGCGACCGTGGTGGCCACCGCGCCGCGCTCCAGGCCGAGGCCCTGGACGAAGCCGACGCCGATCGTGCCCGGCCCGCCGTGGCGCTCGATGCTCGCTGCCTTGGCGAGGTCGATCGACGGATCCGCCGGCACCGAGCCGTCGACCACCGCCGCCTCCACGATCCGGTGCTCGGTGGCCAGCTCGCCGGGGACCATGCCGATCGCGCGCACCTGCACCCGTTCGCCGCCGGCAGCGATGCGCAGGTCGTCGACGGTCGGCGTGCGCGCGATGCGGACCGTGTCCCGGGCGCGGGCGGGGTACTCGTAGGCCGGCGTCTCGCCACCGATCGGCTCACCGTCGGCCAGCACGAGGTGCGGGCGCATCTGCGCCAGGTCCTCCACGAGCAGGATGTCCGCGCAGCGGCCGGGGGCGATCGAGCCGATGTCGTGGCGGCGGCCCATGTACTCGGCCGCGTTGACCGTCGCCATCTGGATCGCGACCAGCGGGTCGATCCCGGCGGCGATCGCGGTCCGCACGGCGTGGTTGAGGTGGCCCACGGTGGCGAGCGTCTCGGGATGCATGTCGTCGGTGACGAGCAGCGCGTGGCGCGAGTCGACGCCGTCCTCCAGCAGCACCGGGGCGAGCTTCTCGACGTCGTGCCACGCCGAGCCCTCGCGCAGCTGGACCCACATCCCGGCGCGCAGCTTGGCCAGGGCGTCGCTGCGCAGCACGGTCTCGTGGTCTGAGTCCACGCCGGCCGCCACGTAGGCGTGCAGGCGATGGTCGTCCCAGCCGTGCAGGCTCCAGTGCCCGGTCACCGGCAGCCGCGCGTCGAGCACGGCGCCGATCATCTCGTGGGTCGCGGGGTCGGACTCGATGACGCCGGGCATGTTCATCATCTCCCCCAGGCCGGCGACGCCCTCCCAGCCGCAGCGCCTCGCGGATGTCGTCGGGCGTGATCGTCGCCCCGGCGTCCTCGAAGCCGGGCAGCGCCGGCACGCAGGACGGGACCGCCAGGAGCACCTTGAGCTGGAGGCGGCTGCCCTCCTCGAGCATCCAGCGGATGCCGTCGAGCCCGAGGACGTTGGCGATCTCGTGGTTGTCGATGAGCACCGTCGTGGTGCCGTGCGGCAGGACCGCCTCGGCGAAGCGCGCGACGGTCACCATCGCCGACTCGACGTGCATGTGCGTGTCGATGAGCCCGGGCACGAGATGGGCACCGTCGGCGTCGAGCACGCGCGTCTGCGGTCCCCGCGTGTGGGCGGCGTCGCCGAACATCGCGATCCGTCCCGACTTGACCGCGACGTCGACGCCGTCGAGCACCTCGCGCGTGTGGACGTTGACGAGGCGCCCGCCGGTGATGAGCAGGTCGGCGGGCTGGCGGCCCATGCAGACGTCGGACAGCGTGCGTGTGAGGCTCGAGAGCGAGGGGCGCCCGTGGATCATGCGCGGCAGCTTCCCAGGCGCCGGCGTCGCGCGCGTGGCCGGCGGTGCTAGGCCGTGCCGACGATCGCGTCGATCGTGAGCGCGCCCCGCGCCCGGGCCACCGAGACGCGGTGATGGCCGTCGCGGATCGCGTACGCGTCGCCGACCGGGACGACCGAGATCGGCGGCAGCAGCGCCCCGCGCTGCGCGGCCAGCCAGACGCTCTGCCAGCGCGAACGCGTCGGCCCGCGGGCCGGAACTCGCGATCGAACTGCGCCGCCCGGTTGGGCTCGACCGTGCCGCTGATGGCCTCGAGCGGGATCTCGCGCAGCCCGAGGCCCGTGGCCGAGCCCGAGCGCAGCGCCGTCTCGTCGTGGACGGGGAGCTGTCCGCAGGCCCCGCGGTCGCCGCGCAGGCGGCGGGCCACCGAGGCGCGCCGGCGCGCTCGCGTCGCGGAGCTGAACGCCTTCTCCGCTTCGATCTGGGCCCACGAGTGCATGCCGAAAGCGTGCCTGCGTGCTGGCCCGTCGGGCATACGGCATGCCGGCGTTCGGGGCGGGTGGATCCACGCAGGCGCCGCGTGCGGCTGTCCGCCCCGGTGCTCGGCTGACCGCCCCTCCTACACAGATTCACCCATGTCCGCGGCGCCCCGATTTGGGTGATTCTCGGGAAGCGCAGGCCCCTGTCGCGCGTCTACCGTCGATATGCACACCGAAACAGGAGTCGATCTGATGAGCAATGGGGGAACAGTGGTCATCGGCGCCGGGCCCGCCGGGCTGGCGACCGCGGCCGAGCTGCGGCGCAGAGGGGTGGCGGCCGTCGTCCTCGAGCGGGCCGACGCCGTCGGCTCCTCGTGGCGCGGGCGCTATGACCGGCTGCGCCTGAACACGAGCCGTTGGTTCTCGAAGCTCCCGGGTGGCTCCTACGCGCCCGGCACGGGCGTCTTCCCGACCCGTGACGAGGTCGTGAGCTACCTCGAGGACTACGCCCGCGACAACGCCCTCGACGTGCGCCTGCGCACGCGCGTCGAGCGCATCGACCCCGACGGCGCCGGCTGGGCCGTGCGCACGTCCGCCGGCGACTTCCCCGCCGAGCACGTGGTCGTCGCGGCCGGCTACGAGCACACGCCGTTCGTGCCCGACTGGCCCGGCCGCGACCGCTTCCGCGGCGCGCTGCTGCACGCGGCCGAGTACCGCAACCCCGAGCCCTTCCGCGACCGCGACGTGCTCGTGGTCGGCCCGGGCTGCTCGGGCATGGAGATCGCCTACGACCTCGCCGAGGGCGGGGCGCGAAAGGTGCGCCTGGCGGTGCGGACCCCGCCGAACATCCTCATCCGCTCGCCGATGGGGCCCGCCTTCGCGCTCGCGCTCATGCGCGTGCGCCCGCAGCGGGCCGACCGCGTCGTGAACTTCCTGCGCTCCAAGGAGGTCGGCGACCTGACCGAGTTCGGTCTGCCCGTGCCCGAGGAGGGGACGTTCAGCCGCCTGCGCCGCCTCGGCGTCGCGCCGGCGATCGTCGACAAGGTCGTGATCGAGGCCATCCGCGAGCGTCGCATCGAGATCGTCGCGAGCATCGAGTCGCTCGACGAGACCGGCGCCGATCTCGTCGACGGCGCGCGCATCGAGCCCGACGCGGTCATCGCCGCCACCGGCTACCGCCCCGGGCTCGAGCCGATGGTCGGCCACCTCGGCGTGCTCGACGACCACGGCGCGCCGCGCGCGTTCGCGGCCGCAGGCCGCGGCGCCCGGCCTGCGGTTCGTCGGCTACCTGCACATCCCGGCGCAGTTCCGCTACGGCGGTCGCGAGGGCAGGCGCGCGGCCAAGGCCATCGCCGGCGAGCTGCGCGCGCGGCGCGGCGCGGAGGCCGGCGGCCGGCGCGAGGCGCTCGGGTCGGCGGCCTGAACGGCGGCTCCGGCTAGCCGCCGGCGATGGTGAGGAAGGCCTCCCAGCGCTTCTTGTCGCGCAGGGCGCGGCGCTGCTCCTCGGTGCCGTCCTCGGCCTGCTCGGCGGCCTCCTCGGCCTTGCGCAGGCGCTCCTGAAGGTCGGAGGTGTCGAGCTGGTCGGGGCTCAGCGCCTCCTCGACGAGCACGAGCACGCCCTCCGGGCCCACCTGGATGTAGCCCTCGCCCTGCGCGAAGCGCTCGATGTCGGACTCCGAGCGGTACAGGCGCAGCTCGGTCGGCTCGAGCATGCCCAGCAGCGGCTGGTGGTGGGCCAGGACGCCGATCGAGCCCACGCGACGTGCGGGTCGAGACCATCTCGACCTCGTCGTTGAAGACCTCGCCCTCGGGCGTCAGGACCTCGACCTTGAACGGCGTGCGGGCCATCAGCCCTCGTCGCCGCCGTTCTCGCCCTCGTCGGCGCCGTTCTCGCCCTCGTCGGCGCCGCTCTCGGCCTCGGCCTGCTCCGTCTCGGCCTCGGCCTCGGGCTCGTCCTTGCGGCCCGAGCCGCCGCCGGCCGCCGAGACGACCTCGTCGATGCCGCCCTTCATGAAGAAGGCCGACTCGGGCAGCTCGTCGTGCTTGCCGTCGAGGACCTCGCGGAACGAGCGCACCGTCTCGTCGATCGGCACGTAGATGCCCGGCGTGCCCGTGAACTGCTCGGCCACGTGGAAGGGCTGGCTGAGGAAGCGCTCGATCTTGCGCGCGCGCTGAACGGTGACCTTGTCCTCGTCGGAGAGCTCGTCGATGCCGAGGATGGCGATGATGTCCTGCAGCTCGCGGTAGCGCTGCAGGGTCTCCTTGACCTCGGTCGCGACGTTGTAGTGCTCCTCGCCGACGATGTCGGGCTTGAGGATCGTCGAGGTCGAGTCGAGCGGGTCGACGGCCGGGTAGATGCCCTTCTCGGAGATCGAGCGCGAGAGCGTCGTCGTCGCGTTGAGGTGCGCGAACACCGAGGCCGGCGCCGGGTCGGTGAGGTCGTCGGCCGGGACGTAGATGGCCTGGATCGACGTGACCGAGCCCTCGCGCGTCGAGGTGATGCGCTCCTGCAGCTGGCCCATCTCGGTCTCGAGCGTCGGCTGGTAGCCCACCTGCGAGGGCATGCGGCCCAGCAGCGCGGAGACCTCGGAGCCGGCCTGCACGAAGCGGAAGATGTTGTCGATGAAGAGCAGCACGTCCTGACCCTGCTCGCGGAAGTACTCCGCCATGGTCAGGCCCGACAGCGCGACGCGCATGCGCGCGCCGGGCGGCTCGTTCATCTGGCCGAAGACGAGCATCGTCTTGTCGATGACGCCCGACTCCTTCATCTCCAGCCAGAGGTCGTTGCCCTCGCGCGAGCGCTCGCCCACGCCGCAGAAGGCCGACAGGCCGCCGTGCTCCTGGGCCAGGTTGTGGATCAGCTCCTGGATGATCACCGTCTTGCCGACGCCGGCGCCGCCGAAGAGGCCGACCTTGCCGCCCTTGGCGTAGGGCGCGAGCAGGTCGACGACCTTGATGCCGGTCTCGAACATCTCGGTCGTCGGCGTGAGGTCGGTCGACCGCCGGCGCGTCGCGGTGGATCGGCCAGCGCTCCTTGACCTCGATCGGGTCGCCCTCGTCGATGACCTCGCCGAGCAGGTTGAAGATGCGCCCCAGCGTCACCTCGCCGACCGGCACGGTGATCGGGCCGCCGGTGTCGACGACCTCGGCGCCGCGCGCCAGGCCGTCGGTGGTGTCCATCGCGACGGCGCGCACGCGGTCGTCGCCGAGGTGCTGCTGCACCTCGCACACGAGGATGCCCTCGTCGCCGCGGTCGATGGTGATGGCGCTGTTGATCTCGGGCAGCTCGTCGGGGAAGACGGCCTCGATGACGACGCCCTGGATCTCCTCGATCCGGCCCGTGTTCTGCTTGGTTTCGGTGCTCTGAGTGGTTTCGGTGGCAGCCATGAGTCTCCGTTTCAGACCAGCGCCTCGGCGCCGGCGACAACTTCCATGATCTCCTGGGTGATCTCGGCCTGGCGCGCGCGGTTCATCTCGAGCGTGAGGTCGTCGATGACCTCCGCGGCGTTCTGCGAGGCGTTGCGCATGGCGGTCATGCGCGCGCCCAGCTCGGACGCCGTCGACTCGAGCAGCGCCCGGTAGAGCGAGATCTCGACGTAGTCGGGGATGAGGCGCTCGAGGATCTCCTCGGGACCCGGCTCGTACTCGACGAGCGCGTGGTGCCCGGTGTCCTCGTCGTCGTCCTCGTCGTCGGGGGACTCGAGGATCGTCGCCTCCTGCAGCGGCAGCAGCGTCTCGCGCCGCACCTCCTGGACGAGGGGCGAGACGTAGCCGTTGTAGAGGATGTCGACGCGGTCGACCTTGCCGTCGACGTAGGCGGCCATCAGGTCGGCCGCGATGTCGCGCGCGTCGGCGTAGGCCGGGCGCTCCGTGAAGCCCGTGTAGGCGCCGGCGACCTCGCGCCCGCGGAAGTTCAGCGAGGAGACGCCGCGGCGCCCCGACGCGTAGAAGGTGACGTCGCGCCCGTCGCTCTCGTACTCCGACGGCGGTGCGCAGCCCGGCGCGCAGGATCTGGGAGTTGAAGGCGCCGGCAAGGCCGCGGTCGGCGGTCACGAGCAGGATGGCGATCGTCTGCTCGTTCTCGTGCTGCTGGAGGATCGGCAGCTGGCCGACCTCCCCGCCGGCGGCCTCCGCCGCCTGGCGCGTCATGCGGCGGATCGCCCCGGCGTAGGGGCGCAGGTGGGCGATGCGCTGCTCGGCGCGGCGCAGGCGCGCGGCAGCGACCATCTCCATCGCCCGCGTGATCTTGCGGATGTTCTTGACCGAGTCGATCCGGTTCTTGACGTCGCGCTGTGAGGCCATGGGCTAGGCGGGCGCCGCCGCCTCCTCCTGCTCGGCGGCCTCCTCGTCGTCGCCCTCGCCGCCGTCGCCGTCGCCGTCGGAGGAGGAGCGGATGCCCTCCTGCTCGCGCGAGGTCTCGCCGACCTCGCGGTCCTCGAGCGGCTGGCCCTCCTCGTCGAGGTCGTAGCCGAAGTCGTCGGCGAAGTCGCGCGACGGCCTTGCGCAGGGCCTCCTGCGTCTCGTCGCTCCAGTCGCCGCCGGCGATCTTCTCCAGCAGGTCGGCGTGCTCGGAGTGCATGCGCTGCAGCAGGCCGTCGAGGAACTCGGGCACGCGGTCGGTGAGGATGCGGTCCAGGAAGCCGTTGGTCGCCGCGAAGACCTGCACGACCTGGTCCTCGGTCGCCAGCGGCGAGCGCTCGTCCTGGTTGAGCGTCGCCACCAGGCGCTCGCCGCGGGCCAGCGTGCGCTGGGTCTCGACGTCGAGGTCGGAGCCGAACTGCGCGAAGGCCTCGAGGTCGCGGTACTGGGAGAGCTCGAGCTTCAGGCGCCCGGCGACCTTGCGCATCGGCGCGATCTGCGCGTTGCCGCCCACGCGCGACACCGAGATGCCGACGTTGATGGCCGGGCGCACGCCCGAGTAGAAGAGCTTGGACTCGAGGAAGATCTGGCCGTCGGTGATCGAGATGACGTTGGTCGGGATGTAGGCCGACACGTCGCCCGCCTGCGTCTCGATGATCGGCAGCGCGGTCAGCGAGCCGCCGCCCTCCTCGTCGGAGAGCTTGCAGGCGCGCTCGAGCAGGCGCGAGTGCAGGTAGAAGACGTCGCCCGGGTAGGCCTCGCGACCCGGCGGGCGGCGCAGCAGCAGCGACATCTGGCGGTAGGCGTAGGCGTGCTTGGTGAGGTCGTCGTAGACGCAGAGCGCGTGCCGGCCCTTGTAGGTGAAGTACTCGGCCATCGCGCAGCCCGCGTAGGGCGCCATGTACTTGATCGGCGCGGCCTCGTCGGCCGGGGCGGCGACGATGATCGTGTTCTCCAGCGCGCCGTTCTCGGCCAGCGTCTCGGCGATGCCGACGACCGTCGCCATGCGCTGCCCGATGGCGACGTAGACGCAGATGAGGTCCTTGTCCTTGTTGTTGATGATCGTGTCGATCGCGATCGCCGTCTTGCCGGTCTGGCGGTCGCCGATGATCAGCTCGCGCTGGCCGCGGCCGATCGGGATCATCGAGTCGATCGCCTTCAGGCCGGTCTGCATCGGCTCCTTGACCGGCTGGCGCTGGACGACGCCGGGGGCCTTGATCTCGGCCGGGCGCGTCTCGGCGGCCTCGATGTCGCCCTTGCCGTCGAGCGGGCGCCCGAGCGGGTCGACGATCCGGCCGAGCAGGCCCTCGCCCACCGGGATGTCGAGCAGGTGGTCGGTGCGCTTGACCGTGTCGCCCTCGACGACCTTGTCCCAGTCGCCGAAGAGCACGACGCCGACGTTGTCGGACTCGAGGTTCAGCGCCAGGCCGGTGACGCCGTGGGGCAGCTCGAGCATCTCGAGCGAGCGGCAGTTCTCGAGGCCGTGGACGCGGGCGATGCCGTCGGCCACCGACAGCACGGTGCCGACCTCGGTCAGCTCGGCCGAGCCTGCGTCGAGGCCCTCGATGCGGCTCTTGAGGATGCTGGTGATCTCGTCGGGCTTGATCTGCATTGCGAAGGTTGCTCCCTTGATCAGGCCTTGACGACCTGCTTGCGAAGGTTCTCGAGTCGGGTGCGGATGGAGGCGTCGATGATGGAGTTCCCGACGCGCACGACGATCCCACCCAGGACTTCGGGATCGACGGTGCTCGTCAGCTCCACGGTACGCCCTGTCTGACGCCCGATCTCGTCGCCGACGCGCTGGGCGACCGACGGGTCGAGCTGGACGGCGCTCGTGATCTGGACCGCAAGGAGCTTGTTGGCGTCCTCCCAGAGGCGGTCGTACTCGCGGCGCACGCGGAAGATCACCGGCATGCGGTGGTTCTCCAGCAGCAGGGACAGGAAGTTGATGACCGTCTCGTCGGCCCCGGTGACCGCCCTGCGCAGGCCGTCCTCCTTCTCCTCGGTGGAGAAGTAGGGCGAGAAGAAGAACATCTGCAGCTCGCGCGACTCGTCGAGCGCATCGGCGAACTGGCCGACCTGCTCGCGCACGAGATCGATGGTCGTCGTGCTCGGTGGCGACCTCGAACAGCGCGCGCGCGTAGACCTGGGCGATCTCTTCCATGGGCTAGTTGCGGTGCTCCCCGCCCAGCGAGCTGAAGTCGAGCTCGCCGAGGGCCTCCTCGACCAGGCGCTTCTGGTCGTCCTCGTCGAGCGTCTTGCGGGTCACCTTCTCGGTGGCGAGGATCGTCAGGTCCGCGACCTCGGCGCGGATCTCCTGGATCGCGCGGCGCGTCTCGGCCTCGATGTCGCGGCGCGTCTGCTCCAGCAGCTCCTCGCGCTTGGCCCTGGCCTCCTCGATGGTCTCGTGCTCGTGGACCTCGCCCGCCTTGCGCGCGCGGGCGATGATCTCCTCGGCCTGGGCACGCGCCTCGCGCAGCCGCGCGCGGTACTCGTCGAGCAGCTCGGCGGCGTCCGAGCGCGCCCGCTCGGCCGTCTCGATCGACTCCTCGATCGCCCGCTGGCGCTTGTCGAGCGCCTCGGTGATGGCCGGCCACGCCCACTTGCGCAGGACGAAGAACGCCACCAGGAACGCGAGCACCGTCCAGATCATCAGCCCCACGTTGGGGCTGACGAGGAAGTTGGAGTTCTCCGTCGTCGTCGTGGTGGCGGCGAGCGGGGTGACGAGCGCGAGCATCTGTCTCCTAGCCGAGGAAGAAGGCGATGAGGCCGAAGATGAAGGCGTAGAACACGATCGCCTCGGTCAGGGCGAAGCCCAGCCACTGGATCGAGGTGATCTCGTCGCGCATCTCGGGCTGGCGGGTCACCGACTCGATGACCTTGCCGAAGATGTAGCCGACGCCGATGCCGGGGCCGATGGTGCCCAGGCCGGCGCCGATGCCGAGGGCGATCGCCTTGCCGGCCTTGCGGCCGTACTCCTGCGCCGTCGTGGGGCTGGTGGCCTGGGAGATCAGGTCGTTGACGAACGTGAGGTCCACTGCGATTGCTCCTTTAGTGCTCGGCGGACACGGCGCCGCCGAGATAGATCGCGGTCAGGGTGGCGAAGATGAAGGCCTGCAGCGTGGCGACCAGGCCCACCTCGAAGAGGAAGAAGGCGACGGCCATGACGCCGGTGATCAGCCCGAGAATGACCGAGCCGAAGACGGCGAGGTTGAGCAGCACGACCAGCCCGCCGCCCATGAAGAGGATGAGCAGATGGCCGGCCAGGATGTTGGCGAAGAGTCGGACGCTCAGGCTGACGAGGCGGACGAGGTGCGAGATGACCTCGATGAAGAAGATCGGGATGCGCGCGGGACCCTCGACGCCGGCGGGGATCCAGCCCTTGAGGTAGCCGACGAAGCCCTTGGCGCGGATGCCCTCGACGTGGTAGCTGACCCACACCATCAGGGTGAGGACGAGCGGGCACCGAGAGGTTGGCCGTCGCCGCGTAGAGCGCGAGGCTCGGCACCTGCACTCCGAAGATGTCCACCGTGTGCTCGGTGTTCGTCGGCAGCGGGAGGTAGCCGATGATGTTCGAGAACCAGATGAAGAGGAAGATCGTCGCGATGAAGGGGAACCACTTCGCGGCCATCCGGTCGTCCATGTTGCCCCGCGTGATGTTGTCGCGCATGAGGCCGAAGGCGGCCTCGACGGCCGTCTGCAGCCGGTTGGGGTGCTCCTGCATGCGCCGCGCGACGTAGATCATCGTGAAGCACGTCAGCGCGGTCGCGACGATGACGTAGAAGACGGCCTTGTTGAACTCGATCGGGCCGACGGAGAACCACGGATCGAGCTTGAACTCGTTCTGCGGCTTGTAGTCCTCGTTGATGTTCAGCGCCATCGCCGTGGCCGGGCCGATGAGCACGAGGGCGAAACCGAGGAGGACGCTGAGGAGGCGACGGGCCATCTAGGCAGGCTGCTCCGGGGGAGGCTGGTCGAACGGGCGCATGATCATGGACACGGTGAAGTAGGCCGTGAAGAGGACGATCACGAGCACCGCGGCGGCCAGGCCCGCGTCGTTGTCCACCATCCCGGCGGCGAAGATCGTAAGGGCTACGAGCCATCCGCGTCCGATCATGGACCCGGCGGTGATCCCGACGACGGTCCGCGGGTCATCCGCGGCGGCCGCCTTGCGCATGAGGACGATCTGGATCGCGCGCTGGACGAGCCACGCCACGGCCGCCGCCGCGTAGCCGAGCATCGGCAGGTCGGCCGCCAGGAAGATCGGCAGGGCGAGGATGAGGATGACGATGTCGAGGTAGCGCAGGGCGAGCATCAGCGGTCACCGGGTCCTGCGACAACGACGTTCCCAATTACGACGCCGGTGAACACGCCGGCGACGTCGAATCGCGCACGAGCCCCTGCGCCGGCGCTCGCGGTGGCGCTCGAGGCGCGGCGGGTCACCGGCCGACTCGGGGGTCGGTCATCGGCATCGCTCTCTGGGGGCTGCGCTTCGGACATGGTCGATGGGCCCTCGCGGGAGGCCTGAACCGCCCGCCGTGCGGCGGGTGCGGAGTTCGGCTCGAGGGGGGTCGGGGGACGTACCCTCCCGGCGGCGGCGCGAAGGCTAGCGGATCGCGCGAGCTTGTAACAACTTTGTGACACTGCGCTCGATCTCCGACGCCCAGTCGGTCTGCGCGCGGCCGCGTGGCGGACTACGCGCCGCGTTCAGCGTCGCGTCGGGCGCCCGCCGTTCGGGCGGACGTCCAGGTGCTGTGCCCGCGCGTCGAGGCACGCGTCGTGGCGGCTGGTGTGGCTGGCGGCCGAGGCGACCTGTCCATCCGTCACGCGGTACACCCACCAGCGCCGCACCGACTCGATCGCTCCGTCCTCACGGCGCAGGCGCAGCGCCCCGCTGACGATCACGCAGTCGCCGAGGACCTCGAACGAGTACGGGTGGGCGTCGACCAGCGCGCCGCTCGCGGCCAGGCCGTCGAGGTAGTCGCGCAGGGCCTCGTGTCCGTGGAGGGCGCCGGAGGTCACCGCCGTGGGGCGCCAGTCGACGTCGGGAGCCGTGAGCGCCACGAGCTTGTCGACGTCGTTGTCGCGCGCGGCGACCCACACCGCCCGCACCAACCCGACGTCCTCGGCCACCGCCATGCGCGCACGCTACAGGCGCTCGCAAGTCACCCGCGCGTGCCGAACGGCCAGGATCGGCGTGTCGTCGTGCTGACAGCACTCCGTGTGGGCCGCGCGCGGGCGGGCAGGCCCAGCCGTCGTGGACTGGGTCTTCGCCTATGGATCGCTGCTGCCGGCCGGACGTGCTGTGCTGCCCGAGGGCGCGGTCGCGGCGGACCTCCATGGGTGGCGGCGCTCGTGGTCGGTGGCGATGGACAACAGCGTCGACCTGCCCGACTACAAGCACTACGTCGCGCCCGACGGCCACCGTCCCGATCTGATGGTCTGCTACCTCGACATCGACGAGCACCCCGACGCGGTGGTCAACGGCGTCGCTCTGAAGGTCGGCGCCGACGAGCTTCCAGCGCTCGACGCGCGCGAGCGCAACTACGAGCGCCGCGAGGTCGCCGGCCAGCTGAGCGTGAGGCTCGGCGGGCGCGTCTGGGCCTACGTCGGGCGGCGGGCCGGCCGTGCCCGAGCGCGGCGCGGGCGCCGCGAGCGGCGCCTGGCCGTCGCGAGCAGTTACCACGAGCGCGTGCTGGCCGGGTTCGACGTCCTGCGCCAGCGCCGGCGCTTCGAGATGCTCACCGAGCCGGCGGGCGTGCCGGTCGCGGACCTGTCGCTCGTGCGCGAGGCGCCGGTGGCCGTGCCGCGCAGCGTACGTTGAGCCGTGCATGTGGCTGATCGACCTCTTCGCGGTGGCACCGCAGTCCGACGACGCGTTCCTCGCCGCCTGGGAGAGCGAGCGCGTCGCGTCCGCCGTCCTGTATCGCGCGCTGCGAGCGGACGTCGATTTTCGCTTCGCCGCCGTCGCTCGCGTGGACGAGGGCTCAGCGGCGCCCGGTCTCTACGAGGTCGTCCACGAGGAAGGCGCCCCCGACGGGTCAGACGGCGTCACGCTCATCAACCCGTTCGAGGTCCCCGAGGGCGACGACGAGCGCTTCGTCGCCGGCTGGGAGGGCGCCCGCGCCGCGCTGGCCGACCAGCGCGGCTACCTGGGCACGCGCCTTCACCGCGCCGTCGGCGACAGCGACCTGCGGTTCGTCAACCTCGCACGCTGGTCGAGCCCGCTGATGTTCGCCCGCGCGACGCAGCGACCCGAGTTCCGCGAGGCCGGCGCCGCCTGCCCTTCGCCGCGCACCCCGCCCTCTACAGCGTCGTCCGGGGGGTCGAACGTCGGTCTTCCCCCGTCCACAGGGGGTAGGACCGACGTTCGACCCTCGCGGGCGCCGGCGTGACGCGCGACAATGCAGCGGTGAGGCTGCACCGCGCGCCCGCCGCTCCCGCGACGCCGGCCGACGAGCCCGAGCTGGGCCGCGTGCTGCGCCTGGCGCAGGAGGGCCTCTACTGGCAGGGCGAGGTCGAGGATCTGCTCATCGCCATCCGCGACGGCGGCGACCTCGCCGACCTCGCGCGGGCCGGCGGCCCGCTCATCAGCCGCTACGAGGCGATGCGGGTGCAGCTGCGGCGCATCGACCATCCGGCGCTGCGCGACGAGCTGACCGCCCTGGACGAGATCTACGCCAACCACGCGATGGTGCTCAGCTGCGCCCTCGACCTGCTCGCGGTGAGCTGGCGCTCGGAGCGCCTGCGCGAGGAGCAGAGCCGGCTGGGCGGGGTCGGCGCGCAGGGCGAGCGCCTCGCCGCGCTGACCGCGCGCCTCAAGGGCCTCGCCGACGGCCCATGAGCGCTCGCTGGGATCGGGCCGCCGCGGCGGTGGCGGTGGTCCTCGGCCTCCTGCTCGTCGTGGGCGCCTCGGCACGGCACCCGCTCAACGGCGGCGCCGGCGCGCCCGCGCTGCCGACGTGGCCGCTGCTGTTCGTGGTCGGCGTGGGGCTCGTGGTGTCCGCCGCGCTGGGGCTCGCGGTCCTGGGTCCGATCATGCGGGTGCGCCCCGGGTACTCCGGCCGCAGCGCGCTGCGCGCCGGCCCGCTCACGCTGTCGCTCTCGCTGCTCGTCCCGGCCGCCATCATCGCGCTCTACACGACCCAGGGAAACGGGGAGCGCAAGGTGATCGGACAGCCGGCGCCCGCCAGCCACACCAAGCTGGCGGGCAAGCCGGGCGAGCGCGGCGCCGACCACTCGACCGGGGTGGCCGCGCTCACCGCGGGGATCGGCGCGGGCGTCGTCGGCTTCGCGGGCCTCGCGCTCGTGCGCGCCCGCCGCCGCCGCGAGCCGCAGGCCGAGCCGCGCGCGATCGTGGCCGCGGGGGCGGGCGACGCGGCGGCGGCGGCCGCCATCCCGGCCGACCCGCGCGCCGCCGTCCTGGCCGCCTACGCACGCATGGAGACGGCGCTGGCGAGCGTCGGGCTCGCGCGGCGCCCGAGCGACGCCCCGCGCGAGTACCTGGCGCGACTGGAGGCCGGGCTCGGCGGCGGGCGCGCCGCGGCGGCGCGGCTGACCGAGCTCTTCGAGCGCGCTCGCTTCAGCCCGCACCCCGTGGGCGAGGAGTCGCGCGCCGAGGCGATCGGTGCCCTGGACACGCTCCGCATGGAGCTCGAGGCGCCCGCGTGAACGCCGCGCTCACCGTCGTCGCGGTGCTCGTCGCCGCCGGCGCCGTGCGCGCGCTGGTGCAGGTGCTGCCGCCGCTGCGCCGCACCGCGCCCGCGCAGGGCTCCGCGGTCGGCGAGGGCACCGGCGACCGCGAGCGCCTGGACCGGGTCGTCAGCGCCGCGACGAGCCACGCCGGCGATCTGCACCTGCGCCTGCGCCCGATCCTGCGCGAGATCGCAGCCGACGGCCTGCGCCGCCGCGGCGTCGAGCTCGACGCCCAGCCGCAGGCCGCGCAGGCGCTGCTCGCGCCCGAGACATGGGAGGTCGTGCGCCCCGATCGCCCGCGGCCCGACGACGCCTTCGCCCGCGGGCTGGCGCCCGCCCGCCTGAACGCCGTCCTCGACGACCTGGAGGCTCTGCTGCGATGACGAGCGAGCCCCATCCCCGCCACGTCGCCGCCCCGGCCGAGGCGATCCTCGACGAGGTCGAGCGCGCCGTGGTCGGCAAGCGCGACGTCCTCGAGCTCGTGCTGCTCGCGTTGCTCGCCGATGGCCACGTCCTGCTCGAGGACGTGCCCGGGGTGGCCAAGACGCTGATCGCCCGCTCGTTCGCCGCCGCGACCGGCCTGCGCTTCGGCCGCGTGCAGTTCACGCCCGACCTGCTGCCCTCCGACGTCACGGGCTCGTCGGTCTTCGACCAGCGCACCGCGAGCTTCGAGTTCCGCCCGGGGCCGGTGTTCTGCAACCTGCTCCTGGGCGACGAGATCAACCGCGCCCCGCCGAAGACGCAGGCCGCGCTCCTGGAGGCCATGGAGGAGCGCCAGGTCACCGCCGACGACGGCACGCACGCGCTCGACCGGCCCTTCCTCGTGCTCGCCACCCAGAACCCGATCGAGTACGAGGGCACCTACCCGCTGCCCGAGGCCCAGCTCGACCGCTTCCTGGTGCGCCTGCGCGTGGGCTACCCGACGGCCGACGACGAATGGGCCATGCTCGACGCCCGCGCGCGCCGCGGCACCGACGCCGTCGCGCTCAACGCGATCATCGACGGTCGGGGCCTGCGCAGCCTCCAGGCCGCCGTCGAGGCCGTTCACGTGGGCGCCGCGGTCGGGCGCTACATGGTCGCCCTGGCGACGGCGACGCGGGAGAGCTCGGAGGTCGAGGTCGGCGCGAGCCCGCGCGGCTCGCTGGCGCTGCTGCGCCTGTCGCGTGCGCGCGCGGCGCTGGAGGGGCGCGACTTCGTCGTGCCCGACGACGTCAAGGCCGTCGCGGTCCCGGCGCTGGCGCACCGGCTCGTGCTGCGCCCGGAGCTGTGGGTGCGGCGCGTCGACGCCGGCGACGTGGTGGCGCGGGTGCTCGACGACGTGCCCGCCCCGCCCGCGACCGAGCCGCAGGACGATGAGCGCGAGCGCGTCACCGACCCTCGCTAGCTGGGTCGTCCTGGCCGTGGCGGGCGCGCTGGCGGCCGTCGTCCTCGGCGAACCGGCGCTCGCCGCGCTCGGCGCGCCCTTCGCCGTCGCGGCGGCCGCGGGGCTCGCCCTGGCCCGCGACCCGCGAGTGCGTGTGCGCGCGTCCGTGGCGCCCGAGCGGATGCTCGAGGGCGACCGGGCGGTCGTCACCTACGACCTGCGCGCCGAGGGGGGCGCCGACTGGCTCGAGCTGATCGCGCTGCTCCCGCCCGGGCTCGTGGCCGAGCCCGGCGCTCGGGCGCGCGTCCTGCGCCTGAGCCCGGGCGAGCACCGCCTCGTCGACCTGCCCGCGCACGCCGAGCGCTGGGGCGGCCAGCTGGCCGGCGGCGCGCGCGTGCGCGCCACCGGTGTCGTGGGCGCCGTCTGGTTCACCGGGACGGCGCCGGCCGAGGCCGCGGTGCGCGTGCTGCCGGGCGTCGAGCGGCTGCGCACGCTGGTGTCGCCGGCGCGCACGCAGGCGGCGGTCGGGCCGCGCCGCTCGAGCGCGCGCGGCGAGGGCCTCGAGCTCGCCGAGGTGCGGCCGTGGGTGCCGGGCGACCACGCGCGGCGGCTGCACTGGCGCGCGACGGCGCGCCGCGGCGAGCCCTTCGTCGCCGAGCGCCACCCCGAGCGCGCGGCGGACGTCCTCATCTTCGTCGACACCTTCGCCGACCTCCCGTCCCCACCCGCCCGCGAGGGCGCGTTGACGCTCGTGGTGCGGGCCGCCGCGGGGCTGGCCGAGGCCCACCTGCGCGTGCGTGACCGCGTCGGCGTGGTCAGCTTCGGCGGCGTCGTGGACTGGCTGGCGCCGGCGGCTGGCGTCAGGCACGCCCTGCGGATCGCCGACGCGCTGGCCAGGACCGAGGTCGTCATGAGCTACTTCGCCCGCGACGTCGCCATGGTCCCGCCCGCCATCCTGCCTTCGCGCGCGCTGGTGCTCGCGATCACGCCGCTGCTCGACGAGCGCGGGGCGCTGGCGCTGGTCGACCTGTGCGCGCGCGGCCACGACGTCACCGTGCTCGAGATCGACGCTCCGGCGCTGCTCGGCGCCGGGCGCGACCCGGTCACGCGCCTGTGGCTCCTGCGCCGCGCGGCGATGCGCGCGCGCCTGGCCGAGCTCGGCGCCGCCACGGTCGTCTGGGACGGCTCGCGCCCCCTCGAGGCAGTGCTCGAGGAGGTGACGGCATACCGGCGCGCATCGCGACTCGCAGTGCACGGCTAGCGCTGGCGCTCGCGGCCCTCGCCCTCGCGGCGGCGGTCGCCCTGAGTGGGTTGCTCGCCGAGCCGACGGGCGCCGGGGCCGTGCTCGGCGCCGTGGGGCTGGCGCTGCTGGCCGTGCGCCACCCGGCCGCGCTCTCCGTCGCGCTGGCCGCGCTGGGCGTCGCCGCCGCGGTCGCGCTCGACCAGGGCGCCCCAGCGGCGGCCGCGCCGCTGTGGGGCGCCGGGCTGCTGGCGGCGGGCGCGCTGGCCGAGCGCGCGCTCACCCTGCCCGGCGGCGGCGAGATCGAGGCGGACGCGCTGGTCGGCTGGCTGGCGGGCCTCGGCGCGCTGGCGGGCGTCGGGCTCGCCGCCGGCGCGCTCGTGCTGCTCGCGGGGACGACGAGCGCCGGGACGACGGTCGCGGGCCTCGCCGCGGGCGCGGTGCTGGCCGTCGTGCCGGCGGTGCTCGCGCGCCGCCGCAGCGCTCAGGGCGGTCGCGGGTGAGGGTCGATCGCCGCGAGCTCGCGGCGATCTTCGCCGGCGGGGTCCTCGGCGCGCTCGCGCGCCTCGGGCTCGTCGAGGCGCTCCCGTCGACGCCCGGCGAGTGGCCGTGGGCGACCTTCGTCGCCAACGTCGCCGGGGCGCTGGCCCTGGGCTACTTCACGACGCGCCTGCAGGAGCGCCTGCCGCTGTCGGCCTACCGGCGCCCGTTCCTGGGCACGGGGCTGTGCGGCGCGCTGACGACCTTCTCGACCCTGCAGCTCGAGCTGCTGCAGATGCTCGACCACGGCAACGGCGGCCTCGCGGCCGGCTACGCCGTGGCCAGCCTGACCGCCGGGCTGCTCGCCATCGCGCTGACGACCAACCTCGTGCGCCGAGCGCGGCTGGCCGCGTGACGGCGCTCCTGGTCGTGGGCGTCGGGCTCCTCGGCGGCGTCGGCGCCGTCGCGCGCTTCCTGCTCGACGGCGCGGTGGCCTCGCGCACGGCGAGCGCCTTCCCGTGGGGGACGCTGGCGGTCAACCTCACCGGGGCGCTGGCGCTCGGGATCCTGCACGGCGCCGGCGTGAGCGGCGACGGGCTGCGCCTCTTCGGCACCGGGCTGCTCGGCGCCTACACGACGTTCAGCACCTGGATGCTCGAGTCCCACCGCCTCGGCGAGGACGGGCGCCTGCGCCTGGGATGGACCAACGTGCTGGTCAGCCTCGCGCTCGGCCTGGCCTGCGTGTGGCTCGGCGACCAGATCGGAGGAGCGCTCTGACCGACGCGCTGAAGCTGACGACGTACTTCGGCGAGCGCGACCGGGTCGGCGACCGCTTCCTGGCCGATGCGCTGGCCGAGATCTACGCCCGCCACCAGCTGCGCACGAGCCTCGTGCTGCGCGGCGTGGCGGGCTTCGGCGTCAAGCACCACCTGCACACCGATCGACTGCTGACGCTCTCCGAGGATCTGCCGATCGTCTCCGTCGCGGTCGACGCGCGGGCGCGCATCGAGGCGCTGCTCGACGAGGTCGTGGCGGTGAGCGGCGACGGGCTGATCACCCTCGAGCGCGCGCGCATGGCCGAGGCCGCCGTCCTGGCCGCGGCGGGCGAGGAGGCCAAGCTCACCGTCCACCTCGGCCGCGGCGAGCGCGCGGGCGGCCAGCCGGCGCACATCGCCGTCGTCGACGTGCTGCACCGCCACGGCGTTGCGGGCGCCACCGTGCTGCTGGGCGTCGATGGCACCACGCACGGCGAGCGCCGGCGGGCGCGCTTCTTCGCCGCCAACACGCGGCGTGCCGCTGATGGTCATCGCCGTGGGCGCCGGTGAGCGCATCGCCGACGCGCTGCCCGAGCTGCACGCGCTGCTGGCCGAGCCGCTCATGACGCTCGAGCGCGTGCGGGTGTGCAAGCGCGACGGCCGGCGCCTCGGCGCGCCCGAGCCGGTCGCGGGCACCGACCCGTCGGGCCTGGCGGTGTGGCAGAAGCTGATGGTCTACTGCGGCGAGCAGTCGCGCCACGCGCAGCGCCCGCTGTACTTCGAGATCGTGCGCGCGCTGCGCTCGGCGGGAGCGGCGGGCGCCACCGCGCTGCGCGGGATCTGGGGCTACCACGGCGACCACGCGCCCCACGGCGACAGCTTCCGCCAGCTGCGCCGGCGCGTCCCCGTCGTCACGGTGATCGTCGACACGCCGGAGCGCATCGCCCGCTGGTTTGCGATCGTCGACGCGCTCACCGACGAGACCGGGCTCGTCACCAGCGAGCAGGTTCCCGCGCTGCGCGCCGCCGGTCCGGGGATCGCCCGCGGCGGGCTGCGACTCGCCGACCCGGGAGTACGCTGAGGGCGTGGCGCACGAGCACGCGCACGGCCACGCCCATCACCACCACGGACCGGCGGCCGACGCCGACCGCCGCTGGCTCGCGGTCGCGCTCGGCGTCATCGCCACCTTCATGGTCGTCGAGGTCGTCGCCGGCATCCTGGCCGACTCGCTGGCGCTGCTCTCCGACGCGGCGCACATGCTCACCGACGCCGGCGCCATCGCCGTCGCCCTGTACGCCGCCGGCCTGGCCGCGCGCCCGGCGGCGGGGCGCTTCACCTTCGGCCTCGGGCCGCGCCGAGATCCTCTCCGCCCAGGCCAACGGCGCGACGCTGCTCGTGCTGGCCGGCGTCATCGCGGTCGAGGCGATCAGGCGCCTGTGGTCGGTCCCCGAGGTCGACGGCGGCTTCGTGCTCGTCGTCGGCCTCGTCGGCGCGTGCGCCAACGTGGCCGCGGCCGCCGCGCTGGGCAAGGCGCAGCGGCGCTCGCTGAACGTCGAGGGCGCCCGCGCGCACGTGCTCACCGACCTCTTCGCGTCGCTCGCCGCCGCCACGGCCGGCGCGGTCGTGCTCGTCACGGGCTTCGATCGCGCCGACGCGATCGCGTCGCTGCTGGTGGCCGCGGTGATGCTGCGCTCGGGCTGGCTGCTGCTGCGCGACGCCGGCCGCGTGCTGCTCGAAGGCGCGCCCGAAGGGCGTCGATCCCGACGCCATCGGTCTCGCGCTGGCCGCCATGCCCGGCGTGGTCGAGGTTCACGACCTGCACGTGTGGGAGGTCACCTCGGGCTTCACCGCGCTGGCCGCCCACGTCCTGGTCAAGCCGGGCGACGACTGCCACGGCGTGCGCCGCTCGCTGCAGGCCATGGTCGGCGAGCGCTTCGGCATCGAGCACGTGACGCTGCAGGTCGACCACGCGCCGGCCGGCGACCGCCTGTTGGAGATCGAGCCCCGGAGGTAGCCCCATGCAGTTCGGCCTGTCGATGTTCATCACCGACGAGACGATCGCGCCCGCGGCCCTCGGCCGCGCGGCCGAGGACGCCGGCTTCGATGCGATCTTCGTCCCCGAGCACACGCACATCCCGGCCAGCCGCGAGAGCGCGTGGCCGGGCGGTGCCGAGCTGCCGCGCGAGTACTCGCACACGCTCGACCCCTTCGTCTCGCTCAGCGCGATCGCCGCGACGACCGAGCGCCTGCGCATCGGCACCGGCATCGCGCTGATCGTCGAGCGCGACCCGATCACGCTCGCCCATGAGGCGGCCTCGCTCGACCACCTCTCCGGCGGGCGCTTCGAGCTCGGCATCGGGGCCGGCTGGAACCTCGAGGAGATGCGCAACCACGGCACCGACCCGTCCCGGCGCTTCGCGGTCATGCGCGAGCGCGCGCTGGCCATGCGCGAGATCTGGACCCACGACGAGGCCTCCTTCCACGGCGAGTTCGTCGACTTCGACCGCATCTGGTCGTGGCCCAAGCCGGTGCAGAGCCCGCTGCCGGTGTGGGTCGGCGGCACCGGCCCGCGCGTGCTCGACCGCGTGCTCGAGTACGGCGACGGCTGGTTTCCGAACATGCGCGACCTCGACGAGCTCGCCGCCCGCATCGCCGAGCTGCAGCGGCGCGCCGCCGACGCGGGGCGCGAGCGCATCCCGATCACCTACTTCGGCCTGCGCGACGCCGACGACGACAAGCTCGAGAAGATGAGCGCCGCGGGCGTCGACCGCGTGCTGCTCATGCTCCCGCCCGCCGGCGCCGACGAGACCCTGCCGCGCGTCGAGCGCTACGCCGAGCTCGCCGCGCGCCACCGCTGATGGACGAGGCGCGCTGCCGCGCGCGCCTGTCGGCCGCGCGGGTCGGCCACCTCGCCACCGTGCGCCCCGACGGGCGCCCGCACGTCGTCGCCTGCTGCTTCGCGGTGCAGGGCGACCGCCTGTGGACCGCGGTCGACGCCAAGCCCAAGACGACCACCCGCCTCCAGCGCCTGGACAACGTCCGCGCCCATCCCTGGGCGAGCCTGCTCGTCGACCACTACGAGGAGGACTGGGACGAGCTGTGGTGGGTCCGCGCCGACGGCGCCGCGAGCGGTGCTCGTGGAGGGCGTCGAGCACGTGGCGGCGCTGGCCGCGCTGGTCGCGAAGTACCCGCAGTACGAGGCGGCGCCGCCGCGTGGGGCGGTGATCGCGGTGGCGGTGGAGCGGTGGCTCGGGTGGTCGGCTCGCTGACGTCGTCGTCCGCTCGCGCTTGGGGCGCTGCGCGGCGCAAACTGCCTCATCGAGGGAAGGGAGTGAGCGGTGGTCGGGCGCGGGCGGCGCCCCTGGTGCGTTGCCCGCTCTCCCCGGGTGGGCTCCCTGGCGCGTTGCCGCTTGTCGGCGGAACGAGCGGGGAGTTTGTCGGCCATATCCCGACAAACTCCCTCTTCGTCCGGCGTCGGCGAGCGTCTGTTGCGCACGGCGCCCAAGCGCCCCGCTCGCCCGGCTACCGCTGACGCCAGCGGAGCGAGCAGGCGCCCGGAGCCTCGCCCACTCCCTTCCCTCGATGATGCTGTTTGCGCCGCGCAGCACCCCAAGCGCCGAGCGGACGACAAGCGGGCTACCCCCCGCAGAGCACCACCGGATCGCCGAGCCCGCTGACGACCGAGGGCAGCGACAGGGCCGCGGCCACCGCGACCGTGGTCACCGCGACGGCGAGCGGGCGCAGGCCTCGCGGCCCGCCCCCGACGGCGACGTCCTGCAGCAGCTCCCGCACGCGGGCGGCGGTGCCGTCGCCGCCGAGGGCGGCCATGCCGGCGCGCGTGGTGGCGCCGGTGGCGGCCTTGCAGATGGCCGACGCCAGCGCCAGGCGGTCGGCGCGCTCGCGCACCGCCGAGCGGTCGGCGTCGCGCTCGATGTGGAAGCGCAGCTGGCGCACCGCCCGCGCGGTCCCGGGCAGCGGGCGCCCGAGCACGCGGCACAGCTCGGCGTAGAGCAGGACGTAGCGGTGGCGGCGGCGGATGTGGGCGCGCTCGTGGGCGATCGCGGCCGCCAGCTCGGCATCGTCGAGGCGCGCGAGCGCGCCGGCGGAGACGACGAGCGTCGGGCGGGCCAGGCCGGCGGCGGCGAGCAGGACGTCGTCGCCGCCGATGATGACGCTGCCCTCAGGCCCGTGGCCCAGCGGCGAGCGGACGAGGCGGCGCACGGCGAGCGTCGCCTGCGCCACGCGCGCCATCGCCCACAGCAGCGAGGCGACGAGCGCCAAGCCGCCCAGCGCGGCCACGGCGTGGCCGGCGAGCTGGTGGTGCGGGGCGCACGGCCATTCGGCGAAGGCGCGCAGCAGGTGGCCGGGGTGCAGCAGGACGAGCGCGCCGGCCACGGTGCCCACGACGACGAGGGCGCGCAGGCCGAGCGCGGCCGCCCACAGCAGGCAGGCGGTGGCCGGCTCCGCGCGCTCGAGCGCCAGCAGATGCGGTAGGACGATCCCGACGGACGCTACGGCGGCGACGAGCGCCGCGACGGTCATCGCATCCGCTCCACCGCGACTTCGTCGGCCAGGCGACCGAGCTCGGCCGCCTCGTCGCGCGGCAGGCTGCCGATGAGCTGCGCGATCGCGACCTGACGCGCCTCGGAGGACGCGCCACGCAGCGTGTGCTCCATCGAGCGCGAGAGGTACTCGGCCTCGGTGAGCGACGGCGCGTAGACGATGACGTGCCCCTCGCGGCGGCGCGTGAGCAGCCCGCGCTCGGCCAGCCGGTTGAGCACGGTCTGCACCGTGTTGTAGGCACCTTGGTGGTGGGACGGCAGCGCCTGGCGAACCTGCTCGACCGTGCCCTCGTCGAGCCGCCAGATGGCCGCCATGATCTGCGTCTGGAGCTCGCCTTGCAGCGGAGTGACATCGGTCATGGTGAGCGCCATTCTCGCAGAGGGGGCCAAGCCGGCGCGAAGGTCGGCGGGCCGCCGTCGCGGCGCCCCGCGCTCAGCCGACCATGTGAACCATGGTGGTGCCCGCGCGCGCGAAGCCGGCGCGGGCGTACACGCGCTCGGCGCCGTCGTCGCCGGGCGTCAGGAAGCACAGCTGCGCGCCGGCGGCCACCGCGGCGGCCGCGGACGCCCCGGTGAGCGCGGCCGCGATCCCGCGCCGGCGGAAGCGCTCGCGCACGCCGATGCCGCCGAGCTCGCTGACGCCGTCGGCGAGCGCGCTGTGGAACGCGGCGCCGGCCGGCTCGCCCTCGGCGCGCGCCAGGTGCCCGCGCCCGCCGTAGGCGGCGACCTGCGCGTCGGTGGGCGGCCCGTCGCCGAACGCCTCGGCCGCGGTGGCCAGCAGCGCGCGCACGTCGCCTCCCTCGAGGACGCGAGCGATGACCACGCCGTCGGGCGCCGGCACCTCGCGCAGCTGCTCGGCGGGCAGGGTCATGACCGGGTAGCGGCCCTGCAGCGTGAACCCGTCGGCGGCGAGCGCCTCCTCGAGGCCCGGCGCGCACTCGGCGACGAACTCCAGGCGCGGCTGCAGGCCCTGGCCGGCGAAGGCCGCGCGCAGGGCGTCGATGCCGTCCCACCGCACCGCGCCGGCGTTCGGCACCGCGTAGTTCGCGTACGGGTGGTCGGAGGCGCGGTTGCGGTAGATCGTGAAGGGCCCGGCGACGATCGGATCGCGCTCGGCCGCGTTGACCGTGCGGATCGAGGCCTGCACGCGCTCGGTGACGTTCACCCGAGATCGATCAGCTCGAAGCTCACCGCGCCATCCTCGCCGATCCGCGCCTGGCCCATCGTGTGCGTCGGCTGGCGGCGCCGATCGGTCGGGCTGCCGGGGTTGAAGATCTGAAAGCCGGTCGCGGGGTCGCGCTCGTGCAGCGGGATGTGCGAGTGGCCGAAGACGACCGCGTCGGCGCCGGCGGAAGCGAAGCGCTCGCGCAGGCGCGCGAGGCGCCCAGCCGCGGGCCCCCCGTCGTGGAGCATCGCGATCCGCGCCGCCCCGGCCTGCACGAGACGCGCGGAGGGAAGCAGAGCGCGGACCTCGTAGTCGTCGACGTTGCCGTGCACGGCCTCGACGGGCGGCCCGATCGCGCGCAGGTCGGCGAGCACGCCGGCGGTGACGAGGTCGCCGGCGTGCAGGATCAGATCGGCGGCGCGCAGGCGCTCCACGCACTCCGGGGGCAGCGCGCGCGAGCCGCGGGGCAGGTGGGTGTCGGAGATGACGGCCACGAGCACGGCCGGGACGCTAGCGGCAACGCGCCACGAATGGCGTCGTCAGCCCCCGTCGATGGTGGCGAGGTCCTCGTCGGTGAGCTCCACATTGCCGGCGAGCGCCAGCGCCTGCACCTGGTCGGGACGCCGGAAGCCGACGATCGAGCCGTGCACCGCCGGGTGGTGCAACGTCCACGCCACCGCGACCGCCCCTGCCGTCGTGTCGTGGCGCTCGGCGACCTCCTGCAGGCGCGCGACGAGGGCCAGGTGGCGCGAGAGCTGTGGCTCCTGGAAGCGCGGGTCGTGCTTGCGCCAGTCATCGTCGGGCATCGCCGCGATCCGCTCGGCGGTCATCGCGCCGGTCAGCAGGCCCGACGCCATCGGCGAGTAGCCGACCACGCCGATCCCCTCGCTCTGGGCGAAGGGCAGGACCTCGTCCTCGACGGCGCGCTCCAGCAGCGAGTAGGGCGGCTGCAGCGTCTCGACCGGCGCGATCGCCTGCGCCCGGCGCAGCTGGCCGACGTCGAAGTTCGACACGCCGATGTGGCGCACGAGCCCCCGCTCCTTGATCTCGGCGAAGGTCGACCAGCCCTCCTCGACGTCCTCGTCGGGGTCGGGCCAGTGGACCTGGTAGACGTCGATGACGTCGACGCGCAGGCGCGTGAGGCTCGCCTCGATCTCGCGCAGGAGCGAGTCGCGCTTGAGGTTGTGGCGCACGCTGTTGTCGCCGCCGTCGAGCAGCGAGGCCTTGGTGAAGACGTACGGGCGCTCCCGGAGCCCTTCGAGCGCGCGGCCCACGACCTCCTCGGAGTGACCGAGCCCGTAGATGGGCGCGGTGTCGACCCAGTTGATGCCCAGCTCGAAGCCGCGGCGCAGCGTGGCGATCGACTCCTCGTCGTCCTGCGCGCCCCACGCGTGCCACCAGCCGGCGCCTCCGATGGCCCAGGCCCCCATCCCGACGCGCGTGATGCGCATGCCGGTGCGGCCCAGCTCGACGGTCCTCAAGCCCGTTGTCGTCATGGATGTGAACGCTAACATCGCTCGCGCGCGCCGCGGGAAAACCGCGGCGAGGCGGCCGCCGCCCGCCCGGCTACGTCGCGCCGAGCTTGGCGGCGGCGCGCTGCGCGAGCACGCGCTGCAGCACGCGATAGGCCGGCCGCGGCTTGCCCGTCGGGCCGATCAGGCCGGAGTCCCAGGTCTTGGGCCCCGGCTCGCTGTTCCAGTGGTAGAGGTAGACCCGCGTGATCCGGCGGCTGAGCGGGATGAGGTCGTCGAAGAGGAAGCGCGTCGCCATCGCCGCATGCTCGGCGGATTCGGGGAAGGTGACCTTGCGGCGGTTCGTGCGCGAGACGATGCCGCCGGTCTCGGTGAACCAGATCTGGCCCTTGACCGCCTTCAGCAGCCGTCGCGTGCCGGTCGTGCGCAGCCGGTTGGCGTCGATGTAGTTGTGGATCCCCCAGTAGCGAGGCTCGACCTTGGCCGCGCGCCGGAAGGTCTTGACCCACGAGGTCATGTTGGGCATGTCGAGGACCTCGGCGGCGAGGATCCGGCAGGTCGGGCACGCGATGCGCAGCTTGCGCCAGTAGGCGGCGACCAGCGCGGGGCGATGGCAGGTGGGCTCGCCGCAGTGGTTGGCCTCGTTCCAGCTCGCGTAGTCGGTGACCCACGGGTAGCGCGCCCGGAAGCGTCGGAACTCGTAGAGCAGGCGCTCGGGCGTCGGCAGCTGGCGGCGGTTGGTGCTCGAGTGCGTGAAGGACAGCAGCGGGTTGACGTGCGCGGCGCGCGCGCCGGCGAGCCACGCGTCGATCTGGGCCGTCTGCGTGGGGCTCGTGAGCGCGTCCCACGGCACCGCCCGACGCGCGTAGTGCAGGTCGCTGGCCAGGAAGCGCGGGTCGGTGAACATGTCGGGCTTCTGGTCGGCGATGCCGATCGTGAGCGCGCCCGCGGCGGGCGCCGCCGCGAGCGCGGCGAGCAGCACGAGGAGCGTGGTGGCGAGACGGGTCGGCATGATCGGGAGCGGTCCTACCCGCCGGGAGCCTGAACCTCCACCAGGACGGTGTCCTCGTGGGAGTAGGCGGGTGCGCAGCAGCAGAGTAGGACAAGCGGCTCGCCACCGGTGTTGATCAGGCCGTGGACCTGCCCCGGCGGGATGACGACGCAGTCGCCCGCGCGGACGTCGCGCTCCTCGTCGCCGAGCGTCATCCGCCCGCTGCCGGCCGTGAAGAAGTAGAGCTCCTCGGTGACGCGGTGGTAGTGCGCGACGGTCCGCCCGCCGGCGGGCACGGTGGCCTCGGCCAGCGATTGGTTGCGCGCCGGCGTCCAGGCCGGCCCGGCGATCTCGCGGATCGTGGAGCCGTCCAGGGTGGTGAACGGCTGGAGGTCTTCGAGCTTCGAGAGGTGCATGCGCGCCCCGCCGGCTGCCCGGCGGGACGCGCAAAGCTACATCAGGTTGCGATCAGGCGATCGCGCGACGTGCGCTCTCGCGGTCCAGGCGCTGGGCGGTGACGGCGAGCGCGTGGGCCGCATGGCCGCGCAGCCGCCTGGGCTGTCGCGGTTCGCGTCCGGACGAGTGTCCTGACGCAAGGCTCCGCGGGCCCATGATCGGCTGCTTGATCGCGAACTGCTCGTGGAACTGGCTGTACACGATGCTCCCTTCAGGGATGTTGGACGGAAATCCGCCCGGGAGCGTCGAGAAAGGCCAGTCGAGGTGGCTGCTCGGCCCCGGGCGGTGTGCCCGCGGCCGAACGCATGAAGCGCTAGATCGCGGACCCGCTACGTGCGGCGAGGACGCCCATCGGCGCCTGGATGTCGAACGTGCGGGTCATCGCGAGTGACGGTAGCGGCTGCGCTCGGAAACGCCAAGTGTGGTTAACCGCACTTAAGCCGGCGCCCGCCGGACGGCGCCCGGCCACGACAGCTCGATCCCGTCGCGGGCGAGGACGTCGCGGTAGGCGTCGCGCAGCGCGGGGCGCGCGCGCACCTCGCGCGGCCGGCACCGCGCCCCGGCGCAGAAGGCGGCCAGCGCGCCGGCGGCCTCGCCGACGTTCCATTCGACCGGATGCAGGCGATGGCAGCCGTTGGTGATGTGCGTCGTGCCGAGGTTCTTGGCGCCCGGAAGGAGGTTCTCCATACGAACGGGCACGAGCGCTCCGAGCGGGATCTCGAACGGCGGGGCGTCGATGTCCAGATAGCCCTCGCCGCCCGTGCGCGGGTGCAGGTCGATGCGGTAGGAGCCGATGCCGACGCTGTCGGGATGGCGGGCGCCGAGCTCGTGCTCGACGATCGTGTGCTCGGCGAGGATCCGCCGCGACTCGCGCACGTAGAGGTCCTTGGCCAGGCCGTCGGGCGTCCCGGTGACGTCGCCGCGCAGCCGCAGCCCGGGCAGCCCCTGCTCGGCCTGCAGCCAATGCAGGAAGCTCAGCGACAGCTCGCGCGCGTCGTCCGGCTCGCCCGTCTCGCAGTCGAGCTGCGGCCAGTTGGCGATCGTGATGTCGCTGGAGTAGGCGCCGGGCACGAAGTTCGCGCGCGCCGCGATCCGGCGGAACGTCCACAGCTCGCGATCGCCCTCGTCGTCGTCGCGGTCGAAGCCCATGGCGGCCGGGTCGTCGCCGGGATTGGGCTCCAGGCGCCGCGCGACGAGCTCGCCCGTCTTGGGGTCGGGCGCGTGCCAGGTCAGGTGCGCGCGCCAGCGCTCGTAGCCCGCCGGTGGCGCAATGGTGTGATCCTCGCCGGCGCGGTGGTCGAGCGCGAAGCACCACGTCGGCGCCTGGATCGACGCCGGGCTCGCGCGCGACGGGGCATGCGGCTCGCCGGTCATCGCCTGCGACTCGATCCCGGTCACGTGCTCGCAGCCGGTCAGGGCCAGCAGCTCGCCGGTCTCCGTCGCGTCGATGAACCAGTCGGCCTGCACGGTGACCTCGCCCTCCGGGCCGGCGAGGGTGACCGCCTCCACACGATCGCCGTCGACCGCGGCGCTCGTGGGGGCGTGGCGCAGCAGGCGCGGGATGGCGCCCAGCATCGCCTCGAGCACGGCGAGGGCGGCGCGTGGCTCGCAGCACAGCGCGCTCACCCGCCCGCCGCCCGGGTTGAGCGCGGTCCGCGCGCGAGCCTGCGGCGTGAGCGGGTAGTGCGCGCGGTAGTGCGCCCGGATGCCTTCGCGCAGCGCGCGATAGCTCGCGGTGCACCCGAAGCGCTCGATCCAGGGATGCTCGTCGGGCGGCACGGCCTGCGCGGTGAGCTGTCCGCCGACCCAGTCCGTGGCCTCGGTCAGCAGCACGTCGCGCCCGGCGCGGTGCGCCGCGAGCGCCGCGGCGACGCCTCCGAGGCCTCCCCCCACGACGAGGATCTCGGTCCGCATCGCCGGCAGTCTGCCCCATGAGACGGCGCGACCCCGACGGGGGACCGTCGGGGCCATAGGGAGCGCCGGGTATCGCGAGGAGTGTCGGCCTGGTACCCGAGCCCTCAGCCCGTATTCACAGAATTCAGGCGGTCACGGTCGGCAGCCCGACGCCGATGACCTTCAGCCGCCGCGACAGCGCGGTGAAGGCGAACTCGTTCATCTCCTGGCTCGTGTAGCCCATGTACTCGTACTCGTCGCCGAGCTCGTAGCCGGGCGGCACGAGGACGCCCGCCGCGGACGGCAGCGTGGCCATGAGGCGGTCCTGGATGCGCTGGGCGTGCGACGGGTCGCCGGCCTTCTGCTGCAGGAACCAGGTGCCGTAGGCGACGTGGCGGTGCTCGTCCTGGGAGATCTTCTGAAAGCCGAAGAGGTGGCCGGGCAGGATGCCCTGGCGCTCCATCCAGCCGGTCTGGAAGTACTGGCCGGTGAGGGCGAGCGTCCCCTCGATGACCATGTGGTAGATCACGACGAAGTCGATCTTGGCCTCGATGTCGCGGGGATTGTCGATGAGCGCCTGGTTGGCGTTGACGAGGTGCTCGTCGAAGAGCGTGATGTAGTGCTCGTTGAGCTGCGTGCGGCAGCGGGCCAGGCGGTCCTCGAAGCTCCCGTCGTACTGCAGCACGTTCTCGTAGAGGCGGTTGAAGTGCTGGGCGTGGCGGGCCTCGTCGACCTGCTGCGTGGTGAGGAAGGCCTCCTCGTGCTGGTCCTCGTAGGCCATGACGAGGCCGCTGAACTGGGTGGCCACGCGCTCCTCGCCGACGAAGAAGTTGGCCAGGCCCCACGAGGCCTCCTCGCGATCGACGTCGGACATCGCCTCCCAGTCGCGGCGGTCCTGCGTGAAGTCGATCTCGTGGGAGGCCCAGCCCTGGCGCTCCCACAGCTCGTAGAGCTGGCGGGGCGTCATGAGCTGGATGTTCGCGAGCTTGGACTCGTCGGTGATCGTCGCGACGTCGCCCTGCGTGGTGAGGTCGAGCAGGCTGGCCATGGCGGGGATCCGACCAGAAACTTGACACTGTGTCAAGGTCCGCTGTATGGAGCTCCAGCCGGGTAGGCTGAACGGTGATGGCGTCCGTGGAATCCCGGGAGGAGCCGGCCCCCACCGCCAAGCGCGCGGCGATCCAGGCCGCCGTGCTGGCGGCGACCGAGGCCCTGCTCGCCGAGGGCGCCTCGTACTCCGATCTCAACATCGAGCGGATCGCCACGCGGGCGGGCATCTCCCGCACCGCCTTCTACTTCTACTTCCGCGACAAGCGCGAGCTGCTCATGCGCCTCACCGAGGAAGTCAACGAGCTGCTCTACCAGCAGGCCGACATCTGGTTCTCGGGCGACGGCGAGCCCGAGCCCGAGATGCGCGAGGCGCTGACCAACATCGCGGCGCTCTACGCGGAGCACGGCGTCCTGCTGCGCGCCATCGTCGAGGTCTCGACCTACGACGAGGAGGTCGCGCAGTTCTGGCGCGGCATGCTCGGGCGCTTCGTCGACGCCAGCCGCCGGCGCATCGAGCGCGAGCACGGGGCCGGCCGCTCCGCCGTCGAGCACCCGCAGGCGACCGCGTTCGCGCTGTGCTGGATGACCGAGCGCACGATGTACCAGCACCTCGTGCAGGCCGAGCCGTTCCCCGCCGGCGATCTGGTCGACGCCCTGGTGGGGATCTGGCTGCGCTCGGTCTACGGCGCGTAGCTCGCGGCCGCCTTCATCGCCACGTGGAACAGGCCGCCGCCGAAGCTCGCGCGCGCGACGCCGAGCTCGCCCATCCGCGCGATCGTCGGCGCGGACGGGTGCACGGCGACGTTGATGATCTTCGACGGCCTCGACGTAGGCGGCGATGCCCTCCTCCTCGTGGCAGAAGATCGGATAGACGCAGTCGGCGCCCGCCTCGCGGTAGGCCCGGGCGCGCACGAGGCCGTCCTCGAGCGTGCCGCCGCGCACGTGCACGTCGACGCGCGCGTTGAGCACGATGTCCACGCCGGCGGCCCGGCCGGCCTCCTTGACCGCGGCGAGGAAGGCGGCCTGCTCGCCCGGGTCGCGCAGGGCGCCGGTGGCGTGGTCGGTGTCCTCGAGGTTGCAGCCCACGGCGCCGGCGCCGAGCAGGCCCGCGACGAAGGCGTCGGGCTCCAGGCCGTAGCCGGCCTCGCAGTCGGCGGTGACCGGCGACGTCGACGGCGGCGACGATGCGCGCGAGCGCGGCGAAGGCCTCGTCGGCGGGAAGGTGGCCGCCGTCCTCGTAGCCGAGCGACTGCGCCAGCCCCACGCTGGTGGTGGCCAGCGCGGGAGCGTCGGCGACGAGCGCCCTGGCGCTGGCCGCGTCCCAGGCGTTGCGCAGCACGAGCGGGGTGCCGGGGCGATGCAGCGCGCGCAGGGCTTCGGCGCGCGCCGCGAGGTCTGCGGTCACGATGGTCACGGCGTGAGCTTCGCGGCCACCCCGAGCCGTGTCCAGGCGTTGATCGTCATGTTGAGGAAGACGAGCGCCGCGAGCTCGGCCTCGGAGAAGTGCTCGGCGGCCGCGTCGTAGACCTCGTCGGAGACGCCGTGGTCGGCGATCTGGGTCATCTCCTCCATCAGGGCCAGCGCCGCGCGCTCGCGCTCGTCGAACAGCTCGCCCGCCTCGCGCCAGCCCGCGACGACGTACAGGCGCTCGGGCCGCTCGCCGCCGGCCACCGCGTCGCGGCTGTGCATGTCCATGCAATAGGCACAGCCGTTCATCTGCGCCACGCGGAACTTGAGGAGCTCCTGCAGCTGCGGATCGAGGACGGACTTGCCGACGGCGCCGTCGAGGCGCAGCATCGCGCGGTAGAGCTCGGGCGCTGCCTGTTCGGCGTCGATGCGTGATGTGGTCGTGGTCATGCCGCGACCCTACGACGAAAGTGGCCCTCCCGCGAGATCCACTTCGGGTCTACAGCGATGTACCACTTCAATCACTCGCGGACGGCGTCGAACTCCTCGGTCTCACGCCGCACCTGGTCGAACTCGCCGGTCTCGAGGCGCCGCTTGACGTCCTCGTCGATCTCGGCCTCCGTCGCCCCCACCCGGCGCAGGCGCATCGCGTCGAGCCGCTTGAACTTGAGGATCTCGAGCACGTAGACCAGGTAGACCGACGCGGCGATCACGAGCACGCCGAACCCGACCACCGCGATCGTCCAGCCCGTGTGGAAGTGGCCGTGGTGGTCGGAGTAGGGCACGAAGCGCAGCGCCACCGCGAAGCCGCCGAGCAGGATCGTCCACGCGTAGAGGTAGAGCACGGTCCGGCGCTGGCTGAAGCCGATGCGGGTGAGGCGGTGGTGGAAGTGGTTGGCGTCGGCGCGGTAGATCGGGCGGCGGTACTTCATGCGCTTGAGGACCACGAACGTCGTGTCCAGGAAGGGCACGGCGAGGACCACCAGCGGGAAGAGCAGCGCCAGGACGGCCTGCGTCTTGACCGCGCCCTCGACGGCGATGCAGCCCAGCAGCAGCCCGAGCAGGTTCGACCCGCAGTCGCCCATGTAGACCGACGCCGGGTGGAAGTTGTGGATGAGGAAGCCGAGCGCCGCGCCGGCCGTGATGGCGGCGAAGACCGCCGCGTGGTTGCGGTCGAGGTCGAAGGCGATGATCGAGAAGGTGATCGCGCTGATCGCGCAGACGCCGGCGGCCAGCCCGTCCGCCCCGTCGGACAGGTTGACGACGTTCATCACGGCGACGAGGCCGGCCACCGTGAGCGGCCCGCCCGCGTCGCCGAAGTTGACCGCGCCCACGAAGGGCAGCGTGATGTTCGTGACCTCGACGCCCGCGGCCACCGGGATCGCGGCCGCGACGATCTGGCCCGCGAGCTTGGCTCCCGGCGGGAGGTCGAAGCGGTCGTCGAGGGCGCCCACGAAGGCGATGACCACGGCGCCGGCCAGGATGCCCTTCAGCCGATCCGAGGTGGCGCCGCCGAAGTCCAGGAAGAGCGCCGAGCTCAGCAGGACGCCGCCGAGCATCGCGAGGCCCCCGAGCAGCGGCGTCGACCCCGCGCCGAGCCCGCGCTCGTTGGGGTGGTCGACCGCGCCGACGCGCCGCGCCAGCCTCGCCGTCAGCGGCGTCAGCAGCGCCGCCACGGCGAAGGCAGCCAAGAAGGCGTAGACCGCGTCGGCCTCGGTCATCGACCGAGGAGCCTACGGGCCGGGGCGGCTGGGCTACGCCGCAGCGGCCTGTGCAGCGAGGTGCTCGTAGAGCGGGTAGCGGTCCGCGATGGCCGCGACGCGCTCGGCCAGATCGGCCTTGCCGGCCTCGAAGTCCTCCGACAGCGCCGCGGCGATGATGCGCCCGACCTCGTGGAAGTCCTCGACCTGCAGGCCGCGGGTGGCCAGCGCGCTCGCGCCGACGCGCAGGCCGCTGGTGACCATCGGCGGGCGCGGATCGAAGGGGACGGCGTTGCGGTTGACGGTGATGCCGACCTCGGCCAGGCGGTCCTCGGCCTGCTGGCCGTCGAGCTCGGAGTCGCGCAGGTCGACGAGCACGAGGTGCACGTCGGTGCCGCCGGTGAGCACGTTGACCGCGCCGGCCGCGCCCAGCAGCTCATCGGCGAGCGCCTTGGCGCCGGCCACCGTGCGCTGCTGGCGCTCGCGGAAGAGCTCGGTCTGCGCGATGCGGAAGGCGACCGCCTTGCCCGCGATGACGTGCTCGAGCGGGCCGCCCTGCTGGCCCGGGAAGACGGCCGAGTTGATGGCCTTGGCGTACTCCTCGCGGCACAGGATCAGGCCGCCGCGCGCGCCGCCGAGGGTCTTGTGCACCGTCGAGGTGACGACGTCGGCGTAGGGCACCGGGTTGGGGTGCTCGCCGGCCGCCACGAGGCCGGCGAAGTGCGCCATGTCGACCATGAGGTACGCGCCGACGGCATCGGCGATCGCGCGGAAGCGCTCGAAGTCCAGGAAGCGCGGGTAGGCGCTCCAGCCCGCGAGCAGGAGCTTGGGCTTGCGCTCGTGGGCGATGCGCTCGACCTCGTCCATGTCGATGAGGCTCGTCTCGCGCGAGACCTCGTAGGGCGCGATGTCGTACAGGCGCCCGGACACGTTGAGCTTCATGCCGTGCGTGAGGTGGCCGCCGTGGGGCAGCGCCAGGCCCATGATCGTGTCGCCCGGCTGCAGCAGGGCGTGGTAGACGGAGGCGTTGGCCTGGGCGCCGGCGTGCGGCTGCACGTTGGCGTGCTCGGCGCCGAAGATCGCCTTGGCGCGATCGATCGCGAGCTGCTCGGCGACGTCGACGAACTCGCAGCCGCCGTAGTAGCGCTTGCCGGGATAGCCCTCGGCGTACTTGTTGGTCAGCACGCTGCCCTGGCACTCGAGGACCGCCTGCGGCACGAAGTTCTCGGAGGCGATCATCTCGAGCGTGCGCTGCTGGCGCTCGAGCTCGTGCTGGAGGACGTCGGCGATCTCCGGGTCGACCTCGGCCAGAGGACGGTTGAAGAAGTCGGGACTCAGGTCGGACATGGGCGCTCCTCGGCGGCTTGCGGATTGTGCCCAGGCGCTGCGGCTGTCAGGTGTGTCGCTTCCCGGTGGTCAGTTCCACCTACGCGCCAGTCGCGACGCCGCCGAAGGTAGCACGGGTGCCCGCTGACCTCGTGGCGGTCTTCCCGTCCGAGAAGGCGAAGCTGCTCCGTCGGGAGGCGACCGCCGGGCCTACGACGCCGCGGGCGTCGGCTCGCGCTCCATCTCCGTGATCTGGCCGACGCGGCGCGCGTGGCGGCCGCCCTCGAACTCCGTGCGCAGGAAGGCGCGGACGATCGCTTCGGCCTCGCTCGGACCGAGGCGGGCGCCCGACAGGGTCACGATGTTGACGTCGTTGTGGCGGCGCGACATCTCGGCCTCGGACGGGTCGTGGGCGTTGACGGCGCGCACGCCCGCGACCTTGTTGGCCACGATCGCGACGCCGACGCCCGAGCTGCAGGCCAGGATGGCGCGCGCGACGTCTCCCTCGCCGACCAGGCGCGCCGCATCGGCCGCGAAGCGGGGGTAGTCGACCGCGCGCGACGATCCGGTTCCCACGTCGACCACGTCGTGGCCCGCCGCGGCCAGCGCCAGCTTGACGTGCTCCTTGAGGTGGAACCCGGCGTGGTCCGACCCCACGGCGATCCTCATGGCTGCCTCAGCTCCTCCAACCCCTCGTCGATGGTCCTGACCGGCGCGTAGCCGAGCTCGGTGCGTGCGCGTGTGATGTCGATGGTCGTCTCCAGGGCGGACAGCCACACGGCCAGGCGCGTCAGCGGCGGGCGGCCGGGCAGCGGCAGCAGGCGCCACGCCGTCTCCCCCACCGTCGCCACCGCGTTCGCCACCGGCGCCGGGACCGACCGCCCGGACGGCGTCACGCCCTGGGTCTCGATCAGGCGGGTGACGAACTCGCGGAAGACGACGGGCTGCCCGTCGGTGACGAAGTAGACGCCGCCGGGCGCGCCGCGCTGCGCTGCGAGCACGAGCCCTTCGACGGCGTTGTCGACGTGCGTCGTGGAGGTGCGCTGGCGGCCGCCGCCGACCCACGCGAAGCGCCCCGTGCGGACCATCTCGGTCATCGCCGGCAGCAGGGTCGTGTCGCCGCGGCCCCAGACGAAGCGCGGGCGCACCACGACCGTCTCGAGGCCGTTGCGATTGGCCTCGATCACGGCCTCCTCGGCGCGCGCCTTGGTCGAGGAGTACAGCGCCGGCGAGTCGAAGCGCAGCGGCGCGCGCTCGTCGACCTCGACCAGCGGATCGCCGGCGAGCAGCGCGGCCTCGGTGCCGACGTGGACGAAGCGCCGCACGCCGGCCTGGCGCGCGGCGGCCAGCGCGTTGCGCGTGCCCTGCACGTTGCCGCGCTCGAAGTCCTCCCGCTCGCCCCAGTCGCCGAGATGGGCCGCGAGATGGAAGGCGACCTCGCAGCCGGCGGCGCCGGCGGCCATCGAGGCGGTGTCGGCGAGCTCGCCGCGCACGGGCTCGGCGCCGCGCTCGCGCACGACGTCGGCCGACGCATCGCTGCGAGCGAGCGCGCGCACGGTCCAGCCGTCGGCCACGAGCCGCCGGACGAGCGCGCCACCGATGAAGCCCGAGCCACCGGTGACGAAGGCGGAGGTCGTCACGGGGCGGACTCTAGCCGCGCCGAGAGCTCCGTGACGGACATGGCGCCTTCGCGCGCAACCGACCACTCGCCATCGGTCTCGTAGGACCGCAGGTCGACGACCGTCGACGGCGTGCCGGGGAGCTCGCCGCCGTCGAGGACGAGGTCGGTGTGGGCGCGCATGTACTCGGGCACCTCGTCGAGCCGGCGGGCGTCCGGCCCGCCGGCGGCGTTGGCGCTCGACTGAAGGACCGGCCAGCGGACGTCGCCCAGCGCCGCGAGCGCCGGCGGCCACGCCGGCACGCGCACGCCGAGGGTCAGCGGATCGTCCGCGCACGCGAGCGGGAAGCGTCCCGCCGGGTTGGGCAGCAGCACGGTCACGGCGCCGGGCAGCAGCGCGTGCAGCGCCCCCGCGGTCCGCGGGCCGAGCTCGGGCAGCGCCGCGAGCGCGAGGTCGAGCGCGAAGAACATGACCGCGGCCGGCTTGTCGGGCCGGCGGCGCTTGAGCATGTACAGGCGCTGGACGGCCTCCTTGGAGTCCGGCTCGCAGGCCAGGCCGTAGACGGTGTCGGCCGGGAAGACGGCGATGCCGCCGACCGCGATGCAGCGCTCGAAGGTCCGGGCGTCGGCGGCGCCTAGCGCCACGCGGCCACCACCCGCTCGATCCCGGCGAGGTCGGCGCGGCGCTCGGTGCGTCGAAAGCCGGCAGCGCGAGCGAGCTCCTCGACGGCCAGCGCCTGGCCGGCGCCCACCTCGACGGCGAGGAAGGCGGCCTCCCGCTCGCCGGCCTGCGCCACCAGTCGGCGCACCACCGCCAGCCCGTCGAGCCCCGCGTACAGGGCCTGCGCCGGCTCGTGGCGGGCGATCTCGGGCGCCAGCTCGGCCCCATCCTCGACGTAGGGCGGGTTGGAGACCACGGCGTCGAGCTCGCCCGCGCCGTCGAGCAGGTCGGCGTGCACGAAGCGGACGTCGAGCCCCAGCCGCGCGGCGTTGGCGCGCGCCACGGCCAGCGCGTCCTCGCTGACGTCGGTCGCGGTCACCGCGAGGTCCGGGCGCTCGTCCTTGAGCGCGAGCGCCACCGCGCCGCTGCCGGTGCCGACGTCGACCACGCGCGCGGACTGCGCCAGCCCCAGCGCCGCCTCGACCAGCGTCTCGGTCTCCGGGCGCGGGATGAGCACGCGCCGGTCGACGTGGAGGTCGAGGTGGCGAAAGCCCTTGACGCCCGTGATGTAGGCCACCGGCTCGCGGCCCACCGCGCGCCGGCGCACGGCGTCCTGGAAGACGCGCACGGCCGGGCCCTGCACCGTCGCCCGACCGTCGACGAGCAGCTCGAGGCGGTCGATGCCCAGCGCGTGGGCGAGCAGCACCTCGGCGTCCAGGCGCGGCGTGTCGACCCCGGCGGCCCCGAGCGCGATCACGGCGGAGTCGAGCGCCTCGCGCACCGGCGTGCCGACCATCGGGCGACTCAGTGCGGCGCGGCGGCCTGGACCTCGAGCCGGCGGCGCTTCTCGTCGGCCGAGAGCCCGGCGGTGAGCTCGTCGAGCTCGCCCTCGAGCACCGCGTCGAGGTTGTGGACGGTGAGCTTGATGCGGTGGTCGGTGACGCGGCGCTCGCCGTAGTTGTAGGTGCGGATCTTCTCGGCGCGATCGCCGGTGCCGACCTGCGCGCGGCGGTCGGCGGCGAGCTCGGCCTGCTGCTCGGCCAGGGCCTGCTCGTACAGGCGCGCGCGCAGCACGCGCATGGCCTTGTCGCGGTTCTGCAGCTGGCTCTTCTCGTCCTGCATCGAGACGACGACGCCCGACGGCTTGTGCGTGATGCGCACCGCCGAGTCGGTGGTGTTGACCGACTGGCCGCCCGGGCCCGACGAGCGATAGACGTCGATCTGCAGGTCGCTGGGATCGATCTGGATGTCGACGTCCTCGGCCTCGGGCAGCACGGCGACCGTCGCGGTCGAGGTGTGGATGCGGCCCTGCGACTCGGTGACGGGCACGCGCTGGACGCGGTGCGTCCCGCCCTCGTACTTGAAGACCGAGTAGGCGCCGTCGCCGTTGATGGCGAAGGTGTACTTGCCGTCGCCGATCTCGAGCGGCTGGACCTTGAACCCCAGGCGCTCGGCGTACTTGGTCAGCATCCGGTAGACGTCGCCGGCCCACAGCCCGGCCTCCTCGCCGCCGGCCCCGCCCTGGACCTCGACGATGACGTCCTTGTCGTCGGCCGGATCGCGCTCGACCATGGCCAGGCGGATCTCCTCGTCGAGCTCCTCCAGGCGCCGGCGCGCGGTGGCCAGCATCTCGCGCACCTCGGGGTCCTCGCCCTCGTCGAGCAGCTCCTGCGCGCCGGCGGCGTCGTCGGCCGCGCGGCGCCACTGCTCGGCCAGCTTGGCGGGCCCCTCGAGGCGCGCGTACTCGCGCCCGACCTCGGCGTAGCGCTGGCGGTCGCCGATGACCTCGGGGTCGGTCATCGCGCGCCCCAGCTCGGCGAAGCGCGACTCGATCTGCTCGACGAGCGACTCGATCACGCCACCACCTCCATCCCGATCCGATCCTCGTCGGAGACGTCGCGCGGGTTCTCGACCGCGAGCACCGCCTCCATCGACGCGATGGCGACGGCGAGCTGGTCGAGGTCGGGCTCGCGGGTCGTGAGCTTCTGCAGCTGCAGCCCGGGGAACATCACGGCCCGCACCCAGCCCCGGCGGCGGTTGCGCCCGGCGAACTTGATGATCTCGAACGAGAGGCCGGCGATCAGCGGGACGCCGACGATGCGCGTGAGCACGAGCCAGTACCAGGCGGGCAGGCCGATCGGGGCGAAGACGAAGATGGCCACGATCATCACGACGAGCAGGAAGCTCGTGCCGCAGCGCGGGTGCAGGCGGCTGAAGCGCTGGGCGTTCTCGGGCGTGAGGTCGAGCCCCGCCTCGTAGCAGGAGATCGTCTTGTGCTCGGCGCCGTGGTACTCGAAGACGCGGCGCAGGTCGCGCAGGCGCGAGAGCAGCAGCAGGTAGCCCAGGAAGATCGAGGTCCGCACGATCCCCTCGACGAGCCAGAAGAGGAAGGACGAGTTCAGCTGGTCCTTGATGAGGCTCGTGAGCCCGACGGGGACCACGAAGAACAGGCCGACGGCGAGCGCCAGCGCGACGACCACGGTGCCGAACCACATGCCGCCCGAGATCTCCTTCTCCTCCTCGGGCAGCTGCGCGTTGGCCGAGATGCCGAGCGCCTTGAAGCCGATGACCAGCGACTCGACGAGCGCGACGACGCCGCGCACGATCGGCAGGCGCAGCAGCCGGTGCTTCTTGAGGACCGACGTGAGCGGGAACGAGGTGACCTCGATCTCGCCGTGGGCCCCGCGCTCGGGGTCGATGCCGTCCTCGGAGATCTCCTCGGGCAGCGGCTTGCGCACCGCCACCGCCCAGACCGACACGCCACGCATCATCACGCCCTCGAGCACGGCCTGACCCCCGACGGGGGCGTCGCGCTGGGCGATGAGTGCCCCGTCGGGCAGGCGCTGCGTGGCGGACATGCCCGCTCCTTACGAGCGGGCGCCGCGCTTGGCGGCACGGCGCTTGAAGCGCTCCACGCGACCGCCGGTGTCGACCAGCTTCTGGCGCCCGGTGTAGAACGGGTGGCAGTTCGAGCAGATCTCGACGTGGATCTCGGGCTGAGTCGAGCGCGTCGTGAACTCGTTGCCGCACGTACAGCGGACGTGGGCCTCGACGTACTCGGGATGGATTTCGGTCTTCATGACCCAATCCAGTGTAGCGGCCACCCGAGCGTCCCGGCTTGCACCAGAGCGGCCAGCGTGCCGATATCCGGGGGATGATTTCGGGACCCCTGACGGAGCATCACGCACACGTCCACTCCGTCACATAGTAATTTGGTCTTCATGACCCAATCCAGTGTAGCGGCGAACCCCACAGCGTCAGCTGAACGGACAGGCGCGCTCGACGACGTCGTCGGCCTCGCTCGACTCCTCGACCGCGTCCTCGGCGTCGAGCTCGAAGCGCAGCGTCGAGCCGGGCGCGCAGAGCGGCCCCACGAAGGTCACCGCCGCGGTGGCCGCGGGGGCCAGTCCGGCCACGTGCTGGGGCGGCTGCTCGGCGCCGCCGACGGTGAGCACGACGTCGAATCCGGTGGCCGCCGTGCGCCCGTCGTTGCGGACGTCGAGCTCATAGGTGGCCTGGTCGAGCAGCGGCCCGCGGGCGGCATCGAGCGCTCCGGCGCGCAGGTCGGGGCGCTGGTCGGGCTGCTTGCAGATCGCGCTCGTGCGCGTGGCCGAGCGCAGCAGCCTGCCGCCCTTGCCGTACCAGCGGAAGCGCACCTGCGCACGGAACCAGGCCGGCGCGGTCAGCCCCTGGACGCGCTGGGTGAAGACGAAGCCGCTGCTCACGCGGCCGGGCGCGGACTTCTGCCACACGCCGAGCTTCGGCGCCTTGACGGCGGCGAAGCCGGTCGACGGCGCGACGCGCGCGAAGAGGTCGAAGCGCATCCACATGCGCTTCGTACCGGCGATCGCGGGCATGGAGCCCACGAACGTCGCCGTGCGGTCGATGGCCGCGGGCCCGCTCTGGCACGCGGAGAGCTTGGCCCGCAGCGGCGGGGCCTGGGCCTGCGCGGCGGCGGGCAGCGCCAGGGCGGCAAGGACGATGAGAGGCGCGACACGTCGCACGGCGCCGAATGAACAGCGCCGCCCGAAGGTTGCGGACTACCGGCGTCTCGGGCGCGGCGCTCGCGCCCTCCGCAGGCGTTGGTGGCCAAGGCATCGAGGGAGGGTGAGCCGCCAGCGCTCCGGCCAGGCGCGAACCGCTTCGGTTTGTGTCCGGAAACCGCACACAAACCGAAGAGGTTCGCCGCCGCTGGCGCATTGCCGCTCGCCGTGGCCTGCGCGAGTGGGCAAGCCCACCCCCTCGGTGATGCTGTCAGCGCACGCAGCACCACCCGCGAACGGGGACGGCGCCGCGCTGCGCTCAGGTGACCTGGTACAGCGGCCCGTCGCCGCCCTCGGGCGTGGTCAGGCGCCCGCCCTTGGCCGTGATCGCCCCGCACTGCACGCAGTTGGTGTAGTTGACGATCACGTCGACGTTGCCCTCTTCGGGCGCCTCGTCGGGGACCTCGTAGACCCCGGCCGGGCACATCCACGCCCACGCCTCGGCCACCTCGCGCGGCACGTTCTCGCGCACGCGGATGTGGTTGGGGGCGTCGTCGCGGGTGGCGTTGCCCGTGATGTAGACGCTCGAGAGCTTGTCGAAGGTGTACTTGCCGTCGGGCTTGGGATAGCCGTCCTTCTTGTCGCCGATCTCGACCGGCGACTCGGCGTCGCGGTGGTTGCTCCAGCGCCCGCCGGGGAAGCGGCCCTTGGAGATGACCATCGCGTTGGTGATCGCGCCGCCGACGAAGAAGCCCTTGCCGAAGGGCTGCTTCATGTTGCGCGACTCGTAGAGCTCCTTGCCGATGAGCGAGTCCTCGACGGCCTGCTCGTAGGCGCTGAAGTCGTTCGAGCCCGCCTTGAGCTTGGCGAAGATCTCCTCGGCGGCCAGGATCCCGGCGTGGATCGCGTAGTGGATGCCCTTGAGGACCGGGACGTTGACCATGCCGCCCGCATCGCCGGCGATGACCATGCCGGGCGCCGAGAGCTTGGGCATCGCCCAGTAGCCGCCCTCGGGGATGGCCTTGGCGCCCCAGGCGACGCGCTCGCCGCCCTCGAGGATCCCGCGCACGAGCTTCGAGGTCTTGAACTGCTGCAGCAGGTCGTGGCCTGAGACGGTGGCGTCGGTGTAGTCGAGGCCGACGACGAAGCCGATCGACACGCGGTCCTCGCCCATCGGGTAGATCCACGAGCCGCCGAACTCCTTGTGCTTGGCCCCGTAGCGCAGCGGCCAGCCCAGCGTGTGGATGACGCGGTCGAGCTTGCGCGGGACCTTCCAGACCTCCTTGACCCCGAGCGCCCACACCTGCGGCTCGCGGCCGGCGGCGAGATCGAACTCGCGGATGGCGGCGCCGGTGAGGTGCCCCCAGGTGCCCTCGGCCAGCACGGTGGCCTGGGCGGTGACGTCGGCGCCCGGCTCGAAGTTGCCCAGCGGGTTGCCGTCCTTGCCGCGGCCCTTGTCGCCCGAGCGGATGCCGCGCACGGCCCCGTCCTCGACCAGCAGCTGCGCGGCCGCCGTCTCGGTGAGGATGTAGGCGCCGGCCTCCTCGGCCTTCTCGGCCAGCCAGCGCGAGAGCTCGGCGACCGAGACGACGTAGTTGCCGTGGTTGCGGAACGGCGGCGGCGTCGGCTTGAGCGGCAGGGCCCGGTTGGGGCTCAGCATCCAGTAGACCGAGTCCTTGGCGACCTGGCCGTAGGTCGGCCAGTCCTTGGGCTCGAGATCGGGGAAGAGCTCCTGCAGCCCCGACGGGCGCATCATCGCGCCGGACAGGTTGTGGGCGCCGCACACCTTGCCCTTCTCGACGACCGCCACCGGCACCTCGCCGAGGCGCTCCATGAGCTCGGGCTCGTCGGCCAGCAGCTGCAGGAGCTTGTTGGCGCACGCCAGGCCGGCGGGGCCGCCGCCGACGATGGCGACGCCCACCTCGATGCGCTCCTCCTCGTCGTCGAGCTCGCGCTTGATGAACTCCTGCTGCGAGTCGACCGCGGGCGGGAACTGAGCGGGCGCGACGACCCTGCCGTTCGGCGACGCCATGCGGCTCAGCCCTTCTTCGCCTTGATGGCGTCGGTGAGCTTGGGGACGATCTTGTTGAGGTCGCCGACGATCCCGAGGTCGGAGAACTCGAAGATCGGGGCGTTCGCGTCCTTGTTGATCGCCACGATGTTCTCCGCGGACTGCATGCCGACCTTGTGCTGGATGGCGCCGGAGATGCCGGCCGCCAGGTAGAGCTTGGGCGCGACGGTCTTGCCCGTCTGGCCGATCTGGGCCGCGTACGGGTACCAGCCGGCATCGACCACGGCGCGCGTGGCCGCCACGGCGCTGTTGCCGCCGAAGGCCTTGGCCAGCGCCTCGACGAGCTCGAAGCCCTCGGCCTTGCCCAGGCCGCGCCCGCCGGCGACGAGGACGTCGGCGCCCTCGATGTCCACGTCGGCGCCGCGCTGCTCGCCGCGCTGGACCATCGTGGCCTGCTGGGCCTGCGGGGAGAGCTCGACGTCGACGTCCTCGACGGTCGCCGCGCCGCGCGCCGGACTCCTTGGTCTCGAAGGCGTTCAGGCGGCCGATGATGATCCCGACGTCCGAGCGGAAGTTGATCTCCGAGATGGCCGAGTCGCCGAGGATCGGGCGCTCGGCGACGAGCTTGCCGCCCTCGGCGCGTTCACGGCGGTGACCTCCATGGCCACGCCGGCGCCCAGGCGCGCGGCGAGACCGGCGCCGACCTCGAAGCCGAGCAGGCCGCCGCCGAAGAGGGCGTAGCCGTGGCCGTTGTCGGCGATGACCTTGGCCATCGCGTCGACCACCGGCTGCGCGAGGCCCTCGGGCGCCCTGGCCCGGAAGACCTTGGAGGCGCCATAGGCGCCGACCGAGCCGGCGAGCTCGTCGGTGAGGTCGTCGCCGCCGACCACGATCGCGTGGCACTCGCCGCCGAGCTCGGAGGCCAGGCGGGCGCCCTCGGAGACGGCGCCGAGGGAGTTCTTGTTGATGGCGCCCTCGTAGTGCAGGGCGTAGACCAGGATGTCGGCCATGGCTAGATCAGCTTCCTCTCGTCGAGCCACGCGACGATCTTGTCGACCGTCTCGTTCGTGTCCTCGTCCTCGATGATGGTCCCGGCGGCCTTCTGCGGCGGCGCCTTCGAGGAGGTCCACTGCGCGGCGGAGTTGTCGCCCCCGACCTTCGACGCGTCGATGTCCGCGTCGGCTGCCGCCACGGTGTCCAGCGGCTTCTTCTTGGCCCCCATGATCGCCTTGAGCGACGGGTAGCGCGGCTCGTTGATCGCGTCGCCGACCGAGATGACGGCGGGCAGCCTGACCTCGACGGTGTCGTAGCCGTACTCGGCCTGGCGCTCGCAGCGCAGCTTCTCGGGGTCGACGTCCATCTTGATGACCTGCGTGAGCGAGGGCATCTGCAGGTGCTCGGCCACGACCGCGCCGATCGTGTAGCACTCGCCGTCGTCGGACTGCTGGCCCAGGAGCACGAGATCGGGGCTCTCGCGCTTGAGCGTCTGGGCCAGCGCGTAGCCGGTGGCGGCCACGTCGGAGCCGGCCAGCGCCGGGGTCGGTCAGGTGCACGGAGCGGTCGGCGCCCAGCGACACGGCCTTGTGGAGCGCGCGGACGGCGGACTCGGGGCCCATCGTCACCGCGATGATCTCCTCGACCTCCACGGCGCCGCCCTCCTTGATCTGCATGGCGGCCTCGATCGCATGGGTGTCGTAGGGGTTGAGGTTCTTCTCCCCGCTGCGGTCCATGCGACCCGTCGACGGGTCGATCCGCTTCTGCACGGCGGCATCTGGCACCTCTTTGACGAGGACACAGATCTTCACTTGATGGCCTCCTCTGGCAAACGAACGTTCGGGATCCTACCTCATTGACTGACGGGTCAATCGGTCTTTCGCCGACCTGTTCTCCGCCAGACGCTGCGCCCCGCCGCGAGACCGCTAGCTGCGCTCGCGGTTTCCGACAGCGCCCTGGATGAAGTCGATGATGTCCTGCGTCGGCGCCCCGGGCGTGAAGACCTCCGCCACGCCCAGGCGCTTGAGCTCGGGGATGTCGTCGGCCGGGATCGTGCCCCCGACGGTCAGCAGCACGTCGTCGATCCCCTGCGCGTTGAGGAGCTCGACGATCCGCGGGACGAGCGTCATGTGCGCGCCCGAGAGGATCGAGAGCCCGACCGCGTCGGCGTCCTCCTGGATGACGGTCTCCACGATCTGCTCCGGCGTCTGGTGCAGCCCCGTGTAGATGACCTCCATACCGGCGTCGCGCAGCGCGCGGGCGATGATCTTCGCCCCGCGATCGTGGCCGTCGAGGCCCGGCTTGGCCACGACGACGCGGATCTTGCGGGCCGTAGGTGCTGACGGCGGCATGGGCCGCGCATTGTATGGCGGGCCTCGCTGCGGCGACGGCCCGCCCTCGAGCAGGCACGCCTCACCCGCGCGCGACGGCCTCGCGCAACGGCCGTTCGGCGGGACGCTGCGCGCCGCCCGGCGCGCCCCACGCGACCGCACCGGCTCGCGGGTGTATGAAATGGCCCGTGCACGCGAGGTCCGGTGGCGTGTGGATGGCGGTGGTGCTCGGTGCCCTCGTGGGGGCGAACGTGGCGCGCGCCGACCGCGCCTTCACGCCGCGCTTCACCACCAACGACACCGGCGCCATCACCATGGCGGCGAACACGGTCCTCACGTGCCCGGCATCCGACGCCAAGTGCGCGCCGGCCCAGAAGGGCGGCAGCGCGTCGAACAACACGTTCAGGATGGGCTACGTCGATGTCGATGCGGACGCGGCGACGTTCGACTCGAGCCGCGCGGCGCTGCACCTGCCGTCCGGGGCGACCGTGCTCTACGCCGCGCTGTACTGGGGTGCGAACACGGCCGCCGCCACCGGTGGCGCCGCGGCGCGCGACCCCGCGGCGCGCGGACGGGTGCTGCTGGCCACGCCCGGGAGCGCGGGATATCGGCCGGTCGCGGCGGCCACCGTCGACCGCGGCGCGGCGACCTCGCAGAAGGACGCCTACCAGGGCTTCGCCGACGTCACGTCGCTGGTGCGCGCCGCGGGCGCGGGCGACTACACGGTGGCCGACGTCCAATCGGGGACCGGCGAGGATCGCTACGCGGGCTGGGCGCTCGTCGTCGCCTATCGCGACCGCACGGCACCCGCCCGCAACCTCACGCTCTTCGACGGCTTCATCTCGATCAACAGCGGCGACGCGCCGCGGGAGGTCGTGGTCGAGGGCTTCAAGGCTCCGCGCAGCGGTCCGGTCCACGCGTCACTCGGTGAGGTGGCCTACGAGGGCGATCGGTCGCTGGGGGGCGACAGCGCGGCCTTCGATGCCACGGCGCTGTCCGACGCCCGGAACCCCTCGACCAACTCCTTCAACTCCACGATCGCGCATCGCGGCTCGCCCGAGACGGGTCGCACGCCCGACTACGACAACCAGCTGGGCTTCGACGCCGACGTCTTCGACGCCTCGGGGATCGTGCGCAACGGGGCGACGAGCGCGGCCCTGAAGTTCCAGACCGGCGGCGACACCTACCTGCCGGGGGTGGTCTTCGTGGCCATCGACATCTACGCGCCCGACGTCGTGGTCGAGAAGTCCGTGCGCGACGTCAACGGCGGCCAGGTCGAGCCGGGCGACGAGCTCGAGTACACGATCGCCGGGCGAAACCACGGTCAGGACGCGGCGCTGGGCCTCGAGCTCACCGACCCGCTGCCCAGCGCCACGACGCTGGTCCCCGGGTCGCTGGAGGAGCTGCGAAGCGGTGTGGCGCACGGCCGCACCGAGGCGGCGGACGCCGACCAGGGCGAGCTCGACGCGCCCGCGGAGCAGGTCGTCGTGCGCCTGGGCCACGGCGCGGGCGCCGTCGCTGGCGGGCGCCTTGCGCCGGGCGAGACGTTCACCGTGCGCTTCCGCGTGCGCGTGCGCGACGGAACGCCGTCGGGCACCGCGATCGATGACGCGGCACGCGCCAACTTCGTGGCCGAGACCCTCGGGTTCGCGCTCGAGGCCCAGACGAACGTCACGCACCTGGTGACCGTCGCGCCGGACCTCGCCATCGCCAAGCGCCACGACGGCACGCTCGCCCCCGGCACCGCGGGCACGTACGTCATCGCGGTGCGCAACGCCGGCGACGGGCCGACGCACGGTGAGGTGCGCGTCCACGACGCGTTGCCCGCCGGCGTCGCGGCCACGTCGGCGGCGGGCGCGGGCTGGGCGTGCGCGGTCGTCGCCGGCGTGGTGGACTGCACGCGCGCGGACCCGCTGGCTCCCGGCGCCGCGTATCCGGACATCGCCGTGCCGGTCGACGTCGCCTTCGACGCCGCGCCCCCGCTCGAGAACGTCGCGACCGTGGCCGGAGGCGGCGAGAACGATCCCGCCAACGACGAGGCGATCGACAGCGCCAACCCCGAGGCAGCGGCCGACCTCGCCGTGGCGAAGACCGCAGAGCCCGACGAGCCGCGACCGGGCCAGGACGTGACGTACGTGCTCCAGGTCGCCAACGACGGGCCCGCCGCCGCGACCGCCGTCGTGGTCGACGATCCGACGCCGGCCGGCCTCACCGTGCGCGCCGCCGACGCCGAGCAGGGCTCGTGCGACTTGAGCGTGCGGTGCACGCTGGGGACGCTCACCCCCGGTCAGCTCGTCCGCGTGACCATCCACGCCACGGTCGCGGCCGACGCGCCGGCCGGCCCGATCGCGAACGCGGCCACGGTCGCCGGCGGACTGCGCGATCCGAACCCGGGCAACGACCGCGCGACGGCAGCCGTCAGCGTGCGCGCCACCGCCGACGTGAGGCTCGGCAAACGGCTGCTCGGCACGGCCCACGCCGGCAGGCCGGTGGCGTGGGCCATCACGGCGATCAACCACGGGCCCCATCGCGCCGACGGGCTCGTGGTGGTCGATCCGCTGCCCCACGCCGTCGAAGATCCGGTGGCCACCGTTGCCGTCGGCGGCGGTCACTGCGCAGTGGCCGATCGCGTCGCCCGTTGCACGCTCCACGCCCTCGCCCCCGGTGAGCGGGCGGAGGTGCGGGTCAGCGGACGCTTGGGTCCACACGCAGGCGGCACGTTCCTCGACAACGGCGCCGAGCTCTTCGAGCACGAGCAGGACCCGGCGCCGCGCGCGGCGGCGCATTCCGACCAGGTCGTCGTCGGGCCCGCCGCGGACGTCGAGATCACCGCCGACGCCACCCCGATGGTGCCCGTCCCCGGCGACTGCTGACCTATCACGTGCGCGTCGAGGACAGCGGGCCCGGCACCGCCCGCGGCGTGCGCTTCGCCGAGCGCCTCCCCTCCGCGGTCACGCCGATCGCGGTGCCGACCGGCTGCGCCATCTCCTCCAAGGTGGTCCGCTGCGACGTGGGGCTCCTGTCGCCCGGGACGGCGCTCGGCTTCGACATCGTCGTCCGCGTCGCCCGCGACGCGGCACGCCAGCTCCTGCGCGCGCGCCTGAGCGTCGGCGGAGCGGAGCCTGACCCGGCGAGCGCGGACAACCGCGACGTTGCGCGCACGAGCGTCGGCCGGGCGCCGCCGCAGCCCCACTTCACCGGCTGAGCTCAGGCCGCGCGCCGCTGCACCTCGAGCGTCTGCTCGAGGTACGCGGTCAGCTCGGCGCCGTCCAGCGGGACGGAGAAGTGGTAGCCCTGGCCGAGCTCGCAGTCGAGCATGCGCAGCCGCTCGAGCTGCTCCACGGTCTCGATGCCCTCGGCGATCGTCTCCAGGCGCATCCCGCGCCCGAGCTCGACGATGGTCCGCGCCAGCGTGCTGTCGGCCGTGCTGCGCGCGACGGTGTCGACGAAGCTCTTGTCGATCTTCAGCGCGTCGACCGGGAACTGCTTGAGGTAGCTCAGCGACGAGTAGCCGGTGCCGAAGTCGTCGACGGCGATCGACAGCCCGAGGGCCTTCAGGCGCCGCAGGCGCGCGGCCGTGTCCTCGTCGCCGGACAGGAGCATGCTCTCGGTGATCTCCAGCGTCAGCGCCGCGCCCGGCAGGCCGTGGGCGCGCAGCGCCTGCTCGACGTCGCCCGCGAGGCGGTCGTCGCGCAGCTGGACGGCCGAGAGGTTGACGTTGAGCACGAGTCCGGGGGCCAGCCGGCGCCACGCGGCGAGCTGGCGGCAGGCCTCGCGCAGGACCCAGCGCCCGATCGCGCCGATCACGCCGATCTCCTCGGCCACCGGGATGAAGGTCAGCGGCGCGATCATGCCGCGGGTCGGGTGCGCCCAGCGCGCGAGCGCCTCGACGCCGACGGTGCGGCCGCTCTCGAGCTCGACCACGGGCTGGTAGACGAGGCTCAGCTCGTCGCGATCGAGCGCGTGGCGCAGGTCGGCCTCGAGCTCGATGCGCGCCAGCAGCGCGGTGCGCATCGCCGTCTCGTAGGTCGCGGCGCGGTTGCCGCCCGCCTTCTTGGCGCGGTACATCGCGAGGTCGGCGTTGCGCAGCAGCTCGTCGGGGCCCAGCGAGGCGTCGCGGGCGTGGGCGATGCCGACCGTGGCCCCGATGAAGACCTCCTTGCCCTCCACGTCGAAGGGCCGGCGCATGGCGGCGATGATGCGGTCGGCGACCGCATCGGGGTGCACGCCGCGGCCGTCGTCCTCCAGCAGCACGGCGAACTCGTCGCCGCCGAAGCGCGCCGCGGTGTCCGCCGCGCGCGTGCAGTCGGACAGGCGCTCGGCCGCGGCGCGCAGGAGCTCGTCGCCGGCGGCGTGGCCGATGCTGTCGTTGACGGCCTTGAAGCGGTCGAGGTCGACGAAGAGCACGCACAGCTCGGTCTGGCGGCGGGCCGCCACGTCGAGCGCGTGCTGGAGGCGGTCGAGGAAGAGGGCGCGGTTGGGCAGCCCGGTCAGCGAGTCGTGGAAGGCCTCCTCCATGGCCTCGACGGTGCGCGCGTCGGTCAGCGCCAGGCTCGCGTGCTCGGCGAAGGCGTCGAGCATGCCGAGCTGGGCGTCGTCGAAGCCGGCCGACGCCATCGCCACGAGCGCGCCCGCGCGGGCGCCGTTGATGTGGACCGAGGCGGCCAGCGCGCCGTCGGCGCTCGGCGTGCTCGCGGTCCGCGCCGCGGCGGTGGCCACGATGGCGAGCTCGGTCTCCGAGCGCTCGCCGCCGGCCGTGGTGGCGGCCACGATCGGACGCTCGGGATCGAGCGGATCGTCGAGGACGAGCGCGACCGGGCAGCCGCCGAGCAGGCCGCTGGCCCCCGACGTGATCGCGCTGAGTACCTCGGGCAGCGGCTTGCGATGCGAGATCGAGCGCTGGATCTCGAGCAGGACCTCGAGCAGGCGGTGGCGCTCGCGCAGCGAGGCGAGCAGCGCGAGGCGCTCGCGCGCCTGGCGCTCGCGCTCGGCGCCCAGCGTGCGTTCGGTCTCCAGCGCGGCGACGCCGCGCAGAGCGAGCCCGAGGACGCGCGCCATGCCCAGCAGCAGGTTGCGCTCGTCAGCGGAGAAGGGGTTGTCGAGGCGGGCGACGAGCAGCCGCCCGGGCCGGTCGCCGTCCCAGCCGGCGATGGCCACGTGGCAGGTCCCCAGCCCGGCCAGCGCGAGCGCCTCGCCGCCGCCCCGCGCCCCGACCAGCGCAGCCGCCGGGGGCGCGGCCGCGCCGAAGCCGGTCGCGGCCACGAGAGCGTCGCCGACGACCACGGCGCCGACCTGGGCGTAGAACTGCTGGGCCGCCAGCTCGGCGGCCGCCGCGGTCGCGCCCTCGGCGCGCTCATGCGCGCTGACGGCGGTCAGGAACTCGACGAGCTGATGCGCCGAGCGCTGCGGCATCAGGCGATCGCCCATGACGTCATGCCCGTCTGATCGACGGGTCGCGGACAGGGCTTGAGCGTGCGGGTCAGATGCCGGCCGGAAGCAGGAACGAGGCGTCCGAGGGGCCGTTGCGATTGCCCAGGAGCCGCTCGACCCCGACGAGACCGGCGAAGCGGCCGTCGGGCAGGCACGCGCAGACGGGGTCCAGGCGGGTGCCGGCCGACCGTGAGAGCGCGCGGCGGGCGACGCCGATCGCGGGCTCCTCGACGCTGGCCGTCAGCGGGCGCTCGCGATGCGCCCAGCCGCCGCCCTCGGGCACGAGCAGGCCGATGGGGCGGGCGTCGCGATCGAGCACGACGACGACCTGGCCGCGCGCCGCGGCGGGTGGCTCGGCCCCGACGGCGAGCAGGCCGGCATCGAGCGTGGGCGCGACGGGCCCGTCGAGCAGAGCGCCGAGGTCGCCCGTGACCGGACGCAGGCCGGCGATCGCCACGTCGCGCACGAGCGAGGGGCCGGGACGGCCGAAGAGGTAGCCCTGGCCGAGCGGGACGGCGAGCCCGGCGAGCATCTCCTGCTCGGCGCGGCGCTCGATGCCCGGGGCGACCAGCGCGGCGCCGAGGCGCTCGGCGAAGAGGCCGACGGCCTCGATGATCGCGAGCTTGGCCGGATCGGCGTGCGCGTCGCTGATGAGGCCGCGGTCGAGCTTGACGTACTCCGGGCGCAGGCGCAGGACGTGCTGGAGGCTCTCGTAGCCGGCGCCCGCGTCCTCGACCGCCACGTGGCCGCCGGCGGCGCGGACGCCGTCGAGCGCCGTGGCGAGCCCGTCGTAGTCCTCGATCCCGTTCTGCTCGGTGAGCTCGAAGACGAGCTGCTCCAGGCCGCCGGGCGCGGCGTCGAGGACCGCGCGAACCTCGCTGCTGACCAGCGCGCCGGGCGAGACGTTGATGGAGAGGTAGGTGCCGCGCGGGAGGTGCTCGCGCGCGCGTGATGCCGGCGGCGACGAGGCTCGCCTCCAGGGCGTTGGACACCCCGAGGCGCTCGGCGGCCGCCAGCCAGCGCGGCGGCGTGCCGCTCGGGTCGTTGGCCAGGCGCGCGAGCATCTCGTAGCCCTGGACGGCGGAACGGCGCAGGTCGACGATCGGCTGGAACACCGGCCGGATCAGCGTGGGGTCGGCGAGCACCGCCTCGACGGTCTCCCGCTCGGTCGGCGCACCGGTGGTCGTCGTCGCGTCCACACCGGGGTGATCGGACGCGACGGGCGAAAGCTGACTCGCGGTTCGGGGATCGGCCGTCGTCGCACGACGGACGGCCCCTGGGGCGCGAAGAGCGGCTGGTAGCGGATGGGTCCTAGAAGACCGGCGTCTCCGTGTAGGAGCCGAAGACCTCCTGGAGGGCCTCGATGATCTCGCCCTCGGTCGCGTGCACCCGCGCGGCGTCGAGCAGGCCCGGCATGAGGTTCGCGTCCTCGCGGGCGGCCGTCTGCTTGAGCGCGGCCAGCGCGGTCTCGACGGCGCCGCCGTCGCGGCGGGCGCGCACCGCGCGCACGCGCGCGACCTGCTTGGCCTCCATGGCGGGATCGACGCGGTGGAGCTCCAGGGGGCGCTCGTCGGCCTGGCGGTACTCGTTGACGCCGACCACGATGCGCCGGCCGGCGTCGATCTCGGCCTGCAGCTCGAAGGCGGCGTCGGCGATCTCGCGCTGGGGGTAGTTCTGCTTGACCGCGGCCACCATGCCGCCCAGCTCGTCGATCTTGGCGAAGTAGTCGTAGGCCTGGCGCTCGAGCTCGTCGGTCAGGGCCTCGACGAAGTACGCGCCGCCGAGCGGATCGATCGTGTTCGCCACGCCCGTCTCGTGGGCGATGATCTGCTGGGTGCGCAGCGCGATGCGCACCGCCTCCTCGGTGGGCAGCGCGAGCGCCTCGTCGTAGGAGTTGGTGTGCAGCGACTGCGTCCCGCCGAGCACGCCGGCCAGCGCCTCGATCGCGGTGCGCACGATGTTGTTCAGCGGCTGCTGGGCGGTGAGCGACACGCCGGCGGTCTGGGTGTGAAAGCGCATCAGCCACGAGCGCGGGTTCTTGGCGCCGTAGGTGTCGCGCAGCTCGCGCGCCCAGATGCGCCGCGCGGCGCGGTACTTGGCGATCTCCTCGAAGAAGTCGATCTGGGCGTTGAAGAAGAACGACAGGCGCGGGGCGAAGTCGTCGACGTCGAGGCCGCGCTCGACGGCCTGCTCGACGTAGGTCAGCCCGTCCTTGAGCGTGAAGGCCAGCTCCTGCGCCGCGGTCGAGCCCGCCTCGCGGATGTGGTAGCCCGAGATCGAGACCGGGTGCCAGCGCGGCATGTGGCCCGAGGCCCACTCGATCATGTCGCCCAGCAGGCGCATGGCCGGGTCGATCGGGAAGCACCACTCCTTCTGGGCGATGTACTCCTTGAGGATGTCGGCCTGGATCGTCCCGGCGAGGCGGTCGGCGGGCACGCCCTGGGCTTCGGCCGCGACGACGTAGAAGGCGAGCATGATCGCCGCCGGCGCGTTGATCGTCATCGACACCGAGACGTCGCCGAGCGGGATGCCGGCGAACAGGGTCTGCATGTCGTCGAGCGTGTCGATGGCGACGCCCTCGCGCCCGACCTCGCCCAGCGAGCGCGCGTGGTCGGAGTCGTGGCCCATGAGCGAGGGCATGTCGAAGGCGGTCGAGAGCCCGGTCTGCCCGTGCTCGAGCAGATAGCGGAAGCGCTCGTTGGTCTCCTCGGCGGTGCCGAAGCCCGCGAACTGGCGCATCGTCCACAGGCGGCCGCGGTACATCGACGGGTACACGCCGCGCGTGAACGGATAGCCGCCGGGCAGGCCGATCTCGCCGGCGTCCGGCAGGTCGGCCTCGGTGTAGAGCGGCTTGATCGGGAGCCCGCTCAGGGTCGAGAAGGGAACGTCGCGCTCGTGGCCGAGCGCGTAGGCCGCGCGCCATTGCGCCTCGGTGGTCGGCACGGTGGGGGTGCTCGCTGCCATCGGAGTTGAAATAGTCGGAAGTCCTCGTATCTGGGGAGGACCGGATGCTACGGGGTGAAGTCGCCCGCGTCGAGCCTCAGTGCACGAAGGATCGTCGTGAGTCGCTCGAGGTCGCGCGGCGCGAGCGAGGCGATGCCGAAGCACTCGGCGTTGAGCACCTCGGTGGCCGCCTTGGCGGCGGCGCGCCCCTCGTCGGTGATCTCGGCCAGCGTCGCGCGCCGGTCCTCGGCGTGGGGCACCCGGCGCACGAGCCCGTCGGCCTCGAGCTTGTCGATGATGTTCGTCACCGACGTGCGGTGGACCTGGAGGCGCTCGCCGATCTTGCCCAGCGGCAGCGCCCCGGCGCGCGTGAAGGACAGCAGCATCAGCGCCTCGTAGCGCGGGAAGGTCAGGCCGTGCGGGCGCAGCAGGCCGTTCAGGCGGGCCATGAGGATCTGCTGGGCCCGCATCAGCGACGTGACGGCCGCCATCGCGCGCGACGGCTCCGCCTCCCAGCGCGCCTCCCAGTGGCGGCGAGCCTCGGCGATCGGGTCGATGCGCAGCGGGGGCTCACGGCGCAGAGCGTATGGCGGCGCGGTCCGACGAGCCACGGTGTACTGCGCGCGTCGCCCGACGGCCGATCGCTCCCGAGCCGCCCGACCTCCCCGACGACTCCGCGCCGCCGACCTCGACCCCGCGCGCATCGAGCCCGGGCCGCGTCGCTGGACGGCGTCGCATCGCCGGCGCCGACCTCAGCGGCGGGCGCCTGATCAACCGTCCTTCGCGACGCGAGCTCGACACGTCAGCCTGGCCACCTCGACGCGCGCAGCGCCCCGATGCGGCGCGTGGCGGCCCGCGGCTGCCGCATGACCGGCCTGCTGTGGACCGAGGGCGCGCTGCGCGACGTCGTCGCTGCGCGACTGCGCGATCGACCTCGCGTCGTTCGCGGCGACCGACGATCGAGCAGGTCGTCTTCGAGCGCTGCATCCTGCGCCAGACCGACTTCCAGGACGCCGACCTGCGCGCGGTGCGCTTCGTCGACTGCGACCTGACCGGCGCCGACCTCTCGGGCGCGCGCCTGGCCCGCTGCGAGCTGCGCGGCTGCACGCTCGACGGCCTGCGCGGCGCCGAGGCCTGCGCGGCGCGGCGATGCCGTGGGCGGACATCGTCGCCGCGGCGGGCACCTTCGCCGACGCGCTCGGCGTGCGCGTCCTCGACGCGGCGGACTAGCGCGTCATGGCGCCTGACGCATCGCCGAGGGAGGTGGCCGCCGCACTCGCTCGGCGCGACCTCGCCGATCGCCCCGGACCGGTGCAATCCGGACAGTGCGGCAGATCCGCGCCCCGCAGCGACTCGCGCCACGGCCCGCGGCGGCGGTGCGGCTCACGCTCCTCGATGATGCAGTTCAGGCCGTCGCAGCCCCGCGAGCCAGCTAGACTCTCGCGCGCGGCCTCGCCCAGCAGCGCGCGGGCGATCACGAGCCGCTGGATCTCGCTCGTGCCCTCGTAGATCTCGGTGACCTTCGCGTCGCGGTAGTAGCGCTCGACCGGGAACTCCTTGGTGTAGCCGTAGCCGCCGAGGACCTGGATCGCCTCGCCGGTCCAGTGGCGCGCGACGCGCGAGGCGAAGAGCTTGGCCTGCGCGCCCTCGACCGTGTGCGGGCTTGCCGGCCTCCTTCAGCCGCGCGGCGCGCCACACGCAGCGCGCGCGCCGCCTCGATCTCGGTCTGCATGTCGGCGAGCTTCTGCTGGATCGCGCCGAAGCCGCCGATCGGGCGCGCCGAACGCGTGGCGCTCCTTGGCGTAGGCGGCGGCGACGTCGAGCGCGGCCTGGGCGATGCCCGACCGCCTGGGCGGCGATGCCGATGCGCCCGGCGTCGAGCGTCTGCAAGCGCGATGCGCATGCCCGGCGCCCTGGCACGCCGAGGCGCTCGGCCGGCGTGTCCTCGAAGCTCAGGTCGGCGGTCGAGGAGGAGTTCAGGCCGAGCTTCTCCTCCTCGCGCGTGACCGCTGAAGCCCTCGCGCGCCGCGCCGCACGACGAAGGCCGACGCGCGCTCCGGATCGCGCGCGAAGACGAGGAAGCTGTGGGCGTGCGAGCCGTTGGTGATCCACTGCTTGGTGCCGGTGATCCGCGGGCCGTCGTCGGCCCGGCGTGCGCATCGCGCCGGCGTCCGAGCCCGAGCCCGACTCGGTCAGCGCGAAGGCCGCGAGCTCGTGGCCCTGGGCCAGCGGCGGGACGAGCCGGCCGACCTGCTCGGGCGTGCCGTGGGTCAGCAGCGGCAGCGTGCCGGCGCTCGTGTGGACGGCGACCGTGACCCCCACGCCCGCGTCGGCGCGCGAGAGCTCCTCGAGCACGAGCACGTAGGAGAGGAAGTCGGCGCCGGCGCCGCCGTGCTCCTCGGGCACGCACACGCCCATCAGCCCGAGCTCGCCGAGGTGCTCGAAGACCTCGCGCGGGAAGCGGTGCTCGCGATCCCACGCCGCCGCGTGCGGCGCGATCTCCTCGTCGGCGAAGCGCCGCGCGAGGTCGCGGATCTCGCGCTGCTCGTCGGTCAGCTCGTGCAGGCTCATCGCTTGCGCACCGCCACGCGTCCGCGCGCCGGTGCCCACGAGCGCGGCGAAGGCGAAGGCCGCCGCGGCCTTCAGGCGCCGGCCGAGCTGCTCGAAGCGCATGACCTCCCAGCCCTCCTCGCGCGCGACGCGGCGCAGCTCGGCGTCGGGGTTGACGACGACCGGGTGGCCGACGGCGCGCAGCATCGGCAGGTCGGACTCCGAGTCGGAGTAGGCGTAGGAGGCGGCGAGGTCGATGCCCTCGGCCGCCGCCAGCTCGCGCATCGCCACGGCCTTGCCCTCGCGGTAGGTGAACGGGCCGGCGGCGCGGCCGGTGTAGCGGCCGTCGACGACCTCCGAGCGCGCGCCGAGCGCGCCGTCGAAGCTCAGCACGTGGGCGAGCATCTCGGCCATCTCCTGCGAGGCCGCCGTGCAGATGTAGACCGGGCGCCCCGCGTCCTGGTGGGCGTAGGCGACCTCGAGCATCTGCGGGTACAGGCGCGGCAGCACGCCGGCCAGCACCTTGGGCGCGAGGCGCTGCAGGTCGACCACGCGCTGGCCGGAGATCATCTCGCCGACCTCGCGGCGCACGCGGTCGGTCGCCTGGTCGGTCGAGCCGCGCAGGCGGAACTTGACGTTCTCCCAGCCGTAGCGCGCGATCCGCCGGCGGGTGAGCAGGCCCGCGCCGCGCGCCGCGCGCGCCCAGTACAGGCCCGACGAGCCGGCCATGAGCGTGCGGTCGAGGTCGAAGAACGCGGCGCCCCGCCCGTGCTCGGCCGGGACCTGCGCGACCTCCTCCTGAGGGGTGACGTCGTGCGTCACGCCCCGTTGCGCGTGCACCTTCAGGATCACGGCGTCGCCCTGGCCGCCGCCGCTGCAGATCGCCGCGCAGCCCAGGCCGCCGCCGCGCCGGCGCAGCTCGTGCACGAGCGCGCCGAGGATCCGCGCGCCCGAGGCGCCGATCGGGTGGCCGAGGGCGACCGCGCCGCCGTTGACGTTGACCCGGTCCTCGTCGATGCCGAGCATCCGGATCGAGTTGAGCGTCACCGAGGCGAACGCCTCGTTGATCTCCCACAGGTCGATGTCCGAGGCCGACAGCCCGGCCTTGGCCAGCGCCTTCTCGGCGGCGCGCGCCGGCGTGCGTGGCGAGGTAGGCGAAGTCGTTGGCCGACTGGGCGTGGGCGACGATCTCGGCGAGCGCCGCCTTGCCGTTGGCCGAGGCCCACTCGTCGCTGGCCAGCACGAGCGCGCCGCCGCCGTCGTTGACGCCGGGCGAGTTGCCCGCCGTGTGCGAGCCCTCCTTGCCCACGAGGCCGGGCAGCTTGGCCAGCGTCTCGAGGCGTCGTGTCGCGGCGCGGGCCCTCGTCGACCTCGACGACGGTGTCGCCCTTGCGACCCTTGACGGTGACCGCGACGATCTCCTCGGGCAGGCGGCCCTCGTCGGTCGCGGCGATCGCGCGCTCGTGCGAGCGCAGCGCCCAGCGGTCGAGGTCGGGGCGCGTGAGCTCGAGCTCGTCGCCGACCTCGGTCGCCTCGTCGAACATCTGGCGCCCGCTGAAGGGGTTGGTCAGGCCGTCGTGGACCATCGCGTCGAGCGCCTTGGCGTCGCCCATGCGGTAGCCGAAGCGCGCCTGGGGCAGCAGGTAGGGCGCGCTGCGACATCGACTCCATGCCGCCGCCGACGCCGACCTCGACGTCGCCCGCGCGGATCGCCTGGTCGAGCAGGACCGAGGCGCGCAGGCCCGAGGCGCACACCTTGTTGATGGTCTCGCTGGAGACCTCCTTGGGGATCCCGGCCTTGATCTGGGCCTGGCGCGAGGGGATCTGGCCCTGCCCGGCCTGGAGGACCTGGCCCATGACGACGTGCTGGACCTGCGTCGGGCGCGACGTCGGCGCGCTCGAGCGCCGCGGTGATGGCGGTCGCGCCGAGCTCGGTGGCGTCGATGGTCGACAGGCCGCCGCCCAGCTTGCCGATGGGCGTGCGGGCGGCACCGAGGATCACGGTCTTGGGCATGTGCCTAAGGCTAGTGACGTAGCCTGCCTGGCCGATGCACGCCTCCGCCACGACCGCCGCTCCCGCCACCACGGAGGCCGACACGATCGCCGTCGGCGTCTTCGACGACGAGGGCGTCGCGCACGACCTCGAGGGCGGCGCGCTCGGCGCGCTGCTCGAGGCCGGCGAGGCGCGCACGAGCTTCAAGCACCTCGCCCTGCACCACGCCGACGGCCGGCGCTGGCTGCTCGTCGGCCTCGGCGCGCGCGAGCGCTTCGACGCCGAGCGCGCGCGCGTCGCCGCGGCGGCCGTCCACGGCCGCGCGCGCGAGCTCGGCACGCGCACGCTGTGCTGGGAGCTGCCCCACCACGTCCCCGACGACGTGGCCGCCGCGCTGGTCGAGGGCACGATCCTGGCCGCCTACCGCTTCGACCGCTATCGGGCGCGAGCCCCGAGGACGAGCCGCCGCGCGAGCTCGACGAGGTGATCGTCTCCGCCCACCACGACGTCGCCGACGCGGTGCACCGCGGCGCCGTCGGGGCCGACGCGCAGAACTTCGCGCGCGAGCTGCAGGACACGCCGGCCAACGACCTCACGCCCACCGCCCTGGGCGAGCGCGCGCGTGAGATCGCGGGCGTCGAGGTCGAGGTCCACGGCCGCGACTGGATGACCGAGCAGGGCATGGGCGCCTTCCTGGCCGTCGCCCAGGGCTCCGACCACGAGCCCGCGGTGATCGTCGCGCGCTACGACGGCGGCGGCGACGGGCCGCTGCTCGGCCTCGTCGGCAAGGCGGTCACCCACGACACCGGCGGCCTCTCGATCAAGCCGGCCGCCAGCATGCACGAGATGAAGTTCGACATGTCCGGCGGCGCCGCGGTGCTCGGGCGCCTGCGGGCGATCGCCGAGCTCGAGCTGCCCGTGCGCGTGCTCGCCGTCGTCGGCTCCACCGAGAACACGATCAACGGGTCGGCGATGAAGCCCGGCGACATCGTGCGCGCCATGACCGGCACGACGATCGAGGTCAACAACACCGACGCCGAGGGCCGGCTCGTGCTCGTGCGACTGCCTGGCCTACGCGGTCGCGCAGGGCGCCGAGCGGATCGTCGACGTCGCCACGCTGACCGGCGGCATCGTCACCGCGCTCGGCTCGACCTACGCCGGGCTCTTCGCCACCGACGAGGAGCTGGCCGCGGCGGTCACGGCCGCCGGGGCGGCCGCGGGCGAGATCGTGTGGCGGATGCCGCTGCACGCCGAGTACGACGAGCAGATCAAGGGCCGCTACGCCGACCTGACGAACTCCGACGGCCGCAAGGCCCACCCGATCCAGGGCGCCTCGTTCCTCAAGCGCTTCGTCGGCGACGTGCCGTGGGCGCACCTCGACATCGCCGGCACCGGCCATGACAACGGCCGCGCCTACGCGGCCAAGGGCGGGTCGGGCTGGGGCGTGCGGCTGCTGCTCGAGCTGGCCCGCGCGCAGGTCCCGGCCAAGGCCTGAGCTACAGGCCCTCGGGGTGGCGGGCGACGAAGCCCGCCGTGCCGCGCCCGGTCGCCTGCCAGCGCGTGCCCGAGCCGCGGATGCCGCCGGTGTCGAAGCGCAGCCCGGCGACCTCCATGAAGACGTGGCCGCCGTTGGCGTAGATGGTGATCCAGCGGCCCGGACCGGCGGAGCCCCAGCGGGCGAGCAGGCCCGAGGTCAGCGGCGAGTCGAGCAGGCCGGCGCCGGCAAGGGCGAAGGAGACCGAGCCCGAGCAGTCATAGCCGCTGGCCGCCCAGCTGCCGTGGCCGCCGCCCCACAGGTAGGGGGTCTTGGCGATGACGTTGCCGGCGTTGATGACGTCGCGGACGATCTGCGGCGCGTCCTTGGGCGCGACGGCGGTGCCGTCGGCCAGCACGCGCCCGGTGTCGCCCACCGGCACCTGCGCCCTGCCGGCGAGGTCCTTGAGCTGCGCGAGCTCACGGCGGATCTCGTCGTCGCTCGGGCTCTGCGAGGCACCCGCGGAGGTGGTGGTCGACGGCGACTGGCTGGCGGCCTGCTCGCCGGCGGAGACGCCGGCCTCCGGCTCGACGGCCTGCGGATGCTCCCTGGGGAGCGCCGGCTCGGGGCCGCTGTCGAGCATCGGCGCGGCGGCCACGCCGGCGGTCGCGGAGTCGGCACCCGGCAGCGCGGTGGCCGTCACGGCGGCGGCGAGGACGACGACGGCGATGACGACGCCCGCGATCAGGGTGCGGCGGACGAAGCGCTTCACGCTCCGGCAGCGCTTGCCATAAGACCGCTCACCCCCGGCCTGATCGGCCGGGGGCCTCGGCGCTTGAGCGAGCGCCGACCGCTCAGCGTCCGCGCCGAGTCGCGGCGCGCCGGCCCGGCCGCCTGCCACACTGCGGCCACTGACCGCATTTTCGTCGTGCCGGCGGCCGAGAGCTGGCAGAAAGGCCTTCGGCCGATGTCTCACCGGGGTTGGGGAACTCTCGTCGCACTCATTGCCTGCGTGGCCTTCGTAGCCGTGCCCGCCGGCGCGCAGCGGCGGTGGAGCCGCCCCCGGGAGGGCCGATCCTCGTCGTCACGTCGAGCGCTGACCCCTTCACAGCTACTACACCGAGATCCTTCGAGCGATGGTCACAACGAGTGCCACGTCACGGACGTTAACGCGCGGCGCGATGACTCACGCGCCTAGCGTCGCCGGCCTGGACGCGCGCGTGTGAGCGGCGCCCGGCCTCGTTCTTCCCGGACAGCCGGCGGAAACATGATTCGGACGATGCGACCGCGCTCGCTGGCGGCCCTCCTAGCATCTCCCGCGGCGGCACTCTGGGCAACGCCGTTCTGTCGCTACCGGCCAGCCGCCCGGCGCCGGCGTCACCGCCAACCTGATGCAGTTCCACGACACCGCCGATCGCTACGCGCTCAACGGGGCGCGCCGCGGTCGCGACGCTCTACCAGGACGCCCACGGCGACGTCGACCCGCCGTGACCCTGCGCGACGTCGGCTCGAGCCGTCGGCCAGGGCGCCACCTTCACCTTCGACCTCGCGCGCTCGATCGGCTACACCCGCCAGGGCAACCCGTCCTGGCCGGCCAGGAGCGCGACGGGCTGTCGGATCCCAACGCGGTGCCCATCCGCTCCGACGATCTCTTCTTTGGCGCCAAGACCGGCGACGTGAGCCCGACTGGGTCACCTCGACCAGGTCGCGACCCCGAGGCCGACGAGCAGCAGCGCCTGCTCGCCAACCTCATCACCGCAGATGTCGGCCGACCGCGTGCCTCTGCCGCGCTTCTGGTACCTGCCCAACGGCCTGAAGGGCGCCGACGCGCTACGCTACGACTACGGCAGCGGCAGCGACCCGGGGACCCAGAACGGGACGAAGGGCCAGTTCAACCGCTACCTGTCCGACAGCGCGCCGGGTTGCTCGGTGGCCGACTGGGAGTGCATCCGCTCGACCTCCTACATCTTCCCCGGCACGCCGATCAGCGACGGCGCAGGTGGCCAGCTACCAGGCCGCAGGGCTTCGAGATCGCCCTGCACCTGTGGGTCTCGGGCACGACGGACGGCTCCGCGAACCCCGGCGACAAGAACTGTTTCACTTCCTCTCCGCCAGGGCCACGAGGGCGGCTCGCCCTCCCTCACGCGCATTCAAGCGCTCTACCCGAGCGCGGCGACGGCGCGCACCCGCGTGCACCCTGTAGCCTGGCCGACCCAGGACAGCAGCGGCGGCCGCACCTGCCCAACATCGACGGCTCCACGCTGGCCGGGGACCCGGCTGCACGATCGCCCGGGCTTCTTCACCGGGTCTGGGTTCCCGCGGAGCTTCGCCTCCCAACGGGTGGCTCTCGGCGTCTGGCAGGCGGCGCACGCTCACGACGTGTCCGATCAGAGTCGCCAAGGTCGCCAGCCTTTCACGGGACTCATCGGTGCAGGGCGGCTACGAGGGGTTCACAGCGAACTGCACTCCGACGGCAACCTGACATCCAGGACGCGGGCAGCTCATCGCAGCGGCGAAGGCGCGCGGGGTGCCAATCATCTCGGCCCGCCAGCTGCTACGTCGATGGACGCCAACCTCGTCTTCCGCTTCGCCCTACAACCGCGCCTGACCTTGCCTCAAGGGCGGCAAGCTGCAGGCGCTGAGGTCACGCCGCTGCGCACCGGCCAGCCGATCGCCTTCACACGCGCGGGCAGGCTCGACGCCGACACAAGTCCGACGAAAAGGACCTGCACACCTACGGACACTCTTCCCGACGCGGTGGGGTCCTCCTGCGACCACCCGCCCGAGGGACGCCCCGCCGCACGGCCACGGGCGCCGTCGCTCATCGGCCACCGCGGCCGCCAAGGGAATCCGGCGACCGTTCAAGTCCTGCCGCGCACGGTTTTCGCACGTTCCTGCGCGTCAAGCGAGCCGGTCGAGCCTGCGGCCGGGAGGCGGGCGCACCTTCGCGCTGACCTTCCGGCTGCCGCGCACCGCCAGCGCCGCGCTGACCTTCCGCGATGCGAAGGGCAAGGTCGTGCGCACCCTCAAGGCGCCCCGCCACGCCAAGGGCACCGTCCTGCGCCTGAGCTACGGCCGGACAGGCCCGGCCGCTACGTCGCCAACGTCAGCTACCGGTCACGCTCACCGACAAGGCGGCGCACTTCGCGAAGACCGCCCGCGGTCGGTGCGGGTCGTCGGATCCCCGGCGCCGAAGGCCAAGCGGCGGGCCGTCGGGTCCGTCCCCGCGCTCAGCGGCGCCGCGCGCGCCGCCGCGATGGCCCGCCTGCGCGCACCTGCACGCCGCAGCGCCCACCGCGCTGGGCTCGCTCGCCTACTGAGCTTCAGACGAACAGCCCCGAGCCGACCCAGTCCTGGCCGTCGCGCGCGCCCGGGCGGCGCGAAGAAGTAGCCGCCGCCGGTCGGGCACGACGTAGTCGACCAGCGGCTCGCCGGCCAGGCGCTTCTGCACGACCTCGAACTGCTTCTCCACGTCGGCCTGGAAGCAGCAGAACACCAGGCCCATGTCGAGCTGGCCGGAGAGGTCCAGGCCGCGCGAGTAGCTGTAGCCGCGGCGCAGGATGCGCGAGCCCTCGGTCTCGGGCGTGCGCGGGCGCGCGAGGCGGATGTGCGCGTCCATCGGGATCCGCTCGCCCTTCGGATCGGAGGGGTAGCCGGGGTCGTCGGTCTCCTTGGCGCCGCCCGAGCGGCGCGCCGGTGCCCTTGTCGCGGCCGATCATGAGCTCCTGCTCGCGAGCGCGCCACGCGGTCCCAGAACTCCACGCGGTTGCGGATGATGCGCACCACCTGGTAGGTGCCGCCGGCGGCCCATGCCGGCTCGCCGTCGCGCCGCCCACACCACCCGGTCCATCGAGGCCGCGTCGGCGGTGTCGGGGTTGGCGGTGCCGTCCTTGAAGCCGAGCAGGTTGCGCGGCGCGCCGGGCTCCCTTGGAGACGGGCAGGAAGCCCTCGATCTTCCAGCGCGGCGCGAGCGAGCCGCGCGTCGCGCGCATCAGGTCGCGCAGCGCGTTGAGCAGCGTCTCCTCGCTGTTGGCGCACAGCTGCACGAGCACGTCGCCGTGGCACTCCTCGGCGACGAGCGCGTCGTCGGGGAAGGTCGGTCATCGGCTTCAGCGCGCGCGGCTTGCGCGCCGCCCAGGCCGTAGCGCGTCGTCGAAGAGCGAGGCGCCGAAGGCGATCGGTGACGGTCAGGCCGTCGGGCGGCACGCGCGGGCCGAGGATGCCGGAGTCGGGCGTCGGGCCCTCGCCGCGGCGCGCCGAGCAGGGCGTCGTAGCCGCGCGGTCAGCCGCGCGCGCGCGCTCGGAGAGCGCCTGCAGGGCCGTGGCCAGCTCGGCGCGCGACGGCGCGATCGCGTCGAAGGCCGCGAAGATCGCGTGCGGCGGCGCCGGGGTGAGGATCCCCGCCTGGTGGGCGCCCTCGAAGGCGATCGGCGCGGCCGCGGCGGCGCCGTGTTGCGCGGCCTGCGCCGACGCCGCGCCGCCCGCGCCGGCGCCCAAGACGCGGTCGATCGCGGCGCCGGCGCCCAGCGCCGCCGCGCTGCCCAGGAAGGCGCGACGCTTCATCCGCCGTCCCCGAACGAGCGCTGCGCCGGGCGGGGCGGGCGCGGGTCGATGAGCTCGGGGACGTAGGCCAGCTGCTCCGCGGCGCCCGTGGCCAGCCCGTCGACGAGCTCGCGGTCGCGCTGGGCGAGCGAGTCCCAACGCGGGAGCGAACCGTCGGCGCGCTGCAGCCGCGCGAGCGCCGCCCTGAGCCGGCGCAGCGCTCGGCGCGCCTGCGGCAGGGCGCCGCCGGCGTCGCGGCGGGCGATGAGCGGGCGCAGCGTGCCGAGCACCACCTCGGTGCCCGCGACCTCGGCCCGCAGCGCCACGAGCGCTGACCCGCTCCACGGGCTCGCCTGCCCCGAGAGCTGCAGATGGATGCCGTCCTCGAGGATCTCGTGCGCGCGCAGCGAGTACTCGAGCGGATCGATGGTCATCCCCGCGACCTTCGAGCGCAGGCGCGCGACCGCTCGCGACAGGTCTCGTGCGGGAGCCGCCGCGTCGCGGGTGGAGCGCTGGCGCCACAGCGACAGCTCGATGCGGTGAAGGCCCGTGAAGTCGGGCGAGCGCACGCCGCCGGGCAGGCCCGCCGGGCGGCCGTTGACGGCGGCGTCGAGGTCGCCGAAGGCTCCGTAGGCAGCGCCGATCGACTCGTAGCGAGCGTCGGCTCTCAGCCATGCCGCGCGCGCGCCGGCCAGGTCGCCGCGCGCGATGGCGGAGCGCAGAGCGCCGACCTCGCCCAGCAGCGCCCCGAGCTGGCGGCGGACGTAGCGCTTGTAGGTCGCCACCGGCCGGCGGTAGTCGGCAGCGGTCACGCGCGCCACTGCCCCGGCGGCTGTGCTGCGCTTCGAATAGGGCTGCGCAGGTGGATTGGCGGCGTGGTCGTCCTTGCCGGCGCCGCAGCCGCCGACGGCGACCACCGCGGCGAGGGCCGCGCCGAGCGCGATCGCTCTCAGCATCCGCGCCGGACGCTCCCGAGCGCGTCGAGCGGGTCCGCTGAGTAGGTGCGGATGGTCGAGTCGTAGTGCGCCTCGCGGTGCGGCGTGGCTCCCGCCGCGAAGCACTGGCCGGGGCGCAGGAGCACCGCGTACGTCGTGCGCTGCGGGCGGCCCTCGACGCTGCGCCAGGTGACCTTGCACGCTCCACGACCACGGCCCGCCGGCGCTTGGCCGTGGCCCCGCCGCGTCGCAGCTGACCTGGCGCATCAGCCCGGTCGGCAGCCGCTGACCGAGATCCATGGCGTCCTCGGTGCGCTGCGACATCACCGCCAGCCGGTAGAGGCCCTTGCGGAACGCGTTGCCGAGCTGGCGCTCGAGGTCGGTGGCCGCGAGGTAGCCGCCACTCGGCCGCGGGGCGGAGCTCTTCGCATCGGAGGCGTGCCCCGCCCCGCCGCACCCTGAGACGCAGGGCGCGGCGAGGAGGAGCGCAGCAGCGGCGAGTCGGCGCAGCCCGGTCAGACCGTCACCCGTGGTTCTTGCTCGTGGCGACGATCTGGTAGGTGATGTTCGCCCCGTGCTGGCCGGTGACGAACATCCGCCATGGGCTCCAGCCGCCGGCGTTCTTGGGCAGCTCGGAGCCGAGGATGCCCGAGGGCGAGGTCGAGCCGTCGGACACGTGGATGCCCGTCAGCTCGTTGTCGCCGTCGTTGTGGGTCAGCGCCGTCGGCGGCGCCGGCTCCTTGAGGGCGATGTCGCCCGTCGCCTCGGGATCGCGGCCCTGGGCGATGAGGCGCTTGGCGTCGGCGTTGATCTTGTCCAGCGGCTTGGTGATGTCGAACGACCAGAGCGAGTCGAGCGCGTTGGCCTGCTGGTGCAGCGTCTCGCCGCGGTCCTCGGTGAGCAGCACGGTCGTCTTGTCGAGGAAGGCGACGTTGTCGAACGAGGCGTGGGCCTGGTCGCCGACGACGACGGCCTTGACCGTGGCGCTGTCGGCCCCGGCCTTGGGCATGTCGACGCGCAGCAGCGCGCCCCACGCGGCGCGGGCGGCGGCGCCCGGCTCGTCGCCGGCCGTCTTGCTCGTGTCGCCCGTCTCGGCCACCACGAAGGACTTGAAGTCCGTCCCCGGAACGAACTTCGCGTTCTCCGGGCGCTTCAGCGGCGTGCCCTTGTTGGCGGCGTTGGCGTTGGCGCCGACCCCGCCGGCCTTGGCGGCCGCGTTGGCGTCGAAGGGCGCGGTCCCGTCGACGGCCGTGTCGTGGATCGTCACCCACTTGGCCTGCTGGGACTGCGCCGGAGTGGATGGCGAGGATGTTCGCGCCCATCGCGTCGTCGAGCGCGGCGGCCGCGCCGTCGGTCGCCGTGCTGTGGAAGACCACCGGCGTGCCGTTGACCGAGATCTGCAGGACCTGCAGCTTGCCCTTGGTCAGATCGCCGGCGTGGGCGGGCACGAAGCGGTAGACGAACGAGTTGGGCTGCTTGACGCCGCTCGGGGTGACGTTGCCGCCGCCGGTGTCCTCGATGAGGATGAGGTTGCCGAGCTTGTCGTTGTGGATGCCCTCGTAGCCGGCCTTGCCCATCGAGCCGTCGTAGTTGACGACGGCCGGGGCGGTGGTCGAGCTCCACTTCAGCGGCTGGCCGACGACGCCGCCGGCGTTGCCCGCCTCGGCGGTGAAGAGCAGTTGGCCGGTGAACGGGTCGTAGGTCGAGCCGTCGATCGAGCGCACGCCGCTGTCCGTCGCGTCCTTGGCCAGCGGGTTGAGCAGCGTGATGCGGTGCGCCGGGTCCTTGACGTCGAGGTTGATGCGCGTGAAGTAGGCGCGGTTGGGCTGCCCCGCCGCCGAGAAGACCTCGTGGCCCTGGATCAGGAAGTGGTGGCCGTAGTCGTAGCCGGCCGTCGGGCCGCCCGGGCTGTGCCTGGTGACCAGGTAGGTGTTCTGGTCGGGCTCGGTCTTGGTCGGCTGGTGGTCGGGCTGGATCGTCGAGTCGTCGAGGTAGCCGTAGCGGGCGAAGATCCCCGCCGGGTTCTCGAGGGTGTCGTTGCCGTTGACGACGCGCTCGAGCGCGAAGCCGTTGGCGACGACGTTGGCGGGGCTCCCGCTGCGCGGATTGGCGTTCGGGACGCCATTGATGATCTGGGCGACGGCGACTGCCGCCACCACGAGGACAACCGCGCCTACCGCGGCCCCTACGAAGACTCGACGCACGTCCCTTCCCTTTCGCTCGGTCAAACGGCCGGGGGGATTCGTACAGCGCGCCGCAGGGCGCGCCGGTTGTCGATCTGTGAACAATGGCGCGATGCACTTCGACCTCCCCGACGACCACCGCCTGCTGCAGGAGACCGTCCGCGACTTCGCCGTGCAGGAGGTGGCGCCGGTCGCGGAGGACCTCGACCGCGAGAAGCGCTTCCCCTACGAGATCGTGGCCAAGATGGGCGAGCTCGGGTGGATGGGCATCCCGTTCCCCGAGGAGGTCGGGGGCGCGGGCGGCACGACGCTGCAGTACGCGCTGGCGGTCGAGGAGCTCACGCGGGTGGACTCGAGCGTGGCCATCACGATGTGCGCCCACACCTCGCTGGGCACGCAGCCGATCCACCTCTTCGGCTCGGCGGCGCAGAAGGAGGCTCTGCTGCCCGACCTGTGCTCGGGCGCCAAGCTCGGCGCCTTCGGCCTGACCGAGCCCGAGGCCGGCTCGGACGCGGGCAACGTGCGAACGCGCGCCGTGCTCGAGGACGGCGAGTGGCTCGTCAACGGCGCCAAGCAGTTCATCACCAACGCCGGCACCGACATCTCGGGCCATGTCGCCATCACGGCGCGCACGGGCGAGGGCGAGATCTCCAACCTCATCGTCGAGAAGAACACGCCGGGCTACGAGCAGGGCACGCCCTATCGCAAGATGGGCTGGAACGCGTCGGACACCCGCCCGCTGACCTTCACCGACTGCCGCGTGCCGGAGGAGAACCTCCTCGGCCCGCGCGGGCAGGGCTTCAAGCAGTTCCTGCACATCCTCGACATCGGGCGCATCGGCGTGGCGGCGATGGGCGTCGGGCTGGCGCAGGGCGCCCTCGACGAGGCGCTGGCCTACGCCAAGGAGCGCCGCGCCTTCGGCCAGCCGATCTCCAAGTTCCAGGCCATCCAGGGCAAGCTGGCCGACATGGCCACCGAGATCGAGGCCGCGCGCCTGCTCACCTACAAGGCCGCCTTCCTCAAGGACGAGGGCCGCAACTTCACGCTCACCGCCGCGCAGGCCAAGCTCAAGACCGGCCGGCTGGCCGTGCGCTGCGCCGAGGAGGCCGTGCAGATCCACGGCGGCTACGGCTACATCGAGGAGTACCCGGTGTGCCGCTTCTACCGCGACGCCAAGATCCTCACCATCGGCGAGGGGACCGACGAGGTGCAGCAGATGGTCATCGCCCGCGCGCTGGGCGCCTAGCCGGATCCTCACCTCGTTCCCCGAGACGCACTGAGATCGGACTCCTTGACGTCCTGGCGCATTCACCGTAGGTCCACCGTAACTCTGCACGTCGCAGCGGTTGGATGCGTCGGCCTTCGACGCGGCTGGGTTCCCGGGCCGTGGGCGCTCGGCGCGCTCGCGCCCCGCCCGGGGTTCGAACGTCGGTCTTCCCCCGTCCTGACGGGGTAGGACCGACGTTCGACGGGCTGGGGCGCCGGGGCGCCGCCGCCCACGCCGCTCGTCGACGCGCGGCGGGGCGCCGGGGCGCCGCCGCCCACGCCGCTGCGAGAATCGCGCGGGTGCGCCGCGCGGCGGTGATGTGGCTCGTCCTCTTCGCCGCCTACGCGGCGGGCGTCGGCCTGCACGCCAGCCCCGGCGAGGATCTCAGCGCGCCCGAGGCCCACGTCCTGCTGCTCACGCGCTCGATCGTCGACGAGGGCGATCTGGACCTCTCCGACGAGTACGGCGCCGCGGCGTGGCGGCCGTTCTACGGCGGGACGCTCGTGCCGCTCACGGGGCCGCGCGACCGCGGCCAGCTCGAGCCGATCGCCGCCGGCTTCCCGCTGCTGATCGCGCCCGCCTACGCGCTCGGCGGGCGCGTGGCGGTCGAGCTGTGGCTCGCGGCGCTGGCGGCTCTGGGCTACGTCGCCGCCGCCGCGATCGCTCGGCGCCTCGTGCCCGAGCCCTGGGCCACGCGCGGAGTGCTCGCCGTCGGGCTCTCGCCGCCGGCGGTCGTGGCGGCCACCACGATCGCGCCCGACGCGGTGGCCGCCAGCGCGCTGGCGGGCGCCGCCGCGCTGGCGCTGGCCGCGCGCGAGCGGCCGCTGGCGCGGCTCACGGCGTGGGCGGGCCTGCTGCTCGCGACGCTGCCGTGGCTGGGCGTGCGCTTCGTCGCGCCGGCGCTCGTCGTCCTGGTCGGGGTCTTCCGCTGGCCGCGGCGCCGCCAGCGCGGCCTGGCCGGGCTGGTCGGCGTCGAGATCGCGCTCTTCTCGGCGGTGCTCTTCGTCTCGATCGACGATCGCCTCTACGGCGGGCTGACCCCCTACGCCGTGCTGCCCGCGGGCGAGAGCCCGACCGGCGCCCACGGCCTGGCCGCCCACCTCGAGCGCTGGCCGCGACTCGCTGTGGCTGTGGGTCGGCGCGCCCGAGGGACTGCTCCTGTGGGCGCCGGTGTGCGCGCTGGCCCTCGTGGCGGTGTGGCTGCTCGTGCGCTCGCGCCGCGAGCGCCTGGCGCGCGTGCTGGGCGAGCAGGCCGACGTCGAGGTCACCGCCGGCTTTCTCATCGCGGTGTGCGCCGCCGCGGTCGCTGGTCGCGACCTTCCTCTCCCCCACCATCGCCGGCCCGTGGTTCGGCGGGCGCCAGCTCGTCGTCGTGCTCCCGCTGGTCGGCGCGCTGGTCTCGTGGGGCTGGCGGCGCTTCCCGCGCACCGGCGCGGCGCTGGCGGCGCTGACGCTCGCGGCGACGCTGTGGGTGCTCGTCGCCGCGCGCGTCGATCACTCGACGGGCGTCGCGCCCCCGCGCGGTGCCCTGCCGTGGACCGCTCGCTAGCCTCCTCGGGATGCTCCATCACCAGCTTCCGTGGTACATCGGCGGCCCGGTGCTCGGGCTCTGCGTCATCGCGCTGCGCCTGCTGCTCAACGGCCGCCTGGGCGTCACCGGCGCCTACACCGAGGTCATCGAGAGCGTCGGACGCCGCAGCCTGGCCTTCGACTGGCGCGGCTGGTTCTTCGTCGGCCTCGTGGTCGGCGGCGCCGCCTTCGCGCTGATCGCCGGCGGGCCGGACTTCCACGGCTACGGCTGGCTGACCGACACCTTCCACGGCAGCGGGCAGATCGTCATCGCGGTCCTGCTGCTCGGCGCCGGCGTGCTCATCGGCTACGGCTCGAAGACCGCCGGCGGCTGCACGTCGGGCAACGGCCTCAGCGGCACCTCGATGCTCTCGCCGGCCAGCCTCGTCGCCACGGCGACCTTCTTCGGGACCGCGATCGCCGTCAGCTTCCTGATCGAGGCGGTGATCTAGATGCTCGCTCGCCGCCTGGCCGGTCTGCTCGTCGGCGTCGTCTTCGGCGTGACGCTGTCGTGGACCGGGATGAGCAGTCCCGAGGTCCTGCGCGAGGCGCTGCTCCTCGACAACGCCTACCTGTATCTCTTCTTCGCGTCGGCGGTCGCCACCTCGACGCTCGGCCTGTGGCTGCTGCGCCGCGCCCGTGCGCGAGCGCTGCTGACCGGCGAGCCGGTGGGCTGGGTGCGCGAGGCGCCCCGGCGCGACCACGTCGTGGGCAGCGTGTTCTTCGGCGTCGGCTGGGCCGTGGCCGATGCGTGCCCGGGCCCGATCGCCACGCAGGTCGGCCAGGGCGTGCTCTGGAGCCTCTTCACGATCACCGGCGTGGTGGCCGGGATGGTGCTCGCCCAGCGGGTGAGCGCCTCAGCCGGCGAGCGCGTCGGCGGGGAGCAGGTAGACGCGCTGGGGAGCGGCGGGCGGAGGCGCGACGCGGCGCCCGGGGCGCAGGCCGCCTGAGGCCGGCGCGCGCGCCGTGCGCACCTGCCCGCCCTGGGCGACCACCCAGGCGTCGAGCGCCGGCAGGTCGGTGCCCAGCGTCGCCGCGCGCCCGGCGTCCGGGCGCGCCTTGACCGCGTAGCCGCGCGGGGTGCGCAGGACGCCCCCGGCGTCGGGCAGATCCTGAACCACCGCGCGCAGCTCGTCGTCGCTCACCCGGCCAGCCTACGCGTCGGCGAAGATCGCCAGCGGCAGCAGCGCGCTGACGACGTACTGGCCGGCGTCGACGATCTCCGAGATGCGCAGGTCGACGCACAGGCTGCAGAGCAGGTAGGCGTCCTCGGGCGAGAGGCCGTGCTCGCTGGAGAGGTGGTCGACCATCGCGCGCACCGCCTCCTGGGCGCCGACGAAGAGGTCGGGGCCGACGCCGGTCGTCCCGTACCAGCGGCGCGTCGGCCACGCGCGGGGTCAGCGGCCCACCGGTGAGGTACTGGGGCGCCGGGATCGGGCGGTCCTTGTGCAGCGTGAAGCGCAGGGCGCCGTACATCGGCGACTCGAGGCCGGTCACGCACACCTCGCCGTCGCCCTGGGCGGCGTGGGCGTCGCCGCAGCTGAACAGCGCGCCGTCGACCTGGACGGGCAGGTAGAGCGTCGTGCCGCGCGTGAGCTGGCGCGTGTCCATGTTCCCGCCGAAGGTGCCCGGCGGCATGATCGGCTGCGCGCTGGCCCCGGCCGGGCAGACGCCCATCGTGCCCATGAAGGGCTCGATCGGGATCGCGATGTCCTCGCGCAGGTAGGTCACGTCGCCCGCGGTGAGGTCGAAGATCCGCAGGTAGGATCGGGGAAGTCCTCGGGCAGGAGGCCGAGCCCGGGCAGGATCGCGGTCCACCCCCAGCCCTGGGTGTGGAGATCGAGGACCTCCACCGCCAGCGTGTCGCCCGGCTCGGCTCCGTCGATGGCGATCGGCCCGGCCAGCGGGTAGACGCGGTCCCAGTCGAGCCCGGCGATGACGTCCACCGTCGAGTCCGGCGTGATCTGGTCGTCGCTGACGTCGCGGGTGTGGACGACGACGGTGTCGCCGCTCTCGACGGTGAGCACCGGCGCGTTGCCGGCATCCCAGCTGAAGTGGACCCGGTCGGACGGGAAGTAGTGCGTCTTGGCCATCGTCGCTCCTCGCGTCAGTCGCCGCTCAGCGGGCTGGGGTGGGTGGGCTGATAGAGGCCGAGCTCGCCGCCGCCGGGCACGCGCATGCGCGTCAGGCGGCCGAAGGCCTCGTCGGAGATGGGTGCGACGAACTCGACGCCGGCCCCCTCGAGCTCGGCGACGGTGGCGTCGATGTCGTCGCACATCAGGAAGAGCTCGTGGCGGCCGCTGTCCTCGGCCGCCGTGGGATGGCAGGCGAGCTCGGCGGGCGGCAGGGCGAAGATGAGCCACCCGCCACCGGCGTCGACCGCCCGTAGGCCCAGTGTGTCGTCGAAGAAGGCGCGGGCGGCGCCGGGGTCCTCGGCGAAGACGATCGCGTGCGCGCCGGTGATCACCGGCGCAGCCTACGCCGCCTCGCCGGCGTCGAAGCGCTCGAGGATCGTGCTCGCCGCGCTGGCGGGGTCCAGCCGCCGCGCGACGACCTCGTCGAGCAGCGCGGCGAACTCGTCGTCCTCGGCCAGGCGCTCCTCCAGGCGGCGACGCAGGCGGAAGGTGCACAGGCCGAGGACCTCGTTGCGCAGGTTGCGCCGGCGGCGCTCGGAGAGCGTGCCCTCCTCGACGATGAAGCTCCGGTGGGCCTCGAGCTGCTCGACCAGCGCCTCGACGCCCTCGCCGCGCACGGCCTCGGTCTTGACGATCGGCACGCGCCAGCCGCGCTGCGGGGCCAGCGAGAGCACGCCGCGGATCTCGCGCACCATCGTGTCGGTCAGCGGATGGTCGGCCTTGTTGACGACGATGATGTCGGGGATCTCCATGATCCCGGCCTTCAGCGCCTGGATCGAGTCGCCCGAGCCGGGCATGAGCACGAGGACGACCGTGTCGGCGTGGTCGATGATGTCGACCTCGGCCTGGCCGACGCCGACGGTCTCCAGGAACACGTCGTCCTTGCCGGCGGCGTCCATGAGCAGCGCCGCCTGCAGCGCGGCCTCGCTGAGCCCGCCGAGCGCGCCGCGGTTGGCCATCGAGCGGATGAAGACGCCGGGGTCGAGGAAGTGCTCGGTCAGGCGGATGCGATCGCCGAGCAGCGCGCCGTGCGTGAACGGCGAGGACGGGTCGATCGAGAGCACCGCGACCTCGCGGTCGGCCGCGCGGCGCAGCTTGATCAGCGCGCCGATGAGCGTCGACTTGCCCGCGCCCGGCGCCCCCGTGAGCCCGATGACCGCGGCGTGCCCGGTCTTCGGGTAGACCTCGCGCACGAGCTCCCAGCCGGCGGGGTCGTCGGACTCGACCAGCGTGATCGCGCGGGCCAGCGCGCGCTTGTCGCCGGCCAGGAGTCGCTGGGCGAGCGAGTCTTCGGCCATCGAGCCGCGCAGACTACCCTTGCGTCCGTGGCATCGGTCATCACACCGCCACGGGTCACCGGGCTGCCCCCGCACGTCCGCGGAGAGCCCGAGCCGCGCCACGGCGGCCCGCTCGTGCTGCTGCGCTGGATGCGCGCGCACCGCATGCTCACGCCCAACTACGCGCGCCTGCTCGTGCGCCTCGCGTGGCTGAAGCTGCGCTTCCGCGGGCGCCTGAAGACCGACGGCTTCGCCTTCGTGTGCCCGGGCGTCACCCTCGAGATCGGCAAGGACGCGGTGATCCACCTCGGGCGCTGGTCGTGGATCGGCCACGGCACCAAGATCCGCGCGCACGAGGGCGAGGTGCGCATCGGGGCCAAGTCCGTGCTCGGCCAGGAGTGCACCATCTCCTGCTTCCAGCACGTCTCGATCGGGCGCGAGTGCATCGTGGCCGATCGCGTGATGCTGATCGACTTCGACCACGGCGTGGTCGAGGTCGAGCGCCCGATCCGCCACCAGGGGATCTACAAGCGCGACGTGCGCGTCGGCAACAACGTGTGGATCGGCTACGGCGCGTCGTTCCTGCGCGGCGTCACGGTGGGCGACAACTCGGTGGTCGGCACCTACACGGTGGTCAACAAGGACGTCCCCGCCAACGCCGTGGTCGCCGGCGTGCCCGTGCGGCTGCTGCGCATGCGCGAGGCACCGCGACAGCTGCGCTGGAAGTGACGGCGGCGAACGTCGTGTATCACGACGACGACGCCGGCGCTCCTTGCTGTTGTCCCCCCGCGGTCCGGCCTGCGCCGGGCCCCACCTAGACTCGCGATTGATGGCCGATCAACTCGCCCTCGAGGTCGATCCCACCTGCGCCGTGCAGATCGTCGAGCGCAGCGGTGGTGAGCTGCGCACGCTGCGTGTGGGGCCGCTGGCCGAGCGCGACGCCCGCTCGCTCGCGACGCTTCCTGCTCAACCGCAAGGAGCAGCTGCCCGCCGACGGCCCCTGGCGGTGCGCCGTGGCGGGCGGCGTCCGCGTCGTGTCACTCGAGCGGCTGGACCCGCTGACCTAGCCGCAGACCGGCCACGGCGCCGTCCCGCGCTGGGCCAGCAGCGCCGCGGCGATGCGGTCCTGCTCGGCCTCGGGCGCCTCGGCGGGGTCGCCGGTGCCGCCCATCGCGCGCCACGTGTCGCGGTCGAACTGGTACTTGCCGCGGTAGGTCCCGTCGGCCGAGACGGCGCTCGGGTTGCCGCCCGACTCGCACTGCGCGATGCGCTGCAGCGTCGCCGCGGCATCGCCGCTCGGCGCGGTCGCCGAGCTGTTGTCGTCGGCCTCCTGGGCCTTGGGCGCCGCGGCGCTGACGCCGAGCGCGGCGAGCGTCTGCGGGCCCGCCACGCCGTCGGCCGCCAGCCCGTGGGCGCGCTGGAAGCGCTTGACGGCGGCCCGGGTCTTGGGCCCGTAGACGCCGTCGGCGCTGACGCCGAGCTTCTGCTGCAGCGCGCGCACCGTGTCGGTGCTCTGCACGCCGGGCGCCAGCGGGGTCGCCGCGTCCTGGGCGAGCGCGCCGGCGGCGGCGAAGGAGAACACGGCTACGGCCAGCGTCACTCCCGCGCGGCCGCGCAGGACGTTGCGCCGGCGCCGCGCGCGCTGGACGCGGCGCGCCTGCGAGGCCCGCAGCGAGCGCCGCCACGGAACGGGCGAACTGAGATCGCGATGCATTGCCACTTTGACTTCGAACCCTCCGGTCGTCTCATCGCCTACGGGGTTAGCTGACGGGCTCGCGCTGTGAGACGTGCGCTACGCCGGCCTTCGAGCCGGCGATTCGCCCCTGGGCCCGAAGGCCCGGTGGGTCCCCCGTTCCCCACCGTCTGTGCGGCGGGGACTCGGCGTGGGTGTCTTCCAAAAGCAGCGGCGGACCTTAGCGACGGCGCGGACGGAATGGCCTTCCGGGTGCCGCGAAGCTGCGCAAAGAGCGCGCGAAACGGCCGTCAGCCGTCGTCCGTGAGGCCCTCCAGCGGGCCGAGCAGGCGGGCCGATCGCTTCGAGACGCCGGGCAGCGCGATCAGCCGGTGCGTGGGCGGAGCCCCGCGCTCGCGGCGCTCGAGCTGCTCGGCGGCGATGGGGCGCCAGTGCTCGTCGACGACCGCCACGCGGGTCCGCTTCGCCGACCGTCGCAGGGTCGAGCTCGAGGTGCTCGGCCCACAGCCGCACGCGCGTCGCGCGGGCCAGCGCGGCGTCGTCGGTGACGACGTTCATCTCGGTGTCGTTGAGCAGCGAGTGGGCGTTGAGGTTGGCCGAGCCGACGGTCAGCCAGCGGTCGTCGACGATGCCGACCTTGGCGTGGACGTAGAGCGGATCGTCGCGTTCGCCGGTGCGCGAGCGGATCGTCGCCGCCAGGAAGCGCCCGGCGTGGTCGTCGGCGGCGGCGAGGACGCTGAGCTGGCCGCGCGTGGAGTCCTGGCCGTTGTTGGCCTTGGCCGGCAGCAGGACGACGAGGCGGAAGTCGTGGCGCGGCGGGTTGCGCAGCTTGTCGGCCAGCACCGCGACGATCTCCGGCGACCACAGGAACTGGTTCTCCAGGTAGATCGAGGCGCTGCGCGCTGCGCAGCGCGCGCACGTAGCTCTCGAGGATCCGGAAGTCGCCGCCCGGGAAGTCGTCGTACATGTTCTCGGCGACCGTGCGCACGACCTGCACCGTGCTGTCGCCCGCCGGCGCGGGCGGGCCCGGGCGCTCGAGGCGCTCGCCGGTCACCTCGCGCCAGCGCCACGCGAAGTGGTCGTGCACGTCGGCCACCGCGGGCCCGCGCAGGCCGCGTGCCGACGTCGTGCCAGCCCAGGCGCCGGCGGGCCTGGTGCGCGCTCGAGTCGAAGCGGTCGCCGCCGTCGTCGGTGAGGTCGATGCCGTTGACGAAGGCCAGCTCTCCGTCGATGGTGATCGTCTTCTCGTGGTGGCAGTGGAACGGGTGCTCGCGCGGGTCCATCTCGCAGCGGATGCGCGTGCCGCGCGTGAGCGTGCGCACGGCCTCGCGCACCTCCGAGCGCGTCGGGTGGAAGGCCGGCACCGGCGCGCCGGCCCACACGAGCACGCGCACGTCGATGCGCTCGGCCAGCTCGGCCAGCAGCGCGCCGGCGACGACCGGCGGCTCGCCGCTGGACGAGCTCGAAGTGCGGCGCGAGGTGCCAGCCGGTGATGTGGACGAAGTCGCGCGCGCCCTGCATGGCCTCGGCGATCGCGGGCAGCGCCTGCGCGCCGTCGACGAGGACGTCGAGCGAGCAGCCCTCGCGCGGCGGCGGATCGCCGGCCGCCCACAGGCCGTCGTCGGGCGGCTCGAGCGCCCGCTCCCAGCCCAGGCGCCGCAGGCGGCGGCGGTGCTTGGCCGTCACGGCGGCCTCGATCGTGTTGCCGACGGCGGCGTCGGCGTGGCTGACGAAGGGGATCGCCATGGTTGACATCTTGCCCATTCGCTCGCCGTGCGACGCCTTCGCGGCGCGCGCAGCACCTCGCGGCCAGGGCCGCGGCCCGCCGGCAGCGCGCGCGGACGACCGCTCCCGACGTCTACGGCTCGAGCAGCGCCGCCCGCGCCAACCGCGGCGCCAGGTTGCGCAGCGCGGGCTCGGCGCCCGGGTCGGCGAGCGCCGCGCGGAACTCGCGCGCGTGCCCGAGAAAGCGCTCGCGCGGGTAGTCGCCGGCGGTGCCGGCCGAGGCCAGGAAGGCCCAGTCGCTGCTCTGCAGCGCCAGCAGCTCGCGCACCGCGCGGTCGCCGACGCCGGGCCCGGCGGCGAGCACGTCGAGCTCGGCCGCCCGCGCGGCCCAGGCCAGGTCGGCCACTTGCGGCCCCGACCACGTCGAGAGGTCGCGGGGCGTGCCCCACGTCGTCACCCGGTCGCTCGCGTCGCCCGCGGGGGCCGGGTCGCAGTCGGCCAGCGCGTCGTCGAGGTGCACGAGCTCGAGCCCCTCGCGCGCGGCCTGCTCCACCACGAGCGCCAGCCACCGCGGGCCCTCGTGCCACCAGACGCCGAGCAGCTCGGTGTCCAGGGCGCACACGCACAGGCCGCCGTCGGCCACGCGCGCAGCGACGCGTGCGACGAAGTCGGCCGCGTCGCTCGCGGCCTGCTCGGCCGCGCGCGCCGGGTCGTAGACCGCGCCGTCGTTGGCCCATGGATGGTGGTCGCGCGCGGTGCGGTGGTAGTGGTCGCGATAGGCGGCGTGCGACGGGTAGCCGCCCGACGACCAGACGAGGTCCACGACGGCGCGGTCGATGGGCACCAGCAGCGGCCCGGCCTCGGTGGCCAGCGGGCGCAGATGGCGCGCGTCGCCGGGCCCGAGGACGTCGGTGAGGTCCACGCACGTCGCGTGCACGCCGGCCTCCTCCAGGCACGCGTGCAGCCACGGCGCCTGCGCGCACTCGGGCAGCCAGAAGCCGCCGCGCCAGCCGTCGCCGAAGCGCGCGCGATGCGACTCGACGCCCGTGCGCACCTGCAGGCGCACGCCGGCGTCGGTGGCCAGCAGGGGCAGGACCGCGTGCGTCGCGGTGCTGGTCCACGCCGCGAAGGGCGCGAGCGGCGGTCAGGAGGTCGTCCGGCAGGCGTTCGAGCGCGAGCGGCGTACTCGCCGGCCGCGCGCTCGAGCTCGGTCGCGACAGCACGGTCCTCGGCCGCCTCGATGTCGAGGGCGTGCGAGGCCGGGCGCACGTCGCGCAGGAAGGCGCGGCAGCGTTCGATGGCGCCCGGCGCCTCGAGCTGGTCGCACAGCACCGGGGTCAGCGAGAGCGTCACCGGCGCCCCGGCCTCGCAGCACGCCGAGGAGCGGCAGGTAGGAGGTCGCGATCGCCTCCCACAGCCACTCCTCGCCGAAGGGCCACGTCCCGAAGCCTTCGACGTAGGGCAGATGGGAGTGCAGGACGACGGCCAGGCGCCCCTCGCTCATGGCTTCAACACGGCCACGAAGTCGAGCGCGCGATCGAGGTCGCGCTCGGCCCGCAGGGCGAAGTCGCGCGTGGAGATCGCGGGCACGAAGCGGTCGTAGAACGGCTTGGTCAGCCGCAGCGCGGCATGGACCCGATCCCACCCGACGCGCAGCGCGAGCTCGTGGACGCGCAGCGCCCGCGCGTGGAACAGGCCGTAGAGCTCGACCGAGCCGAAGTGCGCGGCGCACAACGCGCGGAACTCCTCGGCGCGGTACTCGCGCAGGTGCCACGGGTTGCCCGAGCGCTCGGCGCCCGCCGGCGCCAGCGTGAGGACGTTGGGCGTCGACACGTACGCCGCGCCGCCGGCGCGCAGCATGCCCTTGACGTTCTCGAGCACGCCGTCGGGGTCCTGGACGTGCTCGATCGTCTGCAGGAAGACGACGGCGTCGCACGGCTCGGAGTACATCTCGACCATGTTGCGCACGAAGCGCAGGTTGGGCGCGCGGTAGCGCAGCCGGGCGTGCTCGTGGGCGTCGGGGTTGGCGTCGACGCCGACCACGCTGTAGGCGCTGCGCGCCAGGACATCGGAGCCGTAGCCCTCGCCGCACGCGAGGTCGACGACGCTCACGCCGCCGATGCGCCTCGCGATCCACTCGTAGACGACCAGGTGGCGGCGGAACCAGTAGTTCTCCTCGGGGATGTCGGGCAGCGTGCGCTCGCCGTCGAGGGCGAGCGGCGGCACTCCGGGGGGCAGGTCGCGCTGCAGGAAGAGGTCGGGCACGAGGGGCGGGCAGGCTAGCGAGCGCGAGCCGCGAGCGCGCGCACCTGCCCGCCGCGCGCCGGGGCGAGGGTGATGCCGCGCCGGCGCACGGCCTCGGCGCCGCCGACGGCCTCCAGTGCGACGGACTCGGCCAGCGTCTGCAGCACGGTCTGCATCTCGACCTGGGCGAAGGCCGCGCCCAGGCAGCGCCGCACGCCGCCGCCGAACGGGATCCAGCTGTACGTGCCGGGCGGACGATCGAGGAAGCGCTCGGGACGGAAGGCCTCGGGCTCGGGATAGACGTCCTCGCGGCGGTGGACGAGCAGGATGACCGGGGCCACCGTCGTGCCCGCCGGCAGCTCGTGGCCGCCGACCTCGAGCGGCTCGAGCAGCTTGCGCAGCACGAGGGCGATGACCGGCCGCAGGCGCAGCGTCTCCTTGACCACCGCGTCGACGTAGGCCGGGTCGCCCGCGAGGCGCTCCAGGCCGCCGGGTTGGCGCACGAGGCGCTCGACCGCCCAGGCCAGCGAGGTGGCCGTCGTCTCGTGACCGGCCGTCAGCAGCGTCATGAGCTCGTCGCGCAGCTCGACGTCGGTCATGGGATCGCCCTGCTCGTCGCGGGCGAGCAGCAGCATCGAGAGCACGTCGTCGCGCTCGGCCAGGTCGGGCGCCGCGCGGCGCTCGGCGATCAGCGCGTAGAGCTCGCGATCGACGGGGCCCAGGTAGCGCCGGCGCATGATCCGGCGCACGATCGGGTGCTCGAAGCCCAGCAGCGCGACCATGGCCAGCGCGCCCGGGTTGCCCGCCCAGTCGACGAAGCGCTTGAGCGGCGCGCCCAGCCGCGCCATCGCCGCGCGGTCCTCGACCCCGAAGACGGCGCGCATGATGACCTCGAGCGTGATCGCCTGGGTGTGCGGGCGCAGCGCGAAGGGCTCGCCCGCGGGCCACGACGCGATCGCGCGCTCGGTCGCCTCGCGCATGATCTGGCGGTAGCGGTCGATGCGCTCGCCGTGGAAGGCCGGCAGCATCAGCTTGCGCTGGCGCATGTGCTCGTCGCCGTCGAGGAGCAGGAGCGAGTGCGGCCCGAGCGTCGGGCGCAGGATCTCGTTCGCCTCGCCGGCGTTGGTGCGCTGCGGGCCGGCCGTGAAGACCGTGCGCACGTCGGCGGGGTCGCCGAGCATGACCCACGGGATCGGATCGATGCGCGCCGTGAAGACCTCGCCGAAGCGCGCGCGCTGGCGCGCGGCGTAGGTGTTGGGCCGGACCAGCCACTCGGCCATCTGCCCCAGCTGCCGGGTCCGCGGGCCCGGCGGGAGCCCCGACGCTTTCATGAACGCGAGCGTACACTCCTGCGCCATGCCGGCCCCGGCCACCGCCACCGCGGAGGAGATCCGCTCCGTCAACACCCGCTACCACGACGGCGCGGCGGCCGGCTACGACGCCAAATGGGGCATCGACTACGGCGAGGTCGGCCGCCATCAGGTGCTGAGCAAGGTCGCCAAGGCGCTCGGCCCCGCCGGCCCCTTCGGGCGCTCGCTCGAGGTCGGCGCCGGCACCGGCTACTTCAGCCTCAACATGCTCCAGGCCGGCTTCGTGGGCGACGCCGTGTGCACCGACATCTCCCCCGGGATGCTCGACGCGCTGCAGGCCAACGCGCGGCGCCTGGACCTCGATGTCGGCACCGTGGCCTGCGACGCCGAGGAGCTGCCGTTCGAGGACGACTCCTTCGACCTCGTCTTCGGCCACGCCGTGCTGCACCACCTGCCCGACCTCGACCGCGCCTTCGGCGAGTTCCGCCGCGTGCTGCGGCCCGGCGGGCGGCTGTTCTTCGCGGGCGAGCCGTCGCGCTACGGCGACCGCCTCGCCCAGCTCCCCAAGCGCGCCGCGTACCGCGTGGCGCCGCTGTGGCGGCGGCTCATGCGCGCCGCACCGGCGGCCGCGGGCCACAGCGACGGCGGCGAGGCCAACCACCAGCTCGAGGCCTTCGTCGACGTCCACGCCTTCACCCCCGACCAGCTCTCGACGGTGGCCCGGCGCGCCGGGCTGGCCGACGTCCGCATCCGCGGCGAGGAGCTGCTGGCCAACTGGTTCGGGTGGGCCAACCGCGCGCTGGAGGCGACCGCCGACCCCGACACGGTCCCGTGGGGCTGGAAGGTCTACGCCTTCAAGGGCTACCTGGCCTTCCAGGAGGTCGACCGCCGGCTGCTCGAGCCGCGCCTGCCGCCGGCGATCTTCTACAACCTCATCCTGTCGGCGCGGAACCCGGCCTAGCGGCTAGCCGACGCCGAGCTCCTGCGCGGCCGCCGCGGCCTCGCGCCGCGAGCGCACGCCGAGCTTGTCCAGGACGGCCGCCACGTGGTGGTCGACCGTTCGCACCGAGAGGACGAGGCGATCGGCGATCTCGGCGTTGGTCATGCCCTCGCGCAGGAGCCCGAGGACCGCGAGCTGGCGCGGCGTGAGGCCGGCGGGGTTGGCGCGCGTCACCGCCCGCGGGCCGCGCGGGACGCGCGCGCCCATCGCCCGCAGGCGCTCGCGCACGCGGGCCGCGGCGGGCTCGGCGCGCAGGTCCTCGAGCATGCGCAGGGCCTCGGCGGTGGCCTCGGCGTCGTCGGACTCCGCCAGCTCCAGAGCCGTCTCGTAGGGGTCGCCGGCCTCCTGCCACGCCGCGGCGGCCGCGCGCCAGTCGCCCTGCAGCCCCGCCGCCCAACCCGCCGGGCAGCCGTCGAAGGACTCCGCCGGCACCCCCGCGCGAGCGAGGTAGCGCAGCAGCTCGCCGCGGAAGGGCGCCGCGCCCGGATGCTCGGTGCGCGCGAGCAGCACGGCTCCCACCCGCTCGGCGACCTCGGGCTCGCCGGCCAGCCACGCCCACTCGACGCGCGCGATCCCCGCGTAGGCCAGCCCCAGCAGCAGCCGGTGGCGCTGAGCCTGCTCCCACGCCGCCGCGAGCATCCCCTCGGCGACCGGGTCGCCGCGCCGGGCCAGCAGGCGCCCGAGCCAGGGGACGCTGTAGGCGAAGAGCATCCCGGGGTCGTCGACGGCGTCCACCACCCCGCGCAGGCCCTCCTCGGCACCGTCCCAGTCACCCCGGCGCAGCAGCAGCAGGCAGCGGTGCACCTCGAGGTTGTAGGCGTGCGACCAGAAGCCGCGCTCGTGGGTGAAGGCCAGGCCGTCGGCCACGCAGCGCTCGAGCTCGTCCAGGCGCCCGACGCGCAGCAGCAGCTCGGCCAGGTTGGTGTAGCCGCGCGCGGCCTCCTCGTGATGGCGCCCGGCGACGGCCAGCTCGATGCTCTCGCGCACCTCCTCGAGCCCCTCGGGGTCGCCGCTCTCCACGCGGGCGATGCCGATGTAGTTCAGGCACAGCACGGCGAGGTCCATGCGCTGCGAGGCCCGCGCCAGCTGGCCGGCCCGGCGCAGCACGGCACCGGCCTGCTCGGGATCCTCGGCCAGGGCGAGGATCGCGCCCTGGTAGAGCGTGGCCTGGGCCAGGGCCGCGTCGTCGCCGGCGGCCTCGAGGATCCGCACCGCGCGCTCGGCGCAGTCCTCGGCGGCGTCGGTCTCACCCGCCATGAACCAGTGGCGCGACACGCGCACCAGGCACAGCCCCAGGGCGACCGGGTCGCCGAGGCCGGCGTAGAGCTCCCCGGCGGCGCTGCCGGCGCGCACCGCCTCGCGGAAGCGGGCGGCGTTGTAGAGCTCCCAGCCGTAGTCGTCGAGCACGGCGGCCTGCTCGGCCGGCGCGAGGCGGGCCGCGTAGGGCACGACCGCCTCCAGATGTGCGAGCGCCTGGCGGTGCGCGCCGGCCCGGGCGGCCTCGCGCGCGGCCTGCGGGCCGACCGCGAGGACGGTGTCGACGTCGCCGGCCGCCACCGCGTGGTGCATCAGGCGGGCGCGCTCGGGGCGATCCTGCGTGCGCAGCGCCGCGACGACGGCCTGGTTGAGCAGCCGCACGCGGGTCACGGGGAGGCTGCTCTCGATGGCGCGCCGCGCCAGCTCGTGGCGGAATCCGAGCCCGTCGGGGCGATCTTCGATGACGCCGGCGAGCTCGGCCGCGGGCAGCGCGCGCATCGTCTCGCCGAGCAGGACCGCGGCCAGATCGGGCGGGACGTGCGAGGGCACCACCGACAGGCGCTCGAGCGCCTCGCGGCAGTCCGGGTCCAGGCCGCGCAGGCGGGCGAGCACCGCGTCCTTGACGCTGGCCGGCACCTGGCCGGGCGGCGCGGCGAGCGTCTCGGTGACGAAGAACGGGTTGCCGCGCGTCAGCGCGTGGACGGCGGCCGGGTCGCGCCCGGTGCCGCCCACCAGCGTCTGCACGGCGTCGCGCGACAGCGGGGCGAGCTCGATGCGGTGCACCGGGCAGCCGGCGAGCGCGCCGAGCAGACGGTGCAGGGGATGGCGCGGATCGAGCTCGTCGCGGGTCGTCAGGACGAGGACCGCGCCGACCCCCTCGACGCGGCGCGCCGCGTAGCCGAGCACGTCGAGGGTGGCGTCGTCGGCCCAGTGGACGTCCTCGACGACGAGGACGGTCGGGCGCTCCTCGCGCGAGCTCCTCCAGCAGCGCGGCGAAGACGCGATCGACCGGGGCGTCGTCGGCCAGCGCGGCCGCCAGCGGGCCGGTGCTCCCGATCGCCGCGTCGTGCAGCGGCCCCAGCGTGCGCGACGCGACGAGGTCGTCGCACGCCGCTGTGAGGACGCGTGCCCCGTCGCCCAGGCGCTCGACCAGCGCCCGCACGAGGCTCGTCTTGCCGATGCCGGCCTCGCCCGCGATGAGCGCCGTCGAGCCGCGCCCCTGCGCGCCTTGCGCCACTGCGCCGACGAGGACCTCGAGCTGTGCGTCGCGCTCGAGCAGGGCCTCGGGCATGCCCACATGGTGACGGACGCCGAACTAGGTAGCCAGAGCTCGCAAGTTGGGCACCGCCTACCGATGTGCGGGGCGCGCGCAGCGCGTACAAGGTGGCGATGCTGACGACCACGAAGCGACCTCAGAGCAGCCTCCTGCGCCGGGAGCTCGAGGAGACCCTGCGCGAGGTCGACACCGCGCTGCGCGCCATGGGCAGCGGCGACCACGAGTCCTACACGGCGCTGTGGGACGACAGCCCCGACGTCACGCTCTTCGGCGCCTGGGGCCCGATCGAGCGCGGCACCGAGGCGGTCCGCTCGACGTTCGAGTGGGTCGGCTCGCGCTTCGGCGACGGCGAGCTCGTGCCCGACAACGTGGTCGTCCACATGAGCGGGGCGCTGGCGTGCACCATCGGCTTCGAGCGCGGCGAGGTGAGCATCGACGGCGGGCCGCCCCAGCCGATGACGCTGCGCACGACGCACGTCTACCGCTACACGCGGGCCAAGTGGCACCTCGTCCACCGCCACGCGGACTTCCCACCGGCCGACCAGCGCCTGCAGCGCGCCGCCTGACGCCGGAGGTCCGCTGAGCGCGCCGATTCCCTATCGTCGATCGCCGCATCGACGACGAAGGGCGCGGACATGGGCCAGGCGAAGTGGTGGGGTTGGGGCGACGAAGGCGTCGCGTTCACGCACGCGGACAAGCCTGGCCTCGCGCCATTTCTCGAGCGTGCCCTGGGGCTCGACGTTCGCGGCACGACGTCGCGCCCCGCGGCCTTCGACGACCTCGACATCCCCGAGTCGACGCTGTCGCCGGCCCTGCGATCGGAGCTGGAGGCGGCCACCGGGAGCGCCCACGTCTCGACCGATGCGCTCGATCGCGTCGTCCACGGCCGCGGCAAGAGCCTGCGCGACCTCGTTCGCCACCGCCGCGGCGACGTTGGCCGGCTTCCCGATGTCGTGGTCCGTCCTGCCGACGAGGACGAGCTGGCCGCAGTTGTGCGGGCCGCGATCGACGCCGATGCCGTGGTGATCGCCTTCGGCGGCGGCACGAACATCTCGGGAAGCCTGGAAGCCCCGGCGGACGAGGAGCGCGACATCGTCTCGGTCGACCTGAGCCGGATGGACCGGGTGCTCGCGATCGACGACGCCGCGCGACTGGCCCGGATCCAGCCCGGGGTCTTCGGCCCGCACCTCGAGGAGCAGCTCAACGCGCGTGGGTGGACGGTCGGGCACTTCCCCGACAGCTTCAGCTACTCGACGCTCGGCGGCTGGATCGCCACACGCTCGTCCGGGATGCAGTCCGACAAATACGGCGACGTCGCCGACCTGACCCGGGCGGTGCGCGTGGTGACGCCCGCGGGGGTCCTCGCCACCCGGCCGGTGCCACACGCGTCCACGGGTCCGAGCGTGCGCGAGATGGTGCTGGGCAGCGAGGGCCGCCTCGGGATCATCAGCGAGGCAACCGTGCACGTCCATCGCGTGCCCGAGCAGCGCGTGATCCTCGGTTACCTCTTCCCAGACTGGCCGAGCGCCCTGGCCGCGATGCACGACATCGCCGCCAGCGAGGCGACGCCGTCGGTGACACGCGTGTCCGACGCGAACGAGACGCAGTTCTCCTTCGCCACCAGGAAGGACCCCTCGCCGATCGATCGGGTCAAGTCGAAGACGCTGACGACCTACCTGACGCGGCGCCGCGGCTTCGACCTCGAGGCCATGTGCCTTTCGTTCATCGGCTACGAGGGCACCAAGAACCACGTCGCCGCGCAGCGCAAGCTCGTCGGCGCGATCGTCAAGCGCCACGGCGGCCTGAGCATCGGCGCGAGTCCTGGCGAGCTCTACGACCAGAAGAAGTTCGACACGCCCTACATCCGCGACTACCTGCTCGACCGCGGCGCGCTGGCGGACGTCTCGGAGACCGCGGCGCCGTGGAGCGCGCTGCCGACGGTGTACGGGAACGTCATGGCCAATGCGCAGGCGGCCTTCGACGACCTCCACGTCCACGGCTACATCATGTGCCACCTCTCGCACTCCTACCATTCGGGCGCGTGCCTGTACTTCACCTTCGGCTTCAAGCCGTCGGGAGGCCGCGAGCCGCTCGAGGAGTACGACACGATCAAGTCGACGATCCAGCAGACGTTCGTCGACACGGGCGCCACCCTCTCACACCACCACGCGGTCGGCACCGAGCACTCGTCGTGGCTGGAAGAGGACATCTCGGCGCCCGGAGTGGCGATGCTCCGCGCGCTCTTCGACGGCATCGACCCGGGCGCGAACCTCAACCCGGGCAAGATCGTCGCGTCGTCTCGCACTCGCGTCTAGGGCGCGACGCTGCCGACCGTCCCGCGCCCCGCCCACGTCGGCACCGGGGTCGTCGCCGCCGCGGAGCTGTACCACGGGTCGCCGGCCGCGGCCGGCAGCACGATCCGGTAGCTGCCGTCGGCGCCGGTGACCGTCTTCGAGGCCGGTGTCGTCGAAGCGCTCGGGGCTCGAGCCGGTGCGGTGGTACAGGCCGACCGACACGCCCGCCAGCGGGGTCGTGCTCACCACGCTGTTGCCCGACACGACCTGCTGGGTCAGCGTGCCGCTGAAGGGCAGCGGCTGGCCGGCGCGAGGCTGGCCCTCGTAGGCGACGGTGAGCTGCGGGGTCAGGGTGCGCTGGACGCCGCCGAACGGGAGAGCGGGCGCGAGGACGATGCGGCACGGGATGTCGGTGAAGCCGTCGCAGGAGGTCTCCTCGCCGCCCTGGGACTCGACATAGAGCGACGAGTTGGCCGCGGGCTTGGCGAAGGCGTCGGTGAGTGTGCGAAAGGCGCGCACCTCCTCGGGCTTGCCGCCCGCGAAGGGCACGCGCATGAAGGTGTTGGCCTGGTGGATGCCGACGCGCACCGTGTAGGCGAAGCGATCGTCCTGAGCCACCTGGCCGAAGTAGTTGGACTCCTCGCCGAAGCTCTGCTTGACCATCACCTGCGAGCCGCTCGCGGTGGCCGAGTACTTGCGCAGCTCGGCGACTTTGACGCCCGCGCCGTTCGCGTCCGCCCCGCTCGTGTCGACGGAGCTGATGACGATCCGCGTGCCGCGGATGGAGACGTGCCCGGGGTCGGTCTGCAGGCACTTGCTCTTCAGCAGCCGGCGGCTCGACGCAGACGAGCCGATGTCCTTGACGTACGGGACGTCGCAGCCGTGGACGCGCCGGGTGAAGACGACGTTCTCCCCCCAGATGGCCGGCGTGGCCTCGCTGTACGACGGCGACGAGACCGAGGAGAGCTTCGCGTCGCTGCCGCTCGCCGTGCTGTAGCGGCGGACGTCGCAGCCGCTCGAGCCGCAGCGCTGATAGACGATCGCCACGTTCTTGTTGCGATCCGGGCCCATCGAGGCGTCGAACGGGCGCGACGAGGTCGAAATGCCGATCGGCGCGGCCGGCTGCCCCGGCGCCGCCACCAGGAGCGTGTAGCGGCTGGTCGCGCCGTCGTAGCGCGACCACGCCTCCCAGCCGCCGTAGGCGGCCACCGGCGTTTGGCGGCCGATCTCGGCCTCGGCCTGATCGGCGGTGGCCCGCGCGGCAGGGACGAGCGCGAGCGCGAGGATGCAAAGCGGCAGAAGTCGGCGCAGGGACATGAGAGCTACAACGCTCGCGGCGGCGAAGTGCCGGCCGGCGTTCGATCACGCACCGCCCCCGAGCGCCCAGCGGATGCCGTCGGCCATGAGCTGGCGCTGGTGGGGCTCGCTCCACGTCGCCGGGAAGTGGCCCAGCGCGTCGTAGAACACGCGCCCGCGCCCGTAGCGCCGCCACCAGGCGAGCGGGCCGCCGCCGTGCTCGCGCACCACGACATGGCGCTTGGCGCGGGCCCGGAAGCGATAGAACTCGTCGCCGATCGCGAAGGTCCGCAGCGTCGTGAAGGCGTGGTCGACGACGTCGATGCGCGTCGGCGGCGCGGCGCGGGCGGGCGCGTGGCCGAGGAAGTCGGCGCCGAGCATGCGGTGGAAGGCCGGCCAGTCCGCGAAGGTGTCGGCCGCCGCGTGCGCGCCGACGAAGGCGCCGCCGTCGCGCACGTAGGCCAGCAGCCGGCGCCGTCCCGCGCCGTCGAGGCGCAGGTCGCCGCTCGTGTTGAGGAAGACGACGGCGCCCGCGCCGCGCAGGCGCGCCGCCGTGAGCTCCCGCGCGCCGTTCAGGAAGCGCGTGCGGTAGCCCAGCGAGCCGACCATCGCCTTCGCGGCCGGGATCGAGTCGTGGACGAAGCCGCGCGTCTCGGTGACCACGAGCAGCTGGGGCTGGGGCGCGGCCAGCGCCGCGGCGGCGAGCACGGCGGCGATCATCGCCGCACGCTAGCGCCGGCGGACGATCGCCGGCGCCTGCTGGCGCGGGCGGACGGGACGCATAGACTCAACCGCGGATGCCCGATCGCGTCGTGTCCGACTTCCCGCTCTTCCCGCTCGGGATCGTCGCGCTCCCCCACGAGCTCGTCCCGCTGCACATCTTCGAGCAGCGCTATCGCACGATGATCAGCGAGTGCCTCGAGCGCGGCACCGAGTTCGGGATCGTGTGGGACGGCGACGAGGGCCTGCGTCCGGTGGGCTGCGCGATGGAGATCACCGACATCCTCGAGCGCATGGACGACGGGCGCATGAACATCCTCACGCGCGGCACGCGCCCGTTCCGGATCGTCGACGAGCGCCACGACCTCGCCTATCCGGCCGGCACCATCGAGTTCCTCGAGGACAAGACGGAGACCGCCGACGCCAAGACGAAGACCGCGGCGCACGAGGCCTACGGCGCGCTGGTGGAGCACGCCACCGACCGCCAGCCCGACGCCGAGGACCTCGAGACGATGACCGCCTACCAGATGGCCGCCACGGTCGACTTCGGGCTGGAGGCCAAGCAGGGCCTGCTCGACCTGCGCTCCGAGAACGCCCGGCTGCGGCTCGTCACCCGGCTCTTCCGGGCGGCGATGAAGCGGCTGGACTTCATCGAGCGCGCGCAGGATCGCGCGCGCTCCAACGGGAAGGTGCGCTTCTCCTAGCGCGCTCGAGCGCCGCCGCGGACGCGGCCTGCAGCGGCATCCGCAGCGCGGGCGTGGCGATCCGCCCGGCCTCGTGGAGCATCCCCTTGAGCACCGCCGGGCTGGGCTCCGCGAACAGCGCGAGCACCAGTGGCAGGAGCGCCTCGGCGTGCGCGCGGGCCTCGTCGAGGCGCCCGTCGGCCGCGGCCGCGACGAGCGCGGCGAAGCGCTCGGTGCACAGGTGCGCCGACGCGGCGATCGCGCCGCGGGCGCCCATGAGCAGCAGCGGCAGGATGAACGGATCGTCGCCGCACAGCACCGCGAAGTCCGGCGGCGCGGCCGCCAGCAGCTGCAGCGTGTCGGCGTCGAGCGCGCTCACCGCCTGCTTGAGCCCGACGATGCCCTCGGTGCCGGCCAGCTCGAGCAGCGCCGCCGCGCCGAGCCCGCGCCCCGTGCGGTACGGGATGTTGTAGAGGACGATGGGCACCGGCGAGCGCGCCGCCACCGCCTGGAAGTGGGCGACGATCGCCGCCTCCGAGGGCCGCACGTAGTACGGCACCACGGCGAGCGACGCGGTGACGCCCTCGACCTCGGCCAGCGCCTCGTGGCGGGCGATGGTCGTGCGCGTGTCGTTGGTCCCCGCGCCGACCATGAGCGGGGCGCCGCGCTCGGTGGCCACGCGCGCGCAGACGGCGACGATGGCGTCGCGCTCGCGCTCGTCCAGCGACGAGGCCTCGGCCGTCGTGGCCAGGGCGACCAGCCCGTCGGCGCCGTCGGCGAGCACCTCCTCGGCCAGGCGCTCGAGGGCCGCGAGGTCGACCGCGCCGTCGGCGTCGAACGGCGTCACCAGCGGGACGTGGAGTCCGCTCACCACGGGTCAGCCCTCCGCGCGAGCCGTGGCCACGACGGGCTCGGGCTCCACGGCCGCGCACGCCTCCTGCACCGGAGCGGGGGCGGCGCGCGCGCGATCGGGTGCGCTCCCGCGCTTGGCGCGCCCGCCGACCGCCAGCCATGACCCGGCCAGGATGAGCCCGAGCCCGGCGACGGCCCCCACGCTGAACCCCTCGTCGAGCAGGACGACGCCGTAGACGACGCTGAAGCCCGGGGCGATGTAGGCGATGACCGACGCGCGCGCCGGCCCGATCTCGGAGATCAGCGTGTAGAACCACAGGAAGGCGATGCCCGTGCCGGCCGCGCCGAGCAGGACCAGCGCCCCGGCGGCCTTGAAGCTCGGGGCGTGGTCGGGGAGGTCGGCGAGGCACAGCGGCAGCGTGGCGATCGCCGCCACGGCCATCTGGCCGCCGGCCACCCCGACCGGCGGGGCGCCGCTCAGCTTGTGCTTGAGCAGCATCGCGCCGACCGCGTAGCAGAGGCTGGCCGCCAGGACCATGAGGCCGCCGACGACCTGGTCGCTGCTGCCGGAGAGGTCCAGGCCGAAGAGCAGGACCACCCCGAGCATGCCGACGACGATCCCGACCGCGGCCCATCCCTGCGAGCGCTCGTCGTGGTCGAAGCCCAGCGCGAGCAGCGCGGTGAAGATCGGCGCAGCCGAGACGAGGATGCCGGCCAGCTGGGACTCGATGTCGTTCTCGCCGAAGGTGATGAGCAGGAACGGGATGACGACCTGCACGAAGGCGATCGCCGCCACCCACGGCCAGCGCCCGCGCAGGGGGGCGAGCGCATCCCAGCGCCGGGCCAGCGCCAGCAGGACGACGGCGCCCAGCGCGGTGCGGATGCAGACGATGGCGCCCTCGCTGAAGTCGTCGAGGGCGACCTTGATGAACATGTACGAGGCGCCCCACACCGCGGCGGCCCCACCCATCATCAGCCAAGAGCGGCGCGTCATCGCCACCGAGCCTCGCAGCCTCGAGCCATCAGCGCCAGCAGACCTTCTTGGGTCACGACATCAGCTGTGCTGATGCATCGATCTTGGCCTCGAGGTAGGCCAGGTAGGGCGCGGGGTCGAGGCCGCCGCCGACGACGCGCTCGAGCATCTCGGTGGTCAGATGGCGCCGGCCGAAGCGGTGGACGTTCTCGGCCAGCCATTCGCGCAGCGGCGCGAACTCGCCGGCCGCGAAGCGCTCGTCGAGATCGGGCAGCTCGGCCGTCACGCGCGCCCACACCTGGCCGGCGATGACGTTGCCCACCGCGTAGGTCGGGAAGTAGCCGAAGGCGCCCTCGGCCCAGTGGATGTCCTGCAGCACGCCGTGCACGTCGTCGGGCACGTCGAGGCCGAGGTAGGCACTGCATCCGCTCGTTCCACGCCGCGGGCAGATCGGCCACCGCCACGTCGCCCTCGATGAGCGCCAGCTCGAGCTCGAAGCGCAGGGCGACGTGCAGGCCGTAGGTGACCTCGTCGGCGCTGACGCGGATGAAGCTCGGGCGCACCGCGTTCGCGGCCCGCTGGACCTCCTGCCACGTCACGCCCCCGAAGCGCTCGGGGAGCGCCGCCTGCGCGTGCGGCAGGCACCAGCGCCAGAAGCCGCCCGAGCGCCCGACCATGTTCTCCCACAGCCGGCTCTGCGACTCGTGCCACGCACTCGACGCGCCGCCGGCGAGCGGCGTGCGCTCGAGCGCGGGATCGACCTGGTGCTCGTAGAGCCCGTGCCCGAACTCGTGCAGCGACGAGTACAGCGAGTCGATGTCGGTCTCGTCGTAGCGGGTCGTCAGGCGCACGTCCGTCATGGCGATCGTCGCCTCGAACGGGTGGGTCGCCTCGTCGAGGCGCCACTGCTCCTCGTCGACGCCGATCGCGCGCAGCACGGTGCCCAGCAGCGCGCGCTGCCCGGCCTCGGCGAAGGGGCCCACGCGCAGCAGGGCGTCGTCGATCTCCGGCGCCGAGGCCACGAGCGGGACCAGGCCGTCGCGCAGGCGCTGGAGCGCCTCGCGCACCTCGGCCGTGGTCATGCCCGGCTCGTAGTCGTCGAGCAGCGGGTCGTAGGGGTGCTCGGCCTCGGGGAAGCACGCGCTGTAGCGCCGGCGCAGCTCGATGTTGCGCTCCAGGAAGGGCGCGAAGGGCGCGAAGTCGTTGTCCTCCCGTGCCTGCATCCACGCGCCGCGCGCGGCCACGCCGGCGCGGGCCATCTCGGCCACGAGCTCGCCGGGAACGCGCACGGCCTTGTCGTAGTCGCGCCGGGCGACGCGCACGATGTCGGTCTCGAGCTCGTCGCGCGGCGCCGCGTCGGCCAGCAGCTCGCCGACGCGCTCGTCGGTGAAGCGCTCGTGGGCCAGGCGGCCGACCGTCGCGCGCATCTCCCCGCGCGCCTCGCCGCCGCCGGGCGGCATGCACACCTCCTGGTCCCAGGCCATGAGCATGCTGACGCGATCGAGGTCGGCGATCTCGGCCAGGCGCTCGCGCAGCTCGTCCATCGCGGACGAGACTAGCGACGAACTCCAGGAGTTCGGTGGCCTCACCTGGTGCATCGCCGGTCGTCCACGCTGCGTCTCGTGTGCTGCGCGGCGCTTACTGCCGCATCGAGGGGAAGGAGGGTGGCGGTGGTCGGGGCCTTCGCTGCTGCACGAGAGCGTGCGGCTCCCGCCCGCCCGGCCGCGGAGCCCCTGCGCACTTCGCGCGCCTTCCACAACAGCCTCGCGCCGGGACTCCGCGGTCGAACGTCGGTCTTGCCCCGTCTGGACAAGGTAGGACCGACGTTCGACGCCGGGCGTCTCCAAAGAGTGTTGTGAAACACGCGCGATTGCACGCCCAACTCACACGCGCCCGAGGACGACGACCCGCGCCCGAACCGCTCCCAGCCTCCTTCCCCCTCGGTGATGCTGTTAAGCGCCGCGCAGCGCCACAAGCGCCAGCGGACGAGGCCGCGCAGCACGCAAGCGCCCGCAGTGAACAGGACGACGCTCTAGCCGTGCTCGGCGATGAGGGCCCGGAGGTCGCCGCAGCGGGTGCGCAGCCGATCGACCTCGTCGCGCACGGCGCGCAGGGCCGGGTGCTCGGCGCCGCCGTGGCAGCCCCCGGCCATCGCGTAGGCGTACGGCCAGCTGGCCAGGTGCTCGCGCAGCGCGGCCGTGGCCGTTTCGAGCTCGGCGCGGAGATCCTCCATCGCCCGATGATGGTCGGCGCACCGGCGGAATCCTTGAGGCGTACGCTACAAGCGGTGCTCCGCCTCACCGGTCTGCCGGCGCCCTCGCTCTACCCGCGCGCGACCGTGCGCCCCGCCGAGGGGCGCATCGAGATCGTCTTCAGCGGCCCGCAGGGGTCGACGCAGATCGACGCCGACCTGCGCCTGCTCGGCCCCGTCGACGACCCCGAGGCCGTGCAGCTCGACCTGCTGGCCAAGCTGCAGGCCCAGGGCTACGAGGCGACGTGGGACCGCGGCGGGCACGACGACCCCGCGGCCTGACGGCCGCGAGGTCGTACGCGTGCACCTCTCAGTGCTTGACCAGCCCGTGCGGATCGAGCACGAACTTCTTGGCCGCGCCCTTGTCGAAGTCCTGGTAGCCCTTGGGGGCGTCGTCCAGGGAGATGACGGTCGCGTTGACCGCCTTGGCGATCTGCACCTTGTCGTGGAGGATCGCCTGCATCAGGCCGCGGTGGTACTTCATCACCGGGCACTGGCCCGTCGTGAAGCTGTGCGACTTCGCCCAGCCCAGGCCGATGCGGATCGAGAGCGAGCCCTCCTTCGCGGCGTCGTCGGCCGCGCCCGGATCGCCGGTCACGTAGAGCCCCGGGATGCCGAGCTTGCCGCCCGCGCGGGTGATGTCCATGATCGAGTTGAGGACCGTGGCGGGCGCCTCGTGGTCGGCGTCCTTGCCGTGGCCGCGGGCCTCGAAGCCGACGGCGTCGACGGCGGCGTCGACCTCGGGCACGCCGAGAACCTGCTCGATCTGGTCCTTGGGGTCGCCCTTGCTGACGTCGATCGGCTCGCAGCCGAACGACTTCGCCTGCTCCAGGCGCTCGGGGATCAGGTCGCCGACGAAGACGACCGCGGCGCCCAGCAGCTGCGCCGAGTGCGCGGCCGCGAGGCCCACCGGCCCGGCGCCCGCGATGTAGACCGTCGACCCCGGCCCGACGCCCGCGGTGTACGCGCCGTGGAAGCCCGTCGGGAAGATGTCCGACAGCATCGTCAGGTCGAGGATCTTCTCCATCGCCGCGTCCTTGTCGGGGAACTTCAGGAGGTTCCAGTCGGCGTACGGGACCATCACGTACTCCGCCTGGCCGCCGACCCAGCCGCCCATGTCCACGTACCCGTAGGCCGATCCGGGCCGGTCGGGGTTCGTGTTCAGGCAGATGCCGGTCGCCTGCTCCTTGCAGTTGCGACAGCGCCCGCAGGCGATGTTGAAGGGAACCGAGACGAGGTCGCCCTTCTTGATGAACTCGACGTCGCGCCCGGTCTCGATCACCTCGCCGGTGATCTCGTGGCCGAGGATGAGGCCCTCAGGAGCGGTCGTGCGCCCGCGGACCATGTGCTGGTCGGACCCGCAGATGTTGGTCGAGACGATCTTGAGGATCACCCCGTGCTCGGTCTTGCGCCCGACGTTGTCGGGATGCACCCCGGGGCCGTCCTGCAACTCGAGCTTCGGGAAGTCGATCGACTGAACCTCGACCTCACCGGCGCCCATGTAGGCGACGCCTCTGTTGTCCGCCATGTCTCTCCCTCTGTTGGTTGTCTACCAACGGTGTTTCGCGGGCGTCCGTGCCGGAAACGGGACTGTTGGAGAGCGGACGCCGGCGTAACTAACGCGCGAGGTGACAGGGGCCCTTGGCCACGTCGCGCGTGAGCTGGGCCAGCTTGAAGAGGACCGGCGGCTGGCGAGCCGAGTCGTCGCTCCAGGCGACGCCGCCGTCCTGCGTGCGCACGCGGTAGGAGAAGACCGACTGGCGGCCCGGGGGCAGGCGCAGCTGCGCCTTGGCCGGCTTGCCGAGGTCGCGCTCGGTCTCGCGCGCCGCGATGAGCTGCGCGCTCGTGATGTCGACCAGCGGCTTGCCGTTGCAGGAGGCGCGGCCGTCGTCGGTGATGCGCAGCGTCAGCCGGGCGCCGGGGACGTCGCCGCTGCGGGTGACGAGGAACAGGTCGCGCGCCTCGCTGCCGCAGGCGCAGATCGCCAGCGCGGCGAGCGCCGCGAGCGCGGTCGCGGCGGCGCGCCTCACGCAGCCACCGCGGCGCCGCCGCGCCGCGGGTCGCCGGCGCCCGAGAGCGCGCCGCTGGCGCGGTCGCGCTCGACGGCCTGCACGCCGCCGAAGAACAGGTTGCGGTCGCGGAAGGCGAGGACCTCGCGGCCGGCGGCACGCAGCGCGTCGACGTCGATCCCGGGCTCGACGTAGACGACGTCGTCCTCGAAGTGCGCGCGCGGGGCGAGCACCGCGTCGCGGGCCTCCTGGCCGTGGTCGACCACGCTCACGATGACCTGCAGGATGGCCGAGCGGATGCGGTTGGAGCCCGCGCTGCCGAGGACGAGCTCGACCTCGCCGTCGGTCCCCAGCACCACGGTGGGAGCCATCATCGACGGCATCCGCCGTCCCGGCGGATAGGTGAAGAAGCCCAGCGGATTGAGGTCCTGCTCGCCCATGACGTTGTTGACGTGGATGCCGGTGCCGGGCACGACCAGGCCCGAGCCCTCGCCGTTCGTGCACGTCACCGAGCACGCGCGGCCGTCGCCGTCGAGGACCGAGATGTGCGTCGTCGAGCCCAGGCGCGAGGCGAGCAGGCGATCGGCGAAGCCGGGCTCGACGAGCCCCTCGACGAAGGCCGGCGTGCGCAGCGCCTGGGCCTCCTCCATGACGGCGACGATGTCGACGGCCGACGGCGCGCCCTCCGAGCGCTCGTCCAGGCGCGCCATGGCGAGCGCCAGGAGCGTCCCGCCGGCCGACGGCGGCGGGTTGGTCAAGACCGTGCGCCCGCGGTAGGTCGCGCGCACCGGCGCGCGCTCGGCGGGCTCGTAGGCGGCGAGGTCGGCCCGCGTCAGCTGGCCGCCGCCGGCGCTCACCCAGTCGACCACGGCGTCGGCGAGGTCGCCCGTGTAGAACGGCGCCGCGCCCGTCGGCGCCGAAGCGCTCGATCGTCTCGGCCAGCTCGGGCGAGCGGAAGACGTCGCCCTCGCGCAGCGAGCGGCCGTCGGGCGCGAACGCCGCGCGCGACTCCGCCGTGGAGACGAGGATCGGCTCGAGGATCTCGAAGACGTAGGCCTGCGCGGCGTTGAGCGCGACGCCCTCGCGGGCCATGGCGGCCGCCGGCGCCGCGAGCGCGGCGACGTCGAGCGAGCCCCAGCGCTCGAGCGCGGCCGCCAGGCCGGCGGTCATCCCGTAGGTGCCGCACGACGAGGCCCCGCAGTTGAAGACCTGCACGGCGTCGCCGAAGGACACCTCGCAGGCCAGCAGGTCGGCGCGCGTGGAGGGGTCGGCGCCGCGGCCGGGGGCCTCGACGAAGAAGTCCAGCAGCGTCGGCTCCTCGCCCGCGCCGGCCACGAGCAGGTAGCCGCCGGCGCCCGGTCCGGTCAGCAGCGGCTCGGCCACCCAGGACGCGAGCACGGCGCCGACCGCGGCGTCGACCGCGTTGCCTCCCTCGCGCAGGATGCGCGCGCCGGCCTCCGCCGTCAGCGGATGCCCGGCCGCCACCATGCCGGGTGGGCGGGACCGATTCACGCTCGGATCCTGCCAGAGGGCCGCACGATCGTGGCCAGGAAGAGCTGCGGCGTGTCGCGCAGGACGGCCAGGCGCGGATCGGGCACGTCGATCACGCGCTCGGCGACGAGCGGGCGCAGCGGCGCCAGGCGCTGGTCGCCCATCACCTCGTCGAGCGCGCGGCGGTCGCCGCCGAGCACGACGGCGTCGAGGCGATCGATGGCCGGCACGAGCACCCGCACGGCGACGTCGGCCGCCGCCTGCAGCGCCGCGCGCGCCTCGCCCTCGCGGCGGCGCGCGAAGCGCCCCGAGCTCGAGCCGCCCTTGCGATGACGGCCGTGCACGAGGCGGCTGCCGACCTTCGAGTCCGTCAGCTGCTCGCCCGTGAAGACGCCGGCGGCGTGGCCGCCGAGGCGCACGAGGAGCACGCCGACCGTCCGCTCGCGCGAGACGTGGTCGAGCAGCGGGCCGGGCTCGTAGCCGGCCCGCTCGCCGCGGACGGCGGCGTCGAGCGGCGGGAACGGCGGCTCGCACACCACGCGCTCGCCGTCGGCGCCGACGAAGGCCACGTCGCGCTCGCCGACCGACGTCCACGCGATGTTCTCGTGGCGCTCCGCCCAGCGATCCAGCCAGCGCTCCAGGCGCGCCGGCGGCAGCTCGTAGCGGTCCTCGGTCAGCCCGGCCCCGGATGGCTGTCCTGGCGGCGAGCCGCCAGGTCAGCCTCTTGGGATGAACTCCGGGACGTCCAACTCGTGGACGCCGAGCCCGGTCTGGCGCGTCGTCGTCGGGCGCGAGCGGCGCTCGACGCGGACCTCGCCGCGCGGCTCCTCGAAGTCGCGGCGCGCGGGGCGCACGCGAGCCTCGGTGTAGCCGGTGGCCACCACGGTGACCCACACCTCCGAGCCGAGCTTCTCGTCGACCATGGCGCCGAAGATGATGTTCGCGTCGGGGTGCGCGGCCTCGCTGACGGCCTTGGCCGCCTCGTTGATCTCCCACAGGGAGAGATCCGGCCCGCCGGTGATCGAGAGCAGGATCTTGCGCGCGCCCTCCATCGAGGTCTCCAGCAGGGGCGACTCGGTGGCGGCCCGCGCCGCCTCGACGGCGCGCTCCTCGCCGTGGCCCATGCCGATGCCCAGCAGCGCGTTGCCCGCCTCGGACATGATCGTGCGCACGTCGGCGAAGTCGAGGTTGATGAGCCCGGGCAGGGTGACGAGGTCGCTGATGCCCTGCACGCCCTGGCGCAGGACGTCGTCGGCCACGCGGAAGGCGTCGACCATCGACGTCTGCTTGTCGAGCACGCTGAGCAGCTTGTTGTTGGGCACGACGATGAGGGTGTCGACCTCGTCGGCCAGCGCCTGCACGCCCATGTCGGCGGCCGCGGAGCGGCGGTTGCCCTCGAAGCCGAACGGCTTGGTCACGATGCCGACGGTCAGCGCGCCCAGCTCGCGGGCGATGCGCGCGACGATCGGCGCCGCGCCGGTGCCCGTCCCGCCGCCGGCACCGGCGGCGATGAAGACCATGTCCGAGCCCTTGAGCAGCGCCTTGATGCGGTCGTACTCCTCCATCGCGGACTGGCGCCCGAGATCGGGGTTCGAGCCGGCGCCGAGCCCGCGGGTGACCTGCGGGCCGATGTGCAGCGTGACGTCGGCCGTCGACTGCTGCAGCGACTGCAGGTCGGTGTTGATGGCCAGGAACTCGACGCCCTCGACCTGGGCCTCGACCATGCGGTTGACGGCGTTGACGCCGGCCCCGCCGACGCCGACGACGCGCAGCACGGGCTGGCCGACCGGCTTGGCGGTGCCCCACGGCGTCGGCTCGTCGGCGACGCGCGAGTACGGATCGCGGCCGGGGTCCTGCCGGGGCGCAGGCGGCTGGAGGATGTTGTCGGGGATGTCCGCGCTGAAGGCGTGGCGCAGGCGCTCCTGCGGCGTGGGCACGTGCGGCTCGGGCGCCGGCGGCGCGTCGGGCGTCGCGCCCAGCGACGGATGCGGGTAGCCGGTCTCGCGCGGGTGCGGTGGCGGCGGCTCTGGCGCGCGGCGCTCCTGGCCGGCCGGCGTGGAGGGCGCGGGGACGCGACCCTCGTCGGCCTCCGGGGGCGGAGTCTCGGCCTGCTCGGCCGCCTGCTCGGTCTTGCGGAACAGGTCCGCGAGCGGCCCCTCCCTCATGCTCGCGCGCTTACCGCTTGCCATTGGCGAGAACCTCCTTCGCGAGATCGCGATAGGACTGGGCGGCCATCCCGTCCGGATCGTACTTGAGCACCGACATGCCTTTCACAGGGGCTTCCGCGAAGCGGACGGTCTTCTTGATGCGCGAGGCGAAGACGCGGTCCCCGAAGTTCTCCTCGAGGATCTCGATCGCCTCCTTGGCGTGAACCGTCCGCGTGTCCATCAGCGTGGGCAGGATGCCCTCGATCTCGACGTCGGGGTTCAGGTTCTCGCGGATCATCTGAAGCGTGTTCTGCAGCTGGATCAGGCCGCGCATCGACAGGTACTCGCACTGGACGGGCACGATGACCTTGTCGGCGGCCGTCAGCGCGTTGATGGTCAGCAGCCCGAGGCTGGGCGGCGTGTCGATGCAGACGAAGTCGTAGTCCTCGGCGACCAGCTTGATCGCCTTCTCGAGCGAGCGCTCGCGGCCGATCATGGTGCTCATCGCGATCTCGGCGCCGGCGAGGTCGATCGACGCGCAGGCCACGTCGACCTCGCGCTTGCGCACCACCTCGCGGATCGAGGTCTGATGCACGAGCACGTCGTACATCGACTTGTCGAGGGTGTCGGGGTCGATCCCCTGCGACATCGTCAGGTTGCCCTGCGGATCCATGTCGACGCAGAGGACGCGGAACCCCTTCTCCATGAACGCGACGGCCAGGTTGAGCGCCGTCGTCGTCTTGGCGACGCCGCCCTTCTGGTTCGCGAACGCGATGACCTTCGGCTTATGGGGTGCCTGATCCATGTCAGCGCCGTATTCGCCCGGCCATGGGCGAATCCTTCACGCGCGCGGGATGACTAGCAGCGCGCGTCGGACGGTCACCCACTGGGACGAGATCGAGCCGATCACGATCGAGGGGAGCCCAGGCGCCGACGGCTAGGCTGACGCGCCGGATGGTCGTCCACTTCGACGAGGTCGAGCCCCGCGTCATCGACGGCACGCAGCTGCGCGGGACGCGCTGGCGCCTGGGCGCCGCGGCCGGCGCGGCATCGCGCCGGGCTCAGCCGCTACCGGATCGCCCCGGGCGAGCGCGCCATGCCGGTCCACGTGCACGCCGACGAGGAGGAGCTCTTCTACGTCCTCGACGGCGAGGGCCTCAGCTGGCAGGACGGGCGCGCGTACCCCGTGCGCGCCGGCGACTGCATCCTGCACCGCCCCGGCGCCGAGGCGCACACGATCCTCGGCGCCGGCGACGGCCTCGACGTGCTCGCCTTCAGCGGCGGCTCGGACACCGGCCTGACCTGGCTGCCGCGGGCGCGGGCGTGGTGGAACGGGCCGCACTGGCTGCCCCACGACGGGCCCAACCCCTTCGAGGCCGAGGAGGCGGCCGGCCCGCTCGACGTGCCCGAGCCCGAGACGGAGCGCCCGCCGACGCATCGTCGCGCTCGACGACGTCCCGGCCGAGGACTTCACCGGGCGGGGGCGACGTGGTGGCCGTGCGCCGCGACCTCGGCGACGTGCTCGGGTCGACGCGCACCGGCGTCGGCCACCTCGTGGTGGCGCCGGGCGCGCTCAGCGGCCCGCCGCACTGCCACGCGGCCGAGGAGGAGATCTTCTTCGTGCTCGACGGCGACGGGACGCTGCTGCTCGGCGACGAGGAGCACCCGGTGCGCGCGGGCAGCGTCGTCGCCCGCCCGCCCGGCACCGGCGTGCGCGCACGCCTTCCGCGCCGGCGACGCGCCGCTGACGCTGCTGGCCTTCGGCACCCGCGAGCCCAACGACATCGTCTTCTTCCCGCGCTCGGGCAAGGTCGGGCTGCGCGGGATCAGGGCGCGCTTCCTCATCCAGCAGGTCGAGTACTGGGACGGTGAGGCATGACGCTCGCGCACTGGGACGACGTCGAGCCCGAGGTCCGCGACGTCGGCGAGATGCGCGCGACCTTCCGCCGGCTGGGGGCGGCGGCGGGCGCGACCGCGGTCGGCGTGGCGCGCATCGACATCGAGCCCGGCTGCCGCCCCGGGCCCGTGCACCAGCACACCTCCGAGGAGGAGATCTTCTTCGTCCTCACCGGCTCGGGCCTCGCGTGGAACGACGGCGCCGTCCACGAGATCGGCCCCGGCGACACGCTCGTCTACCTCGCCGGCGGCCCGCTGCACACCGTGATCGCGGGCGACGACGGGCTGTCCGTGCTCGCCTACGGCGAGAACCACGCCCCTGCGCTCGTGCGCCTGCCGCGGGCGGGCATGGTGCGCCGCGGCGAGGTGTGGCTCGAGGCCTCCCACGACGACCCGCTCGAGCGCGAGGCCGCCGCCGGCCCCCTCGACCTGCCGAGACCCACGCCGCGCCCGCCCTGCAGCGTCGCGCTGGAGGACGTGGAGTCCGAGACCGACCGCGTCGGCGAGGTCGACACCAGCGAGCGCGACGTCGCCCGCGCCGCCGGCTCGGTGCGCAGCGGGCTGCGCCACGTCGTCGTCGCCCCCGGGGCGCTGAACTGCCCGCCCCACTGGCACGCGGCCGAGCACGAGCTCTTCGTCGTCCTCGACGGCGCGGGCACGCTCGAGCTCTACGACAACCAGGGCGCCCTCGCCGAGGAGCACGCGCTGCGCCCCGGCCACTGCGTGTCGTGCCCGGCGGGGATGCGCCTGGCGCACGCCCTGCGCGCCGGCGAGCAGGGCCTGACCTACCTGGCCTACGGCACGCGCGACACCGGCGAGATCGTCTACTACCCGCGCTCGAAGAAGGCGTGGCTGGGCCGCGTCCTGGTGCGGGTCGAGCTGGCCGATGACTACTGGGAGGGCGAGGTCTGAGCGCTGCCCTGCTGGGCCGTCAGCTGGTCGTCGTCACCGGCAAGGGCGGGGTCGGCAAGTCGACCGTCGCCGCCGCGCTCGGGCTCGTCGCCGCCGGCCGCGGGCTGCGCACGATCGTCGCCGAGGTCGCGCGCCGCGACGACGTCTCCCGCGCGCTGGGCGGCGAGGGCATGCACGAGGAGGAGCTCGCGCCCGGCCTGTACCACCTCTCGATCGACCCCGAGCACGCGATGGAGCTCTACCTCGCCGATCAGCTGCCGGCGGCGCTGGCCGAGCTGCTGGGCTCGAGCCGCGCCTTCAGCTACCTCGCCGCGGCCACGCCGGGCATGCGCGAGCTGCTGACGGTCGGCAAGGTGTGGGAGCTCGCGCAGGACGACCGCCGCACGCCCGGCGCCCAGCCCTACGACCTCGTCGTCCTCGACGCGCCCGCGACCGGCCACGGCGTCGCCGTGCTGAGCGCGCCGCGGACCTTCGCCCAGGCCGCCCGCGTGGGCCGCATCGCCCGCCAGGGCCGTACGATCGACGCGATGGTCTCCGACCCGGAACGGACGGGCGTCGTCGCGGTGGCCCGGCCCGAGGAGATGCCGGTCAACGAGACGCTCGCCCTGCAGGACGCGCTGCGCGACGACATCGGCCTCGAGGTCGACCTGGTCGTGTGCAACGGCATGCTCGCCCAGCGCTTCGGCGCCGCCGACATGCGCGCGCTCGCGGGGGCACCCGACGGTCCGGAGGTCCGCGCCGCGCGCCACGCCCACGCCCGCGCCCGCGCCCAGCGCGGCCAGCTGCAGCGCCTGCGCCGCGGCGCACGCGCCCCCGTGGCCACGCTGCCGTTCGCGTTCGAGGACGGCGCCGCGCGGCTCGCACGCCTGGCGCGCGCGCTGGAGCGCTCGCTGTGAGGGCGCGCCTGGCCGGCAAGCGCATCGTCGTCTGCGCGGGCTCGGGCGGCGTGGGCAAGACGACGACGTCGGCCGCCCTGGCCATGGGCCTCGCCGCCGAGGGCGCGCGCGTCGCCGTCGTCACCATCGACCCCGCGCGCCGGCTGGCCAACGCGCTGGGCGTCGACGAGCTCGGCAACGAGCCGCACCTCGTGGACCCCGCGCGCCTCGCCGGCCACGGCATCGAGGTGCGCGGCGAGCTGTGGGCGATGATGCTCGACGCCAAGCGCACCTTCGACGAGCTCGTCGAGCGCCTCGCGCCCGACGAGCGCACGCGCGACGAGGTCCTCTCCAACCGCATCTACCAGCAGCTCTCCGGGGCGGTCGCGGGCTCGCAGGAGTTCACCGCGGTGGCCAAGCTCTACGAGCTCGACCGCTCCGGACGCTTCGACGTCGTCGTCCTCGACACGCCGCCCTCGCGCAACGCGCTGGACTTCCTCGACGCGCCCGACCGCCTGACCGGCTTCCTCGAGGGTCGCGCGCTGCGCGTGTTCCTGGCGCCGACCGGCCTGGCCGCGAAGGTCGTCGGTCGCGGCACGAGCGTCGTCTTCTCGGTCCTCAAGCGCCTGACCGGCGTGGACCTGCTCGACGACCTCAGCGTCTTCTTCCGCGCCCTGGGCGGCCTCGTCGACGGCTTCAAGGAGCGCGCCGCGGGCGTCAAGGCGCTGCTGACCGACGAGGCGACGACGTTCATCGTCATCACCTCGCCCGAGCGCGAGCCGGTGCAGGAGGCGATCTTCTTCGCGGGCAAGCTCCACGATCACGGCATGCCGTTCGGCGGCCTCGTCGTCAACCGCGTGCACCCGCTCGACGGCGGCCCGCCCGAGGCCGACGTCGAGGCGCTGACCGCCGCGCTGGGCGGCGACGCGAAGCTCGCGGGCAAGGTCGCGCGCGCCTACGCCGAGGAGCGCGCGCTGGCCGAGCGCGACGAAGCCGCGATCGAGCACCTGCGCGTCGAGACGGGCGAGCAGGACCCGATCGTCATCCCCCAGCTCGACGGCGACGTGCACGACGTCGACGGCCTCGTGGCCATCCACAGGCACCTGTTCGCCGACTGATGGCGCGCGACTCGCGACACGACGCCGTGATCGTCGGCGGCGGGCACAACGGCCTCGTCGCCGCCGCCTACCTGGCGCGCGCCGGGCGCTCGGTGCTGGTCCTCGAGCGCCGCGACCACCTCGGCGGGGCGGCCGTCTCGGAGCGCCCGTGGCCCGGGGTCGACGCGCGCCTGTCGCGCTACGCCTACCTCGTGAGCCTGCTGCCGCAGAGGATCGTCGACGAGCTCGGCCTGCAGGTCAGGCTGGGCCGGCGGCGGATCTCGTCCTACACGCCGCTGCCGGCCGACCCGGCGCGCGGGGTGCTGGTCGACGCCGAGGACCGCGAGCGCACCGCGGCCTCGCTCGGGGCCGCCGCCGGCGATCCGGCGGCGATCGAGGGCTGGGAGCGCCTGTACGCGACCTGCGCCCGCGCGGCCCGCGCGCTGTGGCCGACGATGACCGAGCCGCTGCGCCCGGCCGCCGAGCTGCGCGCGCTCGTCGGTGACGACGCGGCGTGGGCGGCGCTCGTCGAGCGCCCCATCGGCGAGCTCATCGAGGACTGCCTCGACGACGACACGCTGCGCGGGATCGCGCTCACCGACGCGCTCATCGGGACCTTCGCGGGCGCGCACGACGCCGACCTGCGCCAGAACCGCTGCTTCCTCTACCACGTGATCGGCAACGGCAGCGGGCACTGGGACGTGCCCATGGGCGGCATGGGCGCGGTCACCGCCGAGCTCGAGGCGGCGGCGCGGGCCGCGGGGGCCGAGCTGCGCTGCGGCGCCGAGGTGACCTCGATCGATGCGGGCCCCGCCGGCGTCGCGGTGCGCTTCGTCGACGCGGGCGGGGGCGGTGAGCAGCTCGCCGTGGGCGGCCACGTCCTGGCCAACGTCGCCCCCGCCGTGCTCGATCGCCTGCGCGGTCGCGCGCCGTCGGGCACGTCGCCCGAGGGCGCGCAGCTGAAGGTCAACCTGCTGCTCGCGCGGCTGCCGCGGCTGCGCGACCGCGCCGTCGACCCGACCGACGCCTTCGCCGGCACCTTCCACGTCAACGAGGGCTACGACCAGCTCGAGCGCGCTCGCGCGCAGGCCGCGGCGGGCGCGCTGCCCGACGTCGTGCCGTGCGAGATCTACTGCCACTCGCTCACCGATCCGAGCATCCTCGGGCCCGAGCTGCAGGCCGCGGGCGCCCAGACGCTGACGTGCTTCGCGCTGCACCTGCCCACGCGCCTGTTCGCGGCCGACAACGACGGGGCGCGCGAGCGCGCGCTCGAGGCCACCCTCGCCTCGCTGGACAGCGTGCTCGCCGAGCCCGTCCTCGATTGCGTGTGGCGCGACCCGGAGGGTCGCCCGTGCATCGAGGCGCGCACCCCGCTCGACCTCGAGGCCGAGCTCGGGCTGCCGGGCGGCAACATCTTCCACCGCGACCTCAGCTGGCCCTTCGCGGAGACCGAGGCCGAGGTCGGCACCTGGGGCGTGGAGACCGACGACCCGCGCGTGCTCGTCTGCGGCGCCGGCGCGCGCCGCGGCGGCGGGGTCAGCGGCGTGCCGGGGCGCAACGCGGCGATGGCCGTGCTGCGGGGCCGCTAGCGCCGCTGCGGTCGTCCGCCGGCGTCTGCTGCGGGCGCGGCGCTTACAGCATCACCGAGGGAAAGGGAGTGGCAGTGGTCGCAGCGCCCACCGCTCCGCGTGCGGAGCCTGCGCCTCGAGCATGTCTGCAACAGGACGCTGCGGTTCGTGGCACCAACGGCGCGCGCTGATCGAGAGCCCACCCCCTCGACGGCCGCTCGCGCCGCGAACCGCCGGTGCGCTCCTTCCCCTCGATGAGCAGTTGGCCGCGCAGCGCCGCGAGACGCCGACGCGGACGCACTCACCCGAGCCACCGGCTACTTCAGGTCCGCGAAGCGGCGGTAGTCGCGCAGGGCGGCGCAACGGGCGGTCCGCAGGTCATCCCCGTCCAGCGGACCGCCCACGCCATCGCGTCTCGCGACCCCTGCACCGAGGTCACCCTGCCCGGTCTCGTACGCGATCGCCATCGGGCCGAGCTCTGCGTGTTCCAGTGCGATCCAGAGCACTGCCATGACGTCGGGCATGACTCATGGAGCCGCCCGGCGCCGTGGAAATACCTCGGGCGTCTGGGCTTACGCGACCGCCGGGCTCAGCGGGAACGCGACGCCGGTGAGCTCCTCGGAGAGCTCCCACAGCCGGCGCGCGGTCTCCTCGTCGCGCGCGGCGCCGCTGCGGCCCACGACCTTCGGGTGCCCGCGCTGCTCGCCCAGGCTGTCAGGGCCGACGTAGCTGTCGCCGGGCAGGTCCTGGGTCGCCGCGAAGAGCGTGGGCAGCGCGCCCATCTCCTCGCTCTGGGCGATGACGCGGTTGCCGATGGCCATGATCGCGTTCTGCACCACGTTCTCGGTGCGGTGCTGGAGGTTGGTCGCCGCGTAGCCGGGGTGCGCGCCGGTCACGCGGATGCTCGACCCCGCCTCGTCGAGGCGGCGCTGGAGCTCTGACATGAAGAGCAGGTTGGCGAGCTTGGACTGTCCGTAGGCGCGCCAGCGCGAGTAGCCGTGGCGCTCCCAGTTGAGGTCGTCGAGGTGGATCGACCCGATGCGGTGCGCGCCCGAGGCGACGACGACCACGCGATCGCGCACGTGGGGCAGCAGGAGGTTGGTCAGCGCGAAGTGGCCGAGGTGGTTCGTGCCGAGCTGCATCTCGAAGCCGTCCTTGGTGCGCTGCTCGGGCACGGCCATCACGCCGGCGTTGTTGACGAGGACGTCGAGGTCGCCCTCCCACGCGTCGGCGAAGGCGTGGACGGAGGCGAGGTCGGCGAGGTCGAGCTGGCGCACCTCGGTCTCGCCCTCGATGGCGGCCGCGGCCGCCTCGCCCCTGGCGAGATCGCGGACGGCGAGGACGACGTGCGCGCCGGCGCGGCCGAGCTCACGAGCGGCGGCGAAGCCGATGCCGCTGTTGGCGCCGGTGACGACGAAGGTGCGTCCATCGAGGCGGGGAAGATCCTGTGCGGTCCATTTGGCGGAGGAGGTCATGTCCGTCAAAGTAGCTGGTGACAACAATGCTGTCAATGCCTACATATAGTCGCTAGACTCGCTCCCGCATGTCGGCCACCACCCAACGCCCCTACCACCACGGCAACCTGCGCACCGAGCTCCTCTCGTGCGCCGAGCGGGCGCTGAGCGAGGGCGGCCTCGCTCAGCTCTCCCTGCGCGACCTCGCGCGCCAGGCCGGCGTCAGCCACGCCGCCCCCCGCCGCCACTTCGCCGACAAGCAGGCGCTCCTCGACGCCCTCGCGCAGGACGGCTTCGAGCGCCTCGGGCACGAGCTGCGCGCGGCCATCGACGGCGCCGGCGAGGATTTCGAGGCCCGGCTGGCCGCGCTGGCCGGCGCCTACGTGCGCTTCGCCACCCGCCACGCAGCCCTGCTCGAGCTGATGTTCGCGAACAAGCACCGCCCCGACGCGGCCGACAGCCTGCGCGCCGCCGGCGAGGCGGCCTTCGCAGCGCCGCTGGCGCTCATCACCGACGGCCAGGCGTCGGGCGCCGTGGTCCCGGGCGACCCCGAGGCGGTCGCCACCGTGGCGTGGGCCACCGTGCAGGGCCTCGCGAGCATCGCCAACGCCGGCATGCTCGACGACGCCGCGCTCGACGGCCTCGTGGCCGGCGCGGTCGAGCGCCTCGTCCTCGGGCTGCGACCGCGCTAGGCCGCTCAGGGCTCGAGCACGACGCGCACCCCGTCGGGCGTGCGCAGCTCCTCCGAGCGCCCGGTGCCGCCGAGCACGACGGCGTCGAGGCCGGGCCCCTCGGGCGGCTCGGGATCGGCGCCGAGCGAGTACCACGCATTGGCGCCGATGTGGTGGTGGTAGCCGTCGGCGGCCAGGAAGGCGGCCTGGCCGGCCCAGCCCGTCATGAGCTCGAGGCCGACCTCCTGCGTCCAGAACGCCACGGCCGCCTCGACGTCGGCGACCTTCAGGTGGACGTGGCCGATGCGCACGCCGGTCGCGTCGCCCTCGGCCTCCGCGGCCAGCGCGTTGAGGTCCAGCGGCAGCGTGTCCATCTTGATGCGCTCGCCGGGGTCGGGCGCCGGCCATGTGTCGCGCGGGCGGTCGCGGTAGAGCTCGATGCCCAGCGCGTCGGGGTCGTCGAGGTACAGCGCCTCGGAGACGAGATGGTCGCTGGCCCCGCTGAAGGCGGCCCGCTCGCTGGCCACCCGCAGCAGCGCCGCGCCGAGCTGGCCGCGCGTCGGGTACAGGAAGGCGGTGTGGAAGAGGCCCGTGGCGCGTTGCGGCGCCGGGCCGGGCGCCTCGCTCTGGCGCAGCTCGAGCAGGTCGCCCACGGGCGGCCCGACGATCGCGTCGTAGAACGCCGTGGCGCGCGCCAGGTCGGAGACGCGCAGGTGGACCCTTCGGATGTGCAGGCCGTCGGAGGACGTGCCCTCAGGCTACGCGAGCGTGGCCTGCTCGGCCCCCGCGGCGTCCTGGCCGATGATGTCCTCGGCGACGCTGCGCAGGTCGGAGTCGAGGTGGCCGCAGAGCACGTCGCGCAGCAGCGCACGCAGGTGGCCCGCCAGCTCCGCCGTGAGCGCGTCGATCTCGGGATCGACCGCCAGGCCGCCGATGAGCGCCCGTTCGAGGGCGATCGTGTGGGCCACGCGCGCGGTCAGCGCGGCGCGCTCGTCGGGCAGCGCGCACAGGGCGCCCAGCCGGCCGGCCAGGCGCCCGGAGGCCGGCCCTTCGGGCTCGATGAGCGCGCGCAGCGCGAGCAGCACGTCGGTCAGCGCCTCGCCGGGGATCGCGCGCTCGCACGCCATCTCGTAGCGGCGCAGCGCCCAGGCGAGCTCGCCGCTGCGCGGCGTGCGCCGCGCGATGAGCGAGCAGAAGGCGCGCAGCTCGTCCTCCTGGTCGGGGCCGACGACGATCGGCTCCTCGCCGCGCCGGCCGAGGGCGCCGAGCGCGAAGGGCTGCCACGGCGAGCCGCCGGTTCGCGTCCAGGCCAGCGGCCCGAAGCCGACGCTCGCGCCGTCGTAGAGGCGCAGCGCGGTGAGCAGCCGGCGCAGGCGCACGCGGGCGTGGGCGACCGGGGTCGTGTCGCCGGCGGCCGCCTCCCAGCGCACGACGACCAGCAGGTGAGGGCGGCGTGCGCCGGGTGCCCACAGGGCGTCCGACGGCGCGTCCTCGGGGAACGCATCGCCTTGGACGAGGGTCAGCCCCTCGCCGAGCGCCACCTCGGGCGAGGCGATCTCGACCCCGAGCAGCGGCGCGATGACCACGGTCTCGGTGCGCCCGTCGTAGAGGGCGGACTCGACCTCGGCGTAGGCGCGCTCGAGGCGCTCGGGACTCAGGGCGAAGTCCGTGGACTCCTCGAAGACGCGGCTGAGGAAGACGCGCAGGGCGAACTCCGCCCGGGCGCGCGGCTCGGCGGGGTAGCCGCGCTCGCCGCGCGACTCGAGGTAGTCGCCCAGCCGGCCGAGCCCCGACAGCGCGTGCACAGCGGGCAGGAAGCTCGGCAGCCGCGAGAGCAGGCCGACGCGCTGCTCGATGAAGTCCGCCGTCAGCGGGCGGTAGCAGTACAGCGGGCTGTCGCGGCGGCCGCCGCGCACGACCTCGAAGGGGATCTCGGCGCCGTCCGCGGTCTCGGCGGCGAGCTGCCAGGCGGCCTCCTCGACGAAGCCGGCCAGGGCGCCATGGAGCTGGCGGTTGTGCATGGCCGTGCGGTTCGGCGGGGTGCGGTGCTGTCCTCCCGCGCGCACGGCGCCTTGCACCACGGCTGACCGTCACTCGTGCAGGTCGGCGGCCAGCGCCCCGATGACGTTCTGCAGCCACGCCCGCTCGGAGTCGTCGGCCGGCAGGCGGCGCAGCCGCCGCATCGCCCAGCTCGACAGGAGCTGGCGCGCGCCGACTGCCACCAGCGGGCCGACCATCGCGTAGCGCCCGTCCTCCAGGGCGACGAGGCATCCGGGAACGTCGCGGCGCACGCGCAGCTGAGCGACCACCTCGGTGCCGGCGACCGCGCGCGGGCGCGTGGCGTCGCCCTCCAGCGGGACCTGGCCGAGCGGCGCGACCGTGAAGGTGGGTCGGCGCCCCGCCATGAGCCGCGCCGGCCGCGGCGGCGGCCCGATCGGCCCCTTGCGCCAGCGCTCGACGATCTTGTGCACGTCGCGCGAGAGCTCCGAGCGCAGCAGGACGTGCAGGCGATCGCCGGCGCGCAGGACGGTCGAGCCGCGCGGCGGGATCGCCTCGCGGTCGCGCACGATGACGTTGACCACCGCCTCGCGCGGCAGCCCGAGGTCGCGCACGCGCGCGCCGACCACCGCGTCGTCCTCGGCGACGGGGTACTCGAGCACCTCCGCGCCCAGGCGCCTGATCGTCCCCGCCTCGGCCAGCGGACGCGGCAGCGCGGGCTCGTCGGTGGTGGCGCCGAGCCAGCGGGCCACCGGCTCGAACGTCGTGCCCTGGATGAGCGTCGAGAGCAGCACGGCGAAGAAGACGACGTCGAAGAGCCGCGTGCTCCCGCTCACCCCGTCGATGACCGGGAAGGTGGCGAGGACCATGGGCACGGCGCCGCGCAGGCCGGCGCCCGACAGCACGGCGCGCTCGGGCCACGTGAAGCGCATCGGCAGGGTCGCCACCGCGACCGCGACCGGGCGCGAGACGAAGACGAGCACGAGCGCGAGCACGGTCCCGCGCAGGGCCACGTCGTCCAGGCGGCTCGGGAAGACGAGCAGCCCGAGCGCGACGAACATCGCCACCTGGCCGACCCACGCGAGGCCCTGATGGAAGGAGGTCACGGTCTGCTGGGCCGGGATGCCCGCCGTGCCGAGCGCGAGCCCGGCGAGGTAGACGGCGAGGAAGCCCGACCCGTGCAGCGCGTCGGCGCCGCCGAAGGCCAGCGCGGCGACGGCGAGCGTGGCCACCGGGTACAGGCCCGCGGTGGCCAGGGTCACGCGCCGCAGCGTCCACGCGGCGGCGACCCCCACCAAGAGGCCGATCGCGAGGCCGATGCCGAGCTGGCGGACGAAGAGCAGCGCCATGTCGGCGATCCCGTAGTCGTCGTGCTGCAGCCATTCGATGAAGCCGAGCACGAGCAGGATCGCCACCGGGTCGTTGAAGCCCGACTCGCCCTCGAGCGTCGTCGCGAGGCGGCGCTTGAGCGTGGACCCCCGCAGCAGCGCGAAGATCGCCGCGCCGTCGGTGGCGGCCAGCACCGATCCGAGCAGCAGCCCGTCGAGCGTCGAGAGGTCGAAGAGCCACACGGCAGCGAAGCCCGTGACCGCCGCGGTGACGATCGTGCCCACGAGCGCCAGGCTGAGCGCCGGTGTCAGCACGGGGCGGATCTCGAGCAGCCCCGAGGTCAGGCCGCCCTCGAAGAGGATCAGGGCCAGCGCGATGATCCCGATCCGGCGCGCGAGCCGGTAGTCGCTGAAGTCGATCCAGCCCAGACCGTCGGAGCCGATGGCCATGCCCAGGAAGAGGAAGAGCAGCAGGCCGGGCACGCGCAGGCGCCCCGCGACGAGCGAGGCGAGCAGGCCGGCGGCCAGCAGCGCGCCGGCGATCAGGATGAGTTCCCCGTCCGCCAGGCCGGGAGCATATGAGGTGGTCCGTGAGAACCGTTCTCATCGGCGCTACCATCGCGAGCGATGCAGTCGTGGGCCGAGCACGCCGACCGCCGCCTGACCGAGGCCGGCTTCCGCCGCGGCGGCGCCCGCGCCGCGGTCATCGCGCTGCTCGACCGTCAGGCCTGCGCCCTGAGCGCCTACGACATCGAGGACGCTCTGCGCGCCGACGGCCGCGGCGTCGCCCGCGCCTCGGTCTACCGCGTGCTCGACGAGCTCGTCGGCCTCGCGCTGGTCACACGCGTCGAGGTCGGCCAGGGCTCGACCCGCTACGAGGCCGCCCGCCCCGACGGCCACCACCATCACCACATGGTCTGCGATCGCTGCGGCGACGTGCAGCCCTTCGCCGACGACGACCTCGAGCGCGCCGTCGACCGCCTCGCCGACCGCGTCGCCTTCGCCGTGGCCGAGCACGAGATCGTGCTCCACGGCGAGTGCGCCGACTGCCGGGCGTAGTCGTGACGCGCGAGCAGGTGCAGGCGTGGCTCGATGCCTACGTCGACGCGATGGAGAGACGGTGTCCGGCGGCGCTGGCGCGTGGGTCCCCGGGGCGCGGAGGCCTGTGCAGTGCACGCCGGTCTCGCAACAGCTGTGGCGCAGCTGGTCGGGCGGTGGGCTCCCTCAACGGCCATAGTGGCCGCAAAGAGAGCCCGACCCCCTCGCACGGCTCCGCGAGGTGTTGCGAAACACGCGCGGCTCGTGCGCAGAGGACGCGTGCGATCGAGGACGACGGCACGCGCTGCGAAGCGCCGCCTGCTCTCCTTCCCTCGATGACGCTGTTGCGCTGCAAAGCGCGCAAGCCATCGCGGACGACCTACACGTCGGGGTGCAGCGGCGCGCAGGCGCGGATGGTCGTGCCCTGGCCGGCGCGGCTGTGCACGGTGAGGGTGCCGCCGATGGCGTCGAGCCGATCCTCCAGGCCGCGCAGGCCCGAGCCGCCGGCCATGCTCGCCCCGCCGACGCCGTCGTCGGTCACCTCGGCCACGAGCGTGCCGTCCTGCACCTCGATGGTGACCGAGGCCTGAGTCGCCTGCGCGTACTTGGCCACGTTGGTCAGCGCCTCGGCGATGGTGAAGTAGATCGCGGCCTCGACCGCCGGCGCGGCGCGCTCGGGCGCGACCCGCACGTCCACCGGGAACGGGCAGCGGGCGACGAGGCCGTCGAGCGCGGCGCCGAGGCCGTGCTCGCCGAGCACCGCCGGATGGATGCCGTGGGCCAGGTCGCGCAGCTCGGCCAGCCCCTCGCGCAGCTGGTCGGAGGCCTCGACGAGGACCTCCTCGGCGGGCGTGCCCTTGGCCCGCGCCTCGGCGCGCTTCAGGGTCAGCGACACGAGCACGAGGCGCTGTTGGGCGCCGTCGTGCAGGTCGCGCTCGATGCGTCGGCGGGCGGCGTCGGCGGCCTCGACGATCCGCGCCCGCGAGGCGCGCAGCTCGTCGTTGCGGGCCCGCTCGACCTCGCGCTCGCGCAGCGCCTGCTCTGCCGCGCGGCGCTCGGTGACGTCGAACATCGCCCCGTCGATCCACAGCCGCCCGCCGGATCCCGGCACGACCTGGCCGCGATCGAGCACCCAGCGCACCTCGCCGTCGGCGCGCACGATCCGGTACTCCAGGGCGAAGGACAGCTCGTGCTCGGCGGCGTCCTGGACGGCGCGCTCGAGCATCTCGCGGTCATCGGGGTGGACGATGCTGAGCAGCGTCCGCCGGGTGCTGGCGACGAAGTTCGACGGCAGGTAGCCGGCGATGCGCTCGATCTCGTCGCTGATGAGCTCCACCACGTGCCCGGAGTGCCACGCCGAGCGATAGATGGCCCCCGGGACGTTGAGCATCAGCGCGCGCATGAGCCGGTCGTCGGAGCGCTGGCGCGCCGCGCGCAGGCCGGCGCCGGCGCGCGCGAGCAGCTCGCCGCGCGTGAACGGCCGGTGCAGGTAGTCGTCGGCGCCGGCGGCGAGCGCCGCGTCCGAGCGGCTTCCCTTCGCCGTGATGGCCAGCATCCAGGCTCCGTCGAGGCGCGGGTCGGCGTGCAGCGCACGGCACAGGTCGGGGGTGTCGAGGCCGCCCGGGTCGCGGTCGACGATGACGAGGTCGGCCGACTCCTCGCCCAGCGCGGCCAGCGCGGACTTCGCGTCGGGCGCCACCCGCGTCGCGTGCCCGGCCGCGCGCAGCCAGGGATGGACCTCGCGCTCGGTGGCGCCGACCACCAGCACTCCGGCCTGGCGGCGCCGGACGGATCCAGAATCGGGCACCGCCCGATTATTCAGCCCCGGCTCAGCTCGTACGTTCCGGGCTCGATCTGCGCGGTCCGGCGGCGGTAGGTGCTCCACAGCCACGGCCACTGGCTGGGGTCGTTGCCGTTCTCGTCGAGGTACCAGCTCGTGCAGCCGGAGTGCCAGACGGTGTCGGCCAGCGCCTCGCGCAGCTCGCGGTCGTAGGCCTCGAGCGTCTCGGGCCGCAGCTCGATCGCACGCGCGTCGGCGCGCGCGAGCTCGTCGAGGGCGGCGATCACGTGGCCCATGGCGGCCTCGAGCGTGTAGATGACCGAGCCGGCGCCGCCGTTGGTGTTGGGCCCGTAGAGCAGGAACAGGTTCGGGAAGCCGGGGACGCTCATCCCCAGGTACGCGCGCGCCACCTCCGCCCACTCCTCGGCCAGCGTGCGACCGCCGGCGCCGACGACCTCCATCGGCGCGACGAAGGCGTGGCTCGCGAAGCCCGTGGCCAGCACGAGGACATCGGCCGGGCGCTCGACGCCGTCCTCGGTGCGGATGCCGCTCGGCGTGATCGCGGCGATCCGGTCGACGACGAGGTCGACGTTGGGCTGCGTGAGCGTCGGATACCAGTTGTCGGTGAGCATGATCCGCTTGCAGCCCACCTCGTCGCGCGGCGTCACCTTGCGCCGCAGCTCGGGGTCGTCGATCGCCGCGGTGATCTGGTGGCGCGCCACGGCGTGGAAGGGCCGGCGCAGCCAGCGCCTGCTCGTCAGCGCGGCGGTGGCCAGCTCCATGAAGGCGAAGATGACGGCGCGATCGGCGCGCTGGAGCGCCGGGACGCGCTCGAAGAGCCGCTGGACGCGCGGCGAGTAGGCGAAGTCCATCTTCGGGATCGTCCAGCCCGGCGAGCGCTGGTAGACGTCGATGTGCTCGACGATCGGCTGGATGGCAGGCACCACCTGGATGGCGCTGCAACCGGTGCCGACCACCGCCACCCGCCGGCCCTGCAGGTCCACGTCATGGCGCCACTGCGCGGTGTGGAAGGCCGGGCCCTCGAAGCTGTCCAGGCCGGGGAGCGCCGGCACCGTCGGCACCGAGAGCTGGCCGCAGGCGGTGAGCAGCACGTCGGCTTCGTGCGGGCCCGCGCTCGTCTGCAGGACCCACTTGCCGCGCTCGCCGTCCCAGCGCGCCTGCTGGACCTCGGTCGACGTGCGGATGCGCTCCATCACCCCGTGGCGCCGCGCGACGTCCTCGAGGTAGGCCTGGATCTCGGCCTGGGGCGCGTAGCGGCGCGACCAGTGCGGGTTCGGGGCGAACGAGAACTCGTAGAGGTGCGACGGGACGTCGCAGGCGGCCCCGGGATAGGTGTTGTGGTGCCAGACCCCGCCGATCCGCTCGCCGCGCTCGAAGACGGTCACGTCCTCGTACCCGGCGCGGCGCAGCATGGTGATGGCGCCGACGCCGCCGAACCCGCCGCCCACGACGGCGATCGAGGGCTGCCGCCGATGCCCGTTCTGGTGGGGAGCGCCACTCACGACCGCAAGAGTAGTTCGCGCCACGCCCGGGCCGTCGAACGTCGGTCTTCCCCCGTGTCCACGGGGTAGGACCGACGTTCGACCGGCCGGGGCGTCGCGAGCTGGCCGGCGTCAGTCCTGGATGACGACGTTGCTGCCCGCGCCGCCGTCGAGGACGTCGACGCCGGGGCCGCCGAGCAGGACGTCGTCGTTCGCGTCGCCGCGCAGCGTGTCGGGGCCCGCGCCGCCGATGAGCACGTCGGCGCCGTCGCCGCCGTTGGCCTCCAGGCGGATGGCGTCGGCCGCCAGCCCGGACGCCTCGACGACGTCGTCGCCGCCCAGCGCGTTGACCGTCAGCGTGTCCTGGGCCGCCTCGGCGTGCGCGATGCCGATCGTGGCGGACAGGCCCGTGACGGACGCGCTGCCCGCGGCGCCGCCGGCCGCGATCACGTCGGCGCCGTTGGTGGCGTTCACGATCACCTGGTCCTGGGCGCCGTCGCCGGTCGTCCCGCCGATGGTCCCGGCCAGGTCGGTGTTGACCGCGGTCAGGTCGGTGCCGGAGACGTCGTTGACCGTCAGCTGGTCGGCGCCGCCGAGCGCGTTGAGGTCGATCCGCTCGACGTCGTTGAGGTCCATGGTGATGTTCGCGACGTTGCGGAAGAACCGCACGCGCCCGCCGTTGGCCGACACGTCGAACGCCTCGGCCACGTTGGCTCCGTTGAACGCCAGGACGTCGCTGCCGGCCTGGCCCTCGATCGTGTCGCTGCCGTCGCCCGGATCCCAGGTGAAGCGGTCGTCGCCGGCGCCCATGAGCGCCGTGTCGTTGCCCTGGTTGCCGTCGAGCGCGTCGTTGTTGTCGCCGCCGAGCTGCACGTCGTTGCCGCGGCCGCCGAGCAGCGTGTCGTCGCCGGCCCCGCCGTCCTCGGTGAGCTTCATGGTGTCGGCGCCCAGCGTGCTCGCGTCGACGCGGTCGTCGCCGCCCAGGGCGTTGATCGTGAGGGCGTCGCTGGTCACGTCGGCTGCCGCGTGTTGACCGTCGCGGCCAGCCCGCCGACCGACGCGGCGTTGGCCGCGCCGGCCGCCGTGATCGTGTCCTTCGCGTTGGTGGCGTTGACGATCGTCGGTCATTGCCGGTGTCGGGAGCCGAGCCGCCGAGCGCGGCCGCCTCGTCGTGGTTCACCGTGCGGACGCTGGTCCGCGTGAGGTCGTCGACGTTGACGACGTCGTTGCCGCCCAGCGAGTTGACGTCGACGGTCTCGATGCCGTCGAAGTCCATCGTGATGGTCCCGACGTCGCGGGTCAGGCGCGTGCGGCGCCCGTTGGCCGACAGCGCGGAAGCTCTCGTTCGCGCCGCTGCCGTTGAAGGTCATCGTGTCCGCGCCCCTGCGCCCCTCGACGGTGTCGCTGCCGTCGCCCGGGTCCCAGATGAAGCGGTCGTCGCCCGCGCCGAGGTTGGCGACGTCGTTGCCGCCGTTGCCGTCGATCGTGTCGTTCCCGCCGTCGCCGTTGAGCCGCTCGGCGCCGCTGCCGCCGCGGATGGCGTCGTTGCCGCCCTGGCCGTCGATGCGCGTCGGGATGGTGGTGGTGAAGGCGCCGTTGGCGTCGTCGATCCGGATCTGGTCGTTGCCGCCGCCGCCCTTGACGCGGATGCGGTCGACCTTGTTGCGCGCGACCACGAGGTCGGCGCTGCCGTTGTCGCCGACGTCGACGTCGATCTTGTCGGGAGCGCCCGCGTGCAGGCGCAGCGCGAGCCTGTCGCCGGCCCCCGTGCCCTTGGCGATCAGGGTCTTGCCCTTGAGGCCGATGGCGGGCGCCGCGTCGGCTTGCGCCGCGGTCAGTCCGAGCATGCCGGCGACGAGGCCGGCGGCGAGTGTGCCGCCGACGAGGCGGCGGGGTGACGTGTAGGGATGCATACCCCCGAAGGACGACGCGCCGTAGGAGATCCTCTCTGTGACATGCGTCGCCTAAGCGCGGGCGGCGACGCCGCGGCCGACGCCGGCCAGGAGGTAGGCGGCGACGAGCATCGCCGCGATCGAGGCCCCGGCGGCGGTGCCGGCGTAGTAGGAGAGGTACAGCCCGCCGACGCCGGCCACCACCGCGACGGCGGCCGACACCGCCATCATCGGCCCCATGCGCCGCGCCACGAGGCGGGCGGCGGACGCCGGGGCGACGAACACCGCGACGACGAGCAGGTTGCCCAGGCCCTGCACCGCGACGAGCAGGGCGAGCGCCACGAGCGCGAGCAGCGCGAGGTCGACGACCAGCGGGCGCACGCCGAGCCCCGGCGCGCTGAGGCGATCGAAGCCGACGGCCAGCAGCCGCGCGTGCAGCAGCGCGAGCGCCGCGAGGACGAGCACGGCCAGCCCGGCGGCGAGGCCGAGGTCGGCGTCCGAGACGCCGAGGACGTCGCCGAAGAGCAGGCTCTGCAGGCCCGGCGGCGAGGAGGGCGAGAGCGCCAGCAGCACGCCGGCGCCGAAGAGCGTGGTCACCACCACCGCCACGGCGGTGTCGCGGCCGATGGCCGGCACCTGGCCGGCGGCGGCGATCGCGATCGCGGCCACGAGCAGGCCCGCCGCGCCGCCGAGCAGCAGCGGGATGCCCGTGAGCGCGGCGACGACGAGCCCCGGCAGCAGCGCGTGGGCCAGCGACTCGGCGCTGTAGGAGAGGTTGTAGAAGACGATCCAGCACCCGAGCGCGCCGCCCGCTCACGCCGAGCAGCGCGACCTCGAGCAGCGCGCGCCGCCCGACCGGGTCGGCCCACGGGTCGGTGAGCGTGTGCAGCGCGGCGAGCATCAGTGGTGATGGTGGGGCGGCACGACCGCGCGCAGCTCGCCGCCCGGCAGCTCGACGATCTCGCCGGCGTAGGTGGCCTCGAGCACGGCGCGGTGCAGCGTGGCGTCGGGCGGCCCGAAGGCGACCTGGCGGCCGTTGAGGCACAGCACGCTGTCCCACCCGCGCGCCTGGTCGACGTCGTGGGTGGCGATCATCACGCCGCGCCCCTCGGCGGCGAGCTCGCCCAGCAGCGCCTCCAGGCGCTCGGCGCTCGGCGCGTCGAGCCCGGTGAACGGCTCGTCGAGGAGGATCACCCGCGCGTCCTGCACCAGCGCCCGCGCGACGAGCACGCGCTGGCGCTGGCCGCCGGAGAGGTCGCCGAAGGTCGCGTGCGCCTGCTCGCCCAGCCCGACCGCGGCGAGCGCCGCGCGCGCCGCGCGGCGCTGCGCGCGCCCGGGGCGCCGCCACCACGGCAGCGTCGAGATCGAGCCCATGAGCGCGACGTCGAGCGCGCTGACCGGGAAGTCCAGCCGCGAGCGCTCGGTCTGCGGCACGACGGCGAAGCGCGCCGGCGCCCGCAGCGTCCCGGCCATGGGCGCGAGCTCGCCGAGCAGCACGCGGAAGAGCGTCGTCTTGCCGCCGCCGTTGGGCCCCAGGACGCCCATGCGCTCGCCGGCGTGCAGCGCGAACGACACGTCGGTGAGCACGGGCGCCGCGCCGTAGCCGGCGGCCAGCCCCTCGGTCCGCACGAGGGTCAGATCCCCGCGATCGGGCATCCCCGTGCTCCCGCGGTGAAGCCGCGCACCATCGCGTCGGCGTTGGCGCGCTCCATGGTCAGGTAGGTGGCGCCGCTCGACCCCTTGGGCCCGAGCGTGTCGCCGTAGAGCTCGTGGTCGCTCGTCGCGCCGGTCTGGCGCGCGATGGCCTGCGCGAGCTTGGCGTTGACCGAGCTCTCCGGGAAGACCGCCTTGACGCCCTCGCGGCGGATGAGCCGCGTCAGCCGCGCGACGTCGCCCGCCGACGGCTGGGCCTGCGTGCTCTGCGAGGGGATGACGGCCCCGACCA
>CAWFMR010000004.1:0-358097 GCA_963816845.1 uncultured Actinomycetes bacterium | reverse complement strand
TGCGCAGCATGAACCCGTGGGCGCCGCCGTGGATGCGCGCCACGCGCGTGACGACGCGCGTGGGCATCAGGTCGGCCGCCGCGGCGCCAGCCGCTGGACGACGTCGGCCACCAGCAGGCCGGCGTCACGGACACTGCACGGTCAGCCCGCGGCTGTGCGCATCGAACGCCGAGCGATGGGCATCGAGCGCTGCGCGGGCACCAGCGAACGGAACTGCGGTGTCGCGACGACGGCGCGCGCGGCGAGCTCGACGATCGGTCGTAGACCCACGAGGTCGGGCCTGGCGCCGACCACCACGTCGGTCAGCCGGCGGGCGGCGGCGTCGCGGACCTGGCGCGGCATCCAGCGTCGCCGCCGCCCGGTCGGCAAAGGGATCGGAGTGAAGACCGTGTGGTCTGCGTAGGCGAGGACCCCGGCGGTCACCAGCGCGACCGCACTGAGGACGGCCAGGCCCCACGAGATCGCGGCCGCGCGGACGCCCTCCCATGAAGCGGCCGGCTCGAGTGCCAGCGCCTACGACCCTGCGGGTCTGGGGCGCGGGCTGGTCCTGGTTCGAATACGGGCGGTTGAGAAGGTGTCCGCGGTGGACGAGCGTCTCGTCGATCCGCCGCGTGATGTCCGAGTCGAACTGCTCGGCCGCGGCGCTGAAGCCTTCGTGATCGGCCTCGGGTTCGAAGGCGACGGCGCCGTCCGCGACGAGCAGCGGACCGGCCTGCAGGAGGTCGCCGTCAGGCCGCTCGGGCGCCTCATCGCGCGCGGATGGGGGAGAGGGGTTGAGGGAGGAGGGGAGGGGGGGGCCGAACGGCGTATACCGTCGTCGTCTCCCCGTCGTCGAGGGACTGACGCCACAGCAGATACTCGATCGTTGGCCTCGCCGATCAGTTGGCCTCGCTCACACGGGTGACTGGTCTACGCGCCGAACGTATCGCACGCGCCGGGCTCGCCCTGCTCGAACCCCGTCGTCAGCCAATGCTGGCGCTGCGCGGACGAGCCGTGCGTCCAGTCCTCCGGCGAGATCGTCCCGGTGGCACGGCGTTGCTGGAAGTCGTCGCCGACGATGGCCGCGGCCCGCAGCGCATCCTCGAAGTCGGCCGCGGTGAGCTGTCCGCGCTCGTAGGTGGCGTGCTTCCACACGCCGGCGAAGCAGTCGGCCTGCAGCTCGAGCCGTAAGGCGGCGCTCGCCGCGCGCTCTCCCCGCCCGGACGCGTCGTGCCACGCTGTTCGAGCAGCTGACCGTCGGCGACTCAGCTGGGATCACGTCGTGCGAACGCACCGCTTACGCGGAGCTGCTCGGGAAAGCTCGTCACCGCGGTCTGGGCGGCCTTCGTCGCCTCCTTCGTCCTCGGCCTGGACTGGAAGGGGTTCGGTCCGACTCGCTGAACTCCGGGCAAGCCGATCGAGGGCGCCTTCACCTTGGCGATCCTCATCCCCACGCTCGTGTTCCTGGCCGCACGCTCGATGCTCGGCTTCGTGCGGTGGCGCCTTCAGCGCGAGCTGTGGCGCCGCGACGTCGAGCGGCTCACCGCCGCGCGGGACCGCGATCAGACCTGATCGGACCGGGGCACGGCGACGGCCGCCGGGATCTCCGCGGCGACTCGTGTGCCGTGACCGACGGGGCTCTCGACCTCGAAGCTGCCACCGAGCGCCTCGACGCGATTGCGCAGGCCCTCCAGACCGAAGCCGACGGTCTCGTGGGCGCCGCCGACTCCGTCGTCGAGGATCTCGATGCGCAGGATGGGCGGCGCCCATGTCGCCCGCACGGTGATCAGCGAGGCCTGCGCGTAGCGCTGGGCGTTCGTCGCGGCCTCGGCCAGGACGTAGTACGCCGTGGCCTCCGCGGTGTCGTCGAGGCGTTCGGAGGGCAGGTCGAGGATCGCGAACGGAACCGATGACCGGTCGGCGACGCTCTTGATCGCGGCCGCCAGGCCGAGGTTGAGCGCCACCGGGTGGATGCCATGCGCGATCTGGCGCAGTTCCTCGATGGCGAGCGTGACCTCGGCGCGCGCCTCCTCGAGCATCGGCACGCTCTGCTCGGGGACGCGGCGGGCGTCTTGCGCGGCGAGTCCCAGCCGGACGGCGAGCGCCGTCAGGCGCTGCTGAGCCCCGTCGTGGAGGTTGCGCCCCAGCCGCCGTCGCTCGGTCTCGGTGGCCTCGACCAGGCGCGAGCGAGACGCCGCCAGCCGCCGGGCGAACGCCTCACGCTCGGTGACCACCGCGACCAGGAACAGCGTGGACAGCGCCGCCACAGCCAGGTAGAGCTGGGTGGCGAGGACGCTGTGCGTGAACGAGCGAAAGGCGAACGGCCCTTCGTCGTGCGTGGTGTTCCACACCGCGGAGCCGACCGCGATCGTGATGGCGAGGGTCGCCCCTCGCTCGCCGAAGCGCAGCGCCGCCCAGGTCAGCGTCGGAAAGACGAGGTAGGCCACGGGCTCGTTGCTGTGGAACGCGACCTCGCTCGCCGCGGCGACCGCGACGACCATCAGCGTTCCCTCGATCGCGCGACCAGGCGGCCAGCGGCGCGGCAGCGGCCGATACCAGGCCAGCGCGACGGGAAGCACGACCAGGGCGCCGGCGAAGTCCCCCAGCCACCACGTGCGCCAGACGTCGGGCGCCGCGCCGGTGGCGATCACCGAGCCCAGGCGCAGCGACAGCGTGCCGACCGTCGCGCTGACGCGCCGCCCCGGCGGCGATCGCCGTGACCATCCGCGCGAGGCCCCCGACGCTGGCCAGCGGCGCGCCGCGCGGGACCAGCCGCCGGATCAGCAGCGTCGCGACCAGCACCTCGAGGAGATTGCCGAACGTCTGGCCCACCGCGGAGCCGAGGGGCAGCGCCGAGTAGTCGTTGACCAGGAGGTCGCCCACCAGCACGCCCGGCCACAGACCGACCCCGCCGAGGTACAGGAAGGAGATGGCGACCCCGACCGGCAGCCAGACGATGGCGGCGACCGGACCGGCGAACTCGAAGGCGAAGCCGACCTGGGCGGCGACGTAGTACGTGATCGCCAGCGCCAGGACCTGAGCCAGGTAGCGACCGCGAAAGGCGGCCCAGTGGCGCACCGTCTGCGTGCGCGAGGCACCGGGGAGCGCTGCGAGTGCTGCGGGCTTCACGCTGGCCATGGCGCGGCAAAGCATGCGCTCTTTGCGGCCTGCGCGCCACCCGCGGCCCAGACTCTCAGGGAGTGGGCGAAGGCGCTCGATAGCGTTGAGCAATGGCAGGCGCCCGACGAGACCCCGGACGGCTGCATCCGCGTGGTCTACGCCGACGACTCGTTCCTGATGCGCCAGGCCCTGGAGGCCGTCCTGGAACGACTGGACGGCATCGACGTCGTGGCCGGGTGCAACGACGGCGACGCGCTGCTGGTCGCCGTCGAGGAGCAGCGGCCGGATGTCGTCGTGACCGACATGCGCATGCCGCCTTCCGGAGACCAGGAGGGCATTCGCGTGGCCAACCGCCTGCGCCAGCGTCATCCGAACATCGGCGTCGTGGTCCTCACGCAGTACGCGGAGCCGCGCTACGGGCTCGCGCTGCTCGAGTCGGGAACGGAGGGGCGCGGCTACCTGCTGAAAGAGCGCGTCAACGATCCCCGCGAGCTGCACGCGGCGATCGAGGCGGTCGCCCACGGCGGCTCCGTGTTCGATCCGGCCATGGTGCGGCTGCTCGTCTCCGACGGGTCCGCCGGCGCCGGCGCACTCGACGACCTGACGCCGCGCGAGCGCCAGGTGCTCGGGCAGATGGCGCAGGGCAAGAGCAATGCCGCGATCGCCGAGCATCTCTTCCTGACCAAGAAGGCGATCGAGAAGCACGTCGGCTCGATCTTCCTGAAGCTCGGGCTGCCGGAGGAGCACGTCGTCAGCCGGCGCGTGGCGGCGGTGCTGCTGTATCTCGCCGCCGGGCGAGACTAGCCCCAGGCCAGGCGGTGGTGTGCACCCCCCACCGCATTGGCGGGCACACTCCATTGTGAGCGGCGGTCGGCCGGTGCGAGGCTCCGCGTATGCGTGCGGCGCACCACTCGCCGATGGTGGCCGTGCTCGCGGTCGATGATCCATGCAGCGTTCCTCGGGGCCGTGCGTGCGGTCGTCGGGGCGACCTCCGGCTTCGAGGTCGTGGCGGAAGCGCAACGATGATCAGTGAGCGGCCGCTCCCGCGTGGGCGGGCGGCGAACCGGCCCGCAGAGCACACCGTGCTGAAGACGAAGTTCTCCGTGCCGCGCGGGCCGATCACGATGGTGTCCCGCGGCCGGCTGCTCGACTCCCTCGACGCCGGCGTGCAGGGTCCGCTGACGCTGCTGGCCGCCCCCGCCGGTGCAGGGAAGACCGCGCTGCTGAGCTCGTGGGTCGCGGCCGGCCGCGCGCCCGGCCCGGTCGCGTGGCTCTCGCTCGACGGCGACGACGCCGACCGCCGCCGCTTCTGGCGTGCGGTCCTCGGCACGCTCAGCCATGCCACGGGCGACGCGCGCCTGGCAGCGCTCGCGGTCAGCCCGCGCGAGCCCATGGACATGGACCTCGTCCTCCCGGCCCTGGTCGACGCGCTCGACGCACGCGACGGGCCCATCGTGCTCGTGCTCGACGACCTGCATGAGGTGGCCGACGTCGTGCGCGAGGACCTCGAACGGCTGGTGCGCTACCCGCCGCCGGCGCTGCGCCTGGTGCTCGTCACGCGCTCGGACCCGCCGATCGGCCTCGGGCGGCTGCGACTCGAAGGCTGGTTGACCGAGATCCGCGCGCGCGACCTGGCGTTCACGCTGGACGAGGCCGCTGCCCTGTTCGACGCCCTCGACGTGCCCATCGCCCCCGCCGAGGTCGCGACGCTGTGGCGGCGCACCGAAGGCTGGTCGGCCGCGCTGTGCCTGGCCGCGATGTCGGTCCGCGCCCACCCCGAGCCAGAGCGGTTCATCGAGCACTTCGCGGGCACCGACGCCACGGTGAGCGACTACCTGCTCAGCGAGGTGCTGGCCCGCCAGCCCGCCGATCTACGCGAGTTCCTGCTGCGGACGTCGGTCGTCGACACGGTCTGCGGTGAGCTGGCCGATGCCTTGACCGGCGACTCGGATGGTCAACGGATGCTCGCCCGCCTCCAGCATGGCGGCGCACTGCTGGCTGCGCTGGACGAGCACGGCGTGTGGCACCGCTATCACCCGCTCTTCGCGGAGCTGCTGCGCGCCGAGCTGCGCGCGCAGCTCGGCGGCGAGGTGGAGGAGCTGCACGGGCGTGCCGCGGTGTGGCTCGCTGCGCATGGCGATCGCACGGCGGCGCTGCGTCACGTGGCCGCTGGGCGCGCGTGGGACCTGGGCGCGCAGCTCGTCATCGACCACTGGGTCGACCTCCTGATCAACGGCGAGATGGCCGCCCTGCGGCCGGTTCTCGAGGCGATGCCGCGTGAGCGCGTCGTTGCGTGCCCGGAGCTGTCGCTGGCCTTCGGGGCCGCGATGCTCGCCTTCGGCAAGCAGGAGGTGGCCGAGCCACATCTGCGCGCCGCAGAAGGCGCGGTGGACCAGGTGCCGCCGGAGCGCCAGGCGCAGTTCGCCGCCGCGTCGGCCGCGGTCGGGCTCTACGAGGGACGCTTCGGCGCGGGATCCCACGGGCGCCCTCACGGCCGCGCGCGAATGGCTCGTGCGATGCCCCGTGCTCGAGGGCGACGAGGTGACGCCCAACCTCCGTGGCCTGCTGCTCACGCAGCTGGGGATCGTCGAGATGTGGACCGGCGACCTCGATGCGGCGGTCGAGCACCTCGAGCGTGCCCAGGCCGTGGCCGCCGACGAGGGTGCCGAGTGGACCGCGTTCGCCTCGAGCGCCCACCTCGCCCTGGCCAGCCTCCTGCGCGGCGACCTCGCGCGCTCCCTGCGCCGCGCCACCCAGGCGCTGGACATCGCCGAACGCCGCGGCTGGGCGCGCTCGGAGCCCGCGGCCGCCGCCTACTGCGTGCTCGCCGCCATCAGCCTCCAGCGCGATCAACTCGACGAGGCCGAACGCCTCGTCGGCCAGGCCGGCGCGGCGTTGCGAGACACACGCGAACGGCCGCTCCTCGCCGTCCACGTCCTCAATCGCGTGCAGCTGTTGAGCGACCGCGGCGAGCACGTCGACGCCCTCCACCTTCTCCGCGCGACTCGCGAGCAGCTCGGCGACTGGCCGCTGCCGGCCACGATCCGCGAGCTCCTGACCGCCCAGGAAGGGCTCCTGGAGGCGGCGACCGGAGAGCCCGAGGCCGGCCGGGCGCTGCTTCAGCGTGCGACCACGGGCTCGCTCGCCGTCGCCAACGCACTGGCCAGGCTGGATCTGCTGGACGGCGAGGCGCAGGCGGCGCGCATGACCCTCGCTGCGCACCTGGATGACCTGGAGACGCGCGATGGGGTGCCCGTGCCGATACGCGCCGAGGCGTGGGTCCTCGACGCGCTGGCGCTGGACGCGCTCGCCGAGCACGAGGCCGCCGCGCGTTCGCTGGACCGCGCGCTCGACCTGGCCGAGCCGGCAGGCCTGCGCCGGATCGTCGTGACGCATGGCAGCGCGATCGGACCGCTCCTGCGCCGTCAAGTGCGACACGGCACCGCCCATCCCGCGATCGTCGGCGAGCTCGTGGAGTCGATCGAGCGCCGCGGCCGCCCGGCCCGGCGCCCGTCCCCCGACGCCTTGGCCGAGCCGCTGAGCGAACGCGAGCTGGCGATCCTCGGCTACCTGCCGAGCATGATGTCCAACCAGGAGATCGCCGGCGCGCTGATGATCTCGGTCAACACCGTCAAGACGCATCTGAAGGCGATCTATCGCAAGCTCGAAGCGAGCGGGCGCCGCGAGGCGGTCCAGCGCGCCCGCGAGCTGGCCCTCATAGCGTGAGACGGTGGCGAGCCCTGCCGGGCCGCCGGCGCGCGTCGCGCCGGCGGCCCGACGCTCGACGAGCGCTCAGGCCGTCGCGTGGTCGCGCAGCGCCTCCTGCAGCGTCTCCTCCGCGTCCTGGCTGAGGGAGCTGTGGATGACCTCGCCCCCGTACTGGGAGATCCGCGGCAGGACCTTGTCGGGCGTGGACTGGCGCACGAGCACGAAGACCGCGGCGCCGCCCGGCTGGAGCTTCGCTCCGAGGTCCTTCATGAAGTTGTCGTCGACGCCGACATCGGTCGCGGCGCCGGCGGCGGCGCCGGTCGCCCCGCCGATGGCCATGCCCACCAGGGGCATGAAGAAGATGAGGCCGATGAGGCCGCCCCACAGCGCGCCCCCCGCCGCCCCGCTGGCCGCCGGCTTGAAGGTCTGGCGCAGCTTGATCTTGCCGTCGTCCTGTCGGACGGCGATCGCGAGGTCCTCGAGCTCGATCGAATGCTCCTTCTGCAGCTCCATGAGGGTCTGCCCCACTTCGCGGGCGGTTGTCTCGTCCGGATACGCGACGGCGATCAGATTGCTCATGCGGTCCTCCACAGGTCGGGCTCGCCGCCCCGCAGGCGGCCGGTCGCCCGCCACCATCGAGCGCCGACGGGTGACCTGTCCTCACCCGTCCGGGGTGACTGCATGCACCGCGATCACCCTGCGCGGGTGACGAACGCTCACCCCGCCAGCGAGCGAGGCTTGCGCAGATGGTGGCCCGTGCCTGATACCCGCTATGAGATCCGCATCCGTGGCCGGGTGAGCGCGGCCGTGCTCGAGACGTTCGACGAGATGCAGAGCGAAGTCGAGCCGGTGGAGACGATCCTCCATGGCCCGGTCCGCGACCAGGCCGAGTTGCACGGGCTGCTGCGCAGGCTGCAGTCGCTCGGCTTGGAGCTGATCGAGGTGCGCCGGCTGCCCGAGGGCAGCCATGGCATCACGGCATGAGCCCGAGCTCGCGGCCGCGCTGAACGGCCTCGCGTCGACCCGAGGCATCGAGCTTGCGGTAGATCGCCTTCAGGTGGGTCTTGACCGTGTTGACCGAGACGAACAGCTCGCCGGCGATCTCGTGGTTGGACATCATCGTGGGCAGGTAGCGCAGGATCGCTCGCTCGCGCTCGCTCAGCGGTTCGGCCAGGAGCACCGCGACCGAGCGTGATCGCTCGCCTCCGCGGTGCTCGATCGCGTCCAGCGCTTCGCCGACGATCGCCGGGTGCGCCGTCCCGTGGCGCACGTGGCGGTGCAGCAGGGGCCGGACGCGGTTGCCGTGCTCGATGATGAGCCGCCTCAGGCCGGCCGGCTCGGCGAGGTCGAGCGAGCGCTCCAGCGAGGTCGCGGCATCGTCGGGCTCGGCGAGCGCGTCGAGTGCGAGCGCGTCCAGCAGCCACGCCTCGGCGCGGACCGACACGGGCGCGCCGTCGGCGCGCGCGCCGTCGCCGTTGGCGAGGTGCGGAGCGAGCAGGTCGCGCGCCGCGCCCGGGTCGCCGTCCAGCAGGCTCAGCCGGGCCAAGGCGTTGGCGACCGGGATCGACGTCGCGGCCTCGCGCTCGGCGCGCTCCAGCAGCGCGCGCCCCAGCTCGCGCTCGCCGACGGCGGCGCGCAGCAGCGCCTCCCGGGCAAGGAGCTCGTCCTCCAGCGGGGCGAGCAGCGGCCATTCGCCGACCTCGTCGCGCGCGACCTGCAGGACGCTGAGCGCCGCCTCGGCCTCCCCGGCGTCGCTCAGGAGCAGCGCGCGATTGAGGGCATGCACCGCGCGCAGCGGGCGCTCGCGCGTCTCGTGCAGCGCCTCGGACGCCTGCGCCACCAGGCTCTCGGCCTCCTCGCGCTGGCCCCGTTGGATGGCGACGGCCGCCTGCACGCAGTACGCGGCACCCGCCAGCTCCGATCGTCCCCAACCGCGCCGCGCAGCCAGCTTGACGGCCTCGTCGGCATGGCGCACCGCGCGCGGGAGCTCGCCGCGGAACGCGCGCGCCACCGCGAGGTGCGCCGTGGCGGCGAGAGCCGTCCAGTCGTTGCCTGCGTCGAGGGCGTTGGCATGGGCCCGCTCGAGATGCGCAGTCGCGGCCTCGAGGTCGCCGGTCCAGAGCTCGACGATGCCGAGCTGGCCGAGGACGAAGGACCGCACGCCACTGCTCAGGTCGCCGCTCTCCAGGACGCAGGTCTCGCTCGAGCAGGTCCCGCGAGGCCCGGAGCGCGGCCTTCGGATCGCCGCGCAGGCGGCCCGCGTACAGGGCCATCGCGGCTCTGCTGGCGGCGAAGGACGCCTGGCGCTCCGGCGCCACGAGCGCCTCGCCCTCCTCGGCGCGGAGCAGGTATGGCTGCGCACCCGCGTGGTCGCCGCGCGCGAGCAACGCACCGCCGAACGCGAGTGCGAGCTCGGGTGAGGCCTCGACGGACTGGCGCGGCATGGTCTCGAGGATCGGCCGCAGCGTGCCCATCTCGCCGTTGATCATCATGTGGAACCAGCGCGTCGTGGTGAGGTCGGCCGCGAGATCCCACGCGCCGCCCGCGGCGGCATGGCGCAGGGCGGCGGCATTGTCGCCGTGCGCGGCGAGCCATGTCGCGGCCCGCCGCTGCAGCTGCGCGACCTCGTCGGGGAGCTGCGCGCGCAGCTCGGCGCGCAGGAGCTCGGCGAACAACGGGTGGTAGCGATGCCAGGTGCCGCGCTCGTCGAGCGGCGTCGTGAGCACCCCGCCGTGCGCCAGCCGCGCCAGCATCGCGTGGCCGTCCGCCGCGCCGGTGAGCGCGTCGGCGAGCTCGGCGCTCAACGTCTCGACGGTCGAGGTGCGCAGCAGGAAGTCGCGCAGCTCCGGCGGCTGGCGGGCCAGCACCTCGCTGACCAGGTAGTCGCTGATCGTCGCGTCGGTGCCGGCGAAGTGCTCGATGAAGGCGCGCGGGTCGGGATGCTGCGCCAACGACACGGCAGCGAGGCGCAGCGCTGCCGCCCAGCCCTCCGTGCGCCGCCACAGCGTCGCGAGATCCTCGGGCGCCAGCACGATGCCCAGCGCAGCGAACAGCGCGCCGGCCTCGTCCAGCGAGAAGTTCAGATCGGCCGCGCGGATCTCGGTCAGGCGGCCGTCGAGGCGCAGACGACCGAGCCCGATCGGCGGGTCCGCGCGCGTGACGATGACGAGCCGCAGGGCCGGCGGCGGGAAGCGCACGAGCCGTTCGAGGTCCTCGTGGACCGCGTCGACGACCTCGTGGAAGTCGTCGAGCACGAGCACGACCGGCTGCTTGGCCCCTGCGAGCGCGTCGGCGAGCGCGGGCGCCACCAGGCTCATGCGCATCGGCTCGCGAGGGCTCACCGCCAGCGCCGCGACCGCGTCGTCACCCGTCGCCTTGGCCAGCGCCGCCAGCACCCCGCGCCAGAAGCGGCGGCGATCCGCGTCGTCGGTGTCGAGCGACAGCCAGGCGACCGGTCCCGGCGGACGGTCCTCCGCGATCCACGAGCTCAGCAGCGCGCTCTTGCCGGCACCGGCCGGAGCGGCCACCAGCGTGACCGGTCCCTGCACGCCGAGGTCGAGCTGGTCGAGCAGTCGATGGCGCACGACGGCAGCCCTCGGTCCGCGGGGGACGGAGAGCTTGGTCGCCAACAGCGCGTCGGACACGGCCGGGCCGGGCATGCGCCGTGATCATCGCGCGTCGGCGCGCGTGGCACCAATCCAGAAACCAGTCCTGTGCAATATCCACAACTTTGCGAGCGTCGGCCATGACCGAGCGACGCATTGCTGTGCACCGAAGAACGGAGCAACGTGGTGCGCATGCACGGCCTCTCGTGATCCGCACCCGGCGCTGCGGTCGCCGCGGCAGGACCTGTCGCCGCTCGGTCGAGCGCCTGGGCCTCGAGCTCGTCGCCGTGCGGTCGTTCGTCGACGGGCGATCGCCGAATCACCCAACCCGGGTGAGGCGCCGTCACCTGCGCGCGCCGGAGGATCGTTCGATGACCGTGGCCCCGCGGGCGCGCGTCGGCGATCGCGTCGAGCGCGCGATCGAGGACCACGCCGACGTCGAGCATGTCATCGAGCGCGGTGAGGCGCAGCCGACCCCGCGCCGGCGCCTCGTGCGCCGGGCCATCTGGCTGGCGATCACGGCGGTCTCGCTGTACCTGGTCTTCCCCAGCCTCCTCGACCTCTTCTCCTCCTGGAAGGACCTCGCCGAGTTCGGGGCCGGCTGGCTGGGCGCGATGGCCGCGCTCCAGCTCGCGACGCTGGCCTGCCTGTGGGCGCTGCAGCACGTGGCCATCCGCGCCCAGGCGTGGCGTCCCGTGATCGCGTCGCAGCTCGCCGGCAACGCGCTCTCGAAGATCGCCCCCGGCGGCGGCGCGGTGGGCGCGGCGCTGCAGTACCGCATGCTCGTGCAGGCGGGCATGCGGCCCGCGACCATCGTCTCCGGCCTGACCGCGGTGAACCTGCTCGTCTTCGCCGCGGTGCTCGGGCTTCCGGTCCTCGCTGTGCCCACGATCATCCGCGGCGGCGTGGACCATGGGCTCGTCCAGGCGACGATCGTCGGCGCCGTGGTCTTCGTCGCGCTCTTCGCCGTCGGCGCCGTCTGCCTGGCCTTCGACGCGCCGCTGCGCTGGATCGGCCGCGCGATCCAGCGCGTGCGCAACCGACTGCGCCGCCACTCCGAGCCGCTCAAGGGCCTGCCCAAGCGCCTGCTGCACGAGCGCGACCGGATCCTCGAGACCTTCGGGCCGAAGTGGAAGCGCGCGCTCGCGGCGACCGTCGGCCGCTGGTTCTTCGACTACGCCACGCTGCTCGCCGCGCTGGCGGCGGTCGGGTCGCGCCCGCGCCCCGCGCTCGTCCTGCTCGCCTTCTGCGGGGCGCAGATCCTGGCGCAGATCCCGGCCACCCCGGGCGGGCTGGGCTTCGTCGAAGCGGGCCTCACGGCGATGCTGAAGCTGGCCGGGGTGCCCGCGGGCGCCGCTGTCCTGGCCACCTTCGCCTACCGGCTGTTCTCCTATTGGCTGCCGCTGCCGCTCGGGGCGGTGGGCTTCGTGGCCCACCGCCGGCGTTATCCGGCGCCGGGCTGAGGCGCCTGCTCGGAGTGCCGGCCCCGCCGCGCGCGCCAACTGCGCCCGAGCTCGCCCGCCGGCACGTCGCCGAACTGCGCGAGGGTGACGTGGCGCACGCGCTCCAACCAGATGAAGGCGGCGATCGCGAAGACCAGCAACAGCCAGAACGAGCGCGTCCACGGCACGGGGCCCCAGGCCACGAGCAGCAGCAGCAGGAGGCCCAGCCCGACGCGGAAGTAGATCGCGTGCTCGCGCAGCGCCGGGGCACTCACGCGCCGCAGCACCGTCGCGCGCCGACCGGAGCCCACCAGCCAGCCGCCCGTGACCAGGAAGAGCCCGAACACGATCGAGCCCCACGCCGCGTCGGTGAGCAGCGAGGTCCCGATCGTGAACACAGCGCGGACCGCCGGACGCGCGTTCGGGGCCTCGGCGAGCGCGTTGACCGCGGCGTCGCCGCCGATCCGTCGCAGCGCCAGCACCGCGACGCCCGCGAAGATCACGCACCCGCCGCACGCCACGACGGTGCGTCGGCGGTCGGTCGACAGCGCGATCGCCCCGGCCATCAGCAGCACGGCGACGACGATGATGACGATGACGAGCGTCTTCGCGGTCTTCAGCGCCTTCTGCGCGGCCTCGATCTTGTCGGTCTTGAGCACCTGCAGCTGCTGCAGGTTCGCCGGCAGGCGATCGGCGACCCCGGCCGGCAGGCCGGTGCCGGCGGCGACCTGCGCGATGAGGTCGTGGAGGTTGAGCGTCACCGTTCCGCCGCGCGCGACGTCGCCGTTGAGGACCTTCAGAAGCTCGCGGTGGGCGGTGCGGTTGGCCTTCTCCCAGGCCACCTGCGCGGCGGCGCTCCCGAGCACCTTCGGGGCGTTGCGGTTGGCGACCTCGCGCAGGCCCGCGGCGATCGGCGCCGCCAGCGGCTTGAGGTTGGGCGGGAGCGTCTCGCGCAGCTTGGTCTCGACCGGCGCGCTGGCGTAGACGCGCTGCAGGATGGCCGTCGACAGCGCTTCGCGGATCTGCTGGTTCTCGAGCAGGCGATCGCTCGTCTGCACCCAGTTCTGGGTGTCCAGCATCTGGCGCTGCGCCCACACCGCGACGATGCCCACCGTCCACAGGAGCGTCGCGAGCACGAGGAGGATGACCACGCCGGTGCGCTTCACGGCGCGATTGTCGCGTTCCGCGGGTGAGCGGGCATCACCCAAGACGGGTGAGGCGCCACCACCCTGGAGCCGCGCGCCCAGAGGCAACGCCAGGCTCTCCCTGAATCAACTCGCCCGCGACCGTACGAGCGCACGGGAGCGGGCTCATCTCATCACCCACACGGGGTGATGCCGAGTCACCCACGCAGCCGCGAGGCTCGTCATCCATGACCGCGGGTCGACGAAGGGCGCGATGATGAGGAGACGACGCAGGCCGCTGATGCGAGCGGCGATGGTCGGCGGCGTCGGCTACATGGCCGGCGGCGGGCCGCCGTGGCGCTCCTCGAGCACCGCTGGGCCACGGCGCTGCGCGACACGATCCGCGACGCCGGCGGCTTCCATCTGGCCGACGCGTGGGTGCATCCCGCGGACCTCATCGCCGTCGGTCTCATCGCCGCGGAAGAGGCGGCCGCGCAGTAGTGGCGGACACGGTCAAGGCCCCGGTCAAGGGCATGACCTGGGTGCCGGGCGGCGCGTTCGCGATGGGCTCGGAGGCCTTCTATCCCGAGGAGCGCCCCGTGCGCCGGATCGAGGTCGAGGGCTTCTGGATCGATCGCCACCCGGTGACCGTGGCGCAGTTCGGGCGCTTCGTCGGCGAGACGGGGTACGTCACCGTGGCCGAGCGCCCGCTCGACCCCGCCGACTACCCGGGAGCCGACGAGGCCGACCTCGTGCCGGGTTCGCTGGTCTTCCGCAAGGCGCGCGGCCCGGTCGACCTCGGGGACGTGCGCGCGTGGTGGCGCTACGTCCCCGGCGCGTCCTGGCGCGCCCCGGAGGGTCCGGAGAGCACCGCCGCGGGGCGCCAGCGCCATCCCGTCACCCACATCGCCTACGAGGACGCCGCCACCTACGCCGCCTGGGCGGGCAAGGAGCTGGCCACCGAGCCCGAGTGGGAGCGCGCGGCGCGCGGCGGTCTGGACGGCGCCATCTTCGCGTGGGGCGACGAGATCGCGCCTGGCGGACGGCTGATGGCCAACACGTGGCAGGGGGAGTTCCCCTGGCAGAACCTGCGCGCCGACGGGTACGAGGGCACGTCGCCGGTGGGGACCTTCCCGCCCAACGGCTACGGGCTCTACGACATGACGGGCAACGTGTGGGAGTGGACCGCCGACTACTACGCCACGCACGACGGCCACCCCGGCGAGCACGCCTGCTGTGCGCCGGGAGTGCTGCCCGGCGAGAACATCCCGCGCCGCGTCATCAAGGGCGGCTCGCATCTGTGCGCTCCGAACTACTGCCTGCGCTTCCGGCCCGCCGCGCGCCAGGGCGAGGCGGTCGACACCTCGACGACGCACATCGGCTTTCGCTGCGTCCTGCGGGCGCCCGGTCCCGCCTGAGGCCGAGTGCATGCCTGCACCCCGCTCACCGGTCGTGCCCACCCACGCGGAGGGGCAGGCAGGCGCCGTTGTGCCGCGCGCAGCCGGAGTTGGAGGGTTGGCAGCCATGAAGCCCTCGATCGTTTTCGCGCTGATCGCGATTCTCGCCGCCCTCGGGCTGAACGCCTGCGGCGAGTCCAAGCAGGACAAGGCCAAGAGCACGGTCTGCGATGCCCGGGCGGACATCAGCAAGCAGGTCGACCAGCTCAAGGGCCTCACCGTCTCCACCGTGACGGTCGACGGGGTGCAGAAGAGCCTCAAGGCCATCAGCAGCGACCTGTCGAAGATCAAGGACGCCCAGGGAGACCTCTCCGCCGACCGGCGCAAGCAGGTGCAGGACGCGACCAAGACCTTCACGTCGCAGGTGCAGAGCATCGCCGGAAGCGTGGGCAAGAGCACGTCGCTCAGCGAGGCCAAGGCCCAGCTGACCAGCGCGCTGCAGCAGCTCGGCGATGCGTACAAGCAGAGCTTCGCGAAGGTCGACTGCTAGGTGGCCGACGAGCACCCCGTGACCCCGGCAGCGCCGTACGGCGAGGAGGTCAGCTGGCAGCCCGCAACGCCGCGCCTGCGCCCGCTGCGGCTGGTGATCTCGTGGATCGTGGCCGCAGCCTCGATCTGGGTGGCGGCCGCGCTGGTGCCCGGGGTCAGCCTCGAGCAGACGGGCGCCGCCTTCGTCGTCGCGGCCCTGATCGCGGTCCTCAACGCGGTGCTGCCCCCCGTGCTGGCCGCGCTGCGCCTGCCCTTCATGCTGGTCGCGGGCTTCCTGCTCGTCCTGTTCGCAGACGCGCTCGTGCTCGTGATCGCCAACGAGGTCCTGCCGGACGACATCCACGTCGGCTCCTTCGGCGACGCGTTCCTCGCCGCGCTCGTGATCGCCGCGGTCAGCGTCGTGCTGCAGGCCATCGTGGGCACGAACGACGACGACGAGTACTCGCTGAAGGTGACCCGGCGGATCGCCAGGCGCCAGGGCGCGCGGGAGCGCACAGACGTCCCCGGCATCATCTTCCTGGAGATCGACGGGCTCGCCCTCCCCGTCCTGCGCGACGCCCTGCGCGACGGCAGCGCGCCGACGATGGCGCGCTGGATCGCCGAGGAGGGCTACCAGCTCGCCGAGTGGGAGACCGACCTCTCGTCGCAGACGGGCGCCAGCCAGGCCGGGATCCTGCTCGGCTCCAACGAGGACATCCCCGCGTTCCGATGGGTGGAGAAGGAGCGTGGCCTCATGATGGTCTGCTCGTCTCCGTCGGACTGCGCCGAGATCGAGCGCCGCCACGCGACCGGGATCGGGCTGCTCGTCGACGGCGGCGCGAGCCGCGGCAACCTGCTCTCCGGCGAGGCCGAGGAGGTGATCCTCACGGTGAGCCGCTCCGAGGCGGAGCGCAAGGCGAACCCCGGCTACCGCGCCTTCCTGGCCAACGGCTTCAATGTCACGCGCGCGTTCGTGCTCTTCCTCTGGGAGATCGTGCTCGAGCTGACGGCCGCCGCGCGCGCGGCACGCCGCGACGTGCGCCCGCGGGGCCATCGCGGCGGCGTCTATCCGCTCATGCGCGGGGCGATGTGCGTGATCGTGCGCGACCTCATCGTGTTCGGCGTCCTCACCGACATGATGCGCGGACGCCCGGCGGTGTACGCCACGTTCTCGAGCTACGACGAGGTCGCCCACCACTCGGGCCTCGAGCGCGCCGACACGATGGAGGCGCTGCGCAAGCTCGATCAGCAGTTCGGCCGCATCGCGCGGGCGCGGCCCTACGCGCCACGCCCGTACGAGATCGTCGTCCTCTCCGATCACGGCCAGACGCAGGGCGCCACCTTCAAGCAGCGCCACGGCTACGGGCTCGACGAGCTCGTGGAGCGGTCGCTCTCGCGCGGACGCGTGTCCGGCTTCGCGGGAGGCGACGAGCAGAACGCGATGGTCCAGCACGCCGTCAACGAGGCGACCGGCACCAAGGAGAAGCCGAAGCCCAAGAACGACGTCTCCGAGCGCGACGTCGTCGTCCTGGGCTCCGGCAACCTCGGGCTCGTCTATCTGATGGAGATCGACCGCCGGCTCACCGGCGAGGAGATCGACGCGCGCCACCCCGACCTCATCCCCGCCCTGCGCGCACACCCCCACATCGGCTGGCTGCTCGTCCGCTCGTCCGAGCACGGCGCCGTCGTCCTGGGGCCCGACGGCGTCAACTACCTCGACGAGGGCCGCGTCGAGGGCGTCGATCCGCTCGCGCACTTCTCGCCCACCGCGGCGCGCCACCTGCAGCGCACCGACGGCTTCGCGCACGTCGCCGACATCATGATCGGCAGCTTCTACGACCCCATGCTCGACGAGGGCTGCGCCTTCGAGGAGCTCATCTCGTTCCACGGCGGGCTCGGTGGCCCGCAGACCCGCGCCTTCATCCTCGCGCCCGCCCGGCTGCCGCTGCCGGCGGAGCCGATCATGGGAGCCGCCGCCGTGCACGGCGTGCTGTCGGGCTGGCGCCGGATGCTCCAGGGCCCGCCGCCGGCGGCACCCCCGCCGGCCGAGCAGCGGGCCGCGGCCGGCCAAGCCGGCTAGCCGGCGGGTCGCCCCGCGGCGGCCAGCAGCTCGGCTGCCGAGCTCGGCCAGCCCAGCGGCGTCGACGAAGTCGCTCGCCAGCCGTGTCCCGCCCGTCCGCGCAACGGCGTCCTCGAGCGCTGGTGCTCCAGACGTGGTCGACGAGCACGGCGGCCAGCGCCCCGCCCGGCTCCAGCGCCGCGCCGAGCTCGCGCACGACGTCAGCGTTGGCCCGGAGCGTCCGCTCGGTGGCCCGGCGCCGCTCGCCCTCGTCCAGACGGAAGTTGAGCAACGGCGCCACCACGCCCCCCGCGCCGTCACCGTGCAGGTCGATCGCGTCGATGTCACCTGACTCGGCGTCTCGTCTGACGAACAACACGTCGAGGATCCGCAGCGCCCCGCCGCTCTCGAGGCGCTCCAGAGCGCCGACGAGCCGGCCTTCGAAGTCTGCCTCGGGCCCGAAGCCGTAGAGCAGCAGCTGCCTCACGAGTCGAGGGTGACCGACGGGCCGCGCTCTCGCTTCACCCAGATGAGATGAACCGGCGCGCGTCCGGTGGTGCGCCCATGCCTGCGACACGCCGCCCCGCACCATTGCCGGGGGTCGAGCCCACGGCGAAGCTGACGGCGTGAGCTACGACCAGACCCCGCCGCCTCCCGCCGGACCGCCGCCGCCCGGATATGCCCCGACACCCGCGGCCCCGCAGCCGCCGCCGAAGTCCGGCACGAACGGATGGGTGATCGCCTTCACCGTCGTTCTGGTGCTGGCGCTCGGCGGGCTGGCCGCGGCGATCATCTCCAAGGGCGACTCGGGCAAGACGACCGCAACCACCCCGACCGTGACCGTCAAGACGACCACGGTGCAGAACACGACGACCGTCACGACGGCGACCGCCCCCGCCAACATCACCGTCGCCCCGAACGTCACCCTGAACTCGAGCGGCGCGCCAGAGCCCGTTCAAACCGGCGCGCAGACGAGCACCGCCGGGAAGACGACCAGCACGCCCTGAGGCATCCGTCAGCGCGTCCGCCGGCGGATGCCGTCGTCGACGGCGGCGACCGCCGCGACGTAGGCGGCGTGGGTGCCGAGGCTCGTGGCCATGACGTCGGCGCGGCCAGCGCCACGGCGCGGGTGTGTGGCCCAGCAGCGGGAACAGCGTCACGGTGGCCGTCATGAGCGTGGCGCCGAACGCGGCGCTCGCCCACGGCTCTCCGACGGCGCGGCGCAGCACACCGTGCAAGAGGCCGAACGCGGAGCCGTAGCCCCAGCGCAGCGCCAGCCCGAGGTCGCGATCGCCGCGCGCGGTGACGTGCGGCAGGTGCATGACGCTCGCCACGATCTGCCCCGGGACGAGCGAGTCGTCGTAGTCGAGCTGGCCTTCGTGCCTGCGTCGCACCCGGCGCTCGGTCGCGTAGGCGGCGGTGAGCGCCGCCGTGCCGGCAGCGCCGGCGACCACGCTGCGGATGGGCCACGCGACTCCCATGATGCGTCGATCCAACCAAGGCGCGCCGCGGGTCGCATCATCCGTATCGGGTGAGCGCCACGGCGCCGCCGCGGTCACGCCGCCGCGGTGTCGGCGCGCGCGCAGCGGCGTCGGTCGCTCAGCCCGCCAGCGCGATGATGCCCTTCGCGGTCAGGTAGGCCCCGACCGCACCGGCCACGACCGTGACGAGCCGCTTCTGATGGTCGCGCATCCAGCGATCGAATCGCTCGACGGCCGCGTGCGTCGCGTCGGGCACGACGACCAGCAGGGCCAAGGGGATCAGCGCCGGCGAGAGCATGAGCACGTTGAAGAGCACGATGGCGAGGATCTCCTCCCCGGTCGAGACGCCGGCCTCGGCGATGTCCTTCAACGCCGCGAGGTACATCGCGCTGGGCAGCGTGAGCAGCACGCCGGCCAGGAAGGCCATCGAGGTGCGCGATCCTCCAAGCAGGCGATCGCCGACGGAGGGCTTCTTCGGGCGGCCGGCGCCGGCGGCGACCTTGCGCGCGTGGCGGCGTTCGGCCCGGCCGGTCGCGAACCACGCCGCGACAGCCAGCAGGACGAGGCCGAGAACGAGGTCGACGAGCCCGTTGGTGGCCGACGTCGTCGGCGTGACGGCGCCGGTGCCGCTCGCCAGCGACACCGCGCCGATCCCGAGACCGACGCTGAAGGTCATGGCCCCCGCGACGTAGGCGCCCAGGAGCGCCTTCGGCCGTGGCGAGGCGAGGGTGACGAGCACGACGCCGACCAGGATCGGGTTGATCGCCGCGCTGAGGCCCAGCGCGACGACGTTGCCGATCATGAGCGGACCGGATGCCCGCCGGCGTCAGCGTACGCCCGCGGCCTCCGCGCGCTGCGTGGGGCCCAGCAGGGCGCCGACGATCCACAGCACGGGGAAGATGATCCCGACGAAGAACAGGAAGTAGTGGCCCTTGCGCAGGGTCGCCAGCCCGAGCAGGAAGAACAGCGTCAGATACAACGCGCCAAGCAGGATCCAGAGCACCATGAGCGCCCTCCTTCCGTGGTTTCCGCGAGTCTGGACCTCCCCGGCGGCCAGGGAATCATCCGATTCGGGTGACCAGCCGCTGAAGCGGCGTCCCTAGGCTCGGCGGATCGAGCCCTCCGCGGATCCTCTGACCCTGCTGAGGAGTCGCAGCTACCTGCAGCTCCTCGTGCTCGCCGCGATCATCGGCGTGCCGGTTTCGGCGCTCGCCTACGGCTTCCTCAAGCTCGTCGACGAGCTCCAGACGGCGTTCTTCACCAGCCTTCCGAAGGACCTGGGCTTCGATGCGGCGCCGGCGTGGTGGCCGCTGCCGTTGCTCGTGGTCGCGGGCGTCCTGGTCGCCCTGGCCATCCAGCGCCTTCCCGGCATCGGCGGGCACTCGCCCGCGGACGGGTTCCACGCGGGGGGCGTCACGGCGCCGATCGAGCTGCCGGGCATCCTGTTCGCCGCCCTCGGAACGCTGAGCTTCGGCGTCGTCCTCGGCCCCGAGGCCCCGCTCATCCTCATGGGCAGCGGGCTCGGTGCGCTGGCGGTCCGCCTCGCCGCGCGCGACGCCCCACCGACGGCGACCACCGTCATCGCCGCCGCCGGCAGCTTCGCGGCCATCGCCGCGCTGTTCGGCTCACCGCTGCTGAGCGCGTTCCTGATGCTGGAGGCGGCGGGCATCGGGGGGCCGATGCTCGGGCTCGTCCTGCTCCCCGGGCTGCTGGCCGCGGGCATCGGCGAGCTCGTGTTCGTCGGCCTCGACTCGCTGACGGGGTTCGGGACGTTCTCGCTCGCGATCCCGAATCTCCCCGCCTTCGGGCAGCCCACCGGCGCGATGTTCCTGTGGGCCATCGTCTTCGGCGTCGTCGCCGCGTTCCTGGGGCGTGGCATCCAGTGGCTCGCGCGGGCGGTCCGGCCCCACGTGGAGCCCCGGATGGTCCTGCTCATGCCCGTCCTCGGAGCGCTGATCGCCGGCCTGGCCATCGGCTTCGGAGAGGCCACGGACAAGAGCTCCTCCGAGGTCCTGTTCTCGGGGCAGTCGGCGCTGCCCGGGCTGGTCGGGCAGTCCGCGGAGTGGTCGGTCGGCGCTCTGCTGCTGCTCGTCCTCTGCAAGAGCCTCGCCTACGCTCTGTCGCTGTCGAGCTTCCGCGGCGGACCCGTCTTCCCGGCGCTGTTCATCGGCGCGGCGGCCGGCATGGCCGCCTCGGACCTTCCCGGCCTCTCGCTGGTGCCCGCCGTCGCCATGGGCATCGGAGCGATGTGCGCCGCGATGCTGGGCCTCCCGCTGACCTCGACGCTGCTCGCGACAGTGTTGCTCGGCACGGACGGCCTGAACGTCATGCCGGTCGTGATCGTCGCGGTCGTCGTGGCCCACGTGACGTCCGCGCGGCTTGGCCCTGCGCCCGAGCCGGCGGCGCCGGCGACCGAGCCGACCGCGGCACCCGCGTCCGACCACAGCCACGCGGCCGCATAGATGGGGTCGGCATGACGGACGCGACGGCGCCCGGCGCCACCGAGCTCCCCGAAGGCTGGGAGCGGGTCGCCGCCGACGGGCCGGGCCCGTTCGTCACGAGCGAGGTCCTGCGCGCCCCGGACGGCAGCCTGGTCCGCTGGCACTCGCGCCTGCATCGCAAGGGGCGCGCCGGGCCGCGCGCAGGGGTCTGGTGGCGCCCGGACCGCGTCTCGTGGTGGATCGGCCTGCTCTTCGCGATCGGGTCGACCTGCTTCGCGCTGGCGGCGATCGTCTCGCAATGGGCCTCGGTGTCACGCCCGGGCATCGGCGTCACCTATTTCGTGGGATCGATCTTCTTCACCGTGGCGGGCTACCTCCAGTTCAGCGAGGCCGTCAACGTCGAGCACGGCCCGGTACGCGGTGCTGCGAGCCTGCGGTGGAGGCCGGCCTCGTGGGAGCCGCGACGGATCGACTGGCTGGCGTCGGCCATCCAGCTCGCCGGCACGCTGTTCTTCAACGTCAGCACCTTCGCGGGTATGAAGCACGGCTTCGACGCCCGCCAGACCAACCTGCGGGTGTGGACGCCGGACGTGTTCGGCTCGATCTGCTTCCTCGTCTCGAGCGAGCTCGCCTACGCCGAGGTGTGCCACCGCTGGGTCTGCCTACGCGCGCGATCTCTGTCGTGGCGCATCGTCACGCTCAATCTCGTGGGCTCGATCGCCTTTGGCGTCTCGGCCGTGACGTCGCTCATCGAGCCGTCCACCCAGGAGCCCGTCAGCGCCGCGATCGCCAACGCCGGGACCGCCGTGGGGGCGCTGTGCTTCCTCGCCGGTGCCGTGATGCTGCCGCTCGAGGCCGCGCAAACGGCCTAGTGCGCTTCATCCCCTCCGGGTGATGAGCTGAGAGGGACGCTGCGGTTTGATGCACCAATGAGCGCGACCAGGGAACCCGTCGACACCCACGGCGACCGTTACGGCAATGCCTTCCTGCTCAGCGACGCGCCCGACCATCAGGCTGCCGGAGGTCGGCATGCCGGCCGGTCGATGCGATGCGGCTGCTGGGCGAGGACCTCTTGCTCGACGGCATCCCCATGCGCAACCTGGCCACCTTCGTGACGACGTGGATGGAGCCCGAGGCCCAGCGCATCATCGCGGAGAACCTGCACCGCAACTACATCGACCACGCCGAGTACCCGCAGACCGCCGAGATCGAGCAGCGCTGCATCCGCATGCTCGCCGACCTCTACCACGCGCCGGGCGAGACGACCGGCACGCGCACGCAGGGCTCGTCGGAGGCGATCATGCTCGGCGCGCTGTCGCTGAAGTGGAAGTGGCGGGCGCGGCGCGAGGCCGCCGGCAAGCCGACCGACCGGCCGAACCTCGTGTTCGGCGGCGACGTGCACGTCGTGTGGGAGAAGTTCTGCCGCTACTTCGACGTCGAGCCGCGCATCATCCCGCTGCAGCCGCACAAGTTCACGATCGGCCCCGAGGACGTCGAGCCGCATCTCGACGAGAACACGATCGGGGTCGCCGCGGTCCTCGGCACGACGTTCACGGGGCACGCCGACGACATCGTCGGGATCAACGACCTGCTCGTGCACCTGCTCGAGGACGACGGGCTCGACGTCCCGCTGCACATCGACGGCGCCAGCGGCGGCTTCGTGTGGCCGTTCCTGTACCCCGACTCGCCGTGGGACTTCCGTCTCGAGCGGGTGCGCTCGATCAACGTGTCGGGTCACAAGTACGGGCTCGTGTACCCGGGGCTCGGCTGGCTCGTCTTCCGCGAGCGCAGCGACCTGCCCGAGGACCTCGTCTTCTACGAGAACTACCTCGGCCAGCGCGACGCGACGTTCACGCTGAACTTCTCGACCGGCGCCGCCATGGTCCTCGCGCAGTACTACAACTTCATCCGCTACGGCCATGAGGGCTACACCGTCATCATGCAGACGATGCAGTCCAACGCCCGCGCGCTGGCCGAGAAGGTGATCGAGGGCCCCGACTTCGAGCTCGTCGGCGACCCCGCGGCCGAGCAGCTCCCGCTCGTCGCCTTCAAGCTCGCCGAGGAGCGCAACTTCGACGAGTTCGACGTCGCCTCGCAGCTCGCGGCCGAGCGCGGGTGGATGGTGCCCGCCTACACGCTGCCCCCGAATGCCCAGCACGTGACGATCATGCGCGCGCTGGTCAAGCAGACGCTCGGCCATGCGCGCGTCTCCTCGCTGGCGAACGACGTCGCACAGGCCGTCGAGACCCTCAGCGTGAAGGGCGGGCTGCACGAGCGCGACCGCCGGCGCGTGAAGACGGGCACCGGGTACTGAAGCCCGGCCGATTCGTGCTCGCATCGAGCGGGTGGCCCCGGTCGCTGCGATGAGCCGCGTCCGCGAACTCGCTTCGATGAGCCGCCTCCGCGAGCTGGTCGCGGCCATCCGCGACGGCGACGAAGCGATGGTGGAGGCGGCGGTTCTGCGCATGAGCCGCTCGCGCCGCTGGCTCGCGCCCCTTGCGCTCGCGGTGGGAGCCCTCGAGATGCTCTTCGAGGGGGTGAAGCTCGTGTTCTCCAACTGGCGCCTGACCCTGGTGCAGGTCCTGCCGGCGATGTGGATCTGGCTCGCGATGCTCGACCTCAAGGCCCACGTCCTGCACGGGAAATCGTTCCACGTGCTTCGCGGGCCGATCGTCATCCCGGTGGTCGTCCTCATCGCTGCGATCACCGCGGCGGCCTTCTTCCTCAACGCGGTGTTCGCGTTCGCCATCGCACGGACGGGTCCGCCCGAGGTCCGCGCGGGGGTCGCCGGCGCCCGGCGTCATCTGCCCGTGGTCCTGGGATCAGGAGCGGTGGTCGGTCTTCTTCTCGGCCTTTCGACGATCGTCGTCACCCGCTGGGGCCGCCCGTGGTTCAGCTTGTCGCTCGGCGCGGTGATCGGGTTGCTGATGGTGTGCTACGTCGCGGTGCCGTCGAGCCTCATCGGCATCAAGCCCACGATCTCGAGAAGGGACAAGCTGACCGCCAGCGCCGTGAGCGGAGCGCTGGGCGCCGCCGTGAGCACGCCGCCCTACGTGCTGGGTCGCATCGGCATCCTCATGCTCGGGTCGCAGCGTCCTCTTCATCCCCGGCATCGTCGTCGTCGCCGTGGGGTTCACGCTGCAGGCCGGCGCGACGGGCGCGGTCAAGGCCGTCAAGCTGAGCGCTCATCTCGTCGCCGGCGGCGCGAGCACCACCGACGCCGACGCGAGCGAGCAGCGGCGGCTGCTCGGCGACGCCGAGCAGCCACCGTGAGGAGGGGCCGCGCTTACCGGCGGCGTGCGACGCGGCGCGAGGTGCGCCGGGCCACTCTGCGGGATCCGAACATCGTTGCTCCGATCGTCGTGACTGGCTGAACAGGGCCTCAGGCGGGCTGGCGGCTCGTCTCGATCGCGTGGAGCTCCGCTGCCTCCTCGCTGGAGACCAGCCCGATCTCGACCAGGTCCAGCGGGCTGATGAAGCCGTCGCTGAGGCGGAAGCCGCCCGCGCGCGCGATCGCGTCGCGCAGCGGCACCGCCCAGTGATGCTCCAACAGGATCAGCGCCGCCGCCGAGTCGTTGGGGATGTCCTCCAGGACGTCCCACGCCTCCTCGTCGGTGAACACGCTCACCCCGTCGGCTCCGGCCTCGGCGCCCGCCTCGGCGCCGGCGACCATCCCCTCCTCGCCCTCGATGCCGAGGCCGATGAGCGCGCCGACCTTGCTGCCGAACTCGATCGCCTCGTCCTTGGAGAGGTTGCTGAGGTGCGCGACCTCCATCTCGCCGTCGGCGTCCTTGTGCACCGCGAGCGCATCGATGACGCGCACCGTGTCGCTCTCCTTCAGGCGCTCGAGCTCGGCGACGATCTCGCCGTGGAACTCGGGGTGGCTGAAGCCGAGCACGATGAGCTGAACGGGACCGATCGCCATGGCTGCTCCTTTTCGTTGCTTGAGCTGGCCACTCCCATGCTCGCCCGCCTCCAAGGCGCGGACATCACCCGATGCGGATGATCTCCTCGACGAGGTCGAGCCCCTCGGCGCGGTGGGTGATGAGCAGCACCGAGCGGTCCCCCGCCGCAGCGAAGACGTCATCGACGAGCGCGCGGGCGGTGGGCGGATCGAGGTGCGCCGTGGGCTCGTCGAGCACCAGCACGCGAGCATCCACGAGCAGCGCCCGGGCGAGGACGAGCCGCTGTCGCTGGCCGCCCGAGAGCTCGCGCCCCTCCTCCCCCACGGCGGTGTCCAGCCCGTCCGGCAGCCCGGCGACCCAGGACCACAGCCGCGCCTGGCGCAACGCCTCCTCGACGTCGTCGTCGCTCGCGCCGGGCCGCGCGAGGCAGACGTTCTCGCGGATGCTCGCCGAGAAGAGGTGCGAGTCCTGGCCGGCCACCGCGATCGCGCGGCGCACGTCCTCCTGGCGGTACTCGCGCAGGTCGCGCCCCGCGAGCGTCACGCGCCCTGCCTCGGGATCGAGGAAGCGAAGGAGCAGGTTGACGACGGTGGTCTTCCCGGCGCCGCTGGGCCCCACGAGGGCGACGCGGCAGCCCGCCTCGAGGCGCAGGCTGATCCCGTCGAGCGCCGCGCGCTCGCCGGGGGCGTAGCGCGCGCGCACGTCCTCCAGCGCGACCGCGAACGGCCACGACGGCGCGGGCAACGGCGCGGCGGGATCGACGACGGCGGCCTCGCGATCGGCGAGCTCGAGCACCCGGCCGCCGGCCGCGAGCGTGACCGACAGCTCGCGCGCGGCGGCCGCGAGCGGCTGGACCGCCTCGAAGGAGGCAAGCGCGAGCAGCGCGAGCATGGCGATGAGCGTGCGGTCCAGGTGCCCGTCGGCGGACGCGCGCACGGCCACGGCGAGCACGCCCGCCACCGTCGCGCCCGACGACGGCGAGCCCGGCGCCATCGGCGAGGCCGCCCACGAGGGCGTCGCGGCGCGCGAGCCGGACGAGGGCGCCGTCGGCGGCGCGCAGGCGGGCCTGCGCGGCGCCCGCGCCGCCGTAGGCGACGAGCTCCGGTGCGGCGCGCAGGACCTCGACGAGCTCGGCGGACAGCTCGCCGCGCGCCGCGGCCTGCCGCCGCCCGCCGCGACGGCCGAGCCAGCCGGCGAGCGCCGGGACGGCGACCCCGCCCGCGAGGAGACCGGCGGCGAGCACGAGTCCCGGCGGCCGGGCAGGAAGGCCGCGGCCACGCCGACCAGGACGGCGCCGGCCAGCAGCGCCACGAGCGGCGGGCCGACGGCGCGCAGGTGCAGGTTCTGCAGGGCGTCGACGTCGGCGACCATGCGCGCCAGCAGGTCGCCGTGCCGGTAGCCCTCGAGCTGCGCCGGCGCCAGCGGCTCGATCTCCCGGTAGACGCGCACGCGCACGCGGCCCAGGACGCGCAGCGCGAGGTCGTGCGAGGCGAGCCGCTCGAGGTAGCGGGTCAGCGGCCGCGCGAGCCCGAAGAAGCGGACCCCGACGATGGCCACCGTCAGCGACAGGATCGCCGGGCGCTCGGAGGCGCGCGAGATCAGATACCCCGCGGTGGCCATGAGCCCCGCCCCGAGGATGACCGTGAGGGCGCCGAGCGCGGCGGCGAGCGCGGCCCGCGGGCGCGGCGCGTCCGCGAGGGCCAGCAGGCGGCCCAGGGTCGCGGTCACGCCGCCCACCTGCGCCGGCACGGCGACAGCCGCGCCGGCCTCGAGACGCACGATGCGGTCGGCGTGCGCGACGAGCTCGGGGCGGTGGGCGATGAGCAGCATGGTCCGCCCGGCGCCCAGCCGCGCGACGGCGCGGCTCACGTGCTCCACGCTCGCGGGATCGAGATCGGCCGTCGGCTCGTCGAGGACGACGAGCGACGGATCGCCCAGGAACGCGCGCGCGAGCCCGATCCGCCGGCGCTCGCCCGGCGACAGCGGGCGCCCGCCGTCGCCGACGACCGTCTCGTAGCCGCTGGGCAGCGCGCCGACGAAGGCGTCGGCACCGGCGAGTGCGGCGGCGGCGCGCACCGCGCGGTCGGACGCCGGCCGCCCAAGCCTGATGTTGTCCGCGACGCTGCCGCGCACGAGCGCGGGGTGCTGCGGCACCCACGCGACGAGCCCGCGCCACTCGTCGGCCCGGCAGCCCGCGAGGTCGACGCCGCCGACCGTGACGCGGCCGGCCGTCGGCTCCAGGAACCCGAGCAGCAGCGCCGCCACGGTGCTCTTGCCGGCGCCGCTCTCGCCCACGAGCGCCACGGTCTCGCCGGGCGCCAGCTCGAGGTCGAGCCCGTCGAGGACGAGGCCGGCGCGCGCCGGGTAGGAGAAGGCGACGCGCTCCAGGCGCACCGGCGCCGCCGCGGGGCTCGGGACCGCCCGCGGCCCTCCCCCGCGCGCCGCGGCCGGCGCGTCGAGCAGCGCGAGCATCCGGTCGGCGACCGCCAGGCCGTCGGCGCTCGCGTGGTACTCCGCGCCCAGCCGGCGCAGCGGCAGGTACAGCTCGGGCGCGAGCACGAGCACGGTCAGCCCGGCCTGGAGGCCCGAGCCCCCCGTCGGCCAGCCGCACCCCGACCGTCACCGCCACGAGCGCGACGCCGAGGGTCGCGGCCAGCTCGAGCACCGTCCCCGACAGGAACGTGAGGCGCAGCGTCCCCATCGTCGCGCGGCGGTGGCGCTCGCTGACCTCGGCGATGCGGGCCGCCTGCGCGCTGCCGCGATTGAACGAGCGCAGCGTCGGCAGGCCGCGCACGACGTCGAGGAAGTCCGTCGACAGCAGCCGCAGCGCGTGCCAGCGCTCGCGGGTGCGCTGCTCGGTGGCGCGGCCGATGAGCCACATGAAGACCGGCACGAGCGGCAGCGTGAGCGCCATCACGAGCGCCGACTCGAGGTCGACGGTCGCCACCCACGCCACGACGGCGAACGGCACGATCGACGCGAGCACGACCTGCGGCAGGTAGCGGGCGAAGTACGCCTCGAGCGCCTCGACGCCCTGCACCGCGGCCGCAGCGATCTCGCCGGACTGCGTCCCGTCGGCCGCCGTCGGCTGCGTCGCCAGCCGGCGCGCGACGAGCGCGAGGCGCAGCTCGGAGAGCACGCTCGCACGCCGCGCGGCGGCCCGCGACCTCCATCCCCCAGGCCAGCGCGCCGCGGCCCGCGAAGGCGAGCGCGAGCAGCGACGCCGTCGCGTCGCAGGTCGCGAAGCCGGCAGCGCCCGCGAAGGCCCCGGCGACGATCCTGCGCCAGCAGCGTCGCCTGCACGCAGCACGAAGGCGGTCGTGGCGAGGCCGAGCGCGGTGTCGAGCGCCAGGAGCGGACGCACGGACCGCGTGCGGCGGACGAGGCGCGGATCGAGGGCGCGCCACGGCCTGCTCAGCCCATCGGCACGCCGGCGGCGCCGCCGTCGACCGGCTCGGCCGGACGCGGCGCCGACTCTCGCCGCCGAGGCGCGCGCGGAAGACGTGGTAGGTCCAGCCCTGGTAGAGCAGCACGATCGGGACGCAGATCGCCGCCACGACCGTGATGACGCTCAACGCGTAGTGGCCGGCGGCCGCGCCCGAGATCGTCAGGCTGTTGCCGAAGTCCGGGTGCGAGACGAGCACGCGCGGATACAGGCCCGTGAACACCGTCGCCACCCAGGCCACCGCGGCCACCGCGGAGGCGACGAAGGCCCAGCCGCTGCGGCGCGCGAACACGAGCGCGACGGCGGCCACGAGCGCGACCACGCCGATCGCCGCGGGCAGCACGGTGGGGAAGGCGTCGCGGTCGTTGCGGTCGATGGCGACGGCGACCGTCGAGGCCAGGAAGGCCGTGACGACGACCGTCGCCGGGACCGCGAGCCGTCGCGCCGCGAGCGCCGCGCGCTCGCACAGCTCGCCGCTCGTGCGCAGGGTCAGGTAGACCCCGCCGTGGAGGGCGAAGAGGGCGACGACCGAGATGCCCGCAAGGACGGTGTAGGCGTTGAAGAGGTCGAGCACGTTGCCGGTGAAGTCGCCCTTCGAGCTCAGCGGGACGCCGTGCACGAGGTTGGCGAGCGCCACGCCCCACACGAAGGCGGCGCCGACGCTGCCCACCGTGTTCGCCCACAGCCACGTCGCCCGCCAGCGCGGGCTGTCAGAGCGCTCGCGCCACTCGAAGGAGACCACGCGCACGATGAGCAGGACGAGGATGAGCAGCAGCGCGAGGTAGAAGCCCGAGAACATCGTCGCGTACCAAGCCGGGAACGCGGCGAAGGTCGCACCGCCGGCGATCACCAGCCACACCTCGTTGCCGTCCCAGACGGGGCCGATGGACTCGAACATCGTGCTGCGCTCGGCCTCGTCGCGCGGCAGCACCGGCAGCAGCATGCCCACGCCGAAGTCGAAGCCCTCGAGCAGGAAGTAGCCGCTCCAGAGGACCGCGATGAGGACGAACCAGATGGTCGCGAGATCCATGCTCGGCTCCTAGTAGCTGAGTGCCGGTACCGCTGCCGCGCTCTCCTCCCGCAGCGGCGGCGGGTCGACACGGGCATAGCGGCGCATGAGCACGAAGTCCACGACCCCCAGAACGAGGTACAGCAGGGCGAACACGCCGATGCTGCTCGCGACCATCGCCGTGCTCACGCTGGGCGAGTGCGCGTCGGACGTCTTGAGCAGGTCCTGCACGATCCACGGCTGGCGTCCCATTTCGGTGAGGATCCAGCCGAAGGTCGCCGCGATGAACGGGAACGCGATGGCGATGACAGCCGTCCACAGAAACCACCGCGCCTTCTCGAGCCTTCGCTTGCGGTAGAGCCACGCACCGACGGCGGCGATCAGGAACATCGCCACCCCGAGGAGCGCCATCACCCGCATCGACCAGTACATCAGCCGTACGCGCGGCATGTAGTTGCCCTGCCCGAAGTCCTTCTGCTCCTGGGCCTGCAGCTGGTTGATCCCCTGCACCTGGCCGTTGAAGGAGCCTGTGGCCATCCACGACAACAGGCGCGGGATCGTGATCGAGAAGCTCGGGTTCGGGTCCTGCGCGGAGAAGCCCCCGATCTGGAACAGGGAGAAACCACACGGATCGCACGTGTTCCACTGCGCCTCGGAGGCGGCGATCTTCATGCCCTGCGCGCTCGTGACCGCCTCCCCGAAGCGGTTGCCCACCGACAGCTGGATCAGCGTCGCAGGCACCGCCACGATGAGCGCCAACGCCGCGCCCCGGCGAAACAGCTCGACGTTGCGCCCGCGCAGGATGTGCCAGCACGAGACCCCCAGCACCACCGTCGTGCCGAAGATCAGTCCGGCGAGGATCGTATGCACCCACGCAATCAGCGCGAACTCGTTGGACAGCAGCGCCCAGACGCTCGGTCAGCTGCGCCTCGCCGTCGACCATCTTGTAGCCGACCGGGTGCTGCATCCACGAGTTCGCGACCAGGATGAAGTACGCCGACATCCAGGTGCCCGCGGCGGTCAGCCAGATCGTCGCCAGATGCACGCGCGGCGACAAGCGGTCCCAGCCGAAGATCCACAGCCCGATGAACGTCGCCTCGAGGGCGAACGCGGCCAGGCCCTCGATCGCCAGCGGCGCACCGAACACGCCGCCGACGAACTCGGAGTACACCGACCAGTTCATCCCGAACTGGAACTCCTGCACCAGCCCGGTCGCCACCCCGATGGCGAAGTTGATGAGCAGCAGCGTCCCGAAGAACTTCGTCAGGCGCAGCCAGGCGTCGACCCCCGTCCGGTACCACGCCGTCTGCATGATCGCCACCAGCGGCGCCAGGCCCAGCGTGAGCGGCACGAAGAGGAAGTGGTAGATCGACGTCATCGCGAACTGCACGCGCGCGAGGTCGACCGTCGTGACGGCGAACGGCGTCACCGCGCAGCCGTCAGGGGCTCAGGCGCCGCGTCCTCTTCCCAGTCGATCCGTGCGGCGTCGGAGCGGTCGAGGACCTGTGGCCCGCGGGACTTGCCGAAGTAGTCCCAGCCCCAGCTGACGAACGCGTCGATGCGGTTGCGCACGCCGCTCATCAGCATGGCGTGCACGCCCAGCCACGACGAGAAGGCGATGACGCCGTGCAGCTCGTGGCGATGGGGACCGACCTCGGCCACCGCGGCGCCGCGGCCGATCATGGCCATGATGCCCTTGTCGTGGTAGTGGAAGGCCTTGCGCGGCTTGCCCGCGAAGTCCGCGAGCAGGTTGTCGGCCGCGGCGACGCCGCTCTGGAGCGCGACCGAGCCGAGCTGCGGGTGCGACTCCCCGTCGGGGCTGGGGATGTTGGCCACGTCGCCGACGACGTAGACCCCCGGGAAGCCGTCGACCGTGAGGTCCGGCTGCACGTCGATGCGCCCGCCGCGCCCCTGCGGCAGCCCGGCCGCGCCGGCGAGCGGCGGCGCCATGATGCCGCCGCCCCAGATCACGCACCGCGTCCTGATCGACGAGCCGTCGGCGAGGGTCACGTGCCCGGGCCCGATCTCGGTCACCGCCACGCCCAGGTGCAGGCGGACGCCCTTCTTGCCGAGCACCTTGGCCGCGTAGTCGTGCGCCGTGTCGGAGAACGCGCCGAGCAGACTGGGACCGAGGTCGACGACGTGGACCTGCGCCGCGGTGACCGCGAGGTGGTGGTACTCGGTGCTCATCGTGTCGTGGATGAGGTCCGCCAGGGCCCCGGCGAGCTCGACGCCCGTCGGCCCCCCGCCGACGATGACGAAGTTCAGGGCGCCCTGGTCGATCAGGGTCGGGTCGCGGTCGGCGTCCTCGAAGACGCCGAGGATCCGCGAGCGCAGCCGCTGCGCGTGGTCGAGCGAGTAGAGCGGGAAGGCGTGGTCGTCGGCGCCGGGAGTGCGGAAGAAGTTGGGCTGCGACCCGGCGGCGAGGACGAGCGCGTCGCCGGAGAAGGTCTCTCCGTCGGTGGTGGTCACGCTGTGCGCCACCGGATCGACCGACGCCACCTCGCCGAGCTTGACGTCCACGTTGATGTGGTCGTGGAAGAGCTTGCGCAGCGAGTAGGCGATGTCGCTCGAGGCCAGCTGCGACGTCGCGACCTGGTAGAGCAGCGGCTGGAACTGGTGGTAGTTGTTGCGGTCGATCAGCGTGATCCGGACGTCGTCGCGGTCGGCCAGCCGCCGGGCGCAGCCGACGCCGGCGAAGCCGCCGCCGACGATGACGACGTGCAGCTGCCCCTCGGTCAGGTCAACCGACATGAGCCGGCTCCGGTGCGGCCCGCGGGGCGCCCATGCGCTCCAGGAGGTGGTCCCCCACGCGCACCGCGTTGGCCATGGCCGTCAGCGCCGGGTTGACGGCGCCGATGCTCGGGAAGAAGCTCGTGTCGACGACGTAGAGGTTGTCGACCTCGTGCGCCCGGCAGTCGGTGTCGAGCACGGAGTCGGCCGGGTCGGTCCCGAAGCGGCAGGTCCCGGCCTGGTGCGCGCAGCCCGCCACGGGGATGTCGTTCTTGAGGTAGGCGTGGCGCGGGAGCAGGTGGTCGTGCTGCATCCCGAGGTGCTTGAGCATCGACTTGAGCTCGTGCAGCAGCCGCTTCTTGGGCACGTCGTTGGTCGCCGTGTAGGAGAGCGCGACGCTGCCGTCGTCGCGCAGGGTCACCCGGTTCTCCGGGCAGCGGCAGGTCCTCGGTCGACAGCCAGAAGTCGACGGCGTGGCGTGCCACCTTCTCGAGCGTCCACTCGGGGGCGAGCCGCGTCTGGATCGGCTTCTCGCCGCGGTACATCTCGGCCGACGACTTGCCGACCATCTGGATGTTGCCCAGCGGGTAGTCGACGTCGTCGGTGCCGAAGTAGAAGTCGTTGAGCCCCAGCGTCTTCTGGAAGACCGTGGGATTGGGCTCCTTGGAGAGCGCCAGCACGGCCACGCAGTTGTGGAACATGTAGTTGCGCCCGACCTGGTCGGACCCGTTCGCCAGGCCGTTGGGGTGGGCGTCGCTGGCCGACGCGAGCAGCAGCTTGGCGCTGTTGGCCGCGCCGCACGAGACGACGACCAGGTCGGCCGTGTGCGTCTCGCGCGCGCCGTCGCGCTGCACCACCACGCCGGTGACGGCCGTGCCCGCGTCGTTGGTCTCCAGGCGCAGGGCCTGCGCGTTGGTGAGCATGGTGACGTTGGCGTGCTCGAGCGCCGGGCGCACGCCGAGGACCTCGGCGTCGGACTTCGCGTGCACCAGGCACGGGAAGCCGTCGCACGTCGAGCAGCGCACGCAGGCGCTGTGGGGCATGTCGTCCTCGGCGAGCATCACGCCGCAGGGCGCGTGGAACGGCTGGTGCCCGGCCGCGGCGAGGTCGTCGGCGAGCTGCTGGATGCGCGGCTCGTGGCTCACGGCCGGGAACGGGTAGGGAGCGCTGGCCGGCGGCTCGGTGGGATCCTCGCCGCGGGCGCCGTGCACGCGGTAGAGCTGCTCGGCCCGCGTGTAGTAGGGCTCCATCTCGTCGTAGCCGATGGGCCACGCCGGCGAGGTGCCGTCGTGGTGATGCAGCAGGCCGAAGTCCTCCTTGCGCAGGCGGTAGAGCGCGGCGCCGTAGAGCTTCGTGGCGCCGCCGACGCAGTAGTGCACCTGCGGCTGGAAGGACTTGCCGTCGCCGTCGTACCACGTGTCCTCGGACACGTAGCGGTTGTCCACGAAGACGTCGCGCGCGAGCCAGTTCTGCGGCTCGCGCGGGAGCCAGTCGCCCCGCTCGAGCAGGAGGATGCGCTTCCCGGACGGGGCGAGGTGCCGGGCGAGCGTCCCGCCGCCGGCGCCAGTTCCGATCACGATCACGTCGTAGTCACTCATCAGCTCAGCTCCTCCAGCCGCTCGGCGACGATGATCCGGCCGGCGGCCTCGATCAGCGCGAGGTGCGAGAAGGCCTGCGGGAAGTTGCCGAGGTGCCGCCCGGTGTCGGCGTCGAACTCCTCGGCGTAGAGGCCCAGCGGCGAGGCGACGGCGAGCAGGCGCTCCATGAGGTCGCGCGCGCGCTGGCGCTCGCCGATGATCGCCAGGGCCGAGACGAGCCAGAACGAGCAGATGAGGAACGTGCCCTCCTTGCCCGACAGGCCGTCGTCGGTCTCGCCGGTCTTGTAGCGCAGCACGTAGCCGTGCTCGGTCAGCTCGTCGGCGATGGCCAGGACGCTCGCGCGCAGGCGCTCGTCGTCGGCGGGCAGGAAGCCGAAGAGCGCCGCGAGCAGGGTCGAGGCGTCGAGGGCGTCGGTGGCGTAGTGCTGGCGCAGCACCCCGCGGCTGTCGACGCCGTGCTCGAGGATGTCGGCCTTGATCTCCTCGGCGGTCGCGGCCCAGGTCTCGCTGAGCTGCGGCTCGCCGGCGATGTGGGCCAGCTTGGCCGCGCGGTCGAGCGCCACCCAGCCCATGAGCTTCGACGAGACGTAGTGCTGGGGCTCGCCGCGGGCCTCCCAGATCCCCTGGTCCGGCTGGCGCCAGACCGCGGTCGCGCACTCGGCCTGCGCCTGCACGATCGGCCACAGCCGGCGGGGCAGGCGATTGCTGCGCCGTGTGTGCAGCAGGATCGAGTCCAGCGCCGCGCCGAAGACGTCGTTCTGGCGCTGGTCGAAGGCGCCGTTGCCGACGCGGACCGGGCGCGCGCCGGCGTAGCCCGAGAGGTCGTCGCGTGTGGACTCGGTCAGGTCGCGGCGCCCGTCGATCCCGTACATGATCTGCAGCCCGCCGTCCTCGTTGGCCTCGAGGTCGGCGATGAACTGCATGAACTCGTTGGCCTCCCAGTCGAGGTTGAGGAAGTGCAGCGCCTGCAGGGTGAAGGTCGAGTCGCGGATCCACGTGTAGCGGTAGTCCCAGTTGCGCTCACCCCCCGGCGTCTCGGGCAGCGAGGTGGTCAGCGCGGCCACCGTGGCGCCCGTGGGCATGTAGGTCAGGCCCTTGATCGCCAAGGCGGAGCGCTGGATCGGCGTCATCCACTCGTGGTCGGGCAGGCGGGCGCGGGAGAGCCACGAGCGCCAGAACCGGGTCGTCTGCGCCAATCGGGCGTTGGCGTCCTCGAGGCCGGCCGGGGAGGCCAGGCCCTCGGCCCACGACAGCGCGCAGTAGAGCTCCTCGCCCTGGGAGAGCGTGTGCCGGGCGCGCACGGCATTGACCTCGATGCCGAGCGCCATGTCGGAGCTCAGCCTGATCGTCTGCTCCGCCCCGCTGGCGTCGGCGGCGTGGCGGTCCTCGCCCACGAGCGCCCACTCGGCCGGGGTGCGGCCGTAGTCGAAGGCCGGCTCGCACACGAGCTCGATCTCGACGTTGCCGTCGATGCATTGCACGGTGCGGACGAGCAGGTGCTCGGCGTCGTCGTCGGTCGGCGGCCGCGTGTGCGGCGTGATGGTGTCCTCGGTGCGGCGCGGGCCCATGGTCAGCGCGTCGCGCACGACGACCCAGCCGCTCGGGGTGTGCCACGTCGTCTCGAGGATGTTGGTGCCCGGCTCGTAGCGCCGGCTGGATGGGACGTTCACCCCGAACGGGGCGAGGCGGAAGTAGCCCGCCTGGCGGTCGAGCAGCGACCCGAACACGCTCGGCGCGTCGAAGCGCGGCACGCAGAGCCAGCCGATGGCGCCGTCGGGCGCGATGAGCGCGCCGGTGTGGCAATCGGAGAGGAAGGCGTACTGCGCGATCGGGGGGAACGGAGACGGCGCCGCGGCGCTCTGCGGGGCGGTCTCCACCTTGCCGTCCACGGTGGTCATGACCCCACCCACGGCTCGTGCCAGCGACCGTCCCCGGCAAGCAGCCGGTCCGCCTCCCCGGGTCCCCACGAGCCCTTCTCGTACGGGTGCACCGGCGGCGGCGCGTCGAGCAGCGGCTGCATGATCCGCCAGGTCTCCTCGACGCCGTCCTGGCGCGTGAAGCGCGTCGAGTCGCCGCGCATGGCGGCCGAGAGCAGCACCTCGTAGGGCGTCGGCCCCTCGCCGCCCTCCTCGGCGAACTCCATGTCGAGGTTGATCTGCTCGGGCTCGGCCGTATGGCCGCGCTGGGCCTCGACGAGCAACCGCACGCCGGTGGCCGGGTCGAGCTTGATCACGAGCTGCATCGGCTCGGGCTCGCGCGCCCGGAGCACATGGAAGCCGACGCGCGGCGGTCGCTGGAAGACCAGGCGCATCTCGGTCTGCGTCACCGGCATGCGCTTCCCCGTGCGAATGAAGATCGGCACGCCCGACCAGCGCCAGTTGTCGATGTCCAGGCGCAGCGCCGCGTAGGTCTCGGTGGTCGAGTCCGCGGCGACGCCGTCGATGTCGCGGTAGCCGTCGTACTGGCCGCGCACGTAGTGGGCGGGGTCGGCCGGCGGGATGGCGCTGAACAGCGTGTGCAGCGCGTCCTTGAGCGCGTTCGCGTCCGGGTTGGCCGGCACCTCCATCGTCGCGGCGGCGACGACCTGCATGAGGTGGTTGACCACGACGTCGCGCAGGGCGCCCACCGGGTCGTAGAAGTGGCCGCGATCCTCCACGCCGAAGCTCTCGGCCATGGTGATCTGGATCGAGGAGACGTGCTCGCGCGTCCAGATCGGCTCGAACCCGATGTTGGCGAAGCGCAGGTAGAGGATCTCCGCCACGCCCATCTTCCCGAGGAAGTGGTCGATGCGGTAGAGCTGGGACTCGTCGATGTACTGATGCATCTCGTCGGCCAGCGCACGGGCCGACTCGAGGTCGTGGCCGAAGGGCTTCTCGACGACGACGCGCGCGCCGTGGGTGAGACCGGCGTCGGACAGGCCCTTGACGACGTTGCCGAAGAGGAAGGGCGGGATCTCCAGGTAGAAGACCGGCGAGTGGGCGTCGTGGATGGCGGTGGCCAGGCGCTCGAAGGTCTCCGCGTCGCCGAAGTCGCCGGAGATGTACGAGAGACGGGCCGCGAAGCGGTCGAACAGCTCGTCGTCCACCGACTCGCCCGTGGCCTCGATCGCGCTGCGCGCCCGCTCGCGCAGGTCCCCCACCGTCCAGTCGTCGACCGCGACGCCGACGATCGGGCAGTCCAGCAGACCGCGGCATTCGAGCCGATACAGCGACCGGAAGGTCATCTGCTTGGCGAGATCGCCGGTGATCCCGAAGACGACCAGGACGTCCGCGGGCCGCGCCTCGTCAGTCGTGGTCCGGGCCGCCGCGCTGCGCGCGTGAGGTCTGACTGCGGTGGTCATGCGTCCGCCTTGTGAGCCGTGGTCGTCGTGGCGCAGATGCTTCCGGCCCCGACCGGGGTGGTCATCACCCGATGTGAGTGAAAAGGCCCTGACCCCTGGCGTCACCGGCGTCACCCGGTCTGGGCGATGCGCCCACCGGTGAGCCGGCCTACGGTCGGGCGATGGGTTTCCCGGGCCATCGGCCAGCGGCAAGGCGGTTGGCTCCCGGCGGACCTTCGTCCTCGAGGACGCCGAAGTGATCCGATGAGCCCAACCCGGAGGCAGAAGCGATGAGCCCGACCGACGACAGCGTCGCCAGGATCGTCGTCGTGGACGTGGGGGTCCGGTCGCTGCTGCTGGGCGAGGCGCGCCGGCGCGCTGTGACGCGGGTGTTCGGGGTTCCCCCCAACGACCAGTCGCTGCTCGTGACGCTGATCCTGCTCGGCGCGGCGGGCACGGTGGTCCGCGGCTTGGCGCCGCCGTTGCCGCGCCCGTCCCGCATGCAGGCCGCGGCGGGCGGCGCGGTGCTGAACACGACGCTCCGCGGCCTTGCGGGCCCGCCGTCTGCGACCGTGCCGCTCGCAGGCGGCCTGATCGCGGTCGCGCTGCTGTCGCATTCGCTGCGCCCCACCGTGGCCGTAGCCCTCCACGAGGTCCGCACGCTGGGCCGCGCAATCAAGTCGGCGCTCGGCGTTCGCTACCTGCGCTGACCCGCACGGGCGCCCGGACACCGGGCGGGCGAGTCGGTTGGTGACGAGCGGGCTCAGGCTCTGAGCGCCCTGTCGTCCTCCCCGTAGATGAAGATGCCGTGGACGATGTAGACGCACAGGAAGAAGATCGCCAGCGACCACCACGGGTAGGCGCCTCCGATCGACAGCAGGGCCCCGATCGCTCCGAGGCTGGCGCCGATGATCCCGATCACTCGGCCATAGGTGTTGCCGGCTATCAGCGAGAAGCCTCCGGCGAGCTGGATCACCCCGAGGATGATCAGGACCCAGCCCATGGTGTTGAGGTTCGTGAGGATGAAGCGCTTGTCGTTGACGAAGATGTTCGCGCCGTCCAGGGCGCCGATGCCGTAGATGACGTTGAGCGTGCCCACGATCATCAGCAGCGTCGCTGCCAACAGGGCTCGACCGGTTCCTCGCATGCGTGCCTCCTTGGGTTGATCTGCTCTGCATTAGAGACGCGCGACGAGCGGCTCGCATCACCCCTATTGGGCGAACCGCGTCGGCGATGTGCCGGAGCTCACCCGCGGCAGCCGCTCAGAAGACCGTGTCCCAGTCGTCGCGGACGCTGACGGTCGTCCAGCCGGCGGGGCCGGCCTGTTCGAGCGCCTGCTCGGCGCCGTCCGTGTCGGCGAACTCGCGCTCGGCGTCGTCGTGGAGCACGAGCAGGCGCAGGAACGGCTTGTCCTCGTGCTGGGCGAAGTCGAGCATCGGGATGTCGCCGTTGGAGTTGCCGGCGGCGAGCAGGGGGCGGCGGCCGGTGCGGCCCCAGATGCGGATCGGCTTCTCGGGTCCGTCGTTGAGGTAGTCGGGCGCCGGCGTGTGGGTGATCGTGCCGCCGCGCTCGTCGCTCGTGTAGGCGAGCGTCGTCGAGCTGCCGACGACCCGCTCGCGCGAGATGCCGTAGACCTCCTCGCTGATGGGCCGCATGAAGTCCCGCCCGCCGCCCGAGACGATGTAGTTGGCAAATCCGTTGGCCGCGAGCAGGTCGAGCAGCTCGACCATCGGCGCGTAGGCGCATTCGAGGTATCCGCGTCCGAGCGTCGGATGGCGCGTGCCGCGCAGGAACGTGTCGGCGCGCGACTCGAACTCCTCGACGCTGACTCCCGCGTAGGCCGCGAGCACGCCGCCGGCCAGCGTCTTGACGTTGTGGTCGTCGCCGGCGTAGTGCTCGGTCATCACGGCGGCGAACCAGGCGTGGTCTCCCTCATGGGCGGCCTTCCACGGCTGGCGCTCGCGCAAGGCCGCGTCCGCCTGCGCCATCTCCACCAAGCGGCGCAGGATGAAGTCCATCTGGATCGGCACCGGCTTCTCGCACCACAGCGTGCCGTCGTTGTCGAACACGGCGACGCGCTCCTCGGGCGCCACCGGCGCTGACCCGTCCTGACCGTTCACCGCGGCGACGAACGCCAGGATCGCCTTCTTGGCCGGCCCGTCGCGCCAGGTCGACAGTGGACCGTGAGCGCTGTCGGTTCGGACGTTCACGCTCATGGCGCTCAGCGTCGCGCTACTCGCGGGCCATCATGGCCACGGCTTCGCGTTCGAGGTTGACGTAGGGCTCGCCGCTGACGTCCACGGCGACACGGTTGATGGTGCCGCCGGTGAAGGCCCACGGCGCCGTGCCCGGATAGTCGCTCGAGACGGGGTCGCTGCTGTCGCGTCCGACGCAGAGGCCGTCGCCGCCGAGCGAGAACTTGCCCGGTTGGGTCTTGATCTGGCCCTCGCCCACCTTCACGTCGCCGTGGTAGAGCGAGAGCGTCCCGAAGGACAGGCCGGGCGGGTCCTCGCCGTCCTTCTCGAAGGCGGCGGACAGGATCAGGTTCTGGCCGGCCTCCGGTAGCTCCTGCTCGGCGACGATCGTCTGGTGGAGGCTGCCGACGAAGCTGTAGACGTAGTGCAGGCGGTTGTCCTTCACGTAGAGGGCGTGGCCACCGAAGCGCGAGCCGTGCGCGAAGAGGACCCCTTCGGCGCCGGGACCGGGGAGGTCGACGAGAGCGCCGATGGCGTAGGAGCGCCCGCGGATGTTGACCGCCTGGGACTCGGGGACGTCGGCGACGCCCGGGTAGTAGACGTAGCGGTTGCGTGCCGGCGAGAGCTGCGGCCGGGGCGTGGTGACGATCTCGAGTGCGGAGCGGTCGTCGAGCGGGAAGGCGCCGTTGGCGCCCGCCTCGGCGTACCACAGGTTGACGAGCTCCTGCAGGCGCTCGGGCTCGGCGGCGGAGAGGTCGTGCAGCTCGGACCGGTCGGAATCGGTGTCGTAGAGCTCCCACGTGTCCTTGTCGAAGTTCCCCCAGCCGCTGATCGTCGGGTGGTTGGTGACGGCCTTCCAGCCCTGGTGCCAGATGCTGCGCGAGCCGAGCATCGAGTAGAACTGGGTCTCGCGCGCGCTGGGCAGCGGTGCGGCGTCGAAGCTGTAGCGCATGCTGACGCCGTCGAAGCGGCTCTGGACGTGCCCGCCGATCGTCTCGGGGGGCTCGACGCCGAGTGCGTCGAGGATCGTCGGGACCAGGTCGATGGCGTGGTGGTACTGCTCGCGGATCTCGCCCTGCGCCTGGATGCCCTTCGGCCAGGAGATGATGCACGGGTCCGAGGTGCCGCCGTTGAACTCGTAGCGCTTCCACATCTTGAACGGCGTGTTGAAGGCCATCGCCCAGCCGTTGGGATAGTGGTTGTAGGTCTTGGGGCCGCCGAGCTCGTCGAGCATCGTGAGGTTCTCGGTGATGTCGTCGGGGATCCCGTTGGTCATCTTGTTCTCGTTGACCGACCCGTTGGGGCCACCCTCGCCGCTGGCGCCGTTGTCGGAGACCACGATGACCATCGTGTTCTCGCGCTGGCCCGTCTCCTCCAGGTAGTCCAGCAGCCGCCCGATCTGCTCATCGGCGTGCCCCAGGAAGCCGGCGTAGACCTCGGCCATGCGGCTGAACAGCCGCTGCTCCTCCTCGGACAGCGAGTCCCACGGACGCGTGTAGTCCATCGCCGTGAACGGCTCGCCGTTCGGCCCGGTCCGGGTCTCGGGCGTGCCGATCGGGTTCAGCGGCGGCAGCTCGGTGTCGGGCGGGACGATCCCCATCTCCTTCTGGCGCGCGAGGGTCTGCTCGCGCAGCGCCTCGTAGCCCATGTCGAAGCGCCCCTTGAAGCGGTCGATCCACTCCTTGGGCGCGTGGTGCGGGGCGTGGCAGGCGCCCGGCGCGTAGTAGAGGAAGAACGGCTTGTCGGGCGCGAGCACCTTGGCGTCCTTGATGAACTCCAGCGCCTTGTCGGTGAGATCCACGGTCAGGTGGTAGCCCTCCTCCGGGGTGCGCGGGCGGGTCGACGGGGTGGCTGTCGTAGACGAGCTCCGGGAACCACTGGTTGGTCTCCGCGCCCAGGAACCCGTAGAAGCGCTCGAAGCCGCGCCCCGTCGGCCAGTTGCGCCGCGACGAGGCGAGGTTCATCTCGGCCTCCGGGCACAGGTGCCACTTGCCGACCATGTACGTGTTCCAGCCGCGCTCGCCGAGGATCTGCTGGATCTGGCCGTTCTCGGGCGGGATCACCCCGCTCGCGTTGGGGAACCCGCTGGCCGCCTCGGTGATGCAGGCCATGCTGTTACGCGTGTGATTGCGCCCGGTCAGCAGGCACGAGCGCGTCGGCGAGCACAGCGCCGTCGTGTGCCACTGCGTGTAGCGCACACCCTGGCCCACGATCCGGTCGATGTTCGGCGTCTCGATCGGCCCCCCGTAGGAGCCCATGGCCGAGAAGCCGACGTCGTCGAGCACGATGTACACGACGCTCGCCGCCCCCTCGGGCGCCCGAGGCGGCTCGAACGGCGCCCAATCCGGGACCGAGTCGCGGATGTCGACGTTGATCTTGCCCTTGAACGGCTCACTCATGATGGGCTCCTTGGGGATCCGCGGCGACCGATCCGGCGCACGACGCACCGCTGCGCAGTCCCATGGACGTTTGCTTCCAGCACCGCGGCGCGCATCACCCCAACGGGATGAGAGGCGCGTGTGGTCGAGAAGGGCGGCGCCTCATCCCAACTCGCCGAACCTCAGTCGGCGAGGAAGAGCAGCGTCGCCATCACGCGTTTGCTGACGTCCTCGGTGTAGGACAGGTTGAGCTTGAGGAAGATCGAGTTGATGTGCTTCTCGACGGCACGCTTGGTGAGCACGAGCGTGTCGGCGATCGCCGAGTTGCTCTTGCCCTTGGCGATCTCGGCGAGCACCTCGCGCTCGCGCTCGGTCAGCGCGGCCAGCGGCGAGCGCTCGACCTGGAGCTTGGCCGCGACGAGCGGCTCGACGATCTTGGAGTCCAGCACCGACCCCCCGGCGGCCACCGCCTCGATCGCCGCGACGAGCTGAGCGCGATCGTGCACGCGTTCCTTCAGCAGATACGCGCGGCCCTCCGACCCGGACTCCAGCAGCGCCAACGCGTAGGCGGGATCGGCGTAGTGGCTCAACACGACCACCCCGATCTCGGGGTGCGTCTCGCGCAGCAGCGCCGCCACCCGGATGCCCTCGTCGGTGCCCGTGGGCGGCATCCGGATGTCCGTCACCACCACATCGGGACGCTCGCTCTCGACCGCCGCCAACAACGAGGGAAAGTCGCCACACGAGGCCACGATCCGCACCTCCGGCCGGTCGGCCAGCATGCGCGCGACGCCCTCGCGCATGATCAGGCTGTCATCGGCCAGCGCGACCGCGATGGACATGCCGTCACCGGGCCGCGGGCCTGCGGCGGTCGGGCTGCGGTGCGGCCGCTTCTGTTCCTGTCGTGGTGTTCGTGACGGTGCCGAGTCTCCCGCCACAAGTGCGGTGCGGGCAATGGTGCTCGCACCACTGCCATCAAAGTCCTCATTGCTCAGGTGTACGGACCACGAGCACCGGGCGGTGTGCGTCGTGCAGCAGCTTGCGAGAGGTGGAGCCCAGCACGCGCGCCTTGATCCCGCCCAGCCCGCGCGAGCCGACGACGATCGCCCGCGCGTCGTGCTCTTCGGCGATCGCGATGAGCGTCCCGGCGATGTTGACCGAATCGGGCACCGAGAGCGCCTCGGCCGTCGCGCCCAGCTCGCGCGCCAGGCGCGCGCCTGCCTCCGACACCTCGCCGGCATGGCCGGACTGCGCGCGGTCGATCGCGGCCACCTCGTCGGGGTCGGGCATGTAGCCCATGCTCGGCTCGCCGGCCGCGGGCATCATCGTCGCCATTGCCAGCCCGGGCTCCCACACGCTCACGACGATCAAGGGGCGCTGACCGAACAGCGCCACCGCCTCGCGCAGCGCGGCCTCCGCCTCCGCGGAGCCGTCGTAGGCGAGCACCACCGGGCGGACGTCAGCGGGCGTCATGGGAGGGCAACGGTATGCCGACCGGCGCGCCGCCGCAATCATCCGGATGGGGTGAGATGCGCGTCGGGTCTGCGGCGCCGGTGATGCTCACTCGCCGTCGGCCAGCGTGATCGAGAAGCTCGCCTCGTAGCTCTCGCCGGGCGCCACCAACGGCAGCTCGGCACCACCGTCGACGAGCGCGTTGGTGGGGGCCGTCATGGGCTCGAAGGCGATCACGTCGTCCTCGGCGGGGGCGAAGACCTGCGCATACGGATAGCCGTCGAGGAACGCGAGCTCGATGCGCCGGCCATCCCCGCTGAGGACGAAGGGCGCGCCGTCGGGGGGAGCGACGAAGGCATCGTCGAAGGTCCTCGCCCCGAGCCGCCCCGCGTGCACCTCCGCGGTCACCCGCTCCCCGGTGGGCAGCATCTGCGAGTCCAGGCGCAGCTGCTCGCGGACCGGAACCTCGATGTGCCATTCCTCGCGGGCGAGGCCCGGCAATCGGAGGTAGGGGTGATAGCCGAACGCGATCGGCACAGGCCCGTCGCCGGAGGGCTGGACGGTCGTGGCGATCGTCAGCGTCGGCCCGGTCAGCGTCGCTTCGAAGCGCAGCTGGTGCGCGAACGGGTACGCCGCCATGAGCGCATCGTGGGCAGCGAAGTCGAAGCGGGCGGCGATCGCCGCGCCGTCCGCCACCCCCTCGTGGCGCTCGACCTGCCAGCCGCTCGCCGCGGTGAGCAGGCCGTGCATCGCGAGCCCGTCGGCGTCCCGGCGCAGCGGCGTGGCCTCGGGGTCGATGGCCACCTCGCGGCCTGCGACCGGGAAGCGCATGCGGCCGACCCGGTTCGCCCACGGATAGAGCAGCGGGATGCCCATCGTGGCCCGTTCGGCGACGTAGGCGCGCAGCCCCCGCCGCTGCCCGAGCAGCTCCTCGCCGCGGTGGCGCAGCGAGCAGCCCACCATCCCCGCGCCGGGGACGAACGTCGCCTCGATGCCGCCGGCCGCCGGCGACGCGAGGGTCAGGGCGGGGAAGCCGTCGACCACCCGTGCGCCGATCATCCGGCCCCCGCGAGGGCGATGATCCTGTCGCCCGCCTTCGCCGCCGGCGGTCTGCCGGCAGAGGCGACGCGCAACTCGCCGGCGGCGGTCACCACGAACAGCGCGACCTCGCCGTTGGCGCCGCCAGCGCGCGTCGGCCCGCCGTCGACCGGCTCCTCGACGAGCCGCGCGCCCGCCGCGAACTGCCGGCGCAACTCGGCCGAGGTGAGCACGTCGGAGCCGAGGATCCCCTGCTCGCCGGCCGGCGCCAGGAGGTCGGTCTCGTCGACATCGGGCGCCGCGCGATACACCCGGCCGTGGCCGAGCTCGGTCCTCAGCGCGAGGGCCGCCAGGGCGTTGAAGTCGTCGTTGCCGGTCAGCAGCAGCGCGTCGGTCACGTCTTCGAGCTCGGCCTCCCTGCTCATCGCGTCGAGCATCATCCGCCCCCGCTCGGCGTCCAGCCCGGCCGCCCGGGCGGCGGCCTGGTCGACGGGGCGGCCGCTCCACAGCCGCACCCCGAGCCCGGCGCCCTTCAGCGATGCCGCGATCGCGCGCGCCCACGGCGTGCCGCCGACGACGAGGACGACCCGACCCGTGGCCTCGGCCACCCCGAGCAGCCGCGCGACCGGCGCCGCAGTCAGGCCGTAGAGCACCACGGTGGCGAAGATCGCCACGAAGACGATCGGCAGGATGTGCTCGGCGCCCGGAACGTGGGCCTGCTCGAGCTCGAGCCCGAAGGCCGAGGCGGTGGCCCCGGCCACGATCCCGCGCGGAGCCATCCAGGCGACGAACGCACGCTCGCGGAGACTCAGACCAGAGCGCCAGGTCGCCAGCGCGACCGCAAGCGGGCGGATCACGAGCACCATCGCCGCGACGAGCAGCAGCGCGCCGGGCAGCACCGCCTGGACGTCCGACGGCGACACCGATGCGGAGATGAGCACGAACAGGGCGCCGATCAGCATCTGCACCAGTGTGCCGTGGAACTCGAGCATCAGCGAGACGTCGATCCTGCGCTGGTTGGCCAGGGCCGCGCCCATCAGCGTCGTGGCGACGAAGCCCGCGTCCTCGCGGATGAGGTCGGCGCCGACGAGGGCGGCGGCGACCATCATGAGCACCGCCGGGACGGCCTGCCGCGGAACGTTGCGCTGCGTGTCCTGCAGCAGGAGCCACAGGATCGCGGCGGCCACCGCGCCGACCGCGGCGCCGACCGCGACGCTGAGCAGCATCTCGCCGGGGCGCCACAGCTGCCCATTCGAGCCGGCGGAAAGCGCGGCGTGGAAGACGATGACGCCGAGCAGCGCGCCCACCGGATCGACGAGCACCCCCTCCCACATCAGCAGCGAGCGCACCCTGCGCGTCGGGCGGACGAACGACAGCAGCGGCAGGACGACGGTGGGACCCGAGACGACGAGCACGGCCCCGATGAGCAGCGGCACGAGATCGCCCAGGTCGTCGAAGAGCAGGGCCGTCGCCCCCCAGATGCCGGCCCAGGTCACGAGGACGCCGACGGTGACGAGCAGGCCGACCGTCTGGCGGAGGTCGCGCGCGACCTCCCGGACCGAGAGGCGCAGCCCGGCCTCGAACAGGATGAGCCCCACGGCCAGCGACACGAACGGCTGGTAGAGCGCGCCGAGCAGCGCGTCGGGGTGGACATCGTCGGTGGCGATGCCGGCCAGGAAGCCGACGGGCAGCAGCACCACGATGGCCGGGAGCCGGAGCCGTCCGGCCAGCAGCTGCGATCCGACCGCGAGCACGATCACCAAGCCGAGACCGAGCAGCACGTCGTCTGTCGACATGTCCGGCCATCGTCCCGGCGCGGCGGCGAAGCGTCGTCATCCAAACCGGGTGATCGACGGCGCGGTGGTCCCGGCCACGTGATCGAAGATCACCCGGTTCGGAGGATGCCCCGGGGCCGCGGTCTTCCCTACGGTCGGTCGGCCGCGCAGCATCGCGCCGCGCGCACGACCCGCAGGGAGGGCCACGTGGACGCAGAGGAGCTCCTCCGGAGGCTCGCGCTCAACGACGAGAACGTCGTGCGCTCCGCCGTCGGGGCCTATCCGCTGACGCTGAGCGGCGGCCCCGACCTGGACGCCAAGACCAACGCGCTGGTGCGGCTCGCCGCCCTGCTGTCGATCGGTGCCGCGACGTCGTCGTGCCGAGCGGCGGTCGAGGTCGCGCGCGCCGCGGCCGCGACCGATGCCGAGATCGTCGGCGTGCTCGTGGCCGTCGCGCCGGCGGTCGGCGGCGCGCGCGTCGTCAGCGCCGCTCCGCGTCTCGCCCTGGCCATCGACTATGACGTCGAGGACGTCGCCGAGGTCTGGGACGGTCGCTGACGCGACGGCCAGGCGGACGCCGCGAAGCGCTGCCAGAGCGCCGTGAGGCTGGAGGGACGCAGGTGCTGCTTGCTGATCACGGCCACGGCGCCGCATCCCTCCGCAGCGGCGTCCGGGACGTCCTGGGGATCGGCGGAGACGAGGACGACGGCCGACGCGCTGCGCGCCGTCGTTATGCAGCGCGCGGCCGCAAGCCCACCGAGCCCGGGCATGCGGACGTCCATGAGGACGAGATCCGGCCGCAGGGCGGCGGCGAGCCTCACCGCACCCTCGCCCGACGTGGCCTCCCCCACCGACTCGAAGCCGGGCGTCGAGTCGATCAGCCGGCGGGCCGCCACGAGGAACGGAGGCTGGTCGTCGACGAGCAGCACCCCGACGGTGTCGGGTGGCCGAGGGTCAGGTGCGTGCGGGTATGGCGCGTGTGCCACGGTTCACGTGCTCTCGCCGGCGATGTTGCCAGGGCCTACCCGCTCAGGCCAGCCTGTGGACATGTCGATGTTGGGCGGGGTGAGGCGCGGGCTCCTCGTCGGGCGGCCGGTGGCCTGCCCCTGCCCGGCGGGGAGGCCGGCACCCTCGTCGGCACCACCGAGAGGGACGTAAGCTCGCCTCGTGCAGACTCGGCCGCAGAGGGGCCTGGCGCCCGGCGCGATCGTGATCATGGCGCTGGCCGGCGCCGCGCTGTGCGTCGGCGCGGTGGTCCTGATTCTGGCGCAAGCACCCGACGCGGAGCGCGCGCGGATGGCGGTGACCGGAGCCCTGATGATCGCGGCCCCCATTGGCGTGGGGCTCGCGACGCTGACGCGCCGCCGCGACCGGTTCGCGGCGCTTCTGGTTGCTGCGGGTGCGGCGTGGTCGCTCACCGTCCTCGCGGAGTCCCACAACGCGACCCTGTACAGCGTCGGGCGGATCGCCGCCTGGGTGGTCGAGGTCATGGTCGTCTACCTGCTGCTCTCGTTCCCGTCGGGCCGGTTGACCTCGTCGCCCGCTCGTGTGGCGTTCATGGCGGCCGTGGCCCTCGTAGGCCTGCTCTACCTCCCCACCGCGCTCGTCGTGCAGCACTACCCCGAGCCCGCGCCGTGGTCGAGCTGCGGCATCGACTGCCCACCCAACGCCTTCGCGATCGGCGACACCACGCCGGCGTTCGTCGAGAGCATCGTCCGCCCGCTGCGTGAGGTGCTGTCGGCGCTGGTCTTCGTTGGCGTCGCCGTGATTCTGGCCCAGCGCACGTATCGCGCCGGGCCGCTGCTGCGCCGGATGCTCGTCCCGGTGCTCGCGATGGCCATCTTCCGTGGCTTCGCACTCGCGGCCTACGACGCGGCTCGCGGCTCGAGTCCGACGTCCGCGAGCCTCGACGCGCTCGGGTCGGTCTACGTCCTGTCGCTCGGGCTCATCGCGCTCAGCTTTGCCGTCGGGACGCTCTGGCGAGGTCTCTTCGCCGCGACCGCGCTGCAGCGACTGACCCTGCGCCTCAGGCCGCAGACCACGCCCCAGGCGCTGCGAGCGGCGCTGGCCGGGGCGCTGGAGGACCCATCGCTGCAGATCGCCTACCGGCTCCCGGACGCGCCCGACGGCTGGGTGAGCGGGGCGGCGACCCGCGTCGCGGCGCCCCGCCAGCAGGAGGGCCGGTTGCTCACCGAGGTCAGCGTCAACGGCCAGCCGATCGCGGCCATCGACACCGACGCCTCGCTCGCGCAGGATCCCGCGCTGCTGCAGGCGGCGGCGTCCTACGCGCTCATGGTCCTCGAGAACGGCCGCCTCGTACGCCAGCTGACCGCCTCGGTCGGCGAGCTGTCGGCGTCGCGCGCACGCATCGTCGCGGTGACCGACCGAGCGCGGCGCGCGATCGAGCGCGACGTGCACGACGGAGCCCAGCAGCGGCTCGTGGCGCTGCGCATGAAACTGGCGCTCGAGAGCGAACGCCTCGAGCACGAGGCGCCGCAGACCGCGGCAGAGCTCGAGCTTCTCGGCGCCGAGGTCGACGAGACGATCGACGAGGTACGCGCCATCGCCCACGGCATCTACCCCTCGGTGCTGGCCGACCGCGGGCTGGTCGAGGCCCTCCGCGCGGCCGCGCGGAACGCGCCACTGAGCTGCTCGGTCGAGGCCAACGGCATCGGGCGCCACTCCCAGGAGATCGAGAGCGCCGTCTACTTCGCCTGCGTCGGCGCGGTCGCCAACGTCGGCCGCGACGCGACCCGGATCACGATCAGGCTCTGGGCGGACGAGAGCCTGCGCTTCGAGGTGCGCGACGACGACGCGGGGTCGCCACCTCCCGGTCCCGGTGAGGCCTGGTTGGATGAGCCGCGCGACCGCCTGGCCGCGGTCGCAGGGGAGCTCGCGATCGAAGCGGTGCCCGGCCACGGCATCCTCGTCACAGGCAGCGTGCCGCTGCGCTGACCGGGCGGGGGCATGCGTGCGTGCGCCCATGCGTGCCCGCCTCGCCAAACACGGTGGCGTGCCCCCTTGCGGGGTCGGCCGCCCGAGGACGATTCTGGGCAGCGCCCAACAGGCCCGCCCTGATGACCCCGAACGCCGCCGCCACCCTTCGCTCCCCCCCGCGCCTGGCGGTGCTGCCCGCGCGGCGGCGCCGTGCCGCGCTCGGTCAGGGCCTCGTCGCGCGCGCCCGTCTCGTGCGGCGGCTGACGGAGGTCCACGACATCGCGCTCGCTCTGCTGGTGGCGCCGGCCGGCTATGGCAAGACCACCACGCTGCTGGAGTGGGCACAGCACGATGAGCGCCCCTTCGCGTGGGTTGCCCTCCATGGCGCCGATGACGAGGCCGAGCATCTGCGCGCTTCCGTCGCGCGCGCCACGGATCCGCTCACCGGCCACGGCCGCGAGTTCGTCCTCGTCCTCGACGACGTCCAGGTCCTGCGGTCGCAGGGGGCGATCGACGTCCTTGCGGCGCTCGTCGAGGATCCGCCTCCGGGCGCGCAGCTCGTGCTGGCCTCGCGGTGCGAGCCGCCATTGCCCATCGGGCGCCTGCGAGCGCATCGCCAGGTGCTGGAGCTGACCCCGCGCGACTTCGTGATGACCCGAGGCGAGGCGGCTGCGCTGCTCGAGCTCGCCGGGGCCGAGCTTGCGCCCGCGGACGTCGACGCGCTCGTGCGCCGCACCGAGGGGTGGCCGGCCGGGCTCTATCTCGCCGCCGTGTCGCTGCGCGATCAGCCGGACACCGCCGCCGCGATCGCACGGTTCGGCGGGAACGATCGCGTCGTGTCGGACTACGTGGCGGACTGTCTGCTTTCGGAGCTCACGGCCGAGGAGGTCACCTTCCTGCGGCGCACGTCGGTGCTCGACCGGCTCTCGGGGCCGCTGTGCGATGCCGTGCTGCTGGAGTCGGGCGCGGCCGAGAGGCTCCGCGACCTCGCGCGGGCCAACGCCCTGGTCGTCCCCCTGGACCGCACCGACGAGTGGTACCGCTACCACGGTCTCCTCGCGCAGATGCTGCGGGCAGAGCTGCGCCGGCACGAGCCCGGGCTCGCACGAGAGCTGCACCAGCGCGCGAGCCGCTGGCACGCCGAGCACGGGGACGTCGACGCCGCGATCCGCCATGCCGCAGCCGCGGGAGACGTTCGCCTCGCGGGCGATCTGCTGTGGGCCAACGCCTTCCGCTACATCCCGCAGGGCCACAACGCGACGGTCCAGCGCTGGCTGGGTCACTTCACCGACGAGCAGGTGGCGGGCTGCGCGCCGCTGGCGCTCGTGGCCGCCAACGCCCACCTGGCCGACGGCGACCGCGCACACGCCGAGCACTGGACCGCCGCGGCGGCTCGCGCGCTCGAGGGCGTGCCGGCTCGGCGCCGGGCGCCGGCACTCGAGGCCGGCGTCGCCGCGATGCAGGCAGCGATCGCCCGCGACGGAGTGCAGCGTATGCGCGACGATGCCGCGCGCGCCTACGGGCTGGATGCGGACGACAGCCCGACGCGATCCATGGATCGGCTCCTCGAAGGCACGGCGTGCCACCTTCTGGGCGCACGCGAGCGCGCACACGCGTTGCTGGAGGAGGGATCGCGGCGAGGCGTGGTCGGCGCCCCCAGCGTCAACGCGCTGTGCCTCTCCCAGCTGGCGCTGCTCGCGCTCGACCGCGACGACTGGGCCCTGGCCACCGAGCTCGCGGCCCGCGCGCGCTCGCAGATCGAGCGCTTCCGGCTGGCGGAGTACCCGACGATGAGCCTGGTGCTGGCCGTCGCCGCGCTGACCCAGGCCCAGCGAGGGCGCATCCAGGCCGCCACGGACGACAGCGCCGAAGCGACGCGGTTGTTGGACGCGATGGACGACTTCGTCCCCTGGTACGTGGCCGAGGTGAGGATCGTCCTCGCGCGCGTCGCGCTGCGGCTCAGCGACGTGGTCGGCGCTCGCGCCCTCGTCGAACGGGCCGCGCTGGCCGTCCAGTCGACCCCCGACGCGCCGGTCCTGGGCGCCTGGCTCGAGGACGCGTCGGCGCAGGTGGGGGCGTACTCGACCTCGGCGACCGTCGCGCCGGCGCCGCTCACCACCGCCGAGCTGCGGATCCTGGCGCTGCTGCCCACCCATCTCTCCTTCCGCGAGATGGGCTCGCGGCTCTACGTGTCGCCCAACACGGTCAAGACGCAGGCTCAGGCGGTCTACCGCAAGCTCGACGCGTCATCGCGATCCGAGGCCGTCACTCGCGCGCACGAGCTGGGCCTCCTCGAGCCCTGAGCCGAGTCGGGCGCAGCCGACCGCGATGTGCCGACGCGCCCACGCGTAGGGCGGATCGCCGGAGACCCACGGCCGAGCGAGGTGGTCGTCGAGGTCCGCCAGCTTGATGACGCGGGCCAGCCGGCCCGCGGCGCCGCGGGCGTACGCGATCCGCAGGATGTAGAGCTCGTAGGACTCGTCGGCCTGGCGGGTCAGCAGATCCAACGCGTCCAGCTCCAAGGGCGTCATGCCCTGACCGCAGAGCTCGGTCGTCGTGGTCGGCGAGTGCTCGAGCACGTCGTGCAGCCACGCGAGCGGCTGCGCGTCCGCCGGCACCGCCGCGACGACCCGGGCGAGGTGCTCGACGATCGGCAGGCCGCGTCGATCGCGCTGCTGAACATGGCTGTAGTGCGCGACGCTCCGCGCGGTGGCTGCGTCCATGGCTCGCTACGCCGGCCCGTGGCGGCGGCGGATGGGCTCGAGGGACTCGTCGCCGATGGGGTCGAGCGTCGCCCCGCGGTCGGTCGGCTGCGGCGGGCGAGCGATGAAGTAGATGATCACGCCGATCACCGGCAGGATCAGCACCACGATCGCCCACAGCACCTTGCGGCCCGTCGACAGGTCGTGGCGGCGGAACAGGTCGACGAGGGTCAGCACCCAGATCAGGATCAGGGGGATGGCGATGAGGACGGGAAGCAGCATGGGGTTCCTTTGTCTTACGCGCGGAGATCCTCGCGAGTGCCGCTCGATTGTGGGCACAGGCACGTGCGCGCAGCATCGCCCGAACCGGGTGAAATCCCCGGGCGGCGTCAGTCGGCGTCCACGTCCACCAGGCCCTCGCGCACGGCCCACAGGGCGGCTTGCGTGCGCGATGCGAGGCCCAGCTTGCCCAGGATGTTGGACACGTGCGTGCGGGCCGTCCGCTCGCTGATCCCGAGCCGGCTGGCGATCTCCTTGTTCGACGCTGCCCGCCCCCACCAGCCGCACGACCTCGACCTCGCGCGTGGTGAGATCCGCCTTGGCCTGGCCACGCGAAGCCGCGCCCAGCGACGAGAGCAGTCGCCGGGCCACCGCGGCGTCGAGCTGCAGCTCGCCGCGATCTGCCGCGCGCACGGCCGCCGCGACCTCGTCGGTGTCGGCGTCCTTGAGGACGTACCCCGACGCTCCGGCTTCGACGGCGCCACGCACGAGCTCGTCGTCGGCGTAGGAGGTCAGGACGACCACCGCCACGTCGTCCCAGCGGGCGCGGATCAGGCGGGTCGACTCGATGCCGTTCAGGGGCCGCATCTGCAGGTCCATGACGACCACGTCGGGCCGCCGCCCCTGCGCATCGAGCCCCTCCAGCAGGTCGAGCGCCTGCGTCCCGCCGTCGGCCGCCCCGACGACCTCGAGATCGGGCTCGCTCTCGAAGAAGGCCCGCAGCCCACGACGCACCACCGCGTGATCGTCCACCACGAGCACCTTGATCGGGTCTCCCGGCTCAGGCGGCATCGGTGCGCCCGTTGCCTTCGGCGGGCGCCTCGACCCGAACGACGGTCCCCTGGCCGGGCCCGCTCGTGATGCTCAGCTGCGCGCCGATCTCCGCAGCGCGGCTGCGCATCGAATCGAGGCCGAAGTGACCGGGATGGCCGACGTCCGGCTCGAAGCCGCGGCCGTCGTCGCGGATCTCGACGATCACGCGTCCCGGTCCTTCCTCCACGCTGATCCAGGCCGTGCTCGCCTCCGCATGCTTGACGACGTTGGCCAGCGCCTCGCGCCCGATGGCGAAGACCTGCGCCTCGGCGCGCGGGCCCAGTGGGAGGCGACCTTCGGGAGCGCGCACTTCGATGGTGGGCCCCTCCACGCGGCCGAGTCTCGTCGCCTGTCCGACGAGGGCCGCCACGAGGCCGTCCTCGAGCGGGTCACGGCCCAGCTCGGCGATGAGGTTGCGGATCTCGGTCTGCGCGGCGAGGGTCAGCTCACCGATCGCGCCCAGGTCGCGCGCCACCCTGCCGTCGTGATGCGTGCTCTCCTCGGCAAGGGCCTTCTCGGCCGTGCGGGTGTGCAGCAGCGTGGAGAACAGCGCCTGCGAGACGGAGTCGTGCAGGTCGCGCGCGATCCGTTGGCGCTCCTGCACCGCCTGCTCCCCCTCGCGGCGCTTGGCCTGGGCCAGCTGGCGGGCAGACCGCTCCCGCTCGCTCACGACCGCGGCGAGGAACAGCGTCGTCATCGCGGTCACGACGATGTAGACCTGTGTGCTCAGGGTCCTGTGGTCGATCGGCTGCTTGAAGAACGGCCCGACGTCGTTCGCGGTGATGCCGATCGCCACGCCGGCCGCGATCGCGATCGACAGCGTGGCGCCGGGCGTGCCGAACCTGGACGCCGCCCAGATCAGCGCGGGGAAGACCACATAGGTGACGGGCTCGCTGGTGGACACGGCGAGCGCGCCGAGGGTCGCCACAGCAGCGAGCAGCAGGGCGCCCTCGGCGGTCCGCAGGCGCCGCCACGCAGCGCCGGGATCGCTGGCCCACGCGAGCACCAGAGGCACCACGACCAATGCGCCGGCGAAGTCGCCGAGCCACCACGTCCGCCAGAACGTGGGTGCCTCACCCGCGGAGACGACTCCACCGGCCAGCATCGACACCATCCCCACGGTCGCGCTGATCGCCGTCGCGACCGCCAGGGCCGCGAACAACCCGCCGACCTGCTCCCTGCGATCGACCGCCGCGCGCGGGCCGATGAGCCGCCGCAGCAGCACAGCGCCCACGACGACCTCGGCCATGTTGCCCGCCTGCTGACCCACCAGGCTCCCGAGCGGCAGGGGATGCTGGCCGAAGAGCAGCTCTCCGTTGACGACGAGCTCCGCGATGAGGACGCCCGGCCACCAGCGCACTCCCCAGAGGTAGAGCGCGGCGATCCCAAGGCCGGCCGGCGGCCAGATGGCCGCGACCGAGGCCGTGTAGCGCAGCGTCTGGCCGACCTTCGCAGAGCCGTAGTAAGCGGCCGCCAGGACGACCACGCCAAACAGGTACCGGACGGCCGGCCGGCGCCCAGGCGCCCGCGCTCGACCGAGCGCGGACTGAACCGGCGAGAACTGGGCTGGAGTGCTCATGGTCGACCGCCTGTGGGCGGTGTGCGACGAGCGCGATGTCGCGTACTGCCTGGGGGCGCAAGCCTACGCCACATGTCCCGTCCGCTGCCCGGGACGGATGTCTCGCCTTCCGGGCCATCCGACCGATGGCATGCGGGATTCCGACGCGGGATCATGGTTGTGTATGCCCGTTGCCATCGCCTTGGCCGATGACAGCCTGATCGTCCGCGAGGGCGTCGGGCAGATCCTGGCGGCCGAGCCCGCGCTGCACGTGGTCGCCTCGTGTGGCGACTTTCCCTCGTTGTTGGCGGCGGTCGAGAGCGAGCGTCCCGATGTGGTGGTGACGGACATCCGGATGCCGCCCACGGGCACCGACGAGGGCATCCGTGTGGCGGCGCTGCTGCGCGAGACGCACCCCGAGATCGGGGTGGTCGTGTTGAGCCACTACGCCGATCCCGCCTACGCGTTGGCGCTGCTGGAGTCCGGGTCGGAGGGCCGCGCGTATCTGCTGAAGGAACGCGTGCACGATCGCGCTCAGCTCGTCGCGGCGATCGAGGCGGTGGCCGCCGGGGGGTCGGTGCTGGACTCCAAGATCGTCGAGCCGCTCGTCGCGGCCAAGCTCCAGGTCGAGCGCTCGCCGCTGGCCGCGCTGACCGAGCGCGAGCGCGAGGTGCTCGCCGAGATCGCCAAGGGCAAGAGCAACTCGGCGATCGCCGACACGCTCGTGCTCACCAAGCGTGCCGTCGAGAAGCACATCAACTCGATCTTCCTCAAGCTCAACCTGTCCTACACCGAGGACGTCAGCAAACGCGTCAAGGCCACCTTGCTCTACCTGGCCGAGGCCGACGGGCGCGCCCGCCGCCTGAGTGCCGACACGCCTGCTTCCCGCAGGCGTGCCTCCTTGCGGCGACGGCTGCGGGCACTGACGCTGTGGCATGGCCGTGCGCGTCGGCGTCGCCGACGACAGCTTCCTGATCCGGGAGGCGCTCACGCGTCTTCTCGGCGACAGCGACGAGATCGAGCTCGTCGCCGTGTGCGCGGACGGCGACGAGCTCGCGGCGGCGGTCGATGCTTGCCACCCGGACGTCGTCCTGGTCGACATTCGGATGCCGCCGACGATGACCGACGAGGGCATCCGCCTGGCGGCCCGGCTGCGCAGGACCCATCCCGACGTCGGCGTCATCGTGATGAGCGCCCATGCCGAGCCGACCTACGTGCTCGCGCTGCTGGAGGCCGGCTCGGAGGGCCGCGCGTACCTCCTCAAGGACCGCCTCCACAGCCGTGCGCAGCTGCTGGCGACGATCGAGGCCGTTGCTCGGGGCGGATCGGTCATCGACCCCAAGGTGGTCGAGGCACTGGTGCATGGACGGCCGCGGCAGGCGCGGCCGCCGCTCGACGCTCTCACGCCGCGCGAGCGGGAGATCCTCGTGGAGATGGCTCGTGGAGCGAGCAACGCGGCGATCGCGACGGCCCTGCACCTGACGAAGCGCGCCGTCGAGAAGCACATCAACGCGGTGTTCGCCAAGCTCGATCTCCCGCTCTCCGAGGACGTCAGCCGTCGCGTGCGCGCGGTCCTCCTGTACCTCGCAGGCACCGACCGCGTACTTCCTACCGTAGACGCCGCCTCACGCCGCAAGGTTGGATAGCAACATGCGATCCGGCGGGACGCGCATACAGCCGTCCCCTGGGAGCGATGTCGCCCTGCGCTCCGCGGCCTTTGCGCGGCCGCGACCCCGGCCCGCGACTCGCGGCTCGGCGGTCGTGCAGACCGCTCTGACGGGAACGGGGCTCGCCGCGGTGGCGGGAGTCGTCGTCGCGCACAGCCCCTACGTCCAACATCCGACGGTCCAGGGGGTGCTCTACGGAGCGCTGATCGCCGCGATGACGACGGTCGCGTGCGTCGCGCTCTACCGGGGCATCGAGCGCCGGCAGTGGCTGGTCCTGCTCACGCTGTCCCTCTACTCGGCGACGACCCTCGACACGCTGGCGACGCCCAGCCTCGATGCTCTTGGGCAGGTCGCATGGGCGGCGGTGCTCGTGGTCGCCGTCTACATCCTGCTGTCCTTCCCCGAGGGCCGGCTCCCCGATCAGGTGGCGCGCGGGGTCGTCGCCGCGACCGCCGCGGCATCGGTCCTCGTCTGGGGCGCACTGCTGGCCACCGCCGAGCGCCTGCCCGAGTTCTTGCCGGCGGCGCGTTGCCACGACGCATGCCCGCGCAACCCGGTCAGGATCCTGGGGGCCGGCGCGACCGTGGGCGACGCGCTGGCGGTGGCCTCGTGGTCGGTCACCGCCGGGGCGCTCATCGCCGTCGCCGTGGCGCTGACCTTCCGCATGAGAACCGCGTCCTCCATCAGCCGGCGGACGACGAGCCCGATCCTCGTCGCCGTGCTGGCCGTGGCGGGGACGTTCGCTGCCGCAGCCATCGCTCGGGCGGGCGGCGCCGCGCCGGCGACGCTCGAGCGGCTCGGCTGGTTCTCGACCGCGACCAGCCTGACGATCCCGGGCGCATTCCTCGCGGGCATGCTGGGCGCGCGGGTCTTCGCCGGCGGCGCGCTCGAACGGCTCGTCGCCCGTCTCAGCGCCGGCGCCTTCGGCACCGATGCCCGCAGCGTGCTCGCGGACGCGCTGGGCGACCCGTCGCTCACGGTCGCCTTCTGGCGTGCGCAGCGCGGCGAGTACGTCGACACGTGCGGCCATCCGGTGCAGCCGCCGGCGGGTACCGAGGGCAGATCCGCGACCATCGTCCGTCAGGACGGCGGTCCGCTGGCCATGATCGTCCATGACCGTGCCCTCAACGCCGAGCCCGGCCTCGTCGGCGCGGCTGGCGGCGCGGCCCTGATGATGCTCGAGAACGCGCGCCTCGAGGCCGATCTGCGAGCGTCCGTAGCCGATCTGCAGGCCTCGCGCGCCCGGCTGGCGTCGGCCGCTGACGCGGGACGGCGCGAGATCGAGCGCAACCTCCACGACGGCGCCCAACAGCGGCTGGTCGCGCTGCGGATGAGGCTGGCCGACGCGGAGGCCCACGTGGTGTCGGACGATGAGCTCAGACGGTCGCTCTGCGAGCTGGGGACAGACGCAGAGGAGACGCTCGACGAGCTGCGCAGCCTCGCCCAGGGCGTCTACCCGGCCGTGCTCGTCGACCACGGTCTCGCCCCCGCGCTGAAATCGGTGGCCCGCCGGGCGCCGCTGCCGGTCCGCGTCGAGGCCGCTCTGGGAAGGCGCTTCGCACCGGAGATCGAGGCGGCCGTCTACTTCTGCTGCCTGGAGGCGATCCAGAACGCGGCCAAGCACGCCGGAGTCGGCGCCACGGTGACCGTCAGCGTCCAGGCGCACGCCGGGCGCGTCGCGTTCGAGATCGTCGACGACGGGCTCGGATTCGACTCCGACGACGTCCGCGGCGGCCAGGGGCTCACGAACCTCCACGACCGCGTTGCGGCCGTTGGCGGTGAGGTGCACATCACGTCCAGTCCCGGCGCCGGGACCACCGTCCGCGGGGACGTGCCGGCAAGGATCTGACGCCTGTCATCACCCGTCGCGGGTGATGAGAGGTCACCCCGGCCGCGACAAGAGTTCGCGTGATGCGCGAACGCAGCCCTCGGGCCTAGAGCGAGGGGTCCTTGGCGCGCAAGGGCAACCGTCCAGTCGTCCTGGTCCTGGCGGCCGACCACGCGGCCGTTCGCCCCGAGCTGCGCCGCCTGCTCGAGACCGCGCCGGGACTCGAGGTCGTCGCGGAGGCCGGCGACGCCGGGTCGGCCATCGAGGCGGTGGTGCGCCACACGCCCGCCGCGCTCGTCCTCGACCTCGACCGGCCCGGGGACATCTCGTCGCTCGACACCATCCGTGCGGTGGCGCAGGCCTCCCCCGCGACGCGCGTCATCGTGCTCATGGCGAAGGACGACCCGCGGTTCGTCCGCCACGCGCTCCACGCCGGCGCGGCCGCCTGCATCCTCGATGACCTGCCCGGCGAGGATCTCGTCGAGGCCGTGCGTCGCGCGGCCACCGCAGACGCTCGCAGCGCCACAGCCGGAGCCCGGACCGCCGCCTGACGACCTCACCGAGCGCGAGTTCGACGTGCTGCGGCTGCTTGCCCTCGGCCACACCAACGCCGAGATCGCCGCACAGCTGCATCTCTCGGTGCGCACCGTCGAGGCACACCGCGCACATCTGCAACACAAGCTGAGGCGCCCGAGCCGCGCCGAGCTCGTGCGCTACGCGCTCGACCGCGGCCTGCTCCGCGGACCCGAGGGCCCTACGCAAGGCTAGCGGCGGCGCCTCAGGCTTCACCGCGAGACCTCACCCCAACCGGATGATCGTCGCGCCGGTCGGCGAACGTACACTCGCGCGATGCCGGCCGCCCGGCGCGTGAGGCGCCCGCGATGAGCGCGCAGCCCGTACGGGACGCGATCGATCGCTGGCAGCAGTCGAGTTCGCTGACGGCCGTGCCGTGCGCGGTCGCGAAGAAGTTCACCGATGACGGCGCGTCGCGCCTGGCGGCGCTCATCGCGTACTGGGGCTTCTTCTCGATCTTCCCGCTGCTGCTGGCGTTCGCGTCGATCCTGGGGTTCCTGCTCGAGGGCAACCCGGACTTCCAGAAGGACGTGCTGGACTCCACCGTCGCGCAGATTCCCGTGATCGGCGAGCAGCTCAGTCGCGACGTGACGTCCTTGAAGGGCAGCGGCGTCGCCCTCGCGATCGGGATCGTCGGCGCGGTGTGGGCCGGGTTGGGCGTGACGCTGGCCGTCGGCAGGGCGCTGGACACGATCTGGGCCGTCCGGCGCGTGGACCGACCCGACTACGTGCGCTCGCGGCTGCGCGGCCTGGCCATCCTCATGGTCATCGGCACGGCCCAGATCCTGACGACGGTCGTCGTCACGCTCGCGCGCAACGGCACCATCCAGCCGCCGGCCGCCGGGGTCGCCAGCTTCGGGGGCTCGGCGGCGATCGACTTGCTCGTCTTCCTCACGGCGTTTCGCGTGCTGACGGCGGCCGACGTGACCACCCGCCAGGTGCTGCCCGGAGCCGTCCTCGCCACGATCAGCTGGCTCGGCCTGCAGACGCTCGGCGGCCTCTACGTCGAGCACGTCGTCGCACGATCGAACGAGACCTACGGGGTCTTCGCCGCCGTCATCGGCCTGCTCTCGTGGCTGTGGCTGGCCGCGCAGCTCAGCCTCGTCGCCGGCGAGGTCAACGTCGTGCTCGCCCAGCGCCTGTGGCCGCGGTCGCTCTTCGGCGGCCTCGCGGCGGCCGACGAGCGGGCGATGCGCACGGCCGCGGAGGCCGAGCAGCGCGACCCGCGCCAGCACATCGTCGTCAGCTTTGACCCGGCTGCGGAACCACCGGCCCAGGCTCAGCAGGATCGCTGACGGCTCCCTCCTCCGCCGCGCGGGCGCGGCTCGCGGCCAGGTCGGCGGAGATCCGCACCGCCGCGGACACCAGCGGAGCCGCGAGGACCATCCCGACGATGCCGAACAGCGCACCCGCCCCGATCGTCACCACCAGGACCGCCAGGGGATGGATCCCGAGCGCCGCGCCCATCGCGATCGGCTGGACGAGCTGCTGGAGTGCGCCGTTGGCGAGCAGGACGATCACCGTCATGGCGATGGCCGCGTCGGTTCCCTGCGCGCCGAGCGCGATGAGCACGGTGAACGCCCCTGCGGCCCAGGCACCGAGGAACGGGATGTAGGCGGCCGCGAAGTTCACGACCGCGATCGATCCCGCCTGGGGCACGCCGAGGACGAGTGCGCCCAGGCCGATGACGATGCCGTTGAACGCGGCGACGGCGGTGACGCCCACGAAATAGCCGCGCAGCGACTGCAGCGTGCGGGAGACGACGATGTGGCCGACCGGCCGCGGCACGCCGAGGTGGCGCTCCGCCCACGCGCGGATCACCGGGCCGTCCTTCAGGAAGAAGAAGAGGCTCAACGCGGTGAAGGAGAGGAAGACCGCCAGCGACGCGAGGGCCTCGACCCCGGTCGCCACGCCGGTGAGGAGGGCGTGGAAGCCCTTGCTGAGCCCGGCGCCGGCGTCGCTGTTCGCCTGCTGCGCGCTATCCGAGCTCACGCCGAGATCCTGGAGCCAGGCCTGGATCTTGTCGGCGCCCTGCGCGAGCTTCGGCGTGAGGTCGGACGCCTGGCTCGAGATCCCCCTGACGACCATCACCACGAATGCCGCGCCGAGCACGAGCAGGCCGAGGAAGACGAGCGCCGCGCCCGCGGCGCGCGGGACCCCGCGGCGCTCGAGCTTGCGCACCAGCGGTGACGTCACCGCGGCGACCACCCCCGCGACGACGACGGGGACGACGATCGTGCTCGTGAGCGCGGCGACCCACGTCGCACCGATGAGCACCGCCCCGACGCCCGCCAGCAGCCACGACGCGAACCCCAGGTCCCTCAGCCACTGCGGCGCCGAGAAGACGCCGGAGAGCTCGACCGACTCGAGCTCGACGACGTCGGGCTCGTCGCCGGGGTCGGCGCCCGGGGCGCGCGTGCGGTGGATGCGTCTCGTGAGCCGTGGGGACATCAGATTCGTGCCGAGCCTCGCGGGACATCATCGCGCGCGGTGCGGCGGAGCGACGAACGGTGCTGCTGGCGCGCCCTCGCGACGCGCAGCTCGCCAGGCTCCAGCACGCCGGCAGCATCGAGCAGACGCGACGATCCTCGCCTCGCCCGAATCGGGTGATCCCGCCACTCGACGAGGCGCCGCGCGGCAACGCCACGGACTGGCGCTCGTCGTCGCGGGAGCCTGCGCGTGCACGACCGCGGGCGCGGGTAGCCTCGGCCGGCAATGTCGAGCTATCGCCCTGCTCTGACGCTCCGGGAGCACGCGGGCGGCGTGCGCCTGCACCTCGGGTCACTGGCGTACGGCGACGGCCCGTCGCTGCAGGAGGCGGCCGACGACCTCGTGCGGAGCGTCCTCGTCATCGCCAAGGCGCTGCGGACGAGCGGGTTCTCGGTCTCGCGCGAGCTCGTGCAGGATGTGGCCGGACTGAGCTTCCTGTGCGAGCTGGACGAGATCGCTGCCGCCGGCGGAGACGTCCGCACGCGGCTCTTCGGCGCGTAGACGACCACGACTCACTTCTGGGCGCGCTTGTGCCGGCGCTCTTCGATCTGCGCCCGCAGCGTCTCCCATCGCGACCGCGCCTCGGCGGTGACGTCATCCCATTGGCGCCGGACCTCGTCGTCGGCGGGCCTCTCGCCGCGGCGGATGCGGTCGAGCTCATCGCGGACCTCGCGGCCGGCCGCGGCCGAGGCGACCGCGATGACCATGACGCAGAAGAACGCCGAGATCATGGCGAAGACCGCGCCGATCACGCCGTAGCGCGTGGCGTACGTGCTGAAGAGGTGCGGGAGGTACACCGCCGCGCCAACCGAGTACACCGCGAGCGACGCCGCTCCGACGACCGCGAACGGCAGGAGGTCGCGGCGCGCGATCCGCTTGGCGCTGAGGATCCAGCCGCTCCACACGAGGAAGACCACCGACACCGGGACGTCGAGCAGCGCCGCGGTGAGCTCGAGGCGGCTGCGCCCCAACACAGCATGGATGACGCCGCCGACGGCGACGTACAGCAGGAGCCCGCCGATCCAGAGCAGCCCGTTGAACGTGTTGCGGACGCTCAGCGCAGTGAGCTCCCAGGTCTGCTCGAACAGCCGCTGCACGGCGCGGGCAAAGCTCAAGACCGCGACCATGAGGAAGAGGAACCCGATGATCCCGAGGCTGGTGCTCGCGCCCGAGGGCGCCGCGAAGATGTCCCTGACCGCCTCCGCGCCGCCTCCGCTCAGGTCATAGCGCTCGATGATGCGCTCTGCCGTGTCCTTGCCCCCGAGCTGCGCGCGGACAGCGCTGGTGATGATCGCCAGCGGGATCGTGGCCGTCAGCGCGCCGGAGGCCAGGGCGATCGAGCGGTCGAATCCCGCGACCTTCTGAAACCGATTGACGACGCGCAGCACGAACTCCGGCCGCAGCCAGAACGTCAGCGTCCGCACGACGCGCTCGCGATCCACGCGCCGCCGCCGCCCCTCGAGCTCGTACGGATCGTCGCTCGCCATGGCTCAGACTCTCACAGTGCTCGCGATACGCGGGCGCCAAGCGACCCGCGCCGCCGGCGAGCAATGGGTCTGCCTTCACCCGATCGGGATGAGGCGATCCCACCCGCGAGATCCGAGAATCGCGGTGATGAGCTCGCGCGACGTCCTGCCCATCCCTGACCGCCCGCGCGTCGGACTGACGACCTACGACGCCAAGGACCCCGACACCTCTTATCCGCCGATCGAGCCGCTGCGTCCGCCCGCCGGCGCGCCCAACGTGCTCGTGGTCCTGCTCGACGACGCGGGCTTCGGCTCCTCCTCGGCCTTCGGCGGCCCGTGCCAGACGCCGGCCTTCGAGCGCCTGGCCGCGAACGGGCTGCGCTACAACCGCTTCCACACCACGGCGCTGTGCTCGCCGACGCGCCAGGCGCTGCTGACCGGGCGCAACCACCACGCGGTCGGCATGGGCGGGATCACCGAGATCGCGACGTCGGCGCCGGGCTACAACTCCCTGCGCCCGAACACGGCGGCGCCGCTGGCCGAGACGCTGAAGCTCAACGGCTACTCGACGGCCCAGTTCGGCAAGTGCCACGAGGTGCCCGTGTGGCAGACGAGCCCGATGGGACCGTTCGAGAACTGGCCGTCCGGGGGCGGCGGCTTCGAGCACTTCTACGGCTTCATCGGCGGGGAGACGAACCAGTACGCCCCGGCGATCTACGACGGCACGGTTGCGGTTGAGCCCGACCGCACCCCGGAGGAGGGCTACCACTTCACCGAGGACATGACCGATCGCGCGATCGACTGGGTCCGCCAGCAGAAGGCGCTGATGGCCGACAAGCCGTTCTTCGTCTACTACGCGCCCGGCGCGACGCACGCGCCCCACCACGTCCCGATCGAGTGGTCGGCCAAGTACAAGGGGCAGTTCGACGCCGGGTGGGACGCGCTGCGCGAGCAGACGTTCGCGCGCCAGAAGGAGCTCGGGGTGATCCCGGCCGACGCCGAGCTCACCGCCCGCCCCGAGGAGATCCCCGCGTGGGACGACATGCCCGACGACTTGAAGCCCGTCCTGGCCCGTCAGATGGAGGTCTACGCGGGCTTCATGGAGCACACCGACCACCACGTCGGGCGTCTCATCGACGCGCTCGCCGAGCTCGGCGTGCTCGACGACACCCTCGTGTACGTGATGGTGGGCGACAACGGCGCCTCCGGCGAGGGCACGCCCAACGGCTGCTTCAACGAGCTCGTCGTCCTCAACGGCGCCGCCGGCGTCGAGACGGCCGAGTTCATGGCCTCGCGCATCGACGAATTCGGCACGCCCAAGGCCTACAACCACTACGCGGTCGGCTGGGCCCACGCGATGGACACGCCGTACCAGTGGACCAAGCAGATCGCCTCGCATTGGGGCGGCACCCGCAACGGGACGATCGTCCACTGGCCGAACGGCATCAAGGCCAAGGGCGAGGTCCGCACGCAGTTCCACCACGTCATCGACATCGCCGCCACGGTGCTCGACGCGGCCGGCCTCCCGGAGCCCACGTTCGTCCACGGCGTGCAGCAGATGCCCCTGCACGGCGTGTCCATGGCCTACTCGTTCGACGACGCGGCGGCCGCCGAGCGGCGCGAGACCCAGTACTTCGAGATGTTCTGCAACCGCGGCATCTACCACAAGGGCTGGACCGCGGTCACCCGCCACAGCACGCCATGGCTGATGACGGAGACCCCTCCCCTCGAGGACGACGTGTGGGAGCTCTACGCCCCGGACGACTGGACACAGGCGCACGACCTCGCGGGCGAGCAGCCCGAGAGGCTGGCGCAGCTGCAGCGGCTGTTCCTGATCGAGGCGACGAAGTACGACGTCCTGCCACTCGACGACCGCCGCGTCGAGCGCTTCAACCCGGACCTCGCCGGGCGCCCGCAGCTCGTCCGCGGCACCCGCCAGGTGCTGTTCGGCGGGATGGGGCGGCTGTCGGAGAACTCGGTGGTGGTGATGAAGAACAAGTCGCACGCCGTGACGGCGCAGATCGTCGTGCCCGACGGCGGCGCCGAAGGGGTGATCGTCGCCCAGGGCGGCGCCTTCGGCGGCTGGAGCCTGTACCTCAAGGACAGCCGGCCCGTCTACTGCTACAACCTCTTCGGCCTGCGGCAGTTCAAGGTCCAGGGCGAGACGATCGTGGCGCCCGGCGAGCGTCAGGTGCGGATGGAGTTCGCCTACGACGGCGGCGGTCTGGGCAAGGGCGGGACCGCGACGCTCTACGTCGACGGGACGCAAGCCGGGGAGGGCCGTATCGACGCCACCGTGCCGATGCTCTTCTCGGCCGACGAGACCACCGACGTGGGCACGGACAGCGGAACGCCCGTCAGCGACGACCTGGGCACGCGGCGACACCCAATTCACCGGGCGCGTGCAGTGGGTCGAGATCGACCTCGGCGACGACGCGCAGGACACCGATCACCTCATCACGGCCGAGGAGCGCCTCAGCATCGCGATGGCGCGCCAATAGAGAAAGGACCGTCACAACATGCCTGGTCTCGCCACACCCAACCTCACCGACGAGGCGCTCGCCGAGATGCTCTCGCTCATCACAGGGCGCCGGCAGCGTCGAGCTCAAGCTGACGATCCCGGAACCGAGCCAGCGCTCGACCGTCCTTGGCCCTCGGAATGGATCCGCTCGGCGCCCAGGTCCGGCTCGTCCACTTCTTCGACACGCCGGATCTGCAGCTCGAGAGCGCCGGCGTGGTCGTGCGCGGGCGGCGGGTGGCGGGGAGGGGCGACGACTCCGTGGTCAAGCTGCGCCCCGTCGTGCCCTCCGAGCTGCCGCGCAAGGTGCGCGAGTCGCGGTGGTGCATGGTCGAGGTCGACGCGATGCCCGGCGGCTTCGTCTGCTCGGCCTCGATGAAGGGCATGCCCGACACGGCCGTGCAAGACGTCGCGGCCGGGTCCGCGCCGCTGCGCAAGCTCTTCTCCAAGGAGCAGCGCGCCTTCTTCGCCGACCACGCCCCCGAGGGGATCGGGTTCGAGGACCTCTCGCTCCTGGGCCCGATCTTCGTGCTCAAGCTCAAGGCGGCGCCGCAGGGCTACGCGCGCAAGATGGTCGTCGAGCTCTGGCTGTATCCCGACGGGACGCGGATCCTCGAGCTCTCCACGAAGTGCGCCCCCGACGAGGCCTTCCAGGTCGCTGCCGAGAGTCGCGCGTTCCTGACCGAGCGCGGCATCGAGCTCGGCGGCGCGCAGACCACCAAGACGCGCAAGGCGCTCGAGTTCTTCTCCAAGCAGCTCACACCGACAGGCTGACCGGGAACGTCGCGATCCAGATCACGCTGGCGGCGAACAGGGCACACCCGAGCCCGAGGATGACCATCCGCGTCGCCGACGTGCGAAGGCGGGTGCTGATGCCGGCGAAGAACAGCGACGAAGCGAACAGGACGACGGCCAGCGAGTAGTCGTCGGCCCGCTCGATGAACGCGCCGGCGCGCTGTGAGGACGCGGCGGCCTTCACCTCGAGGCGGTCGGCCGCCGCGGTGGCCGCGAGCTTGTACTGCGGCATCGCGAACGGCGACAGCGGGGCGCTCGGATTCTTCCGCGGCCGGGTGGCCACCCAAGCGTCGAACGCCGGCTTGAACTCGGGACGAAAGCGCTTGTCGTAGAAGGCGGCGAGCTCGGTCTCGTCGCGCGCATACGCGTCGACCCATTGCGTGAACAGCGCGACGTCGATCTGCCCTTGCCGGTTCGCCACGTTCGCCGCGCGCGTCGACTCGACGCGGGCGGCGATCGATGCGCTCTGCGCCCTGGCCTGCTCGCCGTGCCAGCGTGCCGACTGGTAGGACGCCCAGGCGGTGGCCACCGCGGCCACCGCCAGCAGCACGGTCGCCGCGAGCTCGAAGTGGCGGTCGAAGCGACCCTCGCCCGCGTCCGCCATCAGGACGCGACCCGAGTGCCCCGGGCGTCACATGGCACCGGAGCACGGACGTTCAGGACGGTGCGTGCGGTGTCGAGGATCCGCAGCGACCGCTGCATCGCCACCGGTTTGATCTGACCGAGACCGGCACTGTAGGGGTGGTTGAGGGCGTTGATCGCGGCCAGCGTGAGCACGATCACCGTCGTCGCCGATCCCATGAGCATCGCCTGGGAGGGGACACCCTCTCCGCTGTCCGCGAAGAACAGCATGAAGGTGAACACGACGAGCGCGATCAGGAAGAGCACGAGCCAGATCGAGGTCGGGAATGATGCCCTCCGCGCCGTGGAGCCGATCGCGGCGGCCCGACTCGCGGTCCGAGGTCTGATCGAGCCACTTCGAGTACGCGGCCTGCTCACTGGCGGTCTTCGGGTTCACGAGCTGCAGGCTGCGGAAGAGGGCGATCGACCAGGGGTTGATCGTGTCGCCGCCCTTGCCGGCCTGCATCTGGGGCCACTCCTGGTGCACGACCGAGCGTCCGTAGCAGACGATCTCCCCGGTCAGGCGGTCGCGCAGCGCCGGGGGCAGCAGCTGCCGCTGTCTCGAACTGCTGGATGACCGTCAGCGCCTCGGCCTCCCCGCCGCTGCGCGACTGGTCGTAGGTCGTGAAGGCGAGGAAGATGATGAAGCCGGCGAAGATCGCGAAGCCGCCCGCGAGCACCCCGAACACCCCTGAGGCCCGGTCGCCGTCCTTGAAGTAGCTGCCCTCCGGAGCCCGACGACGAACGAGGAGCATCGCCCCGATGGTCGCCGCGTTGACGGCGAGCAGGATGAGGATGGTCCAGAAGAGGCTCATGACGGCTCGCCCACGCTAGGAGCGGGTCCGCCGCGCTGCATCCTCCGAAGCGGGTGATGGCCGGTCACCCGAAGTGGATGAGGACAGGCCACGATCGAGGGTCGATAGTGGCGTCGTACCGGCCGCCCTCGGGCGGCGAGCCCGACACCGGAGGACTACATGAGCAACCTCGTCGCCGTCGCCTACCCCGACGAGTCCACCGCTTCCGAGGTGGCACAGACCCTCATCGAGCTCCAGAAGGAGCACTCGATCCAGCTCGACGATCTCGTCGTCGCCATCCGCAAGGACGACGGCAAGATCAAGCTGAAGCAGAGCTTCAGCCCGAGTGGACGCGGCGCCGCCGGAGGCGCCCTGTGGGGCGGCCTCATCGGCCTCATCTTCTTCATGCCCCTCCTGGGCATGGCCATCGGCGGAGCGACCGGCGCCGCGGCCGGCGCGGCGACCGACGTCGGCGTCGACGACAAGTTCATGAAGGAGCTCGGCGAGAAGCTGCAGCCCGGCGGCGCCGCGGTCTTCGTCCTCGTCAGCCAGTCGACGCCCGACAAGGTGCTGCCGCGCATCTCCCAGTACGGCGGCGAGGTCATCCACAGCTCGCTGAGCGAGCACGCAGAGGAGACCCTGCAGGAGGCGCTGCGCGCGCACGCGACCGCCTAGCAGCGGGCGCGATCAGCCGCCCGCCTCCCGGCAGCGCGCGATCAGGCGGGGGCGGCGGTGACGGGCGGCGCCACGTCGGGGTTGTCGTCCTTGCGCAGCCTGCGCAGCTGGAAGGCCGCGACCAGGGCGAGGACGCCGCGGAAGATGAGCGAGATGCCGAAGAGCACGGCCAGCGTGACGAGGCTCTCGTCGGGCCAGGAGAGGATGAGGATGCCCAGGATGAGGTCGACGACCGCGCCGAGCAGCGTCCAGCCGCGGTGCTCGACGCTGGCGAACGCGCGCACCAGCCGCACGACGCCGGTCACGATCAGGTACGCGCCGAGCACGACGATGATCGCCAGGAGGCTGTCGCCGGGACGGCGCAGGCAGATGAGGCCGGCGAGCAGGGCGACGATGCCGACGATGGCGCTCAGAGCGCGCGAGGCAGGGTCGCCGACGATCGCGTCGACGAGCTCGAAGACGCCCGCCATCAGCAGGTAGAAGCCGAAGATGATCCCGACGGCGAGCAGGGTGACGTCGGGGTAGACGATGGCCAGCACGCCGCACACGAGCGACACGAGTCCCAGCACGGCCAAGAGCCACCATTCCTTCGCCAGTTGCGCGGCGTCAGCCATCGTCCCTTCTCCTCGTTGGGGTCGTCTGCAAGCTAGGCTCCGTCCGGGTGAGACGTCGTCACCCGCATCGGGTGAGGCTGGGTCACCCGCACGCGCACGAGTCTGGCGCCGTGCCGGGGCTCCGGAAACTCGCCATGCGCGGCCTGGTGGTCCTGCTTCTGGACTGGGCCGCCCTGCTCCTGCTCGGCGCGCTGCTGTCGGGCTTCGACGTCCACGGCCCGGCCGGGGCGCTCGTGACGGCGGTCATCGCCGCAGCGCTCAACGCGCTCGTCTGGCCCACCCTGAGCCGCCTCGCGCTGCCGCTCAGCGTGCTCACCCTCGGAGGCGCGTCGCTCGTGCTCAACGGCGGCCTCGTGGCGATCGCGGCCGCGATCAGCCCGGGCGCCAGCATCGACGGCTGGTTCGCGGGCGTGGTGGTCGCGGCCGGGCTCGCGATCATCACCACGGCGGCCTCCGCGCTGCTGGCCATCGACGACGACGACACCTGGCAGCGCAACGTCGTGCGCCGCCAGGCGCGGCGTGCCGGGGCGATCGCGTCGGACGTCCCCGGCGTGGTGTTCCTGGAGATCGACGGCCTGGCGTACGAGGTCCTCCGGCGTGCGCTGCGCGACGGCAACGCGCCCGTGATGGCGCGCTGGCTGCGCGAGGGCACCCACCGGCTCGAGCGCTGGGAGACCGACTGGTCGTCGCAGACCGGGGCGTGCCAGGCCGGGCTCCTGCACGGCGACAACGACGACATGCCGGCCTTCCGCTGGTGGGAGAAGGACCGCGGCCGTGCGATCGTGACCAACCACCCGCGCGACGCCCAGGAGCTCGAACGCCGCCACTCCGACGGGCGGGGGCTGCTGCACGAGGACGGCGCCAGCCGCGCGAACATCCTCTCGGGCGATGCCGCGCACTCGATGCTCACCATGAGCACCGTGCTGGTGCGCGGGCGCGGGGCGCTCGGGCGCGACTACGCCGCCTACTTCGCCCGCCCCTACGCCGTGATGCATACCGGGGCGCTGGCCTTCGCCGACTACGTTCGCGAGCGCCGCGCGCAGGCGCGCCAGGTCCGCGACGACGTGCACCCGCGGATCCCGCGCTCGCGCATGTACGCGCTCGTGCGGGCGTGGGCGACGGTCGTCCAGCGCGACCTGCAGGTCTCCGCCATCGTCGGCGACATGATGGCCGGCCGGCCCGTCGTCTACTCGACCTTCCTGGCCTACGACGAGGTCGCGCACCACTCGGGGATCGAGCGTCACGACACGCTGGCCGTCCTGCGCCAGGTCGACCGCCAGATCGCCAGGGTGCAGATGGCGATCCCCGACGCCCCGCGACCGTACGAGCTCGTCGTGCTCGCCGACCACGGCCAGTCGCAGGGCGAGACGTTCGCCGACCGTTACGGCGTCACGCTGGAGGACCTCGTCCGCGAGGCGTGCGGGGCCGGGCACGTCGAGGCGCATGCCGGCGGCGAGGACGAGGCGCTGGCCTACCTCGGCGCGGGCCTCACCGAGGTCGCCGGCGATCCCACGATGACGGGCCGCGCGGTGGCGTCGGCCACGCGCGGGCGGCGCGCCGGCGGGGCGGTGACGCTCGAGTCGGGCGCCCGGGCCGAGATCGAGCAGGGCGACGAGCTGCCCGAGATCGTGGTGATGGCCTCCGGCTGCCTGGGCCTCGTCAGCTTCCCGCGCGAGCCCGGGCGGGTCACGCTGGAGCGGCTCGGCGAGCGGTATCCGGGCTTGGTCCCGGCGCTCCTCGAGCATCCGGGCATCGGCTTCGTGCTCGTGCGCTCGGAGGCTCGGGGCGCGGTCGTCCTCGGCGCCCGCGGGACGCACCATCTCGACGAAGAGCGTGTCGAGGGTGAGGATCCGCTCGCGCCGTTCGGCCCGAACGCCGCGGCGCACGTGCGCCGCACCGACGGGTTCGCGCACTGCCCCGACCTGGTGATCAACGCCTCCTTCTCGCCCGACACCGAGGAGGTCGCCGCCTTCGAGGAGCTCGTCGGCTCGCACGGCGGGATGGGCGGCAGCCAGTCGTTCCCGTTCGTCCTGTTCCCCGTCGCGCTGCCCTATCCCGAGCGGGCCGTGGTCGGGGCCGAGAGCATGCATCGGGTGCTGTGCCACTGGCTGGCCGAGCTCGGGCACGACGCCTACCGCAAGGATGCGGAGATCACGTCCGCTGCCGGCGCAGGTTCCCCACCAGCAAGCCGATGACCGTCACCAGGTAGAGCTGCCCGAGGAGCATCTCGAGCACCGCGAGCGCACGCCCGCCGCGCGTTGGCCGCCGTGTAGTCGCCGAATCCGGTCGTGGTGAGCGTCGTGAAGCTGAAGTAGACGCGTGCGTTCTGCGTGGCGTCGGTTCCCTGATGCGAAGTAAGGACCCGAGACGCCGGTCGCCAGCGCCCCGATGACGAAGCTGAAGGTGAGCCCGACGAGCACGTACACCGCGAGCGCGCCGAACACGGCCTGCAGGACGACGCCGCGCTCGATGATGAGCCGGACGAGACCCGCGAGGATGACTCCGGCGGTCACGGCGAGCAGCACGGCGCTCCCCGCGAACGTCAGCGCCGCATGTGCAGCCCCGATCGCCGCGGCGATGCCGGCGCCGGCCACGACGATCGTGACGCTCACTGCGGCCGACCGGCGCGTCGCGGCCGGGGCCCGCGACGTCAGCACCGCGACGAGCAGCGTCGCCCCGGAGGCGAGGAGCTCGAGCGTCCGCACGGCGCTGCCGTCGGGGGCGACCAGCGCGAAGATCGCCACCGCAAGCGTGAGCAGGAGGACCGCTCCGTAGCGGAAGCGCCCGGCGCCCCGTCCGCCGCCGGCCCGATTCACGTCGCGACTCTACCGAGCGTGAGCTCGTCGCCGGGCGCGAGCACCCGCACATCGACCTCCGGGGCGAGTTCCGCCACGTGGCGCGCGAAGACGCGCGGCGGCTCGACGAGGGCGCTGCCGCGCAGCGCCTCCAGGCCGACCGGGAAGAACGTGCCCCAGTGGATCGGGACCGCGATGGCTGGGCGCACGAGCGCGACCGCCTGGGCCGCGCTGAGCGGGTCCATGTGCCCCGGCCCAAGGGACGGCCCCCAGCCCCAGACCGGGAGCAGCGCGACGTCGAAGCGCCCGGCCAGGTCCCGCATGCCGTCGAACAGCTCGGTGTCGCCCGCGAAGTAGATGCGGTGCGCGCCCGCGATGTCGTAGCCGAGCGTGGCGACGGTCGCGCCCAGCGGCCTGCGCCGGGCGTCGTGGACGGCGGCAAGCGCCGTGACGGCAGCGTCGCCGATGGCGACGCGATCGCCGGGCACGACCTCGTCGACCTGGGCGAAGCCGATGCGCCGCAGGAGCCTTCCGGCGCCTTCGGGAGCGATGACGCGCGCCCCGCGCGCCACGGATCGCAGGGACCGGACGTCGAGATGGTCGAGATGGACGTGGGAGATGAGCACGGCGTCGATGTCCTGGCTCACCTCCGGGCGCGGCCGCGCGCCATGGCGGCGCAGGTGGCCCAGGTGCGTGCGCAGCAGCGGGTCGGTCAACAACCGCGTGCCCGCGACCTCCAGGAGCACGGTGGCGTGACCGACCCACGTCAGGCGCTCGTCATCGCGTGGCACGGTGGTCATCGTCGCGCCGCCGCGGGCGAGGCCGCATCACCCAGCACGGGTGAGCCTGCGCGGTCCATCATGCGGTTCGGGGGATGCGCGCCGGGCCTCCCTGCGATGAGATCGCTGCCCATGAGCATGGATCGCGCAGTGTCGCCGTGGTGACGCGCACGGGCGCCGTCGAGGTGACGGCGGGCGCCGCTCCACCGCGAGGGGCCGCGTGAACGCCTGTGGAATGGACGCTCGCCACGATCGCGCTCGCTGTGCTCGGCGTCGCAGCCGTGTCCGGCCGGCTGTCTGGCGGCCCGGTCACGGCGACGATGCTGTTCGTGGGCGTCGGCATCCTCGCCGGCCCGCGGCTCCTCGACACGGTCGATGTCCCGAGCTACGGGGCCGTCGTCCGAACCCTGGCGGAGGGCACCCTCACCCTGGTCCTGTTCGCCGATGCCTCACGCATCGACATACCCGCGTTGCGCCGGGGCTACGGGCTCCCGGTGCGGCTGCTCGGCATCGGCCTGCCGCTCACGATCGCGGCCGGTGCGCTCGCGGCGGTCGTCGTCCTGCCGGATCTGAGCCTCTCCGAGGCGCTGGTCCTCGCCGTGCTGCTCGCACCGACCGATGCCGCCCTCGGCCAGGCCGTGGTGACCGAGCCGCGCCTGCCGATCCGCGTGCGCCAGGGACTGAACGTCGAGAGCGGCCTCAACGACGGGATCTGCGTCCCTCTGCTGCTGATCGTGCTCGCACACGCCGACGTGCAGGCACACGCCGAGAGCAGCCAGCGCGCGGTGACCGTCGTCCTGGAGGCCATCGGCTACGGGCTCCTCGGCGGGCTCGTCGCCGGCGCGGCGGCTGCGCTCGTCGTGACGGTGGCCGCGCGCCGCGGGCTCGTCGCGCCGTCGTGGTTGCAGATCGTGCCCGTCGCCGCGGCGGCCCTCGCCTACGGGATCGCCACGCCGCTCGAGGGCTCGGGCTTCATCGCGGCGTTCGTGGCAGGCCTGACCTTCAGGAGCCTGCTCGGTCGCGATCCCGGGCCCATCGCGCAGTTCAACGAGCAGCTCGGCGAGTTGCTCAACGCCGTGACCTTCCTCGCCTTCGGGGCCGTGCTGCTGGGCCCCGCGCTGGGCGACCTGTCCTGGCGCTTGGCGCTCTACGCCGTGCTCAGCCTCACGGCCGTGCGCATGGTGCCGGTCGCCCTCGCTCTGCTCGGCACCGCCGCCCGACGACCGACGGCGGCGTTCATCGGCTGGTTCGGCCCGCGGGGGCTCGCCTCGATCGTCTTCGCCGTCCTCATCGTCGAGGAGTCCAAGCTCGCTCACCAGAGCACCATGCTGCTGGCGACCTACGCGACCGTCGGTCTCTCGGTCTTCCTCCACGGCCTCTCCGCCGCGCCGCTCGCCCGGCGGTACGCGCGCTGGTACGAGGCGCATCCGCGCGACCGACGTCCCATCATGGAGAGCCAGCCCGTCGTCCATCAGCGCCCCCGCGGGCCGCTCCCACCGCCGGAGGCTCAGGCCAGCCCCTGATGCCGTCAGCCGATGTCGGCTTGACCGTCCGCGATCACCCGCCGGCGGACCACGCGGACCTGCGGCGGGGCATGGACCACGAGCGTGCGGGCCAGGTGGTCCTGGAGACAGCGGCGCCGACCGTCCCACAGCATCATGAAGAACCCGGCGAACAGCGGGATCGTGGCCAGGACGAGACCGGCGACGCGAACGAGCGCTCGCCGCGGCTTCAGCCGGGGCGCGCCGTGGGCGTCGATCACCCGGATGCGCATGACCCGCGATCCGACCGTCTGACCGGTGGTCGACCAGAAGGCGACGAAGTACCCGACGACGAACACGAAGTACGCGACGGCGAGGACGGCCGCGACCGCGGTCTCCACGCGCCCGGGCAGATGGAAGATCGAGAGCGCGAGCGCGGCGGCCGCACCCACCACGAGCGCCACGAGGTTGATGACCGCCCCATCCAGGACGTAGGCGATCGTGCGCGTGATCAAGCCGGCGTACGTCCCGTCGCGTTCGGTGTCGCGCGCGGCGGAACCGCGTGCGGCGGCGCCGGCGCGCGCCCGCAGCGATGCCGCCGCCTGCGCGCGGGCGGCCCTCGCCGCGTGGTCGGCTCGCCTCTGCTTCGCGTCGCTCGACGCGCCGTTGACGGGTGGCGCAGCGGCGGTCGGCAACGGGCCGACCACGAGCGACGCCGCCTCCTCGGGCGTCCGGGGCGGCTGGCGTTCCTGGCCGGGCTCGTGCTCAGCGGTCATCACGGCGCGGCGTCACCCGCGGGTCCGACGGGCTCCGGGTCGCGCCGCGGATGGCGGACCCGGCGCGCGACGCGTTCCAGCCAGACATCGGCGTTGCCCGAGCGCTTGCGGACCTCATCGCCCACCTGATCGGCGAAGCCCAGGCTCTGCTGGGTGATCGCCTCGGTCACGGCCGGGCTGCGTGCGATCTCCTCGACCAGCAGCCAGAGCTCTTCGCTCTCGAGCAGGCGCGTGACGACCTCGTCGAGGAGCCGGCTCTCGATCACGCGACTCACGAGGCGCTCGGTGGCCGGGCTGTCGACGACGCCCACCACGAGCCGCTCCATGCCCTCGCTTTCGAGCGCGCGATTGACGAGCCGCTCGGCTCCGGGGCTGTCCATCGCTCGTGCGACGAGGCGCTCGGCCTGATCGCTCTCGAGTGCCGCTCCCACGAGACCCTGCAGCCGATCTCCGCTGAGCGCGATGTCGACGAGGCGCTGGAGCTCGGGCCCCTCGAGCACGCGGGCGAGCACCTCCTCGGCGACGCCATCGGCGAGGGCGCGCTCGATCGCGCGTTGCGGCACGCCGGCCGCCTCGACGCGCTCCAACAGCTTGTCGAGCACCTCCCCATCCACCAGCGCGGCGGTCAGCTCATCGAGGGCCTCGCCCGCGAGAACCTCCCGCGCCACCCGTTCGACCACGGAATAGCGCGCCACGTCGCGCGCGAGCGAATCGACCAGCGGTCCGCTGAGCGCGCTCGTCAGCGCCTGCTCGGCCAAGGGCGCGTCGAGTGCGCCCACGACCGCTCGGCCGGCGACCGGGCTGCGCAGGACGCGTGCGACGGCCTCGTCGGTGAACCGCGACGCGAGCAGCGCATCCAGCGCACCCAGACCCGCCTGGCCGGCCACGTCGACGACGACGCGGCGGGTCCGCCGCTCCACCGCGCGCCCGACCGCGACCGCCGCGCTGGCCGGGACCAGGGCCGTCCGGATCCCGGCGACGCTCAGGGAGGCCGCGAACATCACCGTACGCCCCAGCGGGGACCCATCCTGCGCATCGGCTCGTGGGCGACTCATGGCCCACCGATGCTGCCGGACCGCGGTCGGGCGGCCAAGGGTGCGGGCACGAGCAAGCGCTTCATCTCGCCTCCATGGGCATCCGCTCCAGCTCCTCGAGCGTGAGCCGGTGCGGTTCGTGCGTGAGGTGGACCGGCCGAGGTTACCCGAGCCGACCTAGGCGGTGTGCGCCGCGCCGGCGCCCTGCGCGACCCGCGGGCGGGACGCCACGGCGCTGGGATGTTGCGGGGTGAAGGGCACCTGCTGGTCAGGGCCCGGCTGGACCAGGACCGCACTGGACTCGGGCACCTCCAGCCATGCCCCGGGCAGATCGGACACCGGCTCGGACACGACGATGCGCGCATCGTCGGACAGCTCGCGCAGGCGCTCGCTCTCGGGGTGCAGCTGGCGCAGCGTCTCGACGTCCTGCGAGACGAAGAGCGACCGCGAGCGGTGCTCGGTGGAGTAGCGGACGGCCCACAAGCGCTCGCCGTCCGTCAGTCCGAGCGTGCCCTGCATCGGATGCTCGACGCCCCGGGCCCAGCCGGTGGTCTCGACGAACCCCACGGCGCGTTCGAGGGCGCCGAGCGGGTCGTCCTCCAAGCCGAACGTCCGCGCGAGGCCGAAGAGGACCTCCGAGTCGGTCGAGCCCTCGATGGCTTCGAACACCGCGGGATCGAGCCGGAGCATCAGCTCGCGGCGCATGTCGCGAAAGCCGTCGATGAAGCCGTTGTGGACGAACATCCAGCGACCGTGGCGGAAGGGATGGCAGTTGGTCTGCTGCACCGGGCTGCCGATCGCGGCGCGGATGTGGGCCACGAACAGATGCGACTCGATGTGCCCGGCGAGGTCGCGCAGGTTCTCGTCGTTCCACGCCGGGTTGACGCTGCGATATCGGCCCGGCTCGGAGATGCCGGGCCTGTACCAGCCGAGGCCGAACCCGTCGCCGTTGGTCGGCTCGGCCCCCATCCGCGAATGCAGGCTCTGGTCGATCAGGCTGTGTTGGGTGCGGTACAGCAGCTCGTCGACGAGGACGGGCGCTCCGGAGTAGGCGTTCCAGCGACACATGACCGCACCTCAGATCGGCCGGCGCTGGCCGCCGTAGGCGGCCAGTCCGTAGATGACCAGGACATCCACGGCGAAGACCGCCAGCGACCAGAACGGATAGGCCGGGATCGACAGGAGAGCACCGATGGAGCTGAGCCCTGCGACAGCGATGCCGAACCACACGCCGAACCGGTTGCCCGCCCAGACCGAGTACGCCGCGGCCACCTGAAGGGCGCCGAGAATCAGCATGACCCAGCCCCACGTGTTCAGACCGCTGAGGATGTATCGCGTGTCGTGGACGAAGAAGCTCGAGTTGCCGATCGCGGCGATGCCGTAGAGCACGTTCAGGATGCCGGCGAGCATCAGCATGATCCCCGCGAACAGCACCCAGCCCGCCCCGTGCGGCTCGTCCTGTCCCGCCCGGCCGCCCGACGTACCCGATTGCATGCCCGTGTCGAGCGTCGACATGTGCGCTCCTCGGCTCGCTTGAACTCCGAGCCGCAAGCGTCCCGCCCAGCGGCCGACGGCGAAAGTGCGCACACACCACAACCGCGGAGAGGCTGGCGCCACCCACGGTCCGGCTGTCGGCACTCAGTAGTTCTTCACATCAACGGTGCACGCCGCAGCGGATGAACCGCAGACCGTCCGCGTAGATGATCGTCGCGACGGTGTGGCCGGATCACCGGCCGTGCTCGGATCATCCCGGGCCACCGGAAAGGAGGTACACGTGCCCACCCTCACCACCAACGGGGCAAGCACGAAGACGCCTCGGACAACCGATTCGACGCTGGCGTATGGGACTGTGGAGTCGCCGTACAAGGGCGCCGGCTGGGTGCTGTTCGCGGGCATCATGCTCGCGATTGCCGGGAGCCTCAATTTCATCTGGGGCATCGCGGCTGTCTCGAGCTCGCATTTCTTCGTGGCCAACGCCTCGTTCATCCTCAGTGACCTGAACACCTGGGGCTGGATCGCCATCGCGTTCGGGACCATCGAGTTCCTGGCCGCGTTCTCGATCTGGCGCGGGGGCGCCTTCGGGCGCTGGTTCGGAATCTTCGTCGCCGGCCTCGCGGTCATCGCGGCGATGATGATGATCCCCGCCTACCCGTTCTGGTCCCTCACGCTGGTCGCAATCGACCTGCTGGTCATCTACGGCCTCGTCGCGTACGGCGGCAAGCCCGAGTTGGCCCAGTAGCGGTCGACGAGCGGCGCCGGGCGGCTCCTCGGAGCTCGCTCGGCGGCGCTCGCAGCCACGGCGGGTGAAGCGCCATCACCCCAGCGGCATCACCCCATGCGGGTGAGTCGCTGTCACCCGGGTCGCGGCAATGCTTCGTCCGATGAAGCGCCAACGCAATGCTCGCGGTCCCGGTTGGTACGCGCGGGCGGCGCTCGATGTTCGCACCGCCTGGTGGATCGGCAGGCGCCTGTGGGGCCTGCGCTTCTACGAGGCAAGGGCCGGTCGCCAACGACGCCGGCGCGGGTGAACCTGCCCGGACGCGTCGCGAGTCCAGTCTGAAAGGAGCTCCCGTGAGCGCTACCCAAGAAGGAGAAGTCATGGCAGTCGGCCCCGTCGACGTCTACATCATCGGCTTTCCCGGCAACAAGTTCACCGGGCGTATCGCCCCGGCGATCATGGAGCTGGTAGAGAACGGCACGATCCGCGTGCTCGATCTGCTCTTCGTGATGAAGGATGCAGACGGCGTCGTGACATCGCTCCGGGCTGCGGACCTCGACGAGGAGGGCGCCGCCTTCGTCTCGATCGACGTCACGCAGCCGGGTTCCTTGGGGGCCGAGGACGCCGACGAGGTCAGCGACGACCTCCCGGCCAACAGCTCGGCCCTCCTGGTCGCATTCGAGAACGCATGGGCCGGCAAGCTGGTCGACGCCCTCCAGGCGGCGGACGCGTTCGTGATCGACTCGATCCGGATCCCGGTCGACGTCGTAACGGCCGCGCTCGACGCAGGCTAGATCCCCCCACTTCGAGATCGAGAGGAAACGACATGGGACTTCTACGTATGGCAGCCCGCACGGCCGTCGTCGCGGGAACCGCCACCGCCGTGTCCGGCCGCGTGGCACGTCGTCAGGCCGCCAGGTACGACCAGCAGGACGCGCAGCAGTACGCGCAGGAGCCGCAGCAGTACGCGCAGGAGCCGCAGCAGTACGCGCCGGAGCCGCCGGTGGAGGAGGACGACTCGACCGCACAGCTGCAGAAGCTGGCGGCGCTGCACACGCAGGGCGTGCTCACTGATGACGAGTTCTCAGCAGCCAAGGCCAAGATCCTCGGACTCTGACCGCGGGCCGAGGCCCGGGTGACGCACGTCGAGGCGTACTCGCGGCTGGCGGGGGTCTACGACGAGATCGTCATCGACCCCTGCCACGGCCGCTGGGCCTCATTCCTCCATGAGCTTTGGAGTACCGACCCGGACGGCGTGCGCTGCGTGCTCGATCTCTGCTGCGGCACCGGCCTCCTCGCGGGCGAGCTGATCGCACGCGGCTACCGCGTCGTCGGGGTCGACGCAGCCGACGCGATGCTGGCCCAGGCGCGCGAGCGCCTTGGCCGCAAGGTGGCATTGAGCCGGGTCACGCTCCCCGACCTCGCGGTCGAAGGTGTCTTCGACGCGGCAGTCTGCACGTTCGACGGCCTCAACTATCTCGCTCCGGCGCAGTTGCGGCAGACGATGGCCTCGCTCGCCCGCCGGCTTCGGCCCGCCGGGTGGGTCGTCTTCGACCTCCACACCGACGCGATGATGGACTTCACCATCTCCAACCCCGACGTCGCGGGCACATCGGCCGGGAACGATTTCGTGATCAGCAGCGTCGTCGATCCCGGCACGCGCACGTGCGACACCACGATCGAGCTCACCCGGCCCCGTGACGGCGACCCGTTCAGCGAGCGCCACCGGCAGTACTTCCACACGGATGCGGATGTTCGGGCCAGCCTCCACGACGCGGGCTTCGCGGTGATCGCGGTCGGCGAGGAGTACACGCATCAGCCGGCAGACGCCTCGACTCTGCGCGCGACCTGGACTGCACGGCGTCTGCCGACGTGATCTCCTGGATGCTGACCTGCTCTCCACCTCGTCCGCACGAGGCGGCTCGGTGACCCGTGCGTAAGTGGTTCCCCATGCTCATCCTCGCGTCGGCCCAGTTCGTCATGGTCCTCGACTCGAGCGTGATGAACGTGGCGATCTCGCAGATCGTCGAGGACCTCAACACGACGATCCAGGGCGTGCAGTCCGCGATCACGCTGTACACGCTCGTGATGGCGGCCTTCATGCTGCTCGGCGCGAAGCTCGGCGACATCCTCGGCCGCAACCGAGCGTTCGCCATCGGCCTGGCGATCTACGGGGTCGGGTCGCTCACGACCGCGCTGAGCCCCAGCCTCGCGGTCCTGCTGGTCGGCTGGTCGGGCGTCGAGGGCCTTGGCGCCGTGCTCGTCATCCCGGCGATCGCGGCGCTCACCGCCGCCACCTACGAGGGCCAGGCCCGCGCGGTCGCCTACGCCCTGCTCGGGGGCATCGCCGCCGTCGCGGTGGCGGCCGGCCCGCTCATCGGCGGCTGGGTGACGACGGAGTTCTCCTGGCGCTACGTCTTCGCCGGCGAGACCGTCGTCGTGATCGCCATCCTGCTGCTGCGTGGGCAGATCGCGCGGGCTCCCGCGGCCGAGCGGCGTCCGCGACTCGACGTCGTGGGCGTGGCGCTGTCGTCGAGCGGTCTGGGCCTCATGGTGTTCGCGATCCTGCGCAGCAGCGTGTGGGGCTTCGTCCAGCCGCGCACGCCGCCCACGATCAACGGCACGGAGATCACCCCGCTGGGCTTCTCGCCGGTGCCGTTCATGGTGCTCGGCGGCCTCGCCCTGCTGTGGGCGTTCGCCGCCTGGGAGCAGCGCTGCGCCCGCGTCGGCCGCGACCAGCTGCTCGACATGACGCTGCTGCGCAGCGTGCAGCTGCGCGCGGGGCTCGCGACGCTGCTGGGCCAGCAGCTCGTCCTCATGGGCACCTTCTTCGTCATCCCCGTCTACCTGCAGGTCGTGCTCGGCCTCGACGCGTTCGAGACCGGCAAGCGCCTGCTCCCGCTGTCGGTGGCGATGCTCGTCTTCGCGCTGCTGGGCCCGCGGATCGCGGCCCGTCGCTCGCCGCGCACCGTGGCGCAGCTCGGGCTGGTCGCCGTCAGCCTCGGCGCGATCGTGATGCTCGCCACGCTCGACGTGAAGCTCAACGACCCCGGCTTCAAGGTCGCCCTCGCCCTGGTCGGCGCGGGTGCCGGCCTGCTCGCCTCGCAGCTGGGCAACGTGATCATGTCCTCCGTCGCGCCCACGAAGACCAGCGAGGGCGGTGGGCTTCAGGGCACCGCCCAGAACCTGGGCTCGTCGCTGGGCACGGCGATCATCGGCGCCGTGCTGCTCGCATCGCTCGCGACGGGCTTCAGCGAGCGCATCGCCGACAACCCCGCTGTCCCGGCGGCGGCGCGCGAGACGATCGCCGCCCAGGCCGCACAGGGCATCGACATCGTGCCCGTCGCGACCGCCGAGAAGGCGGCGGTGGACGCCGGGCTCACGGAGGACCAGGCGCACGCGGTCGCCGCGGACTATGGCGACGCGCAGCTCGACGCGCTGCGACTGGCGCTCGGTGCGGTGGCCCTCGCCGCCTTGCTGTCGCTGTGGTTCACGCGAGGACTGCCGACCCGGCCGCTCGGAGAGGGCGAGGTCCCCGTCGCGGACCGCGCGGCTGTCGCCGCCGTCAGCTGAGCAGACCCCTGATGCCGCGTCCGATCAGGGCGAGGGCGAGGACGACCACGGCGATCAGGGCGATCTTGGCCCCGTCGCGGCTGAGCCACGCGCCGAGGCGCGCGGTCATCGCGGCGGTCTTCTCCGGCGACAGCGTGTAGCCGATGAGCGGGATCTCCAACAGCGCCAGCATGATCACGTTGATGCCGAGCACCGTGAGGACGGTTGCGACGTCGGACAGATCCTGCTTCGCGGTCGCGGTCAGCGCGGCCAGGTACGAGGTGCCCGGGAGGGTCAGCAGCGCGCCGATGACGAACGTCGTGCGGGCGCCGCCGCGGCCGAGCGCCTGCTTCCACCTGGGTGGGCCCTTGTCGGCCTTGGCAGCGCGCCTGCGCTCGCTGCGCGCCCGGCGCCGCGTGTCGCGCCCGGTGGCGACGACGAACGCGATGACCAGGACCAGGCCGCCGAGCACGATGTCGAAGACGGGGTTGACGGTGTGCTTGGCCGTGGACGTGGCGGCCGACGAGCCGTCGAGCGCGAAGACGATCAGCAGTCCGAGCGTGACGCTGGTCATCATCGCCCCGAGCAGGTAGCCGAGCAGCAGCCGCTTGGGGTTGGGCAGCAGGAGCATGGCCGTGGTGGCCGCGAGCAGCGTCGGGTAGAGCGCCGCGGTGCAGGAGAAGAGCAGGACCCGGCTCAGTGGACCAGCGCCTTGAACGCGACGAGCGCGCACGGCGCAGCGCTCATTGCCGTCTGGCCCACCCGGCGTCGACGTCGCCGCCGCCCTCGCTGGCCACGCGCGAGCCGAAGCGCATGACGGCGGGGTGCGACGCGATCTTGCCCGCGACCAGCGCCTCTCCCAGCGCGAAGTCCGTGGCCTGCCCGATCAACCCCGGCGGCGCGAAGCCGAGGAGATCTGCGATGAAGGCGCTGTCGGCGGCCGAGTTGAGCCGCATGAGGATGAGGTTGTCGCACTGCGAGATGACGTTCTCGTGCACCTTCTGCGGACGCTGGGTGGCGACCAGCATGTAGATCCCGAACTTGCGCCCCTCCCCCGCGATCCTGACCGCGTGCTCCGTGGCCAGTGCGGTCAGAGGGTCGCCCGGCACCGCCGGGCACACGTTGTGCGCCTCGTCGAGGACGGCGAGCACCGGCCGACGCTCCAGCCGGCGGTCCCAGAGGCCGCGCAGCACGGCCTCGGCGACCAGCGCCTGCTCCTCGCGCGTCGCGAGCGAGCCGAGGTCCACCACCAGGCAGCGCACCTCAGGATCGTCGAGCGCCCCGAGCACCGAGCCGCCGTCCTGGCGCGCCCAGACACCCCAGTCCTCGACACCGAGGTTGCGGATCCGAAGCCGCAGGCGGCGCGCGTGGGCGCGGTCGGCGGCCGCGAGCTCGGCGAGGCTCTCCGGCCGCTGGTCGGCGAGCGCCGCGGCGAGCTCGGCGTACTCCTCGCGGTCGGCGACCGGGTCGAGCTGCAGCAGCGCGCCCTGGCTCGCTCGATCGAGCTCGGGGAACCGCAGCCGCAACCGCGCGTCGCCCTCGGACGCTGCCGACCGCACGCGGATCCCGCCGGCGAGCGCCTCCCAGCGCTGCGCCAGGTGCGTCTCGGTGCGCTCGCGCACGTCTGGCAGGCGCGCGAAGTCCGAGTTGGGGTCGAGGATCACGATGCGCAGGTCGGTCTCGAGCAGCAACTGCTCGAGCACCACGCCGAGCGAGTAGCTCTTCCCCGACCCCGACTGCCCGCACAGGAACGTGTGGCGGTCGAAGCCGCCGGCGTCGAGGCTGAACGGCGCCTCGACCAGCGACAGGTTGCCGACCGCGAGCCGCGCACGGCGCGGCGCGGTGGCCTCGAGCCACGCGCGCATCTCCGCCGGCGTCGCCGGGCGGGCGAGACGGTCGTGGAAGGGCTCCATCCCGCGGTCGAGGAGGACCCCCTCCCCACGCGCGATCCGGATCGGCAGCCGGGTCCGAACGTCGACCTCCTCGGCCCCCTCGGCCGCGAGCGCGACCTCGCCGAGATCGACCTCCACGGCAGCCAGCGAGCGCACCTGAGCGAGGGAGCTCTCGCCCCCGCCCTCGAGCATCACGTAGCCGCCGAGCCGGAGCGCGAGGCCGTTGAGGGCGGCCTGGAAGGAGAAGCGGCGCCCATCGACCGACGTGGCCAAGGGCAGGATGGACGCCTCGATCTCCGCGCGCAGGGCGCGGACGGTGTCCGCGCCCTGCGCCAGACGACTCACGGCCGGGCCAAGGTCGCTACGCCAAGGCCTTGGCCTTGAGCGCGTCGAACTCCGTCTGAGTGATCGCCCCGCTGTCCAGCAGCTGCTTGGCCTTGTCGATCTCGGCGGCCGCCCCGCCGCTGCTGGCCACCGACCTGACGTACTCGTCCATCTGCTCCTTCTGGCCGCGCGCGGCGTCGGCCTGGCGCTGGGCCATCCCGTCGTGCTGCGCGATCAGATAGACGAGCGCGCCCAGGAAGGGCAGCACGATCAGGAAGATCACCCAGAGGGCCTTGCCCCAGCCTGAGACGTCGCGCCGGCGAAAGACGTCGGTCAGGATGACGACCATGATCCAGATCCACACCACCCAGGTGAAGAAGATGATCATCGTCCAGAGGACGTCGAGGAATGGATAGTCCGCAGCGATCGGCATGGCGTCAGGCTCCTTTGTCACGCGGTCAGCGAGATGCCGGCAGACCCTCGCGGCAAGCCGGGTGAGGCGACCTCACCCTGCGCGGGTGAACCGGCCGTGTCACCCGGTGAGGGTGATGAGCCCTCACCCCCCGCGCGCATAGCGTCGTCTGCATGCCCACCGTCGCCGCGCCCGCGCTCTGCGACGACGCGCTGGTCGAGGTGCTCTCACTGATCAAGGGCGCCGACAGCGTGGAGCTCGGGGAGGCATGCGCCGCCGCAACCCCAACTTCGGCCGTCCGACCGGTCCGTGAGGAGAAGCCATGACGAGTCTCGATCCCAGCATGCGCGTCCCGGAGGACAGCGCCAGGCCGCAGGTCTACGAGGAGTCGGGCGAGGGCTGGCTCCTGTTCGCCGGGATCATGGTGGTGATCGTCGGCGTGCTGAACGTGATCTACGGGATCGCGGCGATCGGCAACTCGTCGTTCTTCGTCAACGATCAGAAGTACATCCTGAGCAACCTCAACACGTGGGGCTGGGTCACGCTGATCCTCGGGGTCCTGCAGATCCTCGCCGCCTTCTCGATCTGGCAGGGCGGCCAGTTCGGCCGCTGGTTCGGCATCGTCGCGGCCGGGCTGAGCTCGATCGCCGCCCTGCTCTCCATCCCCGCCTATCCGTTCTGGTCGCTGGCGATCTTCGCGGTGGACGTCGCGATCGTCTACGGCCTGGCCGTCTACGGCGGCCAGGGTCGGACGGCCTAGTCGTGGCGCTCAGCGACGTTGTGAACGGCTGAGGGTTCAGCGGCGGCCTGAACAGCATCGCCGAGGGGAAAGGAGTCCGCGGGGGGTCGCGGCGCGCCGGTCGTGGTCGAACGTCGGTCTTCCCCCTCAGGAGGGGGCAGGACCGACGTTCGACGGTGGGGCGCGGGGTGGTGTGCGTCGAACGCCGGCTTTCCCCCCTACCGCTCTGAGTCGGCCAGGCGCTCGAGCACGCGCAGCACGGCCTCGAGGTCCTTCGCCGGCACGTCGTGCAGGGCGGCCGGGGGCTCGTCCAGGATCGCGTCGGCGTGCTCGGCGGCGGCACGGCCGGCCGCGGTCAGCGCCACGAGCTTCGCCCGGCGGTCCTCGGGATGGGGCGTCCGCTGCACCAGCCCCCGCTCCTCGAGGCCATCGACGATGAGCGTGACGTAGGGCCGATCGGCCGCGAGCTGCTCGGCGAGCTCGCTCAGCGTGTGCGGCTGGTCGGCCAGGCGTTGCAGCGCGCGCACGCGCGCCCAACTCACGCCGAGCGCCTCCGACACGGCGATCTTGCGGTCGTGGTCGAGCACGACGTCCAGCATCGCGCGCCAGGCGCGACGCGCGAGGTCTGAGTCCCCGTCCGCCATCACGCCCCCTGCGGCGCCTCGCGCAGCCGCACCGCGGTCCGCTCGGCGCTGGCCTGGGCCGCCCCGGTGCTCGCGGCCAGGCCGAGCGCCACGATCGCGGCTCCGAGGGCGACGATGAGCCACCACGCCGAGTGGCTGGCGGTCGCGAGATGGTCCTCGAGCGGGCCGTCCACGCTCGCGGTGGCCATCGCGCCCACCACCGCGACGCCGAGCGTCAGGCCGACCTGGCGGCTCGTCGTGGCCACCGCGGCGGCCACGCCGGCCTGGCTCGCCGGCATGCCGGACACGGCGGCGTTCGTGATCGGCGGATTGACGGCGCCGAACCCCAGCCCGAAGACGCAGTACGCGGCCAAGAGCCATCCGAGCGAGGTGTCGGCGCTGAGCGGCACGAGCATCAGGCTGCCCACGCCGAGCCCGAGACCGCCGACGACCAGCGGGCCGCGCACCCCGCGCGTCCCGACGACGCGGCCGGCGATCGGGCTGACCAACGCGGTCATGAGCGCCAGCGGCAGCGTGCACAGGCCGGCGCTCAACGGCGAGAGGCCCCGCACGTCCTGCAGGTACAGCGTGTTGAGGAACAGGAACCCCCCGAAGGCCGCAAACGCCACGACGGCGATGACCGCCGCCGCCGAGAACGGCCGGCTCGCGAAGAAGCGCGGGTCGATGAGCGGGTCGTCCCTGCGCAGCTCGTAGCGCACCAGCGTCACGAGCGAGACGCCTGCGGTGACGGCCAGGGCAACGATCGACGGCGAGCCCCACCCCAGGCGGGGCCCTTCGATGATCGCCGAGGTCAGGCTCGCCAGCGTGAGGATGACCAGCACCTGGCCGATCGGATCGGGACGACGCGGGCGGGGCGCGCGGGACTCCGGCACGAAGCGCGCCGTGAGGGCGATCGCGGCCAGGCCGATGGGGATGTTGACCAGGAACACGGCCCGCCAGCTCAGCCCGACGAGGACGCCGCCGAGGACGGGCCCCAGGGCCATGCTGATGCCCACCACGGCGCCCCAGATCCCGATCGCCTGCGCCCGCTCGCGCGGATCCTCGAACGTGTTGCGGATGATCGACATCGCCACCGGGTTGAGCATCGCGCCCGCGACGCCCTGAACCACGCGGAAGGCGATGAGCCAGCCGACACCCGGCGCGAGGCTGCAGGCCAGGGATGCGGCGGTGAACAGCGCGAGGCCGAACTTGAACACGCGTGCGCGACCCAGGCGATCGGCGATCGAACCGCCCAGCATGAGCAGGCTCGCGAGCACCACGGTGTAGGCGGCGGTGGTCCACTGCAGCGCCGAGACCGACGCGTCCAGGTCGCGCTGGATGGACGGCAGCGCGACGTTGACGATGGTCACGTCCATCCCCACGATCAGCAGGCTCATGCAGCAGATCGCGAGCACGAGCCGCGGCCGCGTGCGCGCCACCGGGGCGCTTACGGCTGGCGCTGTGCTAGTGATAGGCATATAACGATTATAGCCATATAACCATTTGCCTGGCAAGGCGGCCCGCCGCCTGTGGCTTCAGCGCTCCCGGTCGACGTCGACCAGATCGGATATCGGTCTCGTCTCGCGCGTGCGTGCCGCGTGGGAGGCGCCGTAGACCGCCGATCGGAAGGCCAGCAGCGGGTCGTCGGAGCACTCGATGCCGGTGGGAACGTTGGTCGGGTCGAAGACCATGCCGTCGACGACGTCCTGGTCGGGGTGCTCCTCGGTCAGCGTCAGCGTGCCGGCGTGGATCCTCGCGCGCGACGCCGGCCAGGCGAGCAGTTGATCGTGGGTCGGATCGCCGTCCTGGGCAAGCTCGAACGCCAGCTCCCACCGCACCGGTCCCCGCGCCACCCGCTGGCGCATCTCCTCGACGAGGAACTGCGGGGGCCAGAGCGCGGCTTCATTCTCGGTGACGGTGCGCTCGCTCGGCCATCGTCGACATCCAGTGGTAACGGAAGGCCTGCCGACGGCCCGCCGCGTCGACCAGGTAGTAGGCGTGCAGGCCGTGGAAGTCCGCCGCCGCGAAGCTGCGAATCGGAGGATGCCCGATCAGTGCCTTCAATCCGGGCAGCGTGCGCCGGTGGCGGACCACGAAGGCCAGCAGCCGCAACGGGTTGCGGTGCCCGCGGGCGTTGCGCCGCTGCGCGGTGGTCACGGCGATGAACTCCTGCGGGGTGCTGGCCGGGAACGCCGTCATGTTCGGCGCCCCCCACGTCGTACGCCCGCCCGAGGGCAGCGCGAACTCGATCCCCAGCCCCAGGGTCGCCCCGTGGCGGGCAGACTGCAGATCCGGGGCGTACGGGCTTCCGGCTCCGTTGGACAGCCGCACGACCACGGCGACCCGGTCACGCTGCAGGTGCTCGGCCACCGTCAGCCCGGCCGCCGCGCCGGTCGGCTCGAAGTACCCGACGAACCCATGTCCGTGCGCGTGAGCCCGGCGGTAGCCCGGCACCGCGCCGGTGTACCTCTCCATCGCAGACATCGCCGCTGCCACCAACGCCGCGTCGTGGTCGCTCATCGCGCTGCCAAGGCTAGTCCCCGTCGTGGTACTGGTGCACGACGGCGTGCCCCTTGCCGCGCGAGAGCAGCCAGCGATTGACCGGGAAGGCGAAGGCACCGGCGACGAGGAGGGCCACGGCCAGACTGCCCCAGAAGAGGGGGTCGCCCAGCCCGGCGGCCATGGCGCCGGGAATCAGCACGATGATCAGCGTGTCGACGATCTCCATCGTCGTGATCGAAAGCGTGTCCGACGCGAAGGCCAGCGCGACCACGCGCCGCGGCGCCAGGCCGGCGCGCAGCAGCGGCAGGCTCGTCAGGCCGTAGCCGAAGAGGAACGCCAGCGCGATCGAGGCGACGATCGTCGCGCCGTTGGACCAGCCCAGCGCGGTCCCGATGACCATGCCGAGCACCTCGCCGATCGCGCAACCGGTGAGGCAGTGCACGGTGGCGCTGAGGGCGAGCTGGTTGAGCGATGGGCCGCTGTCGTGGTCGGCATGAGCGTGGGCGGTCATGTCGGTCTGCCTCCTTCGCGGTTGTCCCGAGGCCATACGACCACCGTGAGTATACCCCGATGGGGTATTCGGGTGCGACTTCCCCTTCCTCCCGAGGAGGTTGACATCAGACAGTGCTGTCTGATTTACTAATCCAGACATTGTTGTCTGAGTTATCGATCGGAGCCCGATGCACAGCCCCCGCCCCCACGACCGCCAGCGCACCGACGCCGCCTCGCGCTGGCCGCTCCTCGCCGTGCTCGCCGTCGCACAACTCATGGTCATCCTCGACATCTCCGCGGTGAACGTCGCGCTGCCCGACATGGCAAGGGACCTGAGCATCGCTCGCGCCGATGTCGGCTGGGCGATCACGAGCTACTCGTTGATCTTCGGCAGCCTGCTTCTCCTCGGCGGGCGCGCGGCCGATCTGCTCGGGCGCCGCCGCGTCTTCCTGACCGGCCTGACCGTGTTCACGGTCGCGTCGCTGGCCTCGGCCATCGCGGGCAGCGCCGCCGAGCTGTTCGCCGCCCGCGCGGGCCAGGGCCTCGGGGCGGCGATGCTCTCTCCGGCCGCGCTGTCGATCATCATGACCGCCTTCAGCGAAGGTCGCGAGCGCACCCGCGCGCTCGGCGTCTGGGGCGCGGTCGGCGGTGCCGGCGCGGCGGTCGGGATGCTGCTGGGCGGGACGTTGACCGAGCTCGTCGACTGGCGGGCGATCTTCTTCATCAACCTGCCCGTGGGCCTCGTGCTCGCGACCGGCGCGCTGAAGATCGTGCCGGCCGACGCCGGCCCGCCACGGTGGCGAGGCCTGGACCTCCGTGGCGCAGCGCTGGCCACGGTCAGCTTCGGGGCGCTCGTGTACGCGATCTCGCAGGCCTCCAGTGCGGGCTGGACCTCGACGCAGACGCTGGGCATCGGTGCGGCGGGGCTCGCCGGGCTGGGCGCCTTCGCCGCGCTCGAACTGCGGACGCCACAGCCCCTGCTGCGCATCCAGCGGCTGGGCGACCGTGCCGTCGGCGGAGGGCTCCTGATGATGCTCGCCGCGTCCGCCGTGCTCTTCGGATCGTTCCTGCTCACGTCGCTCTACATGCAGAACGTGCTCGGCACGGGCCCCATGGAGACCGGCCTGGCGTTCCTGCCGCTGGCCGTCGCCACCGGCGTCGGCGCCCACCTCGGCAGCAACCTCGTGCGACGCGCCGGTGTGCGCGTCCCGCTGGCCGGCGCGTTCGCCGTCGCGGCCGGCGGGCTGCTGCTGCTGGCGGGCGTCGATGCCGACGGCAGCTACGTCGGCGACCTCCTGCCCGGCATGCTGATCACCGGCCTGGGCCTGGGCGTGGCGCTCGTCGGCGTCGCCGTCTCCGTCCTCACCGGCGCCGGCGACGACGAGACGGGCATGCTGTCGGGCCTCAATACCACCGGTCACGAGATCGGCGGCTCGCTCGGCATCGCGGTGCTCGTCACCATCGCCACGGCGGCGAGTGGCGGGGCCGGCGCAGGCGCCTCGGCGACCGACTTCGCGGCCGGGCTGGGCCACGCCTACCTCGCCGCCGGCGTCGTCGCCGGCACCGCTGGCCTGCTTGCGCTGGCGATCCTGCCCTCGGCCAGGAGCTTCCTGCCAAGGTTGCGGCTCGCTCCGAGCATGCCCATCCACTGAGGACCGCACGTGCCCCCCACCCGCCAACCGCCACCACCGAGCCAGCCGCGTCGACGCGCCGACGCCGAGCGCAGCGTCGCCCGGATCCTGGACGCAGCGGTCGAGGCTCTGGCGAGCGACCCCGAGGCCAGCATGGCCGAGATCGCTCGTCAGGCCGGCGTCGTGCGCGCGACGATCTACGTCCACTTCCCCACGCGCGAGGCCCTGATCGACGCCGTCACCGAGCGGGCCATCTCCGAGGTCACGCGATTGGTCGAGGCCGCTGAGCCCGACCGCGGCGACGCGGCGCAGGCTCTGGGACGCGTCATCACGGCGGCGTGGCGAGGCCTGGGGCGCTTCCACGCACTCGTCGCGATGAACACGCGACTGCCACAAGACGAGCTCCATCGGCGCCACCTGCCCCTCCTCTCGAGGCTCGAGCCGCTGATCGAGCGCGGACAGCGCGACGGCACGTTCCGGCCCGACGTGTCCGTCAGGTGGCATCTCGCGATGATCCTCGCGCTCGTCCATGCCGCCAGCGCCGAGCTGCGCGCGGGACACCTGGGAGCTGACGAGATCGAAGCCGCGGTCGTCGCGACCGTGCTCGGCGCCGTCAGCACACCCCGGGCGAGACGGTCATTGCGCGGCGGCTGACAGCAGCCACAGGCCGAGGCTCGTGAAGGCGACCATGACCGCGAGCATCCAGTACTGCGAGCGGGTGGCCTCGCGGACGCGCTGGTACTCGACCAGCGCGCGGTCGTGGGCCAGCGCGAGGCCGCAGACGTGGCCGAGCACGAGCGCGAGGACCTGGACGTACCAGACGCCGTTGGCGCCGATCAGGTTGTAGTTGATCGTTGAGGTGGCGGTGCCGAAGAGGTTCGAGCCGTGGCCGAGCGGATCGGAGATGAGATAGGCCATCGCCTGGCCCTGGTAGGTCAGCAGCGAGAAGTAGTGCGCGATGACGTAGGCGAGCGCGATCGGGATGAGCGAGTGCACGAAGCGTCGCGACAGCTCGGTCGTGGTGTGGCCGCGGCCGACCGAGTGCATGCCGAGCACTCCGAGCCGGTAGACGCCGGAGACGACGCCCACCATGAAGAGCAGGCCGACGGTGAAGGTGATCTCGAGCGCCACCTCGCCGCTGAAGCCGAGGTTGATGAAGCGCTGCTGGAGCTTGGGCGCCAGGCCGCTCGTGCCCGTCCACAGCGCGCCCTGGGAGAGGCCGTCGAAGCTGACGGTGCCGATCATGGTGCACAGCAGCGCGACGGTCCCCGCCCCGGCGTCGAGCTTGGGCGCGCCGGCCAGCGGCGGGCGCACGTACAGCTCGCGCTTGCGCCAGTGCACCGGCGAGAGCATCGAGAAGAGGCGGAAGTAGACGCCGAAGGCGTCGGCGTTGCGCGACCACGGCTCGATGCCGTAGACGCTCATCCCGACGAGCTGGATGGCGGCATAGACCAGCGCCATGGTCGCGAGCTGGCTCGGGTCGTCCTTGTTGACGTAGACCAGCTCGACCCACGCGAAGGCCAGGATCCCCAGCGCGGCCGGCCAGCGCCCCAGCCACGGCGGGTAGGCCAGCGCCGCCGGCGCCTCGCCCCCGCGGCGCAGGCGGCCGAAGGCCCACGCCGTGCCCCGCGCCACGGCGCGCCACGGGTTGAAGGCGTCGAAGACGTCGCCGAGCAGGAGCGTCGCGAACGGGATCCCGACCCAGAAGACGACGAACACGACGGTCGGCACGAGGTTGGCGGTGGCGCTCTGCGTGCCGGCGAAGCCCGCCCACACCGTGATCACGAAGGCGGCGACCCCGGCCACCCCGCACAGCACCTCGAGGGCGACCGGCGCCCGCCACACGCGCCGCTCGACGGCCCGCTCCAGGCGCGGGCGCGGCCACAGCGTGGCCAGCGCGACGAACGAGACGACGAGCACCACCGAGGCGGCCCACGCGAACAGCCACCGCGGGATCGGCAGGTCCTGCTTGCCGACCAGCCCGTGAGCGGAGGCGGACGCCGGCAGCGCGGCGCTCGCCAGCAGACCGAGCGAGGCCAGGGCGCTCGCCGACCGCACGAATCGGCGGATCATGGGGCGACCGTCACGTTGGCCAGCGTCTGCTTGTGGTCCTCGAGCTCGACGATGAACTTGCCCTCGATGCTGGCCGGGAACCTGAAGTGGACGGAGCCGCCCTTGGCGACGTCCTTGTGGACGTCGTAGCCATGGAAGTGGACCTCGTCGGCGGTGTCGCTCTTGACGGTCAGGTCGACGGTGCCGCCCTTCTTGAAGGTGACGTCCTTGACGCCGCCGACGGGCTTGGCGCCCTGGACGACGACCGTCGTCGGCCCGGCGTCCTTGGTGGAGTTCGAGGAGCCGCCGGTGCCGATGACGACGACCGCGACGACCAGGACGACGACGGCCAACCCAAGCACGACGACACGCTGATTGCGAGACACGAGAACCTCCGAGGAATGCACGATGAACGGGATCGGACCCGTTCACCGGCGAGGCGCCCGGGTCCCTACGCGGTGAGGAACGCCGTGGCCGGCGGAGGCGGGCGCTTGGCCAGCGACGAGGCGACCAGGCGGCCGCCGCGCTGCATCAGCCGCACGTGGCTGCGCGGGACCGCAAGGCGCGAAGCACGCCGGGCGACGCAGCGGGGAGATCGCTTCGCGAGGACGGCGAGCTGCTCCTCGCCGACGTAGCGCCCGAAGATGAGCGGGGCGCACAGCAGCAGCGCCGGCGCGAGGTACGGCAGACCGGTCTCGGCGCCGCTGTGGAGCGCAACGACGGTCCACGCCGCCACCAGGAGCGCGAACCACAACACCACCAATCGCCGGCCAGGCAGCGCCATCGCCGCCAGTATGTCGGACGCGCTCGCCCTTCGCGACCCCGGCCGGCCGACGGGCGACGGCGCGGAGGAGCGATCCGGCGGATCGCTCCTCCACTGCGCGTCAGATCTGCCCTACCCCACGGGGCAGGGGTTGCGTCTGTCGCCGCTGTTGAAGTTGTTGAAGAAGCGGACGGTGGTGAAGCCGGCCGCCGGATACACGGTCTGCAACAGCTGACCGAACTCGGTCGTGGAGCTCCCTCCGAAGTGGTTGGTGGTGCCCGGGATGAAGTTGCCGCCCTGTTGCCAGGCGCAGGTTCCCTGGTGCACCCCGGTCGTGAAGAACGGATAGAACTGCGCGCCGTTGGGCGGGTTGACGCAGTTCGCCCCGGTCGTGCGATCGCAGAACGGTGGGTTGTCCTGTGCGTCTGCGGCCTCGATGCGCGGGAGGTCGGTCTCGAAGGCGACCGTCGAGTAGTTCGTCCTCCCGTTGGCGAGCGGGCTGGTGAACAGCACCGGCGACGGATGCAGCAGCCGGTCGAGGAACGCGTTCTGGAACGTGCCCGGCCAGTCGTTGCGATACGACTGCCCGTCCCAGTCCTCGTCGCCGCTGAAGCAGCCGTTGATCATCACGAGCGTCGAGTCCGTGCCGGGGACGCAGAAGTTGTTGTCGTCGTCCTCATCCAGGCCACCTGGGTCCTGGGTGCCGGGGACGGCGCAGTTGAACTCCGCGTCGAGCTGCAGGCAGTTCTCGAAGTGCCCGATCTCATCGGACATCGCCACGTTGTAGGTGTGCGCGGACCACGTGTTGCCACGCGGCTGGCCCGTCGAGTACTCCGGGTGGAACGCGTAGGGCTCCTGCTGGCACGTCGTCGAGTTCGGCGTGTACAGGATGTGCCCGAAGCCGTTGGCCACCGAAGCGGTCATGGAGCCGCTCTGGCGGCTCGTCAGGTCGTTGAGGTCGATCCTCAACCCCGCCGGTGTGTCGTGCATGTGGATGAGGATCCGGTCGCCCGGGCTCATCAAGAGGTCCTTGGTCGTGTCGGGGTTGACCGCGCTGAAGTCCGGCGCGTCGAAGGTGCCGGTGAACAGCGGGTTGGCCGGCGCCTGGGACTTCCCGCTCCTGGTGATGTAGGCCCAGTTGATCGGCTCCGGACCGCCCAGCACGTAGTTGTCGCAGGCGTCCGTGTTCTCGATGGCGGTGTTCTGGTCGAGCGTGCGGCTGTCGATGGTCATCGCCGCGCAGTACTGGCGCGCGGTGCACCCGAAGCCCTCGAACTGCGGGACGTACCCGGGGCCGTAGAACTGCAGCTCCATGTACGCGTTGCCCGGATGCTTGCCGATGTAGTTGGCCGCCTTGGGATTGGTCCCGACGAGGTCGTTGGTGTCGGAGTCCGGCTTGCAGACCTTGGTGAACTCGGGCGCCGACTCGGTGTCGCACAGCGTGAGGCCGAACCAGAACGTCGGCCGCAGCTGGAAGTTCCACGTCGCGCCCACCCCGCTCTGCGTGGGGAAGGCGTTCGGCTCGGTCGGCAGCGTCATCAGGTAGGTGATGTCGTTGCCCGAGCCCGGCACGTGGGACTTGAACTCGACCGAGGGCTCGTCGTGTCCGACGTACTCGCCCTTCGGGTTCTCATAGGCGTCCGCGCACAGCGACGCCCGGCTCTGGCACAGCGGCTCCTGATAGCCGCGGAAGTTGGCCTTGCCACCGGTGGCAGTGGCCGATGAGCTCGCGGCCGCGGCGGCCCCGACGGGCAGCGCATACGCCGCCATCGCCAAGAGGGCCAGCAGCGCGAGCATGGCAGGACGAAATCGCTTCACAGATCGGTCCCTTCCGTTCGATCGGCGAAGCCGCCTCAGCGCGAGCAGCCCCAACCCGCGGGGAGAGACGTGCCTCGTCACTTGGGTCCGGGTCGCGTATCGCGCCCGGACGTAAGAGCAGCATCGAGAGGGCCATCCGTGGCCGAGATCTGGTCCCTCGCACCACCTCCCTTCCCACACCCGCCGGCCCCACCCGGGCCCAGCGGCGCCGGGAGTCTAGCGCCGCCGGCAGGTCCGGCCAAGTTGCCGTCGTGGATCCGCTCGCTAACGCAACCGCAAGGTCCGGCGAACCCATTGCGAAGGCTTCAGGGCACAAGCTTGACCAGCATGCTCCGGCTCGGAGAGACCCACGACATGAGCTCGATCATCGCGACGACCGAGGCGCGACCTCGCTGGAGCCGCGGCCACGCGGTGGCCGTTGCCGGCACCGTCGGCCCGGTGGCGCTGATCACGGTCGCCGGGGCGGTGCTGCGGCTGTGGTCGTTCGATCGCGTCGGTGCGAATCCGTTCTACGACGCGGCTGTGCGCAGCATGAGCCTCTCGTGGCACAACTTCTTCTTCGGGGCCTTCGAGCCGGGCGCGCAGGTGTCGGTCGACAAGGCTCCGGCCGACCTCTGGCTCCAGGTCGCCAGCATCAAGCTCTTCGGGTTCACGGACGTCGCGATGCGAGTGCCGGAGGTGGCGGGCGGGATCCTTGCGATCCCGCTGCTGTACGACCTCGTGCGCCGCCTCTTCGGCCACGTCGCGGGCATCGCGGCGGCGGCGACGCTCGCGGTCCTTCCGGCCGCGATCCTCACCGCGCACAGCGACACGATGGATTCGGTGATGATGGCGCTCGACGTCCTGGCGGCCTGGCTCGTGGTCGTCGGAGCGCAGCGGCGCAGCGCGTGGCCCGTCGTCGCCGCCGGTGCGGTGGTCGGGCTGGCGTTCAACGTCAAGCTGTTCGAGGCGTTGATCTTCCTGCCGGCGCTGGCGTTGCTCGCGATCCTGGCCGGCGAGGGTTCCCTGCGCCGGCGGAGCGTCGCGCTGGGCGGGAGCCTGGCCGCGCTGCTGACGGTCGGCCTGGGCTGGATCGCAGTCGCGTCGCTGACGCCACTGGGGCAGCGGCCGTGGCCGATCGGGTCGAGCGACGGCAGCATCTGGAACGTCGTGTTCGCCTATGACGGGGTGAACCGCGTGACGGCCCGCGCGTCCACGGCTGCGCTCGCGATCGACCCGCCCAGCGTCCTGCGCTTCTTCTCACAGACCGGACGCGGCTACCTGCTCACGGTCGGGACGACGCTGGTGGCGGCCCTGGTCATCGGCGGCGCGGCGCTCGCCGTCGCGGTTCTCGAGCGGCGCCCTCGCCTCGGGCGACGGAGCCTGCCGCTCGCCGGCGCGGCATTCTTCGGCACGTGGCTGGTGATCGGCCTGGGGCTGCTCAGCCACATGCAGCGGATGCAGCCCCGCTACCTCGATGCAGTCGTGCCGGCCATCGCCGCGGTCGTCGGCATCGGCATCGGCGCCCTGGCCGGCGCGCCGCGTCGGGTGCCGCGCCTGGCACTCGCCACCGCGGCGGCCGGGGTGGCGGTCGTCGGCATCGTGCTGGCCCACCCGCCCGGCTGGCTCGCGGTCCTGGCGCTCGGCGCGGCGGCCGGTGGCGCTCTCGCGGTGTTCGCCGTGTCGGACCGGCGACGCGCCGCGGTGCTCGCGCTCTGCGCCACGCTCGCCGTCCTCGCCGTGCCCGGCGCGGGCGCCGTCACGGTCGCCGGGCAGCACCGCTCCGACGCCGGCCTGCCGAGCCGCATGACCGCGGGCGAGGTCGCCCGGCTGAGCGCGTTCCTCGTCGCGCCATCAGGGCGGCGCGCGCTTCGAGGTCGCGAGTCCCACCGTCGTGCGGGCCGCGCCGCTCATCGTCCACGACGGGCGCCCGGTCCTGATGCTCACCAGCCTCGACGGCCGCCCCCTGCTCTCAGCCGGGAGGCTGGCCGGGCTCGTGTCCGGCGGTCAGGTGCGCTACGCGCTGCTGGGACGAGCCGCCTGCGCGACGTCCGCGGGACGGGCCTGCGCCCCCGCCGTGGCATGGGCGATGCGCCACGCCCACGACGTGAGCACCTCCGCGGGCCTGCCGGCGGGCACGCTCTACGCCCTCGGGACGGCGACCACGACGACGGCCGGCCTGTGAGCCGTCAGGGCGCGGGCGCGCCCGGCAGCCGCAGGGCGAAGCGCGCACCTGGCGATCCGTCCTCGAGGGTGAGGTCGCCATCCATCTGGCGCGCCAGCTCGCGCCCGATGGCCAGCCCCAATCCGAAGCCGCCGCCCTCGGTCGCGTCGGTTCCCCGCGCGAAGCGCTCGAAGATCCGTTCGCGGTCCTCGGGTGCCACCCCGGCGCCGTCGTCCTCGACGATCACGCTGGCCATGCTGTCGCGCATCTCGGTTCGGACGTGGATGCGCCCGCCGGATGGCGCGTGGCGCAGCGCGTTGTCCAGCAGGACGCGAACGATCTGGGCCACGCCGCCCGGGTCTCCGACGGCCCACAGCGCCGGGTCGCCGTCCACCTCGATGCTGCGGCCCTGCTTCTCCACGCGCACGTCCAGCTCGGCGATGACGGAGCGCACGACGGCCGGGAGCTCGACCAGCTCGCTGCGCAGCGGGATGCCGGCGTCGATCCGGCTGAGGTCGAGCAGCTCGGCGGACAGCAGCGACAGCCGTTGCACCTGGGCCTCCGCGTTGGCCGCCTGGGTCCGTGCGCTGCGCACGTCGGCGGGCTCGGCGTGGAGGTCGTCCACGAGCATGTCGAGCATCACGCTGAGCGAGGCCAACGGGGTTCGCAGCTCGTGCGACGCAGTGGCGACGAACGCGCGCCGTGCCTGCTCCTGCTCGCGTAGGCGGTGCTGCATCGTCGCGAACGCCCGGCTCAGATCGCCGATCTCGTCGCGGCCGTCGTCGGGCTTGAGCTCGGCCTGCGGTCCGATGTCGGAGAGGCGCAGCGCGGTGTCGCGCAGCCGGCGCAGGCGGCGTATGAGCCGGCCGGCGAGCAACAGGCCGAACAGCAGCGCGCCGGCGAGCCCGGCGGCCGCGGCGACGGTGAAGGCCCGCCTGACCACGCCCGTGGCGTCCTGGACGTCGTTGAAGGGCTTGCGCGCCGCGACGATCACCGGGCGCTCGTGGATCGTCAGGGGGAAGGCGACCTCGGCCTCGGCGCGTCGGCCCTCGCCCGTCACGATCCTCTCGGTCTTGCCGGAGCGAGCGGCGGCCGCCGCCGTGCTGAATCGGTCGGTGCGGTCGGGATCGGTGCTGACCAGCACGTCACCGCCGGGGGCGAGCACGCTGACCTCGGCTCCGTTGTGCCGGGCCAGCACGCGCGCCGCTCGCAGCAGGCGCTGTGTCGCCTGCGACGACCTCGCCGGCGCGCAGCGAGGTGAGCGCCCCCCGTTCGTTGCGCAGCGAGAGCGCGAAGTTCGTTGACCGCGCTGTCGCGCAGGCGCTGGTCGAGCGGTGACAGCAGCGTGACGGCGGCGACCGCGAGGGTGAAGGCGCTGACCACGACCAGCACTGCGATCACGCGCGCTCGCAGGCCGAGGTGCATCGCTCAGGGCTCGCCGATCCGATAGCCGGCGCCGCGCACGGTGACGATCAGCTCCGGCTGCTCGGGGACGGCCTCGAGCTTCTCGCGCAGATGGCGGACGTGGACGTCGATCGCGCGCGGGTCGCGGTAGGCGCTGTCGCCCCAGATCGCCCGCAGCAGATCGTGGCGGCTGTGGACGCGACCGGACTGCGACATGAGCGCGTGGAGCAGCTCGAACTCCGAGAAGGTCAGCGCCACCGGCCGCCCGTCGCGCTGGACCTCCCGCAGCCCGGGATCCAGCGTCACCGCACCCGCCGTGAGCGGCGCGTCCGCGCGCGGGCCGGGACCGACGCGGCGCAGCACGGCGCGGATGCGACTGCGCAGCTCGGCGGGGCGGAAGGGCTTGACGACGTAGTCGTCGGCGCCCGCCTCGAGGCCGAGGACGGCGTCGGCCTCGCTGTCGAGCGCCGTGAGCATGATGATCGGCACGTTGTTGCGGCGCTCACGCAGGGTTCGGCACACCTCGTAGCCGTCGAGGCTGGCCCGTCCCAGCGCGACGTCGAGCAGCATGACGTCGAAGTGCTGGGTGCTCGCTCGATCGATCGCCGAGCGCCCTTCCGCGACCGCCAGCACGCGATGGCCCTCGCGTTCGAAGGACTGGCGCAGCGCCTCGCGCAATGACGGATCGTCGTCGCAGACGAGGATGTCGAGGTTCTGGGCGGCCATCTCGCGGTCTACCGTATCCCGCCGGTGGCCGGCCAGCGGTCGGTCAGGAGCTATGCCTGGGCGGCGCGCAGGCTCCGGTGCAGCACCGCGAGCTCGCGGAAGGCGCGCGCGACGACCCGCGGGCTGGCACCGCTCTGCCGGCCGGCCACTCGCGCGCGGTGATGGACTCCCACCTGCTCCAGGCGGCCGCCTGCGGCCAGGCACTGGACCAGGAGCTCGGTGCTGATCATGGCGCCCGTCGCCCGCAGATCGCAGCGTTCGAGCAGGTCACGCCGGATCAGCTTGAAGGCACAGTCGACGTCGCGCACGGGCAGCGCGAAGGCGCGGCGCACCAGCCAGTTCCATGCAGCGGCGTTGAGGCGCCGGTTCAGAGGGTCCTGGCGCAGGATCCGCCAGCCGGCCACGAGGTCGGCCTGCGCGGCGAGCGGCAGGAAGTCCTCCAGATCGTCGAGGTCGAACTGCAGATCGGCGTCGGTGAGCAGCACCCAGGGCATCTGCGCGGCGGCGATCCCGGAGCGCAGCGCGTCGCCGTAGCCCTGGTTGCCGGAGTGCACCACCAGGCGCACCCGGCGGTCGCGATCGGCAAAGCGGGCGGCGATCGCGGCGGTGGCGTCGCTGCTGCCGTCGTCGACGACGACGACCTCGTGTGCTGTCGCGCAGCGCTCGGCCGCGGTGGTGGCGTAGCGGATGGCGTCCGCGACGTTCTCGGCCTCGTTGAAGCACGGCAGCACGATGGTCAGGCCCGGCAGGGTGTGGGCGGCGCGCCCGGCCCGTGCGACGGCAGGCGCGCCGGCCCGCACGTCGCCGTCGGCGACGGGGGCACCGACGGCCGGCTCGGCTTCGATCGGGTGATGCATCCTTCTGCTCCTTGGGTGCGGCTGAGCTGACACGTGCAAGCTCGCACCGAGGCGATTGCGAACGGGCGCGCGAGAGGTTGCGATGCCGTTAGCGGACGAGCAGCGAGACGTCGAGCTTCCCGGACGGGAACGCGGTACCGGTGAACCCGTAGGAGCGGTACGCGACGCCGCGGTAGCTCACGGTGCTGAGCCCGGGCACGAACGCCGGGCCGGGACTCAGCGTGCTCCCGGGCACGGTGGCGGTGCCCGTGTGCAGGACGACCTCGGCACCGGTGAATCGGTGCACGAGCTTGATGAAGCCGGTGTCGTCCTGGACGGAGAGCATGAAGCGGCCCGCCACGGCGCCCCCCGGGCCAGCGATCGTGCCCGTCGCCGGGCTCAGGACGTACGGGCCGCCGACGTCGTTGATCAGGTGCGTGCCGCGCCAGGCACGGACGCGCACGATGTGGAAGCGGTTGTTGCGGAAGAGACCGACGATGGCAGCACGGACGGCGGCGGGGTCGCCCGCGGCGACGGCGCTGCGGAAGGCCGGATCGATCGCGGCATGGTGCAGGTGCGTGCCACCGCGGAGCCGCGCGCCTCGCCTGCCATGACGTTGCGGGCCACGTATCCGATCGCGTTCAGGCGCGTGTCGGCCGCGGTGGGGCCGCACAGCGACGGCGACAGCCTCGGGAGCGCGAGCGAGATCGTGGCGTGCCCCGACGGGAACAGCGTGGCCGCGAACGCCGCGCCTGAGCCGGGAGCGCCGCCGAAGCGCACGGTCGCTCCGGTGAGGCTGTGCACGAGCCCCGCGAAGGCACGGTCCTCACTGACGGCGAGGACGTAGCGTCCGACGACGCGCCCGCCGGAGCGGATGGTGCCGCTGACCGGCGCGTAGGCCGGTGCGGATCCGATGCGCGCGAGCGTCCGGGCGCCGGCGGTCACGTCGATGCGCGTGATCTGGTGCTTGAGCAGTGGAGCCAGCGCTGCCCGGACGGCGCGCGGATCGCGGGCCGCGACGGCTCGGCCCAGGCTCGAGGAGCGGGCGAGACGCCGGACCGCCGAGACCTCGTTGCGGCCGTGAGCGCCCTGGGCGTAGATCCGGCGCGCCACGGCCACCAGCTCGGCATGGGCGACGTTGGCGCAGGGCGCGGCGGCGGTGGACGCGACGGGCGAGGACGTGACCGCGGTCGTGCTCGCCCCGCAGGCGATCGGGATGCCCGCGAACGCCATGGTGGCCATTGCCGCTGCTCGTCTCATGGCGCCACGGTGCCATTCCGGCGGCCGCGCGTCGAGGCCCTCGGAGCAGGGCAAAGCGGATCCTAACCGGGCATGAACTCGACGCTCACCGAGGCGGAGCGATCGTCTTGACATGGCCAGCGCCCCGGCACGAACCGCCGTGCGTCTCCGGCCCGCGATGGGCCTCGAGCGAGCGGCCCGGGCCGCGGCGGCGTGCCTGGGCATCGGCGGCGTCCTGGGGTCCGCGGGGTGGCTCGCGACCGCCGCTGCCGAGCGGCGCTCGACGCTCTCGCCGCCGACGCTGCGTGCTCCGGCGGGCTGGCTGCTCGGACCGCTCCACGGCCTGCTGCTGACCCACCTGACCACCGGGACGGCGCGGCTGCACTCCGACATGGTGGTGGCGCTCATCGTCGCCGGAGCGGCGTGGGCGCTGGCCTGGGCCGCGGCCCCCGGGTTGCCGGCCGGGGCGCTGCTCGCCGCCAGCGCGCTGGCCCAGGGCATCCTCGTCCTGGGCCCGCCGCTGCCGTTGACCGACGTCTTCAACTACGAGCTCTACGGGCGGATGGCCGCCGTGCACGGGCTGAACCCCTACCGCGCCCTGCCCATCGCCGCCGCACACGATCCGGTCTTCGCGCTGGCCAACTGGCATCACCTGCGCAGTCCGTACGGCCCGCTGTTCACATGGCTCTCCGAGGCGTTGGTCGCGTTCGGCGCCCACGGCTGGCTGTGGGCGTGGAAGGCCGTCGTGGTGCTGTGCGGGGTGGCGACGGTGGCCCTGGTGGGCGCGATCGCCGCGCGGCTGGGCGTGTCGCGCCAGCGCGCCATCGCGGGCTTCGGCCTGAGTCCGCTGCTGCTCATCGCCGAGGTCGGCGGCCTGCACAACGACGTCCCGGCGATGTTGTGCCTGGTGGCGGCGGCGTGGTGCCTGGTCCGCGGTCGTGACGCGGACGCGCCGTGGTGGAACGACCCGGCTGCCGGCGTGCTCGCGGTCATGGCGGCGGGCATCAAGCCCTCGTTCGCGATCGTCGTCGGGATGGTCGTGCTGGGCGCCCGCCACCGACCGCGGGCGATCGCGGGTGCCGCCGTGGCCGCGCTCGGCGTCGGCCTGATCACGCTGCTCGTCTACGGCGGCGCGCTGCCCGACCTCGGGACGCAGGGCGCGCTCGTGACCCCTCTGAGCGTGCCCAACCTGCTGGGCCTCGCGGCCGGCCACGGCGGCGCCGACGCTGCCGTGCGGTCGGTGGCGCGGGCCGCGATCATCGCCATCGCGGCGGCGGGGACGGTCGCGGTCGCGGTGCGGCGGCAGTGGGCGCTGACCGCGATCGGGACGGTGCTCTTCTGCGCCGTCCTCGCGCTGCCGTGGGTCATGCCCTGGTACCTGGTCTGGGCGCTGCCGTTCATCGCGGTCGGCCGCCCGCGCGTCCTCGTCCCCGTGGCGGCGATCGCCACCTGCTGGCTGGTGGTCGGGGGTCTGCCGCAGCTGCCGGGGATCCTGCACAGCTTCGGCTACTACCCGACGCGCCTACCGACGGGCCTCGCCAACCACCGCGAGTTCGTGAGGCTGGTGCGATGACCGCGACCGTGGAGCGCGAAGCGGGCCGCGTCATGCGCTTCTGCGTCGTCGGCGCCGCCAACACCGCGATCACCCTGACCGTCTTCGTGCTGCTGACCGCGCTCGGCTGCCGCGCTCCGGCGGCATCGGCGCTCGCCTTCTGCGCCGGCGCCGCCAACAGCTTCCACCTCAACCGCCGCTGGACGTTCTCCGACCTCCCGGCGGTGCGCTGGGGGCGGACGCGCTTCGTGGCCATCCAGGCGATCGGGGCGCTGACGAGCGCGGCCGGGCTCAGCGCGCTGCAAAGCGCCGGATGGGCGCACCTGGCCGCCGAGTGCGCGGTCCTGCCGTGCGTGACCGTCGGTCTCTATGGCCTCTCGCGCCTTCTGGTCTTCCGGCCTCCCGCCGCGGCGACGTCCGCGTTGCCCGATGCCCGCGTGGCGGCACCGTGAGCGCCCTCGCGGCCGGCCTCGGCCTCGCCCTGCTGGCGTCGCTGGCCCTCAACAGCAGCTATCTGCTGCAACACGCCGGTTCGCGCGGGGGCCCGCCGGTGACCGTGCGCCGGCCGCTCGTCGCCCTGCGCGGGCTGCTCTCCTCGCGAATGTGGATGGCCGGCCTCGCGCTGGGTCTGTCGGGGTGGTCCCTGCACGTGGCCGCGCTGTCGCTGGCGCCGCTCTCGCTGGTGCAGGCCTTCGCCGCAGGAGGGCTCGCGCTCGCGGCTCCGTTGGGCGCCCGCGCGCTGCGTCAGCCGCTGGGCGCCCGCGAGCGGCGCGCGATCGTCATGATCGTCCTCGCCCTGGCGCTCTTGGCCGCCGGCGCGGTCGGCGGGGCGCCCGCCGCGGCGCCGGCAGCGGGCCCCGCGGCGATCTTCATGGTGCCGTGCGCCGCGCTCGCCGCGCTCCTGGCGGCCGTCCGCGGGCCGCGCCGCGCCCACGCGCTGGGCGCGGCCGGCGGGGCGTTGTACGGCATCGGCGACGCGGCGACCAAGGCGCTGACTGCGGCGGTCCATGGCGGTTTGGGCGTCGGCGCCGCCACCGCCTGGCTCGCCATCCTGGCGGGTGCGGCCGCGGGCGGCTTCGTCTGCTTCCAGCGTGGCCTGCAACTCGGTCCTGCCGTGCCCGTCCTGGCGCTCATGACCGCGGCCACGAACGTGGTGGCGATCGGCGCGGGCCTCGTCGTCTTCGGCGACCCGCTGGGTGCCGGCCCGGGGCTCGTGCTCCTGCACGCGCTGGCCTTCGTGCTCGCCGGCGCGGCGGCATGGTGGCTGGCGCCGGCGCAGGCGCGCCTCGAGCACGAATGACGATGTCAGAGCGCCGGTCGGCGCGAGCGCCGCGCGAGCGCCGGCGCGACCAACCCCAGCGTGAAGGCCAGGACGTGCTCGATGCCCGCCAGCCCGGATCCGAGGCCGAGGACGGCGAGGACCGCGAGGCCCGCGGCGACGGCCGCCAGACCGACGGACTCTCGTCGCGCGCGCATGGCCTCCCCGACGAGGGCACCGACCGCTGCGAGCGACACGCAGGAGATCCCGTAGTCGGGCGCATCGACCACGCCGTCGACATCAGCCCGCGCAGCCAGCCACACCACGCCCACACCGACGTAGGCGAGCAGCGTGGCGCCCACGTGACCGAGGGCGGCGGCGAACCAGAACGTCCGCGCCCCGAGCCTGCGCACGGCAAGCGCGGCGATGGCGGCGGCTGCCGGCAGCTCTGCGCCCACCGGCCCGGAGACGACGAGCCCGCTGGTGAACAGCTGCCACAGCTCGCCGCGGACCACGCCGGCCGGGCTGGACGCCAGCAGCCCGGCGTGTGGCGCCCCACCGAGGCCGCGGGCGACGGCGATCGCCGCCACCGTCGCGAAGTACGCGACCGCGAGCACCCCACCGAGCCCGACCGTCCTGCGCCCGTGCACGCGAAGCGGAGCGAGCGACAGGCGGGGCATCGCGTCAGGGTAGCCGCGCGCCGAGCGCGGGCGCCAGCCCGGCGCGCCGGCTCGCTAACACGATCCCAACACCGACGCAAAGCCGAGCCAGCGGCGCGGACTGCACGATGGGCCCATGCCGACCAGAGCGATCGCGCGCGTCGCCCGCGTCGAGCGCCACGCGCTCGGCCCGCGGCTGTTCGTGCTCGGGCGGCGGCTGCACGAATGCCACCTCGGCCTCGCCGCGCTGCTCGCCGGCGGGGTGCTCGCGCTGGCCGAGATGAGCGCTGCCCCGCTCGCCGTGCTGCTCGCGACCGGCGCCTGGCTGGTGGTGAAGGACTGGCGCGACCTGCACCCGGCCACGCGCGACACGGCCATGTGGCGGCCCGGGTTGCACCGGCCCGCGGATCTGCCGCCCACACCGGTGAACCAACGCGTGCCGGTGCTCGCGGCCTGCGCGACCGCCCTGGTCGGGGTCGTCAACGTCGCCTCCGCGCTCACCCCCGCGGTCCCGGCGCGGCTGCGTGCCCTCCTGGCCATCGCCCCCGTCCACGAGGTCGCCCTGGCCCATGCGCTGGCCCTCCCCGCCGGGCTTGCCCTCCTCGGCGCCGCATGGCAGCTCGCGCGTCGCCGCCGCCGGGCCCTGACCGTCGCACTGTCCCTGCTCGGCGTCCTCGGCGTCCTGAACCTGCTCAAGGGTCTCGACGTCGAGGAAGCGGTCATCAGCTGGGCGCTGGCCGCCGTGCTCTGGCGGGCCCGATCGGCCTTCGCCGTGCGCCACAGCGTGGCCGGCCTCCCGCGCGCGCTCGCACGCGCCGGGGCCGTCCTCGGCGGTGCCTTCGCGCTCGCCGTCGTGGCCGTGCTCGCCGCCGGGCCGGGACTGGCCCCGGTGGTCCCGGCCGACGCCGCCCCGGGCCGCGCCTTCGCGCTTCTGGCACTGAACACCGCCGCCGTGCACGCCGCCGGGCCGTTCGCGTGGTTGCCGCTCGGCCTCGCGGTGCTCGGGGTGGCTTCGGTCACGGTGGCCGCCGCGCTGCTCTTCGCGCCGCTGCGTCCCAAGCGGCTGGCCGACGGGCTCGACCGCCGCCGCGCGGCCGCGCTCATCCGTCGTCACGGCGCGGACACCCTCAGCGCGTTCAAGCTGCGCAACGACGTGCTGCGACAGTGGTCGCCCGACGGCCGTGCCATGGCCGCCTATCGCGTCGAGGCCGGGACCGTGCTCGTCGCCGGCGACCCCGTCGGCACACCGGAGGCGACGGCCACCGTGCTCGACGCGGTGGTCGCCCACGCGCGCCGCCATGGACTGGCCCTGGGCGTCGTCGGTGCCAGCGAGGCGTTCGCCACCGCCGCCCGCCGGGCCGGGTTGCGGCGCCTGTACCTCGGCGACGAGGCGATCCTCGCGACCGGCGCGATGGACCTCGCCGGTGGCGAACGCAAGAGCCTGCGCAAGGCCGTGCACCGCGTCGAGCGCCATGGCTACGTGCCCGAGCTGCACGCCGTCGGCGAGCTCGACGCCGCCACGATCGCCCAGCTGCACGAGGTCAGCGGGCGCTGGCTGGACGGAGCGCCCGACCGCGGCTTCTCGATGGCCCACGACGACCTCGTCGACGAGCTGCTGCCCGACGCGCTCGTGGTGCTGGCGCGGGACTCCGACCAGCGCGTGCGCGGCTTCCTGCACTTCGCACCGGTCTTCGGGCGGCCGGTGGTGTCGCTCGGCTTCATGCGCCGCGACCGCGACACGCCCAACGGGCTCACCGACTTCCTCGTCGTGCACGCGGCGCGGCTGCTCGCCGAGCGCGGCATCACCGAGTTCTCGCTGAACTTCGCCGCCTTCGGACGGTGGCTGCGCGCTCCGTCCAACGTGCTCGAGAGGGGGCTCGGCCGGCTGCTGCGCGTTGGCGACCGCTGGTTTCAGATCGAGCGCCTGTATCGCTTCAACGCGAAGTTCGGGCCGCGCTGGCAGCCGCGCTACCTGCTGTTCGACCGGCCCCTGGCGCTCCCGCGCGTGGCGCTGGCCGCCCTCTGGGCCGAGGGGCAGCTGCCCAAGCCCCGGCCGCCCCTTCGCCGCCCGAGCGCGGCCTCGGCGCAGGTCGTTGCGGCCGGCGGGCCCTGAGCCGCCCAGCACACCAGCAGCCGCCGCCCCGTCAGGGGCGGCGGCCGCGTCGCGTCAGCGCTCGGCGGCGACCTGCCGTGCGACCGACGCGTGCACGCCGGGACGGCGCTCATGGCGCGCGAGGTTCCAGGCGTAGGCCGCGAGGATGACCACCGCTCCCTCGACGAACATCGACGCGAGCCCGAGCGGCTCGGTCCAGTTGCCGACGTCGTCCGAGGCGTTGGGGAGGCCGGTCGTGCGGCTGAGGATGAAGCCGGCGAGCGTGGCCGCGGCGAGCAGGCCGGCGGCCGCCCAGGCGAGCGTCGACCCCGTGTGCAGCAGGTAGAACGCGACGACCACGCTGGCGATCATCAGCGCGATGTACATGACGCCGAGGTACGGCGTCTCCTTGATCTTCCCGATCACGTCGAGCAGGTGGATCAGGGCGATTCCGAGCATGCCGCCGAAGCCCAGAGCACGCAGCGTCGTGTGGCGGATCGCGTGCTCGACGGCGTCGGCGGTGACGGTGGTGGTCTGTGATGGACGCGTGAAGCGCCGCTCGTCGGTGATCTGAGTCATGCCCTTGGGCCTCCCCCGAGGGCGGGCCGTCCATGCCGATCGGGCGATGAGAATGCTCTCAGGCGCGGACCGGGCTGCGCCGCAGCGGGATCTCGAGCACCATGCGCGCGCCCCCCGCCGGCGCCGCCTCGGCCCAGACGCGACCGCCATGGGCCGAGGCGATCGCGGAGACGATCGCGAGGCCCAGGCCGGCCCCGCCGGCATCGCGCGATCGGCCGCCGTCGAGGCGATGGAAGCGGTCGAAGATCGCGGCGCGCTGCTGCACCGGGATGCCCGGGCCGTCGTCGTCGACGACGAAGCGCAGGCGACCGCCGTCGGCCTGGACGCTGAGCTCCACCAGCCCGTTCTCGGCGGTGTGGGCGATCGCATTGCGCAGCAGGTTGCGCAGGGCCTGGGCCAGGCGTCCCTCGTCGGCCTCGATCAGCAGCTCCGGGATGGCGCCGAGCTCCAGGCGCCGCGGGCCGGCGTCCGCCATGCCACGCACCAGGTCGGTCAGGAACGGCCGCAGCTGGATGATCCCGGGCCGCAGGAACCCGTCCTCCCCCGCCTGGGCGAGCAGGAGCATGTCCTCCACGAGGCGGCCCATGCGCTGGACCTCCACCGCCACGAGCTTCTCGACGCGCCGCACCTCGGCCGCGTCGGGCTGGTCGGAGAGGGCGAGGACCTCGAGCTGGCCGCGGATGACCGTCAGCGGAGTGCGCAGCTCGTGGGAGGCGTCGGCGACGAACGCGGTCTGGCGGTCGAACGCGTCCTCGAGGCGGTCGAGCATGTGGTCGAAGGCCTCGGCCAGCACCCGCACCTCGTCGTGGCGGGCGGCGATCTCCATCCGCGGGCCGAGGTCGCCGGCGTCGACGCGCGTCGCCACGCGCGCCATGCGCCGCAGCGGGGCCGCCACGCGCGAGGCGACCGCGAAGCCGCCCGTGAGCGCGGCCAGCACGGCGAGCGCCCCCGCGAGCAGGAACTCGTCGCGCACCGCGCGCTTGGCGCGGTCCGTGGGCGCCGTCGGCTCGCCCACGCCGAGGCGCGCGATCGCTCGTCCGTGGCTGCGCGCGATCCTCACGAGCAGCTGGATGCGACCGCCGTCGGGAAGCTGGTGGAAGCTGTAGCCGGGCGGCGCGGCCAGGAAGGCGTGCGCGGCCTGGTTCTCCTGGCGCTGCTGCGGGCCGCTCTCGCCCTCGTCGGGCGGCGAGAGCCCGAGCAGCTCGGGCTCGTTGCTCACCGGGCGTCCGCCGGTGGGCACGACGAAGAGGACGTGGCTGGTGGGCCGGAACGGCTGATGGGCGAGATACGCGCGAGCGCGCGCTGCGACCGCCGACGGTCGCGACGAGCCGGTGGTGACGACCTGCTCGAGCGCTGCCATGTCCGCGCGCAGGTCCTGGTGCGAGCGCTTGGACAGCTCGCTCGCGGTCCCGGCGTACACGGCGGCGAAGGCGATCCCGACGCAGACGACCACGACCGCGACGATCAGCAGCGTGACCCGAGGTCGCAGCCCGCGCAGGCCCATCAACCGTCCACGAGCCGGTAGCCCGCCGAGCGCACGGTCTGGATCGGCACGGGCCGGTCGGCGAGCGCCAGCTTGCGGCGCAGGTAGCCGACGTAGACCTCGACGATGTTCGTGCCGGGGTCGTGGTTGTAGTCCCAGACCCCGTTGAGGATCTGCTGGCGCGACAGCACCTGACCGGGGTGGCGCATGAAGTACGCCAGCAGGTCGAACTCCTTGGCCGAGAGGTGCACCGGCTCCCCGTCGCGGGTCACGGTGCGGCGCAGCATGTCGAGCTCGATGTCCGCGACGTGCAGGCGCGTGGTCTCGGGCTGCACCGGGGTGCGCAGATGCGCGCGGACGCGCGCGAGCAGCTCCTCGACCGAGAAGGGCTTGGTCATGTAGTCCGTGGCGCCGGCGTCGAGGCCCGCGACCTTGTCGGCCACCTCGCCGCGGGCCGTGAGCATGATGACCGGCAGCGCCGGCTTGACCGCGCGGATCTCCTCGAGGATCTCGAGGCCGCTGCGACCGGGCAGCATCACGTCGAGGATCACGAGGTCGAGGTCGCTCCCCACCGCGCGGTGGCCACCGTCGACGCCGTCGGCGGCCACCTCGACCGCATGTCCCTGCGCGCGCAGCGCGCGCTCGACGAAGTCCGCGATGCCGCGCTCGTCCTCGACGAGAAGGATGCGCATGGCCCGATCGTACGGCGACCCCTCACCCTCTCGGTGAGAGAACTCTCACGCGTTCCTTAGGTTGCACCGACCCTGCGTGCCGAAAGTGCTCCTATGGCCCCTCCGGCACGACGGACGCGTTTGCTCGTCCGCGACGACGTCGCCCATCGCGATCGCGCCCTGCGGCGGCTGCGGCGCATGACCGCCGTCATCGCAGCCATAGCGGTGCTCGCGGTGGCGAGCGTGAGCGCGCTCGCGGCGGCGACCAAGCCGGGCACCTCGAAGGTGACGGCGCAGGTCGCCCGTCGCACGTACACGCAGCCGGCGCGGCGCACCACGCCGAGCCGCTCGCAGCCAACACGAGCGCCGCCACCGCAAGTCCGATGACGCGGCCGCGGCGCCTGCGACGACGCAGCAGCAGGCCCCGACCACCACCGCGACTGCGCCCCCGCAGCCGCCCCCGGCACCCCCGCAGCAGGCGCCCGCCGTCCAGCAGGCTCCCGCCCCGCCCCCGGTCACCTCCGGCGGCTCGTGAGCACGGTGTACGCCCTCGGTGCCCTGGAGGCGCTCGGCACCACCGCGGTCGTCGTCGTCGAGGCACCCGTGGTGCGCGAGGCCGAGCGGCTGCTGGCGGGCGAGCTCGACGACATCGACCGCGCGTGCAGTCGCTTCCGCCCCGATTCGGAGCTCATGCGGGCCAACGACGCGGCGGGGCGCCTGACCCCGATCAGCGAGCTGTTCACGGAGGCGGTGGGCGTCGCCCTGCGGGCCGCGGAGCAGACCGAGGGCGCGGTCGATCCCACGGTCGCCCCGGCGCTCGTCGCCCTGGGCTACGACCGCGACTTCGCGGCGATGGACGCCGACGCGGCGGATGACGTGCACGGGATCCCGGCCGCGGGATGGCGCAGCGTGGCACTGGACGCCCCGCGGCGAATGCTGCGGATGACCCCCGGGTGCCGTCTCGATCTCGGAGCGACGGCCAAGGCCCTGGCGGCGGACCGTGCGGCCCGCGCCATCGCCGCGGCCACCGGCTCGCCCACGCTCGTCGATCTCGGTGGCGACGTGGCCACGGCAGGTCCCGCCCCGGCCGGCGGCTGGGTGGTGCGCGTGACCGACGACCACCGCGCCGGCCCGCAGGCCGACGGCCAGAGCGTGACCGTGATCGGCGGCGGCGTGGCAACGTCGAGCACCACGGTGCGCCGATGGCGGCGCGCCGGGCGGCCCGTCCACCACATCGTCGATCCCGCCACCGGCGAGCCGGCCGCGCCCGTGTGGCGCACCGTCAGCGTCGCCGCGGCGTCGTGCGTCGACGCCAACACGGCGAGCACCGCCGCGATCGTGCGCGGAGCGTCCGCGCCGCAGTGGCTCGAGTCGCTCGGCCTGCCCGCGCGGCTGGTCGACCCGAGCGGGAGGATCGTCACCGTCGGCGCATGGCCGGTGGCGTCGTGATCCTCGCCGCCGCCGGCCCCAGCCCGCTGTGGTACCTGAGCCGCGGCACCGGCGCGATCACGCTGGTCCTGCTCTCGGCGTCGGTGATCCTCGGGATCACGGGGACGCTGCGCTGGCGGCTCGGAGCCCGCACGCCCCGCTTCGTCGTCGACGGCCTGCACCGCAACGTCTCGCTGCTCGTGGTCGTGCTGCTGACGGCGCACGTCGTGACCTCGCTCCTGGATCCGTTCGCGCACCTGCGCGTCATCGACGCGGTCGTCCCGCTCGCGTCGCACTACCGCCCGCTGTGGCTCGGCTTCGGCGCGCTGGCCTTCGACCTCCTCATCGCGCTGATCGTGACCAGCGTGCTGCGCGCCCGGCTGGGCCTGCGCGCCTGGCGGGCGGTGCACTGGGCCGCGTACGTCTGCTGGCCGGTGGCCGTGCTGCACGGCCTGGGCACGGGGACCGACGCGCGCTCGACGTGGCTCGCGCTGCTGACCGCCGCGTGCGTGGCCGGCGTCGTCGCCGCGCTCGCGGCGCGCCTGCTGCGCGACTGGCCGGCGCGGGCGGGGCTGCGACTCGGCGCTCTCGCGCTGGTCGCCGCCTCGGTCGTGGGCACGGTCGCGTTCGCGCTGCAGGGCCCGTTGAAGCCGGGCTGGGCGCGCCGCGCCGGCACGCCGCCGACGCTGCTGGCGGCGGCGCGGGCGCCGGTGGTCACGCGCACGGTCAGCGCTCCCGCGACGGTCGCGCTGCCCTTCGCCGCGGCGCTCGACGGCACCTCGAGGCAGATCGGCTCTGGGGGCGACGGGCGCGCGCGGGTCGACATCGCCGCGCGGATCCACGTCGCCGGCGCGCCGCTGCGCCTCGGCCTGCGCCTCTATGGCCAGGCCCTCCCCGGCGGCGGACTGCAGATGGTCTCCAGCAGCGTCAGGCTCGGCCCCGGCGGACGGGCGGACCTGTACCGCGGCCAGGTGGTGGGGCTGCGCGGCGACCTCGTCGTGGCTCGTCTCACCTCGCCCGGTGCGCGCCCGGTGCAGCTGCGCCTGGCGCTCAGGATCGACGCGAGCGGTGCCGTGGTCGGGACGGCCGCCGCGCAGGAGGTGGCGTGATGAGCGCCGAGAGCGGCCTTCCGCGGCTCCTGCGCGGGATCGAGGGCGGCGGCGCGCTGACCCTCGCCCAGCACGTGCGCGTCCACGGCACCCTGGAGACGTCCGGCCGCGACGCCGGCGCTCGGCTGCTCGATGCCATCGAGGACAGCGGCCTGCGCGGGCGCGGCGGCGCGCACGTCTCCAGCGCCCTGAAACTGCGCGCGGTCGCCGGTCGGCGGCGGCGGGCGGTGGTGGTCGCCAACGGCTCGGAGAGCGAGCCGGCCAGCCGCAAGGACGCCGTGCTGCTCACCCACACGCCGCACCTCGTGATCGACGGCGCGATGGTCGCCGCCACCGCGGTCGGCGCCGACGAGGTGGTGCTGTACGTCAAGCGCTCCGACCCGCGGCTCTGGGCCGCGGTGGCGCGCGCCGTCGACGAGCGCCGCGAGGTGGGTGCGCGCGGGCCCGCCCTGCGGCTCGTCGCAGCGCCGAACAGCTACGTCAGCGGCCAGGAGACCGCCGCGATCGCGCACATCAACGGCAGGCCGGCGCTGCCGACGAGCGTCCCGCCGCGGCCGTTCGAGCGCGGGGTGGGCAACCGCCCGACGCTCGTCAGCAACGTGGAGACGCTGGCGCACATGGCGCTGATCGCGCGCCACGGCGCCGAGTGGTTCCGCGCCCTGGGATCGCCGACGCAGCCCGGGAGCGTGCTCGTGACGCTGGGCGGCGCGGTCGCGCGCCCCGGCGTCTACGAGATCGCCTTCGCCAGCCGGATGGCCGACCTGCTGCGCGCCGCGGGCGGTGTCACCGAGCGCCCGCAGGCGCTGCTGGTCGGCGGCTACGGCGGCGCCTGGCTCGACGCGCAGCACATGCAGGACCTGACGTTGAGCGAGGGCGATCCGCTGCTCGCCGCCGGCTCGATCGGGGCCGGCGTCCTCTGGGTGCTCGGCGAGGGATCGTGCGGCGTCTGGGAGTCGGCGCGCGTCCTGGACTACCTCGCCGAGCAGAGCGCCGGCCAGTGCGGACCGTGCCTGCACGGCCTGCGCGCCATCGCCGACAGCTTCGACCTCGTCGCCCGCGGCGCGCGCGAGGACCAGCGCGCCCGGTTGACGCGCTGGGGGGCGGACGTCACGGCCCGCGGCGCCTGCCGGCATCCCGACGGCGCGGCGCGCTTGCTCAGCAGCGCCCTGGAGGTCTTCGCGCGCGAGATCGACGGCCACCGAGCGGGCCGGTGCGCCGCGGTGCACGCGCCGTCGATGCCGCTGCCGACCGCGGCACGGGAGGCCGCATGACCAAGCGGACGACCATCCGCATCGATCCGATCATGTGCGACGGCCACGGGCTGTGCGCCGAGCTGCTGCCCGAGCACATCCGCCTCGACGACTGGGGCTACCCGATCGTCGACGCAGAGCCGGTCCGGCCCGAGCTCGTCAAGCTCGCCCGCCGCGCCGAGGCCGCCTGCCCGACCCTCGCCCTGCTGCTGGAGAGCCGCCGTGACCGAGCTCGCTGACAGACCGACGCGCGAGCCGGTGCGCAGGGCCCGACGCCTCGGCGGCATCGAGGTCAACGAGCTCCTCACGAGCTCCGTGGCCGCGCTGCTGAGCATCCTGCTGATCGCCGAGGGCATCACGATCCTCAACATGCGCGGCCTGCGCGGCCCGCACATGTTCATCGGGCTGATGCTCATCCCGCCCATCGCCCTCAAGCTCGCGAGCACCGGCTACCGGTTCGCCCGCTATTACACGGGCGCGCCCGTGTACGTGGCCAAGGGGCCGCCTCAGCTCGGGCTGCGGGCCCTCGCCCCGCTGCTCGTGGCCACCACGGTGATGATCTTCGTCACCGGCGTCTGGCTGCTGATCCTCGGCCACCACTCCGACCAGGTCCTCATGCTCCACAAGGTCGCGTTCATCGTGTGGAGCGGCGCCTTCGGGGTGCACTTCCTCGCCCACCTCCCGCGCGTGGGGCGCTCGCTGCGCGCGGCCTGGGGGTCAGGCTCGTCGCATCGGCTCCGCACGCCCGGACGCGGCGTCACGGCGGTGCTCGTCGCGGCGTCGCTCTGCGCCGGGCTCGTGCTCGCGTTCGCGCTGCTGCCGCACATCGGCGCCTGGCACCGCGACTACGGCTTCTGAGCCTGGCGCCAGGCGTGACGAGCCTCGCGGACGCTGTAGGCGAGGATGACGAGAGCGGCGAGCGGGTCGGCCCACCACCAGCCCGCCGCGGCGTTCAGCGCGACGCCGAGCAGGACGGCCGCGGCGAGCGCGCCGTCGACGAGGGTGACACGCGCCTCGGTGGCGAGCACTGGGTTGCCCAGGCGGTCCCCGGTGGTGCGTTTGGCCGCCGCCAGCGTGAGCATGGCGGCGACCGTGAGGTCAGCCATGCGATGCCGACGGTGGAAGTGCCTGGATGGTCGGCGACCAGCAGGGTGTGAGCGGCCTGGGCTGCGATGTAGAGCGCCAGCAGAGCGAAGGCCGCGGCGATCACGCGCAGGGCACGGCGATCGCGACCGTCGCCGGCGGTGCCCTTGAGTTGCCAGACGACCACGGCGGAGGCGACGATCTCGATGACCGAGTCGACGCCGAAGCCGGCCAGCGCGACGACCCGACGGCCACCGCGGCGGCGAGCAGCACGACGCTGCCGACGACGTTCCAGGCCAGCGTCGCGTATTCGAGGCGCAGGCCGCGGCGCAGGAGCCGTTGCTGCGTCACCGGCGCGTTTGCAGGACGTGACACAGGGGCCATAGTGAGCCCATGCGCCGCAGCACCGCTTCGATGGCGGCGCCGTCCCGCCCGCCACTGCGTGGGAGTCTGCCGTCTGCGTGCAGGCGGCGGCCCGCGCCGCTACGCGCTCGCCGCTTCCAGGATCCGCTTGATCTCGCGCAGGTCGTTCCAGTTGGCCCGGCGCATGGCCATGGCCATCATCGGCGCCCCGATCCTCGAGAAGCCCGCCGGCTCGCCGCGGTTGCGCAGCGTCATCAGCGTGCCGCCGTCCGGCGTGTCGGCCCACGTGTAGGTCGTCTCCATCGGGAACGGGCCCTGGGCCGTGCTCATGACGAAGCGCTCGCCGGCAACGATCTCGCGCACCTCGTAGGTGTAGGCCAGGCGGCGGCCCAGGAAGCGCGCCACGAAGGCCAGCCTCGACCCGACCGCCAATGGCGGCGGGGTCTCCCACTCGACCGACTCGATGTTGCGATACCAGCGGGTCGCGCTGTCGGGGTCAGAGGCGTAGGCGGCGACCTCGTCGCGCGGGCGCGCAATCTCGATCTCGGTCAACACGTCGACCATGACGTCACGATAGCCCGGCGGCGTCGCGGGCCGAGGACGCGCGCGAGGTAGCGTGATGTCCATGACCTCCCCCTGGCCCGCGCTCGACTACGAGGCGTGGAGCGCGACGTGCGACACGCTCCATGCGCACACCCAGGTCCTCGGCAAGCTGGCGGCCGAGCTCGCCCCGCCCGAGCCCCAGCTCCAGCACGCGGCGCTGAGGCTGACCGCGCGCGGCTGGGAGTCGCTCGCGCTGCCCGCGGCCGACGGCTCGGGGGCCCTCGTCGTCGCCCTCGACCTGCACGCCCATGAGGCCGTCGCCGAGCACAGCGACGGGCGCGCGCGGCGCGTCGCCCTCACGCCCGACCGGCCGGTCGGCGCCGTCACGCGCGAGCTCCTCGACGCCGTCCGCGGTCTCGGCGGCGCTGTCGAGATCGACCCGACGCCGCAGGAGGTGCCGTGGAGCGTCCCCCTCGACGAGGACGACGAGCACGCCACCTACGACACCGGCCAGGTGGGGTCCTATTTCGCCGCCGCGACCCAGGCGGCCCTCGTGCTCGCCGCGTTCCGCGCCCCCTACCGCGGGCGCTCGACGCCGGTCAACGCCTGGTGGGGGTCGTTCGACCTCGCGGTCAACCTCTTCTCGGGCCTCCCCGCCGACCCGCCGTCCGACGACTTCATCATGCGCAACGCCATGGACGCGCAGGAGGTGGCCGTCGGCTGGTGGCCGGGCGACCCGCGCTACGGGAAGGCCGCCTTCTATGCCTACGCCCACCCGGCGCCCGAGGGCTTCTCCGACGCGAAGCTCTCGCCCGCGCCCGCGCGCTGGGACGAAGCCCTCGGCGAGTACGTCCTCGACTGCGACGACGTCATCGCCGCCGACGACCCGCGCGCGGCCGCGCTCGAGTTCGCCCGCTCGGCCTTCCGCCACGCATGCCTGGTGTGCGGCTGGAGCCCCGAGCTCGCGGCCAGCGCGGAGGGCAAGCCGCCGCCGCTGGTCTGAGCGACATCCTCGAGCCCCGCGAGCCGAGCGATGCCGCTCAGCCGCCGGCGTCCGCGGACCGGAACGACACGCTGTCGCCGGCGACCAGCGGCTCGTGTGGGTCGCCCGTGACCCGGTCGCCGTTGAGGGCCGCCACGACGTGCCCGTCGAGGCTCAGCCCGCTGGCGGCCGCGGCCTCGCCGAGCGTTGCGGCGGCCAGGAGCGTGGGATCGCCGTCCACCGTGCCGTCGCGGCGCAGCGCCCCGAGGACCCGGACCGCGACCTCGGGCGCCGGGCGGGCGCGCGCCGCCTCGTAGTCGGACGGCTCGTTGAGGTTGAGCACGGAGTCGAGCTGCGGGTCGAGCGCCGCCAGCGCCGGATCGGCCAGCAGCGCCTCGGCGTCGAGGCGGCGCACGCGGCACGCCTCGAAGAGGAAGGCCGGGCGCATCCGGTCCTCGGCGATCAGGCGCTCGACGAGGTCGACCAGCTCCGTCCTGTAGGCCGCGGCCAGCGGATGACGGAAGCCGCCGACGTCGGGCAGCACCACGTCGACGTCGTCGTCGAGGGCCGAGAGGACGCGGTGGATGAAGCGCGGATGCAGGAGCGGCACATCGGTTGCCGAGGCATACGCGGCGTGCGCGCGCTCGCGGACGGCGGCCAGCCCCGCGGCCAGACCCTGGAGCGGGCCGCGGCCCTCGCGGGCATCCTCGACCACCTCCACCCCGTCCGGCAGCTCGGGCAGCGCCTGCCCAGGCGCGCGCACCACGACGACCGGGCCGTCCAGCGAGCGCCGCTCCACGCCGACGACGCGCCGCAGCAGGGTCGAGCCGTGCCACTCCAGCGCGGCCTTGGGCGTGCCCATCCGCGACGAGCGCCCACCGGCGAGCACGATGCCCGCGGCCCGCGCCATGCTCGGCGTCCTGCGCACGAGCTCGCCCATGGCTGCACGCTACCCGGCCTCGGCCTTCGGGCCGCTCGCTATGCTCGACGGCCTGATGGCCGCGCGCATGATCGCTGTCATCGAGCGCGACGGCCAGCGCGACGAGGTGGCCGTCGAGGAGCCGATGGAGATCCGAGTCGACGGCCAGGCGCTGTCGGTCACCATGCGCACGCCCGGCCACGACGAGGAGCTCGCCCTCGGCTTCCTGCTCGGCGAGGGCCTCATCGACGGCGTGCGCCCGGCGGGCCTCACCGAGGACCTCGCCAACAACATCGTCGAGGTCGGCGGGCCGCTGACCCGCGACCCGTCGGCGCGGCGCTTCTACACGACGTCGTCGTGCGGCGTGTGCGGGCGCGGCTCGCTCGAGGAGGTCGCCGTCAACGCCGACGTCGCCGCCGCCGGTCCCGTTCTCGCGCGCGACCTCCTGGCCGACCTCCCCGACCGCCTGCGTCAGCCGAGCTTCGCGCGCACCGGCGGCCTGCACGCCACCGGCCTCTTCAGCCCCGAGGGCGAGCTGCTGCTCGTCCGCGAGGACGTCGGGCGCCACAACGCGATGGACAAGGTCGTCGGCCGCGCCCTGCTCGACGGGCTCGTCCCGCTGCACCCCCGCGTGCTGTGCGTGAGCGGACGCCTGTCCTTCGAGCTCGTCCAGAAGGCCGCCGTCGCCGGCGCGCCGATCCTCGTCGGCGTCGGCGCCCCGACGTCGCTGGCGATCGACCTCGCCGCCGACCGCGGCCTGACGCTCGCGGGCTTCGCGCGCGGCGGCACGGTCAACGTCTACACGCACCCAGAGCGCGTCGGCTAGCCGCTGCGCTCGCGAGGCGCGACGACGTTCGCCTGGCGCCGGTCAGCTCTCGTGCTTGATCGCGACGCCGCCGAAGATGCTGACGGCGTCGACGTGCAGCGTCGGCGCGTCGGCTGAGGGCGGCTGGGAGCGGTCGGTCTTGTCGTCGAGGCCGCCGAAGATCGGCGTGCTGCGCACGCTGATGCGCCAGCCCTTCGGAACGAGGATGTCGATGCCGCCGAAGGCGACCGTCGCGTTGATCGACGCTCCGTCGGGCGCTGGCCGGGCATCGCGAAGGTCGAGCGTGATGCCGCCGAAGATCGCCGTGAGCCAGGCGCCCTCGAAGCGCTGGGCCGTGCTGGCGAGCTTCGGACCGCCGAAGACGGCCGTCGAGCGGATCACGTCCTCGTCCGTCGCGCCGGGCGCGATCGTACGGCCGCTCCACCGGGCCACGATCGCCACCCCGGCGAGGATCAGCAGCGCGGGCCAGAGGTAGTCCCACGCGTTGCCCTCGACGAGATCGGTGGTGAAGAGCAGCAGCCCGGCACCGAGGCCGGTGAGGATGGCCCCGCGGACGACGGACGGCGGGCGCTCGGCAAGCGTGAGCAGGCCCGCGGCGACCAGGAGCGTCGGCCACCACTGGTCGATGGCCTGATGCGCGTCGAGCACGCCCGCGGCGTCGAGCAGGTAGAGCACGCCGAGCGCGACGACCGTGAGGCCGAGCAGGAGGCGGCCGAGGTCGAGCACCCGCTCGCGGCCGGCGTCGTGTCGGGCGCGGGGCCGCAGCGAGCGGCCGGACGGTCCGGAAGCGGAGTGGTGAGAGGTCGACGAGTACATGGTCCACCGCCTCGGTCGTGTCTGGATGGCGCGAGAGATCGCGCTGTGCCCTCATGGTCGCGCGGCCGCCGGCCGGCGGCTTCGGGGCTCTCCCGCCGACGCGTTGTGGGGGACTACTGATCGGCTCCGAACCCGATCGGGAATCGTGCAGATTCTTCAAACGCGCCCCCGGGGCATGCGGCGGGGCGGTACCTTGTGCTCTATGAACACAAGCCGTCGGGCGTTGCGTCATGACGTCAGGGACGGGCTCGTGCGGGGGATTCTCGAGGGGGAGCTCGGTCCGGGCGACCGTCTCATCGAGATGCACATCGCGAAGGAGTACGGCACGAGCCAGGGCCCCGTGCGCGAGGCGTTGCGCGAGCTCGAGATGCTCGGCTTCGTCCGCAGCGAGCCCCATCGCGGCACCTATGTCCGCGATCCGTGGCAGCGCGGGATGCTCGAGCTCTACGAGCTGCGCGGCGCGCTGGAGGAGTCCGCCGCGCGCATGGCCACGCCGCGGCTGAAGGACGACGTGAGCTCGCTGCAGGCCGAGGTCGACGCGATGGCCGCCGCCGCCGTCGCCGACGACGTCCATGCCACCGTCGAGCACAGCGAGCGCTTCCATCGCCTCATCATCGAGGCCAGCGGCAACCAGCTGCTCGAGACGGTCTGGAGCAGCCTGAGCATCACCGACCACACGGCGCTGACGATGGTCACCCTCGAGCTCGACCTCAAGACGATCGCCGAGTCCCATCAGCCGATCGTCGACGCCATCGCGGCGGGCGACATCGAGCTGGCGTGCCGCGTCAGCCGCGAGCACCAGGCGTGGTTCGAGCAGCTGCTGGCCGCCACGGCCGAGCAGGGCGCGCATCGTCCGACGACCGTTTCCGCCTGAGCCGGCGGCTGCGGGCGTTGGCGGCGCTGCGCGGCGCCCAACAGCATCACCGAGGGAGAGGGAGTGAGCGGCGGCCGCGGCGCTGGCGGCTCCGCTCGCGTCCGCGGTGCCCGGCGCGGAGTCCCGGTGCACTTCGCGCGCCTTACGCAACACCTTCCGCCCGGGTGCGCGGTCGAACGTCGGTCGTCCCACCGTCTACAGGGGGTAGGACCGACGTTCGACGTCGCCGGCTGCAGAGGTGTTGCGAAAGACGCGCGGTTCGTGCACCGAGGCGCGCGCCGCGGACGACGGCGCGCGCCGCGACCGCCGCTCACTCCCTTCCCCTCGATGATGCTGTTCGGCGCCGCGCGCGCGCCGGCACGGACGACCTCAGGCCTTCGCCCGCGCCCGAGCGACGTGCAGCGGCCGGCCGAGCATCAGCTCGGCCGCCTCGCGCAGGCCCTCGCTGAGCGTCGGGTGCGGATGGATCGTCGCGGCGACGTCGCCGGGCGCGGCCATCAGCTCGATCGCCAGGGCGCCTTCGGCCACGAGCTCGCTGGCGTGCGGGCCGACGACGTGCACGCCCACGACGCGGTCGGTCGCGGCGTCGGCGACGATCCGGGTGAAGCCCTCGCGCGCGCCCAGCGTGCCGGCGCGCCCGGACGCGGCCAGCGGGAAGGTGGCGACCACGGGGTCCAGGCCGGCCTCGCGGGCCTGCGCCTCGCTCAGCCCGACCGAGCCGATCTCGGGGTCGGTGAAGATGACGATCGGGACGGCCTGGGCGTCGAACGCCGCCGGCTGTCCGCTGAGCGCCTCGGCGGCGACGGCCGCCTCCGCCGTGGCCTTGTGCGCCAGCGCCGGCCCGGCGACGACGTCGCCGACGGCCGCGATCCGCTCGGTCGCGCGCATGTCCTCGCCGACCGCGATCAGGCCGTCGGGCCCGACGGCGACGCCGGCCTCCGCCAGGCCCAGCTCGTCGGTGTTGGGGACGCGGCCGACGGCGACGATCACGCGCTCGGCCTCGACGCGGTCCTCGCCGCCGGGTCCCGCGACCACGAGCGCGCCGCCCTCGAGGCGCTGCGCGGTCGTCTCGAGCCACAGCTCGACGTCCAGCGCGCGCAGTCGCTCGACGACGGGCGCGGTGAGCGACTCGTCGACGCTCGGCAGGATGCGGTCGAGCGCCTCGACCACGGTCACGCGGGCGCCGAGCTTGGCCAGCGCGGTGCCCAGCTCGAGGCCGATGTAGCCGGCGCCCACGACGGCCACGCTGGCGGGGACCTCGGTCAGCGCCAGCGCGCCGGTCGAGTCCAGCACGCGCTCGCCGTCGAAGGGCAGGCCCGGCAGGGCGACCGGGCGCGAGCCGGTGGCCACGATCGCGTGCTCGAACTCGAAGAAGGCCACGCGGTCCTCGGGCGTGCGCACCGCGACGCGGTCGGCGCGGTTGAAGCGCGCCTCGCCGTGCACGACGCGCACCTCGCCGGCGTCGAGCAGCCGGCCGACGCCCCGCGCGAGACCGGCGCACAGCTCGCCCCGCCAGCCCTGGAAGCGCTCGAGCGAGACGGCGATGCCGTCGACGCTGAGCCCGGCGGCGTGCAGGTCGCGCGTGCGCTGCGCCGCGTCGGCCAGCTCGATGAGCGCCTTGCTGGGGATGCAGCCGACCTGGAGGCAGACCCCGCCGAGCCCGGCGGCGCCCGCGCGCTCGACGAGCGTCACCTTGCGGCCGAGCTGGGCGGCGCGGATGGCGGCGGCGTAGCCGCCGGGCCCTCCGCCGAGGACGAGCAGGTCGACGGCGTCGGCGAACTCGCCGACGACCATCAGGTCAGGTCCTCGAAGAGCAGGACGGGGTCCTCGAGCAGCTTCTGCAGCTGGTCGACGAAGGCCGAGAGCCCGTCGCCGTCGAGGACGCGGTGGTCGCCCGCCACCGACAGGACGAGCGTCGGGCGCACCAGCGGCGCCCCGTCGACGGCCACCACGCGGTCGCGGATCGCCCCGACGCCGACGTTGACGACCTCCGGCGGGCGCACGATCGGCGTGCCCATCCACGTCCCCAGGCTGCCGAAGTTGTTGACCGTGATGGTCGGGCCGGCGAGCTGATCGGGGCGCAGCTTGCGCTCGCGCGCGGCCCGTGAGAGCGCGACGATCTCGTGCGCGAGCTCGGCCAGCGAGCGCCGGTCGGCGTCGTGGACGACGGGGACGGTCAGCCCGTCGGGGCCGGCCGCCGCGATGCCGACGTGGTAGTGGCCGTGCAGCGTGATCTCCTCGGCCTCGAGGTCGATCGACGCGTTGACGTAGGGGTGGTCGCGGGCCGCGAGGACCGCGGCGCGGACGGCGAACGGGGTGGGCGTCAGCGCCTTGGCGAGCGCCTCGTCGCCGCGGTCGAGGGCCCGCTGGCGCAGGCTCGCGCGGGCGCGCACCAGCGCGGTCGCGTCGACCTCGCGGTAGTCGATGATGCGCGGGACCTCGAGCCACGCCCGCGTGAGCGCGTGGGCGATGGTGCGGCGCACGCCGCGCAGCGGCACGACCTCGCCGGGCGCGCCCGTCTCGGACCGGCGAGCCGGCGGAGCCGCGAGCGCTCGTGCGGCGCGCGATGCCGCGGCAGCGGCGCGCGCCGGAGCGCCGGCGGGCGAGGCCGCGCCGGGCGCCGAGGCGCCGGGCGGCGGGTCCGCCCCGGGGGCCGCGGCGCCGGCCGCCGCGCGCTCGACGTCCTCGCGCAGGATGCGCCCGTGCGGGCCGCTCCCGGTCACCTCCTCGAGCGCGACGCCGAGATCGCGCGCGAGCCTGCGCGTCGTCGGGGCGGCGAGCGGCGGGCCTGTGCGGGGCGAAGCGGAGGCGGCGTCCCCGTCCTGGGCGCGGACCGGCGCGGCGCGCGGCGCCGGGCCGCGCCGGCGTACGCGGCGCCGCCGTTGGCCGCCGCGCCGTCGGCCTCGATCACGGCCAGCACCGAGCCCACGTCGAGCGTGTCGCCCGGCTCGCCGCACAGTCGGGTGATGACGCCGTCGGCCGGGCACGGGATGACGACGGTGGCCTTGTCGGTCTGGATCTCGACGAGGTCCTGGTGCTCGCGGACGCGGTCGCCCTCGGCGACCTGCCAGGCGATGATCTCCGCCGTGGCGATGCCCTCGCCCACGTCGGGGAGGCGGAACTCCACCGCTCAGCTCTCCATCGCGGCGCGGATGGCGTCGAGCACGCGGTCGACCGACGGCACGTAGAGCTCCTCGATCGTGCCCGGTGGATACGGCGCGTCGGGGGCGGCGACGCGGCCGATGGGCGCCTGCAGCGACCAGAAGGCCTCCTCCTGGATCGTCGCCACCAGCTCGCCGCCGAAGCCGGCGGTGAGCGAGCCCTCGTGCAGGACGACCGCGCGACCGCACGCGGCGACCGCCTCGCGCAGCGCGTCGACGTCGAGCGGGACCAGGCTGCGCAGGTCGAGCACGCCGACCGAGTAGCCCTCCTCGGCGGCGCGGTCGGCGGCGCGCTCGGCGATGACCACCGCGGCGCTGTAGGCGACGATCACGAGGTCGGACCCCTCGCGCACGACGCGCGCCTTGCCCAGCGGGACCGTGTAGTCCTCCTCGGGGACCTCGTCCTTGATCAGCCGGTAGCCGCGCAGCGGCTCGCAGAAGAGCACCGGGTCCGGATCGCGGATCGCCTCGGCCAGCAGCCCCTTGGCGTCGCGCGCGGTCGCCGGCATGACGACCTTCAGCCCCGGCGCGTTGGCGTACTTGGCCTCGTGGGCGTCGGAGTGCAGCTCGGGCGTGCGCACGTTGCCGCCCCATGGCGCGCGAATGACCATCGGCATCGGGTAGGAGCCCTGCGAGCGGTAGGCGTAGCGCGCGACCTGGCCCTCGATCTGGTGGAAGGCCTGGCTGCCGAAGCCCAGGAACTGCAGCTCGGGGATCGGGATCATCCCGCTGCAGGCGAGGCCGACGGCCGAGCCGACGATGACCGCCTCGGCCAGCGGCATGTCGACCACGCGCTCCGCGCCGAAGCGCTCCTGCAGGCCCTCGGTGGCGCGGAAGACGCCGCCGTTGACGCCGACGTCCTGGCCGAGCACGATCACGCGCTCGTCGGCCTCGAGCGCGTCGCCCAGCGTCGAGCGGATCGCCTCGATCATCGTCATCTCGGCCATCAGCGGGGCTCCCGCGCCGTGGCGGCGTCGCGCTGAGCGCCGGCGCGCCGTTGCGCCGCCGCCCGCTGGGCGTCGAGCCGCCCGGGCGGGCGCGCGTAGACGTGGTCGAAGATCCCCTCGGCGCCGGGGGGCGCGCTCGCCTCGGCCTCGGCGAAGGCCGCGTCGACCTCGGCGCGCAGCTCCTGCACCAGGGCCTGCTCGGAGGTCTCGTCGACCAGCCCCTCCGCCGTGAGGTAGCGGCGCACGCGCTCGACCGGGTCGAAGGCGCGGTGCTCGTCGAGCTCGACGGGATCGACGTAGCGCGTCGGGTCGTCGGAGGTGTTGTGCGGGCCCATGCGGTAGGTGCGGGCCTCGATGAGCGTCGGCCCCTCCCCCGCCCGCGCCCGCGCGACCGCCCGCGTGCAGGCGTCGTGCATCGCGAAGAGGTCGTTGCCGTCGACCAGCTCGCCGGCGATGCCGTAGCCGGCCGCCCGCGCGGCGAAGCTCGCCGCCGCGGTCTGCTTGCGCACCGGGGTCGAGATGGCCCAGCCGTTGTTCTTGAGCACGAAGACGACCGGGGCGCGGCGCACGCCGGCGAGGTTCAGCGCCTCGTGCGCGTCGCCCTCCGACGAGGCGCCGTCGCCGAAGTAGGTGCAGACCACGGCGTCGAGTCCCTGGATGCGCAGCCCCCACGCGAGGCCGACGGCGTGCGGGATCTGCGCGGCCAGCGAGATCTGGAAGGGCAGCACGTTGGCGGCGGCGTCCATCCGGCTGCCCGCCGGCTTGCCGGTGTAGTACTGCATCGCCTGGGTCAGCCGGTAGCCGAAGCGCAGCATCGCCGGCAGCTCGCGGTACTGGGGCACGATCCAGTCGCGCCCGGGCTCGAGCGCCCAGGCCGAGCCGACGACGGCGGCCTCCTCCCCGTTGACGGGCGAGAAGGTCCCCAGGCGTCCCTGGCGCTGCAGCGAGAAGCAGCGCTCGTCGCACACGCGCGAACGCAGCATCGCCCGCCACGCGTCGAGCAGGGCGTCGCCCTCGAGCGCCGGCACGTGGCCCGCGGCGAGGGTGCCGTCGGGCGCCAGCAGGCGCAGCGGCTCGGGCAGCTCGACGGTCGGTGTGGCGGTCATCGCGCTCCAATCGTCGACGATGGGCTCATCCCCGCCCAGCCGCCGTCGGCGATCCAGCCGCCGTCGACGAGGACGCTCGATCCGGTCACGTAGGACGCGTCGTCGGAGACGAGGAAGGCCACCACGCGGGCCACCTCCTCCGGCTCGGCCAGGCGCCCGAGCGGCGTGCGCTGGGCGACCTCGTCGAGCGTGAAGCCGCCGGCCTTCGACGTCCCCGCGAGCAGCTCGGTGGCGACGTAGGCCGGAGCGACGCTCACCACCCGCACGCCGCGCCGCGCCCATTCGACGGCGAGCGTCTTGGTCAGCCCCTCCAGGCCGTGCTTGGCCGCGCCGTAGGCGGCCCGGCGCGCGAGCCCGACGTGGCCGACGAGCGAGGAGACGTTGACGATCACGCCGCGCCCGGCCGCGAGCATCGGCCTGGCCGCCGCCTGCGCGCAGCGGAAGGGCGCGCTGAGGTCGATGTCGATGATGCGCTGCCAGTCGGCGAGCGCGAGCGTCTCGGAGTCGGCGACCTGGCCGGCGCCGGCGTTGTTGACGAGCACGTCGAGGCGCCCGAAGGCGTCCAGGGTGCGCGCCACGAGCGCGGCGGGGCCTTCGGCGTCGGTCAGCTGCGCCGCCACGCCGAGCGCCGTCCCGCCCTCCTGCTCGATCGCCGCCGCCGTGGCCCGGGCGCGCTCGGCCGAGCGCGACGTGACGACCACGCTCATGCCGCGGCCGGCGAGCTCGGCCGCGATGGCACGGCCGATGCCCGAGGACGACCCGGTGACGATGGCCACGCGGCTGGTCAGCGGCTGGGTCCTCCCCTCGGGCATGCTCCCCGCAGCCTAGACGGCGCGCGCCTCAGGCCGGCGCGGCCGCCTCGTGGTCGGACGTCAGCTTGCCCGGGAAGTCCTCGTTGGCGATCAGCGGCCCCGGCGTCGAGTCGAACGTCCGGCCCACGATGCGCCCGTGCTCGACGACGCCGGGACGGTCGTGGGCGGGCAGCACGAAGCGCGCGCCGGAGAGCGCCTTGCGGATGGCCGCCTTCTCGCCGCGCTTGCTGCCGCCGTGGTTGCCGGTCACCGCCGGGTCGAGCTCCATGACCTGCAGGTGCGGGTCGACGAGCTGGTGGACGATGTCGTAGATGACGTCGCCGCAGATGCAGGCGACGCCCTCGTCGGTGTCGACGAGGATGTTCATCGAGCCCTCGGTGTGCCCGCCGGCGGCGACGCAGCGCACGCCGGGGATGATCTCCTCGTACTCGACGACCTCGAGGTCGAGCAGTCGCAGCGCGCCGGGGTGGTGCAGGCGGTCGACGAGATGCTTGATGTAGGGCGCGGGGTACTGCTCGCCCATGAGGCCCGAGACCGAGTACTCGAGCTCGCGGCGGTTGATGACGACGGTCGTGCCGTCCATCGGGAACTGGTCGTCGTAGCCGGCGTGGTCGATGTGCAGGTGGGTGTGCAGGACGTAGCGGACGTCCTTCATCTCGAGGCCGTGCCTGGCGAGCTGCTTCTCCATGCCCTGCTCGCCGCGCCACCAGCCGGTCATGCCGAGGTTGCCCATGATCGACGGGTCGCTGAAGCCCGTGTCGACGACGATCGGGGCCTCGCCGCCGGTGATGAGGAAGCCGAGCGTCGGCACCTGCTGCGCCTGTCCGGGCTCGAGCGCCAGTACGAGGAAGCTCGTGTCGAGCTCGATGTCGCCCAGATCGAGGACCTTCACTTCGAGACCCATTCGCTCCTCCTGGATGGATGGATGACGTTGGGGTCGACTATCCGCCGCCGCGGCGCGCCCACCATCGCACGTTCGGATGAGGTGTCCTCAGGCCAACACGCCGCGATCAGGCGAGCACGCCGCGCTCGCGGGCGGCGTGCACCGCCTCGGCGCGCGACGTCGCGTCGAGCTTGCGAAAGAGGTTGCGCGCATGGGTCTTGGCCGTCGCCTCGCTGATGCCCAGGCGCCGCGCGATCTGCTTGAAGCGCAGGCCCTCCTCGAGGCTCTCGAGCAGCTCGCGCTCGCGCCCGGTGAGCGCGACGTCCTGCGCCCGCGCCACGCCGACGCCGAGCAACGGCGCGAGTGCCGGTCCGAGCCGCTCGAGCTCGCCGGCGAAGTCGCTCATCGCCCGGTGCGACGCGGTCGCCGAGAGCGACAGCGCGCCCACGACGCGCCCGTCCGCGCGCAGCGGCACCGAGCAGCCGCAGTGAAACCCGGTGAGCAGGACGATGCTGTCCAGCGGGCGATCGAAGGCGTCGGAGGCGTCGAAGTCCTCGTCGTGGAAGGCGCGCCCCTCGGACACCTGGGCGAAGTACGAGCACGTGCTCAGCGGCAGCTCGGTCCCCGGCGCGAGCAGCTTGGCGCCCACGTCCGCCGTGATCTCGAAGCGGCTGGCCTCCAGGTCGATGCGCGCCACCGACACGCGGTCGACCTCGAAGGCGCCGCGCAGGACCTCGAGCGGCTGCTCGGACGAGCCGAGCTCGCGCCTCAGCGCAGCGACGCCCAGGGCTCCTCCTCGAAGACGTCGATGACCTCGTAGCCGCCCTCGCCGGCGGTCGGCGTGAGGATGACGGTGAGCTTGGCCGGCTCGTCGCCCACCGTGTAGGAGCCGTGGACGACGTCCTTCTCGATGTAGACCGCCTCGCCGGGCCCGAGCTCGTGCTTGGCGTCCTCGAGCCACTGCTCGATGCGGCCCTCGCGCACCCAGATGATCTCCTCCTGGTCGGGGTGGCGGTGGAAGGGATGGCCGGCGCCCGGCTGCGAGCGTGACGTCCATGACGCACATGCCGCGCGAGCCCGTCAGCTCCGGCCGGCTGACCCAGCCGGCCTCGCCCCAGTCGAACTGGTCGCGCACGATGTCGCCCTGCGTGATGAATTGGCTCATGCCGTCTCCTGGATCTCGATGGACTTGAAGCGCCTCATGTTCTCCGTCATGGCCACCTCGGTCGGCAGGCGCTCCATGCTCGAGGCGCCGAAGAAGCCGACGATGCCGGTGGTGCGCTCGAGGACGTACTGGGCGTCGTCGGGCTCGGCGATCGGGCCGCCGTGGCACAGGCAGAGGATGTCCGGATTGACCTCGCGCGCGGCGTCGCCGCAGGCCTGCACGCGCGCGACGGCCTCGTCGAGCGAGATGCCCGAGCGCGAGCCGATGGTCCCGCCGGTGGTCAGGCCCATGTGCGGGACGAGGACGTCGGCGCCCGCCTGCGCCATGGCGCGCGCCTGGTCCGCGTCGAAGACGTAGGGCGCGGTCAGCAGGTCGAGCTCGTGGGCGGCCCGGATCATCTCGACCTCGAGGCCGTAGCCCATGCCGGTCTCCTCCAGGCCGACGCGGAACGTCCCGTCGATGAGCCCGACGGTGGGGAAGTTCTGCACGCCGGTGAAGCCCGCGCGCTTGACCTCCTGCAGGAAGTTCGGCATGAGGCGGAAGGGATCGGTGCCGCACACGCCGGCCAGCACCGCCGTGTCGCGCGCGACGGGCAGGACCTCGCGGGCCATGTCCATGACGATCGCGTTGGCGTCGCCGTAGGGCATCATCCCCGCCAGCGAGCCGCGGCCCGCCATCCGGTAGCGCCCGGAGTTGTAGATGATGATCAGGTCGGCGCCGCCGTCCTGCGCGCACTTGGCCGACAGGCCCGTGCCGGCGCCGGCGCCGATGATCGGGCGACGCTCGGCGACCTGCGCGCGCAGCAGCGCCAGCGCCTCGTCGCGGGTCACGCCGCCCGCTCCTGGATGAGCTCGTGCAGCCGGTCGGCCATGGCGACCGCGAAGGCCGGGTCGTTGACGTCGGCGTCGACCTCGTGGACCTCGACCTTGCCGGGGTCGATCCCCTCGCGCAGCGCCGCGAAGAGCGCCTGGTCGGCCTCGGCGTCGTGGAACGGCTGGCCCTCGACGTCGATGGCCGACACGCCCTTCAGCGGCACGAAGAGCACCGTCGGCCCGTCGGCGCCGTTGAGCTTGCGCGCGATCCGCCGCCCGAGCTCGGCCATCTCCTGCGCCGTCGTGCGCATCAGCGTGATCGTCGGGTTGTGGACGTAGAGGTTGCGGTCCTCGAACTGGGGCGGCACGGTGTCGCGCGGCCCGAAGTTGACCATGTCCAGCGCCCCGAGCGAGACGACCTGCGGCAGGCCGGCGCGCCCCACCGCCTCCAGGCGATCGGGCCCGGCGGAGAGGACGCCGCCGACCAGGTCGTCGGCGAGCTCGGTCGTGGTGGCGTCGAGCGCGCCGACCAGGAAGCCGCCGGTGGCGAGCGCCTCGAAGGACTGCCCGCCCGTCCCGGTGGCGTGGAAGACGAGCACCTCGTAGCCGAGCTCCTCCAGGCGCTCGCGCGCGGCCGTGACGCACGGCGTGGTGACGCCGAACATCGTCGCCCCCACCAGCGGGCGCTCGCCCGCTCTCGCGGGCGCCGAGGCGGTGGCCATCCCGGCGATCGCCCCCGCGGCGTTGGTGAGGATGCGCGAGGAGATCTGGTTGATCCCCGAGATGTCGACGACCGAGTACATCATCGTGACGTCGGTGGCCCCCACGTACGGGCGCGTGTCGCCCGAGGCGACCGTCGAGACGATCAGCTTCGGCACGCCCACCGGCAGGTCGCGCATCGCCTGCGCGGCGATCGACGAGTTGCCCGAGCCGCCGACGGCGGCCGCGCCGTCCAGGCGGCCCTCGGCGTGCAGGCGTGCGAGCACCGCCGCCGCCCCGCGCCCCATGGCATCGACCGCGGCGCCGCGATCGCCGGCGCGCACGAGCTCGGCGTGGTCGGCGCCGCCGGCGCGCGCGACCTCCTCGCGCCCGACGTCGGGCTCGATCTGCGGCTCGCCCAGCACGCCGGCGTCGACGAGGACGACGTCGACGCCGGCCTCGCGCAGGCGGTCGCGCAGGAAGCCGTACTCGACGCCCTTCGTGTCCAGCGTGCCGATGAGGACGACCGTCGCCATCACGCGCGCTCGACGCCCAGGTAGCGGCGCTGCAGCTCGGGGTCGGCCGCGAGCTCGGCGGCCGTCGTCTCGGCGAAGATCCGCCCCGCCACCATCACGAGCTGGCGCTCGGCCATCGCCGTGGCCATGGCGAGGTTCTGCTCGACGACGAGGATCGCGAGGCCCTCGGCCGCGAGCGCCCGGAAGGTCTCGATCAGCGTCTCGATGATCGTCGGCGCGAGCCCCTCGGAGGGCTCGTCCATGATCAGCAGGCGCGGGTTGGAGAGCAGCGCGCGGCCGATGGCGAGCATCTGCTGCTCGCCGCCCGAGAGCTGCATGCCGCCGTTCTGGCGGCGCTCGGCCAGGCGCGGGAAGAGCTCGTAGACGGCGTCGGGCGTCCAGCGGTGGCTGCCGCGCCGCGGCGCGGCCATCCGCAGGTGCTCGTCGACGGTGAGCGACTCGAACAGGCGCCGCCCCTGGGGCACGTAGCCGATCCCGGCGCCGGCGATCTTGTAGGACGGGCGCCCGACGATCTCGCGGCCCTCGAAGGCGATCGAGCCGGTCGCGTGGGCCGGCGGGATGCGCATGATGGCGTTGCAGAGCGTCGTCTTGCCCATGCCGTTGCGCCCGATGAGGGCGACGGGCTTGTCGCCCATCTCGAAGCTGACGTCCTGCAGCACGTGCGCGCGGCCGTAGTGGACGTTGAGGTTCTTGACGGCCAGCAGCGGCGGGCCGCCGTTCGCGGCCTGCGCGCCCGTGGCCTGCTCGCCCGCGGTCACCCGCTGACCTCGATGCCGTCGTCGGTCACGCGCCCGCCGAGGTACAGCTCGTGGACGAGGTCGTTGGCGCGGATCTCGTCGGGCGTGCCCTCCACGATCTTGCGCCCGTCGTGCATCATCGTGACGCTCTGGGCCACGCGCAGGGCGACGTCCATGTCGTGCTCGATGAGGATCAGCGTGATGCTCTTGTCGAGCTCGAGCAGCAGGTCGGTCAGGGCCACGCGCTCGCCGCGCGAGAGACCCGAGGCCGGCTCGTCGAGGAGCATGAGCTTGGGTTCCGTGGCCCGCGCCATCGCGACCTCGAGCTGGCGCTGCTCGCCGTGGGAGATCGAGCCCACGAGGCTGTCGATCTGCGTATCGAGGCCGACGGTGCGCGCCAGCTCGCGCGCGCGCTCGCGCATCTCACCGTCGAGCGCCCGCTTGCGCGTCAGGCGCAGGTGCCCGCCGCGCGAGCCGAGCACGGCGAGGTAGAGGTTGTCCTCGACGCTGAGGCCGAGGAACAGACGGGACTTCTGGTAGGTGCGCCCCATCCCCAGCCGCGTGCGCCCGGGGGCGGGGATGGCGCCGATGTCCTGGCCGAGGAACTCGATCGTGCCCGACGTCTGCGGCATGTCGCCCGAGATGACGTTGAACAGCGTCGTCTTCCCGGCGCCGTTGGGGCCGAGGATGGCGCGCCTCTCGCCGGGCGCGACGTCGAGGTCGACGTCGCGCACGGCATCGAGGCCGCCGAACCGCCGGCCGACCCCCCGCAAGCGGAGGATCGGGCCGGCATGCTCGGTGGTGACGCCCTCCACGGCTTGCTACCCGCCGACGACCTTCACCGGCGTGGCCTTGCCGAGCCACGGGAGGCTCTTCTTCTCACAGCCGGGGAAGTTGCGCCCCGGAGCGGGAGTGGAGCCGCTGAACGTGCCGCCGAACGTCTGGTCGACGTTCGGGATGGCCGACACGGTCTTGACCGCCAGCTTGCCGTCCTTCGTGTAGAGCTGCTGGTCGTAGACCGTGAAGATGGCCTGGCGGTTCTCGTCGAGCTTGACCGTGCCGTACGGGGCCGGCAGCTCCGTCTTGGCCAGCGCGGCCTGGAGCTTGGACTGGTCGGAGATGTCGCCCTTGACGGCCTCGAGGCCCTTGATCAGACCCCAGGTGTTCAGGTAGTAGCCGTACGTGAACGTGCTCGGGGCGGCCGAGGCCGCGTCCTTGCCGGGCGGGATGACCTTGAACCACTTGCCGATGATGTTCGTGGCGTAGTCCTGGGCCGCCGGGGTGTCGAGGTCGCCGGCCGTGCCTGCGCCGCCGATGTAGGCCCCCGACACGCGCGGGCCGAGCTGCTCGAACTGACCCGGGGTGCCCCAGAACAGGTTGCCGATGAACTTCTTGGCCTCGATCGGACCCTTGGCCTGCTCGTAGGCCTTCAGGAACGGGATCAGGCCCGCGCCGCCGACCGCCACGAAGGTGCCGTCCACGTCGGTCGGCATCTGCTGGGCGTACGACGAGTAGTCCGTCGTGTTCAGCGGCGGGAAGACCCGCTTGGTGACCTGACCGCCGGCCGCGCAGAACTCCGCGATGAAGCCGGCAGCCGACGTCCAGGCGAAGCTGTAGTCGTCGGCGACGACCGCGGCCTTCTTCCACCCCAGCTTGTTGTACGCGATGTCGCCCAGCCCGGCGTTCCACTGGGCGCCGTCGCCGTTGAAGCGGAAGAAGTTCGGCGCCTGCACCTTGAGCGTCGTGTCCTGCGCGCCCGCGGAGCCGTCGACGAACGTCTTGTCCGGGTGCTGCTTGGCGTAGTTGGCCACCGCGATCGACTCATCGCCCGACAGCGGGCCGATCATCACGTCGGCGTCGAGCTGCTCCATGAGCCGCCGCACCTCCTTGATGGCGGTGTCCGACGTGTCGTCGCCGCAGCCCACGCCCACGAGCTTGAGCGGGTGGTCGCCGATGGCGCCGCCCGTGAAGCCGTCTCTGGGCTTGTTGGGGTTCTTGGGCTTGGCTCCGGCGAACTGCGACAGCGCCGCGACCGCCCCGGCCATGTTCTGGTTGTCGAACGAGCCGAACGCGCCCTTGCATTCCGACATGATCGCGATCTTGATCGGCGTACCCGAGCCGCCGCTGCGCGGCGCGACGGCCGGCTGGGGAGCCGGTGCGTCGGCCGGCGCCGCGGCCGCCGGGGTGCTGGTGGATGCGGCCGGGGTGCTCGCCGCACTGCTGCTCGTGTTGTTGTCGTTACTCGACCCGCACCCCGCGATGGCGAAGGCGAGTACTGCGATGGTGACCGCGAGCCAGAAAGCCCCCCGGCCCGAATGTCGTGCAACAGGCATGTATGTGTCTCCTCCTCGAAACGGATACCTCGTCAACCCACGGGTGTTGGCTCTGCCGACCCCCTTTCCTGGGTGATGTCCAACGGCAGATCCCGCCGCGGCCCCGCCGTGATGCGCTCCCACAGCCCGATGAGGCCGTTGGGCGACACCAGCACGATGACCAGGAAGATGACCCCGATCAGCGTGTGGAAGCGCTCGGCGACGAAGCCGACGTCCTGCGCGTAGTTGTTGATGAGCACGAAGACGAGCGCTCCGAGCCAGGCGCCCTCGAGTCGGTACAGCCCGCCGATGACGGCGATCACCAGCACGTCGATCGTGGCCCCCAGGCCGATCGTCGACGGCGCGATCTGCGCGTTCCACCAGACGAAGAGGACCCCGCCCAGCGCGGCGATGAAGCCGGCGAAGGTGAAGGCCAGCGCCCGGTGCAGCGTCACGTTGTAGCCCAGCGAGCTCATGCGCACCGGGTCGTCGCGGATGCCCTGCAGCGTCAGCCCGAACGGGGTGCGCGCGACGTAGCGCAGCAGGGCGTAGACGATCAGCGCGACCGCGAGCGTGACGAAGTACAGGCGGTCGGGATGGGCCGTGCGGCTGAGGAAGTCGGGGATCGGGATGCCGCTGATGCCGCCGAAGCCCGACACGCTCGTGACCTGGCCGAAGAACAGGTTCGCGATGACCGAGAGGACGAGCGTGATCATCAGGAAGTAGATGCCGTAGCTGCGGCTCGCCAGCGCGCCGAAGACGAAGGCGACGAACACGGCGATGACGAGCGCCACGACGATGCCCGGGGCCTCGGCCCAGCCGAGGTTGAGCCCCTTCGTGTTGCCGTTGGTGGTCAGGTTGCCCAGCACGAACCCCGCGACGCCGTACAGCGACACCTGCGCCAGCGAGACCATGCCGCCGTAGGCCGAGAGGAAGATGAGGCTGGCGGCCACGACGCCCAGGAAGAGCATCTGGGTCAGCAGCGTCGCCACCCAGTACTCGGTGAAGATCAGCGGCGCGAACAGCGCGAGTACGACGAAGATCCCTCCAGCGATGCGATCGGCGGACAGCCGCGAGCTGGCAGAGGAGCTCATGCGGGGCGGCCGAAGAGCCCGAGGGGACGGACGGCGAGCACGATCGCCAGCAGGACGAACGTGAAGATGATCGAGTAGTAGGTGTAGTTGGCCGGCAGGTAGGCGGCCGCGAAGTTCGTCGTCAGCCCGAGCAGCAGCGATCCGATCGCGGCGCCGCCCAGCGAGCCCATCCCGCCGATGATCACGACGACGAGCGAGTTCAGCAGCCAGTTGGCGTCGACGCCCGGCGCGAGACTCGCGAACGACCCGCCGATGACCCCGCCGAAGCCCGCCAGCGCCGACCCGACGACGAAGGCGATGGCGAACGTCAGCTGGATGTTGATCCCCATCGCGGAGACCATGTCGCGGTCGTCGACCCCCGCGCGGATGACCATCCCACTGCGCGTCTTCTGCAGCCAGAACCACAACGCGCCGCCTATGACGAGGCCGAAGCCCAGGATGACCAGGCGCGTCATCGTGTACTGGATGCCGTAGACGTGGAGATTGACGAACTTGTCGAACGTCCCCGGCCACGAGATGTCCTGCGCGACGCCGCCGTAGTGGGCGAGCATCTGGTCGGCGAGGATGATCGCGATCGCGATGGTGATCAGCGCCTGGCGCAGGTCCTGGCCCTGGTTCCAGCGCAGGAAGAGCTGCTGCATGAGCAGCCCGACCCCGGCGACGACCGCGACGCCGGCGATCGCCGGGACGACCCACTCGGCCAGGCTCACCTGGGCGCTCGACAGGCCGAGCCCCGCGTCGCCGCCGACCATGTTGCGCTGCGTGCGCAGCGCGACGTAGCCGCCGAGCAGGAAGAACGCCCCGTGGGCCATGTTGACCACGCGCATGAGCCCGAAGATCAGCGTGAAGCCGCTGGCCACGACGAAGTACAGCGCCGCCGCGGTGAGCCCGTTGAGCAGCGTGATGAAGAAGTCCTTGGGGTCGTCGATCGCGGGGCCGAAGCTCGTCCCCGAGGCGATGAACAGCACCCAGATCGCCGGGAAGACCACGATGGCGAGCAGCACGGCACGACCGACGTGGCGCAGTGACCCGTATGCAGCGAATCCCGTCACGCGGGCCGAACCTAACCCAGCCCGAACCATGTTGCAAGAAGAACTATCGAGAATCGGTACTTGCCCGGCGCGGGCGCGCTACGCCGGGACTTGGCGCTCCGGATAGAGCGTCGAGCGCATCGCCTCGTCGCTCTGCGGACGCTCGTCGGCGATGCTCTTCATGGCCGTCACGACGGAGCGATCGAGCGTGCTCGCGTCGGGCCAGTTGACCTCGACGAGGTTGCCCGCGGGGTCGCGCAGGTACATCTGCACGGCGCCGTCGTTGAGCACGCGCACGTTGGGCGACCACGCGTCGCGGTCGAAGAGCCCGCGCTCGAGGGCCACGGTGTAGGCCGCCTCGAAGTCGTCGACGTCGAGGCCGATGTGGTGGAACTCGGGCGCCGGGGTGTCGCGATGGAAGAGGTGCAGCTGCTGGTCGCCGACCTCGAGCCACACGACCGGGTGCTCGAAGTCCGGCGCCGGCACGCGCCGCATGCCGAACAGGTCGACGTAGAAGCGCGCCGACTCCTCGAGGTCGTCGGCGTGGATGCTCACGTGGGTGAAGCGGGTCGCGCGCATGGGCCGACGCTAACGCACGCCGCCCTCGCGCTCCAGGGCGAGCGCCGCGCCGATGACGACCGCCGCGTCGCGGCCGGCGAGCTGCAGCGGACCGATGGCGATGGCCGGCCAGCCGAGGTAGCTGAAGGCCCGCGCGTAGGCCGAGAAGGGCAGCCGCACGCCGAGCTCGTCGACGCCCACCGGCGGCAGGTCGTCGTAGCCGAGGGTCGGCGCGAGCACGAGGTCGACGTCGGGCTCGCGGGCCGCGCGCTCGCGCCACTCGGCCAGCGCCCGGCGGCCGTCGCCGGCCTGCTCGGCGGTCACGGTGATGGCGTGGTCGAGCTTGGCCCGGATCAGCGGCCCGTACTCGTCGCGCCGGCTCGGGAAGGTGGCCGCGTGCGCCACGGCGGTGTCGGCGTAGAAGACGGCCCACGTGTCGCTGTTCGGCACCGGTAGCGAGAGCTCGCGGACGTCGGCTCCGAGCGCGCGCAGGCGCTCGACGTGGACGAGCGCGCGCTCGTCGCGCTCGGCCGGCGCCTCGGGCGGCGCGAGGTCCGGATAGGCCGTCAGCACGCCGATGCGCAGCCCCGCGATGGCCGGCGCCGGGACCTCGGTCGCGGTCAGCACCGAGTGGGCCAGCGCGCAGTCGGCGACCGTCCGCGCCATCGGGCCGACGGTGTCGAAGCTCTCCGCCAGCGGGAAGACGCCCTCGGTCGGCACCGCGCCGAGCGCCGTCTTGAGTCCCACCACCCCGCACGCCGCGGCCGGGATGCGCACCGAGCCGCCCGTGTCGGTCCCGAGCGCCAGCGGGACCATGTCCGCCGCCAGCGCCGCGGCGTTGCCGCTGCTCGAGCCGCCGGCCACGCGGTCGGGCGCGGTCGGGTTCACGGTGTCGCCGTAGAACGTGTTCTGACCGCAGACGCCCCACGCGAACTCGTCGAGGTTGGCCTTGCCCACGACGATCGCGCCCTGGGCCTCGAGCGCGGTCACCGCGGGCGCCGTGCGCTCGGGCACGTGGTCGGCGTAGATCGACGAGCCGTAGGTCGTCCGCACACCCGCGGTGTCGATGAGGTCCTTGACGAGCACCGGCACCCCGGCCAGCGCGCCGCGCACGCCCGCGCGGGCCCGGGCGAGCGCCTGCTCCTCGCACGTCGTGATGACCGCGTTGAGCTCGGGCCGCGCGGCGATCCGCGCCAGCGCATCGGCCACCACCTCCTCGGCGCCGAGCTCGCCGGCGGCGACCCGCGCCGCGATCTCCGTCGCGTTCACCGGTGCAGGTGCGCGATGGCCTCGATCTCCAGCCGCGCCCCGGGGACGGCGAGGCGGCTGACCTCGACCAGCGTGCTCGCGGGGCGCGTGGAGCCGAAGAACTCCTGGCGCACGGGGTTGATGAGCGGTCGGTCGTCGACGTCGAGCAGGTAGACGGTGACCTTGACGACGTCGGCGGGCGTGGCTCCGGCGGCGGCCAGCACGCGCTCCATGATGGCGAACACCTCCCGCGCCTGGGCCACGACGTCGTCGCCGCCGACGAGCGCGCCGGAGGCGTCGACGGGGACGATGCCCGAGACGTAGAGCGTGTCGCCCGACACGACCGCGTGGGCGTAGTGGCTGATCGGCTCCGCCACGCCCTCGACCATGACCTCGCGGCGCTTCACGACGCGGCCGCCCGGATCTCGTCGAGCGTCTGGCGCGGCGTGATCGCCTGCGGGTCGACGCGCAGCTCGATGAGCGCCGGGCGCCCGCACTCCAGGGCCTCGTCGAGGGCGGCGGGGAAGTCCTCGGAGCGCTCGACCAGCGCGCCGTGCGCGCCGAAGGCGCGCGCGTAGGCCACGAAGTCGGGGTTGCGCAGGTCGGTGCCGACCACCCGGCCGGGGTAGTGGCGCTCCTGGTGCATGCGGATCGTGCCGTACATCGCGTTGTTGACCACGAGCACGACGACGGGCAGCTCCTCCTGGACCGCGGTGGCCAGCTCCTGGCCGGTCATCAGGAAGTCGCCGTCGCCGGCCAGGCACACGACCGGCCGGTCGGGGTGCACGGCCTTGGCGCCGACCGCGGCCGGGACGCCGTAGCCCATCGAGCCGCTGCGCGGGCCCAGCTGCGTCGGGTAGCGGTGGAACTCGTAGTAGCGGTGCGCCCACACGCTGAAGTTGCCGGCGCCGTTGGTGAGGATCGCCTCGTCGGGCAGGCGGTCGCGCAGGGTCGCCATCACCGCGGACATCTGCAGGGGCCCGGGCAGCTCGCGCGCCTCGCCGAGGTTGCGCTCGTACTCGCCGCGCGCGGCCTCCAGCAGCCCGGCGCGGGCCTCGGCGCCCGCCGGCTCGAGCGCGCGTGCGGCCGCCGCGAAGGCCTCGAGGCCGGCCACGATCCCCAGCTCGGTCGGGTACACGGCGCCGATCTCGTCGGGATCGGGATGCACGTGGACCAGGCGCTGGGTCGGCGCGCCGGGGCGCACGAGCGTGTAGCCGGCGGTGGGGATCTCGCCCAGGCGCCCGCCGATGGCCAGCAGCACGTCGGCCTCGCGGATGCGCGTGGCCAGCGCCGGGTCCATCGCCAGCCCGGCGTGCCCCGCGTACGCGGGCGACGCGTTGTCGACGTAGTCCTGGCAGCGAAACGAGGCGGCGACCGGGACGCGCCTGGGCCTCGGCGAAGGCGGCGACGTCGGCGCCGGTCCGCGCCGTCCAGCCGCCCTCCCCCACGATGGCCAGCGGCGCGCGCGCCTGCGCGAGCAGCTCGCCCAGGCGCGCCATCGTCGGCCGGCGCCGGCGCCGCGGGCCGGCGAGCGGCCGGTGCGCGGCGCGCGTCGGGCACGTCGACCTCTCGCGAGAGCATGTCCTCGGGCAGCGCGAGCGACCACCGGCCCGGGCCGCCCGGAGGTCGCCACGGCGAACGCGCGGGCGACGATCTCGGGCAGGCGCGCGGCGTCGTCGACCTGCGTCGCCCACTTCGCGATCGCCCCGAACATCGCGCGGTAGTCGAGCTCCTGGAAGCCCTCGCGCCCGATCGTGTCGCGCGCCACCTGCCCGATGAGCAGCAGCATCGGCGTCGAGTCCTGGAAGGCGGTGTGCACGCCGTTGGAGGCGTTGCGTGGCCCCCGGCCCGCGCGTGACCATGCACACGCCCGGGCGGCCGGTGAGCTTGCCGTAGGCCTCGGCCATGTTCGCCGCGCCGCTCTCGTGGCGGGTGACGATGAGCCGCAGCGGCGCGTCGTGGAGCGCGTCGAGGACGGCCAGGTAGCTCTCGCCGGGGACGCCGAAGGCCAGGTCGGCCCCGTGCAGCACGAGCTGGTCGACCAGGACCTGCCCGCCGCTGCGCGTCAACGGCGCACCGGCTGCTCGAGGAAGATCGTCGCGCGCTGGGTCTTGGGCTTGTCGGCGTCGGCGGGATCGACGTACTTGATCGTGCGCTGGCCGGCCCATTCCACGGGCAGCAGCATGACGCGTACGAAGGCCGAGGGCTCGTCCGGCGCCGTCGTGGCCAGCACCGGGTCGGGCCCGCGCTCGAACCACGCCTCGCCCGGGCCCAGCGTGTGCTCGGCGCCCAGCGAGTCGATGGTGATCTCGCCGAAGAGCAGGTAGCGGATGCCCGGGCCCGGATGGGTGTGGCGGTAGGCGATGGCGCCCGGCTCGAAGTCGACGCGGTCGCAGCGCATGAGCCACTCGGTCGAGTCGTCGAGATCGACCGCCGCGGAGAGCAGGGCGCCCGCGGGCGCCTCGTCGCCGAGCTCCCACACGAGCGCGCGGCCATCGTCGAGCTCGTGCACGACGCGGTTGGGGCCGGTCGGCTCCGCGCCCTCGGGGTGCTCGGTGAGCGAGAGCCTCAATGGAAGTACTGGCCTCCGTCGATGACCATGGTCTGGCCGGTGATGAACGTCGCGCCCGGCCCGCACAGGAAGGCCACCGCGCCGACGACGTCCGCGGGCACCTGGTCGCGCTTGAGCGTGCGCGCGCTGACCGAGACGTCCTGCAGCGCCTCGACGACCTCGGGGTGCTCGCGCACGCCGTCGCTCATGGTGAAGCCGGGCGCCACGCAGTTGACGAGGATCTCGTCGGCGCCGAGCTCCTTGGCCAGCGCGCGCGTGAGGGCCACGATCGCGCCCTTGCTCGTCACGTAGTGCAGCAGGAAGGGCACGCCGCGGAAGGGCGTGCCCGAGGAGATGTTCACGATCCGCCCGCCGCCCTGGGCGCGCATCTGCGCCACGACGGCGCGGCAGGTCAGGAACATGCTCAGGACGTTGACGTCCATGACCTGGCGCCACTCCGCCACCGGGATCTGCTCGAACGGCCGCATGGCCAGCGACGCGTAGAGGCCGGCGTTGTTGACGAGGATGTCGATCGCACCGCAGCGCTGCACCGTCTCGCGCCGCCATGCGCGCGACGTCGTCCTCGGAGGCGACGTCGACGGTGAGGCCGACACCGTCGGGGAAGTCGGCCGCGGCGTCCTCGGCGCCCGCGAGGTCGGCGATCACGATCCGCGCGCCGTCGGCCGCGAGCGCGTCGGCGATGGCCCGGCCGATGCCCTGCGCGCCGCCGGTGACGATCGCGACCTTGCCGTGAGCGCGCTCACCGGACCGGCGAGTACGACGTCGGCAGCAGGATGCGCGTGCGCTGGGTGTGGATCAGCGGCTGGAGTCTTGGCCAGGAAGTCCTTCCAGCGCTGGTCGGCCTGCAGCAGCGCGCGCCGGCGCTCGCGCTCGGCGTAGGAGTCGTAGCCCCACAGATGGACGATCGAGCTGACGTCGCCGACGTCGACGGTGAAGGCGCCGATGAGGTTGCCCAGGTGCTCCTGCTGGATGAGCGTGCCCTCCTCGGCGTAGAGCCGCACGACCTCGGGCAGCTTGCCCGTGAAGACGTGGTAGGTGCGCTCCTCGACGATCAACTCAGACGCCTCCCATGCACAGGTACTTGGTCTCCAGCCACTCGTCGATGCCGTACTTCGATCCCTCGCGGCCGATGCCCGACTCCTTGACGCCGCCGAAGGGCGCGACCTCGGTCGACACCACGCCGGTGTTGATGCCGAGGATGCCGTACTCGAGCGCCTCCGAGACGCGCCAGATGCGGCCCATGTCGCGCGAGTAGAAGTAGGCCGACAGGCCGTACGGCGTGTCGTTGGCCTTGCCCACCGCCTCCTCCTCGGTGGCGAAGCGGCTGATGCCGGCGACGGGCCCGAAGGTCTCCTCGCTGCTCATCGCCATCGCGTCGGTGATGCCGGTCATCACCGTCGGCTCGAAGAACTGCGGCCCCAGCTCGTGGCGCTCGCCGCCGAGCAGCAGCTCGGCGCCGTGCTCGCGCGCGTCGTCCACGTGGCGCTTGACCTTCTCGATGCCGGGCAGGTCGATGAGCGGCCCGACGTTGACGTTCTCGGTGAAGCCGTCGGCCACGACGAGCCGCGTCACGCCCTCGGTGAAGCCCGCCAGGAAGTCGTCGTAGATCGCGTCCTGCACGAGGATCCGATTGGCCGAGATGCAGGTCTGGCCCGAGTTGCGGTACTTGCAGGTCAGCGCGCCGGCGATGGCGGCCTCGAGCTCGGCGTCGTCGAAGACGATGAACGGCGCGTTGCCGCCCAGCTCGAGGGAGACCTTCTTGATCTGCCCGGCGCACTGGGCCATGAGCAGCTTGCCGACCTCGGTCGAGCCGGTGAAGCCGAGCTTGCGCACGATCGGGTTGGAGGTCATCTCGCGCCCGATGACCGGCGCGTCGTCGGCGTCGCCGGTGACGATGCTCAGCACGCCCGGCGGCAGCCCGGCCTCCTCGCCCAGGCGCATGACGGCCAGCGCGCTGAGCGGCGTCTGCTCGGCGGGCTTGAGCACCATCGTGCACCCGGCGCCCAGCGCCGGCGCGGCCTTGCGCGTCGGCATCGCGGCGGGGAAGTTCCACGGCGTGATCCCGGCGGTCACGCCGACCGGCTCCTTGGCCACCACGATGCGCCGGTCGCGCATGTAGGTCGGGATGGTGTCGCCGTAGACGCGCTTGGCCTCCTCGCCGAACCACTCGAGGAAGCTCGCCGCGTAGGCGATCTCGACGCGCGACTCGGCCAGCGGCTTGCCCTGCTCGGTCGTCAGCAGCGCGGCGAGGTCCTCCTGGCGGTCCATCATCAGGTCGGCCCAGCGGCGCATGATGGCCGCGCGCTCCTTGGCCAGCATCCCGCGCCAGCCCGGCAGCGCGCGCTGCGCGGCCTCGATCGCGCGCCGCGTCTCCGCCGCGCCCATGCGCGGCACCTCGGCCACGACCTCGCCCGAGGCCGGGTTGGTGACGGCGAAGGTGGCGCCCGAGTCGGCGTCGACCCAGGCGCCGTCGATGTACCCCTGGCGCAGGACGAGGTCGCTCTGCAGGGCGGTCACGATCCGAGGGCGGCCTTGATCTCTGCGCAGGTGGCGACCTTGGCCACGTTGGTCATCGCGTAGTTGAGCGCCGCGTTCTGCCACTCCTCGCCGGTGGTCGAGGTGCCGTCGGAGGGGACGACGACCTCGTAGCCGGCGTCGGCGCCGTGGCGCGCGGTGTGCTCGATGGACATGTTCGTCCACGCGCCCGAGACGATGATCGTGTCGGCCCCCAGGCCGCGCAGGAGGATGTCCAGGCGCGTCTCGTAGAAGCCGTTCATGCGCATCTTCTCGACGACGTGGTCGCCGTCCTGGGCCTCGAGGCCCTCGGCCGGGGCCGCGCCCCACGTGCCGCGCACGAGCGCGTCGGCCTCCTTGACGCCCTGGAAGAGCGGCGCGTTCTGCTTCAGGCCCGGGGCGCCCGGCTCGACGATGTACCAGACGTGGATGACCGGGACGCCCGCCGCGCGGCAGGCCGCGGCGAGGTCGGCGACGTTGCCGACGACGTTCTGCGCCGATGGCGTGGCGCCGGCGCGCCCGACTCCGCGAACGCCCCGCCCTCGATGATCACGTCGTTCTGGAGGTCCTGGATGATCAGCGCGGAGCGCTTGGGGTCGAGCTGGAGCACTTCGTCGCTCACGTGCGGTTCACCTCATGTAGGGGAGTCGGTTGCCGGAGACCTTGCACTGGATGCGGTACATCGAGGACGTCGCGGGGATGAAGAGCTAGTTCCAGTCGGGTCCGCCCCAGTTGATGTTGCCGACGTTCTCGGGGACCTCGACGGTGCCGATGTGGTTGCCGTCGGGGTCGAAGACGCACACGCCGCCGGGCCCGGTGACCCACACGTTGCCGCGCTCGTCGAGCTTCATCCCGTCCACGAGGTCGCCGATCTCCAGGCTGCCCGAGCCGATGCCGTCGGCCAGCACGCGCGAGTTCGCGATCGTGCCGTCGGACTGCACGTCGAAGACGCGGATGTGCGCCCGCGTGGTGTCGTTGATGTAGAGCAGCGACTCGTCGGTCGAGAAGCACAGCCCGTTGGGCTGGGCGAAGTCGTCGACGAGCAGCTGCGGGTCCCCGCCGCCCGGGGCGATGCGGTAGACGCCCTGGAAGTCGAGGTCCTGCTCGCGCTCGATGCCGAAGCCCGGCATGCGGCCGTAGGTGGGGTCGGTGAAGTAGATGGCGCCGTCGCTCTTGACCACGACGTCGTTGGGGCTGTTGAGCTCGCGCCCCTCGTAGTGGGTCGCGAGCACCTCGCGCCCGCCGCCCCTGCCGTCGGGGTCCATGCGCACGACCGAGCTCGTGACGTGCTCGCAGACGACCAGCCGGCCGTCGTTGTCGATCGTCATCCCGTTGCCCTTGTTGGACGGGTTGGCGACCTCGCTGACCCCCGAGTCCGGGTCCCAGCGCCGGCGCACGTCGCCGGGCATGTCGCTGAAGAGCAGGAAGCCGTCGGGGTTCCAGATCGGCCCCTCCGTGAAGGTGAAGCCGGTCCCGAGCTGCTCGACCTCGGCGCTCTCGTCGACCAGCTCGAGGAAGGCGTCCGCTTTGACCTGGACTCCCATGGCGACCCCTCTCCTAATTATCGATTGCCTGCGACCGGGCGCGAACCTAACAGGTGCCGGTGCGGCGATGGAAGGGCCGTTCAGCGGCCGTGTCGGCGCTCGATCCTCGTCAGCAGGCCGGCGAGCGCCTCGAGGCTCGCGAGGTTGTGGCCGGCCACGAAGCGGTCGATCGAGGGCAGCGCGGCGCGCATGCCGGCGGCCAGCGGCTGGTAGTCCGGGCTGCCCTTGACCGGGTTGACCCACACCACCGCGTAGGCCGCGCGGTGCAGGCGCGCCATCTCGCGCCCCACGAGCTCGTGGTCCTGGCGCTCCCACCCGTCGGAGGCGATCAGCACCACCGCGCCGCGGGTCAGCGCGCGGCGCCCCCAGACGTCGTTGTAGCGCTTCAGCGAGGCGCCGATGCGCGTGCCGCTGGCCCAGTCGACCACGCGGTCGGCCGCGCGCGCCAGCGCCACCTCGGGGTCGCGGGTGCGCAGCTCGGCGGTCAGGCGCGTCAGGCGCGTGCCGAAGGCGAAGACCTCGACCCCGCGCCCCGAGCGGACCATCGCGTGCAGGTAGAGCAGCAGCGCGCGGGTGTAGGGCTCCATCGAGCCCGACACGTCGCACAGCACCACGAGCTTGCGCGGCGCCTGCGTGCGGCGGCGAAAGCGCCGGCGCACAGGGTCGCCGCCGGTGGCCAGCGCGTCGCGCGCCAGGGCGCGCATGTGCAGCACGTGCCCGCGCCGGTGCGCGCGCAGCCGGTGCGAGCGGCGCGTCGGGCGGTCGGTGACCATCGCGGCGATGAGCGCGCGCGCCGCGATGAGCTCCTCGGGGGTCATGGCCGCGAAGTCCTTGTGGCGCAGGACCTCGTGGGCGCTGTGGCCGATGCTGTCGGGCTCGCCGTCGGCCGGCGCCGCCTCGCGGCCCGCGCGCGGGTCGCGGCGCACGCGCGCTGCGTCCTTGTGCATCGAGCGCGGATCGACCTCGCGGCGCGCCGGGACGCGCACGGAACGGCGCAGGAACCAGGCCTCGAAGGCGCGGTCGAAGGGCTCGAGGTCCTCGCGCCGGGCCACGAGCGTGGTGCGCAGCGTCCAGTAGACGTCGTCCTGGCGCGTGATGTCGACGCGGTCCAGGCCGCGCAGCGCGTCCTCCATGCGCCCCGGCCCGACCTCGAGGCCGGCCTCGCGCAGCACGCGGCCGAAGGTGACGAGGTGGCGTGTGAGGGCTTCGCTCACGCGCCGGCGGCCGCGGCCGCCGCGCGCGCCTCGCCGATCAGCGCGACGACGGCGTCGTCGCGGACGAGGTCGAAGTCCTCGTAGTACTTCAGGACGGCGCCCAGGGTCTGCTCGACGACGGCCGCGTCGAGCTCCTCGCAGCCGAGGGCGACGAGCGCCTGCGTCCAGTCGATCGTCTCGGCCACGCCCGGCGCCTTGGCCAGGTCGAGGCCGCGCAGGCCGGCGACGAACGACGCCGTCTCGGCGGCCAGCCGCTCGGACACGCCGGGCACGCGCAGGCGCAGGATCTCGACCTCGCGCTCGAGCGCCGGGTGCGAGATCCAGTGAAAGAGGCAGCGGCGCTTGAGCGCGTCGTGCAGCTCGCGCGTGCGGTTGGAGGTGAGGATGACCGTCGGGCGCCGGCGCGCCTCGATGGTCCCGATCTCGGGGATCGTGATCTGGAAGTCCGAGAGGACCTCGAGCAGGAAGGCCTCGAACTCGTCGTCGGCGCGGTCGATCTCGTCGATGAGCAGGACGACGGGCTCCTCGGAGGTGATCGCCTCCAGCAGCGGGCGGCGGATGAGGAAGTCGGGCCCGAAGAGCTCCTGCTCGTCGACCGCGCCCTCCTGCGCGGCGCGGATGTGCAGCAGCTGGCGGGCGTAGTTCCACTCGTAGACGGCGTGGGAGACGTCGAGGCCCTCGTAGCACTGAAGGCGGATCAGCCGGGCGCCGCAGGCGCGCGCCAGCGCCTTGGCCAGCTCGGTCTTGCCGACGCCCGCCTCGCCCTCCAGGAGCAGGGGCTTCTCGATCGCCAGCGACAGGAAGACGGCCGTCGCGAGGCCCCGCTGGGGCAGGTAGGACTGGCGCAGGAGCGCGTCCTCCAGGTCGCCGATCGACTGGAAGCCCGTGCCGCTCGTCACCCGATCAGCCTAGTCGACATTGATCGATCTGTTGCTAACGATAATCGGTGGACTGCCCCGGGAGGGTCATGTATAAGAGCCCTCGTCCAGTCTTTGCCGTCGGAGAAGAGAGGGCATCAATGGGGGTCGTTGAGGCGCCGGAAGTGATCGTCGCGGCGTCGCGTGAGGAGGCGGTGAGCGCCTTCGGCGATGGGTCGGGCGTCACCGTCGTCGCGGGCGGGACGATCGTCATGCCCGACATCACGCACGGGCGCCTGCGGCCCCGCCGGGCCCTGCTCATCGGCCGCGCCGGCCTGTCGGGCGTGCGCAGCGAGGGCGGGCGCACGACGATCGGCGCGACGACGTCGGTCGCCGACCTGCAGGACGCCGTCGAGCCGCTGGGGACCTGCGCGCGCGGCCTCGCGGACCTCGAGATCCGCGGCCAGGCCACGCTGGGCGGCAACCTGTGCGCGCCGCCGGGGGCCGAGTCCCCGCGCGGCGACCTGCAGGCGGCGCTGCTCGTCCTCGACGCGCAGGTGCGCTCGACGGGCGCCGGCGGAGAGCGCACCGAGCCGGTCGAGGACTTCCTCGCCGCGGGCCCCGCCGGGCGCCTCGTGCTCGACGTCGAGCTCGCCGATCCCGAGGCCGGCGCGAGCGCGAGCGTCCGCCGCCCCCACGCCCACGCCTACACGATCATGCGCGTCTGTGCCGCGCGCGTCGGCGGCGAGCTGCGCGTCGCCGTCTCGGGCGCCGGGCCCACCGCCGTGCGCAGCCGCGCGGTCGAGGGCGCGGTCGCCGACGGCGCCGACAGCGCCGCCGCCGCCGAGCGCGTGCTCGACGACGTCACCCCCCACGACGATGCCCTCGCGTCGAGCTGGTACCGCAGCCGGACGCTGCCCGTGCTCGTCCGCCGCGCCCTCGACGACCTGCGCTGAAGGAGAACGATGAGACTCACGGTCAACGGCACCGAGCACGACGTGGGCGCGCCCCCGCTCACGACCCTGCTGCACGTCCTGCGCGAGGAGCTCTTCGTGACCAGCCCGAAGGCGGGCTGCCAGCAGGGCGGCTGCGGCGCCTGCACCGTGCTGGTCGACGGCGCCCCGCGGCGCTCGTGCCTGCTCGCGGTCGGCGCCGTCGAGGGCGCGCAGATCACCACCGTCGAGGGCCTCGGCGAGCCCGACGACCTCTCCGGGGTCCAGGCGGCCTTCCACGAGCACTACGCCGCGCAGTGCGGCTTCTGCACCTCGGGCTTCGTGATGGCCGCCCAGGCGCTCGTCGAGCGCGGCGACGGCAGCATCGAGCGCGAGGAGGTGATCGAGGCCCTCAACGGCCACCTGTGCCGCTGCACCGGCTACGTGAAGATCGTCGACGCGGTCACGGCCGCCGTCCGCGGGGACACGTCGCCCGCGCACGCCTCGGCCGACACCGATCCGCAGGGCGACGACGCCGTCACCCTGATCCCGGGGAGCCCGGCATGAAGGCCGTCGGCGCCCGCCTGCCCCGCTACGACGGCATCGCCCACGTCACGGGCCGCACCCAGTACGTCGACGACGTCCGCGTCCACGGCACCCTGTGGTGCAAGGCGCTGCGCTCGCCGCACCACAGCGCGCGCATCGTCTCGATCGACACCGCGAAGGCCCGCGCGATCCCCGGGGTGCACGCGATCGTCACCCACGAGGACGTGCCCCACAACGTCTACGGGCACCTCGAGGGCCTCGGCGTCCCCGCCGACGAGCCGCTGCTGCCGGGGGACGACGTGCGCTGGAAGGGCCAGCCGATCGCGGCCGTGGCGGCCGAGTCCGAGGAGATCGCCCAGGCCGCGGTCGACGCGATCGAGGTCGAGTTCGAGGAGCGCGAGCCGATCCTCGACATCCGCACCGCCGCCGACCCCGGCGCCCCCGAGCACTTCCACCAGTGGGGCCCGATCTATCCGCACTTCGGCCCCCACAACCACCGCCGCGTGCGCAAGGGCGACGTCGACGCGGCCTTCGACGCCGCCGACCTCATCGTCGAGGGCGTCTACCGCCCGCAGGCGATCGAGCACGCGCCGATGGAGACGCAGGTCTCGCTCGTGGTCCCCGAGCCCAGCGGGCGGCTGACCATCTACTCCTGCACCCAGGCCATGTACTTCTCGATGGGCGTCGTCGCCGCCCACCTGCAGTGGCCGCTGAACAAGCTGAAGTTCGTCGGCGGCACCGTCGGCGGCGGCTTCGGCGGCAAGGTCGACACGGCCACCGAGACGATCTGCGCGCTGCTGGCCATCCAGGCGCGCCGGCCGGTCAAGTGGCGCTTCACCCGCGAGGAGGAGTTCCTGACCTCCTCGACGCGCGCGCCGTGGCACATCGAGATCCGCGACGCGGTGACCAGCGACGGCTGGATCCTCGGCCGGCGCACGCTGACCCTGCACGACGCCGGCGCCTACGCGCGCTTCTCGCCCTACGGGCTGACCAAGCACGCCTTCCACCACACCGGCGCCTACACGATCCCCAACCTGCGCTTCGACGGCTTCGTCCTCTTCACCAACCGCGTGCCGACCACGGCCATGCGCGGCTTCGGCGTGACCTCGGTCTCGCTGGCCGTCGAGATGCACATGAGCCGCATCGCCGAGCAGCTGGGCATGGACCCGCTCGAGCTGCGCCTGAAGAACGCCAACCGCATCGGCGACACCACCGGCAACCGCGTGGTGATGCACGACCCGTCCACGGTCCCGGTCACGCTCGCGGCGGCCGACGCCGCCGGCTACGAGCTCGGCGAGGCCTACCGGGCCATGACGCCCGACCGGCGCAGCGGCGAGCTGCTGCCCGAGCACCTCGTCGCCCAGCAGGCCCCGGACGACGGCGAGCATCTCGCCACCTACCGGGCGACCAACGGAGGAGCGCGCTGATGGCCAAGCACCGCGGTCGCGGCTTCGCGACGATCGAGTACCCGACCGGCATGAACCAGAACGGCGACCCCAGCCAGGCGTGGATCAAGCTCAAGCCCGACGGGCGCGTCGACGTCTTCGCCGGGACGGTCGACATCGGCCAGGGCTCGAAGACCGTCCACACCCAGATCGTGGCCGACGCCCTCGGCGTCCCCTTCGACTGGGTGACGATGGACAACTCGAACACCGACTCGTCGGCCGTGTGCACCGGGACCTTCGCGTCGCGCGGCACCTTCATCGGCGGCAACGCGGTCCGCTACGCGGCCGAGAAGGCGCGCGAGCGGATCCTCGACATCGCCTCCAAGGAGCTCGAGATCTCCGCCGACGACCTCGAGATCGTCGACGGCGAGGTCCTGGCCAAGGGCGCGCCGGACCGCAAGATCTCGATCCCCGACGTGGCCGGGGCGGCGACCTACGTCTACGGCGAGCTCATCACCGGCAACGGGACGGCGCTCAAGCCGCTGGCCGAGGTCGACGACGACGACGGCTCGGTCACCGCCGAGCCGCACTCGGCCATCTCCTACGCGGCGTGCGTCATCGACGTCGAGGTCGACGACGAGACGGGCGAGACGACGGTGCTGAAGATGCTCCAGGTCTACGACGTCGGCCGGGCCATCAACCCGACGCTCGTCGAGGGCCAGATCGAGGGCGGCGCGATGATGGGCCTCGGGCTCGGCCTGCTGGAGAGCTCGTATCCGTACTACCCGTCGGTGGAGCACCGCGGCGAGCAGTTCGGCACCTACCTCTTCCCGTCGCTCGAGGACCTGCCAGAGTTCGACAACGTGATCCTCGAGAACCCGTCGGTCGACGGCCCGTTCGGCGCCAAGGCCATCGGCGAGATGGCCAACAACGCCCAGCCGCCCGCCATCGCGGCGGCGATCCACGACGCGGTCGGCGTGTGGGTGACCGAGATGCCCGCGACGCCCGAGCGCGTCCTGCGCGCGCTCGACGCCAGGCGCGAGCCGCGCCGGGAGGGCAAGCGCGTGATCTACGACGAGGAGATCTCGGTGGCGACGCTGAGCGCCGACGGCGGCCAGGCCTTCTGGGGCGTCGATGCCTGAGTCCTCCGGCTTCGGCACCTGGAACGGCATCGAGGCCTGGGAGTTCGTCGACGGCGTGCGCCTGCACGCCATCGGCGGCGACCAGGTCCTGCTCTGCCGCGTGCAGTACGAGCCGGGCAAGCAGGTCAAGCGCCACGCCCACGAGCACACCGAGCAGCTCATGGCCGTCATCGAGGGCTCGGTGACGATGACCATCGGCGACGAGACGCGCGAGCTGCACCCCGGCGACGTGGTCTGCGTCAACCGCGGCATCGAGCACGAGCTGCACTCGGAGAGCGGGGTCACCTTCTTCGAGGCGCTGTCGCCGGTGCCGCTCGACCACGTGCCCGACCGCGAGCGCGACCTCGTGCTGGCCGAGGGCGGCGCCACGCACGTCGAGCGCTGAGCATGCGCGAGTTCGACGGCCAGGTCGCGCTGGTCACCGGCGGCGCCAGCGGGATCGGCGCGGCGGTGGTCACGCTGCTGCTGGAGCGCGGCGCCGCCGTCGCCTCGGTCGACCTCAACGCCGGCGCCAGCCCGGACGGGGCGCTGGCGGTCGACGGCGACGTCACCGACTCGCGCTCGGTGGCCGACGCCGTGGCCCGCGCCGAGAGCGAGCTGGGACCGCTCGACGCGGTCGTGTGCTGCGCGGGCACGGCCGGCGACTCGCTGCGGACCGTCGACGTCTCAGACGACGAGTGGCGGCGCGTCTTCGCGCTCAACTGCGACGGCGTCTTCTACTTCAACCGCGAGGCCGCCCGCGTGATGGTCCCCCGCGGGCGCGGGCGGATCGTCAACGTCGCCTCGATCGCCGGCAAGGAGGGCAACCCGATGGCGGCCGCGTACTCCGCCAGCAAGGCGGCGGTCATCGGGATGACGAAGTCCTTCGGCAAGGACCTCGCCACCACCGGCGTGCTCGTCAACTGCGTCGCCCCGGCCGTGATCGCCACGCCGATGCTCGACCAGATGAGCCAGGAGCACATCGACTACATGGTGTCCAAGATCCCGATGAACCGGCTCGGCCAGCCGGCCGAGGTCGCCGAGCTCGTCGCCTTCCTGGCCTCGCGAGCGGATGACGTTCTCGACCGGCGCGACGTTCGACATCTCGGGCGGGCGCGCGGTCTTCTAGGCGGGCTTCCGCAGCGCGCTTGCGGTCCGCTGCAGCGCCGCGAAGCCTGGTGACCGGCGCTCCGCGGCAAGCGTGCTGACTTTTCCGGCCAGGAGCCGTACAAATCAGCATTGTCCGGGTAGCTCACCCCCGCGGAGGACGACCGCCGACGGTCGCGCCACCACAGGGCCGCTTCCCCTCGGTGATGCTTAGACGCCGCGCGCGCCGCCAGCGCCCGAGGCCGACCGCTACGCGAACGTCTCGTAGAAGCTGCGCTCGCGCTCGCCCTCCATGAGCGGGAAGATCTCGCCCGACGCCGAGGGTCTGGAAGTGCTCGGTCTGGCCGTGCTCCTCGAAGGCGCCTTGTCGCGGTACTGCTCGTACATGATGAAGATCGCGCGGGTCCTCGGGATCGCGGTGGGCGATGTAGTGGACGTTCCCGGGCTCGGCGCTCGACGCCTCGGCGAGCTGCGGGATCAGCTCGGCGACGCGATCCTGCTCGCCGTCGCTTGGCGGTCAGGCGGGCAACGAGGACGAAGGCCATCGGTTCAACGCTCCTTCTCGACGGGATTGGTCAGGGTGCCGAGGCCCTCGATCTCGACCGAGACCTCGTCACCGTCCTTCAGCAGCACCTTGGGGTCGCGGAAGACGCCGACGCCGGCCGGGGTGCCGGTGGCGATCAGGTCGCCGGGCTCCAGCGTGATGACGCGCGTGACGTAGGCGATGATCTCCGCGACCGAGAAGATCATCTGGCTGGTCGAGGAGTCCTGCATCGTCTGGCCGTTGAGCACGCAGCGGATGGCCAGCGCCTGCGGGTCCTCGATCTCCTCGCGCGGCACGAGCCGCGGGCCCACCGGGCAGAAGGTGTCCGGCGACTTGCCGCGCGTCCACTGCCCGTCGCCGAACTGCAGGTCGCGCGCGGTGACGTCGTTGACGCAGATGTAGCCCTCGACGACGTCGAGCGCGTCGCGCTCGGAGACGTGCTTGGCCGTCGTCCCGATGACGACGCCCAGCTCGGCCTCGTAGTCGACCTCGGTGGACTCGGCCGGCAGGACGATCGGCTCCCCGTCGCCGATCAGGGTGTTGGGCCACTTGGCGAAGAGCAGCGGGGCCTTCGGAAGGTCCTGACCGCCCTCTTCGGCGTGGTCGTGGTAGTTGAGCCCGACGCAGACGATCTTGCCCGGCCGAGTTATCGATAGTGGCACGCCGTGACCCTACCCGCTGCTGCGGTAGATGTCGTGCTCGAGCACGCCCACGCCCTCGACGGCGATGCGCACGCGGTCGCGGTCGCGCAGCGTGAAGTCGTCGGGCGGCACGACGCCGGTGCCGGTGAGCAGGACCGCGCCGGCCGGGAACGACAGCTCGAGGTAGAGCGCCGCCACGAGCTCGTCGAAGCCGCGCTTCATCTCGCTGACCGAGGTCTCGCCGGCGAAGACCCGCTCGCCGTCGCGGTGGATCTCGAGCTCGATGGCCGCCGAGCGCGGGTCGGGCGCGTCGCGGGCCAGGACGATCGTGCCCGACAGGCCGAGCGAGTCGTCGTAGATCTTGGCCTGCGGCAGGTAGAGCGGGTTGGCGCCCTCGATCGAGCGCGACGAGAGGTCGTCGGCCGCGAGATAGCCGACGATCTCGCCCCGGGCGTCGATGACGAGCGCGAGCTCGGGCTCGGGCACGTCCCAGGTCGAGTCGGCGCGGATGCGCAGCGGCGCCCCGGGCTCTCGCACGCGCGACGCGGGCGCCTTGAGGAACAGCTCGGGCCGCTGCGCCTCGTAGACCAGCTCGTAGACGTCGCCCACCGAGGACTCCTCGACACGCGCCGTGGCCGAGCGACGGTAGGTCACGCCACTGGCCCACACCTCCTGCTCGTCGACCGGGGCCAGCAGCTGCGCGGGGGCGGTCAGCGGGGGCCGCTGCAGAGCGCGGTCGACCGCCGCGTGCAGGCGCTCGCGGCCGACGCCGAGCAGCGCGGCCAGCGAGCCGTCGACCGGGTGCAGCTCTCCCCCGCGCGCGACGGCGAGGACGGGCGCGCCGTCGACCAGGACCCGGCGCAGCCCCTCGCGCCCGGCGTCCGGATGCTCGTGGAGCGTGGACCCGGGCATGGGTCGCGAATCTATGCGGCGCACCCGGTGCCGTCAATAATCGATTGCCGGCGCACGGTTCTCCGCGGGCGCTTGCGTCGCTGCGCGGCCAACTGCTCATCGAGGGGAAGGGAGGTTGCGGCGGTCGTGGCGCGCGCCGTCGTCCGCGGGCGCGGAGGTTCTCGAGCACGTCGCGCGTGTTCCGCAACACCTTCCGCCGCCGCCGAGGGGTGGCCGCGCAAATGATCTCTGGATGCGATCGCGCGGCCACCCCCTCGCGGCCCTCTGCGAGGTGTTGCGAACACGCGCGGTTCGTGCATCAAGACGCGCGCGATCGAGGACGACGGCGCGCGCCGCGAACCACCGGTCCTCCCTTCTCCTCGATGCGCAGTTGGCCGCGAACCGCCGCGAACGTCACCCGGACGGCGCCAAGCGGCCGCGCGCCCGCGCCGCAACCTGCGCGCCGCGCGAGGTGTTCCCCATGCGTGAAGCCGACGCGCGCGTGTGGCTGGGCCATCGGGCTGATGCTCGTCGCCGCCGCGCCCTCGGGCGCCGCCCAGGTCATCGCGCCGCGCGACGTCGCCGCCGCCCTCGCGGTCGGTCGCGACGGCCGGGCGTTCGTCGTGAGCCCGAGCGCGCGGCCCGACACGGGGACGCTCCCCGCCGTGCGCCGGCGCTCCGCGTCGCCGGGCGCCGCGTTCGGGGCGTCGCGGGTGCTCATGCGCTCGAGCCCCGCCGACCGCGCCGTCGACGCGGGCGTCGCCGCCGACGGCACCGGCCTGATCGTGGTGCAGAGCGCACGGGGCGCCCGGCGCAGCGTCCGCGCGGTCGCGTTCGGCCCGCGCGGACGGCTCGGGCGGCCGCAGGCGCTCTCGGCGCCCGGGCGCCCGCGCGGACTTCGCGGCGTCCGCCGTCGCCTCCAGCGGCGCGGCGGTCGTCGTCTGGTTTCGCCACCGCGGCGCGCGCTGGCGCCTGGAGGCCGCGACGCGCGAGCCCGGGCGGACCGCGGTTCGGCCCGCCGCAGGCGCTCTCCTCCTTCGTGCGCCTTCCGTGCTGCACGAGCGTGTCCGTCGCCATCGGCGCGCGCGGCGACGCCGCCGCGACCTGGAGCTCGACGGCCCGCCCCGCGGTGTGGGCGGCCCTGCGCGGGGCCGGGCAGCGCTTCGGCGCGCCGCGGCTCCTCGCCCGCGACGCGAGCGACGCGCCCAGGGTCGTCGTCGGCGATGGCGGCGCGGTGGCGCTGACGTACAGCACCCAGCACGTGCCCCTGCGCGCGGCCGACGGGCTGCAGCTGCGCCGGGCGCCGAGCGCGGGCGCGTTCGGTCCGGCCGAGCACGTCAACCCCGGCGGCGGGGTGACGATCGCCGGCGCGGCGGTCACGACCGCGGGCCGCGTGCTGCTCGCCTGGCGCGACCAGGTGCACGGCGCGCGCGTGCACCTCTCCGAGGCCGCGCCGGGGCAGCCGCTGGCGGCGATCGGCGAGCTCGGCGGCGACGTGAGCGCCAAGCACGTGTCCGTGGCGACCGACGACGACGGGCGCGCGCTCGTCGCGTGGTCGCAGCGGGTCTCGGCGCGCCGCGAGCAGGCCGTCGCCGCGCTGCGTTCGACGACCGGCGCGCCGTTCGCCGCCCCCGTCGCGCTGGGGACGGCGTGGCCCGCCGCCGAGGCCGGCCCCGCACGGCTGGTGGCGCGCGGCGGGGCGCTCGTGGCGTGGAACGGGGCGCGCTTCGGGCGCCCGGCGCAGCGCCGCTCCGCGTTGCTGGTCACGCGGCTGCGCTGACGCGATACTGAGTCGCTCCTACGTTCCCGAGGAGGAGCCCATGGCAGTGGACCGCGAGCTCGGAGCCGGATCCTGGTCGTACTTCGGCGACGCCCGAGCGATCTCGCACGCCGGGGACACGTTCACGGGCTGGATCTCGACGACCGGCAACGTGTGGGTCGCCCGCTACACGGCCGACGGCAAGCTCACCAAGCGGGTGATCTTCAAGGGCCTCGGACGCGACGACCACAACAACCCGTCGCTCGTCTTCCGCCACGACGGCCACATCATGGTCTTCTTCTCGCCGCACTCCGGGCACCACCTGCCGCCGCCGGGCATCCCCAAGGCGATGCACTACATGGTGTCCCTGAACCCGTACTCGATCAACGGCTTCGGGCAGGTCCACACCGTCGACACCAACGTCCCCGGCGGCCTCGGCTACACCTACCCGAACCCGATGCAGCTGCAGGACAAGCTGTGGCTCTTCTGGCGCGGGGGCGCCTGGAACCCGACCTTCTCCTACACCACCGACGGCATCCACTGGGTGCCGGCCCGCGAGCTCGTCTACTTCGGCCACGCCCAGCGCCCGTACACGAAGTACGTCACCGACGGCAAGCGCCGGATCCACGGCATCTTCACCGACGGCCACCCGGAGAACTGGAAGAACAGCCTCCACTACGCGCGCTACGAGAACGAGGCGCTCTACGCCATGGACGGGCGCAAGCTCGGGACGTTCAAGGACATCCCGCTGCACACCTCCAAGCTCGACCACATCTACAACTACTCCGACGCCGGCGGTCGCGCCTGGGGCCACGACATCGCCCTGACCGCCGACGGCCGGCCGCGGGTCGTCTACACGCGCCGGGTCAACAACCGCGACACCTTCTGGTACGCCTACCACAACGGCACGAAGTGGCTGAGCCGCAAGATCGTCGAGGCGGGCGTCGGGCGCCCGTCCTTCCACTCGGGCGGCGCGAGCCTCGACCACGAGGACCCGCGCGTCGTCTACCTCTCGCGCACGATCGGCAACTGGAACCAGGTCGAGCAGTGGTTCACCCCGGACTCGGGGCGCACGTGGACGCACCGCCAGCTGACCAGCGACCCCTCGGGCTACGCCATCCGCCCGGTCACGCCGCGCGGCCTCGGGCAGGCGGCCAACCGGATCCTCTACGTCTGGGGCGACCAGCGCACCATCGGCTTCACCGACTACACGACGCGCGTCCACGCGCTCGACTTCTGAGATCGAGTCGCTGTCGCGACAGGGGCCCCGCCTCCGGCGGCGTGTGCGGCGGCTCCGCCGCCTGTGCCGCCTGCGGCACCCCTACGCGCTCTTCGCGTCGAGCAGCTGCAGGAGGTCGTGGGCAGCGAGCTCGATCTCCTTGTGGCGCCACTCGGCGGCGCGGTAGTGGCAGGCGATGAGGCCCATCCGGTGGATGCGCCGGAAGTCGCCGTAGACGAACGCGTAGCGCGCCTTGGTCTCGTCGCTCGCCCCCTCGGTGAGCCCGAGGTGCCAGGAGGAGTACTCGTCCCATGAGTGCGACTCGAGGAACGCGTTCTCGTCGGCGGCCCGCGGCTGGACCGCGCCCCACTCGCTGTCGAGCACGTACTGGCGGGCGTCGATGAGCTGGCGCGCGCGCTCCACGCCGCGCTCGTTGATCGAGTAGCTGGCCATCGCCCGGATCTTCCCAGGCGCGCGAAGGCCTACGTCCCTGCCACCGGCACCGCGGCGGCGGCGGTCTCGATGAGTTCGACCACGTCGCCGGGGTGGGACACCATCGCGACGTGGTTGGTCGCGACCTCGACCGTGGTCGCGCCCATGCGCTGGGCGAACAGCCGCTCGGCGTCGGGCGGGATCGCCTGGTCACCGTCGGCAACCAGATACCACGACGGCAGCGACTTCCACGCCGGGGCGCCCATCACCTCGGCGAGGGCATTGGTGTGCAGCGGCTGCTGGACGGCGTGCATGACCCTCGCCTGCACCGGGTCGACATCGGCGGCGAAGTGGCCGACGAAGTCGTCCTGGGGCAGCCAGGCAAAGCCCTTGTCGTCGATGCTGAGGTTGGCCAGCGCCGGTGTCGGGGGTCCCTGCGCGAGCAGCCCGCCGATCGACTCGCCCTCGTCGAGGCCGAAGGCCGCGATGTAGACGAGGCCGATGGCGTTCGGGGCGTCGGCGCCGAGCGCGGTCATGATCTGCCCGCCGTAGGAGTGGCCGGCGACGAGCGTCGGTCCGCTCTGGAGACGCAGCACGTGGCGCAGGCGCTCGACGTCCTCGGCGAGCGCGGCCAGCCCGAACTGCGGCGCGGTGACGTTGTAGCCGTCGGCCTGCAGGCGCTCGACGACGGCGCTCCAACTGGATCCGTCCGCCCAGGCGCCATGGACGAGGACGAGGTTCGGCGAAGCGGGCATGGTCGGTTGCTCCTCGGTGGGTTGGGCCGAAGGAGCAACCTACACAGGCGCGGTCGCCGGTCCTTTGGAGGAATCCTGTGAACGAGCGGCGGATGCCCGCGGCGTCGAGGCCGTGGGCGGCGCGGTGCTCGTCGCCCGCGCCCGTAGCGGCGCAGCTCGACGTTCGCGACGCCCAGCGACAGCAGGCGATGCGGGCGGTCGGCGAGCGCCGCGGCGACCTCGGCGGCCGACGTGCCCGCCAGGTAGGGCTCGACGAGCACCACGTCGCCGCCGTCACCCACGAGCGCGCGCAGCCCGCCGGCGTCGAAGGGCCGCACGGTGGCCAGGTAGGCGACGGTCGCGTCGAGGTCGCTCGTCGCCGCCAGCGTCTCGTCGAGCGTCGGCCCGACCGCCACGACGACCGGGGCGTCGAGCGACCCGCGCCGCAGCACGGTCAGGCCGTCGGCGTGCACCGGCGCCGCGTTGGACTCCTCGGACATCCGGATGTACACGCGGTCGTCAGCGGCGAGTGCCCGCGCGAGCGCGGCCTCGAGCTCGTCGGGATGGCCGGGGACGTGGATGGTCCAGCCCGGCAGCGCCGACAGCAGCGCGACGTCGCCCGGCGCCTGGTGCGTGCGGCCCGACTGGGAGCCGTCGTAGGAGGCGCCGGTGCTGACGAGGACGGCCCCGACGTCCTGGTGGCCCAGGTCGAGCTTGATCTGCTCGTAGGGGCGCTCGACGACGAACGGCGCGTAGGAGTGCACGACGGGTCGCAGTCCCTCGAAGGCGAGGCCGGCGGCCACGCCGATCATGAGCTGCTCGCGGATGCCGACGTTGAACACGCGCTCGTGGCGCGGCAGCTCGGAGACGCCGATCTCGGCGAGGACGATCGCCGTGCGCGGATCGTCGTCGAGCGCGCGCGTCGCGAGCTCGTAGAAGCGCTTTCGCATCGTGGTCATCGCTCCACCTCCGCGACGACCGCGTGCGGGCGCTCGCCGGTCGCCGTCAGCGCCCGCTCGAGCGCGTCGTGGTCGCGGCCGTCGACGCGTGCCGCGCTCCAGCCCTCGAGCTCGAAGCGCGCCGCGATGCCGCCCGGCCAGTGGTAGGTCGAGGAGCGGTTGTCGACCACGACGGCGGTGAGGCGGCCGAGCCCGAGCCGCCCGGCGAGCTGCACCGCCTCCCAGTTGCTGCCCTCGTCGAGCTCGGCGTCGCCCACCAGGCAGAACACGCGCGCACGCTCGCGCCCGCGCGCCTCGAGGCCCAGGGTCGTGCCCACCGCGATGGGCAGGCCGTGCCCGAGCGAGCCACTCGAGATCTCCACGCCGGGGACGAGCAGGCGATCGGGGTGGTAGCCCAGCGGCGAGTCGAAGGCGCCGAAGCCGGCCAGGCGGTCGACGTCGACGAAGCCCTTGGCCGCCAGGACCGCGTAGAACGCGGCCGGGCCGTGGCCCTTGGAGAGCAGGAAGCGGTCGCGCTCGGGATCGTCGGTGGCGCGCGGGTCCAGGCGCAGGACGCGGTCGTAGAGGACCCAGAGCACGTCGAGCGTGGAGAGGGCGCTGCGGTCGTGCTTCTCGTCGCCCGTGAGCTCGGTCAGCAGGGCCGGTAGGTCGTCGTAGTCGAGGGTCGTGGTAGCAGCCATTGCGACACCGTAGGACCTCAACTATGGTTCAAGTCAAGGGTGGCTCGCGAATTGACCATCGGAGAGCTCTCGGCGCGCAGCGGCGTCTCGCAGTCCGCGCTGCGCTTCTACGAGCGCAAGGGCCTCATCTCCGCCGAGCGCAGCAGCGGCAACCAGCGCCGCTATCCGGCCTTCGCGCTGCGCCGGGTCGCCCTCGTGCAGGCGGGACGGACCGCCGGGATTCCGCTCGAGCGCATCCGCGCCGCGCTCGACACGCTGCCGGAGAACCGCCCGCCGACCAAGCGCGACTGGGAGCGGCTCTCGCGCAGCTGGCGCGCGGAGCTCGACCTGCGCATCGCGACCCTCGAGGGCATCCGCGGCCGCCTGACGGGCTGCATCGGCTGCGGGTGCCTGTCGCTGCGGCGCTGTTCGCTGCTCAACCCCGGCGACGAGGCCGCCCAGCACGGCCCCGGGGCCCATTACCTGGTGAAGTCCCAACCGGCATGAGCGCTCCAGGCACCAACGGCGAGGTGGAGGCCCGCGCGCGGGCGTGGCGCCACGGCGCGCACGCCGCGGTCTGCGACGTGATCGAGCCGTGGGCGCACGGCACCGTCGTGCGCGCGACGCGCTACCCGTCGTACTTCGACTACAACCTCGTGCGCGTCGAGGAGGACCCGGGGATGAGCGTCGAGGACCTCGTCGCCTTCGCCGACGAGGCGCTGGCCGGGCTGGCGCACCGCCGCTTCGACTTCGACGAGGTGGCCGTGGGCGACGCGCTGCGCCCCGGCTTCGTGGCCATCGGCTGGAAGACGGTGCGCCTGATCTGGATGCATCACGAGCTCCCGCCGCCGCCCGGCCCGGACATCGTGGTGCGCGAGGTCCCCTACGACGCGGTGCACGAGCTGCGCGTCGCCTGGCACGGGGAGGACTTCGCCGACGAGAGCGCCGCGGCGTACCACGAGCAGGCGCGCGCGGTGGCGATGACCCGCGAGGTCCGCGTCCTCGCCGTGCACGACGGCGACCGCCCGATCGCCTTCGCCCAGCTCGAGCTCGACGGCGACGCGGCCGAGATCGGGCAGGTCTACGTCCATCCGGACTACCGCGGCGGCGGCCGCGGCACGGCGATGACGCGCGCGGCGATCGAGGCGGCCGGCGACGTCCGCGACCTGTGGATCGTCGCCGACGACGAGGACCGCCCGAAGGAGCTCTACGCGCGCCTGGGCTTCCGCCCGGTCTGGACCGCGATGGAGGCCACGCGGTGGCCGTGAGCGCCACCGCGCCAGGCGCGTGCCGGGTGTGCGGTCGCGCCAGCAGCTGAGCTCGTCGCGCGGCGCAGGCCTCAGGCGGCCGTCAGGCCTCCGTCGATGACGAGGCCCGTCCCCGTGATGAAGGCGGCGGCGTCGGAGGCGAGGTAGAGGACGGCCTGGGCGACCTCCTCGGTGGTGCCGAGGCGGCCCATCGGCTGGCGGGCGCGCAGCGCGTCGAGCGACTCGCCGACCTCGTCGACGAGGCGCCGCACCCAGGGCGAGTCGACCGTGCCCGGGCACACGGCGTTGACGCGGACGCCCTGGCCGACGTGGTCGATGGCCATCGCGCGCGTGAGGGCGATGACCGCGCCCTTCGACGCGCAGTACGCGGCCCGGTTGGGCAGGCCCACGAGGCCGGCGACCGAGGCGATGTTGACGATCGCCCCTCCCCCGCGCTGCACCATGCCGGGGATCGCGTGCTTGCAGCACAGGAACGTCCCGCGCGCGTTGACGGCGAAGACGTTCTCCCACACCTCGAGCGGGGTGTCGGGCGCGCTCGTCGTCGAGCCCACGCCGGCCACGTTGACCAGGACCTCGAGATCGCCCATCGCCGCGGCGACCGCGTCCTCGTCGCGGACGTCGAGCGCGAGGGCTCGCGCCCGCGCGCCGAGCTCGCCGGCCAGCGCCTCCACGCGCTCGCCGGCCGCGTCGGCCAGCACCACGTCGGCGCCCTCGGCGTGCAGGGCGCGCGCGGTCGCCTCCCCGATCCCCGACCCGGCGCCGGTGACGAGCGCGCGCCGGCCCTCGAAGCGAGCGTCGGCCATCAGTCGCGGTACGACACGGTCTCGCGCGCGCCCGACTGCCCCGAGCGGACGATCGCGTCGCACACCTCGGCGGCGCGGTAGCCGTCCTCGAGCGTGGCGCCGTGCGGGGCGACGTCGCCGTCGTCGCGGATGGCGGTCAGCAGATGGTGGAGCTCGTGCACGAAGGTGTGCTCCCAGCCGATGATGTGGCCCGGCGGCCACCAGTACTCCCAGAACGGATGCTCGGCCTCGCTGACGAGCACGGTCCGGAAGCCCTGGACCGACGCGCCCGGCGTCGAGCCCTCGAGGTGGACCTGCAGCTCGTTGAGGCGCTCGAGGTCGAAGGCGATCGAGCCCCTGCTGCCGTTGACCTCCCAGCGGAAGGCGTTCTTGCGCCCGGTGGCGAAGCGCGTCGCCTCGATCGTTCCCACCGCGCCGCCGGCGAAGGCCACCGCCGCCTCGAACGCGTCGTCGACCTCGCGCCCGGGCTGGAACGTCGCGATCGAGCGCCGACACCGCCTCGATCTCGCCGACCAGGTAGCGGGCGAGGTCGATCACGTGCGCGCCGAGGTCGCCGAGCGCGCCCGAGCCCGCGGCGTCCTTGTCGAAGCGCCAGACCGCCTCGGTCGTGGTGCCCCAGTCCTGCAGGTAGGAGCCGCGGAAGTGGTGGATCTCGCCGATCTCGCCGGCCTCGATGAGCTGGCGGGCCAGGCGGACGGCGGGGACGAAGCGGTAGTTGAAGGCGCACATGTGCTTGACGCCGGCGGCCTGCACGCGCTGCCAGGTCTCGTAGCTCTCGTCGGCGTCGCGCCCCAGCGGCTTCTCGCAGATGACGTGCTTGCCCGCCTGCGCGGCGGCGATCGTCGGCTCGGCGTGGAGGTTGTTGGGCCCCGAGTTGTCGAACAGGCCGATGCGCTCGTCGTCGAGCAGCGCGTGCCAGTCGGTCACGTGGCCCGCGAAGCCGTAGCGTCGCGCGGCCTCGGCCACGGCCTCCTCGTTGCGCCCGGCGATGGCCACGAGGTCGGGCATGAGCGGCGGCGGCCAGGTCATGTAGGACAGCGTGCGATAGGCGTTGGCGTGCGCCTTGCCCATGAACGCGTAGCCGAGCATCCCCACGCCGATGGTCGGCACGTCGCCCGCGCCGCGGGCGTCGCCCTGCGTGTGGAAGGCGCTCATTCGGACCCCTGGAAGGCCGCGTCGAAGGCCACCGACGAGGGCGAGAAGTCGGTCTGGCGCAGGAAGCTGACCGCGTCGGCCGCGCCCCACTCGCGGTCCATGCCCGAGTCCTCCCACTCGACCGACAGCGGGCCGTCGTAGCCGATGCGGTTCAGGACGCGGAAGAGCGCCTCGAAGTCGACGTCGCCGTGCCCCGGCGAGACGAAGGTCCAGCCGCGGTCGGCCTCGCCGAAGTCGATGTGCGAGCCGAGGATCGAGCGCCGGCCGTCGAGCATCACCTGCGAGTCCTTGACGTGGACGTGGTAGATGCGGTCGGCGAACTCCATCGCGAAGGCGGCCGGGTCGAGGAACTGCGGGATGAAGTGGCTCGGGTCGAGGTTGATCCCGAAGCCCTCGCGGCGGTCGATGGCGGCCAGCGCCTTGCGCGTGGTCACGAAGTCGTAGGCGATCTCCGTCGGGTGGACCTCGAGCGCGAAGCGCACGCCCTCGGCGTCGAAGACGTCGATGATCGGCCCCCAGCGCTCGGCGAAGTCCTCGTAGCCGCGCTGCACCTGCGCCCAGTCGTTGGGCGGGAAGGAGTAGAGCTGGTGCCAGATCGCCGAGCCGGTGAAGCCGGTGACCACCGGGACGCCGAAGGCCGCGGCGGCGCGCGCGGTGTCCTTCATCCGCTCGGCGGCGCGCGTGCGCACGCCCTCGGGATCGCCGTCGCCCCACACCTCGGGCGGCAGGACGCCCTTGTGGCGCGCGTCGATCGGATCGCACACGGCCTGCCCCACGAGGTGCGCGCCGATCGACCAGCACCCCAGGCCGTGGCGCTCGAGCAGCTCGCGCCGGCCGGCGGCGTAGTCGGGCTCGGCCACCGCGCGGTCGACCTCGAAGTGATCGCCCCAGCACGCGAGCTCGAGCCCGTCGAAGCCGAACGACGCCGCCTTGCCCGCGAGGTCGTCGAGGGTGAGGTCGGCCCACTGGCCTGTGAAGAGCGTGATCGGTCTGGCCATCGTTCCTCCCGCGTCGGGTGCTCGCGCCGGGCACTCTAGTTCGCCCCGGGCGCCGCGCGTGGATTATCGATCGCTACTTCTTGGTCAGCGCGATGAAGCCGACGATGAGCGCGGCCGCGCACAGGACGCCGCCCAGCGCGCCCAGGACGATGGCGCTGCCGCGCGCGACGACGTCACCCTCGCGCGCCTGCGCGTAGCGCGAGCGCGCGAGAAGTCGACGAGGAGGCGTGATGCGGGACGCGAGCCGACGGCACCGCGGGTGGCGCAGCGCCCCGTGGCGATCGAGGTCGCCATCGCGTTGGCGGTGTCGTGGAAGCCGTTGGTGAAGTCGAAGGCCAGCGCGGTGACCACGACGATGACGAGAAGCAGCTCAGAGCCCATGCGCCAGGCGTTCCCGTTCCACGCCCCAGCTCGTGAAAAGTCTGAGAACGAGCGCCAAAGCGCCTAGTATTGGCGCCCCCGTGGCCGCCGGCCTGACCCCATCCCGCGCCGCTCGCGCCGACGCGATCGCCTTCCTGATCGACGCCTATGAGGGCGTCGGCGTGCGCCCGGGCAAGGGCCTGCCGCACGCCCAGGCGGTGGCCGACGTGCTGCGCCGCGCGGGCTACGACGAGGGCACGCAGGTCCTCGCCCTCCTGCACGACGTCGTGGAGGACACGCCGCGAACGGTCGACGACGTCCGCGGCGCCTTCGGCGAACCGATCGCCGAGATGGTCGGCGCCCTCACCGAGGACCCTTCGATCCGGCACTACGCGCAGCGCAAGCGCGACCTGCGCTCCCGCTGCGTCGCGGCCGGCTCACCGGTGGTCGACGTCGCCGTGGCCGACAAGATCGCCACGCTGCGCCACGCGCTGGCCACCGAGACCCGGGTCAGCGACCGCAAGCTGCGCCACTACACGATCACGCTCCAGCTCGCCCTCACCGCGGGCCTGGCGGTCGGCCTGTGCAGGCAGCTCGACGGGCTGATCGCGCAGGTCGCCTCGCTCAGCGCCTGACGTAGCGCAGGTCGAGCTCGTCGGTGCGCCCCGACCATCGCAGCGTCAGCCGCCAGCAGCCGGGCGCCGGCAGGTCGATCCCCGACGGTCCGGGGCCGCCCACCACGACGCGCGTGACCGGGCGCCCGACGCGACGGCGGCCCTCCATGCGCTGCGCGCGGATGCGCAGGTCCGACAGCGGCTTCACCGCGCGGCGCGAGACCCACAGGATCTTGTTGCCGCGGTCCTCGAGCGGCGGCGAGCGCAGCGGGTAGCCGAAGACGAGCGCCGCGATCTCGCCCGAGCGCCCGATCACGTGCGGCAGGCGCGGGCGAGGATCGGAGAAGCCGGTGCGCGCCCACGTCGGCAGCACGCCGTGGTGCACGACCGAGTGGCAGGCGGGCGCGGGCGACGAGCCCGCGCCGGCGGGAGCGGCCGCCGCCATGGCGCCGGCGGCGATCAGCGCGGCGATCCAGCGCGGCGTGGTCACGCCTGCCCATACCCCGCGCGGCGCCCGGCGGTTCCCGCTCAGGCGGCCTCGCCGGGGCGGTCGACCCATTCGATCACCGTGTCGACCCCGGTCAGCTCGAACACGCGCCGGATCGGCGGCGGACCCGGGACGCACACCAGGCGCGCGCCGGCGTCGCGCGCGCGGCGCGCGGCGGCCAGGACGCCGCTCACGCCCGAGGAGTCGATGAAGGTCAGCCCCCGGAGGTCGACCACCGTCGTCGCCAGGAGGCCGTTGTCGGCCGCGAGGGCCTCGTTGAGATCCCCCATGGTGTCGAGGTCGAGCTCGCCACGCACGGCTACGACGCGAACGCCATCCTCCGTGCTGACGGTCACCTCGAACTCCGGCCGCTGCGGCAGCACGCCGTTGTTCATGCGCGCCATCCTAGAGCGGTCAGGGTGCTCGGTGCAGGGTCTGGCCGGTGGGCTGCGCGACCGTCAGGGGCCGATCGCGGTGGGGAACGGCAGGGCGATCGGGTCGGCGGGCAGGCTGCTGCGCCCGTGCGGCGTCGAAGCGGTCGAGGCCCAGGAGCGAGACGTCGGTCACCGTGGTCGCCCCGTGCAGCGCCAGGTCGACGGCGATGCGAGCCACCGCGGGACCCCACATCATCCCGTGGCCGGCCGCGGAGGCGAGCGTGAGCCCTCCGATCGGCTCGCCGCCCCGTGCCAGCGCCGGGCCGAGGATCGGCAGGTGGTCGGGCGTGTAGTCGATCGTCGCCGCCCAGGCCTTGCGCAGCCCCAGCGCCCGGGTCATCGGCAGCAGCCGGGCCAGGTGCTCGCGCGCCGCGTGCTGAGTCGCCTCGTCGATCCCGCGCGCCTCGCCGGGCGCCTCGCCCGGATCGCTGATCCCGAAGAGCAGGCCGCCCTCCTCCTGGCGCCAGTACAGCCCGGCCTCGACGTCGAAGCCCATCGGCAGCGGGCCGGCGGCGAGCTCGGGCGCCGGGCTGGTGACGAAGACGTGGTGGCGCACGCCGCCCACCGGCGGCGCGACGCCGGCCAGCGCGCCCAGCGCGCCCTGGCCGACGCCCCCGGCGAGGATCACGCGCTCGGCGGCGATCACGCCGTCGCGCGTCTCGACGCCGGTCACGCGCCCGCCCTGCAGGCGCAGGCGCACCACCGGCGCGCGCTCGCGCAGGCGCACGCCGTGCTCGCGCATCATCACGAGGTAGGCCGCGACGTTGCGCGGCGGGCTGATGGCGCCGTCCTGCTCGCAGAACGTCGCGCCCAGGATGCGCTGCGGATCGAGCAGCGGCAGCAGCTCGGCGGCCTGCGCGGGCGTCACCCAGCGCGCGTCGAGCCCGCGCTGGCGCTGCATGGCCAGGCGCAGCTGCGCCGCGCGCACGTCGTCCTCGCTGGTGGCGACGATGAGGTAGCCCAGCGCGCGGAAGTCCGAGTCGATGCCGTAGCGCTCGTGCTGGCCGAGGTAGAAGCCGACCGTCCAGCGCCCGAGGTCGACGGCCGTCGGCGTCCCGCCCTGCGTGCGGACCATGCCCGCCGCCCGCGAGCTCGCGCCCTGGCCGGCGGTGGCGGCGTCGACGACGACCACGCGGCCGGCGCCGTCCTCGCGCGCGAAGACCGACGCCCAGCCGCCGACCGTCCCGGCGCCGACGACGACGAGGTCCGCGCTCTCGCTCATCGCGAGCACCCCCTTCCCGATGTGGCCACTCCATGGACGAGCAATGCGCGCTGTCATCTCGCCGCGAGCTCCCGCGCGTCGGCCAGCACCGCCATGGCGGCGTTGCGGCCGTTGAGGGCGATGACGCTGCCGCCGGGGTGCGTGGCGGCGCCGCAGAAGTACAGGCCGGGCACCGGCGTGCGCGGCGTCAGGCGGTGCTCCCACATCTGGTCCGGCGTGACCTCGCCCTGGAAGATGTTGCCGCCGGTGAGGCCGATGCGCTCCTCGATGTCGGGCGGGCCGAGGACCTCGTAGGCCTCGATGCGCTCGTCGAAGCCGGGCGCGAAGCGGTCGATCAGGTCGATGAACTGGCGTGCGACCTCCTCGCGGCGGCTGTCCCACGTGCCCTCGGCGAGGTCGTAGGGCGCGTACTGGCCGAACACGCTGAGCAGGTGCTTGCCCGCCGGCGCCGGCGTCGCGTCGTAGCCGGTCTGGATGTAGACCTCGCCGAAGCCCACGGCGGGCTCGCCGCGCTCGCAGGCCTCGAAGGCGCGCTGGGCGTCCTCCAGGCCGCCGGTGACGTCGATCGTGGCGCGCGCGGGCCAGGTCTCCCCGGGCGCCGCGGTCCACTCGGGCATCGCGTTGAGCGCGGCGTTGAACTTGACCACCGGGCTGCGCACCTTCCAGTCCTCCAGGCGCCGGCGGTAGTCGGCGGGCACGTCCTGGCCCTCGAGCAGCGAGAGCGCGACCTTGGGGTCGGCGTTGCAGAGCACGGTGCGCGCCCGGATGCGCGTGCCGTCCTCGAGCACGACGCCGACCTCCGGCTCGATGGCCGCCACCGGCACGCCGCACGCGAGCACGGCGCCGGCCTCCTGCGCGGCGTCGGCCAGCGCGAAGCTGACCATCCCCATCCCGCCCTGGACGTAGCCCCACACGGGGCCCTGGCCCTCGAGGTCGCCCTGGTAGTGCATGAGCTTGATCGAGGCCGTGCCGGCGTCCTTGGGCCCGCCGTAGGCGGCGATGACGCCCTGGCCGAAGAGCGCGTCCTTCAGCCGCTGGTCGCTCGATGTGGTCGTCGAGCACCTCGGCGATCGAGGCGCTGAAGACGACGTCGAGCATCGTCTGCTCGCCGCCGAGCAGCTCCTCGATCTCCGCCCGCGTCGGGGTCTCGCCCACCCACGTGTCGCGCGCGCCGGTGCGCAGCTTGCGGCGGATCTCGTCGAACAGGTGCTCATAGGCCCAGTAGCCCTCGATGTCCTTGGGGACCACGCCGAGGTCGCGAAGGTTGCGCTCCGTGCGCGCGTCGTCGAGCCACTGGCCGAAGGACGTGCCGTCCTCGAACGGGACCCACAGGTTGGGGTCCGCGACGAAGCACTGAAAGCCGCGTCCGCGCAGGCCGAGCTCGGAGATGACGAGCTCGTCGAGCAGGCCGACGACGTAGGCGCACGGGCTCACGACGAAGCGTCCGTCGGGGAACGGGCGCTCGAGCGTGCACGCGCCGCCCAGGCGCTCGCGGCGCTCGAGCACGAGCACCGAGCTGCCGGCGCGGGCGAGGTAGGCCGCGGCGGTCGAGGCCGTTGTGGCCGCCGCCGACGACCACGGCGTCCCAGTCGCGCGCGGCGAGCTCGGACAGCGGCTCGGGGAGCCCGACCTCGCCGAGCCTGGCTGCGATCTCGTTCATGGGCTTCTCTCCTCGTGGGGTGCGACGGCGGGTGCGCGCGATCCGGTCCTGACCAGCGCGTCGACGGCGACGGCGCCGCGGGCGTTGACGAGCACGGGGTTGAGCTCGAGCAGCTCGAGGCCCTGGTCGAGCAGCAGCGCGCCCGCGCGCGCGGCGAGCGCGGCGGCCGCCGCGACGTCGACCGGGGCGCCGGTGCGCGTGCCCGGCCAGCAGCGGCGCGGCGCGCAGCGAGCGCAGCGCCCGCTCGACGCGCGCGGCGTCGGCGGGCAGCGGGACGACGGCGACGTCGCCGAAGGCCTCGGTCCAGATGCCGCCGAGGCCCGACGGTGAGGACGGGCACGACCGCGTCGCGGCGCGCGCTGACCAGCAGCTCGATGCCCGCCGGCGCCATCGCCTCGACGAGCACGCGGGCGCCGGCGTGACCGCTGCCGTGGCCGTTGCTGCCGCGCACGAGGTCGCGATAGGCCCAGCGCACGTTGCGCTCGTCCTCGAGCCCCAGCGCCACCGCGCCGGCCTCGGTCTTGTGGCGCAGCCCGGCGGCGACGAGCTTGAGCGCGACCGGGCGCCCCAGCCGCGCGGCGATCTCGGCTGCGTCGTCCTCGTCGCGGGCGACGCGCCCGGGCGGGACGCGGATGCCCGGCGCCGGCCAGCAGCGCCTTGGCGCTCGACTCGTCGAGCCACGGCCCGGGACCCTCGTCGCGCCCGCCCGCCGCGGCGGCGGCGATGGCGCGCAGGCGCGCGCCGTCGCCGGGCGGCCGGCGCAGCGCCGCCGCGCACACCAGCGCGGTGCGCAGGCCGGCCACGGCCGCCACGTCGGCGCCGGCCAGCTCCCACGCCGCCTCGTCGTCGAGCAGCTCGGGCAGGGTCGAGGCGACGAGCGTCGGCACCGGGCTGGCCGCCGCGCCCGCGCGGATGCCCTCGCGCACCGCGTCCCAGCTCTCGCCCAGCGCCCCCTCGAGCCCGTGGGGCTGGTCGTAGAAGACGAGCACGTGGTCGATGCCCGGGTCCTCGCCGACGGCGGCGATCATGTCGCGCAGCGTCTCGACCTCGCCCCAGATGATCGCCGTGTAGTCGAGCGGGTTGGCGACGGTGGCCGCCGCCGGCAGCAGCGCGCGCACGCGCTCGGCCGTCTCGGGCGCCAGCGCGGGCAGCGTCGAGGCCGCGGCGCTGTGCCTCGTCGGCCCCGAGGCCCGAGTCGCCGCCCGAGCAGGTGAGGATGGCCAGCCCGCCGTCGCCGCGCGGGCGCGCGCGGCGGACCGCGAGCGCCTTGGCCAGCTCGAGCAGCTCGTGGACGTCGTGCGGCCCAGGCGGCGCCGGCCTCCTGGACCAGCGCGCGGAAGGCGGCGTGGTCGCCGGCCACCGCGCCCGTGTGCGCCGCGGCCGCGCTCGCCCCGGCCGCGGAGGCGCCGACCTTGAGCACCGCGACGCCGATGCCGGCGTCGGCGCACAGCGCGAGCGCCTCGCACAGCCGCGCGCCGTCGCCGTCGCTCTCCAGGAAGAGCGCGACCGAGCGCACGCCCTCGCGCTGGGCGAGGGCGTGCAGCCAGTCGCCGGCGTCGACGACCGCCTGGTTGCCGCACGAGACCACGGTGTGCAGGCGCAGGCCGCGGCGCGCCGCCAGCGCGTTGACCGCGACGTTGCCGCTCTGCGAGACGACGGCGACGTGGCCGGCCTCGGCGGGCACGAGCGCGTCGCCCCACAGCGCCGCGCGGTCGTGGAAGGCGACGATCCCGTCGCAGTTGGGCCCGCAGACGGGCAGGTCGTGGCGGTGGGCCGCGGTGCGCAGGGCGGCCTCCAGGCGCTGGCCGTCGGGCGTCTCGCCGAAGCCCGCTGCGTAGACGACGGCGCCGCCGCACCCGCGCGCGCCGGCCTGCTCGATCACCTCGGGCACGCCCGCGGCGGGGATGGCGACGACGACCGCGTCGACGGGCTCGGGCAGGTCGGCCACGGTGGGCACGCAGGTGCGCCCGTGCACGCGCCGGCGCGTCGGGTGCACGCCCCACACGCGCCCGCGGAAGCCGGTGCGCCTGAGGTTGCGCAGCGTCTCGTCGGCGTAGGCGCCGGGTCGGCTGGTGGCGCCCGACGACGGCGATCGAGCGCGGCGCGAGCAGTGGCGTCAGATCCCTCAATGCAGCACGCGCTCCACTCCGCGGCGCTCGAGCGCGCGCGCCACGATCAGGCGCTGGATCTCGCTCGTGCCCTCCCAGATGCGATCGACGCGCAGCTCGCGCCACAGGCGCTCGGCGACGTTCGTGCGCATGTAGCCGCGTCCGCCGAAGATCTGCACGGCGCGGTCGGCGCAGCGGTTGGCGGCCTCGCTGACGAAGAGCTTGGCCATCGCGGCCTTGGCGTGGACGATCTTGGGGTCGGCGTCGGCGTCGACCAGCCGCGCGACCTCGAGGCCGAGCAGGCGGCCGGCCGCCGCGTCGGCGGCGGAGTCGGCCAGCGGGAAGGAGACGCCCTGGTAGTCCATGATCCGCGAGCCGCCCTGCTCGCGCTGCAGGGCCCAGGCCGTCGTCTCCTCGATCAGCCGCCACATCGCCCCCACGCCGCGGGCCGCGATGCCGAGGCGCTCCTCGGCGAACCACCCGCGCTGCAGGTCCTCGCCGCCGCCCAGGCCCCCGATGACGGCGTCGTCGCGCACCTCGACGCCGGTGAAGCGCAGCGTCGGGTGCCCGTGCGGGTAGCTGTGCGTGAAGGGCGGGTCGTCGACGACCTCGATGCCCGGCGTCCCGCGGTCGACGAGGAAGAGCGTCGGCAGCTCGCCGCCGTCGACGAGCGCCTTGGCCATGACGATGTAGACCTGCGCGACGTCGCCGTAGGTGACGAACCACTTCTCGCCGTCGATGCGCCAGCCGCCCTCGATGCGCGTGGCGGTGGTCGCGATCCGCGACGGGTCCGAGCCCGCGTGCTCCTCGGTGACGGCGTAGGCGTCGTGGAGCTCGCCGCGCAGGGCGGGCTTGAGGTAGCGGTCGATCTGCGCCGGGGTGCCGTGGGCCAGGACGTTGTAGGCGCCGGGCATGTGCCACGACAGCGCGTTGGTGGCACGCCCGAGCTGCTCCTCGACGAGGAACCACTCCGTGTGGCTCCAGCCCTGGCCGCCGTGCTCGACGGCGTGCAGCCCGCCGCCGAGGCGGCGGTCGATCGCCGCGTGGCGGATCGCCGCGATCCGCTCGGCGGGCAGGCGCCCGCGTGCGCGCTCGGCCTCGACCTCGAGCGGCATCAGCACCTCCTCGACGAAGGCGCGCGCGCGGGCCTGCAGCTCGGCCTGCTCGGGGGTCAGGGTGGACGCGTCGGCGACGATCTCGGTGGTCATGGATCCGTGGGGTTAGGGTTGCGGGCATCGGCGCGGACGAGGCACCACAGGGACGCGAGCGGCTGCTCGACGCCGCGGTGCGGCTCATCGCGCGCGAGGGGATCGACAACGTGCGCATCGCGCGCATCGCCACCGAAGCGGGCGTCTCCGCCGGGCTCGTGCACTACCACTTCGCCTCGCGCGACGCCCTGCTCGAGGAGGCGCTCGAGCACTCCTACGAGCGCGCCGGCGACCTGCGCCTCGCCGCCTTCGAGGAGGGCCGCGCGACGGCCGCGCAGCGCCTGGCCGCGATGATCGACCAATGCCTGCCCACCGATCGCGCGCTGCACGACGACTTCGTGCTGTGGGTCGAGCTGTGGCTGCGCAGCGCCCGCGATCCGGCGCTGCGGCCCGTGGCCGCCCGCCTCTACGCGCGCCTGCACGCGTGGTTCGCGCAGGCGCTGGCCGACGGCGTCGCGAGCGGCGAGCTGCGCGGGTGCGACGTGGCGCAGATGGCCGATCGCCTGCTGGCGCTCATCGACGGCTACGGCATCCGCGTGCTCACCGGCGATCCGCACGTGCCGATCGAGCGCGCCCGGGCCGAGATCTGGGCGGCGGTCGCGGGCGACCTCGGCCTGGCCTAGGAGGCGCGCGCTCATCGCGCCAGCGCCTCGCGCTCGGGGTCGGTCAGCGGGCGCGGCGTGCCGTCCTCGCCGGTGGCGACCACCGTCGCGCCGGCGCTGGCCACGAGCGCCCCGCCGACCGTCTCGATCGTCTCGCGCGTGCGCACGCTCGTCTTCCCCAGCCCGTCGAGCGCGCAGCGCACCACGACCTCGGCGTCGCGGCGCGCGGGCACGTGGCGCAGGTCGGCCGACACGTGGGTGACCTCCATCCGTGGGACCGGGTCCATCGCGCCCAGGCGCGCGTCGAGCCATGCCTCGCGCACCTCGCCCACGTAGGTCAGCAGCACCGCGGGGTGCACGCGCCCGGTGGCGTCGAGGTCGCGCCCGCGGATCGGGATGCGCTCCTCGTGGGGCGTCGGCGCCGATCCCGCGGGCTCGGGAGCGGGCGCTCCGGGCAGGGTCACCCCGAGCTCGAGCTCGACGAGCCGTCGCGCCCAGCGCGCCGCCTCCCGGGTCGAGACGTCCTCGCCGTGCAGCGTCGTGTGCAGCCCGATCCCGTCGAGCGCGGCGACGAGCCGGCCCGCGGCGTCCTCGGGATCCGGGCAGCGCCAGCAGCCGCGGCGGTCGCCGTCGGCCAGGACGCCGGCGAGCACGGCGCGCCAGCCGCGCTCGAACTGCTCGAGCGTCAGGCGCAGCTGCTCGGTGTGGACCGCCTCGCCCCAGGCGTCGATCCACATGCGCCACACGTCGCGGTCGGCCCAGGCCTCGAGGTCGAGGTAGGCGGCGACGCGAGCGGAGGGGTCGTCGTGGCGGCGCGAGACCGCCTGCAGCTCGTCGAGGTCGGCGCGCGCGGCCGCCGCGAAGGCCTCGGCCACGACGTCGTCGCGCGAGTCGAAGTGGTAGTTGAGCAGCCCGAGGCTGGCGCCCGCCTCGCCGGTGATGGCGCCGACGGTGGCCTTGGCGAAGCCGCGGCGCTGGATGACGCGCCGCGCAGCCTCGATCAGCTCAGCCCGACGGTTGTCGGACCCCCCGGGCCGCGCGGGGCGCGGCGTGGCCTGCGGTCGGCTCATCCAGCGGGGACCTCCTCGGGCGCCGCTGCCGCCGTCGCGGACGGGACCGCATCGTCGGCGGCCAGGACGCGCAGGTGGCGGGGCGGCAGGTGCACGGACACCGGGTCGCCCTGCTCGTGCTCGACCTGCTCGTCGTCGTTGGAGACGTCGGCCTTGACCAGCGTGCCGGTGGCCAGGCGCACGCGGACCTCCTGGTGGAAGCCGAGGTAGACGACCTCCTCGACCATCCCCGGCAGGCGGTTCTCGCCGGTGGTGCCGTGTGCCTCCAGCCGGATGTTCTCGGGGCGGATCATCGCCACCGCGTCGTCGCCCTGCGACAGCGTGCACGTCTCGGCGCGCAGCGAGAAGGAGCCCAGGCCGAGCTGCGTGCCGTCGCCCTGGGCGTGGCCCACCGCCACCGGCACGAGGTTCGACGCGCCCAGGAAGTTGGCCACGAACGCGGTCTCCGGGGTCTCGTAGAGCTCGCGCGGAACGCCGCACTGCTCGATGTTGCCGCCGCGCATGACCGCGACGCGGTCGCTCATGGTCAGCGCCTCGTCCTGGTCGTGGGTGACGTAGATGAAGGTGACCTCGAGCTGCTCCTGGATGCGCTTGAGCTCGACCTGGAGGTCCAGGCGCAGGCGCGCGTCGAGGGCGCCCAGGGGCTCGTCGAGGAGCAGGACGGGCGGCTCGAGCACGAGCGCGCGCGCGAGGGCGACGCGCTGCTGCTGGCCGCCCGAGAGCTGCGTCGGGCGCCGGTGGCCGTAGTCCTCCAGGCGCACGAGCGCCATGGCCTCGGCCACGCGGCGCTTGACCTCCGCCTTGGTGGCACGCTGGTAGCGCAGCCCGAAGGCGACGTTGTCGGCCACCGACTTGTGCGGGAAGAGCGCGTAGCTCTGGAAGACCGTGTTGACGCGCCGCTTGTGGGGCGGCGTGCGCGACATGTCGGTGCCGTCGAGCAGGATCTTGCCCTCGGTCGGGCGCTCGAAGCCGGCGATGAGCCGCAGGGTCGTCGTCTTGCCGCAGCCCGACGGGCCGAGCATCGTGAAGAACTCGCCCGGCGGCACCTCCAGGTCGATGCCGTTGACCGCGGTCGTGTCGCCGAAGCGCTTGACGAGGTCGACGAGCTGGATGTCACCTTCGCTCAACGCTCACCCCACGTCCATCGCGAGTTGCTTGACGGCCGATCCCTGGTCCTCGCCGCGCGTCAATGCCCGATAGACGACGTAGGCGAGGACCACCGCGAGCAGGCTGACGACGAGCATGATGGTCGCCAGCGCGTTGAGCGCGGGCGTCGGGCCGCCGCGGGCCTGCGAGTAGATCCGCATCGGGACGGTCGTGGTGTCCGCGCCCGAGGCCAGGTACTGGCTGACGACGAAGTCGTCGATCGACAGCGCGAAGGACACGAGCAGGCTGGCCGCCATCGCCGGCAGCAGCAGCGGCAGGAGCACGCGCCCCACGACGTGCAGCGGCGGCGCGCCGAGGTCGGCCGCCGCCTCCTCGACCTCGCGCCCGATGGTGGCCAGCCGGCCGCGCACGATGAGCACGACCCACGAGAGCGTGAAGGTCACCTGCCCGATGGCCTGCGCCGTCGTGCCCAGGCCGATGAAGGCGAAGGCGGTCGTGAAGAGCAGGAACATGCCGACCGCGAAGACGAGCTCGGGCGTGACGAGCGGCAGCAGCAGGACGATGTTGGCCGCGCCCGCGCTGGGCCCGGTCCAGCGCCGCATGCCGAGCGCCAGCGCGGTGCCCAGCGGCGTGGCGATGACCATCACCAGCGCGGCGAGCACGAGGCTGTGCTTCAGCGCCGCCTGCAGGGTCGGATCGTGGAAGACGCTGAGCGTCGGGTCCTTCCAGAACCAGCGCAGCGACCACCCCTGCAGCGAGGTGCGCGAGCGCCCCGAGTTGAAGGCGAAGCGGACGGCCAGCAGCACCGGGACGAGCGACCACAGGATGTAGAGCCACGTCGTGATGGCCAGGAAGCGCGGGCGCCCCCACGGGTTGGACACCCGCTCGCGCAGCGTGACGCGCTGCTTGCGCGTCGTCGCGGGGGCGGCGGTCGTCGCGCTCATGTCAGGCGACCCCCGCCGCCGCGCGCTGGTCGGCGCGCACGACGCGCAGGTAATAGAGCATGAAGACGAGCAGGAAGGCCGACAGCAGGATGGTCAGCGCCGCCCCGAGCGACTTGTCCGGGCCGCCCTGCACGTAGCCGTTGATCGCGTTGCCCAGGATCGCCGTCTTGGGCGAGCCCGAGATGAGGTCGGGCGTGTAGTAGTCGCCGAACATCGGCAGCGCGATGAGGACGATGCCGGCCAGCGTCCCCGTCTTCGAGAGCGGGACGACGACGCGCCAGAAGGCGCCGGCCGGCGAGGCGCCGAGGTCGCGCGCGGCCTCGATGTAGCGCTGGTCGATGCGGTCCAGGGCCGCGAAGAGCGGCAGGATCAGATACGGCACGTAGCCGTAGACGAGCGCGAGGATGACGGCGACGTGCTGGCCGCCGAGCCAGTCGCTGCCGTCGAGCAGCCCGAGCTTCTGGAACAGCGTGTCGATCGACAGCGCGTTCAGCGCGCGCGACGCGTAGCCGTTCTCGGCGAGGAGGTTCGTCCAGGCGAACATCCGCATCAGGTAGCTGATCCAGAAGGGCAGGACGAGCAGCACGAGGATGAGCCCGCGCCAGCGCCCTGCGTGGCGGGCCGCGTACCACGCGACGGGGTAGCCGATGGCCAGCGAGAGCACCACCGCGACGACGACGTAGACGATCGTGCGCAGGAAGGTGTCCCACGTGTCGCCGCCCGGCAGCACGGCCTTGAGCCCCTGCCAGATGTAGCCGACGTTCCAGTCCAGCGGGTTCCAGTGCGGGACCGGCTCGTACAGCGTGGTGACGTTGCCCAGGCCGACGCTGATGATCGCGTAGAAGGCGACGACGAAGAAGACGGCCAGCCAGACGAGACCGGGAACGGCCAGCGCCCGCCAGATCCAGCGCGAACCCATCAGCCGTTGCGGAACGACGCCCAGGTGCGGTCCCAGAGCTGCAGACCCTTGGCCGAGAGCGTCAGGTAGGCGTTGCCGTTCGCGTAGGCCTCGCGCGTGACGACGGCCTGGTCGAGCGTCTTGGGGACGATCCCGTCGTCGAAGAGCTTCTGGGCGTCGATCGCGGTCAGTGGCGTCTGGTAGCCGACGTAGCCGGTGAAGTTCTCGTAGCTGACCTTGTTGTCGAGCAGGTAGTTCAGGAAGCGGTGCGCGATGACGGGCTTGGTCGCCTTGGCCGCGACGCAGATGCAGTCGTTGAAGATCGGCCCGCCCTGCTTCTGATACCAGTAGGAGAGCACGTCGGGCTTGACGCCCTTGGGCATGTAGGAGATGACGCCGGCGATCATGTCGCCCGACCAGCCCTGGTGCAGCAGCACGCGCCCGGCCGGGACGGTCTCGTAGTCGGCGATCGACACCTTGACGCCGACGCGCTTGCTGAGGTCCTTGAGGTCCTCCCCGGCCTGCGCGAGCAGGTCGGGGTCCTCGGTGTTGAGGTCCGTCACCCCGCGGCGCATGAGGGCCATGCCCGGCCCCTCGCGCGAGTCGTCGAGGATCGCCACCTTGCCGCGGTACTTCTCGGCCTGCGGCGACCAGAAGGCGTCCCACGGCTGGTCCATCTTGCTCGGGTCGAAGCCGAGCAGGTCGTTGCGCCACGCGATCCCCGTCGTGTAGACGGTGTACGGGACGCTGTAGCGCGGTCCGACGTCGTAGAACGGGTTGTGCAGCTCCGGCCAGACGTTCTTCTGCAGGTTCGGGATCAGCTCGAAGTTCAGCGGCTGGATGAGCTCGCGTCCCACGAGCCGCGAGAGCTGATCGGGCGTCGAGAAGATGATGTCGAACTCGAGGCCGCCGGTGCTGAGCTTCGAGAACGCCTCGTCGAGCGTGTCGAACGTGGTGACGCGGACGCTCACGCCCTCCTGCTTGCCGAAGGCCTTGATGACCGCCGGGTTGAGGTAGTCGGCGTAGTTGTAGATCTGCAGCTCGCCGCCGCGCTCGGGCTTCGCCGAGCTCTTGACCGCCTCGCCGCGCCGCGGCAGGACGACCGGGTAGTCCTTGCGCGCCAGCGGGATGCCGGCGCTGTCGACCGGCCCGCCCGCGGTCGGATCGCCCAGGATGCCCTTGCCGTCGCCCCCGCCGCCGGCGGCGGCCACCGGCGTCGTGGTGTTCTCGCAGCCGGTCAGAGCTGCGCCGACCCCGGCGGTGAGGGCAAGTGCCCCTCCCCGGCGCAGCAAGGACCGTCGCGACACGCCCTGAGGCGGCTCGTCCGGCTTTGAAGGCTCGTTCAAAGCAGGACGACGACTATCCGACTCGGCAGGCCGTTGTCAAGGCTGGCCACCGCGGTCCGACCATCGGGCGGGCCGATGTGGACTGAATGTCCATTCAGCCGCGGACGGCCGCTACGGGATGGCGCAGGCGGGTGCGGGTCCGCTCGGCGCGCAGGTCGCGCAGCGCGCGGTGCGCCGCGTTGTGGCCCGAGGCCGCGATGACCCCGCCGCCCGGGTGCGTCCCCGCCCCGCACAGATAGAGGCCGTGCACCGGCGTCGCGTAGCGCGCCAGCTCGGGCGTCGGGCGCATGAAGGCCATCTGGTCGAGCCCCTGCTCGCCCTGGAAGATCGAGCCGCCCTCCAGCCCGAAGATCCGCTCGAGGTCGGGCGGGGCCAGCACCTCGTAGTGCAGGATCGCGTCGGGCACGTTGGGCGCGTGCTGGGCCAGCAGCGAGAAGCAGCGCTGCGCGTAGGCCTCGCGGGCGCCGTCGGGCCAGTCCTGCGCCGCGTGCGGCCCGAACTGGGTGAACATCGTCAGCACCGTGGTGCCGTCGTCGGTCAGCGACGGGTCGACGGCCGTGGGCACCTCGACCTCGATGTACGGGCCCTCGGCCGGCACGCCCCGCTGGGCGTCCTGCCACGCGCGCTCGAGGTAGGGCACCGACGGGCAGATGGCGACGCTGGCGTGCAGCAGCTGCTCGCTGACGTCGGCCGGAGCGTTGACGTAGCGCGGCGGCTCGGAGAGGACGGCGTTGATCTTCACCGAGGCGCCCCGCGTGCGGTAGCGGCGCATGTCCTGCGCGACCTCGTCGGGGAAGTGCTCGGCGCCGACGAGGTCGAGCACCGTGCGCTTGGGATGCGCGCCGGACATCACGAGCGGCGCACTCAGCGTCTCGCCGCTGACGAGCGTCACGCCGGTGACGCGCCCGCCCTCGACGTCGATCGAGGCCACCGGCGCACCGGTGCGGACCGTCGCCCCGGCAGCGCGCGCGCTGGCGGCGATCGCCTCGGAGATCGCGCCCATGCCGCCGCGCACGTGGCCCCACGCGCCCTGCACGCCGTCGACCTCGCCGAGCGCGTGGTGCAGCAGGTTGTAGGCGGTCCCCGGCGTGTAGGGGCCGGCCCAGACGCCGACGACGCCGCTCGAGGCATAGGCGCCCTTGAGCTCGTCGGTCTCGAAGTGATCGTCGAGCAGGTCGCCGACCGACATCGTCATGAGGCGGAAGATGTCGGTCAGGTCGCGGCGGCTCATGCCGGCCGCGCGACCGGCCTCGCGCAGCAGCTCGAAGACGTCGCCGGGCCGCTTGGAGCCCGCCGCCGGGGGCGGGCGCAGCATCAGCGGCTTGAGGAAGAGGGCCGCCTTCTCGAACAGCGCGTTGAAGGGCGCCAGCGCGTCGGCGTCCTTGCGCGAGATCCGTGCGACCTGCTCGTAGGTGACCTGCTCGTCGTTGGGCAGCAGGATCGGGCTGCCGTCGGCGGCGAAGGTGGCGAACTCTGGGTCGAGCGGGATCGGGTCATAGCCGAACTTCGTCAGCTCGAGGTCCGCCACGACCTTCGGCTGGAGCATCGAGACCACGTACGACGCGCGCGAGACGCGCTGGCCGGGCCACAGCTCCTCGGTCACGCACGCGCCGCCGAGGATGTCGCGCGCCTCGAGGACGCACACGCGCAGGCCGGCACGCGCCAGGTAGGCGGCGGCGGTGAGGCCGTTGTGCCCGCCGCCGACGACGATGGCGTCGTAGTCCGGCCCGCGGCCGTTGCCGTTGCCGTTGCCGTTGAGCGCGCTCATGACCCGACCTCCACCGCGCCCGCGAGCGCCTCCATGTAGCGGTCGGCGACCATCACGTCGAACTCGTGGACGTCGAACTCCTCGCTGGTGTAGCGGCCCGGCTCGAACCCGCGCGAGGCCATCCCCTTCTGCGTGATCTCGCACACGTGCCAGTCCTCGCGGTTGACCTGGTCCCAGAAGCCGACCGCGTCGGACGGGTCGAAGTCCGGGGCCAGCATCGTCGCGGGCTCGAAGAACCACTCGCACACGACCTCGGTGCGGTTGAACGCGCGCGGCCACAGCGTGTGGAGCATCACGTAGTCGGGGTGCAGCGAGATGAGCGTGTTGGGGAACAGCAGGTAGTAGACGACCGAGCGCTGGTCGTCCTCGGTGAGCCCGTCGATCGCCGGACGCGTGTGCCCGCCGTCGCGGCCCATCGTGGCCGCGCCGTCGCGCAGCGTCATCGAGCCGCCGCACCACGCGCCGGCGCCGGTGAGCGTCTCGCCCGAGAGGTAGTGGCTGAGCTGGTTGAGCTCGGGATGGACGCCCGGGCAGTGCAGGCACTCGCTGTAGTTCTCGGCGATCGCCTTCCAGTTGGCGTCGACCTCGTAGACGATGCGCTGCGCGCGGCGCAGCCCGCCGAGGCGGTAGCGCGCCAGCGCCGGCGCCATGTCGCCGACGTGCTCGTCGGGCTCCGGCGCGGTGCCCGACAGGTCGATCATGACGATGCCCTCGACGACGGCCACGCGCACGGCGCGCAGCCCGTAGCACTGCGGGTCGAAGCCCTCGATCTCGTCGGTGTGCGGCGCGCTGCGCAGCGAGCCGTCGAAGCCGTAGGACCAGGCGTGGTACGGGCACTGCACGCGCGGCAGGCGGCCCTCGGGCTCCTGGACGAGGCGCGCGCCGCGGTGGCGGCAGGTGTTCAGGAAGGCGTGCGGGACGCCGTCGTCGTCGGCCACGACGAAGACGCTCTCGCGGCCGATCTCGACCATGAGGTAGTCGCCGCGCTCGCGGACCTGGTCGACGTGCCCGACGCCGATCCAGCCGCCCATGAAGACGTGCTCGAGCTCCCAGTCGAGCACGCGCGGATCGGTGAACGCCGCCTGCGGCAGCGCCGTCGCGCGCTCGAGCGGCTCGCGGGTGCGCTGGAGCTCGCCGATCGACAGGGGCAGGGTCTCGTGGGCCACCGACATGCTCGGACCTCTCCTCGAAATCGTCCTCCGGGCCGAGCGCAGCCTACCACCCGCCTGGACATGTGCCAAGTCGCACAATATGGCACCGCTCGCGCGCGGGGGATCGCGCCGCGGCCCTGGCGGCGACTGCGGCGCGAGGCACCGAGGGACAGGGAGCGAACGCCTCCGTCGGGACGAGCGGGGAGTTTGTCGGCGTATGGCCGACAAACTCCCCCTTCGTCGCTTGCACTGGCGCGTTGGCGCTCGGAACCGCGACGACCGGCCCGCTTCCCCTCGGTGCCCGTTGGCAGCGCAGCGCCGGCGAGACCCGCGCTACCGCCCCGCGAACCGCGACATGTACATCCACGTCGGCCGGAAACCGCGGCGCTCGTACAGGCGCCGATCGCGTCGGCGTTGCCCGGGCAGCACGCCGAGGATGACGTCGTCGAGCCCGCGCGCCGCGAGCTCGCGCTCGACGGCGTCCATCAGGGCGCTGCCGATTCCCTCACCGCGGCGCCTCGGCGGTCACGGCGAGCGACTCGAGCTCGGCGATCCGCGCGCCGCGTGCGCCAGGTGTCGGGGACCCACGTCTCCCGCACCGGCAGGACATGAGCCAGCGCGTAGCCGATCAGCTCGTCGCCGTCGCGCGCCAGCAGCAGCAGCGTGTCGGGCTTGTCGAAGAGCGAGGCGTACAGCGTCGCGCCGCTCGGCTCCACGTCTCGGCGTCGCTCACGTACGGCGCGAGCTCGGGCATCGACGCCGGCGTGGACGTGGTGCACGCCGACCCACAGCGGCTCGAGCGAGTCGATGTCCTCGACCGAGCCCCTGACGACGCTCAGAGCCAGCCGGTGTCCTTGAACTTGCGGTACAGGACCGCGCAGATGGCGAGGACCACGGCGACGACCGCCGGGTAGCCGTAGGTCCACTTGCAGCTCGGGCATGTGCTCGAAGTTCATGCCGTAGAGGCCGAAGACCATCGTCGGCACCGCGATGATCGCCACCCAGGCCGAGATCCGGCGCATGTCCTGGTTGTCGCGCATCGTGATCTGGGCCACGTTGGCCTGCAGGGCGTTGGTCAGCAGCTCGTCGAAGCCCGTGATGCGCTCGGAGTCGCGCAGCAGGTGGTCGTGGACGTCGCGGAAGTACTCCCCCGTGCGCGGGTCGAGCGGCAGCCCGGCCTGCTTGGAGGCCAGGCGCTGCATCGGCGCGATCAGCGGGTTGACCGCGCGGCGGAACTCGAGCACCTCGCGCTTGAGGCGGTAGATGCGCTCGGCCGGGTTGGAGCTCGCGCCCGAGAAGACCTCGGCCTCGACCTCCTCGACGTCGACGGCGATGCCGTCGATGACCGCGAGGTAGTCGTCGACGATGCGGTCGGCGATCGCGTAGAGGACCGAGCTCGGCCCGATGCCCAGCAGGTCGGGATGCGCCTCGAGATCCAGGCGCACGTCGTGCAGGGGACTGCCCTCGCCGTGGCGGACGGTGACCACGAAGCGCGGCCCGAGGAAGACCATCACCTCGCCGATCTCGATGAGCTCCTCGCTGTCGACGTAGCGCGCGGTCTTGAGCACGACGAAGAGCGTGTCGCCGCCGTGGACCTCGAGCTTGGCCCGCTGATGGGCGTGGACGGCGTCCTCGACGGCCAGCGGGTGCAGCTCGAAGTGCCGGCCGACCGCCTCGACCACGCCCGGGCTCGGGTCGTGCAGGCCGATCCACACGAAGCCGTCCTGGCAGGCGTCGGCCTTGCGCAGCGCCGACTCGAGCTCGACGCGGCCGCCGAGCCGCTGCGCCGGCGTCGTACAGGCCGCAGTCGACCACGGCCGAGCGGATCTCCTCCTCGCTCAGCGGCTTGGGCGACGGCGCGTGCACCGTGGCCGCGCCGTTGCCGTCGCCGCCGCGGCGAACGGGGATCCGCCGGGGGAGCGGGAACCATGAGGAGCCCTCGGACGGCACGCGGCAAGCGTACCCGGGACTAGGCTAGATCCGTGCACGATCGGCCACCGACCGCGCCGCGCCTGGACGGTCGTTCGCCCGCCGTCGGCGTCGTCGTGGCCGCGCTCGCCGTGGCCGCGACCACCGTGCTGGTCTATCCGCTGGCCCAGGTCGCGCCCGTCGTGGCGCTGGGCGTCGTCTACCTCGTCGCCGTGCTGCTCGTCTCCTCGGTGTGGGGCGGCTGGCTCGGCGCGGCCACGGCGCTGGCCAGCGCGCTGGCCTTCAACTTCTTCCACATCCCGCCCGACGGGCCGCTTCACGATCTCCGAGGGCGAGAACTGGGTCGCGCTCGGCGTCTTCTTCATCGCCGCGCTGGTGGCCAGCACGCTGGCCGAGCGCGCGCGCGTGCGCACGCCGCGAGGCCCAGGAGCGCCGCCAGGAGGCCGACCTGGCCGCCGAGATGGCGCGGCTGCTGCTGCGCGGCACGAGCCTCGACGACGCGCTGCCGGCGGTCGTCGCAGCGCCTCGCCCACGCGCTCGAGCTGCCGTCGGCCGCGATCGAGCTGCGCGCCGTCGAGGGCGACGAGCGCCGCGTCGCGCTGCCGCTGGCGACCCTCGCACGTCGGCACGCTGCTCGTGCCCGCCGGCCTGCCGCCGCACGTGCGTCGAGCGCCTGCGCGAGCGCGTGGTGCCGGCGCTCGAGGCGCATCCTCGGCGCCGCGCATCGAGCGCGACGCGCTCGCAGCGCGAGGTCGTCGAGACGAGCGCGCTGCGCCGCTCCGACGACCTCAAGACCGCGCTGCTGCGCGCCGTCTCGCACGACCTGCGCTCGCCGCTGACCGCGATCCTCGACGGCGGTCGGCGCGCTCGGCTCGCCGCTCGCTCGCCGACGACGAGCGCGACGAGCTGGTGGCCGACATCGGCGGCGAGGCCGAGCGCCTGTCGCGCCTGGTCGACAACCTGCTCGACCTGTCGCGCCTGGAGGCGCGCACCGCCGAGCCGCGCGTCGAGTGGTGCTCGATCGAGGAGGTCGCTCCTCGCCGCCGTCGACGACGTCGCGCTGCCGGCCGGCGACCTTCGCGCTCGCGCTCGACCCCGACCTGCCGCTCATCCGCGCCGACGCCGCGCAGCTCGAGCGCGCGTTCGCCAACCTGCTGGAGAACTCGCGCGCGCTACTCGGGCGGCCATCCGGTCTCGGTGCGCGCGCGCGCGGTCGGCCCGCGCATCCTCGTGCGCGTCGTCGACCGCGGGCCCGGCGTCCCGCCGCCGAGCAGGCGCGCATCTTCGAGCCGTTCTACCGCGCGCCGGGCAGCCGACAACGGCCATCGCGGCTCGGGGCTGGGCCTGGCGATCGTCGCGCGGCTTCGTCGAGGCCAACGGCGGGCGCGTCGTGGGTCGAGTCGCTGCCCGGGCCAGGGCTCGAGCTTCGTCGTCGAGCTGCCGCTGCGAGCGCGGTGGCGGCGTGAGCGACCGCACCGGCGTGCTCGTCGTCGACGACGAGCGCCAGATCCTGCGCGCGCTGAAGGTCATCCTGCGCGAGGCCGGCTACGAGCGCGATCGAGGCCGCCACCGTGGAGGAGGCGCTCGACCGCGCCGCGGTGCGCCCGCCCGACGCCGCGATCGTCGACCTCGATGCTCCCCGACGGCAGCGGCGTCGAGCTCTGCCGGCGCCTGCGCGAGTGGACGTCGATGCCGATCCTCGTGCTCAGTCGGCGGTCGGCGAGGAGGACGCGAAGGTCGAGGCGCTCGAGGCCGGCGCCGACGACTACGTGACCAAGCCGTTCGGCCCGCGCGAGCTGGTGGCGCGGCTCGAGCGCCGCGCTGCGGCGCGTCGGCGACGCGCCCGGCGAGCCGGCGATCGAGGTCGACGGGCTGCGACGTCGACCTCGACGCGCGCGTCGTGCGCCGCGACGGCGAGGAGGTCCACCTCACGCCGATCGAGTTCGACCTGCTGCGCGCGCTCGTGCGCCACCGCGGGCGGCTGATGACCCACCGCGCCCTGCTCGTCGAGGTCTGGGGCCCGGAGTACGGCGACGACACGCAGGTCCTGCGCGCGCACATCGCCAACCTGCGGCGCAAGATCGAGCCCGCCGGCGAGCGGCGCTACATCCGCACCGACGCCGGCGTCGGCTACCGCTTCGCCGCCTGAGGGCGCCTTCACAACATCTGTATACGCGCCGCGCCGTTCCTCCACGGCGCCTTGAGATCGGCGTCCGACCATGAGGCCATGGACATCATCGCCATCGTCCTGGCCCTCGGGGTGTTCGCCCTGCTGGCCCTCCTCATCGAGGGGATCGAGCGGGTATGAGCGCCTCGAACGCCATCGGCCTCGTGGTCAGCGCGCTGATCTGCGCCTACCTGATCTACGCGCTGCTGCGCGGCGAGAGGTTCTGAGGCCGCCGATGGCCCAGGGCTTCCTCCAGATCGCGATCTTCTGCGCGCTGATCGTCGCCGTGGTGCCGCTGCTCGGCGGCCACATGGCGCGCGTCTTCCGCGGCGAGCGCACGTTCCTCGACCCCGTCGCCGGCCCGCTCGAGCGCGTCACCTACCGGCTGCTGCGCGTCGACCCGGCACGCGGCCAGGACTGGAAGGTCTACGCCCGCAGCGTGATCCTCTTCTCGCTCGCGGGCTGGCTCGTGCTCTTCCTCATCCTGCGCACGCAGACGCTGCACCCCTTCAACCCGGAGAACTTCCACTCCGGCACCTGGGACCTGTCGTTCAACACCGCCTCGTCGTTCGTGACCAACACGAACTGGCAGTACTACGGCGGCGAGACGACGCTCTCGTACTTCAGCCAGATGGCGGGGCTGACCGTCCAGAACTTCGTCTCGGCGGCCACCGGCATCGCGGTGGCCATCGCGCTCATCCGCGGCATCATCGCCCGCCGCAGCGCGACGCCGACGCTCGGCAACTTCTGGCAGGACCTCGTACGAGCCACCTTCTACGTGCTGCTGCCGATCTCGATCGTCGGCGCGCGTGCTGCTCGTCTCGCAGGGCGTCCTGCAGACGCTCGGCGGCACGGTCGCCGGCCTCGCCCGCGGCCCGGTCGCCTCGCAGGAGGCGATCAAGGAGCTCGGCACCAACGGCGGCGGCTTCTTCAACGTCAACTCCGCCTATCCGTTCGAGAACGCCACGGGCCTCTCGAACCTCATCGAGATCTTCCTCATCCTCTGCATCCCCGCGTCGCTGACCTACACCTACGGCCGCATGGTCGGCAGCCGCCGGCAGGGCTGGGCGATCTTCGCGGCCATGTCGACGCTCTTCATCGCCAGCGTCGTCGTCGTCTACCTCGCCGAGCTGCACGGCACGCCGGCCCAGCACGCCGCCGGCATCCACACCGGCGCGATCGACGGCTCGACCGGCGGCAACATGGAGGGCAAGGACGTCCGCTTCGGCATCGCGAACTCGACGCTGTGGGCGGCGGTCACCACGGTCACCTCGTGCGGCGCGGTCAACGCGGCGTTCGAGTCGCTGACCGGCATCGGCGGCCTCGTCCCGATGGTCGACCTCGGCTACGGCGAGTCGGTCTTCGGCGGCGTCGGCACCGGCCTCTACACGATGCTCCTCTACGTCCTGCTCGCCGTCTTCATCGGCGGCCTGATGGTCGGGCGCACGCCCGAGTTCCTCGGCAAGAAGGTCGAGGCGCGCGAGATCAAGCTCGTCGTCGCTCGGGGTGCTCGTCACGCCGCTGGCCGTCCTGCTCGCCACCGGCGTGGCGCTGGCGCACCAAGTACGGCAAGCCGTCGATCTTCGCCTCCGGGCCCCAGGGCTTCAGCGAGTCGCTGTACGCCTACATGTCGCAGGCCAACAACAACGGCTCGGCGTTCGCCGGCTACACCGGCTACTACCAGCCCAACCCCGGCAACATCGGCGCCCACGGCATCACCTTCGCCGACCTGCTCGGCGGCGTGACGATGCTCGGCGCGCGCTTCGCGCCGATCATCCTCGTGCTCGCCGTCGCCGGCGCGCTGGCCGGCAAGCGCGTCGCGCCGCAGGGCCTCGGGCACGCTGCGCACCGACACGCCGACCTTCGTCGCGCTGCTCGGCGGCGTGGTCGTGCTCATCGGCGCCCTGACCTTCTTCCCCGCCCTCCTCCTCGGCCCTGTCGTGCAGGGCATGACCGATCGGCTGTTCTGACATGAAGCTCGGCAAGGAACTCCTCACCGCCACCATCGCGATCCTCGTGCTCACGTTGGTGCTCGGCGTCGCCTACCCGCTGGTCATGACCGGGATCTCGCAGGTCGCCTTCCCCAGCAAGGCCGACGGCTCGCAGGTCAAGGTCGACGGCAAGGTCGTCGGCTCGCGCCTGATCGGCAAGGCCTTCGTCATCGACACGGGCAAGAAGGACGCCGACGGCAACGCGATCACGCGTCCTGATCCCAAGTACTTCCAGCCGCGGCCGTCGCAGTCGGACTACAGCGCCACCGGCACGTTCTTCTCCAACCGCGGGCCGAACTCGGCCGTCGGGCGGTTCTTCTTCCGCGACGCGCTCGACGCCTACATGGCGCTCGAGAGCCGCTACGACCCCGGCCTGACCAAGGCGAAGGTCCCGGTCGACGCGGTCACCACGTCGGCCTCCGGCGTCGACCCGCACATCTCGAAGGCCAACGCCGCGCATCCAGGCGCACCGCATCGCCGCCGTGCGCCACCTCCCGCTCGACCGCGTCGACAAGCTCATCGCCGACAACACCGACGGCCGCTTCCTCGGCGTCATCGGCGAGCCCGGCGTGAACGTCCTCGAGCTCAACCTCGCCCTCGACAAGGAAGCCCCCGCCCGATGAGCCCCAGGCAGCAGTCCTCCTCCCTCTTCAGCCGCGAGCTGATGTGGCCGGCGCTCGCTCGCGTCGCTGCGCAAGCTCGACCCGCGCGTGCAGCTGCGCAACCCGGTCATGTTCGTGGTCGAGGTCGGCGCGGTGCTGACCACCTTCGCGGTCGATCTACCAGATCGTCACCGGCGACCCGTTCGGCGGCGGCAACGAGACGCTGCTGTTCACCATCACGGTGACGGTGTGGCTGTGGCTGACCGTCGTCTTCGCCAACTTCGCCGAGGCGCTCGCCGAGGGCCGCGGGCGCGCGCAGGCCGACGCGCTGCGCTCGATGCGCACCGAGACCGTCGCGCACCTGCAGGACGGCGACGACGCGTCCGGCCTCCGAGCTGCACCGCGGCGACGTGGTCGTCGTCGAGGCCGGCGAGGTCATCCCCGGCGACGGCACGGTCATCGAGGGCATCGCCTCGGTCGACGAGTCGGCCATCACCGGCGAGTCGGCCCCCGTCATCCGCGAGTCCGGCGGCGACCGCAGCGCGGTCACCGGCGGCACGCGCGTGCTCTCCGACCGCATCGTGGTCGAGATCACCCAGGAGCCCGGCCACTCCTTCCTGGATCGCATGATCGCGCTCGTCGAGGGCGCCGAGCGGCGCAAGACCCCGAACGAGATCGCGCTGAACATCCTGCTCGCCGCGCTGACGCTGATCTTCGTCATCGTCGTCGTCACGCTGCAGCCGTTCGCGCACTTCGCGAACACCGACATCTCGGTCACGACGCTGGTCGCCCTGCTCGTGGCGCTCATCCCGACGACGATCGGCGCGCTGCTGAGCGCGATCGGCATCGCCGGCATGGACCGCCTCGTGCGCCGCAACGTGCTCGCGCTCTCGGGCCGCGCCGTCGAGGCCTCCGGCGACGTCGACGTCCTGCTGCTCGACAAGACCGGCACGATCACCCTCGGCAACCGCCAGGCCTCGGAGTTCGTGCCGATGCCGGGCGTCGCCGAGGCCGACCTGGCCGAGGCCGCGCAGCTCTCCTCGCTGGCCGACGAGACGCCCGAGGGCCGCTCGATCGTCGTGCTGGCCAAGCAGTACGGGCTGCGCGAGCACGAGATGGTGACCGCCGGGCACGCCGCGCCGCGCTTCGTCCCCTTCACCGCGCAGACCCGCATGAGCGGCGTCGACATGGACGGCACCATGCTGCGCAAGGGCGCCGCCGACGCGATCGCCGCCTGGGTGCGAGCCGAGGGCGGCACGACGCCGGCCGAGCTCGACGGCGCCGTCGACCGCATCGCGCGCGAGGGCGGCACCCCGCTGGCCGTCGCGCGCAACACCCAGGTCCTCGGCGTCATCTACCTCAAGGACACGGTCAAGGAGGGCATGGCCAGCCGCTTCGAGCGCCTGCGCGCGATGGGCATCCGCACCGTCATGGTCACCGGCGACAACAAGCTCACCGCGGCCAAGATCGCCGCCGAGGCCGGCGTCGACGACTTCCTCGCCGAGGCCACGCCCGAGCGCAAGATGGAGCTCATCCGCCACGAGCAGGCCGAGGGCCGGCTGGTGGCGATGACCGGCGACGGCACCAACGACGCCCCGGCGCTCGCCCAGGCCGACGTCGGCGTGGCCATGAACACCGGCACCCAGGCCGCCCGCGAGGCCGGCAACATGGTCGACCTCGACTCCAACCCGACGAAGCTCATCGAGATCGTCGAGGTCGGCAAGCAGCTGCTCATCACCCGCGGCGCGCTGACCACCTTCTCGATCGCCAACGACGTCGCGAAGTACTTCGCGATCCTGCCCGCCATCTTCGCCTTCACCTACGCGGCGCGCGGCCAGCAGCGCGGACCCGCTCGACGCCCTCAACGTGATGGGCCTGGGCACGCCGTCCTCGGCGATCATCTCGGCGATCATCTTCAACGCCCTGATCATCCCGCTGCTCGTGCCGCTCGCCCTGCGCGGCGTGCAGTACCGGCCGGTCGGCGCCACCGCGCTGCTGCGGCGCAACCTGCTGATCTACGGCCTCGGCGGCCTCATCGCCCCGTTCGTCGGGATCAAGCTCATCGACCTGATCGTCCACAACCTGCTGGGGGCGTGACGGTGGCCTACGCACAGACACGAGACGTCGACGCGTCGCGCGTCCTGCGACTCGGGCTGCGCGCGCGGGTGCGTGCGGTGCGCGAGGCCCGGATGGCGTCCGAGCACTCGCGCCGGCGCCTGGCCGGGCAACTCGAGCACGCCATCGATCGCGCCGAGCGGCGCTACACGCCCTTCAGCGCCGCCATCCCCGTGTGCCACGCGGCCGCCGCCGGCGAGGCGCGAAGCGCCCTGCTCGACCTCGCCGAGCGCCTCCGCGCGCCGCGCCCGGTCGACCCCGACGGCGTGCGGCTTGCGCGCGAGCTGCTCGTCGACGGATGCGGACCGCTCTACGCGCCTGCCGCACCCGGCGACCTACGTGCCGCGGCGTTGCGAGCGCTACGGGCCCTGGACGCCCATGGTGCCAACAGATAAGCAGCGCAGTGAGCCCGTCGGAGAACGCCCGCGCGCGGGGCGCGGCCACTACACGATCTACCTCGGCATGGCCGCGGGGGTCGGCAAGACCTACCGCATGCTGCTCGAGGGTCACGCCGAGCAGGAGGCCGGGCGCGACGTCGTCATCGGGCTGCTCGAGACCCACGGGCGCGAGGAGACGCAGGCGCTGGCCGAGGGGCTGCCGGTGGTCCCGCAACGGCGCGTTACCTACCGGGGTACCGACCTCAGCGACATGGACCTTCCGGCCATCCTGCGCCGCGAGCCCGAGCTCGCCCTGGTCGACGAGCTGGCCCATACCAACGCGCCGGGGCTCGAGCACGGCAAGCGCTACGAGGACATCGAGGACCTGCTCGACGCGGGCATCGACGTCCTCTCGACGGTCAACGTGCAGCACCTCGAGTCGCTCAACGACCAGGTGGCCGAGCTGAGCGGAGTCCGCGTCCGCGAGACCGTTCCCGACTCGGTGCTCGGCCGCGCCGACGAGGTCGTGCTCATCGATCTCAGCCCGGAGACCCTGCTCGCCCGCCTGCGGGCCGGCAAGGTCTACAAGCCCGAGCGCATCGACGCCGCCCTCAACGGCTTCTTCCGCATCGAGAACCTCGCCGCGCTGCGCGAGGTCGCGCTGCGCCAGGTAGCGCAGGAGGTCGAGTCCAAGCGCCTGACGACCGAGGTGGTCGGCACCCGCGAGGACTCGCTCGCAGCCGACCTCGCGCAGGCCGTCGGCGAGCGCCTGCTCGCGCTCGTCGAGCCCTACCCGGGCTCCCATCGACTCGTCCGCCGTGCGTGGCGCTCGGCCCAGCGCCTCGGCGCCCAGATCGACCTGCTGTGGGTGGCGCCGCCGGGCCGCGAGCCCGACCCCGAGCACCAGCGCCAGCTGCAGGCGCTCGGTCAGCTCGCATCGGTGCTCGGCGCCAACCTGCTCGTCGAGCCCGGCGACGACATCGCCGACACCGTCGCGCGCGTCGCCCGCGAGCGCGGCAGCACCTACGTCCTCATGGGCCGCTCGCGCCCGGCGCGCGGCCTGGGACGCCTGCGCGTCCCCCTTCCCCAGCGCCTGATGGAGGCGCTCCCCGGCGTCGACGTGCGCATCGTCGCCGACCGCTCCCTCCGACACGAGAAGACCCCATGAGCACCCTGTCGTCATCATCGATCATCGTCACCGGCGCCTTCGCGGTCGGCGTCTCAGCCGGCTGGTTCGTCCTCCCCCGCGCGCGACGGTCGCCGCGGCTGCCGCGTGGCACGCGGCGCATCCTGCTGCCCTTCACGGGCATGTCGATCTCGCGGCGCGCCTTCGACGCGGCCGTCCGCCTGGCCCGCGTCGAGGACGCCACGATCATGCCGGCCTACCTGGCGCGCGTCCCGCGCCACCTCGCCCTCGACGCGCCGCTGCCCGTGCAGTGCCTGCAGGCGATGCCCCTGCTCGAGGCGATCGAGCAGCGCGCCAGCACCCAGGGCGTCGCCGTCGACACGCGCATCATCCGCGGGCGCACCTACCGCGACGCGCTGCGCCGGATGCTCGAGGCCGAGCCCGTCGACCGCGTCATCGTCTCGGCCACCTCGAGCGGACGCAACGGCCTCAGCGCCGACGACCTCGAGTGGCTGCTCGAGAAGGTGCCCGCCGAGGTCCTCATCCTGCGCCCGGACCCCGAGGACCACCGCAAGCTCACCGCCGAAGGCGTCGCGGGCCACTTCTGAAAGGCCTCGCGCTTTCTCCTACGTCGTGTAGGGTTCAGCGCGGGCGGGGCGGGCCGTTCCCGAGATCCCTTCCACGGCCCGTCCCGCGCGCTATCTACCCCTGCCTGCGACACGCACCCCTGCCCGTCGCTGCAGTTGAGAAGGACGGCCCCATACCTACCCGGCCCGCGTGCCGGCATGCGCGATGGACGGGTGTTCGAGGCAGGCCCACCCGTACGGGTGGGGGCTCAGCCCGTGACGCGGGCGAGCTCGGCGAACGAGGTCTGCCCGCCGCGGACCTTCTCGAGGCCCTCGTCGCGCAGGCGGCGCATCCCGCCGCGGCGCGCCGCGTCGGCGATCGCGTCGGCCGAGGCGCGACCGATGGCCATGCTGCGGATCTCCTCGGTGACGACCATGACCTCGTAGAGGCCGAGGCGGCCCTTGTAGCCGGTCCCGCCACAGCGCGCGCAGCCGCCGGGCTCGAAGACGTGGACCTCGTGGTCCTCGACGTGGAAGCCGTGCTCGCGCACGATGTGGCCCTCGACCACCACCGGCTTCTTGCACGCCTCGCACAGGCGGCGCGCGAGCCGCTGGGCGACGACGCAATCGACGGCGCTGGCCACGAGGAAGGGCTCGACGCCCATCTCGATCAGGCGCGCGACGGCGCCCGGCGCGTCGTTGGTGTGCAGGGTGGAGAGCACGAGGTGGCCGGTGAGCGCGGCCTCGACGGCGATCTGCGCGGTCTCCTTGTCGCGGATCTCGCCGACCATGATGATGTCGGGGTCGGCGCGCATCATCGAGCGCAGGCCCGTGGCGAAGTGCAGACCGGCCTTGGTGTTGATCTGCATCTGCTTGATGCCCGAGAGCTCGTACTCGACCGGGTCCTCGATCGTGATGATGTTCTTCTCCGGCGTGTGCAGCATCTGCAGCGCGCCGTAGAGCGTCGTCGTCTTGCCCGAGCCGGTCGGGCCGGTGACGAGGATCGCGCCGTGCGGGCGCGAGAAGGCCTTGACGAAGCGCTCGCGCTCGGGGTCGACCATCCCGAGCTTGTCGAGGTCGATGGTGGCGCCGTCCTTGTCGAGCACGCGCAGGACGGCCGACTCGCCGCCGACGAGCGGGAGCGTGGCGACGCGGACGTCGACCCCGCGGCCGTCGATGTTCAAGGAGACGCGCCCGTCCTGGGGCACGCGGCGCTCGGCGATGTCCAGGTCGGCCATGATCTTGATGCGCGAGATCACGCCGGCCACGAGGCGCCGCGGGATGCGGGTGTTCTCGCTCAGGACGCCGTCGATGCGGTACCGCACGGCGAGATCGCCGTCGACCGGCTCGAAGTGGATGTCGGAGGCGCCCTGCTCGACGCCCTGGCCGATCAGCGAGTGCACGAGCTTGATGACCGGCGCGTCGGCGGCCGACTCGCGCAGGTCGACGACCTCCGCCCCGCCGTCGTCGTCGATCGCCTCGGCGACCACGACCTCGTCGAGGGTGTTCAGACGCTGGATGAGGGCCGCGATGTCCTGCTCGGGCGCGACCGCGGGCCGCACCTCGTAGCCGCTCATGAGCGAGATGTCGTCGACGGCGAGGACGTTGCCGGGGTCGATCATCGCCACGAGCAGCGTGCGGTCGTCGATGATCTTGACCGGGACCGCGCCGTAGCGCTTGGCCGAGCTCGAGGGCAGCAGGTTGGCGGCCGCCATGTCGACCCGGAAGACGCCCAGGTCGATCTGGTCGACGCCGAAGCGCTCGGCGATCACGCGCGAGAGCTGGTCGGGCGTCAGGACGCCGCGCTCGACGAGCACCTCGCCGGTGCGCCGCCCATTGGCGCGCGACTCCGCGATCGCTGCCTCGACCGACTCCCGGCTGGCGTAGCCGAGGTCCACCACGATGTCGCCGATGAAGCGGGACGAGCGCCCGCGGCTGGTGGGCTCGGTCAGGCCGGGAAGACGGTGGTCGGGCGCAGGGGCGGACTCGGCAAGCGACACCCTCCTTGTATCGGCAGGCAGAGGCCTTTCTTCAACGCGGACCGTGTCGCTATCGCGACTGGGGACCCACCTTCGGCGGCGACGGCTGGCCAGGCCGGGCGCGAACGTCGTCGGCCGCCTACGGCACCCCTACCGGGCCGCGTCCAGGGCCTGGTTGACGAGCGCGTCGGCGTCGGCGTTCTGGGCGCGCGGGACCGAGCGCACCTTCCAGCGCTTGAAGGCGCGCAGCGCCTGCATCGCCTCGCTGTGCAGCGGGCGCATGTCGGGATGCTTGACCTTGTACAGCCCGTTGACCTGCTTGGCCACGAGCTCTGAGTCGTTGACCACCTCGACCTCGTCGGCGCCCAGCTCCTCGGCACGCGCGAGACCGAGCAGCAGGCCGCGGTACTCGGCGACGTTGTTCGTCACGCGCCCCAGCAGCTCGTGGGCCTCGTCGACGACCTCGCCGTCGGGCGTCGAGAGCACCGCGGCGGCGGCCGCCGGGCCGGGGTTCCCGCGGGCACCCCCGTCGACGTGGACGACGAGCTTCACTCGGTCGTGTCGAGCGGCGGGAACTCGCCCGGCACGCGCGTGCGACGGCGGTCGCGGATCTCGCGGTGCTCGCCGCCGTGCTCCTCGCCACGGGCCCGGCGCTCGCTCTTGCGCCGGTCGATGATGACCTTCACGTTGGGGTCGTCCTTGTAGTACTCCACGAGCTTGTCGTAGAGCTCGGGCGCCATTTCTTCGGGAACAACCGAGTAGATCACGGGGAGGCCACCAGCAAGGAGGTCACGCGGCGCCGGACTCTACGCGTGCTGCGCGACGAGGTGCAACTGACCGTGGTCGTCGGCGGCGGCGTTGGGAACCTGGTCGGCGGCGTCGAGCTCGGCGAGCTCGGTGCCCTGGCCGGTGATCCGCGGCCCGGCCGCCTCGTCGGCGAGGTCGACCTCGAAGCGGTACCAGCTCAGCTCCCAGCCCACGACGATGGTGACGACGCTGCCCTCGGTCAGCGACGGCCGCGCGGCGACGATCGGCGCCCCCAGCGAGCGTGCCACGCCCGCGACGGTGCGCGGATGAGCGCTCGCGTTGAACAGGTCGAGCGCCCGCGCCATCTTCATGTCGGCGTTGGTCGGCACGGCGTGCACCGAGCGCGGCTGCGCGGGCACGGGATCGGGCTGGACCACCGCCTCGGCGGCCTGCTCTGACTCGAGCTCCTCGTGCAGCGCCTGCGCGTCGGCCCGGCGCTGGCGCAGGCGCGCCAGGAACGAGCGCGAGCGGCCGTTGTGCGCGCGCGAGCGCACCGTGGCGTCGTCGAGCCCCTCGCGGATCCAGCCCTCGTGCGACGCGCGCTGCGTGCAGAGCTCGCAGACGTTGCGTCGCGTGCCCCCGGCGAGGAAGACGTCGGCCTGCTCGCCGCGCAGCAGCGTGCGCCCGCACACGTCGCAGGAAACGGCAGGGGCGCTCGTGGAGATCGACTTGCGAGTCGCGATGGCCCCAGCCTAGCCGGTCGCGACCCTAGGCGTTCACCGCCTCCTCCTCGCTGCGGGCCTCGCTGATGACCTTCTGCGCCAGGTGCGCGGGCACCTCCTCGTAGCGCACGAAGTCCATCGTGTAGTCGCCCTGCCCGCCGGTCAGAGCGCGCAGGTCGGGCGCGTAGGTGAGCATCTCCGCCATCGGGACCTCGGCCTTGACCTCGGTCATGCCCCCGCCGGCGGGCTCCATGCCCTGCGGACGGCCGCGGCGCGAGTTCAGATCGCCGATGACGTCGCCCACCGACTCGTCGGGCACGCTGAGCGTCACGAGCATGATCGGCTCCAGCAGGACCGCGCCGGCCTGCGCGAGCGCCTCCTTCATGGCGATCGAGCCGGCCATCTTGAACGCCATCTCGCTCGAGTCCACCGAGTGGAAGGAGCCGTCGTAGAGGCGCACCCTGACGCCCTTGACCGGGAAGCCGGCCACGACGCCCTGCGACATCGCCTCCACGCAGCCCTTCTCGACCGCCGGGATGAAGCCCTGCGGGATGACGCCGCCCTTGATCGCGTTGTCGAACTCGAAGCTGGTGCCGTCGGGCAGCGGCTCGATCTCGATGTGGCAGTCGCCGAACTGCCCGCGCCCGCCGGTCTGCTTCTTGTGGCGCCCGTGGGCCTTGGCCGGCCTGCGGATCGTCTCCTGATAGGGGACGCGCGGCGGCTTGAGCGTGACCTCGGCCCCGAAGCGCGACTTCAGGCGGTCGACCACGATCTCGACGTGGATCTGCGACAGCCCGGCGACGATCTGGTCGCCGGTCTGCGCGTCGCGGTGCAGGTCGATCGTGGGGTCCTCCTCCTGCAGGCGGCGCAGCGAGGTGAAGACCTTGTCCTCGTCGCCCTTGGCCTTGGGCTCGATGGAGAAGGCCATGACCGGCTGGGGCAGGGCCAGGGCGGGCATCGCGATCGGCTCGTCGCGGGCGGCCAGCCAGTCGCCGGCGCGCGTCTCCTTGAGCTTGGCCACGGCGCCGATGTCGCCGGGCCCGAACGCGTCGGCGTGGCCCTGCTCGCGGCCCTCGGGCACGATCAGGGTCCCGATGCGCTCCTTGGCGTGCGCGCGGGTGTTGAGCACCTGGGTGTCGGGCCTCATCACGCCCTGGTAGACGCGGAAGAAGTTGATCCGTCCGGCGAACTGGTCGGCCTTCGTCTTGAACACGAAGGCGAACAGCTCCTTGTCCTCGTCGGGCTCGAGGGTGACCTCGGGCAGCTCGAGGGCGCCGTGCTTGACCGGGCTCGGGAGGTCCTCGACGATCGCGTCGAGCAGGCGGTTGGTGCCGAGGTTCTTGGTCGCCACGCCGCAGACCACGGGGAAGATCCCGCCGTGGTTGGTCCCGTCCTTGAGCGCGGTGACGATCTCCTCGTGGGAGATCTCCTCGCCCTCGAGATAGCGCTCCATGAGCGAGTCGGAGACCTCGGCGACCTCGTCCATGAGCTTCTCGCGGTACTCCTGCGCCTGGGCCTCGAGCTCGTCGGGGATCGGGATCTCGCGCGCGTTGTCGCGTCCGTCGCCGTCGTACTCGTAGGCCTTCATGTCGACGAGGTCCACGACGCCGCGGATCTCGTGCTCGGAGCCGATCGGGATCTCGGTGGCCACCACGTGGGGGCCGAAGGCGGCCTTCAGCGACTCCAGGGTGCGGAAGAAGTCGGCGCGCTCGCGGTCGAGCATGTTGACGAAGAGCATCCGCGCCAGGTCGAGCTCCTCGGCGCGCTGCCACAGGCGGATCGCGTTGACCTCGGCGCCCATGACGGCGTTGATCACGAAGATGGCCGACTCGCAGACCCGCAGGGCGCCGAGCGAGTCCGCCACGAAGCTGGGCTCCCCCGGAGTGTCGATGAGGTTGATCTTGCGGTCGTCCCACTCGAACGAGCTCAGCGACGCGCTGATCGACATCTGGCGCGCCTGCTCGTCGGGGTCGGAATCGGAGGCCGTGTTGCCGTCCAGGACCGTCCCCAGCCGGTTGATGGCGCCGGCCTGGAACAGCAGCGCCTCGTTGACCGAGGTCTTCCCGCTGCCGCGATGGCCGACGAGGGCGACGTTCCTGATGCGGTCCGCCCTGTGCATGCGTTGTCTCCTCTCCTCGAAAGTACGGAGGCGACGGACCCTAGCGACAACCGCAACGATTGCCCAAGCGGGAGCCGGGTAGTTATATGACACCATGCGATATCTGCTTGCGATCGCCCTCGCCGCGGTCCTGGCCGGGTGCGGGAGCGCCTCGAAGCCGGCCGCTGCGCCGCGGGGCCACGCGGTGGCGGCCCGCGCCGCGGAGCTCGTCAACTACCAGCGCAACGGCGGGCTCGCCGCCACCCTCGACACCGTGAGCGTCCGCACCGACGGCAGCACACGCGCCGACAAGCGCTACGGCGGCGCGGGCCGGCGGTTCGACGACTTCCGCCTGAGCGCGCCGGTCATGGCGCGCCTGCGCGCGGCGCTCGGCCGCCTGCCCGCCCGCATCCCCGCCGTCGGCGACGGCCTGCGCGCGGGCGCCACCTACCTCGTGCGCTATCGCGGGCGCACCTACGTGGCCAGGCAGGGCGCGGTACCGGCCGCCCTGCGACCGGCCGTCGCCACGCTGGACGCGATCGCCGACGGCGCCGGGCGCGGCGGCCCCGTCCACCACGTCACGCAGGCGCCCTCGTGAGCGCGCGTGCCGCGAACCTCCTGGGCGCCCACGCGCTCGTCGTCTGCGACCGCATGCGCGAGGCCGCCGGCATGGAGCTGTCGAGCGCCGCCGTCCTCACCGCGCTCGAGACCTTCGCGGACGGCGCGTCGATCGACGCGCTGCGCCGCGTGCTCGGCCTCAGCCACTCGGGCGGCGTGCGGATCGTCAAGCGCCTCGAAGCGCAGGGGCTGGTCGCGCGCGAGCCCGATCCGGCCGACCGCCGGGCGATCCGCCTGCACCTCACGGCCGACGGCGAGCGCGAGGCGCACCGGCTGCTCGCCGCGCGCCAGGCGGCGCTCACGCCGCTGCTCGCCGGGCTCGGCGAGCGCGAGCGCGCCGCCCTCGAGCGCCTGCTCGAGCGCCTGCTGGCGTCGGTGACCGCCACCGGCGACGACGCCAATCGCATCTGCCGCCTGTGCGACCCCGGCGTCTGCGGGCACCCCGCCCGCTGCCCGGTCACCCAGGCGGTCGCGCACTCCTAGCCCGCGAAAGGGTCGAACGTCGGTCCTACCCCCTCTGGAGGTGGGAAGACCGACGTTCGACCCGCGCCCAGGGTGCGCCGGGCGCAGAGCCGCCTAACGGTTGTGGTTGACGAGCTCGATGTTGTTCGCGTCGGGGTCGAGCACGTAGGCGCCGTAGTAGCCCGGGTGGTAGCGCGGGCGCTCGCCGGGTGCGCCGTTGTCGCGGTAGCCGGCCTGCATCGCCGCGCGGTGGAAGGCGTCCACCGCGGCGTTGTCGGCGGCCGGGAAGGCGACGTGGAGGTTCTCGGTCGGCGTGCCCGCCACGAGCGAGAAGGAGCCGCCGGCGCCGACGAAGTGGGCGTGGTCGGGCTCGCTGCCCCTGCGCTCGAAGCCGCCGTAGGGCGCGACGAGCTCGTAGAAGGCCGCGGCGGCGGGCACGTCGGCGACGCGGATCCACAGGTGGTCGATGTGGCCCGGCGGGCGGATGTCCGCGTGGTGGACGGCCTCGGCGCTGTTGCCGTCGGGGTCGAGCAGGAAGCCGCCGTAGTAGTCGTCGCGGTACTGCGGGCGCGGCCCCGGCTCGCCGTCGTCGCGGTGGCCCGCCTGCGTCCCGGCGCGCCAGAAGGCCTCGACGTTCTCGCGCGAGCGCGCGCCGAAGGCGACGTGCAGCCGGCGCGTCACCGGGTGCTCGGCGTCGGCCACGGTGAGCGAGAAGTCGTCCCACTCGGCGAACCGCGCGTCGCTGTAGGTGGTCTCGATGCCCAGCGGCTCGAGCACCGTGTCGTAGAAGGCCTCCGACGCGGCGCGGTCGGAGACCCGGATGGTCACGTGGTCGAACACTCAGAGCAGCCTGCTCAGCGCCGCGTCCTGGCGCACGTAGTCCTCGACCTCGGGCTGGCGCTCGATCGCGTTCGCCAGCGCCGCGCGCGCCGCCGCCTCGTCGCCCTCGCCCAGCAGCACCCGCGCGAGCGCGACCCGCAAACCGGGGCTCTCCGGGTGCTTCTCGAGCCCGTCCTCGACGATCTCGCGCGCCGCGGCGGGATCGCTGTCGGTCAGCGCGACGGCGCGGAACATCCATTCCCAGGCCGACGGCTCGAACGTCGGCGGCCCGCCGAAGCTGAGCACCGTGGTCCCGGGCTCCTGCGCCACCGCGTGGCGGTGCGTGGCCGTGTCGGGGACGAAGACGTACGTCCCGGCCGGCGCGTCGAAGGCCTCGCCGTCGAGCGTGAACGTGGCGCGGCCGCGGGCGACGAAGTAGAGCTCCTCGTGGGCCAGGTCGGGGTTCTCGTCGTGGGGCTCGACGACGTCGTCGCCCACGTTGCGCGCCGTGTAGGCGTTGGTGCCGAAGGCGCGCAGGCCGAGGTGGGCGCGCACCGGGTGCCAGGTCAGCGTGCCCGGCCCGGGGATGGCCTCGATCTCGTCGAGGTGCACGACGCGCGGCGGGCGCGTCATCAGTCGGCGAGGCGGCCGCGCAGGCGCAGGACGGCCTTGGTGTGCAGCTGCGAGACGCGGGACTCGGTGACGCCGAGGACCTCCCCGATCTCTCGCAGGGTCAGGTTCTCGTAGTAGTACAGCGCCACGACGAGCTTCTCGCGCTCGGGCAGCCGGGCGATCGCGTCGGCCACGCGGTCCTTCAGATCGGTCTGATCCATGACCGCCGCGGGGTCCGGGGCGCTCTCGTCGGTCAGCGTGTCCAGCAGCGAGACCGCGTCGCCGCTCGAGTCGCTCACGCTCCACAGCTCGTCCAGCGCGGCGATCGTCGAGTTGGAGATCTGCACCAGCGCGTCCTGGAACTCGTCGACGCCCATCTTCAGCTCGGCGGCCATCTCCTCGTCGCTGGGCGCGCGCTGCAGCTGATGCTCGAGCTTGGCGTTGGCGCGCTCGATCTCGCGGGCCCGCGCGCGGACCGACCGCGGCACCCAGTCCAGCGAGCGCAGCTCGTCGATGATCGACCCCTTGATCCGCGTGATCGCGTAGGTCTCGAACTTGATCTCGCGCTCGACCTCGAAGCGCTCGATCGCGTTGATCAGCCCCACCAACCCATACGAGATCAGGTCGGCCTCCTCGACGTGCGCGGGCAGCCCGCTGGCCATCCGCCCCGCCACGTACTTGACCAGCGGCGAGTACGCGATCACCAAACGCTCGCGCGCGTGCACATCGCCGGTCCCCTTGAACCGGCGCCACAGATCCCGCAGCTCGATGGCTTTGACGTTGGTCTCCATCACTCCCCGACGCCCGTCACGCCCGCGGATGACTCCGTGCATAGGCGGATTTCAGCCGGGCTGACTCTACTCGAGTGTAGATCTGCGTCGTGCTGATGGAGGCGTGACCCAGCAGCTCCTGGATCGCGCGCAGGTCGGCGCCGCCCTCGAGCAGGTGGGTGGCGAAGGAGTGGCGCAGGGTGTGCGGGGAGATCCCGCCCTGCACCGCGGCGTGGCGCGCCCACACCCGCAGGCGCCGGCGCACGTCGGAGGTCGACAGGCGCCGGCCGGACTTCGAGAGGAAGAGCGCCGGGTCGCCATCACCCGAGGCCAGCGCGGGCCGGGCGCGTTCGAGGTAGCGCGCGACGGCGCGCAGAGCCGGCTCGCCGGCGGGCACGATCCGCGTCTTGGAGCCCTTGCCCTCGACGCGCAGCTCCTCGGTGTCGAAGCCGACCGAGGTCACGTCGAGGTTGACGAGCTCCTCGGCGCGCAGGCCGCAGGCGTAGGCCACCTCGAGCATCGCCCGGTCGCGCAGCTCGAGCGGCGTGGAGGCGGGGATCCGGTCCAGCAGCGCGGCCAGCTCGTCGGGGCGCAGCACGGTGGGCAGCGAGCGCGGGCGCTTGGGCGACGGGATCAGGTCGACCGGGTTCTGGGTCACGTGGCCGTGCTCGCGCAGCGTGCGGTAGAAGGCGCGCAGCGCCGCCAGCTTGCGCGCGATGGTGGCGGCGACCGCGTCGCGCCCGGAGAGCACGGCAGCCCAGCGGCGCAGGTCCTTGGAGCCGACCTCGCGCGGCGCGACACCCTGAGCCGTGCACCACAGCGCGAACTGGTCGAGGTCGACGCCGTAGGCGCGGCGCGTCTTCTCGGCCATCCCGCGGCGGCGCAGGTCGGCGTCGAACAGCGCCAGCGCCTCGCGCCAGGCCTCGCTCGGCTGCCGCCTATCCTCCGCGTCCGTGGGGATGTTCTTCATCGACACCGGCAACGGTCAGGTCGCCACCCATCGCCAGCTCATCGACGCGGGCGCCGTCGGCGCGGACGGGCAGCCGCCGCGCCCATGGCACCGCATCCAGGGCTCGCCCGACGCCTCGACGTTGTGGTTCGCGGTCATGCGCAGGCGTGAGCGTGGGGTCTTCATCGGCACGCTGGTGCTTCGACACTCCGACCACCATGCCCTGCTTCTCGAGCGGGGCTGGGAGGACGTCCCGATCGACCAGATCCGGGTGCCGGCTCAGCCCTAGGCGATGTAGACCGGGGAGCCGACGGGAACCTCGTCGTAGAGCTTCTCGACGTCTGGGATGTGCATGCGGATGCAGCCGTGCGAGGCGTTGTGGCCGATCGAGGCGTCGTCGGAGGTCCCGTGGATGCCGACGCCGTCGAAGATCCCCAGCCAGCGCGCCTTGATCGGGTTGGTGGGGTCGTCGCCCGGGATGACCTTGCCGGCGAGGTCCCCGGCCCACGCGCTGTTGGGGACGTGCCAGGCGGGGTTGATGGCCTTGTTGGCGATCGTGTACTGGCCGGCCGGCGTCTCCAGGCCGACCTGCCCGACGGCGATGCCGTAGGTCTGCGCGGGCTTGAGCGCCTTGAACAGCCGCAGGCGGAACTCGCTGCGGTTGACGACGATGACCGTGTCGTACTTGCGCTTGAGGTCCGCCGTGGTGACCTTCGGCTGGGTGTGGCGCGTCTTGGCCACGAAGGTGCGCGACGCCCTCGTCGAGGTGATGGCGGTGCCGATCTGGCGGTGCAGCTGCGAGGCCGAGATGGCGAGCCCCTCGACGCCCGGGACGGTGCTGACGCCCGCGGCGCCGATCTTCACGCTCGCGTCCTTGGCGGGGCGCTCGACGGACTTGCGCACCTTGTCGATGAGGCGGATGACCGCCGCGTCGGAGTACTGGACGGTCGGCTGGAGGTCGTCGTTCATCCGCTGGCCCGAGAGCGAGCGCCACGAGCGCGCGAAGATGTTGCCCGTCCGGCTGCGCGCCAGGGCCTCGTCGACCATGGCGCCGAGGTCGGCGCGCAGGCGCGCCTCGCGCGGACCGAGCTTCCACGTCTTGGCGGCGTGGTGAACGACGATGGGCTGCTCGAGCGGCGCCAGGATCTCGCGCTCGAGCCGCGCGCGCGCCTGGTCGGGCGTCAGCCCCCCGAGCGCGACGCCGCCGACCTTCACCCCGGGCGCGATCTCGTTCGCCCGCGCGTGGTCGTAGACGTACAACGCGCCCCCTAAGACGACGAGCACCGCCAAGAAGGCGGCGACGAAGATGAAGCTCCTGGTCCGCACCCGTGCACGTCGGATAGTAGGTGACTAGGTGCGGGCTTCCCAGCCCTGCAAGCCGGCTATCGCCTTCATGACCTCCGGCCGGGCGGCGTGGCTGCGCTCGTGGTCGGCGAGCTCGGCCAGGGCCTCGGGCTCCAGCGAGGGCAGCAGCGCGATGAGCTCCTCGGCGCCGAGCTCGTCGTAGCCGGTGGGGCCCTGGCCGAGGCCGGCTTGGCGGCGCTGGCCCGGAGCGAGGTTCGCCGGGGCGGGCTCCGGCCGGCGGGCGGTCGGCCGCACGCTCGGGCTGCGGCGCAGGAACTCCTCGAGGTCGCGCTCGTAGCGGTAGGCGTCCTGGCCGTCGCGCGAGGATGGCCGCCAGGCGCTGGTGCTCGCGCAGCTTGATCACGGCCTCGCGCGAGGTGTAGCGGTAGCGGTAGCCGGTCGCCTTGAGCTTGCGGTTGTCCAGGCCGCGCCCGTAGCGCAGCAGGCCGAGGGTCTCGGGCGAGATGCGCAGCCCGGCGCGGCGCAGGGCGCTCGCGGCCAGCGAGGTCCCGACGGGCGGCAGCACGGGCGCCAGCGGCTTGCCCAGCAGCCCCGCCACCTCGCTGAGGATGAGCACGCCGTCGGCGGCGCCGTTGTAGACGCCCTCGAGGTCGTGGCGCACCGCATGCTCGAGGCAGCCCGCCAGATCGTCCTCGTGGATGAACTGAAAGCGCGGGTCGAAGCCGAGGATCGCGGGCACGGCGGGCAGGCCGAAGAGCTGGCTGAGCGAGGTCCTCAGCGCCGGGCCCAGGCCGTTGGCGAAGCGCAGCACGGTGACCGTGACGTGCGGGTGGCGCAGGGCGAACTCGCGCACGGCGCGCTCGGCGTCGACGATGTCGCGCTCGATCGGCGTGCTCGGCGCGTGCGGGCGGTCCATGGCCTCGGTGAAGAAGGCCGGGTCGTCCTGCTCGGCCCCGTAGTACAGGGCGCTGGACTTGAAGACGACCTTGCGGACGGGGTTGCCCTCTCCCCCGCACGCGGCCAGCACGTTCATCGTGCCGATGACGTTGTTCTCGTGGGCCAGCCGCGGGCTGGTGACGATCGAGTCGACCACGAGGCGCGTGTCGACCACGGTGTCGATCTCGGCCGCCTCGACGATGCGGCGGATGAGCGAGTGCGAGTCGGTCACGCGCACGTACTCGGTGCGGTGCAGCTCGACCTTCGGCGGGCGGCGGTCGACGCCGATGATCGCCTCCACCGCCGGGTCGCGCTCGAGCGCCTGCGCCAGCCGGCCGCCCCAGTACGTCGACAGGCCGGTCAGCAGGATCCGCTTGGAGCTCATCCGAACCAGACGCTGCGCCGCTCGCCGAGCATCTCGACGAGCTCGGCCTGGATGGTGGCGCGGATCTCGTGCGCGACGGTCTGCACCAGCGCCTTGTCCTCCCACGGCTCGTCGCCGAAGGCGGGATCGTCGGTCGGCACCGGGCGCAGGAAGCGCACCTTGAACTTGGCGGGCAGGTAGCCGAGCATCCCCAGCAGGCCGAAGTGCGGGAAGGTCGGCGTGATCGGGAAGTAGAGCAGCCCGGTCAGCCGCTGCAGCGGCTTGACCTGAGCGAAGACCGGGGCGGCCTCCTCGGCCCCCACCACGGCGATGGGGACGATCGGCGCGCGGGCGCGCATCGCCGCCTCGACGAAGCCGCCGCGGCCGAAGCGGCGCAGCTTGTAGCGGTCCTTGTAGAGCTTCTCGGTGCCCTTGCGGCCCTCCGGGAAGACGAGCACGAGCTGCTGCTCGTCGTAGAGCAGGCGGTGGACGTTGGCCGGATGGGCCGGCACCGCGCCGATCTTGGGCAGCAGCATGCTGAAGCCCGGATAGCCCTTGAAGAAGTGCTCGACGGTCAGGTTGAGCGGGCGCGGATGCGGGTGCTCCTCCTTGATCGCCTTGCCGATCATGGCCGCGTCGGGCGGCAGCGCGCCCGAGTGATTGGAGACCAGCAGCGCCCCGCCCTCGGCCGGCACGTTCTCGATCCCCTCGACCTCGCAGCGGAACCACAGCCGGTAGAAGAACTCGATCAGCGTGCGGTCCATCAGGCCCTCGACGCGCTCCGAGCGGCCCCAGTCGTTGACCTGGCGCTCGGGCTCGACGCCCGGCAGGTAGGGCCGCAGGTCGGTGCCCGGAGCGGGCTCGCCGGCGGGGGCGAGCGAGGTACGACGATCCTCTGCCATCTAGCGGATCATGCCGGACGCCGCGGTCACGCCGCGCGGCGCAGCCGCGGCAGGCGCAGCTCGAGCGCGGCGGCCAGGCCGGGCCAGTCCTCGGCGCAGACCACGTCGGCCTCCTCTTCGCACAGCTCCCGGTTCCACGGGTGCACGAGCGTGGCCGCGACCATGCCGTGCTCGAGGGCGCGCGCGAGCGTGACCGGGCTGTCGTCGATGAGGACGTCGATGTCGAGCTCCACGCAGCGGCTGACCTTGTCGTAGGAGCAGTGCAGGTCGTCGTACTGCAGCCCGATGTCGGCCAGCCAGCGCGCGGTGGCCGGATGGCAGCGCTCGGCGCGGTGGCTCGTGACGTGGATCCAGTGGCCGGCTTCGTGCCACGCGTTGACGATCTCGACGGCGCCCGGGTACGGCTGCGCCCGGGCGATGGCCGCGTCCGAGTGCGTGTCGGCGATGGCGGCGCGCAGCTGCTCGTCGCGCAGGCGGCTGATCTTCCACGTGTGCTGCTGCTCGTAGGGCAGCTCGACGCCGAAGCGGCGCTTGGCGGAGTCCGCGAGCTCGTCCCAGTAGTGGTGCAGGGTGGAGTCGATGTCGATGGCGATGCGCATGCGGCGAGGCCTTCCCGTGCCCCGATTATGCTCCTGCGCCATGGCGGACGAGTCTCCACGGCTGCCGGACGCGCCCGGCGCCTACGGTCCCAGCGGGCGCTCGCCCTGGATGGACGTCGACTGGCGCGAGCACCAGCGGTGGGTCACGATCGACGGACGGCGGGTCGACGTCATCGAGCTGGGCTCCGGGCCGCCGGTCGTCTTCATCCACGGCCTCTCGGGCTCGTGGCAGAACTGGCTCGAGCAGCTGCCCGTGTTCGCCCGCGAACACCGCGTCATCGCCTTCGATCTCCCCGGCTTCGGCGCTTCGGAGATGCCGCGGGAGAGGATCACGATCTCCGGCTACGGGCGCTTCGTCGACGCCCTGCTCGACGAGCTCGGCGCGAGCAGCGCCGCGGTGGTGGGCAACTCGATGGGCGGCTTCATCGGCATCGAGCTCGCGATCCGCTTCCCCGAGCGGGTCGAGCGGCTCGTGCTCGTCAGCGCCGCCGGCCTGTCGATCGAGTACCTGCGCAACGAGCGCGCGCTCGCGGCGCTCAACGTGCTCGAGAACCGCCTCGCCGCCTACAGCGGCTGGCTGGCCTCGCGCTCGGACGCCCTCGCGCGCCGCCCGGGCGCGCGGCGGATGATCTTCGGCATCGTCGCCCACCGCCCCGATCGGCTGCCCGGCCCGCTCGTGGCCGAGCAGGTGCGCGGCTCGGGCAAGCCGGGCTTCGTGCCCGCCCTCGACGCGCTCACCGACTACCCGATCCGCGATCGTCTCGGCGAGATCGCCTGCCCGACCCTGATCGTCTGGGGCGCCGAGGACAAGCTCGTCCCCGCCCGCGACGCCGACGAGTTCGCGCGCCTGATCCCCAACTCGCGCAAGGTCGTCTGGCCGCAGACCGGCCACATGGCGATGCTCGAGCGCCCGGCGGCCTTCAACGCGCTCCTGCAGGCCTTCCTGGACGAGGAGCCGGGCGAGCGGGTCGGCGCCTCGGACGCGGCCGGCGCGACGTAGGCGCCCCGCGGGGCGCTCAGCGCACCGTCACGGCGCCCTCGGAGGCGCTGCCGACGAGCGCCGCGTACTTGGCCAGCACGCCGGTGCGGTCGGCGTTGGCGGGGGGCTCGTAGGCCGCCACCCGGCGCGCGATCTCGTCGTCGTCGAGCGCGACGTCCATGCGCCGCGAGGCGACGTCGATCGTGATGACGTCGCCGTCGCGGACGGCCGCGATCGGACCGCCGCGCGCCGCCTCGGGGGCGACGTGGCCGATCATGAACCCGTGCGTGGCGCCGGAGAAGCGCCCGTCGGTCAGCAGCGCCACGTCCTCCCCCAGGCCGACGCCGTTGATGGCGCCGGTCACGGCGAGCATCTCGCGCATGCCGGGTCCGCCGGCCGGGCCCTCGTTGCGGATGACGACCACGTCGCCGGCGACGATCTGGCCCGTGGTGACCGCGGCGAAGGCCGCCTCCTCGCCGTCGAAGACGCGCGCCGGTCCCTCGTGGTGGAGCCTCTCGTGGCCGGCGAGCTTGATGACGCAGCCCTCGGGCGCGAGGTTGCCGCGCAGGATGGCGAGGCCGCCGGTGGCCTTCAGCGGCTCGTCGAGGCCGCGCACGACGCGCTGGCCCTCGGTCTCGTCGGCCGCCTTGGCCAGCTCGCCGATCGTCTCTCCGGTGACGGTGATGGTGTCCTCGTTGAGCAGGCCGGCCTCCTGCAGGCGCTGGAGCATGACCGGGACGCCGCCCGCCCTGTAGAGGTCGACCGCGACGTACCGCCCGGCGGGCTTGAGGTCGCACAGCAGCGGCGTGCGCTGGCTGACGCGATCGAAGTCGTCGATGTCGAGCTCGACGCCGATCTCCCGCGCGACCGCGAGCAGGTGCAGCACGGCGTTGGTCGAGCCGCCCGAGCACGCGACGCCGGCGACGGCGTTCTCGAGCGCCTCCTTGGTGATGATGTCGCTCGGGCGCAGGCCGCGCTTGAGGACGTCGACCACCAGCTTGCCCGCCTCGTAGGCGACCTCGGCCTTGGTCGGGTCCTGGGCCGGGACGAGGTTCTGGGCCATCGGCGAGATGCCGAGCACCTCGAAGGCCATGGCCATGGTGTTGGCCGTGAACTGGCCGCCGCACGCGCCGGCGCCGGGGCTCGCGACGGACTCGAGCTCGGCGAAGTCCTCGTCGCTCATCCGCCCGGTGGCGTGGGCGCCGATCGCCTCGTAGACGTCGCCGATGGTGACGTCGTTGCCCATGAAGTGCCCGGGCGGGATCGAGCCGCCGTAGAGCATCACGCTCGGGACGTCGAGGCGGCACAGGGCCATGACCGTGCCGGGGATCGTCTTGTCGCAGCCGCTCAGGGCGATGACGGCGTCGAAGAAGTGCCCGCGGGCGACGAGCTCGATCGAGTCGGCGATGACCTCGCGCGAGACGAGCGAGGTCTTCATGCCCGTCGTGCCCATGGTGATGCCGTCGGAGATCGCGACGGTGTTGAGCTCCATCGGGGTCCCGCCGGCGTCGCGGATGCCCTCCTTGACCTTGGCCGCGAGCGCGCGCAGGTGGAAGTTGCACGGCATCGTCTCGATCCAGGTCGAGGCCACGCCGATGATGGGCTTGGCCAGCGCCTCGTCGTCGTAGCCGATGCCCTTGAGCTGGGCGCGCGCGCCGGCGCGGGAGGGGCCGTCCAGCAGCAGGCGGGAGCGGTGCTTGAGGTCGAAGCCGTTCGTGCTCATCGGGGCGGACACTACCTAGGCGACCGCGGCGGCCATTGCCACGGCGCCAACGCAGCGGGCGCGGCGGTGCGGGCGCGGCGGTGCGGCGCGCGTGGGCCGCGTTGCGCGCCGGGCGGCTCCGGCGGATACTCGCTTCATGCGCGTCGTGTCGGGCGTGTGCTGTGGTGTGGCGATGGCGGGTGCCGTCGCCCTCGCCGCCTGCGGGTCCGGTCCGTCCGCCGACGCGCCACGCCCAGCGGGCCCGGCGCGCGCGGCCACGGGCAGCCCGGCGCAGGGCGTGCTCGCGCGCGGCACGGCGCCGGTCTCGGCGGCCAGCGTCGAGCGGGCCCTCGTGGCGCCGCGCACGCCGCCGGCGCTCTTGCCCGGCTCGCTGCCGACACGCGGGCGCGCACCGTCCGAGGCGCTGACGGCGGCCTCGTGCCATGCGGTCGCGCCCCGCGTGTTCGCCTGCTCGCTCACCTTCGGCTCGACCCCGTCGCGCTTCACCGTCCGCGTGCAGCGCAACGGCGACATCATCGCTCGCCGGCAGGGCGGCGGGCCCGGGCCGGGCGTGATCGGCGTCTGGTCGACCGCCGGCCGCTAGGGCCGGCCGCTAGGGCGCGGCCGCTAGGGCGTGGCGACGCCGCCGGGCGAGCGCGGCGTGCGGCGCAGACGCTCGCGCTCCCACTGGCTCAGGCGCCAGAGGTCGCGGCGGACCTGCTTGGGATCGACCTGGCGCCCGGGCAGGTGCATGTTGGCGGTGGCGATGAGGTGCTGCTCGTCGCCGGTGAGGGCCATCCACTTGGCCAGCACGTCGTCGGAATCCGGGAGGCGCGAGCTGCCGTAGGGCCGTGTCTCGTCGGGGAACTCCACGCAGTACTCGTTGAGCAGCTCCCGGGTCTGCGGGAGGTAGGCGACGATCGGCTTGTGGGGGTAGACGAGGTAGGCGTAGGGCGCGCCGGCGCGCGGGTCGTCGCCCATGCGCGCGCGTCGCGGCACCCGGGCCATCCCGCCCCAGACGCGGATGAAGCCGAGGTCGCGGTACATCGACCACTCCTCCTCGTTCACGCACGACTGCAGCAGCTGGCGGGCGCGCTGCTCGGCGCGGCGCTCGCGGCCCGGGTCGTAGGCCGAGCCGGGGATGAGGGCACGGCGGGCCCGGTGGCGCTCGTAGGCCTCCTTGAGCGACGGCAGCACGAGGTCCCACAGCAGGGCGACGATGACGACTCCGATGGCGATGGAAGCGAGGAGCATCGTCTCGTACCGTCCCCGGCGGACTCAGCCGCCCGCGGCCCGTGGGAAGAAGATGACGCGCTCGGCGTCGCGTGGGACGTCCTCGAAGGCCCGGACCATCCGCGCCTCACGGCGCCCGGCGGTGCTGCGCTCGGGGACGGCGGCCCACATGCCCTCTTCGAGCTGGCGGCGGAACTCCTGCACGAGCAGCTCCTCCTCCTCGGCCACCTCGACGTCCCCTTCGGCAATGAGCACCTCGCCGTGCCCGGGCTTCATGCGAAGGAACCTCATGGTGAACGGCGATTATGACAAAGCGCGGGTGCGTGGCCACCCGCCTCGTGAGACGGCGTGCGATGGCCGATGGCCGGGGCCGCCGAGCGCCGCCCTCCGCGCGCGCTCAGCGCCGGCGCGCGAGCCCGAGAACATCGACGGGCCCGGCGCCCGCCCCGATCGCGCGCAGGCCGTCGCGGACGGCCTGCGAGGCGACCCGCTTGGCCTCGCGAGCGGCGGCTTCGAGGTCGTCGCCCAGGGCCAGCCGCGCCGCCAGCGTCGCGGAGTGCGTGCAGCCCGATCCGTGCGCGGCGCCGTCGGGGTAGCGCGGCCCGGCGAGCTCCACCACGCGCTCGCCGTCGAAGACGACGTCGATCGCCTGCTCGCGGTGCCCGCCGGTGACCACCACGGCGCCCGGGCCGAGCGCGTGGACCGCCCGCGCCAGCTGCTCGCCCTCGAGGGCGTCGTCGCCGGCGAGGACCCGCGCCTCGGGAAGGTTGGGGGTCACGACCGTTGCCCGCGCGACCACGAGCTCGACGAGCGCGGCCTGGGCGTCCTCGTCGAGCAGCCGCGCGCCGGACTCGGCGACCATCACCGGGTCCACCACGATCGGCGTGCCGGGCGCCAGGAGGTCGAAGGCCTCCCCCACCGCCCGCGCGCTGGCCACACTTCCGAGCATCCCCACCTTGACCGCGTCGACGCCGATGTCCTCGACGACCGCGCGCACCTGGGCGACGATCATCGCCGGCGACACCGCTTCGACCGCCGTCACCGCCACCGTGTTCTGCGCCGTGATGGCCGTGATGGCGGTGGTGCCGTGCACGCCGGCGCACGCGAAGGCCTTCAGGTCGGCCTGGATCCCGGCGCCGCCGCCGGAGTCCGAGCCGGCGATCGACAGGCAGACGGGTATGCGGCCGGGGTCGGGCACGGCGGCGAAGGATAGGAGGGCGCGATCAGGCCAGCGCGCGGAACGCCACGCCCAGACGGCGGTAGGTGTCCTGGGCTCGCGCATCGCGCGTCAACAGGACCTGCTCGTGGGCCGCGGCTTCCAGGGCGACCAGCCCGTCGTAGCTGGCTCCGCCGCCGACCCCGGCCGCGGCCAGGGTTGACAGCAGCGTCCGACGCTTCGCCAGGGCCAGCTGCAACGGCTCCTCACCGAAGCGCGAGGCGAGCACCGCCGCTGCCGCCTCGGGCGGGACGGCGAGCCCGCCGGGCAGCCGGGTCAGCACTGCGTATGCCTCGGTCAGGACGTGCGCCGGGAGCGCGGCGACACCGTCGAGCGCGTCGGCCGCGACCTCGTGGTTCTCGTGCCAGCCCGACAGGGCCGGCACGACGACGCTGGTGTCAGCCGTCACCGCCGACTCTTCTCGATCAGGTCTCGGACCTGCTCGTCGGTGAGCTGGTCGGCGTCGTCGGCGACGAAGTGGAGCCCGTGCGGACCGTCCTCGATGCGGACGCGCGACGGCACTCTCACCTCCAGCGCACCGTTGACCGCGGCGAGCTCGAGTTCGGTGCCCGCGGCGAAGCCGAGCTCATCGCGCAGAGGCTTGGGCACCACGAGTCGTCCGGCGCCGTCGATGGTTGCTCGCATGGTAGGAGCCTACCATTTGCATACCACTGCCGTGGTGAGATCCGACCGGAGGTGCTCACGCCGGGATCACCACGTAGCGGCCGCCGGCCGCGCGGCGCAGGTGTCCGAGCAGCTCGAGCTCCGTGAGCGCCGCCAGCGTCGGCGCGACGTCGGTGGGTGCGCCGGCCAGCGCGGCCAGGGTGTCCCGACCGTCGGCGACCTCGCCCAGCAGCGCTCGCAGCCGCGGCTCGAGATGCAGCACGGCGGCCTCGTGGCGATCGACGCCCACCGCGACGTCGAGCGCGTCGGCGGCGTCGCGGATGACGGTGGCGCCGTCGCGCAGGAGCGCATTGGTGCCCGCCGAGCGCCACGCCGTGACCGGGCCGGGGACCGCACCGACGTCGCGGCCGATGTCGGCGGCGATCTCGGCCGTGATGAGCGAGCCCGAGCGGCGCGCGGCCTCGACGACGATCGTCATGTGCGCCAGCGCGGCGATGATCCGGTTGCGCGCGGGAAAGCACCAGCGCAGCGCCGCGAACCCCGGGGGCAGCTCGCCGACGACGCAGCCGCGCTCGCCGATGAGCTGGTGCAGGCGCGCCTTGCTCGGCGGATAGGGGACGTCGGCCCCGCCCGCCAGCACCGCCACCGTCCGCCCGCTCGATTCCAGCGCCCCGGCGTGGGCCGCGCTGTCGACCCCGAGGGCCATGCCGCTGACCACGGTCACGCCCGCGGCCGCCAGCCCGCGTCCGAGCGCGCGGGCGACCTCCAGGCCGTCGGCCGAAGCGCGCCGCGTCCCGACGACCGCCGCCGCGCGCGGGCCCCGCTCGAGGTCGGCGCCGGCGAGCGCCTCCAGCCGCGCGATGCCCCCGGCGACGAAGAGCGCGGCGGGCGCATCCTCGAGGTCGCGCAGACGAGCCGGATAGGCCGGGTCGTGCCGGCAGGCCGCCTCCAGCCCCGACCGGTCGACGGCCTCGCGCAGCTGATCGATGTCGAGGCGCTCGAACTCGTCGGCGATCGACGCGGCCCGCACGCCGCCCAGGCCGGCGATGAGCTTGTCCTCGGAGAGGGCGAGGATCTCGCGCAGCCGGCGCTTCTGATGGCGCGCGATCTCGATCGAGCCGGCCAGTCGGGCGATGAGCCACGTCCGCCCCAGGCAGGCGCTGCACGCTCGGTCGGCACTCACGCCGCCACCCCCATGCCCGCGATCAGATCGTGGCGATAGCCGAGCGCGGCGACCACGTGCTCGCGCCGGACGTCGTCGCTGGCCGCGAGGTCGGCGACCGTCCGTGCCAGGCGCAGGGTGCGGTCGCGGCCGCGCGCGCTGAGCTCGCCGCGGCGATAGGCGTCGACGAGCGGGCGCTCCACGTCCTCGGGCACGCTGACGTGCCGGCGCAGGAGCCGCGCGTCCATGTGGCCGTTGCACGTCGCCCCCGTCCCGTCGAGGCGCTCCAGCTGGCGCTCGCGGGCCGCGATCACCCGGGCCCGCTCGGTCTGCGAGGACGCGGTCGGCTCCTGCGCGAGGCGCTCGGCGTCGGGGCGCTGGACGTGGACGAGGAGGTCGATGCGGTCGAGCAACGGGCCGCTCAGGCGCCGGGCGTAGCGCGCGAGATCCCCTTCGCTACAGCGACAGCGCCGCGAGGGCGCGTGCCCGCACGGGCACGGGTTGGTGGCGGCGACGAGCAGGAAGCGCGTCGGGAAGATCGCCGTGCGCTGGCCGCGCACGATGGCCACGCGGCCGTCCTCCAGCGGCTGGCGCAGCGCCTCGAGCGCGGGGCGCGGGAACTCGGACAGCTCGTCGAGGAACAGCACGCCGTGATGGGCGAGGCTCGCCTCGCCTGGCACCGGAACCGCGCCGCCGCCGACCAGGCCGGAGGCGGAGATCAGGTGGTGCGGCGCGCGGAAGGGCCGCTCGGCCATGAGCCCGCCGCCGCGACGCTGCCCAGCCACGCTGTGGATGCGCGTCACCTCGACCGCCTCCGCCCGCGACAGCGGCGGCAGGATCGAGGGCAGGCGGCGCGCGAGCATCGTCTTGCCCACGCCGGGCGGTCCCGAGAGCAGGAGGTTGTGCGCGCCGGCGGCAGCGATGGTCAGCGCTTCGACGACATCGGTGTGGCCGCGGACGTCGGCGAGGTCGAGGTGGCGCGCGGGGAGCGCGAGCACGTCCTCGTCGCCATCGGGCGGCGGCGGGCGCTCGCCGCCGCGGAGGATCTCCGCCACCTGCGCGAGGCTGCTGGCCCCCAGCACGTCGAGCCCTTCGACCAGCGCGGCCTCGAGCGCTCGCTGGCGTGGGAGCACGAGGCCCGTGAGCCCCGCCCGCGCCGCGCCCTCCGCCACCGCGAGCGCACCGCGGCACGGGCGCATCTCGCCCCCGAGCCCGAGCTCGCCGAAGACCGCGTAGCGCTCGAGCGCATCGGGCGGGATGTGGCCGCCGACGGCGAGGATCGCGCAGGCGATGGCGAGGTCGAAGCCCGGGCCGGCCTTGCGCATCGAGGCCGGCGCGAGGTTCACCGTGACGCGCTTGAGCGGGAACTCGAAGCCCGAGTTGAGGATCGCCGCCCGCACGCGCTCGCGCGCCTCGCGCACGGCGCGGTCGGCCAGGCCGACGATCGCGAAGTTGGGCAGGCCCGCGCGAACGTCGATCTCGACCGTGACGCGCCGCGGATCGAGTCCGTCGATGGTGAAGGTGGTGACGCGGGCGAGCATGGCGGCCACGCTAGGCCGCGTCCTGTGACGGTTGAAGACGTCAACTGCAACGAAAGTGCGCAGGACGCCGCGCGATCCGGCGTCATGGCACAGCCCCTGCGCAGCATTGGCACAGACCGTGTGTCACATGTGACGCGATCGCACCTAGCGTCGCCGTCGTGCCCACCGACCTGCGTCACCACCTCGGCCGCATCGGCGAAGACCTCGCCCTCGCCCACCTCGAGCGCCTCGGCTACGCGCTCGTCGCGCGCAACCACCGCACGCGCTACGGCGAGCTCGACCTCGTGGTCTTCGACGGCGCCACGCTGGTCTTCGTGGAGGTCAAGACGCGGCGGGCCAGCGGGAGCGGACGCGGCCCCTGGGAGGCGCTGCACGAGCGAAAGCGCCGGCAGGTCCGCCGGATGGCCGCGGCCTTCCTGCTCGAGGTCGCCGACCGCCCGCACTCCCCCGACCTGCGCTTCGATGCGATCGGCGTCGTCATCGACGCGTACGGCAAGCTCGTGCGCCTCGACCACCTCGAGGCGGCGTTCTGATGGGGCCGGCTGCCTCGAGCCCGTTGCGTCCGCGTTCGCGCGCGCTGCTAGAGCGCCAGCTGCTGGTAGGCCGTGCTCTGGAACGACAGCCGGTGCAGCGGCGAGACGCCCTGGCGCTGGATCGCGTCGCGGTGCTCGGGCGTCGAGTAGCCGACGTGCGAGCGGAACTCCCAGCCCGGATGCAGCTCGTCGGCGCGGTGCATGAAGCGGTCGCGCGTGACCTTGGCCACGATCGAGGCCGCCGCGATCGCGGCGCTCGTGCAGTCCCCGTCGACGATCGCGCGCTGCGGGTGGCCGAAGTCGGGCACCGCGAACCCGTCGACCAGGCACAGGCACCCGGGCCGCGCGACGGTCGCGAGCGCGTCGCGCAGGGCGGCGAGGTTGGTCTTGTGCAGCCCGTAGCCGTCGATGCCGCGCACGCAGCGCGAGACGACCACGACCTTGACGGCGGTGCGCATGACCACCGGGTAGAGCTCCTCGCGCGCCTCGGCGTCGTGCTGCTTGGAGTCGTTGAGCGCGCTCAGCGCCCGGACCTCGCGCACGCCGAGGGCCTCCATGTCGAAGAGGACCGCGGCGGCGGCCAGCGGGCCGGCCAGGCATCCGCGCCCCGCCTCGTCGGCACCCGCGACCCAACGCACGCCCAGGCCGCGGTCGAACTGGAACAGGCGCCGGCCGGTGCGGCGCTTGGTGCGAGGGCGGCGCCGCCTCGTGGGCGCACCGTTGGCCGCGGGCGCGCCGTTCGCAGCGGGCGCGCCGTTCGCAGCGGGCGCGATCGGCGCCGCGGGAGCGAGAGGCGTGGCGGCGGGTACGGGCGCGATCGCGTCGGGAGCCGGCATGGGTGCTGAGGCGACCACGGGCTCGGCGGCGGGCTCGGTCAAGACGGCCATCACGGTAACGGCCGCTCCGGCGGATCGAGCCGGGCGGGCGCGACCGGTGGCGCGGGCGGGCGCTGGAGGGCGGGCGCTAGAGGAGGCCGATGCGCTTGGGCGGCCAGTAGGTCGCGAACGCGCCGCCGATGATCCATTTGCGCGGGACCGGGCCCCAGAAGCGGCTGTCGTCGGACTCGCCACGGTTGTCGCCCATCATGAACCAGTGGTCCGCCGGGATGGTGATCGGGGTTGTGAAGTTGCACCCGCGGCCGTCGCCGCTCTCGCAGGTGCCGTTGATGTAGCCGTCGCTCTCGCGCTTGCCGTTGCGGTAGACGTGGCCGCCCTTGATGTAGATCGTGTCCCCCGGTCCGGCGACCACGCGCTTGATGAAGTTCACGCTCGGCGCGGGTCTTGGTCGGCGCGTCGCACGCCTGGCCCTGGCGGCGCCTGCCGTCGCCGCACGTGTCGCTGTCCGAGCCCTTGGGCGGATGGAAGACGATCACGTCGCCGACGCGAGGATCGGTGAAGCGGTTGCCGATGCGGTTGACCAGCACGCGCTGGCCGACCTGGAGCGTCGGCACCATCGACTCGCTCGGGATGCGGTAGGGCTTGACGAGGAAGGCCTGGATGCCGAGCGCCAGCCCCAGCGCGACGGCGACGATGACGACCAGCTCGAGGAGCGAACCGCCGGCCGACTTCTGCCTGGTGGCCACTTAGGCCTTGTCGTCAGCGGCAGGCTCCGCCTCGGCGGCGGGCTCGCCGCCGTCGGCGTCTGCCTCCGCGGCACCCGCGGACGCGCTCTCGGCGGCCGGCTCGGCCTCGGCGGCCTCCGGCTCGGCGGCGGGCGCAGCTTGGGCCTCGGGCTCGGCGGCCTCGGGCTCGGCAGCCTCGGCCTCAGCCGGCGCAGCGTCGGCAGCGGGCTCGGCCTCGCCCGTGGTCGCGGCCTCGGCGGCCTCGACCTCGGTGACCTGGTCCTCGGCCTGCGCGGTGTCGGCGGCGCCGCCGGCGGCGACGACCTCCTCGGCGGTCGCGCCCTCGGCGTCGACGGCGCCCGATCCGGCGGCGGCCTCGGCCTCGAGCGCAGCGACCGGATCGTGCACGAGGCCCGGGGTCACGGACTGCTCGGGGCCGGTGTAGCGGCGCTCGCGGACGCGGGCGCGCTTGCCGACCCGCTCGCGCAGGTAGTAGAGCTTCGCGCGGCGGACGTCACCGCGGGCGGCGACGTCGATCTTCTCGATCTTGGGCGAGTGCACCGGGAACGTGCGCTCCACGCCGACGCCGAAGGACTGCTTGCGCACGGTGAAGGTCTCGCGCGCGCCGTGGCCCTGGCGCTTGATGACGACGCCCTCGAACACCTGGGTGCGCCGGCGCGTCCCCTCGATGACCTGGAAGTGGACGCGGACGCGGTCGCCGGCGGCGAACTGCGGGACGCGGCGCAGTTGCGCGCGCTCGAGGCTTTCGATCACGGTGCTCATGGCAAAGAGAAGGCGCGGGAGGACGAGGTTCTAACGGTCCCGCGCGCGGCCGCTCATGGTAGCGAAGAACCGCCGCTCGCCGCCCCACGCTCGCGGCTGCGCGCCCGGCGCCACTGGCGGATCTCCTCGTGGTGGCCCGACAGCAGCACTTCGGGCACCTTCCAGCCGCGGTACTCGGCGGGGCGCGTGTAGTGCGGGTACTCGGGATCCCCGCCCAGCGCGGCGCTGAAGGACTCCTCGAGCGCCGAGTCGGCGTGGCCGAGCGAGCCGGGGAGCTTGCGCAGGACCGCGTCCATGACGACCATCGCCGCCAGCTCGCCGCCGGCCAGCACGTAGCGGCCGATCGACACCGCGTCGGACGCGAAGTGCTGCGACGATGCGCTCGTCGAAGCCCTCGTAGCGCCCGCACAGCAGCGTGATGGCGGGCTCGGCCGCGAGCTCCTCGACGAAGCTGTCGTCGAGGATCCGCCCGCCGGGCGTGAGGGCGAGCACGCGGCGCTGGTGGCGCAGGTCGACGGGATCGACGCCGTAGAAGCTGCGCAGCGCGGCGTCCATCACGTCGACGCGCAGCACCATCCCGGCGCCGCCGCCGAACGGCGTGTCGTCGACCTGGCCGCCGCTCAGCGGCGTGTGCTCGCGGGGGTTGAGCGTGCGCAGCTCATGGCCGTGGGTCGAGCGCGTTGGCGACGTGGCGCTGGCCGCCGAACCACTCGAACCACTCCGGGAAGAGGGTGACGACGTCGAGCTGCATCAGCGCGCCGACCGCCGGAGGAGCGCGCGGGCTCCTGCTCGCCCAGGAAGGCCAGGTCGACGTCGATCGACGCCGGCCGCGACGTCGACCGAGCGCACGGCGTCGCGCACGAGCGGCACGAGCAGATCCGCCGCCGCCCTCGCGCGTCGACCTCGAGCGCCTCGCACGACGGCAGGGCGACCATGCGCACCACCCGGCCGACCTCGGTCGCCCCGTCGACCACCCGGCAGCCCTCGAGGTCCTCGGCGCACCACTCGTCCTCGTCGAGCTCGGGCGCCGCCGCGCGGTGCACGAGCAGGTCGAGCCCGCGCAGCGCCTCGGCCGCCTCGCGCCCGTCGTGGCCGGCCAGCCGCAGGATCGGGCGCTCGTCGGTCCCGGCGCGGCGCACGATCTCCGCCTCGCCGTCGCCCACGCGGACCGTCGGTGCCGAGCGCCAGCAGCGTGCCGCGCGGGCGCGTCACGTGGAACGAGCCGTCGAGGCCGTGGGGCCGGCCGACCCGGCCGGCCGCGAGCCAGTCGACGCGCGCCCGCGGCCACCATCTAGTCGACGATGTCGACGAGCACGCGGCGGTTCTCCTTGACCGCCGCGGCCTTCACGACCGTGCGCAGGGCGTTGGCGGTGCGCCCGCCGCGGCCGATGATCTTGCCGTAGTCGTCCTCGGCGACCGCGAGCTCGAGGACGATCGTGCCGTCGTCCTCCTCGAACTGCTCGACCGAGACCGCGTCCGGCTCGTCGACGAGCTTGCGGGCCAGCGATTCGAGAAGCTCGCGCATCGGCGCGCTACCGCGCGTTGGGGTCGATGCCCTTGATCTTCAGCAGCTTGCGGACCGTGCTCGGTCGGCTGCGCGCCCTTGGCGAGCCACGCGCGCACGCGGTCCTCGTCGAGCGTCGATCGTCGACGGGTCGGTCTGGGGGTTGTAGCTGGCCGACGTTCTCGATGAAGCGGCCGTCCCGCGGCGAGCGCTGGTCGGCGACGACGACCCGCCAGATCGGGTCCTTCTTGCCGCCCACGCGGGTGAGCCTCAGTCGTACTGCCAACGGAAAGTCCTCTCGAAGTGCTTGGAAAAGCCGACGGGAGAGGGTAGCGGGCGCGAGCCCTCAGCGCCCGCCGCGCATGAGCGCGCCGATGTCGGGCATCTTGCCCCGCCCGATCTGGCGCATGAGCTTGCGCATCTGGTCGAACTGCTTGACGAGCTGGTTGACCGCCTGCACGTTGGTCCCCGAGCCCTTGGCGATGCGCAGGCGCCGCGAGCCCTTGATGAGCTCGGGCCGCCGGCGCTCCTCCGGGCGTCATCGACAGGATGATCGCCTCGACGCGGTCGAGCTCGCGCTCGTCGACCTTCATGTTCGAGAGCTGGTGGCCGGCGAGGCCGGGGATCATGCCCAGGATCGACTGCAGCGGGCCCATGCGCCGGACCGGTCTTCAGCTGGTCGAGGAAGTCCTCGAGGGTGAACTCGTTGCGGCGCATCTTGCGCTCGAGCTCCTTGGCCTCGTCCTCGTCGATCTGCGCCTCGGCCTTCTCGATGAGCGACATGACGTCGCCCATGCCGAGGATGCGCTGGGCCATGCGGTCGGGATGGAAGCGCTCGAACTGGTCGAGCTTCTCGCCCGTCGACGCGAACAGGATCGGCTTGCCGGTGACCGCCTTCACGCGACAGCGCCGCGCCGCCGCGGGCGTCGCCGTCGAGCTTGGTCATGACCACGCCGTCGAACTGCACGGCCTCGGCGAACTGCTCGGCGACGTTGACCGCGTCCTGGCCGGTCATCGCGTCGACGACGAGCAGGATCGAGTGCGGCTTGACCGCGTCGCGGATGTCGCACGAGCTCGGCCATCAGCTCCTCGTCGACGTGCAGGCGGCCCGGAGGTGTCGACGATCAGGACGTCCTTGCCCTCGATCTTCGCGCGGTCCAGCGCCCAGCGTGCGATGTCGACCGGGTCGCGGTCGGTGCCCTGCTCGTAGACCGTCGGCGCCGACCTGCGCGCCGACCTTCACGAGCTGGTCGACGGCGGCGGGGCGGTAGACGTCGCACGCCGCCAGCGCGACCGACGAGCCGTGCTCCGCCTTCAGCCAGCGCGCGAGCTTGGCCGCGGCGGTCGTCTTGCCCGAGCCCTGCAGGCCGGCGAGCACGATCACCGTCGGCGGGCGCGGCGAGAAGGTCACCCCGCGCGAGGCGCCGCCCATCAGCGCGGCGAGCTCCTCGTTGACGATCTTGACCACCTGCTGGCCGGGGTTGAGCGTGCCGAGCACGTCGGCGCCCAGGCAGCGCTCCTTGACCGTCGCCGTGAACTGACTTGACGACCTTGAAGTTGACGTCGGCCTCGAGCAGCGCGAGGCGGATCTCGCGCATCGCCTTGTCGATGTCGTCCTCGGTCAGCGTGCCGTGGGCGCGGACGTCGGCGAGGGTGGCCTGGAGCTTCTCGGAGAGGGCGTCGAACACTCGCAGCCAGTCTAGAGCGGCCGGCTAGCTGGCCAGCCGGATGACGGTCACGCCGTCGCGCACGCTGAGCAGGACGTTCTCGGTGCGCTCGTCGGCCTGGACGTGGTCGTTGAAGTCCGCCATGACACGGTCGCGCTCGTCGACGGGGTCGACCACGTCCCCCGAGCTCAGGGTGTTGTCGACGGCGATCACGCCGCGCGGCGAGAGCTTGGGGACGACGGCCTCGTAGTAGTCGGTGTAGCCCTCCTTGTCGGCGTCGATGAAGACGAAGTCGAAGGGGCCGTCGAGGCCGTTGACCGTGTCGAGCGCGGGCCCGACGCGCACGTCGATGCGATCGCCCCACGGCGAGCGGTCGAAGTAGCCCTGGGCGAACGCGGCGCGCTCGGGCGAGAGCTCGCAGGTCACGATCCGCCCCTCGGGCGGCAGGCCGCCGGCCATCGCGAGTGCCGAGTAGCCGGTGAAGGTGCCGATCTCGAGCACCAGGCGCGGCGCGGCCATCGAGACCAGGAAGCGCAAGAGCCGGCCCAGCACGGGACCGGCGATCATCTGCGGCGAGGAGAGCGAGGCGTAGGTCGCCTCGTGGTTCTCCTGCAGCAGCGCTTCGAGCGGCGTGGCATGGGCGTCGACGTAGGCATCGAGCGCCTCGCTGAAGATCGGGCACATGCCCGCATCGTGTCAGCCGCTGCGTCCGGGGACCGCGACGCCCGACTCGTAGGCGAGCACCACGGCCTGCACGCGGTCGCGCAGGCCGAGCTTCATGAGCACGCGCGCGACGTGGGTCTTCACCGTCGTCTCGGAGACCACGAGCTCCTCGGCGATCTCGGCGTTGGAGAGCCCGCGGGCCAGGAGCTTGAACACCTCGAGCTCGCGCGCGGTCAGCTCGTCGAGGCCGCGCGGCGGCTCGGCCGGCGTCGGGGCGGCGCTCGCGAACTCCTGGATCAGGCGCCGGGTGATCGACGGCGCCAGCAGCGCCTCGCCCTCGGCGACCACACGGATGCCGGCCACGAGCTGCTCGGGCGGCACGTCCTTGAGCAGGAAGCCGCTGGCCCCGGCGCGCAGCGCCTCGTAGACGTACTCGTTGAGGTCGAAGGTGGTCAGCATCAGCACCCGCACCGGGCGCTCGCCGGCGGCGGCGATGATGCGGCGCGTGGCCTCGATGCCGTCGAGCTCGGGCATGCGGATGTCCATCAGCACGACGTCGGGCTCGAGGTCGTTGGCCATCGCCACCGCCTGGGCGCCGTCGGACGCCTCGCCGACGACGTCCAGATCGTCCTCGGCGTCGAGGATCATCTTGAACCCGGCGCGCACGAGCGCCTGGTCGTCGGCGATCAGGATGCGAACGGTCATATCGGGTGGTTCCTCCGCCACGGGCGAGAGAGGGTAGCCGCGCTCATGCATGCTCGGCCCGGCCGTCGAATGGAATGCGGGCGCGCACCTCGAAGCCGCCGCCGGCGCGCCGCCCGGTGTGCAGCTCGCCGCCGAAGATGCGCACGCGCTCGCGCATGCCGACGAGCCCGTGGCCCCCGCCGCCCACGCGACCGGGCGCGCCGGCCCCGGGCCCGCGGTCGCTGACGTGCACCTCGACGTCCTGCGGGCCATAGGAGACGTGCACCTCGGTCGGTGCGGCGGCCGCGTACTTGATGGCGTTGGTGATCGCCTCCTGGACCACCCGGTAGGCGGCGAGCTCGACGCCCTCGGGCAGCGGGCGGCGCTCGCCCTCGACGGTCAGCGCCACCGGCAGGCCCGCGGCGCGCGCCCGCTCGACGAGCCCGTCGAGGCCGTCGAGCGTGGGCGCCGCGGCGGGCTCGAGGTGCAGCACGCCCAGCAGGCGCTGCGAGCTCGGCGATGCGCCTCGCGGCCGGTGCCGGCGATCAGCTGCGGCGGCGTCGCGCGCGCGCAGCGGGTCGCGCTCGAGGATCCGCCGCGCGCCGCCCGCCTGCACGACCATGACGCTCATCGAGTGCGCGACGACGTCGTGCATCTCGCGGGCGATCCGCCTGCGCTCCTCGACCACGGCGCGCTCGGCATGCGCGGCGCGGCGCTCGTTGGCCCGCGCGGCCGCCTCGTGCAGCTCGCCGGCCAGGCGGGCGCGGCTGCGGGCCGTGCGGCCCGCGAGGCAGAACGCCGCCACGAGCAGGGCCGGGAAGGCGACGTCGCCGAGCGTGAGCGGGCCGCCGATCGCGGTGGTGGCGACGATCCCGGCCATGAGCACCGCGATGCCCGCGATCGCGCCGCGGCCATCCTCGTGTGCGCCGAGGCCGAAGGACAGCGCCAGCAGCGTGAACCAGATCGCCGGCAGGTCGCCGGCCGACGTCAGCCACTCGACGGGGATCGCCACGACGACAGAGGCAGACCGTCGCCCGCAGCGGCCACGTGCGCGACCACGCCAGCGGCAGCACGAGGGCCGCGACGGCGACCACGTTGACCGCGACCGAGCCGCGGAGGTCGCTGACGAACGGCGAGCTCGCCCACGCCGACGGCGAACGCGACAGCGGTGAAGGCCCAGTCGAGGCGCTTCGGGCGCCTCACGCCGCGCTCCCGAGCGGCAGGCGCGCGCGCAGGGCCTGCCCGCCGTCGCGCGAGCTCGCGGTGCTCAGCTCGCCGCCGTAGAGCGCCACGCGCTCGGCGATGCCCATCGGCGCGGGCCGCGCGGACCCGTCGTCGACGACCTCGAGCTCGACGGCGTCGGACGCGTAGCGGACGGTCACCGTCGCGCCCGCGGCGCCGCCCTCGCGCATGGCGCCGGCGAGCGCCTCCTGCACCACGCGGTAGGCGGTCAGGTCGGCGCCGGCCGAGCAGCGGCGGCGCATCGCCCTCGACGAGCAGCTCCACGGGCAGGCCGGCGGCGCGCGCGCGGCGGACGAGGTCGGCGACGTGGGCGAGCGTCGGCTGCGGCGCGAGCGCCAGCTCGTCGTCCTCGCGGCGCAGCACGCCGAGCAGCCGCCGGATCTCGGCCAGCGCGTCGCGCCCGGTCTGCTCGACGGCGGCGAAGGCGAGCGCCGCCCGGCCGGGCTCTGCGTCGACGAGCCCGGCGGCGCCGTCGGCGTCGACGCACCATGCGCCGCAGCGCGCGAGCGACCACGTCGTGCAGCTCGGCGGCGATCCGCGTGCGCTCCTCGGCCACCGCCTGCTCGGCCCACGGCTCGGGGTCCGCGTCGTCGGCCGCCGCCCGCAGTTCGCGTGCCAGGCGGGCGCGGTCGCGCAGCAGCCGGCCCGCGAGCACCGGCGCGGCGACGATCACGAGCCAGCCCCAGACGACGTTCAGCCCGTCGTCGGACGTCGGGTCGAGGACAGACAGCGCCGTGACGAGCGCGACGAGCCAGCCCGACCCCCACGGCGAGCGCCCGCCCCTCGAGGTTGGCGCCGATCGAGTAGGAGACGATGAAGGCCGACAGGTAGGGCCCGACGACGGACGTATTCGTCGGATCCCCCAGCTGCTCCATGCCCGTAAGCGCCGCGAAGACCAGCGCGGCGGCCACGAGCGGCGCGCGACGGCGCGCGGCCACGCCCAGCGCCATGACGAGAGTCAGGCCGCGCGCGGCGAGGACCGTGCCCGCCGGCGCGTCGAGAAAGGACAGCTCGACTTGCGTCTCCAACAGGAAAGCTCCCGCCAGCAGCAGGTCGGCACGGCCGGGCGGCAGGGCTTGCACGCGCGCCCCCAACGACGTCAGTGCCCGCACGGGCGCACTGTAACCGCCCGCACAGCGGCGATCGTCGTCCGCTCGGGCGATCGGCGGCTCATCCTGAAGGACGACCCGGGCTCGTCCCGCCGGGACGCGCAAATCGCCCCGATGGGCGATGACGCCGCCCTGCCGCCATGGGACCGTCACCGGCCATGAGGGAATGGACGGCGACGACCACCATCGAGGCTCGGCCCGAGGCCATCCTCGACGTGCTCACCGACCCGGAGGCGTGCGCTCGCTGGGCGCCGATCCCCTTCGACGTCGAGGACCTGCGCACGCCGCGTCTGCGGTGCGGCAGCCGTGCCCGCGTGAGCGGCAAGCTGGCCGGCAAGCGCGTGGGCTTCGACGTGGAGGTCCACGAGGCGATCGACGGCCGCCTGCGCCTGAGCGCGGACGGCCCCGTCGGCTTCGACGTGCGCTACGACCTCGAGCCCGCGCCCAGCGGGAGCGAGGTCAGGGCGTCGGTCTGCGTCCGTCCCGTCCGCGGACTGACCGGGCGGCTGCTGGCCGAGGCCACCAACGCCCTGCTCGCCGCCGGCGCCCTCCAGGCGGCGATCTCACGGCTCGCCCGCGAGGCGACCGCCACCTGCTGAGCAGCACCGAAGACGAACACCTCCGGCTGATCCCAGCCGGCGCAGCGACCCCTGCCTCACCACCGACGAAAGGCATCAGCGACTCATGCTCAACGAGACCATCGGTACCGCCGCGCCCGCGATCGACATCGCCACCGCCGTGTCCGCGGACGCCGTCGCCCGCCGCTACGGCGAGGGCGAGGCGGCCGTCGACGCGCTGCGCGGCGTCTCGCTCGACGTCCCCGCCGGTCAGTTCACGGCCATCATGGGCCCGTCGGGCTCGGGCAAGTCGACCCTCATGCACCTGCTCGCCGGCCTCGACCGGCCGACGGCGGGCAACGTCTACGTCGGCACGCGGGACATCACGACGATGAGCGACAAGGCGCTGACCAAGCTGCGTCGCCAGCACATCGGGTTCGTCTTTCAGTCCTTCAACCTGCTCCCGACGCTCAGCGCCGAGGAGAACGTCCTGCTCCCGCTGACCATCGCCGGGCGCAAGGTCCCGCGCGAGAGGATCGACGCGCTGCTCGAGCGCGTCGGCCTCAGCGAGCGCCGTCGTCACCGTCCGTCGGAGCTCTCGGGCGGCCAGCAGCAGCGCGTGGCCATCGCGCGCGCGCTGGTCTCCGAGCCCACGGTCCTGTTCGCCGACGAGCCGACCGGCAACCTCGACTCCAACGCGGGCGCCATGGTCCTCGACCTGCTGCGCGAGGCCGTCGACCTCGATGGCCAGACCACGGTCATGGTCACCCACGACCCGCTCGCCGCCGCTCGCGCCGACCGCGTCCTGTTCCTGGCCGACGGGCGGATCGTCTCCGACCTCGCCCAGCCGACCGAGGCCGACGTCCTCGCGCAGATGAAGGCCGTGAGCGTCTGATGCTGCGGATCGCGCTCAACGGGCTGCTGGCCCGTCCCATCCGCACCGCCCTGACCGCGATGGCGATCGTGCTGGGGGTGGCGACCATCGCTGCCGCCTTCACGCTCACCGACACGATGAGCCGCGCGGCCGACGACCTCTCCTCGTCGGCCTACGACGGCACCGCCGCGGTGGTCACGGCGCCCAGCCCCTTCACCTCGGCCAACGACAACGACACCCTCACCCAGCCGACGATCGACGCCAGGACGATCGACCGCACGCGCGCGGTGCCCGGGGTCGCGAAGGCGGCCGGCGACATCACCGACCTCGAGACCAAGATCCTGGGCAAGGACGGCAAGGTCGTCGGCGGCGGCCCGTGGTTCGGCGTCGGCCTGGATCCGGTGGCGGCCCACGACACCAAGCTCTCGCCCTTCCGCCTGAAGCAGGGCGCGTGGGCCAAGGGCCCCGGCGAGGTCGTCATCGACGCCGGCACCGCCGACAAGCAGCACCTGCACATCGGCGACAGCGCGCGCATCGCGACCGCCGGCCCGGTGCGGAGCTTCCGCGTCACCGGCATCACCACGTTCGGCTCCGTCGACTCGCTGGGCACCGCGACGATCGCGGTCTTCGACCTCCACGCCGCGCAGGGCCTGTTCGACAAGGCCGGCCGCGTGGACGCGATCCTCGTCGAGGCCGCCGGCGGCACGTCCGCGGCGCAGGTGCGTCGCAACCTGGCGGCGGCGCTGCCGCAGGCCAAGGTCCAGACCGCGGCCAAGCAGGACCGCTTCACCCTCGACGGCCTGAAGGGGTTCATCTCGATCATCCGGGGCGTGCTGCTGGGCTTCGGCGGCGTCGCGCTGCTGGTCGGGGCCTTCACGATCTTCAACTCGCTGTCGATCATGGTCGCCCAGCGCTCGCGTGAGTTCGGGCTGCTGCGCCTCGCCGGTGCCTCGCGGCGCCAGGTGCTGCGCACCGTCGTGATCGAGGCGCTGGCCATGGGTGCCGGCGCCAGCGCGGTCGGGCTGGCCGCCGGCTTCGGGTTGGCCAAGGGCATCAACGCGCTGTTCAAGGCGCTCGGGCTCGACCTGCCGCAGACCGGCACGGTCTTCGCCTCGCGCACGATCATCGTGTCGCTGCTGGTCGGCGTGCTCGTGACGCTGGTCGCCGGCCTGGTGCCGGCGTGGCGAGCGACGCGCGTCGCGCCCGTCGAGGCGCTGCGCGACGCATCCGGCAGCTCGCGCCGGCTGCGCCTGCCGGCGCGCATCGTGCGGGCCGTCGTCGGCGCCCTCGGGCGCCCAGTGCAGGCCACGGGGGGCCCTGCGGCCATGCTGGCTCGGCGCAACGCCATGCGTGCGCCGGGCCGCACGGCCATCACCGCCTCGGCGCTGACCATCGGCGTGGCGCTCGTCGCAGCGCTGACGATCATCGCCGCCGGGCTGAAGGACTCGACCAGGGGCTCGCTGGAGAAGCGCGTCTCCGCCACGCACGTGCTCGCCGGGGATGACGGCTGGTCGCCGGTCGACGGCGACGCCGCGCGCAAGGCGGCGGCTGTCCCGGGTGTGCGCACCGCGTCGACCATCCGCCAGGACGCCGTGCGGGCCTACGGCAAGACCGAGGGCATCAACGCTGTCGATCCGGCGACGATCGGCAAGGTCCTCGACTTCAAGTGGAAGCACGGCTCGCGCGCCACGCTCGCCGCGCTGGGCGCCGACGGCGCGATCGTCGACGACGGGTGGGCCAAGAAGCACCACCTCGCCGTCGGCGGGCGCTTCACGGTCATCACCCCGGCCGACAAGCGCCTGACGCTGACGGTCCGCGGCATCGAGGCCTCGCCGGTCATCGACGCGCTGGGCCTCGGGCCGATCACCATCGGCACGCCGGCCTATGCGGCCGGCGGCTTCAGCGGGCGCCAGGACCACCTGACGCTGCTGGACGCGCCGACGGCCGACCCGGCGGCGCTGCAGCGGGCGGTCGACCTGTTCCCGGGCGCCAAGGTGTTCACCAAGCACGCCTACATCGACAAGCAGACCAGCGGCATCAACCAGCTGCTGGCCCTCTTCGACGTGCTGCTGGCGCTGGCCGTGATCGTCAGCCTCTTCGGGCTGGCCAACACGCTCGTGCTGGCCACCTTCGAGCGCACCCGGGAGATCGGGATGCTGCGCGCGGTGGGCATGACGCGCCGCCAGGTCCGGCGCATGGTGCGGCGCGAGAGCATCATCACCGCGCTGCTGGGGTCCTCGATGGGGATCGCGGTCGGCATCGGGCTGGCGGCCATCGTGGTGGCGGTCTTCGGCCACCTCGGGTTCACGTTCGCCCTGCCGATCGGCGGTCTCGCCGTGCTCGTCCTCGTCGGCATCGCGGCCGGCACGCTGGCGGCGATGCTGCCCGCGCGGCGCGCGGCGCGGATGGACGTCCTGGGGGCGCTCGCCTACGAGTGAGCCCTCTGAGGGTCGAACGTCGGTCCTACCCCGTCAGGACGGGGGAAGACCGACGTTCGACCCGACCGGGGCCTAGGCGGCCGGGTCGCCCGGCGTGACCGCGGGCGGCGGCGGAGGCTCGGGCTTGCGCTGGCGCTCGGTCACGTCGGCGGCGAACCCGCTCAGGTTCGACAGCGCCTGGGTGAACTCGCTGGGGATGACCCAGATCTTGTTCGCGTCGCCGCGGGCGAGCTGCGGCAGCATCTGCAGGTACTGGTAGCTGAGCAGCTTGGGGTCGGGGTCGCCCTCGTGGATGGCCTGGAAGACGGTGTCGATCGCCTTGGCCTCGCCCTCGGCGCGCAGGATCGCCGCCTGCTTGCCGCCCTCGGCCTTGAGCACCGCGGACTGCTTCTCGCCCTCGGCGGTGAGGATGGCCGACTGCTTGACGCCCTCGGCGGTGAGGATCGCGGCGCGGCGGTCGCGCTCGGCGCGCATCTGCTTCTCCATCGCCTCCTGGATGGTGCCCGGCGGGTCGATCGACTTGAGCTCGACGCCGTTGATGCGGATCCCCCACTTGCCCGTGCGCTCGTCGAGGACGATGCGCAGCCGGTCGTTGACCTCGTCGCGGCTGGTCAGCGCCTGCTCGAGGGTCAGCGAGCCGACGATGTTGCGCAGCGTGGTCACCGTCAGCTGCTCGATGGCCTGCAGCGGGTTGGCGATCTCGTAGGTGGCCGACTTCGGCTCGGTGATCGTGAAGTAGAGGACGGTGTCGATCCCGACCGAGACGTTGTCGGCGGTGATCACCGGCTGGGGCGGGAAGGTCACGACCTGCTCGCGCAGGTCCAGCAGCGGGCGCACGCGATCGATGAAGGGCACGACGATGGTCATGCCCGGTGTCGAGCGTGCGGCTGTAGCGCCCGAGGCGCTCGACGACGCCCGCCCGTGCCTGCGGGATGATCCGCACGGTCTTGGCGGCGATGAACAGCGCGAACAGGATCAGCACTGCCGCCACGATCAAACCGACCATCCCTGCCTCCTCAGTCGTCGACGAGCGCCGTGGCGCCCCGGATCTCCATCACGTGCACGCGCGTCCCGGGCTCGAGCACCTTGTCCTCATCGTAGGCCCGCGCGCTCCACACCTCGCCGTCGATGCGCACCTGCCCCGCGGCCTCGTCGTTGACGATCCGCTCGGTGACGATCGCCGTGCGGCCGATGAGCGCCGCGGTGCCGGTCCGCAGCTGCGGCGGCATGTTGATGTGGCGCCGTGCGATCGGGCGCACCACGGTGAAGCTGACACCGGTGAGGACCGCGAAGACGATCCACGCGGCCGCCGCCGGGCCCCCAGCCAATGAGACGACCGCCGCCCCCGCGGCGCCGATCGCGAACGGGAACAGATAGAAGCTGAGGTTGACGATCTCGGCGACGGCGAAGACCACCGCGACGATCAGCCAGATGACCCACGCGTCCATTCGCGATGAGGTTACCTCCGCGGGGCATCCAGCCCCGCGGTCTGATGCCGGGGCCTGGCCTCCGGCCGGCTATCGCAGTCAGTTAGTCAGAGGGGGCGACCAGCGCGCGGGCGAAGTCATCGGCGTCGAACGGGCGCAGGTCCTCGAGCGCCTCGCCGATGCCGATGAGCTTGACCGGGATGCCGAGCTCGCCCGCGATGGCCAGGGCGATGCCGCCCTTGGCGGTCCCGTCGAGCTTGGTCAGCACGATCCCGTCGACCGGCACCGCCTCGGAGAACAGCTGCGCCTGGCGCACGCCGTTCTGCCCGGTGGTGGCGTCGATGGTCAGCAGCGTCTCGTGGGGGGCGCCCTCGAGCTGCTTGCCGATCACCCGTCGGACCTTGGTGAGCTCGGCCATCAGGTGGTCCTGGGTGTGCAGGCGCCCGGCGGTGTCGACGATGATCGACGTCGGCGCCCCGCTCGCGGCCCTGCTTGACGGCCTCGAAGGCGACCGAGCCGGGGTCCGACCCCTCGGGGCCGGTGACGATCTCGCAGCCGGCGCGCTGCGCCCACTGCGTCGAGCTGCTCGACCGCGGCGGCGCGGAAGGTGTCGGCCGCGCCGAGCACGACGGTCTTGCCCAGCTCGCGGTGCAGGTGCCAGGCCAGCTTGCCGATCGTCGTCGTCTTGCCGGTGCCGTTGACGCCGGCGACCATGATCACGGTCGGGTCGTGGGTCAGGTCGATGCGGCCTTCGCCGGGCCGCGCGAGGTCGGCGAGCAGCTCCGTCAGGCGGCCCGACAGCGCCTCGCCGCCCTCCAGCCCGCCCGCCTCGGCCTCCGTCTCGAGCTTCGCGACGACCTCGGCGGTGGTTCGCGCGCCGACGTCGGCCATGATCAGCGCCTCCTCCAGGCGCTCCCACGTGGCGCTGTCGAGGTCGCCCTCGAACAGCGTGGCCTGGATCTCGGCGCTCAGTGCCTCGCGCGTCTTGGAGAGGTTCTCGCGCAGGCGGCGGAAGAAGCCGCGGCGCTGCTCTGGCACGTCGGCCGCCGGCGCGGCGACGGTCGCGCCGTCGCCGGTGATGAAGACATCCGTCCAGTCGCGGGCCATGGGCGGTGCGCGACGATAGCGGAGTGCAGATCGACTTCAGGCCCATGGACCCAGCGCTTCCGCCGGCCAGCGAGCTGCTGGCCGCGATGGTGTCGGAGATGGGCGAGCTCTACGGCGATATCGAGGGCGACCACATGCCCAGCGCGAAGCCGGCGGACTTCGCGCCGCCCGCCGGCACCTTCCTGGTCGGCTTCCACGACGACGAGCCGGTGTGCGCGGGCGGCATCAAACCGATCGCGCCCGACGCGGCCGAGATCAAGCGGATGTACGTCGTGCCGGGCGCGCGCCGCCAAGGCGTGGCGCGCACGCTGCTGCGCGCGCTCGAGGACGCCGCCCGCGAGCGCGGCTACGCCTTCGTGCGCCTCGACACCGGGCCGCTGCAGCAGGGCGCGATGACCCTCTACGCCTCCGAGGGCTACACGGAGATCGGCAACTTCAACGCCAACCCGATCGCGGCGTACTGGGGCGAGAAGCGGCTCTAGGGAGACCCCACGGGGGCCCGCCGCAGGCGGCTCTCACTCATCCGCCACGCCAGGGAGGGCTGGCCGCCTTCGGCACCCCTAGCGCGCCCACTCCCACGCGCTGCCCTCGTGCAGCGCCGCGTAGATGCGGTCGCGCAGCGCGTTGGCCTCCGCCTTGGCCAGCGAGCGGGTCGGGTGGCGCAGCACCACGCGCACGAGCAGGTTCTCCTGCTCGTCGGCGATCCCGATGCGCTCGCGGGCGGACGCCGGCAGCTCGGCCGCCGGCGTGCGCGCGGCGACGGCGACCTCCTCGACCCACTCGGCCTGCTCGGCGCTCAGCGCGCCGCGGACGCGGTCGCCGAGGTCCTCGTCGGTGAGGCCGGGCGAGCAGGCGATGCTCATGTCGCGCCGCGCCGGCGGCTGCGCCGAGACCTCGCGATAGGCCTCGAGGTCGCGCATCTGGCCCGCCACGCGGGGATCGTCGGAGCGCAGCAGCCGGATGTCGCCGATGCCCTTGCGCAGCATCACGGCGCGGTCGAGGCCGATGCCCATGGCCAGGCCCGAGTGCCCGCCCAGCCCGCCGGCGGCGAGCACGTGGGGATGCGCGAGGCCGCACTCGAGCAGCTCGACCCACGCGCCGTCCACGAGGACCTCGACCTCGCGGCCGCCTTCGGTGTACGGGTGGCTCGCCGGCAGCGCGCGCCATTGCGCGCCCGGCAGGAGCGCCTCGACGACCGTCGCGATCATCGCCTCGAGGTCGAGCGGGGCCATCGTCTTGCGCGGTGACCCGCCACAGGTCGAGCTGGTGGGGCTCGCCGACGTGCAGGCGGTCGATCGCGTCGCGCCGGTAGACGAGCCCGGGCGCGCACACGAGCACGTCGTCGGGTGACGTCGGCGCCAGCGCGCGCAGGGCCGAGGGAACGGCCGCGGAGGTCTGGCTGCGCAGCAGTCGCCCGGCGTCGACGTAGCGCGTGTAGCGGCTCTCGCGCGCCGGCCCGTCGGGCGGGTAGCCCAGGGCGTCGTAGTTGTCGGTCACGGCGACCACGCGATCGGCGCGGTGGACGAGGACCGGGCAGCGCCAGCGCTCGCGCAGCGCACCGGTGGCGCCGGCGACGAGGTGCTGCATGCAGTGCGCCCCGTAGGCGGGGTCGGTCAGGTCGGCCAGGGTCAGGGCCCGGGCCAGCTGCTCTTCGGTGAGGTACGGCACGACGACTCCTTGCGTTCGACGAGGACGGGATCGGGGGCGCCCCGGTCGTCGTCTGCAGGGAGCGTCAGCGCACGCGCGCGTCGCCCCGCCGAGACGGCCGGGGCGAGGCAAAGAGGCTGCGTGCCGCGTGGTGCATGCGAATGAGGGTAGCTACGACGAGGCCAGCTCGTCCAGGGGAACGTCGGGGTCGCGCACACGGTCCGGGTCGACGCTGGCGCCCGAGCGCACGAGCTCCTGGAGGTGCTCGTTGACGTCCCAGACGTTGACGTTCATGCCCGCCGTCACGCGCCCGTCGCGCATCCAGAAGGCGATGAACTCGCGCGTCGCGGGGTCGCCACGGAAGACCACCTCGTCGCCGGGCGCGCTGTGGCCCGCGTACTCCATGCCGACGTCGTACTGGTCTGAGAAGAAGTACGGGACCCGCTCGTAGACGACGTCCTGGACCGAAGCATCGCGCGGGCCGCCGACGGGCCCTGCTCGAGTGCGTTGGCCCAGTGCTCGACGCGCAGGCGCCCGAACAGCGGATGGTCGTGGTTGGCGACGTCGCCCGCCGCGAAGACGCCGTCGGCGCTCGCGCGCAGCGAGGCGTCGACGAGGATCCCGTTGTCGACGTCGAGCACGCCGTCCGCCAGCCCGGTCCGGGGCGCGACGCCGACGGCGACCAGCACCGCGGTGCAGTCCAGGACGGTCCCGTCGCTCGTGCGGACGCGCTCCGCGCGGCCATCGCCCTCGATCGCCTCCACGCCGGTCCCCAGGTGCAGCTGCACGCCGTGGTCGGCGTGCACGTCGCGGTAGAAGGCGCCGAGCTCGGGGCCCAGGACCCCCTCGAGCGGGACCGACTGCGGCTCCACCAGCGCGACGTCCATCCCGCGCTGGCGCGCCGAGGCCGACACCTCGCAGCCGATCCACCCCGCGCCGACGACCACGAGCCGCCCGCCGGCGTCGAGCACGCCGCGCAGCGCGTCGGAGTCCTCGAGCGTGCGCAGCACGTGGACGCCCTCGAGGTCGGTGCCCGGAATCGGCGGGCGCCTGGGCTCCGCGCCGGTGGCGAGCAGCAGCGCGTCGTAGTCGATGCGCTCGTCGTCCGCCAGCACGACCGCCCTGGCGGCGACGTCGAGCGACGCGACGTGCGTCGCGGTGCGCAGCTCGACGTCGTGCTCGTCGTACCAGCCGGCGTCCTCCTGCAGGTAGACGCTGCCGCGCTCGGCCTCGCCGCGCAGGTAGTCCTTGCTCAGCGGCGGGCGCTCGTAGGGCCGCTCGGGCTCGGCGCCGAGCAGCACGACGCGCCCGTCGAAGCCCTCCTCGCGCAGCGTCTCGACGGCCTTGCCGCCGGCCATGCCGGCGCCCACGATCACGAAGGTCGGGCTCATGTCATCCCTCTGCGTCGGGTTCACCCGATCTCTTACCACGCTCCGACGGGCTGCACGTGCGAGGTCAGCTCGCCGGCGACGGCGACGTGGACCGCGAAGCCCGGCGGCTCGGCCACGACCGACAGCTCGTCGGGGTGGGCGAAGTCGAGCCGGCCCTGGATCCAGGTGCTGGGGCACGTGAAGACCGGACAGCCGCCCGCGCTGCCCAGCGCCGCGCGGTGCACGTGGCCCGCCACGATCCGCCGCACGTGCGGATGGCCGGCGACGACCTCGCCGAGCGCCGCGCGATCGGCGTCGGGCAGGCCGATCTCGTCCCAGGCCGGGATGCCCAGCAGCAGCGGCGGATGGTGCATGGCCACGATGGTCGGGGTCTCGCGCTCCTCGGCCAGGCGCGCGTCGAGCCAGGCCAGGCGCTCGGCGCCCAGGCGGCCCTCGACGCGACCCGGGTCGGTGGTGTCGACGGCGACCAGGCGCAGCGGGCCGCAGCGCAGCCGTGTAGCGGTAGTCCTCGCCGTCGCCGTCATCCGCGGCCAGCGGGAAGCTCGCGCGCAGGCTCTCGCGGTCGTCGTGGTTTCCGCCGAGCACGTGGACCGGCATCGTCAGCGCCGACAGCAGCTCGCGCACGCGCTCGTACTCGTGCGGGAACCCGTGCTCGGTGAGGTCGCCGCTCACGAGGACGGCGCCGGGCGCGGGATCCAGGGCAGCCACGTCGCGCACCGCGTCGGCGAACATCCGCTCGGGCTGGGCGTCGTCGTCGCGGACGTGCGCGTCGCTCAGCTGGACGAGGAGGAACGGCTGGTCGGCGCTCACGCCGTGGTGGTGTCGGGCAGGTGGCGCCCCACGTGGCCCACGTAGAGCCCGCGCGGGACATTGCCTGAGCCGTCGGCGACGTGCAGGTAGACGCGCGCGATGAAGCCGGCGCCCGACCCCGATCCGATGGCCACGTGCGGGCCGAGCTCGAGGCGCTCGCCGTCGTGCACGACGCTGTAGGCGTGCGGGTTGCGGCTGCGCGCGACCCCGGAGACGTTCTGGCGCCAGGTGAGCCCGAGCTCGTCGGCGGCCTGGCCCAGCGAGCGGCCGAAGCCCTCCGGATCGGCGTAGAGCGCGGCGAGCTCGTCGAGGCGCATGAGCGTGTCGAGGACGTCGGCCGGCCGGCGGTACGGGCTGTCGGCCGCCGCCTCGTGCGCGGCGCGGGTGAAGACGAGATGCTGAGCCTGCGCCGCGGCGCGCTCGACGGCCTCGGCCACCGTTGCCGGCGGCTCCTGCGGCTCCTGCGGCGCCGCGGCGGCGCCGTTGACCTCGATCGCGGCGGCCGCCTCGCCGAGCGTGGTGCTCAGATGGGCGATCGCCTTGGCGTCCTGCGCGGCCGCTTCGCGCAGCTCCTCGACCTGGCGCAGGAGCTCCTCGCGGTGGGCGCGGACGGTGTCGAGCTCGTCGAGCAGCGCCTCGTGCGCGGCGAGCCACTCGTCGGAGGCCTCGCCGCGCGTGCCGACGGCCGACTCCGCGTGCTGGCGACGCTCGGCCAGGTGGGCTTCCGCCGCGGCGGCCCGCGCCTCGGCGCGCTCGAGCTGCCCGGCGAGGCGCTCGGCGCGGGCGCTGAGCTCGGTGCGCTCGGTGTCGGCGGCCTCGCGGCGGCGCTTGGCCGTCTCGACCTGGCGGCGGAGGTCCTCGACGCGGGCGAGGTCGCGCTCGGCCTGCTGTTGGCGCGCCGCCACCGATTTGCGCTCGTCGTCGGCCTCGCGCACGCGCGCCAGCAGCGGCGACGTCGGGATCTCGGCGTGCTGGAGGAACTTCTCCCACGAGCCGTAGACGTCGATCACGTAGTCGGGATGCGGCCACTCCTCGCGGCGCAGCCAGTCCTGGGCGCGCGGGACGTCGCCGGTGAGCACGATCCAGCGATAGAGGGCGAGCAGGTAGTCGGCCTCCTCGACCAGCAGCGCGACCTCGCGCAGGCGCCCGTCGGGGCGCAGGGGCCCGGGCGCTCCCTCGGGCGCCGGCTCCTCGCGGGGCTCGGCGGCCTCCAACGGCTCTGTCTGCTCGCCCCGGCGGCGGCTGCGCTTGCCCATCGCCAGGGAGGCTAGATCATTGACTGCGACCATCTCCCGTCGGGCCTGCGCGGCGCCCGCAGGCGCCGCGCGACCCGATGACCTCGGCTCAGCTGACGACGAGCTTGCCCTTCATCCCGGCGGCCTTGTGGCCGGAGACGGGGCAGTAGAAGGTGTAGGTCCCCTTCTTGAGGGTGACGGTCACGCGGGAGGTCCCGCCCTTGCCGACCGTCTTGCCGTCCTTGTCGACCCCGTGGCCCTCCACCGCGATGCCGTGGGGTGTTCCCGAGGGATTGGCCATGACGAGCGTGACCTTGCCGTGCTTGGCCGTGAGGGTCTTGTGGTTGAACGCCAGCTTGGTCTTGCTGGCCCTCAGGTTGACCGTGCTGGAGGCCGACACCACGCTGGCGACGGCGAGAACGGCGGCCACGGCCACCACCGCGGCGATCAGAAGTCTGTGTCGGACTTTGGGCATTGGGCTCCTCGATGGGGGGCTGCGTCGTGAACAAGGACGCGCCTCCAACCGATTCCTTCCCGTCGCGTCCGTCGGCTGACTACGCGGCGTGGGCGGCGGAGGCCTCGGCCTCCTCGGTCACCTCGCGCGGGAGCCGGCGCGAGACGACCTTCGAGACGCCGTCGTCGCCCATCGACACGCCGTACAGGGTGTCGGCCGCCTCCATCGTGCGCTTCTGGTGGGTGACGACGATGAACTGCGCGCGGCCCGCGTGGGCGCGCAGGAGGCTGAGGAAGCGCCCGATGTTGAAGTCGTCCAGGGCCGCCTCGACCTCGTCGAGGATGTAGAACGGGCACGGGCGCGCCAGGAAGACCGAGAACAGGAAGGCGATGGCGGTCATCGACTTCTCGCCGCCGGAGAGCAGCGTCAGCCGCTTCATCGCCTTGCCCGCGGGCGTGATCTCGATCTCGACGCCGATGTCGTCGTCGGGGTCCAGCCCGCGCTCGTCCGCCTCGGCCTCGGCCTCCTCGGCCCCCTGCGCGGCGTCGGCGTCACCGTCGCCGCCCACCTGGGCGCCGCCCAGCACCGGACGCGGGCCGGAGTCCTCGCGCACGAGCCGCAGGCGTCCGCGCCCGCCGGGGAAGAGCTGCTCGGCGAGCTCCTCGAAGTTCTTGGCCGCGGCCGTGAAGGTGGCCTCGAACGTCTCGCGGATCTGGCGGTCGGTGTCGCGGATGAGGCCCTTGAGCTCGCGCAGCGCGGTCTCGAGGTCCTCGCGCTGGCGCTCGAGCTCCTCGACGTGGGCGAGCGCCTCGTCGTACTCGGCCTTGGCCAGCGGGTTGACCGGCCCCAGCTGCTCGCGGCGGCGCTGCAGGCGCTCGATGCGCGCCCGCAGGCCGTCGGCGGTCTCGGGGTCGAGCGGCTCGGAGGCCGGCTGCGCCTCGAGGCCCAGCCGCGCCGCCAGCGCGTCGAGCTCCTGGGCGGCGTCGTGCTCTGCGTCGCGGACCTGCTGGGCGCGGACCTCGGCGGCGGTCACCGCGTCGCCGCGCTCGCGCAGGCGCGCCTGGATCTCGGCCTCCTCGGTGGCGCACGCGCGCAGCGCGCTGGCCACCCCCTCCCCCGCCTCGCGGTCGGCCAGCAGCTCGGCGTCGAGCGCCTCGACGCGCGCGGCGACCGCCTCCAGCGCGCCCGCGAGCGCCGCGACGAGACGGTGGGCGACCGGCAGGAGCGCCTGATCGCGGACCAGAGCGGCGGCCAGGCGCTCGATGCGCGCGGCGCGCTCGGCGCGCTCGCGCGCGGCCCGCTCGGCCACGCGGCGCTCGGCGGCGAGCTCGCCCTCGACCTGCGCGCGGCGCACGGCGGCCTCGCCCTGGTCGGGCGCCTTGCTGCGCTCGTCGATGAGCCACGCCGCGCGGCGCTCCTCCTCGACGGCCTGCGCCCGGGCGCGGTCGGCGTCGCGCAGGGCGCGATCGGCCTCGTCGCGCGTCGCGTCGGCCGCCTGCACGGCCGCCGCGGCGGCCTCGACGGCGGACAGCGCGCCCTGCTCGGCCTGCACCGCGCCCTCGGACTCGCGCACGAGCGCATCGCGCCGGTTGCGCTCGGCCAGCACGCGCTCGGAGCCGCCGCGCGGCGCCTGGCGCAGCTCGCGGGTGAAGCCGAACCACGCGCGGCCGCCGCGCGTGACGGCCACGCCGAGGAAGCCGGGCGGCAGCTGATCGAGGTCCTCGACCACCCACGTGTTGGCCAGCAGACGGCGCGCGAGCTCCACCGCGGGCGCCGGCCCCTTGACCATGTCGCCCAGGTGGCGGGCTCCCGGCGCCGGCGGCGTCGTGCCGCGCGCCACGCCAGGCGCGCCGGAGTCCGCGACCAGCGCGCGACCGCCGTCGGAGCCGACCTTCTCGAGCAGGGCGCGGGCGGCGGCGAGGTCGCCGACGACGGCTGCGCTGAGCCGGCCGCCGAGCCCGGCGGCCAGCGCCAGCTCGTACCCGGCCTCGACCTCGAGCTGGTCGGCCAGCGACCGGGCGTTGCCCGGAGCCGCCGCGTGCGTGCGCAGGAACTGGTTGGCCGACGCGAGCTCGGCACCGACGCGCGCGGCCTCGCGCCGCGCCGCCTCGGCTGAGCTCTCGGCCGCCCGGCGGGCCGTGCGGGCGACGTCGCACGCCTCGTCGGCCTCGGCCAGGGCCGCTCGGCGCTCCTGCACCGAGTCGGCCAGCTCGGCGGCGCGGGCCGCCGCGGCGTCGCGCTGCGCCGCCAGCGCGGCCAGCTCGCGCTCGAGCGCCTCGGCGCGCTGCGCCTCGAGCTCGTCGAGCTGCGCCTGGAGCGCCTCGATGCGCTCGCGACCGGCCTCGTCCGGGCGTGTCCTCCGCGGCCTGGGCGCGCAGGCCGTCGAGCTGGCGCCCGCGGCGCTCGATGCGCTCGGCGATCGCCTCGGCCGTCTCGCGCGTGCGCTCCAGGCGCAGCTCGACGCGCTCGGCCGCCGAGCGGGCGGCGAACACGCGCCGCGCGAGCGCCTCGCGCTCCTCGGTGCGCCGCGCCAGCGCGTCCTCGGCCTCCTGCCGACGGCGGGCGACCTCGGCCAGCTGCGCCTGGGCCTCCTCGCGCGCGGCCCGCGCGGCGGTGGCAGCGCTCTCGGCGCCCGCCAGCTCCTCGCGGCGAGCGCGCACGTCGTCGCGCGCGAGCTCCCAGCGCGCCTCGACGGTCTGGCGCTCGAGGCGCTCGTGCAGCTCGGCCGCCTCGGCCTGGCGCTTGAGCGGGCGCAGGCGCGAGCGGGCCTCGCGCTCGACGTCGAGGGCGCGATCGAGGTTGTCCTGCGTGCGCTCGAGCTTGAGCTGCGCGCGGCGGCGGCGCTTGCGGTGCTTGCCCAGGCCGGCGGCCTCCTCGATGAGCAGGCGCCGATCGCGGGGCTTGGAGGTCACGATCGCCTCGACGCGGCCCTGGGAGACGACCGAGTGCGACTCCTTGCCCAGGCCCGTGTCGGAGAGGACCTCGAGGATGTCGACCAGGCGGCAGCGCGCGCCGTTGAGGCGGTACTCCCCCTCCCCGCTGCGATCCAGGCGGCGCAGGATCGAGATCTCCCCCAGCGGCAGGTCGACGGCGCCGTCGGAGTTGTCGAGCACCAGCTCCACCTCGGCGGCCGAGCGCGCCTGCACGCCCTTGCCGCCGCCGAAGATGACGTCCTGCATCGACTGCCCGCGCACGGCCAGCGGGGACTGCTCGCCCATCGCCCACAGGACCGCGTCGGTCACGTTGGACTTGCCCGAGCCGTTGGGCCCGACGACGACCGACACCCCCGAGGCGAAGTCGAGCTTCGTGCGGTCGGGGAACGACTTGAAGCCCTTGAGGGTCAGCGACTTGAGATGCATTAGTGGCTCCTCTCGGGGCATCGGGCGTGCTCCGGCGAGGCGCCGGCGCCGTCAGGCAAGGACGCAGGGAGGGAGGTGTGCCGGTGGCACAGCCCCGACCGAGGACGCCGCCTGACGGTGATCGGCGTCCGCCGGTGCGCGTCTGATGTCGCGAGGGGGGCCACTAATCCTCGAATTCGTCCTCGTCGGCGGAATAGAGCATCTCCAGCGCCGTGCGCGCGGCCTCCTGCTCGGCGTGCTTCTTCGAGCGTCCCGAGCCCGTGCCCACCGGCCGCTCGCCGACCGACGCCAGCACCTCGAAGGTGCGGTCGTGCGGTGGGCCGAGCTCGGCGGTGACGTCGTAGGTGACGATCTCGCCGCGCTGGGCCAGGCGCTCCTGCAGCGACGACTTGAAGTCGACCGGGTGCTCGAGCGCGTGCTCGATCTCGGGCGTGAAGGCCTCGACGACGGCCGCCGCCGTCGCCTCGTAGCCCGAGTGCAGGTAGCACGCGCCGATCACGGCCTCGATCACGCTGGCCAGGACGCGCTCGGTGGCGACGAGCGTCGAGGCGCTCTGCCCGACGCCCTCCGGCGCCGCGGCGGCCAGCAGATCGGGCACCCCGAGGCGCTCGGCCACCGCCCGGCACGACGGGCCCGAGACCGTCTGGGCGCGGATCTTCGTCAGCCGCCCAGCGCCGTAGCGCTCGGCCTCGAGGCGCGGGTAGAGGTGCGCGGTGATCGACAGGCCGAGGACCGAGTCGCCCAGGAAGGCGAGTCGCGAGTAGGAGTCCGAGCGCCGATCGGTCCACGAAGCATGGGTGAAGACCTGCTGGCGCAGGTCGTCTGGAAGCTCTGCAAGCAATGCGCGGAGGCGGTCCAGGGCTCAGGTGGTGGTGGGCGCGTGGGCGACGACGAAATCGACCGCCTGGCCCACGGAGAGGATCCTCGCCGCCTCTTCGTCGGACATCTTCACGCCGTAGGAGTCCTCGAGCTCCTGGACGAGCGTGTAGAGGTCCAGCGAATCTGCCTCCAGGTCCTCCTTGAAGCGCGTCGACTCGTCGATGCGCGCGGGGTCAACCTCGAGCTCGTCGGCGAGATACGACTGGATCAGGCTGAAGACCTCTTCGCGGGTCATGGCGAGGCAACCGTAGAGGGCGATCCGGACAGCCGGCCCGGCCGCAGCGCGTGCGCGGCCTCCAGCGCGGCGTGCGTGCGACCCACCACGTCGCCCTCGACGGCCCGGGCAGCGAGCAGGATCGCCTGCGCGATGCCGCGGCGGCTGAACCGTCCATGGGGCACCACGCCGAGCCGGCGCAGGCCCAGCAGGTACGCGCCGCCGGCGCTCTCGGGGTCGATGACCTCGCGGAACTCGAGCAGCGCCGGGCGCAGGAGCATGCCGCCGGCCTTGGCCCGGCGCGACGAGGTCGCGACGTCGCGGATCTGGCGCAGCATCTCCTCCGACACGCCCTCCATCAGCTTGAGAGCGATGTTGCCGGTGAAGCCGTCGGTGACGACCACGTCGGCCTTGCCGGCGGGGACCTCGTTGCCCTCGACGTTGCCGACGAAGTCGAAGGTGTCGCCCTCGGCCAGACGGTCGCGCAGGGCGGCGTGCGCCTCGACGACGAGCGGCGTCCCCTTGCTGGCCTCCTCGCCGATCGAGAGCAGCCCGACGCGCGGGCGCTCGATGCCGAGCACGACCTGGGCCAGCGCGGCGCCCATGAAGCCGAACTGGACGAGGTGCTCGGCGCGGACCTCCGTGTTGGCGCCCACGTCGACGATCGTCACCGGGTGCCCGGGGACCGGGACGGGGATGGCGAGCGCCGGGCGGTGGATGCCCGAGGCGCGCTTGATGTTGAACAGCGCGGCGGCCAGCGCGGGACCGGTCGAGCCGCCGCTGACGAAGGCGTCCGCGTCGCCCGCCGCGACGGCGCGCGTGGCGAGGACGATCGAGGCATCGGGGTTCGCGCGACTGGCGCGCACGGGGTCGGGCGCCTTGGCGATGGAGACGGGAGCGTCGACGACCTCGATCCCCTCCGCGACCTCGCCGAACTGCTCAGCGGGCCCGAAGAGCACGACGCGCACCCCCTGCTGGGCTGCGTCCGCCGCGCCCGCGGCGACTTCGGCGGGCCCGAGGTCGGCGCCGTTGGCGTCGACCGCGACCGTGATGGGCATGCCGTGCAGGCTACCCAGCGGACCGGGTGGTCTAGTGCTCGTGGTCGTGATCGTGATCGTGCACGTGCACGACCTCGCGCCCGGCGTAGGAGCCGCACGTCGGGCAGACGCGATGCGGCAGGCGCGGGCTGTGGCACGTCGGGCACGCGTTGTAGGTCGGCGCCGAGATCTTGTGCTGGGCGCGGCGCTTGGACGTGCGCGAGTGCGACTGCTTCTGCTTGGGGACGGCCATGGGCGACCGCGAAGGGTAGCCGATGAGTGGTCCGCGGGGCATCCGGCCCCGCGCCGTGAGAGCGATGGCGGCCTCCGGCCGGCCTTCCAGGGCTTGCTTCACTGCGTCGGTGCCCGAGACCCACATCCGCCCCATGCGCGACGAGGACGTGGTCGACGCCGACCGCGTGTGCGCCGAGGTGCTCTACACGGCGTTCGACGGCGAGCAGGAGGTCGTGCGCGCGGCGCGCCAGCACGCGCGCATCCGCCATCTGCTGAGCACCGATCCCGGCGGGTCGTGGGTGGCCGAGCACGACGGCCGCGTCGAAGGCGTGGCGCTGGCGCTGATCCGCGAGGGGGTCTGGGGCTTCTCGCTCTTCGGGGTGGCCGAGGCCCTGCAGGGCCGCGGCGTCGGGCGCGAGCTCTTCGCGCGCTGCTGGGCCTATGGCGAGGGCGCCCGCGGCCGCATCGTCCTCAGCTCGACCAACCCGCAGGCCATGGGCACCTATGCGCGCACCGGGCTGCCGATCCGCCCGTGCGTCGCGGCGGCGGGGATCCCCGACCTCGAGCGCGCGCCGGACGTCGACGACGTGGTGGAGGCCGGCGAGGCCGGCCTCGACGTGGCCGACGCCATCGGCCGCGCGCTGCGCGGGGCCGGCCACGGCCGCGACCTGCCGGTGCCGATGGCTCACGGCGCGCGCCTGCTCGTCTTCGAGGACCGCGCCTTCGCGGTCGCGCGCGCGAGCAACCTGATCATGCTCGGCGCCCGCGACGACGCGGGCCGCCCAGCACATGCTGTGGGCCGTCTTCGCCGGCGCCGGGCCCGGGGCGACGGTGAACGTCGACTTCCTCACGGCCGGTCAGGACTGGGCGCTGCCGGTGTGCCTGGACGCGCGGCTCTCGCTGTCGCCCGACGGGCCGATGTTCGCCGGCGGGACGCTCGGCCCGCTGGCGCCCTACATCCCGAGCGGCGCCTACCTCTAGGCGCTGCCGCAGGAGCGCGCGCCCGCGTCGCGTGCCAGCTGGTCGACCTTCTTCTCGTCGACCTGCTGGATGCGCTTGACCGCGCGCTGCATGGCGGCCGTGTCCTTGGTCTGCGCGGCCTTCTTGAGGTCGGCCAGCGCGGGCTTGATCGCCTGGTCCTTCTCGCGCGTGAGCTCCTTGATCCAGGCGTCGGCCTTGTCGCCGTCGGCGCCGTCGGGCCGCTTGACCTCGCTGAGCTGGCGCACGCCGTCGTCGAGGACCTTCTGCAGGTCGTCGGCGAAGGCGACGAGCTCGTCGGTCGTCTGCGGCGCCTTCTTCTGGATCGCGCTGACCCGGTCGTCGAGCGTCGTGCAGAGCTTGTCGACATTCTTGCCGTACGTGGCCCTGCTCGGGGCCGACGAGCCGCCGCAACCGCTGGCGATCGCGGCGAGGGCGACGACGACGAGCACCCCGGCCGCGCGATGGCATCCTGCACGCATGGACGCGCCAGACTACGTGTTGGAGGGCGAGCGGGTCGCCCTGGGTCCGCTGCGCAAGGACCTCGCCGACCGCTATCGGCGCTGGATCCACGACCTCGAGGTGCGCACCGGCATCCTCACCGTCGGCGTCTATGCGCTCGAGGCCGAGGAGGCGTGGGTCGAGGAGGCGATCGCCAAGTGCGCCGGCGCGCAGCCCGAGATGGCGACCTTCACGGTCTACGACCTGTCCGACGGCGCCCCGGTCGGCACGGCGGGCCTGATCACGATCGACTGGCGGCTGAGCCGCGCGACGTTCGGCATCTCGATCGGCGAGCGCCGCGGGACGGGCCTCGGCACCGAGGCGACGCGCCTGACCCTCGACTGGGCCTTCAACATGCTCGGCCTGCACAACGTGATGCTCACCGTCCTGCCGACCAACACGGCCGCGATCCGCGCCTACGAGAAGGCCGGCTTCAAGCGCATCGGCCTGCGCCGCGACTCCCTCTCGGTGATGGGCCGGCGCGGCGACGAGGTCCTCATGGACGCCGTGGCGAGCGAGTTCGACAGCCCGGTGCTGGCGGCGCGCCGCTGAGCTAGAAGTCGCCCTCGTCGAGCCGCAGGCTCGCCGGCAGCGGCGCGCGCACCGCCGCCATCCAATCGGGGTGCACGGCGCGCGCCCCGTCCTGCATCCAGAAGAAGCGCCCGTCGGTCGCCCGGGCGAACTCGAGACCGGCCAGCACCGTGCGCAGCAGCGTGGTCTTGGCCAGGATGGCGCCCGCGTGCAGGCGCCAGGCCTCGGCGGCGGCCAGCGTGCACAGGGTCCGCGCCACCTGCCGGCGGCGATGCGCGGGAGCGACGGCGACGTCGCCGAGGCCCAGGAGCCGGAACGCCGGCTGGCACGGGACCCAGAAGCACGACGCCTGCCCCACCGGCGCGCCGTCGCCCCCCAGCGCGACGACGCGGTAGGCGGGGCGCAGCGTGCGCCAGGCGCGCTCGCGGTAGCGCTCGCCCTCGTCGAGGGTCGCCGACAGCAGTGCCGCGAGCCCGCCCAGCAGCTCGGTCCCCAGCCCGTCCTCGCCCACGATCATGTAGCGATAGGGCATCGCCGCAGGCTCGCGCCGCGGCGCCCGCGCCGCCATCCTCCGAGCGGTCCATCGCGTGGATCGCGACGGCGACGATCGGCCGATGCGCCCGCGCCGTTCGGACTACGCGATGATCACGGCGGCGCCCTCGATCCCGCCGCTGCGCACCGCGTCGAGTGCGGCTTCGGCCTCCTGCAGGGCGAAGGTCGTCACGTGGCTGCGCACCGGCACGCGCGGGGCGAGGTCGAGGAACTCGACGGCGTCGGCGCGCGTGAGGTTGGCCACCGAGCGCAGCACCCGCTCGCCCCACAGGATCTCGTAGGGGAACGACGGGATGTCGCTCATGTGGATGCCCGCGCACACGACGACGCCGCCGCGTCCCACCGCCCGCAGCGCCGCGGGCACGAGCTCGCCGACGGGAGCGAAGATGATCGCCGCGTCGAGCTCCTCGGGGGCGGGGCCCAGCGCGTCGCCGGCCCACTCGCAGCCGAGCTCGCGCGCGAAGGCCTGCGACGCCTCGTCGTCGGCGCGCGTGAAGGCGAAGACGCGCCGCCCCTGGTGCAGCGCGACCTGGCAGACGATGTGCGCGCTGGCGCCGAAGCCGTAGAGCCCGAGGCGCTGCGCGTCGGCCGTCATGCGCAGGGCGCGGTGCCCGATGAGCCCGGCGCACAGCAGCGGTGCCGCTTCGAGGTCGCCGAAGCCCTCGGGCAGCGGGAAGGCGTAGCGGCCGTCGGCCACGGCGCGCGTCGCGTAGCCGCCGTCGCGATCGAGGCCGGTGAACTGGGCGCGCTCGCAGAGGTTCTCGCGCCCGCTCGTGCAGAAGCGGCACGTCCCGTCGGTCCAGCCCAGCCAGGGGATGCCCACGCGCGCGCCCGGCGCATGGTCGGCGTCCGGTCCCGCCTCCAGCACGGTGGCGACGATCTGGTGGCCTGGGATCACGGGCAGCCGCGACCCCCGCACCTCGCCGTCGCGGATGTGCAGATCGGTCCGGCACACGCCGCAGGCGTGGACCTCGACGAGCACGTCGCCGGGTCGGGCGGGGTCGAGCTGGGGGTCGGGCAGCTCGCGCGCCTGCAGCGGGCGGCCGGGCTCGTCGAGGACCATTGCGCGCACCGCTTCATCATCTACCCTCGAAGGCATGGCGGCGCGCACGGACAGCTTCGATCTCGACAAGCTCAAGCTCTCCAGTGGAGAGGGTCGTCGCCTCACGCTCGGGGTCGCGCTCGAGCCCTTCGAGTTCGCCGGCACCGAGTACGCCGTGGATCCCGCCCAGATCGACGTGACGCTCGACGTCTCGCGCATGACCCACGGCGGCTACTCGCTGCGGCTGCGCTTCTCGGCGGCGCTCGTCGGGCCCTGCATGCGCTGCCTGGAGGACGCCACGCCGTCGGTCGACGTGGACGCGCGCGAGATCGACCAGGACGGCGGCGGCGAGGAGCTCAGCAGCCCGTACGTGCAGGACGGCGTGCTCGACGTCGCCCAGTGGGCCCGCGACGCCTACGCGCTGACGCTCCCCAACCAGGTCGTGTGCCGGGCGGACTGCGCCGGCCTGTGCCCGGAGTGCGGCGCGAACCTCAACGAGGACCCCGGCCACGCGCACGAGAGCGCGCCGGACCCGCGCTGGGCCAAGCTGCGCGAGTTGCGCTTCGAGTAGGGATTGGATGACACAATCCCCGGTATGGCCACGGTCTGCCTGACCTTCGACGTGGACGCCGAGGCGGGCCTCGGGGCGCAGCTCGAGACGAGCCGCAACCGGCTCGGGACGCTGACCGAGCACGAGTTCAGCGTTCGGCGCGGACTCCCGCGGATCGTCGAGCTGCTCGGCGAGCACGGGCTGCGAGGGACGTTCTACGTGCCCGGCGCCACCGCCCAGCGCCATCCGGAGGCGATCGGCCAGCTCGTCGAGGCCGGGCACGAGGTGGCTCATCACGGCCATCACCACCTCGCCTCGCACGAGCTCGACGCCGGCGCCCAGGAGGCCGAGATCGACGAGGGCCTGGCCGCGCTGCGGCCGTTCCTGGGCGAGGCGTTCGGCTATCGCTCGCCGGCCTGGGAGCTGACGCCCGAGACGGCCGACCTGCTCGTCGCGCGCGGCTTCATCGCGATCCTTTCGCTCATCGGCGCGAAGGGACGCTCGAAGCGCGGCGCGCCCGCCGGGGTCGGCTAAGGTGCCCGCGCGTCGAAGCCCAAGCTCTTCGACGCCATGCCCCGGGGCGGTTGCCGCCGCCGCCGGGGCGATCTCTGTTGGTACGGATGGGTCAGAGTAGAGAGGGGAGCGGACGAACAGGTGTTCGTGCCCGGGCCGCTCTCGCGCGCCCCGGCAGCTGCCCGCCCGGCGCCCGCGCCCCGGCCCACGAGGCCGGTCCCCTAGCCTCTGCTGCGATGACGCAACCACAGGTCGAGCTGCTGTTCTGGGACGGCTGCCCATCGCACCCGCAGGCGCTCGACGAGCTGCGTGCGGCGATGACCGAGCTCGGGCTCGACCCCGACCAGGTCCTCGTGCGCGAGGTCGACACCGAGCGGCTCGCCGACCGCGAGCGCTTCGTCGGCTCGCCCACGATCCGCATCGACGGCGCCGACGTCCAGGACCCCGGCGAAGAGCCGACGGCCCTGACCTGCCGCGTCTACCATCGCCGCGACGGCCGCATCTCACCCGTTCCCGACCCGGCCGACGTGCGCGACGCCCTCCGCAACGCGATGACCACCAGGAGCCATCAATGAGCACCGACATCGGCACCGAAGCCCCCACGTTCACCCTCCCCGACACCGACGGCGCGGAGCATTCGCCGGGCGGTCCGATTGCCCGCGCCACGCTCGTCGTCTTCACCTGCAACCACTGCCCCTACGCGCTGGCGTGGCACGACCGCATCGCCGCGGTGGCCGCGGACTACCCCGACGTGAAGGTCCTCGCCGTCAGCTCCAACGACGCCGAGCGCTACCCGCGCGACTCGTTCGACGCGATGCGCGAGCGCGTGGCCGGCGACGGCGGATGGCCGATGCCCTACCTCTACGACGAGACCCAGGAGGTCGCGCGCGCCTACGACGCCAAGACGACGCCCGACTGCTTCCTGATCGACGCCGAGGGCCGGATCGTCTACCGCGGCGCCCCCGACGCCGACTACCAGGACCCGTCGCTCAACGCGGTCTGGCTGCGCGGGGCGATCGACGCGGTGCTGGCGGGCGCCGTTCCCGAACCGGCCGAGACCGAGCCCGTGGGCTGCTCGATCAAGTGGAAGCCGTGACGACGCCGGCGACGACGCTCGCCGCGCCCGCCGCCACCACGATCGTCAGCAGCAGCGGCTCGTAGCGGGCGGCGTCGATCCGCGCGAAGGCGCGCCGCCCGACCGCGTGGCCGGCGACCACGCAGACCAGCGCCACGGCGAGCGCGGCCCAGCCGACCTCGACGTCGGCGCTGGCGAGCACCGGCGCCAGCACCGCGGCGGCGATGATCCCGAGGCCCAGGAAGGCGGCGCTCAGCGAGTCGCGGATCTCGGCGGGACCCAGCCCGCGATGCGCGAACCACAACGCGATCGGGGGGCCGTTGACGCCCGCCGAGGTGCTCAGCGTGCCGGTGACGAAGCCGAGCGCCAGCCGCGCGCGCGGGTCGCCGGGCGTCGGCGGCGCCGCGTCGCGCCGCGCCCTGGCCCGCAGCGCCGCGGCGCCGATGACGGCCAGGCCGACGGCGATCTGCAGCACCGACTTCGGCAGCGCGCGCAGCACGAGCACGCCGCACACCGCCCCGGGCAGCGACGCGACCAGGATCGGGCCGACCTCGCCCCACGCCACGCACGGCCGCCGGCGCTCGGCGAACAGCACGAGCCCGTTGAGCGCGAGCCCGAGCACGGTGATCGCCACGACGGCGCTCTCGGGCTCGAGCAGCGCGAACACCGCCGGGCTGAGGATGAGCGCGAACCCGAGGCCCGTGGCGGCCTGCACGACGGCCGCGGCCAGCGCCACGACCGCGAGGAGCACGACCACTAGCCGACGACCGTGTCGTCGCGGTGACGCCCGAAGAGCTCGGCGTAGCGGCGCGTCGCCTGCGCGGCGGACGCCCCGCGCTCGATCCCGAGCACGGTGCCGGGGAAGTCGAGCTCGCGCTGGATGGCCCAGATGTCGTCGTGTCGGTCGGGTGGGAGGATCTCGGCCGGGTCGCCGACCGCGATCCAGCCGATCGGCACCACGGCGCCCTCGGCCAGCGCCGAGTTGACGTGGACGACGCCGTTGATGCGCACCTCGGCCCCGGCCCCGATGCGTGCGCCCGGGAAGAGCGCCGCCCCCGTGGCGACGAAGGCGCCCTCGCCCACCTCGACGCCGTTGAGGTGCGCGTGCGGGCCGACGATGACGTTCGCGCCGACGCGGACCGGGTGCTCGGCGCGGCCGCGCAGCAGCGCGTGCTCCATGACGATCGCCTGCTCGCCCAGCTCGACGGGCCCGCCGTCGTCGACCAGCACGGCGTTCCACAGCACCCGCGCGCCGGGCGCCACGCGCACGTCGCCGCACAGCACGGCGGTCGGTGCGACCCAGGCGCCGGGATCGACGGTCGGCGAGCGTCCCTCGTGCTCGACGAGCATCACTTGCGCTCGGCGAGCTCGCGCTTGAGGACCTTGCCGGTGGCGTTGCGGGGCAGCTCGTCGAGGAACTCGATCTCGCGGGGGACCTTGTAGCGCGCGAGGTTGGCCTTGACGAGGTCCTTGAGCTCGTCGGCGTCCACCTTCGCCCCGCGCGTGACCACGACGAAGGCCTTCAGGCGCTGTCCGAACTGCTCGTCCTCGACGCCGATGACCGCCACCTCGTCGACGCCCTCGTGCTCGTGCAGCAGGTCCTCGACCTCGCGCGGGAAGACGTTCTCGCCGCCCGAGACGATCATCTCGTCGTCGCGGCCGTCGATGAACAGGCGCCCGCCGGAGTCGAAGTGCCCGACGTCGCCCGACGACAGCAGGCCGCCCATGTTCTCCTTGCTGCCGCCGCCGGTGTAGCCCTCGAACGCCATCTCGTTGCCGACGAAGATCCGCCCGGTCTCGCCGGGGGCGACCTCGTCGCCCTCCTCGTCGATGAGCTTGACCACCGTGCCGCGCGGCGGGCGCCCGGCGGTGCCCGGGGCGGCGCGCAGGTCCTCGGGGGTCGCGATCGTCGCCCACGCGACCTCGGTCGAGCCGTAGAGGTTGTAGAGGACGTCGCCGAAGCGGTCCATGAGCTTCACGGCCAGCTCGCCGGGCAGGGCGCTGCCGCTGGCGGCGATGACGCGCAGGGCGCCGAGGTCGTAGCGGTCGATCGTCTCGGCCGGCAGCTCCATGATCCGCTGGAGCATCACCGGGACGACGACGAGCGCGGTGCACTCGTGCTGGGCGGTCGCGCTCAGGGTGTCCTCGGGGTCGAACTTGCGCCGCAGGACGAGGGTCGAGCCCAGGCCCATGCCCAGCGTGAAGTGCACGAAGCCCCACGAGTGGAACATCGGCGCGGCGATCATCGTCGGCTCGCCGGCGCGCAGGGGGATCTTCGAGAACAGCGCCGCGGCCGGATCCAGGGACTCGGGCTGCTTGCGCTGGGCGCCCTTGGGCGAGCCGGTCGTGCCGCTGGTGAGGATCACCACGCGGCCCTTGTTCTCGGGCGCCACCACGTCGTCGGGGTCGCCCGCCTCGATGAGGTCCTCGAGCAGCGGGTCCTTGGGCTTCTCGCCACCGTCGTGCCACGCGATGAAGCGCTTGCGCCGCTGGCCGGCGTCGTGGGTGAGCTCCTCGAACTCGGCGTCGTAGACGAGCGCGACGGGCTTCTCGCGCTTGACCACCTCGGTGATCTGCGGCCCCGCGAAGGCGGTGTTGAGGTACAGCGCGTGGGCGCCGAGCTTCGAGCACGCCACGGTCGCGTCGATGAAGCCGCGGTGGTTGCGGATCATGATCGCGACCGCGTCGCCCTCCTTGACGCCGGCGTCGGAGAGCGAGTGGGCCAGGGCGTTCGTGCGCCTGTGGACCTGCTCGAAGGTCAGCGTCCCGAGCTCGTCGACGATCGCCGTCCCGTCGGGGTCGCGAATCGCCGAGGCCGTGTAGCCGGCGGCCGGCGTCGGGCCCCAGCGGCGCACCGCGTTGGCGATCCGCAGCGCCTTGTCGGGGCGCGTCGGGCGCAGGATGCCGGTCTCGGCGAGCGTGCGCGCGGTGAACAGCTTCTGACTGACCTGGGACAGGAGGTTCATGTGACCCCGAAAGCTAAGGCAACCGCAGATCTCCCGGCGCCTCTCCGCGCTCGATCAGTGCGTGGATGTCGCCCGCTCGGCGCGGGTTGAGGAAGACGTGGCGCTGGCCGACGCTCGGCTTCTCGGCCAGCAGCCCGGCGGCGAGCAGCGCCTCGCCCACCGCCTCGGCCAGCGCGCGCTCGTTGCCGGCGAAGCCACGCGCCAGATGGGCGAACTCGGTGTGGTAGCCGCCCCATTTCCCCATCCCGTCGAGGCGCTGCAGGATGCGCCGCGCCACGCGGCGGGCCGGGTCGGGGTCGTCGTGGGGCCGGGAGAAATCGGCCCCACCGGCCCCCGCGTCGAGGGCCGCCAGGACGGCGTCCTCGTGCTCCTCCATGGAGGCGGGGTCGGCGGGGCGCCCGCCGAGGGCCGCGACGTGCGCGGCGACCACGAGGGGGTGCGCGACGCCGATCGGGTCGCGCAGGTCGTCGACGTCGGCCAGGACGCTCCCGGGCACGGCCAGCGCGCGCGCCCGCAGGCGGTCGACGCCCTGCACCTGGGTCTCGAAGGCCAGCGGCACGAGCTCGGCGTCGTCGGGGTCGCCCGGGACGGCGAGGGCGAGCTGGCCGCCGAGATGGCCCGCGCGCACGGCGCCCGCGCCGGCCACCTCGACCAGCGCGCCCACGAGCGCGGCCACCAGCAGCCAGGTCCGCTCGTTGACGGCATCGGGGTCGGCGCGGAGGGCCGGGGCGGCGGGCGCGACGGCGCGCAGGACGCCGTCGCCGGGGCCCACGGCGACGACCACGGGCTGCTCGTAGCCCGAGCGCTTCTGGCCCAGCTCGCGAGCGCCGCGCTCGAGCTCTGAGTCGAGCAGCGCCTTCAGGCGCGCGATGCTCGTCCCCTCGAGGATCGCCGTCGCGAGATCGTCCATGACCGCACGAACGCTACTCGGGCACCGGGTTCCGTCAGGTCGCCCCCGTAGCGTGCGGACGACCGATCATGGAAGCTGCCACCCCTCTCCCCTTCTCCCAGGTCCGCACGCACGCCGGGCGCCTGTGGATCGACGGCCTCGTCGTCGACGACGCCAGCGCGGTCCGCCTGGCGCGCGACCGCGAGCAGCATGGCGAGGACGTGTCGCGGCTGGTGCTCGACGCGATCGCGATCGGCGCCCGCGTCCTCGACCGCGAGCAGACCGGCGCCAACGCCGACTTCGTCAAGGCGGAGTTCGAGAAGGCGGCGCGCGAGCTCGACGCGGCCTTCGTCGAGCGCGCGCGGCTCGTGGCCGAGCGCCTCGACAAGCGCATCGACGACGCCTTCGGGCCCGAGAACGGCCACATGACCAAGGCGCTGGCGCGCCACTTCGGCGACGAGTCGTCGGTCGCGGTGCAGAACCGCGTCAAGGCGCTGCTGACCGAGGTCGGCGTCCAGATGCGCGAGGACCTGCGCCGGCAGTTCTCCTCCGACGGCGAGAACAACCCGCTCGCCACCTTCCAGCGCATGGCCATCGGCGCGATGCGCGACAACGCGCAGGCGCAGACCCTCCAGCTCAAGGCCATGGACGAGAAGCTCGCCACCCTGCGCGAGGAGGTGGTCAAGCTCCAGGGCGAGAAGGACAAGCTCTCGGAGGTCGCCGCCGAGGCCGAGCGCGGCACGGCGAAGGGGCGCAGCTACGAGGAGGAGGTGGCCGCGGCCATCGATGCGCTCGCGCTGCCCCTCGGCGACGACTGCGCGGCCGTCGGCGACGTCAAGGAGTCCATGGGCAAGATCGGCGACGTCGTGGTGGCGATCGGCGCCTGCCACGGGCCACCGCAGGGGCGGATCGTCTTCGAGGCCAAGAACAGCCGCCTGTCGCGGCCCGAGGCCGTGCGCCAGCTCGACGAGGCGCGGCGCGAGCGCAACGCCGACTACGCGGTGCTCGTCGTGCCCTCCGAGGAGAAGGTCCCGGCGCGGATGCACGCCCTGCGCGAGTACAACGGCGACAAGCTCATCGTGGCCTACGACGCCGATGAGGGCCCGCTCGCCCTGCAGGTCGCCTATGCGCTGGCCCGCGCCCGCGTGCTCATGGCCCGCGGCGGCGCTGAGGGCGTCGACGGCGCCGCGGTGGCCGACATCGTCGAGCGCGCCGTGGCCGAGCTCGAGGCCGTCAGGCGCATCCGCCAGCAGCTCACGGGCGCCAAGACGCAGATCGACAAGGCATCTGAGATCGTGGGCGCCATGAGCGACCGCGTAGGCGGGCACCTCGAGGAGATCGCGGGCCTCGTGCACGCTGCGGAGGACGACGGCGAGGAGACGTGACCATCGCCCGGCGCGTCGTCGTCCACGGGCGCGTGCAGGGCGTCTTCTTCCGCGAGAGCGCACGCCGGCGCGCGCGCCGCGCCGGCGTGGCCGGCTGGGTGCAGAACAACGACGACGGCAGCGTGGAGGCCTGGTTCGAGGGCGAGCCCGACGACGTCGAGGTCATGCTCCACTTCGCCGAGACCGGGCCGTCGGGCGCCTACGTCGACAAGGTCGACGTCGAGGACGTCGAGCCGCAGGATCTGCGCGGGTTCGACGTGCGCTGAGGCGTCTCCGCGGCGCGCGCGGCACTGCGCGGCCGAGGCACCGAGGGAGGGTGGGCCGATCGCTCGCGCCATTCCCCCGAGCGATCGCGCGAAGCGTGCTGAGTTTTGGGGCCCACAGCCCCACAACTCAGCACGTTGGGCGAAGGGTGGTCGATTGTGTGGCCAGGAGCCCCACAATCGACCGCTCTGCGTGGGCGGACGGCGGCAAGCGGTTGCCGCGGCGGGACCTCTGTCCCCTTAGTGACCGGCAGCGCAGTGTCGGAGGCGCGCGCGGAGAGAGCCGCGCATCAAGCCGCCAAGGCGATGCGCAGCGCCTCGCGGAGGACCGCGATCTCGCCGGGCGCGATCCTGTGGCCTCTGGCCACGAGGTAGCGCGCCAGGCCGCTGACGGGCACGACGTCCACGCCGTGGAAGCGGCGCGCGTCGCTCCACTCCGTCGCGCGCTCGAGGACGACGACCGGCGTGACGGGCTGGCGCGTGAGCCGGGCGAGCGCCGCCGCCACGGCGCGCGCCTCGTCGGCCCACTCGGGCCGCACGCGGCCGCCGCCGCGGTGCAGGACGACGAGGAACGCCCCGCCCGGGCCGAGGACGACGTGGTCCGCGCAGGCCGCGCCCACGCGCGGGCGGCGCAGCAGCTGCCAGCCGACGGGCCTCAGACCGGCGATGACCGCTTCGACGGATCCCCCCTCGCTCATGGGCCCCAGCCCGGTGATCACGGCAAGTCGACGGACGCTCACGGCGAGGCCATCGACCTACCGTTCGTCGCACATTGAGACAGCTCGCACGAAGTCGGCGGTTGTTCTAGGCCCCGGATCGCAGGGCGCGTTCGAACGCGCCAAGTGCGGCCTCTCCGCGCACGGCGAAGACGATCCGCTCGAGTCGGCTGCCGGCCTCCAGGTGGCGGCGGACCTCCTCGACCTCGATCTGGGCCGCCTCGTCCAGCGGGAAGCCGCCGACGCCCGTTCCGAAGGCGACGAGGGCCAGCGAGCGGGCCCCGAGCTCGTCGGCGCGGGCCAGGGTGGCCGCGGTCGCGCGGCGGATGATCTCCGCCGAGGTCGGGCCGCCCAGCTCCATCGTCGCGGCGTGGATGACCCAGCGCGCGGGCAGCGTGCCCGCGGTCGTCTCCACCGCCTCGCCCAGGCCGACCGGCGCGCGGCTATGGCTCTCGTCCTGGATCTCCGGACCGCCGGCGCGAGCGATGGCGCCGGCGACGCCGCCACCGTGCAGCAGCCGCGTGTTGGCCGCGTTGGCGATGGCGTCGACCTCGAGGGTCGTGATGTCGGTGTCGAGGACCTCGACGGTGGCCGTCACGCGGCCGAGGCTACGCCACTTCGGCGGGCTCGTCCTTGCCCTGGAGTCGCTCGCGACCGCGCTGGACGGCGGCGATGAACTTCGAGAGGTTGACCTCGAGCGTGTTGAGGATCTCGTCGGCGTAGTCCTCGGCGCCGAGGCGGATCTCGCGCTCGCGGGCGCGGGCGTCCTCGATGATGTCCTCGGCGGCGCGCTCGGCCTGCTTGGTGACCTCCTGCTCGGAGATCAGCTGCGTCTGGCGCTCGCGCGCCTCCTTGAGGATCCGCTCGGCCTCGCGCTTGGCCTCGGCCAGCATCTCCTGGCGCTCCTTGACGATCCAGCGCGCCTGCTTGATCTCCTCGGGGATCGTCGCGCGCATCTGGTCGAGGATGTCGTAGATCTCCTCCTTGTCCACGCGCACCTGGTCCGTCAGCGGGACGGGCTTGGCGTTGTGGACGAGATCGTCGAGTTTGTCGATGAGGACCAGGACGTCCATGGCAGGATGAGGTTCGTTACCGGGACAGCTCTTCCTTCAAGCGCCGGGCGACGGCTTCGGGCACCAGATCTTCGATGGACCCATCGAAGATCGCGAGCTCCTTGACGCCGCTCGAGCTGAGGAAACTGTACTGGGGGCTGGCCATGAGGTAGAGGGTCTCGACGTCGGGCGCCTCGCGGCGGTTGAGCTGGTTCATCTCCATCTCGTACTCGAAGTCGCGTGATCGCGCGCAGTCCCTTGACGATCGCGCGGGCCCCGACCCGGCGCGCGAACTCGACCACGAGCACGTCGAACGGCCTCGGCGCGGACGTTGCCCAGCGTGGGCGGTCGCCTCGGTCGATGAAGGCCAGGCGCTCCTCGGTCTCGAACAGCGTCTTGCCCTTGCGCACCGGGTGGTTGACGACGCCGACGACGACCTCGTCGAACAGCTGCGATGCGCGCGCGATCACGTCGAGGTGCCCGTTGGTGATCGGGTCGTAGGAGCCGGGGCAGACGGCGATGCGGGGATCAGGTGCCATGTTCGTGGATGCGGATCAGGGTGTCGCCGTAGCGGCGCTCGTCGGTCGACCGGCAGATCGAGGTCGCAGCGGCGCGCGGCGGTCGCTCTCGGTCACGACGCGGGCCGCGGGCGCCAGCACGGCGGGCAGGGCCTCCGAGAGCTCCCGTCCCAGCGCCGGCGCGTCCCGGTACGGCGGGTCGAGGAGCACGAGATCGTATGCATCGCCGCGCGCCGATGCGTCGCGGAGCGCCGCGCGGGCCGGCGCGTGCACCACGCGGGCCTCGTCCTCGCCCAGCCCGAGCGCCTCCAGATTGGCGCGGATGACCTCGACCGCGCGCCCGTCGCGCTCGACGATCAGGGCGCTCGAAGCCCCCCGCGAGAGCGCCTCGATGGCCAGCGCGCCCGAGCCCGCGAACAGGTCGAGCACGCGCGCGCCCTCGAGCGGCCCGAGCATCGAGAACAGCGCCTCGCGCACGCGATCGGAGGTCGGCCGCGTGTCGCGGCCCCGCGGCGCCCGCAGCCGCCGGCCGCCGAGGCGCCCGGCCACGACCCTCACGCCGCCACGGGCTCCTTCTCGGCCGCCTCGAGCTCGGCGGCCAGCAGCGCCAGCTCGGGCGCCCGCAGGCCCGGGTCCTCGCGCAGCAGCGCCGCCGCGCGGGCGTGGGCGCGCTCGAGCAGATCGCCGCGTCCTCGGGCAGGCGCGCGAAGCGAAAGCGCGCCAGGCCCGACTGGCGCGTGCCGGTGAGCTCGCCCTCGCCGCGCAGCTCGAGGTCGATCTCGGCCAGCTCGAAGCCGTCGCGTGTGGCGCGGCGAGCGCCTGCAGGCGCGGCGAGTCCGCGGGCCCGAAGAGCAGGCACAGCGACGGGTGCTCGCCGCGCCCGACGCGCCCGCGCAGCTGGTGCAGCTGCGAGATCCCGTAGCGCTCGGCGTCCTCGACGAGCATCACGGTCGCGTTGGGGACGTCGATGCCGACCTCGATGACCGTGGTGGCCACGAGCACGTCGGCGCCGCCGGCGGCGAACGCCTCCATCGCGGCCGCCTTCTCGCGCGGGCGCATCTGGCCGTGCAGCAGCACGACGCGGAAGTCGCGCGAGCTCGGTCGCCTGCAGGCGCTCGAACTCGGCGGTCGCCGCGCGCGCCTGCAGCGCCTCGGACTCGCTCACGAGCGGGCAGACGACGAACGCCTGGCGGCCGGCGCGCAGCTCCTCGCGGATGCGCTCGTAGGCGCGCGTCGCGCTCGCGCTCGCCCGCCGACGACGTGCGTGACGATCGGGCTGGCGGCCCGTGGGCAGCTCGCGCAGCGTCGGTGACGTCGAGGTCGCCGAAGTCGGCCAGGCGCAGCGTGCGCGGGATCGGCGTGGCGGTCATGTGCAGCACGTGCGGGCGCGAGCCCGTCCGGCGCCTTGGCGTCGAGCGCCGCGCGCTGGCGCACGCCGAAGCGGTGCTGCTCGTCGACCACGGCGACGGCCAGGCGCTCGAACGCGACGGCCTCCTCGATCAGCGCGTGGGTGCCGACGATGAGCTTCAGCTCGCCGGTGCGCAGCTTGCCCAGCAGGTCGGCGCGGCGCGCCGCCGGGCGTGGAGCCGGTCAGCAGCGCGACCGGCACCGAGCGCGCCGGGCATGAGCGCCTGGAGCGTGGCGAAGTGCTGCTCGGCCAGCGTCTCGGTGGGCGCCATCAGCGCCGCCTGCATGCCGTGCTCGACCGCGCGCAGCATGGCGTGCAGCGCGACGACGGTCTTGCCCGAGCCGACCTCGCCCATCAGCAGGCGCTGCATCGGGCGCTCGGCCGCGAGGTCGGCGTCGATCTCGTCCATCGCGGCGGCCTGGTCGCCGGTCGGCGTGAAGGGCAGCAGCGTGTCGCGCCACACGCGCGAGAGCGTCGGCTCCTCGGCCAGCGGCATGGCCGCCTGCGTGGCGCGGCGCTCGGCGCGCAGGCGCAGCTGCACGACCTGGTCGACCAGCAGCTCGTCGAAGGCCAGCCGCGCGCGGCCGCCCTCGCGGTCGCCGAAGTGCGCCGCGGCGAGCGCCGCCGGGCGGTCGGGCAGGCGCTCGGCGACCCGCAGCGCGCGCGGGCAGCGGCTCGACGCACGTCGGCGACGGCGTCGCGGTGCTCGCGCACGAGCGGCGAGGATCTGCGTCGAGGTGATGCCCTTGGTCGCCGGGTACTGCGAGGCGGCCTCCGCGACGCTCGGCCACCGCGTCGGTCGCGCGCGTGGCTGTTGACGCGGAAGCGGTTGCGCGCCCTGGTACTTGCCGGCCAGCATGAGCCGCGTGCCCGGCCTGGTACTGGTCCTTGAGCCACGGCTGGTTGAAGAAGGTGGCCTTCATCGACCCCGGTGGCGTCGGCTGACCACGGCCTCGACCAGCGGCTTCATGCCGCGCCGGCGCACCGGCCGCGAGCTGATCGAGCGCACCTCGACGATCACGGTCGCGGTCTCGTCGGGCGTCGAGCTCGGCGATCGTGCGCGCCTCGCCGGAGTCGCGCGGGAGGTGGTCGAGCAGGTCGCCGACCGTGGTCAGGCCGAGCGCCTCGGCCGCCTCGGCCGCCGGCCGCGGCTTCCAGGTCACGGCCTCGTCGAGGCGCGAGGGCCGCGGCCAGTGCACCGGCGCGGCGCTCAGCGCGGCGGCGTCGAGCTCGTCGGCGGTGCGAAGGCGGTCGGCATCCCGCGACCCATGATGCCGCCCGCGGCGGAGCGACATCCCGCGGCCCAGCCGACACCCGCGGCCCAGCCACACCCGCGGCCCAGCCACACCCGCGGGGCGGCTACTCGTCGCCCAGCTCGCGCAGCCGCCGCGTCGCGAGGCTGCGCTTGGCCGCGAGCTCGCCCTCGAGCGCGGCGATCTCGTCGCGCCGGCGGCGCACGAGCGCGAGCTGGCGGTCGATCAGGCGCCGCGACTCGGCGAGCATCTCGCGCCGGCGCTCGGTGCCCGGCTCGCTCGTGATGCCACTCCTCGCGCAGCGCGGCGCGCGCCTCCTCGGCCTCGAGCAGCTCCCTGAGCTCGTCGAGGCTGACGCCGAGCAGCTCCTTGAGGCGCAGCGCGTCGCGTCAGGCGCTGCGACGTCGCGCTCGCCGTAGAGGCGGTGGCGGCCCGACTCGCGGCCGCCCTCGCTCGGGAGGATCCCGATCTCCTCGTAGTAGCGGATCGTGCGCGGCGTGGTCCCGACGCGCTTGGCGACCTCGCCGATGCGCAGGCCGGCGGCGACCGTCGCGCTCACGACCGCGGCCTCATGAGCGACACGGCGGCGCCGACGAGCGAGGTCGCGGCCAGCACCCACAGGGCCGTGTGCATGTTGTGGATGAAGGGCTCGAGCTGCGCGTCGCTGAGCCCGGAGGCGACGCCGGAGAAGATCTTGAACAGCACGTCCTTGGGCACGGACGAGGTGACGATGGCCAGGACGAAGGCGATCGAGAGCACCGCGCCCGTGTTCTGCAGCATCATCCGCGCGCCGGCGGCGACGCCGCGGCGGTTGGCCGGGACGGTGCCCATCATGGCCGCGGTGTTGGGCGAGTTGAACATGCCCGACCCGATGCCCACGAGCCCCAGCCACACCGCGCTCTGCCAGTAGGGCGAGTCGGCCTGCAGGGTGGTCATGGCGGCCAGCGCGATCGCCGAGACGAGCATGCCCAGCGCGGCCAGCGTGCGCGAGCCGCGGCGGTCGGCCCAGATGCCGGCCAGCGGCGAGGCGACGAGCATGCCGAGCGCCATCGGCGCCAGCTTGATGCCGGCGGTGATCGGGTCGTCGCCCTGCGCGCCCTGGTAGTAGAAGACGAAGACGAAGAGCAGCGCGAAGCGCGACAGGCCGTTGATGAAGGCGGCGGCGGTGGCGGCGGCGAAGAGCCGGTTCTCGAAGATCGTGAGGTCGAGCATCGGCGCGCGGCCGTGGCGCTCGATGAGGACCCACAGCGGCAGCAGCACGGCGGCGGCGACGAGGCCGCCGATGACGACGGGGTCGTCCCAGCCCGAGATGCCGCCCTTGGAGATGCCGAGGACGAGCCCGGTGAGCCCGGCCACGAACGTCGCGGTGCCCAGGAGGTCGTAGCCGCGCTGTGGGTCCTTGCGCGCGAGCTCGTGCAGCACGAGCCAGCCCCAGAGCCCGCCGGCCAGCCCGAGCGGCACGTTGAACCAGAAGACCCAGTGCCAGGAGATCGAGACCAGCGCCCCGCCGAGGACGGGCCCGATGACCAGCCCGACCGCCGCGATCATGGTGTTGGTCCCCATGGCCAGCCCCAGCTGCTCGCGCGGGAAGGCGTCGGTCACCAGCGCGGCGGCGTTGGCGAACAGGAAGGCCGCCGCCATGCCCTGCACGATGCGCCACAGGATCAGCTCGGTCCCGCTGCCGGCGAAGCCCGCTCCCAGCGACGCGAGCGCGAAGGCGATGAAGCCGCCGACGTAGGCGTGCTTGCGCCCGAAGAGGTCCGACAGCCGCCCCGCGGTGAGGACGAGCACCGTCGAGGCGATCATGTAGGCGAGGATCACCCAGACGAGCTCGAGGATGCTCGTGCCCAGCGCGCGCTCGAGGTCGGGCAGGGCGATGATCAGCGTGCCCGAGTTGATGGTGGCCAGCAGCATGCCCAGGCCGGTGCACGACAGCGTCCACCACTTGTAGTTCGCGTGCTCGGAGTCGACGCCGACGCGGCGGCGCGGAAGCGTCGCGACCGCGGCTGGAGGAAGGTCGGCCATCGGTTCGACTATAGCCGAACTTGTTTCTTACGTGAACGTCAGGTTGCGGACCTGCTACTCAGCGCGCGAGCAGCCACCAGTAGGACGGCTGGCCGCCGTCCTCGAGCTCGAGCTCGACCGAGGCGGGCGCGAGCGCGGCGATCGCGTCGGCGTCCAGGGGCGCGCCCTCCCCGGCGATGCAGGTCACGAGCTCGGCGTCGGCCGCCAGCGCGGTGAGCACCGCCTCGAGCGTCGGCGCCGCCTCGCCCCACGCCACGAGCTCGTCCTCGACGAAGCCGACCGCATCGCCCACGCCGAAGCGGCCCGCGACGTCGTCGCGCGCGGCGGGCGCCACGGCACCCGTGCGCACGCCGGCGATCGCCACGCGCATGGCGTCCGCGTTGGCGTCGGCGTCGGCGGCCGTGGTCAGGGCCACGGCGGCCGCCAGGCCGGCCTGCTGCGAGCGCGAGGCGACCACGCGGACGGCCTTCTCGGCCAGCTCGGCGGCCCGCTCGGCCGCCATGATCACGTTGGCGCTGTTGGGCAGGACGACGACCTCCTCGGCCGGCACCGCGTGGATGCCGGCCAGCAGCTCGTGCGTCGAGGGGTTGAGCGTCGGCCCGCCGTCGAGGACGTGGGCGCCCAGCGACTCGTACAGCCGCGCCATGCCCCGTCCGGAGACGACGGCGAGCACGCCCGTGCGGACGGCGGCGGTCGCGTGGCCGTTGCCGGCCAGCCGGGCGTCGCGCTGGGCGACCTGCGCGCGCATGTCGGCGACGTCCAGGCGCGACACCTCGCCGGCGCCGGCGAAGACCGCGATCGCCGTCTCGGGGTCGTCGGTGTGGACGTGGACCTTCAGCGTCGTGCGGTCGCCGACGACGAGCACCGAGTCGCCCAGCTCCTCCAGCGCGCCGACGTAGCGCGCGTCGTCGAGGTCGACGCCGGTGACGGCGAAGTTCGTGCAGTAGCGATAGGTGGAGGACTGGTGCTCGGGATGGCTGATCCGGGCGGGGGCGTGGTGCTCGAGCTGCGGCGCCGCCGCCTCGCCGCGCAGGGCGGCCACCACCCCGGCGAAGATGACGATCACGCCGTAGCCGCCGGCGTCCACCACGCCGGCCTCGCGCAGGACCGGCAGCAGCTCGGGCCCGCGGCGCACCGAGGCCTCGCCGGCGACGATCGCCTCCTCGAGGATGTCGGCCAGCACGCGCTCCTGCACGTCGCCCTCGGCGTCCGGACCGAGTCGCGGCGTCTCCATGTGGGCCAGGCGCGAGGCGACGTGCGCCGCCATGTCGCGCATGACGGTCAGCATCGTGCCCTCGGCCGGCGCGCGGACCGAGGCGTAGGCGCGCTGCGCCGCGCGGGCCATGGCGGCGCCCAGGAGCACCGGGTCGATGAGCTCGCCCGGGCGCGAGACGAGCTCCTCGGCGGCGCCGCGGATGAGCTGGGAGAGGATGACGCCGCTGTTGCCGCGCGCGCCCAGCAGCGCGGCGCGCGCCACCGACTCGACGATCTCGTCGCGGCCGATCTCGTCCAGCGGCCGGTCGACGGCGGCCAGCCGGTCGACCTCCTCCAGGCACGCCTGCAGGGTCAGGGCCATGTTGTCGCCCGTGTCGCCGTCGGCGACCGGGAAGACGTTGAGGTCGTTGATCTCCTGGCGGCGCGACTCCAGATGCGCCAACGCGCCTTCCAGCGCGACGCGGAAGCGGACGAGGCTCGGGTCCGACACGCGAGCGGCCAGGCTGCCGCTCTCAAGAGCGCCTTGGTGACCTTGCCGGCCTTGAGGCAGCGCGTGCAGACGTACACGCGCCGTGGAGCCTTGCCCACGAGGATCCGCACCTTCTGCAGGTTGGGATCGAAGCGGCGCTTCGTGGCCACCATCGAGTGGCTTCGGCTGTTGCCGAACGCCGGGCCCCGACCGCAGCTGTGACAGACCTTCGCCATGCGACGGCGCAGTGTAGCGGGCCGATGGCTCGGGTAGCGTGCCAGGGAATGCCGGTCACCGAGCATCGCATCGCCCTGCCCACGCGCTACCGGGTCGTGCGCCACATCGCCAACGGGGGGATGGCCTCCGTCTGGCTCGCCGAGGACGAGCTGCTGGGCCGCCTCGTCGCGGTCAAGGTCCTCTCCCCCGGCTACGCCCAGGACGAGCGCGCCAACCGCCGCTTCCTGCGCGAGGCGCGCGCCGGCGCGCGGCTGTCGGAGTGCCGCCACGTGGTCACCGTCTACGACATCGGCGAGCACGACGGCCGCCCGTTCATGGTCATGGAGCACTTCTCGGGCGGCACGGTGGCCGATCGCCTGCGCAGCGGCCGCGACGTCCCCCGGGCGCTGGCGCTGCGCTGGCTGCGCGAGGCCGCCGACGCGCTGGACTGCGCGCACGGCCACGACGTGGTCCACCGCGACGTCAAGCCGGCCAACCTGCTCATCGACGAGCGCGGGCGCCTGGCCGTGGGCGACTTCGGGATCGCCACGGTGGCGACCGAGGCGTCGCTGACGCAGACCGGGCAGGTCCTGGGGACCGCCGCCTACATCTCCCCCGAGCAGGCGCGCGGCCACCCCGCCACCGACGCCAGCGACCGCTACGCGCTGGCGGTCGTGGCCTTCGAGCTGCTCACCGGCCAGCGGCCCTTCACGGCCGACCACCCGGCGGCCCAGGCCCGCGCCCACGTCGAGGAGAGCGTGCCGTCGGCCAGCGCCGCCGCGACTGGCCTCCCATCGCGCGTGGACCGCGTGCTGGCGACGGGGATGGCCAAGGATCCGGCGCAGCGCCCGGCGACCGCCGCGGACTTCATGGACGCCCTCGAGGACGCGCTCGACGGCGAGCCCGTCCCCGCCGGACCGCCGACGGCGGTGACCGCGCCGGTCGCGCCGGCCACGCCGCGGCCGCCGACCCACTCGGCCCGCGTCGCTCCCACCCGCGCCAAGCGCCGCTGGCCAGGCATGGCCGCCCTCGCCGCGCTCGCGGTCGTGGCAGGCGCGGCCATCGCGATCGCCGCCGGGACCGGGGGCAAGGGCGGCGGCGGCGGTGCGACCACGGCCAAGCACGCGAGCACGCCCGCGCACAGCGCCTCGAAGTCCACGTCCAAGCCCAAGACCCAGGCCACGCAGCAGCAGGCGACGACCCAGGCGCCCGCCCAGACCACGCAGCCGGCCCAGACGACACAGCCCGCGCAGACGACGCAGGCGCCGCCGGCCGCGCAGGCCAAGTCCGACGACCCGGTCGCGCTCAACGACCAGGGCTTCGCCCTCATCGGCCAGGGCAAGCCGAACGACGCCGTGGCGCCGCTGCAGCGCTCCGTCGCGGCCTTCCGCGCGCAGGGCCGCAAGGGCGAGATCGGCTACGCCTACGCGCTCTACAACCTCGGCAACGCCCTGCGCCTGAGCGGCCGCCCGGCCGAGGCGATCCCCTTCCTGCAGGAGCGCCTGCAGATCTCGAACTACAAGCGCGGGATCGTCAAGAAGGAGCTCAAGACGGCCCAGCAGCAGGCCGGGCAGTAGCCCTCGGCTCCGGACGCCGACGGCCGCCGAGACCCGATCGGTGGCCCTCCCCCGATCGGGGGAGGTGAGATTCATCCGCCCGACCACACGCCCGGGTGGTGGTCGCGCGTGAAACATCCGGCCGACTGTCGTGTTCGTAAGGACAACACGATGGTCACGCCCAAGGTCAACGAGACGAAGCGCGGTTCGGCCCACAAGGCCGCCGGCGCCGGCACCCCGGCGTCCGCTCCGCCGCCCCAGCGCTGAGCGCCGCTCGCGCCCGCCCGCGACGGGCCCCGGCTCACGGTGCGCCACGGCGCCCACCGCTCAACTCCTGAGCGCTGCTGCCGACGATCGGTGCAGGACGATGCACCCTTCGCCCCAACACTCCTCATCGGTCGACGCCCAGCTGCAGGACGCCATCGGGCGCATCGGCCAGCTGCCGGTCCTCGATCGCGCCCTGCGGCGCGTCCGTGAGCTCGCCGGCGACCCCGAGTCCGACACCAACGAGCTCGTCGCCGCCATCGAGACCGACCCCGGGCTGGCCGCCAACGTCCTGCGCTTCGCCAACTCCGCGGCGTGCGCGCGCCCCGTCCGCGCGCAGACCGTGCGCCAGGCCGTCACCCTCGTCGGCCGCGTCAACCTCGGGCGTCTCGCCCTCGAGGCCGCGGTCTGCCGCTTCTTCGAGCTCGCGCCCGGCACCGGCGGCGCGTCGCGCGGGCTGCTGCACGTGCACGCAAGCCAGGTGGCCGCCGTCGCCGGCGCCCTGGCCGGGCGCTCCGGCGCCGATGTCGAGGCCGCCCACCTCGGCGGCCTGCTGCACGATCTCGGCAAGCTCGTCATGCCCCTGGCCTTCGGCGAGGAGGAGCTCGACACCGTCGCCCGCGAGCACGCCGTCGGCGCCCCACGCGCCGAGCTCGAGCGCCAGCGCTTCGGCGTCGACCACGCCCACGCCGGCGAGGTCTTCGCCCGCGAGGCGTTCCTCGAGGCCCGCGTGTTCAAGGCCATCGGCGCCCACCACGGCGGCAGCGTCCCCAGCCCGGAGGCGGCGTGCGTGCAGGCCGCCAACGCGGCCGTCCACCTCCTCCACGGCCTCCCCGTCGACGCCGACGTGCTCGACGCCGCTCTCGCCGAGCTGGGGCTCGAGTCGAGCGTCCTCGACGAGGTCGTGCCCGTCGCGCTGCCCGCGCTGGCGCCCACCGTCAGCGGCCTCGCCGGCCGCATCGCCGCGCTCGAGCGCGCAGCCACCACCGACGACGTCACCGGCCTGCTGACCCGCACGGCGTGGATGAACGCCGTGCGCGAGCAGCTGCTGGCCGGCCGCTCGGGCATCGTCCTCGTCGCCGACCTCGAGGGCCTCGCGGCGCTCGACGAGCGCCACGGCTACGCCTCGGGCAACCTCGTGCTCTGCGAGCTCGGGCGGATCCTCGGCCGCCGCGGCACCGCCGGTCGCCTGGGCGGCGACGCCCTGGCGCTGTGGGCCGCCGTCGACGCCTCCGAGACCGATGCCCTGGCCGCCGCGGTGCGCCGCGACGTCCACTCCCGCTTCAGCGCCGACGGCGTGAGCGTCGACGTGCTGCTCGGCAGCGCGCCGGGCGCGCCCGGCAGCGACGTCGCCGCGCTGCTGCACGCCGCGACCGCGGCCCTCGAGCAGGCCCGCGCCGCGGGCCGCGCTCCCCGAGCGGCCTAGGAGCGCTCGGGCTCGCGCACCGGCTCGCGCCGGGGCGCGTGCGCCGGACGGCGCGCCGGACGCGGATGCCCGTCGGCCAGCTTGCCGTGCTCGCGCAGGCGCACCGCGCTCGGCTCCGCGTCGCGCAGCGGCAGCCCGTCGCCGGACGGTCCGGGCGGCGGCGGAGCGGGCGGCTCGTCGTCGTCGCCGGGCCACCAGCCGCGCCAGTCGGGGCGGTTGTCGTCGTCGAGGAGCAGCGCCCAGACCAGAGCCGCCATGCCGATCACGTGCACGAGCACGGTGAGCGCGAGGGCCAGGACCTCCTTCGTCACGCCCACAAGCCTACCCCTCTGCGTGACGCCTGCCACAACCTGTTTGGTCGAACGTCGGTCTTCCCATGCCATGGCGTGGCAGGACCGACGTTCGACCCCTCGAGGGGGCCGCTAGTCGGCGCCCAGCTGCTCGCGCAGGCGGGCCAGCGCGAGGACGGCCTCGGCCGCGTGACGGCCCGAGTCGCGCTTGGCGCCGCCCGAGCGCTCGAGCGCCTGCTCCATGGTGTCGACGGTCAGCACGCCGAACGCGCACGGCACGCCGGTGCGAGAGCTGGACGTCCTGGATCCCGCGGGCGGCTCTCGGCGCAGACCCAGTCGTAGTGGTCGGTCTCGCCGCGGATGACCGCGCCCAGGCAGCAGACGCCGTCGTAGCGCCCGGTCAGCGCCGCGTAGCGCGCGGCGAGCGGCAGCTCGAAGGCGCCGGGCACGTCGAAGACGTCGGCCTCGCCGGCGCCGGCCTCGGCGAACGCGGTCTGCGCGCCGCCGACGAGGCGGTCGGCGAGGTGCTCGTAGAAGCGCGCGACGACGATCGCGAAGCTCACCGCTCGCCCTGCCCCCAGCCGCTGCCGTGGCCCGGGCGCTCGCGCAGGTGGCGCATCTCCTCGTCGAGGTTGAGCCCCTGGTGGTGCAGCGTGTGGCCCATCCGCTCGGCCTTGGCGCGCAGGTAGCCCTCGTTGTGCGGGTTGGGCATGTGCTCGATCGGGACCTGCTCGCTGACGCTCAGCCCGTAGCCCTGCAGCCCGTGGATCTTCTTGGGGTTGTTGGTGAGGATCCGGATCGAGCTCAGCCCGAGGTCGACGAGGATCTGCGCGCCGATGCCGTAGTCGCGCAGGTCGGCGGGCAGGCCGAGCTCGAGGTTGGCGTCGACGGTGTCGAGGCCCTGCTCCTGGAGCTTGTAGGCGCGCAGCTTGTTGAGCAGGCCGATGCCGCGCCCCTCCTGGGCGAGGTAGACGAGGACGCCGCGGCCCTCGCGCTCGATCATCGACAGCGCCGACTCGAGCTGCTCGCCGCAGTCGCAGCGCAGCGAGTGGAAGACGTCGCCGGTCAGGCACTCCGAGTGCATGCGCACGAGCACGTCCTCGGTGCCCGCGACGTCGCCCTTGACCAGCGCGACGTGGTGCTTGTCGTCCATCAGCGAGCGGTAGCCGACGACCGTCGAAGTCGCCGAAGGTGGTGGGCAGCGTCGTCGCCACCACGCGCTCGATCAGCCGGTCGTTGCGGCGCCGGTAGGCGATCAGGTCGGCGATGGTGATCATCCGCAGGCCGTGCTTGAAGCAGTAGGCGCGCAGGTCGCCGACGCGGGCCATCGACCCGTCCTCGTTCATGACCTCGCAGATCACGCCGGCCGGGATGCAGCCGGCCAGCCGCGCGAGGTCGATCGACGGCCTCGGTGTGGCCCGGTGCGCTCCAGCACGCCGCCCGGCCTGCGCCTTGAGCGGGTTGACGTGGCCGCGCTTGACGATGTCGCTGCGGGCCCTTCTCCGGGTCGACCGCGACGCTGGATCGTGTGCGCCCGGTCGGCCGCGCTGATGCCGGTGGTGACGCCCTCGCGCGCCTCGATGGTGACGGTGAACGGCGTCTGCGTGGGCGGTCTCGTTGCGCAGCGACATCAGCTCGAGGCCGAGCTCGTCGCAGCGGTCGCCGGTCAGCGCCAGGCAGATCCAGCCGCGCGCGTGGGTGGCCATGAAGTTGATGTCGTCGGCCGTCACGAACTCGGCGGCCATCACGAGGTCGCCCTCGTTCTCGCGGTCCTCGTCGTCGACGACGACGACCATCTTGCCGGCGGCGATGTCCTCGAGCGCCTCCTCGATGGTGGCGAACGGTGTCGTCTCGTGTACTCAACTTCAGCAGCTTCTCCACGTACTTGGCCAGGATGTCGACCTCAAGGTTGACAGGCGTGCCCGGCGCGGCGGTCCCGAGGTTCGTGCGCTCGAGCGTCTCGGGGATGAGCGAGACGTCGAAGGAGGCCGTCGTCGATGCTCGCCACGGTGAGCGAGACGCCGTCGACCGTGATCGAGCCCTTCTCGACCACGTAGCGCAGCAGCTGCGGGTCGGCCTGCGACCGTCACCACCCGCGCGAAGCCGTCGTCGCGGACGGCCGACACCGCGCCGACGCCGTCGACGTGGCCCTGCACGAAGTGCCCGCCCAGGCGCGCGTTGGCGCGCAGCGCCAGCTCGAGGTTGACCTTGGTGCCGCTGCGCACCTCGGCCAGCGAGGAGCGGCGCAGCGTCTCGTTCATCACGTCGGCGCCGAAGCGGTCGCCGCACAGGCCGACCGCGGTCAGGCAGACGCCGTTGACGGCGACCGAGTCGCCCTCGGACAGCTCGCGCGCCAGCGGCGGACTCGATGGCCAGGCGCACGCCGTCGTTGGTGGAGTGCACCTCGGCGACCGTCCCGAGGTCGGCGACGAGGCCGGTGAACAACCGCCTACCACTCCCGCAGGCGCGCCGAGAGCAGGACGTCGCCGGCGACCGCTCGCATTCGAGCGTCAGCGCGCGCAGCGCGTCGGAGATCGCGTCGACGCCCTCGCCCTCGAGCGGGTCGCGCGCCGAGCGCCCGCCGAGCAGCAGCGGCGCGATGAACAGGCGCAGCTCGTCGATCTCGCCGCCGTCGAGGAAGGCGCCGGCCAGGTGCGGGCCGCCCTCGAGCAGCACCGAGGTGACCGGCGGATCGAGCGCGCCGAGCTGGTCGAGCGCCGAGCGCACGCGGGCGGGCTCGTTCTCGCCGGTGGCGACGATGACCTCGGCGCCGGCGTTCTCGAGCGCGTCGGTGTTCGAGCGCCGCGCGGCGCGCGAGACGACGACGATCGAGCGGGACCTCGTGGGCGGCCGAGACGAGCTTCGAGTCCAGCGGCAGGCGCGCCGGTGGAGTCGAAGACCACGCGCCGCGGCTGGTGGCGCACGCCGTCGATGCGCGCGGTGAGCTGCGGGTCGTCGGCCAGCGCGGTGCCGATCCCGACCGCCACGGCGTCGCACGCGGCGCGCCAGCGGTGCGCGACGAGCGCGGCTGTCCTCGCTGGAGATCCACTTCGAGTCGCCGGTCTTGGTCGCGACCTTGCCGTCGAGGCTCATGGCCGACTTGAAGAGCACCCACGGGCGCCCGGTGCGGGCGTGCTTGCGGAAGGCCTGGTTCTGCTGGCGCGCCCGCGCGGCCAGCTCGCCGCCGGCGAGGTCGACCTGACGCCCTCGTCGCGCAGGATGCCCAGGCCGCGGCCCGAGGCCTTCTCGGTCGGGTCGTCGCTGGCGACGACGACGCGCCCGATGCCGGCGGCGAGGATCGCGTCGGTGCAGGGCGGCTGCTGCCCGTGGTGGCAGCACGGCTCCAGCGAGACGTAGAGCGTGGCGCCCTGCAGGTCGGCGTCGCCCGCGGACGGCGATCGCGTTGACCTCGGCGTGCGGGCCGCCGTACTCCTCGTGCCAGCCCTCGCCGACGACCCGGTCGTCCTTGACGACGACCGCGCCGACCACGCGGGTTGGGGCTCACGCTGCCCACGCCGCGCTCGGCGAGCTCGATGGCCCGCGCGAGATGCTCGTGATCGGTTTCGGTCCGCTGCACAGCAGGACCGAGTCTAGATCAGCCGCATCTGCCGCCCCTAAGGCGGTAGATCTGCATCACCGGCCCGGGACGCTCGTAGGCCAGCGGGTAGTAGTCGAAGGTCCAGTCGAAGTTGAACTTCACCGGCTTGGCGCCCTTGCGGTAGGGCGACGCCTCGTAGGCGAGCGTCGAGCGCCGCTCGAGCTCGCGGTAGTAGGCGATCGCCCGCGGCACGATCTGCGGCTGCGCCTCGGCGCGCCCGCGCTGGGTCGAGCCGACCACCACCCAGCAGTAGCCCTTCTCGACGTACTTGTCGATCAGCCCCGGATAGAGCGTGCGCTCGTAGTCCTCGATGTTGACGATCCGCCCCGGCCCCGGGAGCACCGAGCCGTCGTCGGCGATGTTCGAGCGGCTCGTCGGGAACTTCGACCAGCGCGCGCCGTTGGCGGTGCCGTGGTTCGGGCGCCCGATGTCGCTGGCCCACGCGTCCGGGACGACGGGCTCGACGACGATCCTCGTGTTCGCCGGCACGTTGTCGACCAGCCATGCGCGGGTCTCGTTGCGCGTGTCGGCCCGCGACAGCGTCATCGCGCTGTGCAGCGAGTAGACGATCCCCTGGCCCAGCAGGAGCACGGTGCCCAGCACCGCAAGCGCGGGTCCGAGCGCCGGGACGCGCCGGGAGGCGAGCTGGGTGAGCCGCACGATCGCGTAGGCGCTCAGCAGGCAGGCGATCGGGAAGACCGGCAGCAGCCAGCGCCCGAAGAAGCGCGCCTGGGTGCCCATGTAGAGCACGTAGAGGATCGGCGCCGGGCCGAGCACGAGCAGCGCGCGCCGGTCGTCGACGGCCAGCAGGCCGAGGCCGACGACGCGCCGCCACGAGCGGCGCCCAGCCCAGCCCCCAGGTGAAGGTCCACAGGTAGTACAGGTGCCCCGAGCTCTGGGTCAGGCCGAGCTTGCCCAGGGCGTCGTCGGCGGCGTCGGCCTGGTGCTGCAGCCCGTCGCGGAAGGCCGCGAGGTCGAGCACGGCGTAGGGGTTGGCGACGACGAAGGCGCCCAGCGCGACGATCCCCGCCAGCACGAGCCCGCGCGCCGCCGCGTTGCGCCCGGCCGGGGCCGCCAGGCGGATCGCGCCGGCCGCCACCAGCGGCAGGAGCACGATCCCGCCGGTGTACTTCGTCGCGCACGCCAGCCCGAGCCCGACGCCGGCGAGCAGGTAGTCGCGCAGGCGTCCCTCGCGCAGCACGCCGGCGGTGCCCCACAGCGAGAGGGCGATCGGCGCCAGCGTCGGCACGTCGTTGAGCGCCAGGTGGGAGTAGAAGACGGCCAGGAAGGAGCACGCGAGCAGCGCCGCGGCCAGCAGGCCGACGGCGCGGCCGAAGAGCTTGGCGCCGGCCAGGTACAGCAGCCACACCGCGAGCGTGCCGACCGCCGCGGCGGTCAGGCGCGCGACGACGAAGACCTCGGTCGGGTTGGTGGCGAGCGCCTTCGACACGCCCGCGCGCCCGCCGAACCAGACGTCGAAGACGACGTGCAGCAGGTACGTGTACGCCGGCGGGTTGACGAAGTAGTGCGGGTCCCAGCCGTGGCCGAAGAGGCCGATCGCGTTGGGGACGAAGTGCGCGTTCTCGTCGGCGTTGTAGGCGAACGGCAGCCCCTGCTTGACGCCCCACACGCGCAGGCCGAGCGCGGCGACGAGCACGAGCGCGAGCCCGATCCACCACGGCCAGCGGCGCTGCGCGACGACCTCCTCCCCGCCGCCCTCCGACGCCGGCGGGCTCAGGACCGCCCGCTCAGCAACGGACATAGGCGCTGTAGTACGGCGTGAACGCCACCCGCGTGAACCCCGCCATCGGGATCGAGTTGAAGGTGTCCTGCGTCGACTCGTCGCCGACGGTGAAGCCCGAGCGCAGCAGCGACAGGCGGTTGACCGCGTAGATCGCCACCCCGCGGTCGATCCGCGAGCGCTCGTGCGCGTCGCTGCGGGCGATGACCTTGCTGGCGGACGCGTCGAGCAGCCAGCGCGAGTCGGGGATCAGCTTGTGGTTGGGCGTCGACACCGGGCCGCAGCGCAGCCCCGCGCGCACCTTCGGGTCGTTCGAGCAGCGTCGCGCAGCGAGGCGTGCGAGTCGCCGCGGAAGGTCAGCTCGTTGGTGAAGGTCGAGAGGTTGACCCGGGTGGCCGTGAAGGCCACGCCGTAGACGATGAGCGCGACCGAGCCCACGGCCCAGAGCGGTCCGCGCGCGCCCGGAGCGCAGCATCGTCCAGCCGCCCAGCGCGACGCGCCGCGAAGACCATGACCAGCAGCGAGGGCACGAGCAGGTAGCGGTCGATGACCGACAGCCCGGCCAGGCCGACGAGCACGAAGGTGCCCAGGCCGACGACCAGCAGCGCCAGCGGCATGCGCGCGCGCCGCGGCGTGAGCAGCACCGCGATGACGACGCCGAGGATGCCCGCGTAGAAGACCGGGACCTTGTCGAGGTTCTTCAGGAACTTCACGGTCGTGCTGGGAACGGCGGACAGCCCGCCGCTGGTGCGCCCCAGCTCCTCGGCCAGGCCGCTGGTGTGGGTCAGCGAGAACTTCGGGTCGCCGGTCGCCCACCAGTCCAGGGCGGTCCAGATCACGGGCGGGGCGCCGGTGAGGACCGAGTAGCGTGACGCGCTGCGGCCAGGTGGCGGGCACGATGCACCACAGCCAGTACAGGCCGCTCAGCAGCCACGCCTCCGGGCGCATCAGCCCGGCGCAGGCCAGCAGCACGAAGACCGACGGTGCCGCGCCGCGGGCGCTCCGCCTCGAGCGCGGCGGCCCACACGACGAAGGCCAGGTAGGGGATGTCGATGTAGGCGCGCGCGGCCAGGAAGGGGAAGTCGAAGCGCGTGCACAGCAGGGCGGCGGCCGCCAGGCCGACGAGCGTCCCGAACGACGCCGCGCGCCAGGCGGTACAGGCCGGCGGCGAGCACGACGAACGACGCCAGCGTGGCGCCGACCATGATCCGGTCGGCCGGATCGCCGACGATCGAGAGCAGCATCCCGAAGGCGACGGCGAGCGGGTGCTCGGTCGGCGTGCGGTAGCCGTCGAAGGACGGCTTGACCCCGTGCAGCAGCTCGCGGCCCCACAGCAGCGAGTAGTAGCTGTCGTAGTTGGGATAGGTCGGGTAGACGCAGGAACCCGATCAGCGGTGCCCAGCGCGAGGGCGACGAGCGCGAGCACCGGCCACGACCGAAGCCGGGTGCGACGGCCGGCAGCAGGGTCCGGGCCCGGGGCCGGCCGGGTGATCGTCGCGCTCGCCATGTGGGATACTGGGCGCCAGCGAGTGTACGGCGTCGACCTCTCTGCACGCCCCGTCGCCCCGGCCCGCCCGCATGAAGCTCATCATCCAGATCCCCTGCCTCAACGAGGAGGCGACGCTCCCGGCAACGCTGGCCGACCTCCCGCGCGAGGTCCCGGGCTTCGACGACGTCGAGTGGCTGATCATCGACGACGGCTCGACCGACCGCACCATCGAGGTCGCCCGCGAGAACGGCGTCGACCACATCGTGCGGCTGACCAACAACAAGGGCCTGGCCGCCGGCTTCCAGGCCGGCCTCGACGCCGCGCTCAAGCTCGGCGCCGACGTCATCGTCAACACCGACGCCGACAACCAGTACTACGGCCACGACATCCCCAAGCTCGTCGCGCCGATCGTCGAGGGCAACGCCGACATGGTCGTCGGCGACCGCGAGACCGACACCATCGCGCACTTCTCGCCGCTCAAGAAGCGCCTGCAGCGCCTCGGCTCGTGGGTCGTGCGCCAGGCCTCGGACACCGACGTGCCCGACACGACCTCGGGCTTCCGCGCCTACAACCGCGAGGCCGCGCATCCAGATGGCCGGTCGTCTCCAAGTACACCTACACGCTGGAGACGATCATCCAGGCGGGCAAGCTGCTGGTCGCCACCGACCACGTCCCGGTCTCGACCAACGCCAAGACGCGCGAGTCGCGCCTGTTCCCGTCGATGGGCTCCTACGTGCGCCGCAACGCCGTGGCTCGATCTTCCGCATCTACGCGCAGTACGAGCCGCTGCAGGTCTTCATGCTCATGGCGACGCTCGCGTTCGTCGCGGCGCTCATCCCCTTCGGGCGCTTCGTCGTGGCCTACATCGACGGCGACGGCGCCGGCCACGTGCAGTCGCTGATCTTCGGCGCCGTGCTCTTCAACGCCGCCGTCGTGCTGGCCGCGCTCGGCGTCATCGGCGACCTGCTCTACGGTCAGCGCATGATGTCCCAGCGCATCTTCGAGCGCGTGCGGCGCATCGAGCTGCAGCTCGACGTGCCGCCGTCGCACTACGAGCCCGGCGCCCGGCCGACCGGCCAGCAGGCGACGACGGGCGCGCGCGCCGGCCAGAAGACCGAGGAGCGCGAGGCCCTGAAGCTGTGAGCGCGACGTCACCGTCGACCGTGAGGGCACGGTCACCGGCAACACCTACGACAAGTACGGCTCGACCAACCCCGTCGTCCGCCGGCTCATGGCCGGCTTCGAGGGCACGCTCGAGGAGCTCTTCACGCAGGCCGACCCGCAGTCGCTGCTCGACGTGGGCTGCGGCGAGGGCGTGCTCACCCACCAGTGGGCCGCAGCGCCTGGGCGACGAGCGCCGCGTGGTCGGCATCGACCTCGACGACCCGGCCCTGCACGCCGAGTGGGCCAAGCGCACGGCGCCCAACCTCGAGTACCGGGTCATGAAGGCCGAGAACCTGCCCTTCGCCGACGGCGAGTTCGACGCCGCGACGGCCATCGAGGTGCTCGAGCACGTGCCCGACGCCGAGCACACGGTGGCCGAGATGGCGCGCGTGGCCAAGCGCTGGCTGCTCGTCTCGGTGCCGCGCGAGCCGCTGTGGCGCGGGCTGAACATGGCGCGCGGCGCGTACTGGAAGGACCTCGGCAACACGCCCGGGCACGTCAACCACTGGTCCAAGCGCGTCGTTCGTGGCGCTGCTCTCGCGCCACGGCGAGGTCGTGCAGGCGCGCTCGCCGTTCCCGTGGACGATGCTGCTCGTCCGCCTTCGTGACTGAGACGCTCGCCGGCGCCGACGAGACCGAGGGCGCGCCGCAGCCTGACGCCTATGCGCGCGGCGCGCGCATCCTGTCGATCGGGATCGCGTCGACGGGGATCTTCACGTTCGCCTACTTCGCGGTCGCCAGCCACGTGCTGGACGCCAGCGAGTACGGCGCCATCTCGCTGCTGTGGGCGGTGCTGTTCGTCGTCATCTCGGTCATCTACCGCCCGGTCGAGCAGCTGCTGTCGCGCACGATCGCCGACCGCCGCGCGCGCGGCCATCACGGCCGGCACCCGCTGCGGATCCCGCTGCTCGTCCAGGCCGGCTTCGCGACCGCCTTCCTCGTCGTCGCCCTCGCGCTGCGAGGGCCCGATCACGGACGCCTTCGACTCGACCACCCTCTACTGGGTCTTCGTCGGCGCGACGCTCGCCTACGCCGCCAGCTACTTCGCCCGCGGCTACCTGGCCGGGCACCAGTGGTTCGCGCTCTACGGCGGCCTCGTGCTCTTCGAGTCGGTGTCGCGCTTCTGCTTCCCGGTCGCGGTCGCGGTCGGCCTCGCCCACGGGCAGTCCGCCGTCGCGCTGGGCATCCTCGCCGCGCCGGTGGCCTCGCTGCTGGTCGTGCCGTGGGCCATCGTCAGGCACTCCGCGGCCGACGCGCCGGCCACGGTCGACGACCGCGCGCTGACGCTGCGCGCGGGCGCCGGCTTCGCCGCGTCGGTGGCCGCGATCCAGCTCGCCGAGCAGGCGCTCCTCAACGCGTCGGTGCTCACCGTCAGCGCGACGGCGACCACGGCGCTGGCCGGCGTCGTCTTCAACGCGCTGCTCATCACGCGCGCGCCGCTGCAGCTCTTCCAGTCGATCCAGACGTCGCTGCTGCCCCACCTCAGCGGGCTGGAGGCGACCGAGGGCCACGAGGCCTTCGCCCGCGCCATCCGCGTCACGCTGCTGGCCATCGTCGCCTTCGCCGGCGCCGTGGCGCTCGGGCTGCTGCTCATCGGGCCGTGGGCGATGGACGTCGTCTTCGGCCACGGCTACGACTACGGGCGCCTCGGGCTGGCCGTCATCGCGGTCGGCATGGGCTTCCACCTGTGCGCGGGGACGCTCAACCAGGCCGCGCTGGCCCGCGGCCACGCCCGCGCGGCGGCGACGATGTGGCTGGTGTGCGCCGCGCTCTTCGTCGTGTGGATGGTCGTGCCCGTCGATCGACGACGAGCTGGTGCGCGCGGAGATCGGCTACGCGGGAGCGGCCGCGCTGCTGTGCGCGCTGCTGCGGGCGCTGTACCGGCGGTAGCTGTCGGTCGTCCGCTCTGGTTTGCGGCGCTGCGCGGCGCAAACTGCATCATCGAGGGGGGCTCCGCCGCGCGCCGGTCCCGGGCCGAAGCGTGATCGATGTCGAATCCGCATCGTGGTCACTTGTGTGGCCAGGAGCCACACAAACGACCATCCTCCCGGGTAGCTCACCCCCGCCGAGGACGACCGCCCCCGGTCGCGCCACCCCGGGTCGCTTCCCCTCGGTGAGGCGGTTTGCGCCTGAGGGACGTCGAACGTCGGTCCTACCCTCTGGAGGTGGGAAGACCGACGTTCGACCGCCGTACCCTTCGCGACATGCCGACCTGGGACGACGTCGTGGCCATCGCCACCCGGCTTCCGGGCGTCGAGGTCACGACGTCATACGGCACGCCGTCGCTGAAGGTCGCGGGCGGCTTCATGTGCCGCCTGCGCACCGACCCCGACGCGCTGGTGCTGCGCGTCGTCGACCTCGGCGAGCGCGAGGCGCTCCTGCAGGGCCAGCCCGATGCGTTCTTCACCACGCCGCACTACGACGGCCACCCGTCGGTCCTCGTCCGGCTGGAGGTCGTCGATCCCGAGGAGCTCGCCGAGCTGCTCGAGGAGGCCTGGCGCCTGCGGGCGCCCAAGCGCGCGATCGCCGCGTACGACGCCTCGCGCTGACGGCCGGCCCGTCCGGCGGTCTCAGGCGAGTCTCAGCGTCCTGCCACGGCGCTGCGAGGGTCGCCGCCGATGGTGTCGTCCGTCAAGCAACCGGAAGGACGTCCCCTCCATGTCCAACACCATCGCCAAGGGGCTCATGGCCGTCGCCGCCGTGGGTGCCCTCGCACTCGGCGGCTCGGCCCTCGCGGGCGCCGCCAGCAAGGGCACGACGACCCAGGGCTCGAACGCCCAGGGCACCAACGCCCCGCAGGGCTACGGCGCGCCCGGCCAGCCGCCCAGCGGCAGCCGGCCCGACCCCAGCAAGGGCGGGCACGTCGGCCGCAACGGCCAGCGCGAGACCCTCCTCACGGGCGACACCGCCGCCAAGGTCAAGGCCGCCGCCCTGGCCAAGGTCCCGGGCGCGACGGTCGAGCGCGTCGAGACCGACGCCGACCACGGCTCGCCGTACGAGGCGCATCTGCGCAAGTCCGACGGCACCGAGCTCGAGGTCCTGGTCGACAAGAGCTTCGCGGTGACCGCGGTCAACACGATGCAGCACCCCTAGGCCCGGCGAAGCTGGCGGCGGGCGCGGCCGTGCCGCGCCCGCCACGCTTCGTCACTCGTAGGCGAGCGCCTCGAGGACGTCGAGCTTCGAGGCCCGGCGCGCCGGGAGCGCCGCCGCGCCCACGCCGGCGACGCCGGCCAGGACGAGCAGCAACGAACAGCGTCACGACCGGGATCGAGAGGGTGAAGTCGTCGAGCGGCCGGGTGAAGAGCACCGCCAGGACCACGCCCATGATCACGCCCAGGACGGCCGCCGATGAGCGACGGTGATGACCGCCTCCCAGCGCACGATCCGCTTGACCTGCTTGCGCGAGGTGCCGATGGCCCGCAGCATGCCCAGCTCGCGCGTGCGCTCGCTGATCGAGAGCACGAGCGTGTTCACGATGCCGAAGAGCGAGACGATGATCGCCAGCGCCAGCAGCGCGTAGATGAGGCTGAGCAGCTGGTTGACCTGGCCGGCGATGTCGTCCTTGAACTCCTGGTTGGTCAGGACCTCGGCCTCGGGGTAGCGGGCGTCGAGCAGCTTGACGATCTGCTGCTTGACCGCCGCCAGGTCGGCGCCCGGATCGGCGCCGACGAGACCGAAGGCGTCCTTGGGCTCGCCGAACTGCGTCTGCGCGATCGCGTTGGTCACCGTCAGGTTGGCCAGCAGGCCGCCCTTGTCGTCGACGATGCCGATCACCTTCGGGGCGATGCGCTTGCCGATCGGCGTCGTCACCTGCAGCGTGTCGCCGAGCTTGGTGTCGTGCGAGTCCGCGTAGCCCTTCTTGACCAGCACGTCGCCCGGCCCGAGATCGCGGACGGCGGCCTCGCCGCCCGCCTTCATGTCGAGCTTGTAGAGGTCGGTGAAGGTGCGCGGGTCGATCGAGGAGACCGACTGGTTGCCGCTCACGCCGCGGACCTTGGCCTCGGAGAAGCGCACGCCGCTGACGCTCGAGACGCCCTGGACGCGATCGACGCTGCGCAGCACCTCGGGCGAGAACGGCGAGAAGCCGTCGGTGTTCTGCACCACGAAGGCGCTCTTGAGGTTCTTGTCGATGGCGCCGTTGATGGTCGCCTTCGCCCCGGCCGCGAAGATCGAGGCGAAGGTGACGAGCGCCACGCCGATCATGAGCGCCGCGGCGGTGACCGCGGTGCGCCCCGGCTGGCGGACCGAGTTCTCGCGTGCGAGCTGGCCGGTGATGCCGGTCGCGCGCTCGATCGGGCTCCCGATGACGTTCGCCAGCGGCCGCACCAGCCGCGGCGAGAGCAGCGCGACGCCGAGGAAGGTCAGCGCGGCGCCGCCGCCCATGAACGAGATCGCGGCGCTGTCGGACTTCAGGCTGCCGAAGAGCCCGACGCACATGAGCCCCACGCCGATCGCGAGCAGCAGCCCGGCGCCGATGGCCATCCGCCGCCCGCGCCCGTGCTGCATCGGCACGGCGCCCTCGCGCAGGGCCTCCACCGGCGGCACGCGCATGGCGCGCACCGCCGGCGCGATGCTGGCGACGAGGCTCACCACCGTGCCCACGAGGACCGTGACGATCACGGTGCGGCTCTCGATGACGACGCCCTTGCTCGGCAGGTCGGCGCCGAACGCCTTGAAGAGCGCGCGCAGGAGCGCGGCCGTCCCGATGCCCAGCAGGAAGCCGACGACGCCGCCGACGAAGCCCAGCGCGAGCCCCTCGGTGACGACCGCCCGCCAGATCTGGCGGCGCGACGCGCCGAGGGTGCGCAGCAGCGCGAACTCGCGCATGCGCTGGGCGACGGTGATCGAGAAGGTGTTGAAGATCAGGAAGGCGCCCACGAACAGCGCGATGAAGGCGAACGCGAGCAGGAAGGTCTTCAGGAACCCGAGGTTGTCGCGGATGTCCTTGGACTCCTTGTCCGCCTGCTCCTGACCGGTGCGCACGTCGACCGTCGGGCCGAGCGCGCGCGCCAGCTGCGTCTTGAGCTGCTGCGGCGAGACGCCGGGCTTGGCGGCGACCTGGATCTCGTCGAAGCCGTCGCCCTTGCCGAGCATCCGCTGGGCTTCGGGCAGCACGAGGTCGAGCACGGCGGCGCCGCCGAACGAGCTCAGGCCGGCGATCTGGGTCGTCCCGACGAGCGTGTAGCACTTGCGCGGCGCGGTCGCCACGGCGCAGACCTTGTCGCCGACCTTCCACCCCTCCTTGTCGGCCGTCGCGGCGTCGATCGCCGCCTCGTCGGCGTTCTGAGGCCTGCGGCCCGTCTTGAGCGTGAAGCCCTGGAAGCGCGGGACCTCGGCGACCGAGGCGAGGAAGTTCGGGGCCCCGCCCTTGCCGATGCGCTTGCCGTTCTTGCCCAGGATCGTGCCGGCGTCGAAGATCGAGCCCTCGGCGTTGGCCACACCCGGCTGCTGGCGCACCTTGTCCAGCACCGGTCCGGGGACCGTGGGCGCGGTGCCGCCGTTGTTGGTCGTGTCGATCGTCTTGTGCGGCGTGATCGCCGCGTCGGTCCCGCGGTTGGAGACCGTGAAGATCGTGTCGAAGGCGTTGTTGATCGAGTCGGTGAAGACGTACGTGCCGGCGATCAGCGTCGTGCCGAGCACGACGGCCAGCACGGTCAGCGCGAGGCGCAGCTTGCGGGCGAAGAGCCCGCGCCGGGCGACCTTGCCCATGCCTAGCCGACCGCCTTCATGAGGTCGAGCACGTCGCCGGCGGTGGCGGCCTGGCCGTCGTGGACGATGCGCCCGTCGCCGAGCACGAGCAGGCGATCGGCGTAGGAGGCGGCCACGGCGTCGTGGGTGACCATGATCACCGTCTGGCCGAGCTCGTCGACCGAGTTGCGCAGCAGGCTCAGCAGCTCCCCCGAGGACTTCGAGTCGAGGTTGCCCGTCGGCTCGTCGGCGAAGATGACCGCCGGCCGAGAGGCCAGCGCGCGCGCCACCGCGACGCGCTGCTGCTGGCCGCCCGACAGCTCGGACGGGCGATGGTCGAGGCGGTCGCGCAGACCGATGGTGTCGATGAGCCGGTCGAACCACTCCGCGTCTGGCTTGCGCCCGGCGATCGACAACGGCAGCACGATGTTCTCGCGGGCGTCGAGGACCGGCAGCAGGTTGAAGGACTGAAAGACGAAGCCGACCTTGTCGCGGCGCAGGTTGGTCAGCCGCTTGTCGTCGAGGTCGACGAGCTCGACGCCGTCGAGGACGACGGAGCCGCTCGTGGGCTTGTCGAGGCCCGCGAGGATGTGCATGAGGGTGGACTTGCCGGAGCCCGAGGGCCCCATGATCGCGGTGAAGCGACCGGCTGGGAACCCGACGGTGATGCCGTCGAGCGCCCGGACCGCGGCCTCGCCTTCGCCGTACACGCGCACGACGTCGGCAGCCGACACCAGCAGGGGTTCGGACACGTTCATGATCGGCAGCGTGCCAAATGCACCGGAGGCCGGAGGTACGGCTGCCCGTACGCGGTCCCCTAGGGGTCGCCCCAGGGTTTCGCCATGCTGTCGAGCGATGACCTCCACCGTGGACAGCCGCCCCATCTTCTCCCGCGCCCTGGCGCGGGCCGCCGTGCTCGAGGAGCGCCGCGGCGGCGCCGAACATCGCCGCCGGCTGCTCGCCGGCCTGCGCGGCCGCGTCATCGAGCTCGGGGCGGGCAGCGGCGTGAGCTTCGCCTACTACCCGGCGACCGTCACCGAGCTGGTGGCCGTCGAGCCCGAGGAGCACCTGCGCGCGATGGCGCAGGAGGCCGCCGCCGGCGCCCCGGTTCCCGTCCGCGTCGTCGAGGGCGTCGCCGACCGCCTGCCGGCGGAGGACGCGTCGATGGACGCCGGCGTGGTCACCGCCGTCCTGTGCAGCGTGCCCGACCCGGCGGCGGCGCTGGGCGAGCTGGCGCGCGTGATCCGCCCCGGCGGCGAGCTGCGCTTCTTCGAGCACGTCGCGGCCCGCGCGCCGCGCCTGGCGCGCGTGCAGCGAGCGCTCGACGCGACGATCTGGCCGCGCCTGAACGGCGGCTGCCACACGCATCGCGACACCGAGGCGGCGATCCGCGCCGCCGGCTTCGAGATCGAGGAGTGCGATCGCTTCTCCTTCCGCGCCCACGTCCTCGCGGCGCCGGTGGCGCCGCGCATCCTCGGCCGCGCGCGGCGGCCGGCTCGATGATCGTCTAGGCCTTCAGGTAGGTGAGCACCGCCAGCACGCGGCGGTGGTCGTCGGCCGTCGGCGGCAGGTTGAGCTTGGTGAAGATGCTCGTGACGTGCTTCTCGACGGCGCGCTCGGTCACCACCAGCTCGGTGGCGATCGCGTGGTTGGAGCGGCCCTCGGCCATCAGCGCCAGCACCTGGCGCTCGCGGGGGGAGATCTCGGCCAGCGGGTCCTCCTGGCGCCGGCGTCCGAGCAGGCGCGAGACGACCTCGGGATCGAGCGCGCTGCCGCCCTCGCCCACGCGCCGGACGGCGTCGATGAAGCGCTCGAGATCGGCGACGCGGTCCTTGAGCAGGTAGCCGACGCCCTCGGCGTTGGAGCTCAGCAGCTCCATCGCGTAGGCCTCCTCGATGTACTGCGAGAGGACGAGCACGCCGGTCTCGGGGTGCTTGTCGCGGATCTCGGCCGCGGCGCGCAGCCCCTCGTCGGTGTGCGTCGGGGGCATGCGGACGTCGACGATCGCGACGTCGGGCTTGTGGGCGCCGACCTTGCGCAGCAGGTCCTCGCCGTCGCCGGCCTGGGCGACGACCTCGAGGCCCGCCTCCTCGAGCAGGCGCGCGACGCCCTCGCGCAGCAGCAGGCTGTCGTCGGCCAGGACTACGCGCACGGGACCTCGGCCCTCACGGTGGTGCCCTCCCCGGGGGGCGAGTGGACCTCGAGCCGGCCGTCGAGAGCCGCGAGGCGGTCGGCGAGGCCGCGCAGGCCGGTGCCGATCGTCGGATCGGCACCGCCGATGCCGTCGTCGCGGACCTCGACGACGGCGTAGGAGCCGTTGCGGCGGATGCGCACGGCGGCGGTCGACGCACCGGCGTACTTGACGACGTTGGTGAGCGCCTCGGCCACGACGAAGTAGGCGGCCGCCTCGACGGGGGCGGGCAGTCGTTCGGCTGGCATCTGGTCGAGACTAACCGGTAGCGGGGCTCGCTCGGCGAGCGCTTCGAGCGCGGGCTCCAGCCCGCGGTCGGTCAGAACGGCCGGATGGATGCCGCGCGCCAGTTCGCGCAGCTCCTCCAGGGCACGCGCCAGCTCGTCGCGCGCGGCGTCGAGCATGGCGCTCGCGGCTGCCGTCCTGACCCTCCTCCAGGCGGCGCTTGGCCAGCCCGAGCTGCAGCGAGAGCGCGACCAGGCGCTGCTGGGCGCCGTCGTGCAGGTCGCGCTCCAGGCGCCGGCGCTCGAACATCGAGACCTCGACCAGCCGCGAGCGCGAGGTCTGCAGCTCGTCGAGGCGCGCGCGCAGCTCGGCCTCCAGGCGCTCGTTCTCCAGCGCCAGCGCCGCGGAGGCGGCCACCGCGCGCACGAGCCCGGGCTCGTCGGCCAGCGACGCGTCGTGGATGATCGCGCCGACGCGGATGCCCTCGCGCTCCACCTCGGTGACCGCGCGGCCCGAGCCGGCCTCGGGCAGCTCCACCGGGCGCCCGTCGTAGGTGACGTAGTGGCCGGCCGACGGGCGCCAGTAGACGAGCTTGAGCGACCGGTCGCCGAGCGCGTCGGCCAGCGCGAGCCCGAGCGAGCGGTCGGCCTCGGGGTTGTTGAGGCGCTCGATCAGCTCGCCGACCGCTCCGGCGCGCGAGTAGCGGCTGCGCACGAGGCCCGCCAGGAAGGCGAAGGGCAGGATGGCGAAGGCGACGAGGGCGAGCAGGCCGGCGACGTCGCCGATCCTGCTCGGCAGCCCGAGGACGTCGACGAGGAAGGCGACGCCCAGCAGCGCCACGAGCGCGAGCCCCGTCCACAGCATCGGCGCCAGCGCGCGGCGCTGGGGCGGCGTCGCCGCCTGGCGCTTGCGCACGAGCAGCACGAGCGTGGACACCAGCACGACGACGGCGATGAACGTCGCGGTGTAGTCGAAGACGTCGGCCAGGTCGGGCGCGTCGACGATGGCGAAGACGTTGTCCGGGCGCGGGCCCGTGAGATCGCCCGAGATGTCGCCGCCGAGCAGGAAGAAGGGCAGGCGCACGACGAGGACGTCGAGATACCCGGCGGTGATGGTCACGCGCTGGGCGAAGGTCTCCAGCCGCCCCGTCGGGAAGGAGAGGACCATCTGGATGACGATCACCAGGTACAGCGGCTCGACGTAGCTGCCGATCGTGAAGACCGTCGAGTTGTTGGACTCGGTCAGCCCGGAGAGAAACCAGGCGATGCCGACGCCGGTCATCAGCAGCCCGAAGCGGTTGAGCGGGCGCCGCCACCAGGCGAAGACGCCGGTGCCCATGAAGCTCAGCCCGATGAGCGGGCCGAGGATGGCGGTGACGACCTTCTGGTCCTCGTGCGTCGACGTCAGCGCCAGGGCGACGTCGAGGCCCGCGAAGATCACCCCGAGGGCGAAGAGGGCGAGCAGGGCGCGGCGCAGGCCGAGCATGGCGGGCCTAGAGCAGCTCGGCTATGGCTGCGCCGGAGAGGTCGCCCTTGGAGATGAAGCCTCGGGCGCCGCTTCCGGATACGAGAGGGCCGAAGTCGGACGAGTCGCGGCTGGAGGTCAGGACCACGGCCGGAGCGCCGTTGTGGGCGGTGATCCTCTCGGCGACCTGGAAGCCGTCGAGGTCCGGGAGGTTGACGTCGAGGAGCACCAGATCCGGATGCAGGCGGCAGGCCTCCATGATGGCCGTCGTGCCGTCCGGCGCCTCACCGATGACGTCGTAGCCCTCGGCCTCCAACAGCATCCGGGCGGTGGCCCGGAAGGTCGGATGATCGTCGACTATGAGAACGGTGGTGCCCACGTGTAAAAGGATTGTCGTGCGTTCCTCAGGGTCTCCGCATACGGCTAGCTACACCCGGCCGCGGCGGCGACCCTGCGGAAGGCTGCCCCGGGATCCTCGGTCCCGAACACGGAAGTTCCGGCCACGAAGAGCGTCGCGCCCGCCTCGGCGCACGGGCCGGCGGTGTCGCTCGTCGATCCCGCCGTCGACCTCGAGCTCGACATCGGGCCCCACGAGCGCCCTGAGACGGCGGATCTTGTCGAGCGAGGCGGGGATGAACTGCTGGCCGCCCCAGCCCGGGTTGACGGTCATGCAGAGCACCGACCACAGCTCGCCGCGGACCTCCGACAGCGCCTCGACCGGCGTCGACGGCGTGAGCGCCACGCCCGCGGTGCACCCCGCCTCCTTGATCGCCTGCACAGCCTTGTGTACGTGCGGCGTGGCCTCGTAGTGCACGGTGATGTTGTTGGCGCCCGCGGCGGCGAAGTCCTGCACGTGGCGCTCGGGGCGCTCGATCATCAGATGGATGTCGAGCAGGACGTCGAAGTCGCGCAGCCCCGCCACCGCCGGCGGGCCCATCGACAGCGTGGGCACGAAGTGGCCGTCCATGATGTCGATGTGGACGACCTCGGCGCCGGCGTCGACGACCGCCTGCACCTGCTCGTGCAGCCGGCCGAAGTCGGCGGCCAGGATGGAGGGGGCGATGCGGCGCCTCATATCTCGACGAGCATCGAGCCGTCGCAGTTGTTGCAGGTCAGGATGGCCGTGCTCGACATGCGCACGATGGTCGAGTGCTCGCCGCAGTCGGGGCACACCGAGCGCAGCTCGAAGCGGTGCAGGCAGTTCACGCAGCGGTAGCGCCCAGCGAGGCTCGATGGCCGCAGCCATGGCTCCCCGCAGGACGGGCATCGCAGCCCGAGGTCAGCCTCCATCGCGGGCAATATAGAAGCCGTCGGTTCCGTCCACGTGCGGGAAGGTCCGCTGCACGGTGTCTGTCACGAGCCGTTCCTCGCGCGGCGAGAGCGTGCACACCGAGTAGACGAGCGCCCCTCCGGGGGCCAGCGCGCGGCGCGCCGAGGCCAGCAGGACGTCCTGCTCGGCGGCCAGGCGCTCGACCGCCTCGGGGCTCGTGCGCCAGCGCAGATCGGGGTGCGAGCGCAGCGTGCCCGAGCCCCGAGCACGGCGGGTCGAGCAGGACGCGATCGAAGCGCCCGGCGCCGTCGTAGTCGTTCGCGTCGGCCGTGACGACCGTGACGTTGGCGGCCCGCAGGCGCGCGGCCGTCGCCTGCAGGGCGCGGGCGCGCTGGGGGTGGCGCTCGACCGCCACCACCTCGCCGGTGCCCTCCATGAGCGCCGCGAGGTGCGTCGTCTTGCCGCCCGGCGCGGCGCACAGGTCGAGGACGCGCTCGCCGGGCGCCGGGGCGAGCGCGCGCGCCACGAGCTGGCTGGCGCGCGACTGCGGGGTGAACGCGCCCGGCCGCGTAGCCGGGATGGGCGAGCGCGTCGAACGGGCCGTCGACGACGATCGCCTCGCCCTCGCGGCGCCCGGGGACGTCGTCGAGGTCGTAGTCGACCAGGGCGTTGACGCGCAGCGCGAGCTCGGCCGGCTCGTTGTCGGCCGCCAGCAGCGCGCGGGTCTCGTCGGGCCCGAGCCAGTCCCACCAGAGGTCGACGATCCAGCGCGGATGCGAGTGGCGGATCGCCGCGCCCGCGGGCGTCGCGTCGGAGGGCAGCTCGACGCCCTCGCGCTGCACGCGGCGCAGCACGGCGTTGACGAGCCGGTGGCCCGGGCTGGGCTTGGCCAGCTCGACGGCCTCGCCGATCGCGGCGTGGGCGGCCACGCCGTCGAGGAACATGAGCTGGAAGAGCCCGAGCTGCAGCGCGGCGCGCACGCCCGGATCGAGCGCTCGATCGACGTGCGCGGCGATGACGTGGTCGAGCGTCAGGCGCCGCTGGACCGTCCCGAAGGCCAGCTGCTTGGCCAGCGCGCGATCGCGCGGCTCGAGGCCGCGGGCCTCGCCGTGCAGCGCCCGATCGGCGTACGCGCCCTCGCTCAGGGTGCGCAGGACCACGGCATGCGCGGCGCGACGAGCGGGGCTGAGGGTGGCCAGGGCCATCGCACTGCACGGTAGTGCGACGCGTGCTCGTGCTGCGAGCGGCGCGCCCCCCGGCGCGCCGCTCACCAGCCTCACCCCCATCTGGTCCCTCAGCGGGGTGTCGTCGCTGCAGGCGCCGTTTCAACCCTGGGACTGCCCGAACGGACTGGTACCTGTCAGCGTGCGAACACCGCCGTCTGACGCTCGCTGACTGCCGTTCGGCGTGCGCGTACGGCTAGCTCCCTGGCCGCCCCGGCAACGCGCGGCTACCGTCGCCTACCGTCATGGCCGTCGCCGCCCCCACCGCCCCCGCGCTGTCGCTGCGCGGCGTCGCGAAGTCCTTCGGCGGCCGGCTGATCCTCGACGGGGCCGACCTCGAGCTCGGTCCGCGGGCGCGCGTCGGGCTGATCGGCGCCAACGGCGCGGGCAAGTCGACGCTGCTGAAGATGCTGGCCGGCGAGGAGCACCCCGACGCCGGCGCGGTCACGCTGCGCCGCGGCGCCCGCGTCGCCTACCTGCACCAGATGGTCGACGGCGACGAGCGCGCCGTGCGCCAGGTCCTCGCCGCCGCGCGCCCCGAGGCCGCGGCCCTCGAGGAGGAGCTGGCCCGCGTCGAGGCCCAGCTGGCCGACCCGGCGCTGGTCGCCGACCTCGACCGCATGGGCCGCGTGCTCGAGCGCCAGGCCGCCCTCATCGACCGCCTCGGCGCCGACACCGCCGGCGGCGACGCCATCCGCCACCTGCGCGACCTCGGGCTCAGCGAGGAGGACCTCGACCGGCCCACGCGCGCGCTCAGCGGCGGCCAGCGCAAGCTCGTGGCGCTCGCCGCGTGCCTCGTGCAGGCGCCCGACGTGCTGCTGCTCGACGAGCCCGAGGCCCACCTCGACGTCGCCCGCCGGCGGATCGTCGAGGAGCTCGTCCAGGACTTCGACGGCGCCGTGCTCATCGTCTCCCACGACCGCCACCTGCTCGACGAGACGGTGGGGCAGATCGCCGAGCTCGAGCACGGGCGCATCCGCATGTGGCAGGGCGGCTACTCGGCCTACGCCGTCGCGCGCGAGGTCGAGCTCGTCCGCCGCCAGCAGCAGTACGTGACCCAGCAGAAGGAGATCGCCCGCATGGAGGAGGCGATCCGGCGCTTCAAGGACTGGGCCCACCGCGTGGTCGACGAGCGCCACATCAAGCGCGCCCGCAACATGCAGCGGCGCATCGACCGCATGGACAAGGTCCAGCGCCCCGTCTTCGAGCGGCGCAAGATGGCGCTGGCGCTGCGCAGCCAGGCGCGCGGCGGCGACCGCGTCATCGCGCTGCGCGAGGTGGCCTTCGCCCCCGTGCTCGACGGCGTCGAGCTCGAGATCGTGCGCGGCGAGCGCATCGGCATCGTCGGCCCCATCGGCGCGGGCAAGACCGTGCTCGCGCGCCTGCTGGCCGGCGACCTGCAGCCGACCGCGGGCGCGCGCTGGGCGGGGCCGTCGATCAGCGTCGAGTACGTCAGCCAGGCGGCGACCGAGCTGCCCGGCGATCGCACGCCGATCGACGTCGTCCGCGCCGCGCAGCCGCTGAGCGAGGGCGAGGCGGTGTCGCTGCTCGTGCGCTTCCTGTTCGACTACGAGCAGCTGCGCCGGCCGATCTCGTCGATGAGCGGCGGCGAGCGCACGCGCCTGCGCTGCTGCCTGGTCATGCTCTCGGCGGCCAACTGCCTGATCCTCGACGAGCCGACCAACCACCTCGACATCCCCGCCGTGGAGACGCTCGAGGCGGCGCTGGAGAGCTACGACGGGACCGTGATCGCGGTCAGCCACGACCGCTACTTCCTCGAGCGGATCGCCGACCGCGTGCTCGAGGTCGGCGGCGGGCGCGTCAGGGAGCGCTGATCGCGTACGGGTAGGTCGACTCGCGCCCCTGGAAGGACAGGATGCGCGGGTTCTCGACGATGCCTTCGCGGATCTCGATGGCGCGGCGGATCGTCTCGTCGGCGTCCCAGGCGGCGGGGCCGGCCATCACGACCGGCAGGTAGGGCAGCAGGGCCGCGCTGTTCTCCCACGTCGCCGCGTCCCACAGGTACGACGGGCTGTGGTCGACGGCGTAGTAGCGCAGACCCTGGCCGACGGTGAGCATCGGCTCGGCGAACGAGGTCGGGCGGGCCCACTCGAAGGCCATCCCCTCGTCGCAGGAGACGTCGACGAACAGCGTCCGCGGGCGAAAGCGGGCGAGGTCCTCGTCCAGGACGAACATCAGCGGCGCGTCGGTGTCCTGCAGGATGCAGTTGACGACGACGTCGTGCTCGGCCAGGACCTCGACGAGCGGCGCGGGCTCGCGGCGGCCGTGGGCGACGCGTGCGCCCGGGCTTGTCGGGGTCCGGGGCGAACTGGAGCATCCGCACCTCGGCGAACCGCGCGTCGACGGCCGCCGACGGGGCGCTGGGTGAGGACCGAGACCTCGTCGACGCCGAGGGCCGAGAGGGCCCGGATGGCGCCGCGCGCGGTGGCGCCGAAGCTGATGACCGCGGCGCTCAGCGGGCGGCCGTAGTCGCCGCTGATCCCGAGCAGCGAGAACGCGTGCAGGACCGAGCAGTAGCCCGCCAGCTCGTTGTTCTTGTGGAAGACGTGCCTGACGAACGCGCCGTCCTCGCTCCAGTGGTTCATCGCCTCCCAGGCGATGAGCGTCACGCGCCGGTCGATGGCGAGCTGGGCCATCTCGCGGTCCTGCACGCAGTGCGGCCAGCCCCAGACGACCTGCCCGGGACGCAGCGTCTCGAGGTCCTCGGCCAGCGGCTTGGGCAGGAGCAGGACGTCGGCCTGCGCGAAGAGCTCCTCGCGCGAGCGCAGCCCCCCGACCAGCGCCTCGATCTCGGCGTCCGACGAGCCGAGCTGGTCGCCGTAGCCGCGCTCGACGAGCATCCGCGCGCGCAGGTCGGGGTCGAGGCGCTCGAGGTGCGCGGGGTGGATCGCCTGCCGGCGCTCGCCGGGCTTGCGCGACGTCGCGACGACGCCGAGGGTCAGGGCTTGCACCGGGCCGAGTCTATGGGCGGCTTGCGGCGCCTCGCAGCGCAAACTGCCTCATCGAGGGAAGGGTGTGCCGTCGCCGGCTCGGGTCCGTGGCGCGTTCCCGCTCGTCCGGGCAACGAGTGTCGGGTTTGGCGCCATATACGCCACAAACCCGACAAGCGTGCACGTGCACCGACCCGGGGATCCGCGAGCGCGCCGCCGACCGCTCACTCCCTTCCCTCGATGATGCTGTATGCGCTGCGCAGCGCCGCTAACGACCCGTCGGAGACCAGCGCCACCAGCTCCTCGAACGTCCCCGGCGCCGCGGCCACGAACCACGTCAGCGGGTCGCCGTCGATCACCGCCGTGCGCCCGCCGGCCTCCTGCACCAGCAGGCGCCCGGGCAGCCAGTCCCAGTCGTCGACGTTGGGCTGCGCCCATGCGTCGATGTGGCCCGCGGCGACCCACGAGAGCTCGAGCGAGCCGGCGCCGCCCATGCGCAGCACGGCGGCCGCCTCGGCCAGGCGGCCGAAGCTGGCGGCGGGCGCCGTCCCGCGCAGCTTGTCGGCGCGCAGGAAGCTCGACAGCACGGCCTCGCGCAGCGGCGCGCCGTCGCGGACGCGCAGTGCGACCCCGTCGCGGTGGGCTCCCTCGCCGCGCGCGGCCGAGAACAGCTCGCCGCGCGCGGGGTCGAGGACGGCCGTGGCGAGGGGCTCGCCGTCCTGCTCGAGCACCACGGCGACGCACCACTGCGGGATCGCGCGCAGGAAGTTGACCGTGCCGTCGAGGCCGTCGACGAGCCAGCGCCGCGAGCCGGCGCCGACGCTGGCGCCCTCCTCCCCCACGATCGCGTCGTCGGGGCGCTCCGCGCGCAGCAGCGCGACGATCGCCTCCTCGCTGGCGTGGTCGGCGGCCGAGACGAGGTCCGCCGCCGAGGTCTTGCGCCGCACGTCGAGCTCGCCGCCCGCCATCCGCTGGGCGGCGGCCGCGCCGGCGCGCACGGCGCGCTCGGCCAGGTCGCGGTCGCTCGCCATCGGGCGCATCCTGGCACTTCGGGGGGCTAACACCCGACCTCCCCGGGGCCGATGATTCGCCTCGTGCGCCGCATCCTCGTCGCCGCCGTGCTCGCCGCCGCCGTCGCCAGCGCCGTGCTCGCCGTCTCGCTGCCGGCGCGCGGGCGCACCCTCGTGACGTGGACGGCGCCGCACGGGCGCCCTGCCGGCGTGGTCCTCGTCATCCACGGAGGCGCGTGGCGCGCATCGGGCCCGCGGACGGCCGCCCTCATGGACAGCCGCGCGCGGACCTTCGCCGGCTGGGGCTGGGCCGCGGCCGTGGTCGACTACCGCGCCTTCGCCGACTCGCCCGGCGACGTCGTGCGCGCCTACGACGCCGCGCGCGAGCGCTATCCCGGCCGTCCGATCTGCGCGTACGGCGAGTCGGCCGGCGGACATCTGGCCCTCATGCTCGCGGTACGACGGCCGTTGGACTGCGTGATCGACGCCGCCGGGCCGGTCGACCTGCCGCGGCTGGGCGGCACGCCGCAGGCCGATTGGGTGCGGGCCAAGGCGCTGGCCGCCTTCGGCGACCTGCGCGACGCCTCGCCGACCGACCACGCCGGCGCCATCCGCGCGCCCGTGCTCGCGGGCTACGCCGCCGCCGACCGGATCGTCCCGGCCAGCCAGGGGCGCTATCTCGAGCGCGCGCTGCCCCGCGCCCACGTCATCCAGCTCGGCGCCGGCGCCGGCCCGCGCTTCGTCCACGCCAGCGTGTCCCCCGCGGCGCTGCGCGCCTGGTGGGGCGCCGTCCGCGCGCAGCTTCAGCGCGCCGCGTGGCCCCGCAGGTAGTCGGCGTAGGCCATCGGCCGCCCGCCCGGCGGCTGGACCTCGAGCAGCTCGAGCGAGCCGTCCTCGCCGACGCGCGCCCGGTGGACGCCGAGGAAGGTCCCGTCCTCGAGCGCCAGGCGCGCGCCGATGTGGGGGTGCAGCGCGCGCACGATGCGGACGTTGACGTCGGCCGGCGCGTCGGGGTCCAGCGTGCGGTCGGCGGCGGTGATCTTCTCGGCGTAGGTGACGCCCTCCTCGGACTGCTCGACGAAGGGCGGGCGCTCGTCGAGCGCGCGCACGAGCAGCGTCGCCCCCACGTCCTGCAGGCGCGCGGCGAGCGTGCCGTAGTCGTCGTCGGGCTCGATCGGCTCGGCCTGCATGAGGCAGACCGGCCCGGAGTCGAGCCCCGCCGTGAGGCGCATGATCGCCACTCCGGTCTGCTCGTCGCCGGCCATGATCGCGCGCTCGACGGGCGCCGCGCCGCGCCAGCGCGGCAGCAGCGACGGATGGACGTTGAGGATCTCGAAGTCCGCCAGCAGCGGCTCCTTGATGAGCGCACCGAAGGCGCACACGACGACGACCTCCGCGCCCGACGCGGCCACGCGCTCGCCCGCCTCGGGCGTGTTGACCGACTCCGGCTGCCACAGCTCGAGGCCGAGCTCGCCGGCGGCGGTCGCCACCGGGGGCGGCGTGAGCTTGCGCCCGCGCCCGGCCGCGCGGTCGGGCCGGGTGACCACGAGCGCGGGCCGGTGGTCGGTGGCGGCGAGGCGCTCGAGGACCGCGGCCGCGAAGGCCGAGGTGCCGAGGAAGGCGGTCCTCAAGCCGCCTCGAGGCGCTCGCGGAGGGTCCGCATGGCCTCCTTGCGCTGGTCGCGCGACGTGCGCTCGAGGATGAGGATCCCGTCGAGGTGGTCCATCTCGTGCTGGATGACGCGCGCCTCGAGGCCCGTGGCCTCGACGAGGATCGGCTCGCCGCCGGCGTCCTGGGCGCGGACCCGCACGTGCGTCGGGCGCTCGACGTCGACGTGGACGCCGGGCAGGCTCAGGCAGCCCTCCTCCATCGTCTCCTTGTCGCCGCCGGACCACTCGAGCACCGGGTTGACGAGGGCGTTGACGGGGCTGTCGTGCTCGACGCGGTAGACGAGGACGCGGTGCAGGACCCCGACCTGGGTCGCGGCCAGCCCGATCCCGAGCGCGTCGTTCATGAGCGCGCCCATCCGCGCGACCTCCTCGCGCAGGCGATCGTCGAAGACCTCGACGGGGCGCGCCTGCGCCTTGAGCACCGGATCGCCGAAGACGCGCACGTGCGCGAGCGCGGCGTCGCGCCGCGCGGCGACCTCCGGATCGAGGGGCGGCGGCTCGTGCGCCTCCGGCGCCTCGGCGACCTCGACGTCCTGGACATCCTGCTCTGCCATCGCCACTGGAGGGTAGCTACTGCGGGTCGACGTCCACGCTGAACGCGGCGGCCCGATGGGCGCGGTCAGCGGCGGCCTCCTGCACCGCCGCGCCGACCTGCGCCACCGCCGCCGCGCGGTCCTGCGCCTTGACCACGACCTGGGCGCGCTCGCGGCCGCGCAGGCGGAAGAGCGGCGCCGGGCCGAGCGCGTCGGACAGGCGCTCGCGGACGGCCTTCGCGGCCGCCAGCGCCGCGCCGGGGGCCTCGGACGAGCAGACGACGCGGATGAGCGTCGAGAAGGGCGGATAGCGCAGCGCGCGGCGGCGCTCGAGCTCCTCGGCCAGGAAGCCGTCGGCGTCGTGGCGCGGCCGCGAAGCGGATCGTGGGCGCGTCGGGCGCCAGCGTCTGGACGAGCACGCGGCCGCCGGCGGCGCCGCGACCGGCGCGGCCGGCGAGCTGCGTCACGAGCGCGAAGGTGCGCTCCTCGGCGCGGAAGTCGGGAAAGCGCAGCGTGGCGTCGGCGTCGACCACGACGCCGAGGTCGACGTCGGGGAAGTCGTGGCCCTTGGCCACCATCTGCGTGCCGACGAGCACGCCGCGCGGCGCCGCCTCGAAGGCCGCGAGCACGCGCGCCGGGTCGGCCACCTCGCCGTCGAGCCGGAAGACGTTGCCCTCGAGCTCTGACTCCAGGCGCTCGGTGCCCGTGCCGTGGCGCGCGATCGAGACCGAGCCGCAGGCGTCGCAGCGCGTCGGGACCGGCTCGCGATGGCCGCAGTGATGGCAGGCCAGCAGGCCGTCGGCGCGGTGCATGACGAGCGTGACGTCGCACGACGGGCATCCCCACGCCTGCCCGCAGGAGCGGCAGGTCAGGAAGTTCGACCATCCGCGGCGGTTGAGCAGGACGATCGCCTTGCGGGCGTCGGTCAGCGCCTCGTGCGTGCGGGGGTGAAGGGCGCGGCGCGCCTCGCGCATGTCGACGACCTCGACCGGGGGCAGGCGGGCCCCGTCGACGCGCGCGGGGAGGCGCAGGCGCGCGAGGGCGTGCACGGACTCGGGGCGCGGGGTCGCGCTGCCGGCCACGAGGACCGCCCCCGCCTGCGCGGCGCGGCGCTCGGCCACGCGGCGCGCGTCGTAGCGCGGGTCGCCCTCGTGCTTGTAGGACGAGTCGTGCTCCTCGTCGATCACGACCAGGCCGAGCCCCCGCATCGGGGCGAAGACGGCCGAGCGCGGACCGACGCACACCCGCGCCTCCCCCGCCCGCAGCCGCGCCCACTCGTCGTGGCGCTCGCCGGGCGAGAGCTTCGAGTGCAGGACGGCGACCGTGTCGCCGAAGCGCGCGACGAAGCGCGCCACGATCTGCGGGGTCAGCGCGATCTCGGGGACGAGCACGATCACTCCGCGGCCGTGCGCGAGGGTCTCCTCGGCGGCCCGCAGGTAGACCTCCGTCTTGCCCGAGCCGGTGACGCCGTGCAGCAGCATCCGCTCGCCCGGCGGGGCGGTCACGATCGCGCGCAGCGCCGCGGCCTGGTCGGCGGTCAGCTCCGGCTGCTCGCGCGCGGCGCCGACGGGGACGTGCAGGGGCGCCCGGCGCACGACGCGCGGCGCGATGCTCACGAGGCCGCGCGCCTCCAGCCGGCGCAGCGCGGCGAGGTCGCCCCCGGCGAAGCGCGGCAGCGAGTGCAGCAGCGCGCGCTGGCGGTCGCTCAGGCGGTCTTCCACGTCGATGGCCCCCGTCGGCGCCGCCCACAGCGCGGTCTTGGCCCGCGTGCCCTTCGGCGGCAGCAGGAGCGAGAGCGCGCGCGCCGGCGTCGAGCAGTACTCGGCCGCCATCCACAGCGCGAGGTCCACCAGCTCGGCGGGCAGCCGCGCCTCGAGGACGCGGCGCGGCGCGACCGGGTCGTGCTCGGAGCCCTCGGCCAGCCCCGTGACCACGCCGACGACGTCGCGATGGCCGAAGGGCACGACGAGGACCGAGCCCACGTCGACCCCCTCGGGCCGCAGGTAGTCGAACGGCCCGCGCAGCGCGCGGGCCGTCGTGAGCGGCTCGACCTGGACTACCGATGGCACCGCGGCCCACGATAGTCTCGGCCCGCGATGGACCTTCACCCCGGCGAGCGGATCGTCTTCGAGGGGCGCCCGATCTGGCGCTCGATCATCTCGTTCTACATCACCGGCCTGATCGGCTCCATCGTCATCGGCATCCTCGTGGCGCTCATCGTCTCGACCACGGTCGGCGTCGTCGTCTTCCTCGTGCTCTTCGCCCTCGACATCCTCGTGGGCTTCCTGCGCCGCGTCTCGACGCGCTACACGATCACCACCCAGCGCCTGCGCATCGAGCGCGGCCTGCTCTCCAAGCACGTCCAGCAGACGCGCATCGAGCGCGTGCAGAACGTCAACACCAATCAGACGTTCGTCTCGCGGATCCTGCGTGTCGGGACCGTCGACTTCGACACCGCCGGCACCGACGACAGCGACTTCACCTTCACCGGCGTCGGCAACCCGCACGAGGTCGTCGAGGCCGTCGACCACGCCCAGCGCGAGGCCTCGGCCTCAGCCGGCCCCCGCAGCGACGGGCTCTAGCGGCGCCCGCGGCCGCACGCGGGCGCCGAGCAGCATGAGCGCCGCCGCGAAGCACAGCGCGCCGGAGACGAAGAACACACCGTCGTAGGTTCCGGCCCCGTCGCGCACGACGCCCGCGGCCCACGCCGCCGCCGCGCCGCCGACCTGGTGGGCGGCGAAGATCCAGCCGAAGGCCACGGTCCCGACGCGGCGCCCGAAGCGCTGCGTGACCAGCGCGACGGTGGGCGGCACGGTGGCGATCCAGTCCAGGCCGTAGAACGCGGTGAAGGCCGTCAGCGCGAAGCCCTGCGAGGCCAGCGCCATGGGCAGGATGAGCAGCGAGATCCCGCGCCCGGCGTAGTAGCCGAGCAGCAGCTTGCGCGCGTCGTAGCGGTCGGTCAGCCAGCCCGACCCCGTGGTGCCCGCGATGTCGAGCACGCCCATCGCCGCCATCAGGCTCGCGGCCTGGCCCGCGGGGATCCCGTGGTCGTGCGCGGCGGGGATGAGGTGCACGGCGATGAGGCCCACGGTCGTCGCGCCGCAGATGAAGAACGAGCCCGCCAGCGCCAGGAAGACCCGGTCGCGGTGGATCTGGCGCAGCACGGCGACCGCCGCCGGCCGCGCGCCCGCCGCGACCGGCTCGGCCAGCCCGCCGTAGGGCGTCGTCCCGACCTCCTCGGGCGAGTCGCGCAGGCCGGCGCGCACGGCCACGAGAGCCAGGACGGCCGCGCCGCCCACCACGATCATCGTCGCGCGCCAGTCGCCGTGGGTGACGAGGTGCGCCATCAAGGGCAGGAAGACGAGCTGGCCCGTGGAGTTGGCCGCGGTCAGCAGGCCGACCACGAGGCCGCGGCGCTGCGTGAACCAGCGCCCGGCCACGGTCGCCGCGAGCACCGGCGCCACCGCGCCGGTGGCCGCGCCGGCGACGAGCCCCCACACGACGTAGAGCTGCCACAGCGCCGTGATCTGGGTCAGGAGGGCCGCGGCGACGACGATGAGCACGAGCGCCACGGTGACGACCCGGCGCAGGCCGAAGCGCTCGTTCAGCGCCGCGGCGAACGGCGCGCTGATCCCGAACACCACGAGGTTGACCGAAGCCGCCGTGGCGATCGCGCCGTGGCTCCAGCCGAACTCGTCCATGAGCGGCTCCATGAGGATCCCGAACGTCGCCCGGATGGCGGCGGCGGCGAGCAGGGCGACGAAGGCGGAGCCGGCGACGATCCACGCGCGATGCATCGCCGGGAGCATCGTGATCGCGCCTCCAACGCACCAGTGGCAGAAATGACCATGTGCGCTAATTTCCTGCCATGACGTCCTCAACGGGCTCGCGCGTGGCCCTCCTGCTGCTCGACGGAGCGGTCTTCTTCGACGTGGGCACGGTGCTGACCGTGTTCGGCACCAAGCGCCCCGGCACCCCGCGGCCCGACCTCGGCTACCGGCTCACCGTCTGCTCGGCCGGCGCCCGGCCGGTGACGACCTCGCAGGGGCTCACGGTGTCGGTCGACGCCGGCCTCGGGGCCCTGCGCGGCGCCGACCTCGTCGTCGTGCCCGGGACGACGCCCGACCTCGTCGCCCAGCAGGACGAGGCCGTCGCCGCCGTCGCCGCCGCGCACCGCCGCGGGGCGCGCGTCATGTCGATCTGCACGGGCGCGTTCGTCCTCGCCGCCGCCGGGCTGCTCGACGGCCGCCGGGCGACGACCCACTGGGGCTACTGCGACCGCCTGGCCGCCGAGTACCCCGCGATCCGCGTCGATCCCGACGTGCTCTACATCGACGACGGCGACGTGCTGACCTCGGCCGGCATCTCCGCGGGGATGGACCTGTGCCTGCACGTGGTGCGCGGCGACCTCGGAGCCGACGCGGCCATGACCATCGCGCGCTGGAACGTGGTGGCTCCGCACCGCGACGGCGGCCAGGCGCAGTTCATCGCCATGCCGGTGCCCGACGCGCGCAACGGCGGCGGGCTCGCCGGCACCCGCGCCTGGGCCCTCGAGCACCTCGCCGAGGCGCTCACCGTGCGCGACCTCGCCCGCCACGCGCACATGAGCGCGCGCAGCTTCGCCCGGCACTTCGTCGCCGAGACCGGCAGCACGCCCAAGCAGTGGCTGCTGTCCCATCGCGTCCAGCACGCCCGCCGCCTGCTGGAGACGACCGAGCTCTCGATCGAGGAGGTCGCGGCGCGCTCGGGGTTCGGCAGCGCGGCCGCCCTGCGCATCCACTTCGAGCGCGTCACCGCCACCCGCCCCACGGCCTACCGCTCCGCCTTCCGCGGGGCCGGCGAGCGCGAGCCGGTAACACTCCTGGCATGACGCGCTGCTTCGGCGACGGCGATCCGCTCTACGCCGCCTATCACGACGACGAGTGGGGCCATCCGGTGACCGACGAGCGAGGGCTGTTCGAGCGCGTGTCGCTCGAGGCCTTCCAGTCGGGCCTGTCGTGGCTGACCATCCTGCGCAAGCGCGATGCCTTCCGCGCCGCCTTCGCGGGCTTCGAGCCCGACGCGGTCGCCCGCTTCGGCCCCGACGACGTCGAGCGCCTCCTCGGCGACGCCGGGATCGTGCGCAACCGGGCCAAGATCGAGGCCACGATCGCCAACGCGCGCGCCACGGTCGACCTGCGCGACGCCGGCACGCCGCTGGACGAGCTCGTCTGGTCGCACCGCCCCGCGCCCCGGCCGGCGCCGGCGAGCTTCGCCGACGTCCCGGCGCAGATCCCCGAGGCCGCGGCGCTGGCCAAGGCGCTCAAGCGGGCCGGCTTTCGCTTCGTCGGGCCGACCACGATCTACGCCGGGATGCAGGCCTGCGGGCTGGTCAACGACCACCTCGCGACGTGCCCCGTGCGCGGGCGCTTCGAGGACCTTCAGGGAGCGGTCGCGCGCTGACCGTGCACACGCTGATTCTCCTGCAAATGGGCGCTTTTTCGGCGTAAGGGGTCGCGGCCGAGAACTAAGGCCCAGGAGACCACGACTGACACCATTAGCCCAATGTGCGAAGGCCGTTCGCAGCGCAGAATGTGGTCATGTTCAACGACAACTTCCACCGCATCCTGTCCCGGTCGCGCGTCGAGGATCTCCGCGCCCGCCGCCCGATCAGCCCGCGTCGCGCCGACGTCGCCCCCGTCACCATCCGCCACGCCGCCGCCAACGACATGAAGTCGCTCGAGCGCCTGGCCGCGCTCGACTCACGCCGGGTCCCGAGCGGCGAGCTGTTCGTCGCCGAGGTCGACGGACGGCTGCTGGCCGCCACCTCGATCGACACCGGCGCGGTCATCGCCGACCCCTTCGAGCACACCGCCTCGATCGTGGAGCTGCTTCAGATCCAGGCCAGCGCCGCGCGGCCGGCCGCCGCGCTGCCGGCCGCCGTCGACCAGCGCGTCGAGGAGCTGCTGCCCGAGGCGGCCTGAGCGTCAGGCGGCGGCGAGGGCTCGCTGCCGTCCGGCCCACGGGCGCTCGCGCCCGGCCTTGCGCACGATCTCGAGCAGCGCATCGGCCAGCGCACTCGGCCGCTCGACGGCGACGGCAGCCCGCACCCGGCGCTCCGGGCGGGCGTCGCGCAACGGCCGAATCGCGATGTCCTCGCGGGCGGAGACCAGCGCCAGGGACGGGATGAGCGCCACCCCCATGCCCGAGGCGACCATGCCCATGATCGCGCTGTAGTCCTCGGTCTCGAAGGTGATGCGGGGCTCGAAGCCGGCCGCGTCACAGGCGCGCAGGATCACGTTGGAGTCGATGCAGGTGCCGCCGACGCCGCACACCATCCAGTCGTCGTCGCGCAGCTCGGCCAGGGAGATGGCGGTGCGGGCCGCGAGCGGGTGGCTGTAGGGGAGCGCGATGAGCAGCGGGTCGTCGAGCACGTGCACCGCCTCGATGCCGGCCGGCATCTCGAGCGCCATGAGCTCGGAGTCGAGCACCATCGCGATGTCGAGCTCGCCTCGCCGCAGGGCGCCGAGCGCCTCGACGTCCTCGACGACGCGCATGGCGACATCGGCCTCGGGGTGCGCCGCGCGCAGCTCGGCCAGCGCCGGCGGCATGATGCTCGCCGCCGCGCTGGGGAAGGCGCCCACGCGCAGGCGCGGGCGCTCGACGCCGGTGAGCGCCTGGACCTCGGCCTCGGCCACGCGCAGCTGGGCGAGGACGGTCTCGGCGTGGCGCAGGAGGACCTCGCCGGCCGGCGTCAGCGTGACGCCGCGCGCGTCGCGCACGAGCAGCCGCGTGTCGAGCTGGCGCTCGAGGCGCGCGATCTGCTGCGAGATCGCCGGCTGGGTGAAGGAGAGGGCGGCCGCGGCATCGGAGAACGAGCCGCGCGTGGCGACCTCGCGGAAGACGGACAGCAGACGCGCGTCGAACATAACGCCACCTTATCAGCCCGAGAAGACAACATCATTGGAATTTATCGTCACCGACCAGGACCATCCTCCCATGACCTCCACCGCCTCCCTCACCATCCGTCACGCCACGGCCGCCGACGAGGCGGACCTGACCCGCCTCGCCACCCTCGACTCGAGCCGCGTCCCCAGCGGCGAGCTGCTCGTCGCCCAGGTCGACGGCAACCTCGTCGCCGCGCTGTCGATCGACACCGGCGCCAGCGTCGCCGACCCCTTCGAGCACACCGCCGCCATCGTCGACTCGATGCGCGCCCAGGCGCGCGAGAGCCGCGCCCCGCGCCCGGCGGTCCTCCCCGGCCACCTCGGCCGCGCGCTGTTCGGGCGGGCGTAGGCGTCCGCTGGGTCGTCCGCGGGCGCCTGCGGCGCTGCGCGGCGCAAACAGCATCATCGAGGGAAGGGTGTCGCGGCGCCGCGTCGGGTCCCCGGGCGCGGCGTGTTCCGCCGCAGTTCGCGCGCGTTCGCAACACCTCCGCGGCCGGCCGAGGGGGTGGGCTCTCTGACTCCCGTAGTAGCCGCGAACCGGAGCCCACCCCCTCGCGCGCCGTCCGAGAGGTGTTGCGAAACACGCACGAGGTGCATCGGAAGACGCGCGCTCCGGGCATCCGCCGGCGCGCCGACCACCGCTGACTCCCTTCCCCTCGATGATGCTGTTTGCGGCGCCGCACAGCGCCGCAAGCGCAAGAAGCGAACGCCTACCCGTGGCGCACCCGATCGCGCGTGTCGGCGTACCGCACCGTCTCGTAGGCGATCAGGCCGCAGGAGACCCCCGCCACGAGCCCCAGCGCCAGCAGCGCCGGGATCGCCGTCGCCACCACCGCGAGCACGGCCAGCGCCGCCGCCGCGACCAGCCGCGGGTAGTTGAACGAGCCGATGTTGCGCCGCTTCAGCGCGCTCAGCGCGACCAGGTAGAGCGCCACGCCGCCGCACAGCGCCACGGCCGGCACCGCGTCGAGCTCGTCGCCGACGTGGCCCAGCGTCTTCTTCACCCCCAGGGCGAAGAGCACGATCCCGACCACCATCGGCAGGTGCAGGTAGGTGTAGGAGTCGCGCGCGATGCGGACCTGCTCGGCCGGCGCCGCGTCGCGCAGCACGCGCGCGGCGACCAGCGCCACGAAGTCGAAGTACGCCCACCACAGCGCCGCCGCGACCGCCACCCCCAGCAGCGCGCCGACGATGATGCCCGCGTCGAGGCCGAGCCCCTCGGCGCCGACGCCGAGGGCGACGATCGACTCGCCCAGCGCGATGATGATGACCAGGCCGTGGCGCTCGGAGAAGTGGCTGGCCACGACGCGCCAGCCCTCGGTGCCGCGCGCGACGAGGCCGCCGTAGTCGACCGCCAGCGCGGCCGCCCACATGAGCCCCTGCGCGGTGCCGTCCAGCGCGCCGGCCACGACGATGAGCAGGGAGGCCGGCAGCATCGTGGTCGCCATGCGCACGACGACGTAGCGCAGCTGCGGATCGTCGCGCGAGACGATCGTGTAGGCCCCGAGGTGCAGCACGCGCACGGCCAGGTAGGCGACGCCGAAGATCACCCCGTCGTCGCCGAAGGCGTGCGGGACGGCCAGCGACGCGATGAGCATCGCGCCCATGGCCGACAGCAGCACGACGCGCACGGTCCCCTCGTCGGAGCCCGCGGTGTTGCCCAGCCACACGTAGGACTCCCACGCCCACCACAGCGCGGTGAGGATGGCCAGCCCCTCGACGAGGCGCGTCCACGTCGGGTCGGCCGAGACGAACCCCGTGACCTGCGTGATCGCGAAGACGAAGACGAGGTCGAAGAAGAGCTCGAGCGGCGTGACCGCCTGCTCGACGTCGGCCGGCGTGTCCTGGAGGCGGTCGGCCAAGTCGGTCATGCCGACCGCCTATGTTCGCAACCCGGCGCCCGCGCGTCAGACGGTGGCGCCCGCGGCGCCCAGGCCGGCCGCCTCGCGCAGCGCCTGGGCCTTGTCGGTGCGCTCCCACGTGAAGTCGTGGTCCTCGCGGCCGAAGTGCCCGTAGGCGGCGGTCTTCTGGTAGATCGGGCGGTGCAGGTTCAGCGCCTCGCGGAAGGCGCCGGGGCGCAGGTCGAAGTGCTCGTCGATGAGCTCGCTGGATCTGCCCGCGGCCGATCTTCTCGGTGCCGAAGGTCTCGACCATGACCGAGACCGGGTGCGCGACGCCGATGGCGTAGGCGACCTGCACCTCGGCGCGCTCGGCCAGGCCGGCGGCGACGATGTTCTTGGCCACGTAGCGCGCGGCGTAGGCGGCCGAGCGGTCGACCTTGGACGGGTCCTTGCCGCTGAAGGCGCCGCCGCCGTGGCGGGCCATGCCGCCGTAGGTGTCGACGATGATCTTGCGCCCGGTCAGGCCGGCGTCGCCCACCGGGCCGCCGATGACGAAGCGCCCGGTCGGGTTGACGAGCAGGTTCTTGCGCAGCTTGCCGCGCGTCGTAGAGGTCCTTCGGCAGGATCGGCTCGACGACGTGCTCCCAGAGGTCGTCGGGCAGCAGCGCCTCGGCGCCGTCGCGGTGCTGGGTGGAGATCAGGACCTTCTCGATCTCGACGGGCTTGCCGTCCAGGTAGCGCACCGTGACCTGGGTCTTGCCGTCGGGGCGCAGGTACGGCACGACCTCGGCCTTGCGCACGTCGGCCAGGCGCTTGGCCAGCTTGTGGGCCAGCGAGATCGGCAGCGGCATGAGCTCCGGCGTCTCGTTGGAGGCGTAGCCGAACATCATCCCCTGGTCGCCGGCGCCGGCGACGTCGAGTTCATCGTCGTCGGAGGCGTCGGTGCGCGCCTCGTAGGCCTGGTCGACGCCCTGGGCGATGTCGGGCGACTGCTTGTCGATCGCGTTGATGACCGCGCACGAGTCGGCGCTGAAGCCGAGATCGGCGTCGGTGTAGCCGATCTTGCGGATCGTCTCGCGCGCGACGTCCTGGATGTCGACGTAGGTCGAGGTCGAGATCTCGCCGGACACGACGACGAGGCCCGGTGTTCACGAGGGTCTCGCAGGCGACGCGCCCGTAGGGGTCGTCGCGCAGCACCGCATCGAGGACGCCGTCGGAGATCTGGTCGGCGATCTTGTCGGGGTGGCCCTCGGTGACGGACTCGGACGTGAACAGGTACTCGTTGTCGGAAAGCTGGTTCATGGGATCGCAGAGAGTAGCGGCCGCGGCCGTGCTCGCGTCCTCGGGGCGAACGGCTAGGAGCGCGCGTCGCGCCGGGGCTTGCGCTCGTTGAAGTCGATGATCAGCGGCACGCCGTCCATCCCGTAGCGCGCGCGCAGGCGGTTCTCGATGAAGTACGCGTAGTCGCGCGTGACGCGGTTGCGCGAGTTGACCTGGATCGAGAAGCGCGGCGGCGCGGTCTCGAACTGGGCCATGTAGAGCAGCTTGAGCCGGTGGCCCTGCTTGGCCGGCGGCTGGCGCGCCTGGGCGACCTCGGCCAGGAAGCGGTTGAGCTGCGGCGTCGGGATGCGGTTGTGCATCCGCTCGCCGAGGATGATCGCCTCGTTGAGGACGCGCTGGACGTTGCGCCCGGTCTTGGCGCTGGCGGTGAGGACCTTCGGGCGCAGCCGCAGCTTCTGGGCCACGCGCGCGCGCTCGTGGTCGAGGTCGGCCTCGTCCATCGCGGCGACGTCCCACTTGTTGAGCACGAGCGCGGTGGCGCAGCCCTCCTTCATGCCGAGCTCGGCGATGCGCAGGTCCTGGCTGGTGACGCCGTCGTGGGCGTCGCAGATGACGAGCACGACGTCGGCGCGCTCGACCGCGCGCTGCGAGCGCAGCGTCGTGTAGTACTCGACCGAGTCCGAGACCTTGGACTGGCGGCGCAGGCCCGCGGTGTCGACGATCACGAGCTTGTGCCCGTCGACCTCGAGCGGCAGGTCGATCGCGTCGCGCGTGGTGCCCGGCGACGTCGGAGACGATCACGCGCTCGTCGCCCGAGCAGCTGGTTGACGAAGCGTCGACTTGCCGACGTTGGGGCGCCCGACGATGGCCAGGCGGACGGCGTCGTCGTCGCTCCTCGGGCTCGTCGCCCTCGTCGGGGAGCGCCGCCGTCACGCGGTCGAGCAGGTCGCCGACGTTGAGCCCCTGCGTGGCCGACACCGCGAGCGGGTCGCCGAGGCCGAGCGCGTGGAAGTCGGCGGCGAGCGCCATGTCGCCCGACCGAGTCGACCTTGTTGGCGGCGAGGATGACCGGGCGCTTCCAGCGGCGCAGGAGGTCGGCGAGCTCCTCGTCGCCGGGCCGGCGCCCGGCGCGCGCGTCGACGACGAAGATCGCCGCCACGGCGTCGTTGAGCGCGGCCTGCGGCCTGCTCGCGGATCGAGCCGGCGATCGGGTCGACGTCGAGGAAGTCCATCGCCGCCGGTGTCGATCAGGTCGAAGCGCCGGCCGTTCCACTCGCACGCGATCTCGTTGCGGTCGCGCGTGATGCCCGGCGCGCTCGTGCACGACCGCCGAGCGCGAGCCGGTCAGGCGGTTGACGAGCGAGGACTTGCCGACGTTGGGGTAGCCGACGACCGCGACCTTCACGGCGTCCTCGCTCCCACGAGCGCCACGATGCGCTCCACGACCTCGTCGATGCCCAGCCCGGTGGTGTCGACCTCGACGGCATCGGGCGCCGCGACCATCGGCGAGTGCTCGCGGCCCGCATCGCGCTGGTCGCGCTCGCGGACCTCGTCCACGGGCACGCCGCGCCGGCGGGCGCGCTCGTCCTCGTCGGCCGTGAGCCACACCTTGAGCTCGGCGTCGGGCGCCACGACGGTGCCGATGTCGCGCCCCTCCGCCACCCAGTCGCCGGACGCGATGAGCGCGCGCTGCTTGTCGAGCAGGGCGGCGCGCACGGCGGGGTCGGCCGCCCGCCGCGAGGCCTCCTGGGAGATCTCGGGCGTGCGGATCGCCTCGCTGACGTCCTCGCCGTCGAGCAGCACGCGGTCGCCCTCGAAGCGGATGTCCAGGTCGCTCGGATCGCTCGCGCCCGACAGCGCCACGGCGCGGTACAGCGCCCCGGAGTCCAGGTAGGTGAAGCCGAGCGCCCGCGCGACGGCGCGGGCGACGGTCGACTTGCCGGCCCCCGCGGGACCGTCGATGGCGACGAGCATGGCGGCTGCCACGATAGGACACGTGAAGCTGCTGCGACCGCTGCGCGAGCGCGACTTCGCGCTGCTGTGGGCCGGCATGACGGTGTCGCTGCTGGGCGATGGCATCTTCATCGTGGCCGAGGCGTGGCAGGTCTACGACATCGAGAACGACCCGGTGGCGCTGTCGCTCGTCGGGCTGGCGTGGACCGGCGGCATGACCGCCTTCCTGCTCACCGGCGGCATCGTCAGCGACCGCATGGAGCGCCGCAAGGTGCTGATCGCCGCCGATCTCGTGCGCGCGCTCGTGCTGGCCGCCACCGGCGTGCTGTCGCTGGCGGGCGTGCTCGAGATCTGGCATCTCGTGGTCCTCGCCGTGCTCTACGGGGCGGGCGAGGCCTTCTTCGGCCCGGCCTTCGGCGCGCTGGTGCCCGAGATCGTGGCGCGGGGCCACCTGGTGGAGGCCAACTCGCTCGAGCAGCTCGTGCGCCAGGCGTCCGAGCGCCTGCTCGGGCCGGCGGTGGGCGGCTTCATCGTCGCGGCCGTCGGCGCCGGCGGTGCCTTCCTGATCGACGCGGGCACCTTCGCGGCTCAGCGCGGCGTGCATCTGCGGGACTGCGCGTGCGATCGCTGCCGGCACCCGACGCCGAGCGCTCGGTGCGCCGCGAGCTGCGCGAGGGCATCACGTTCGTGCGCTCGCAGCCGTGGCTCTGGGCCACGCTGGTGGCGGCCTCGCTGAGCCTGCTGCTGTTCATCGGGCCCGCTCGAGGTGCTGCTGCCCTTCGTCGTGCGCAACGACCTCGACGCCGGCGCGTGGGGCTACGGCGCGATCCTCTCGGCCGCCGGCGCCGGCTCCGTGCTCGCGACGCTCGTCGTCAGCCAGCGCGGGCCGCCGCGGCGCTACCTGACCTTCGCCTACGCCGCGTGGATCGTCGCCACGCTGCCCTTCATCGGCTACGCCTTCGGCACCACGCGTCTGGCAGCTGATGGCCTTCGCCGTCGTCTTCGGGGCGGGCGAGACCGCGGGGATGGTCGTCTGGGGCACGCTGATGTCCTCGCGCGTGCCGCCCGAGCTGCGCGGCCGGGTGCACTCGCTGGACTGGTTCGTCTCCATCGGCCTCACGCCGATCTCCTTCGCGCTCACCGGCCCGGTGTCGAAGGCGATCGGCACCGATGCGACGCTCGTGCTGGCCGGCGTCCTGCCGATGGTCGTGTGCGCCGTGCTCTACGTCGTGGCGGGGCTGCGCCGCGACGAGGAGCGCCACCCGCTGCTCGGCGAGGACTACGCCGGTGCGGGCGCCTCGTCGGCGGACTCCGGGAGCGGGACGCCGGCGATCTCGTAGGCCTCGGCCTGGTCGAGCGTCTCCTTGTCCAGCAGCGCGCGAGTCAGCGCCTCCAGGCGGGGGCGCTCGCGCTCGATGAGCAGGACGGTGTCCTGCTCGGCCTCCTCGACGATCCGGCGCACCTCCTCGTCGACCAGGCGCTGGGTCGCCTCCGAGGTCGGTCGACTGGCCCGGCAGCAGCATGCCGTCCGAGCGCCCGTCGGCCACCGCGATGGGGCCGATGACGTCGCTCATCCCCCAGCGCCCGACCATGCCGCGGGCGATCTGGGTGATCTGCTGGATGTCGGACTCCGCGCCGGTGGTCAGCTCGTTGTAGATCACCTTCTCGGCCGCGCGGCCGCCGAGGGCCACCTTGATCTTGCCGATCAGGTCGTCGCGCTCGTAGCCGTAGCGGTCGGCCTCGGGCGTCGAGAGGGTCACCCCGAGAGCCTGGCCGCGCGGGATGATCGAGATCTTGCGCACCGGGTCGGCGCCCTCGGTGAGCATGCCGACGAGCGCGTGGCCGGACTCGTGATAGGCGGTGCGCTCGCGGTCCGGCGTCGGACATGAGCACGGCGCGGGCGGTGCCGAGGATGATCTTCTCGATCGCGTCGGTGAAGTCCGACAGCTCGACGCGCTCGTGGTCGCGGCGCGCGGCGAAGAGCGCCGCCTCGTTGACCAGCAGCGCGAGGTCGGCGCCGGTCATGCCCGGCGTGGAGGCCGCGATGGCGTCGAGGTCGACCGAGTCGTCCACCGGCACCGAGCGCGTGTGGATGCGCAGGATCTCCGCGCGCCCGTTGCGGTCCGGCGGCTGCACGGCGATGCGCCGATCGAAGCGACCGGGACGCAGCAGCGCCGGGTCGAGGATCTCCTGGCGGTTGGTCGCGCCGAGGACGATGACGTTCGGTGCCGGGCTCGAAGCCGTCCATCTCGGTGAGGATCTGGTTGAGCGTCTGCTCGCGCTCGTCGTGGCCGCCGCTGAAGCCGCCGCTGCCCGAGCGCGAGCGCCCGATGGCGTCGAGCTCGTCGATGAAGATGATCGACGGCGCCGCCTCCTTGGCCTGCTTGAACAGGTCGCGCACACGCGAGGCGCCGACCCCGACGATCGCCTCGACGAACTCCGAGGCGGAGAGCGAGAAGAAGGCGGCGTGGGCCTCGCCGGCCACCGCGCGCGCGAGCAGCGTCTTGCCGGTCCCGGGCGGTCCGTAGAGCAGCACGCCGCGCGGGATCCGCGCGCCGAGACGCTCGTAGCGCTTGGGGTTGCTTGCAGGAAGTCGACGATCTCGACCAGCTCGTTCTCGGCCTCGTCGATGCCCGCGACGTCCTCGAAGGTCACCCTGCTCTGCGTGTCGGGGCCGACCCGGCGCGCCTGCGAGCGCCCGAAGCCGCCCAGCGCCCCGCCCGCGGACATCCGCCGCGCGAAGTAGACGAAGAGGCCGACGAGCAGGATCGTCGGGCCGAAGCCGAGGATCAGCGTCCAGAACGGCGAGCGCCCGCTGTCGGGCGCCTTGGCGTTGACGACCACGTTCTGCTCGTCGAGCAGCTTCGTCAGTCCCGTCGGTGTCGACGAAGGCGGGCACCTGCGTGGTGAACTTGTCGACGGTCTTGGGCTTGCCGCCGGGCGGCGTGTACTCGGCCTTCTTCTTGAGCGTGCCCTCGATCGTCTGGTCGGTCGAGGAGATCTCCTTGACGTTCGCGGCCCGCAGCTGGTCGAGGAAGAACGGCTCGTACGGGATGCGCGTCCGGTTCGCCGGACCGCCCGTGGCGAGCGCGAGGATGAAGTTGAGCGCCAGCAGCGCGACGAGGACGCCGATGAAGGTCCCGCGGCGGTTGCGCGGCATCAGCGGCGGGCGCTGCTCCGGCGGCGCCCCGCGACCGTCCGGCGCCGGCTCGACGCGCCACGACGGGATCTTGCCCTCGCGGGGCGCCTCGCGCTCGGGCGGAGGCGACGAGGACGAGGGGCTGGGCGAGGAATCCGACATCGGCGTGCTCTACATCAGCCTAACCATGTCGTCCATGAAGCCCGGATAGGAGACGTCGGCGGCCTCCATGCCGTCGACCTCGACGCCCTCGTGCGAGGCCAGGCCGGCGACGGCGCCGAGCATCGCCAGGCGGTGGTCGCCGTGCGAGCTGATGCGCCCGCCGCGCAGGCCGCCGGTGCCGGTCACCGCGAAGCCGTCCTCGGTGGCCTCGATGGTCGGCGCCCAGCCCGCTGAGCCCGTCGACGACGGTGGCGATCCGGTCGGTCTCCTTCAGCCGCAGCTCCTGCGCGCCGCGCACGACGGTCTCGCCCTCGGCGAAGCAGCCCAGCAGGGCGACGAGCGGCAGCTCGTCGATGGCGAGCGGCACCTCGTCGGGCTCGACCACCGTGCCGACGAGCGGGCCGGCGGTCGACGTCGAGGTCGGAGATCGGCTCGGTCGCGGCGACCTCGTCGCCGGGCTCGTCCTCGAGGTCGCCGATGACGATCGCGCCCATGCGCTGCGGCGATGCGGACGAAGCCGCTGCGCGTCCAGTTGACGCCGACGCCGCGCAGGACGAGCCGCGAGCCCGGCACGAGCACGCCGGCGGCGATGGCGAAGGCGGCGCTCGACGGGTCGCCCGGGCATGACCAGCTCGTCGAGCGTGAGCTCGTCGGTGCCGGCGACGGTGACGTGGCGGCCGTTGCGGTGCACGGCCACCCCGGCGGCGGTCAGCATGCGCTCGGTGTGGTCGCGGCTGGCGGCCGGCTCGGAGACCGTCGTGGCGCCGTCGGCGGCCAGGCCGGCGAGCAGGACGCACGACTTCACCTGCGCGCTGGCCACCGGCAGCTCGTAGTGGATCGCGTGCAGGCGGCGCGCCCGTGACGGTGAACGGCGGCAGGCGCCCGTCGGTGGCGTCGATCCCGCGCGCCCATCAGCGCGCAGCGGCTCGGCGATGCGGTCGACCGGCCGGCGGCGGATCGAGGCGTCGCCGTCGAGGGTGTAGGCGCGGCCCTCCTGCGCGGCCAGCCAGCCGGGCAGCAGGCGCATGAGCGTGCCGGCGTTGCCGACGTCGATCGGGCCGTCGGGGACGGCGGCGTCGCGCAGCCCGGTGCCGCGCACGAGGACCTCGTCGGCGCCGACCTCGACCAGGGCGCCGAGGCGCTGGACGGCCTGCAGCGTGGAGTTGCGTGTCGGCCGCGTCGAGGTAGCCGCGGATGCGCACGGGCTCGGCCGCCATCGCGCCGAGGATCGCCGCGCGGTGCGAGATCGACTTGTCGGTCGGCGGGCGCAGGTCGCCGCGCAGCCCGTCGGCGGGGTCGACGCGAACGCCTCACGCGATCACCGCGAAGCCCAGCCCGGCCACCAGCGCGGCCGCCTCGTCGGCGCGTCGCCTCAGGGACCCAGAGGGCGATCTCCCCCTGGCTGTTGTCCGGCGACGGGCTGAGCGCCATGTCGGAGATGTTGATGCCCGCGCGGCCGAGCGTGAGCGCGATGTCGGCGATGACGCCCGGGCGGTTGGGCACCGCGACGCGCAGCTCGCTGCGTGGCCCCCGGCCCCAGCCCGGCCTCGACCAGCGCGCGCCGCCGGGTGGCGGCCCGCTCCTGCCAGCTCGTCAGGTCGGCGCCGGCGCGCAGCTGCGCGCGGACCGCCTCGAGCTCGGCGATGGCGCCGTCGAGCGCGTCGGCCAGCGCGTCGCGGTTGGCCGCGTAGATGCCGCCCCACAGGCCGGGGTTGGCGCCGGCGACGCGCGTCGCGTCGCGGAAGCTCGGGCCGGTGGCCGGCGGGCGCTCGCCGCCGAGCGCGTCGAGCGCCTGGGCCACGAGGACGTTGGCCACGACGTGCGGCAGGTGGCTGACGGCGGCCATCACGCGGTCGTGGACGTCGGCGTCGATGACGGCGGGCCGCGCGCCGAGCCCGGTGAGCAGCCGGTGCAGGCGCTCGAGCAGCGTGCCCTGGGTCGTCGCGGTCGGGGTCAGGTACCAGGTGGCGCCGTCGAAGAGGTCCTCGCGCGCGTGCTCGACGCCGGCCGCCTCCGCGCCCGCCAGCGGGTGGCCGCCGACGAAGCGCGGGTCGCGCGCGGCGTCGACGACCGTGCGCTTGGTCGAGCCGACGTCGGTGACGACGCGCGCTGCGCGGCGCCTGCTCGAGGACCGTGGCCACGGTGTCGGCCAGCACGTCGACCGGGGACGGCGACGAAGACCGCGTCGGCGCCGTCGAGCGCGTCGCCGAGGTCGCGGTGGGCGCTGTGGATCGCCCCGCGGGCCACGGCCTCGTCGGCGCGGGGGTCGAACCCGCGCACGGTCGCGCCGAGGCGGGAGCGGGCGGCCAGGCCGACCGACCCGCCGATGAGCCCCACCCCGACGACCGCGACGATCAAGCGCCGACGAAGGCGGCCTTGCCCGCGACCGCGGCCGCCGCCTGCACGCGCGCCGCGTAGGCGGCGAAGCCCTCGGTGCGCAGCGCCTGCGGCCCGTCGCAGATGGCGTTCTCGGGGTCGGGGTGCACCTCGACGATGATGCCGTCGGCGCCGACCGCGGCGGCGGCGAGGCGACAGCGGCTCGACGAGGTCGCGCCGGCCCGCGGCGTGGCTGGGGTCGACGATGACCGGCAGGTGCGCTGAGCTCCTTGAGCACCGGCACCGCGGTCAGGTCGAGCGTGAAGCGGTAGGCGGTCTCGAAGGTGCGGATGCCGCGCTCGCAGAGGATGACCGCCTCGTTGCCCTCCTTGAGGACGTACTCGGCGGCCATGAGCAGCTCCTCGAGCGTGCTCGACAGGCCGCGCTTGATCAGCACCGGGCAGTCCGGAGCGGCCGATCTCGGCCAGCAGCGGGTAGTTCTGCATGTTGCGCGCGCCGATCTGGATGACGTCGGCCACCTCGAGCACCGGCTCGAGGTCGCGCGCGTCCATCAGCTCGGTGACGATCGGCAGCCCGGTCTGCTCCTTGGCCTCGGCCAGCAGGCGCAGGCCCTCCTGGCCCAGGCCCTGGAAGGCGTACGGGCTCGTGCGCGGCTTGTAGGCGCCGCCGCGCAGCATGGTCGCGCCGGCCTGCGGCGACGACCTCGGCCGTGGTCAGGGTCTGGTCGCGCGACTCGACCGTGCACGGCCCGGCGATGAGCGCGAAGTGCTCGCCGCCGATCTCGCCGCCCGCCGATCTCGAGCACGGTTCGCTCGCCGTGCTTGAGCTGGCTGCTGGCCAGCTTGTAGGGCTTGAGGATGGGAACGACGCGGTCGACGCCCGGCGCTCCATCGAGCTCGAGACGAGCGATGTGCTCGAGGTCGCCGATGGCGCCGATGACGGTCACCTCGTCGCCCGCGCTGGGATGGGCGCGCGCGCCCACCGATTCGATCCGGTCGATGACGGCGCGGATCTCGTCCTCGCGTCGCCGCCTGCTTCATCACGATCATCATGCCGAGTGCCTTTCTGGGTGCTCCGTGAACGATACGAGTGAGGTCCTGCCGAGGCGTGTCGCCTCTGAGAACGGCGCTCGGCCACAGATGGCCGGTGATGCGGCACCCGCGCGGGCGGGCGAGCCGAGCGCCTAGCTAAATCGCCAGGCGGAGCGATAGGCGTAGGCGTAGCCGGACAGCGCGGCGCGTGTGGCGGAGGTGGCGCTGTCGAGCTTGGGGCCCATGCGAAGGCGGGATTGTGGCAGACGCGCGGGCGTGTGCCTAGTCGGGGCGTCGCGGGCCGAGGACCTGCGCGAGCGCCGACATCAGCGCGTAGCTCACGCCTGCCAACACCATGCAGATGACCATCCGCGCAGCATCGCGCCGCCGGCACCGGCGCTGTGTGGCACTGGCCACACGGCGGATCCTCAGCCCGCCAGGCGCTCTGCGAGCTCGAGCAGGTCGCCGACCGCCTCGTCGGCGTCGGGATCGGACCGGGGCGGCGAGTCCGGCCCGTATTCGAGCGGGCGGTCGACGAACGCGGTCTTCAGGCCGGCGTTGCGGGCGCCCTCGAGGTCCCACGGGTGGGCGGCGGCGAGCATGAGCTCGGCGGGCTGCAGGCCGAGCAGGCGCGCGGCCGTGCGGTAGACCTCGGGAGCGGGCTTGTAGGCCTGGGCCAGCTCGGCCGAGAGGACGGCGTCGAAGCGCAGGTCGCCATGGCGGGCGAGGTCGATGAGCAGGGCGACATGGCCGTTGGAGAGCATCGCGAGCGCGCGCTCGCCGCGCAGCGCGTCGAGACCGGGGCGCACGTCGGGCCAGGGGTCCAGGCGGTGCCATGCGCCCACGAGCTCGCGCCGCGCCGCGTCGGAGAGCTCGGCGCCCCGCTCGGAGAGCAGGTCGTCGAGGGTGACGAGGTGCAGGTCGTCGAAGCTGCCCCACGGGCGCGCGCCGTCGTTGACCTCGGCGAGGATCGGCCGGTAGCGGGCGCGCCACGCGTCGGCCAGCTCGTAGGGATCGCCCGACACCCCGCTCGCCCGGAACGCGTCGGCGACGCCCGAGCGCCAGTCGACGAGAGTCCCGAAGACGTCGAAGGCCACTGCCCGGACCGCCATGCCACGAGCCTATCCGGCTCGCTCTCGGCGCTCGGGTCACGAGTACCAGCGGATGCGCGGCATCGTGTCGGCCGCCCGGCGGACGTGCCGCGGCGCGGGGCGGCGGCGCTTTGCGAGGAAGAGGTGCTTGAGCATGTTTGCATCCTACGACATATCTTCCTAGGACGCAACTCTCTGCGACGCATTTCTTTCGGTACGCTCCGCGCCATGGCCGAGCGCGATGGCGTCGACGTGATCCTCGAGCAGTGGCGCCGCGAGCGCCCCGAGCTCGACCCATCGCCGATCGGGGTCATCGGCCGCATCTCGCGGCTCGCGCGCGAGCTCGAGCAGCGCCTCGAGGCCGTCTACCGCCAGCACGGCCTCGAGCCCGGCTGGCACGACGTGCTCGCGACCCTGCGCCGCACCGGTCCCCCCTACCAGCTGCGCCCGACCGATTTCGCCACCACCCTGATGCTCACCTCGAGCGGCACGACCAAGCGCCTGGACCGCCTCGAGCAGGCCGGGCTCATCACGCGCGCGCCCGACCCCGAGGACCGCCGCGGGACCCTGATCACCCTCACCGAGGCAGGCCACCGCCTCATCGACGCCGTCACCGAGGCCCACCTCGACAACGAGCGCGACCTGCTCGGCGCCCTCACGGCCGACGAGCGCCGCCGCCTGGCCGACCTCCTGCGCAAGCTCCAGCTCGGCCTGCCGGCGCTCTGACCCGCGCCCCCCGCGCCGATCCCTGCGTCAGCGACGCCGTCCACGGGAATCTGTCACCCAGTGGCGCACGCCGCCGACACCCATGGCCTGGAGCCCGCCGTCCTGCGCCCGCGGTTCGGGCGCCGGCGGCTGCCCGCCGGCGGGTCGGAGTCCGAGCTCCTCGCTCGCGTTCGCGGCGGGGACGACGCCGCCTTCGAGGCGCTCTACGACGCCTACCACCGCAGGCTGCTCGCCTTCTGCCAGCACATGCTCGGCTCGCGCGAGGAGGCCGAGGACGTCCTGCAGCACACCTTCCTGGCCGCCTATCGCTCCCTGCGCGCCGGCTACGAGGTCGTCGACCTCAAGCCCTGGCTCTACACCATCGCCCGCAATCGCTGCCTGTCGGTGGTGCGCGTGCGGCGCGAGGAGGTCGAGCTCGACGACGCCGCGCCGGCGACCGAAGGGCTGGCGGCGGAGGTCGACCGGCGCGCCGAGCTGCGCATGCTCGTGCGCGACGTGCAGCGCCTTCCGCCCGATCAGCGGGCGGCCCTCATCCTGTTCGAGGTCGGCGATCACTCCCACAAGGAGATCGCCGCCGTCCTGGGCGTCCGGCGCGAGAAGGTCAAGGCGCTCGTGTTCCAGGCGCGCGAGGCGCTCATGGGGTGGCGGACCGCGCGCGAGACGCCGTGTGCCCACGTGCGCGAGCAGCTCGCGACCCTGCGCGGGCGCGCGCTGGGCCGCGCCACGATCCGCCGCCACGTCGAGCTGTGCTCGGGGTGCGCGGACTACGAGGCGGCGGTGCGCTGCCAGCGCGCCGCGCTGGCCATCGCGCTGCCGGTCGTCCCCGCGGCCGGCCTGAGGGCCGCCGTGCTCGGCTCGGTGGCCGGCGGCTCCGGCCTCGGGGCGGCCGTGGGCGCGGGCGGCGCGACGAGCGCAGCGGGCGGCCTCGCGGGCCTCGGCGTCAACGGCGTCGCGGCCAAGGTCCTCCTCGTCACCGCGCTCGTGGGGGGCGCCGGCGTGGCGCGCGACGCGACCGTCGACCACCCCCACCAGCGCCGCGCGGTCGTCACAGCGCCGGGGCCGCGTCTGACGCCACCCGTCGCCACCGCGCGGCTGACCACGGTGGCGCGCGACACGGCGGCGTCGCCCGCTCCCGTGCACCGGGCCGATGCGACCGCGCCGGCCGAGCATGCGGCCACGAAGGTCGAGGCGAAGGCTCGCCCGGATCACGTCCGGGCCGCGCGGGGCGACAGCGCCGTGGCCGCCACATCCGGCCACGCCGCGGCGCCGGGTCAGCTCAAGGCGCCGGGCACGCCCGCGCAGGGCAAGGCCCTCGGCAAGACCAAGGCCCGCGAGCCGAAGCCTCGCCGGGGCCTAGGTCAAGGTCAAGCCCGACCGACCGATCGCCGCGCCCAAGCCGTCGAAGACCAAGGCCGTCAACGACGCGCCAGCCAAGCCGCCGACGGGATCCAACGCGTCCAAGGCTCCCGACGCGCCCGAGGCCCCTGCCCCCGCGGCGGATGCTCCCGGGCAGGGCGCGGCGCTGGCGCCCGGGCAGGCCAAGAAGCAGGACGAGACCCCGAAGAAGCCATAGCCGAGGGTCCCAACCTTCGGCCCTCGGCCGCGTCGTAGAGCGCAGATGTGCCAACCGGGACGGGCGCACAGGGCGCTCGGCAAGTGCTTCATCGGAAGGGGTATCCGTGGTCGATCGCCGGCTGTTCCGACCTGCGCTGTGCACGTTCGCCGCAACCGTCCTCGTCGCCGCGCTCGCGGGCCCGGCGGCTGCGCAGGACACCCGCGTGAGCATCGGTAGTCCGCCGAGCCCGTTCTCGCAGAACAAGCAGAACGAGCCGGCGGTCGCCATCGACCCCAACGACCCCGCCGTCGTCGTCGCGGGCGCCAACGACAACATCGACATGGAGGCCTGCAACGCCGGGCCCGACGACGACTGCCCGTTCACCGGGGGCGTCGGCGTCTCCGGCGTCTACTTCTCCTCGGACTCCGGCCTGCACTGGAACCAGCCGACCTACACGGGGCTCACCGCCCGCGGCTGCCTCGGCGTGGTCGGTCCGGATGCGGGCTGCACGCCGACGACCGGAGCGATCGGCACCCTGCCCAACTACGCGAGGAACGACCTGGTCTCAGACGGCGATCCGGCGGTGGCGTTCGGGCCCCGGCCCACGAGCGACGGCGGCTTCTCGTATGACCACGGGTCGCGCCTGTACTACGCCAACCTGACCTCGGCCATCCCCGGCACGGCCCCGTTCAAGGGCGCCGAGGCGATCGCCGTCTCGCACACCGACAACGTCGCGGCCGCGGCGAAGGGCAGCAACGCGGCGTGGAGCGATCCGGTGATCGCCAGCCACCAGACCTCGGCCCTCTTCTCCGACAAGGAGCAGGTGTGGGCCGACAACGCCGAGTCGAGCCCGTTCTTCGGCAACGTCTACGTCTGCTACGCGGCCTTCCGCGGCAACGGCAACGGGTTCACCAACCAGCCGCTCGACGTCCTGACCTCCCGCGACGGCGGCGACAACTGGAGCCAGCACCAGGTCACGCCGGCCACCAACAACACGAAGAGCCGCAACGGCTTCGGGCGCTCGGGTTGCACCGTGCGCACGGGCTCGGATGGCGTCGTCTACGTGTTCGACTTCCAGTTCGGCTTCAGCCCGACGACGGCGGCCGCCGGCCAGATCCAGATGATCCGCTCCTTCGACGGCGGCGCGCACTGGGAGCGCCCGGTGAACATCTTCCGGGCCTTCGACACCTGCAACGCCTTCGAGCCGTCGATCGGCCGCTGCGTCGAGGACGGCGTCGGCGGCGCGCGCAGCGACCTCTCGCCCGCTCCGTCGGTCGACATCGCCAACGGCGCCCCGAGCGGGGACGACGCCTCCGACCGGCTCGTGCTCACCTGGGTCGACGGTCGCGACGGGCTCAACAACGAGCACGTCATGTTCAGCACCTCAACCAGCGGCGGCGACAGATGGACGCCGATGCGCCAGATCGAGCGCCCCGGCGATCGCGGCTACTACTCGGCGCCTGCGATCTCCCCCAACGGCACCGACGTCTGGCTCGTCTACAACGCCTTCACCGAGCCGTACAAGACCAGCGCGCTCGGAGCGGACAACGACCGACCGCTGATCGGTCAGGTGCTGCACGCGACGGTCTCCGGCGGCAACGTCGGCGCCTTCACGCCCGCGCACCGCGGTCAGAGCGGCGACGCGCGCGGCTCGTCGCAGAACAACCTCGCCGCGGAGTTCCTCGGCGACTACGTCTACGCGGCGGCCACGAACGACTACGGCGTGAGCGTGTGGAACGACGTCCGCGACGCGGCGGACTGCGGGCCCATCGACCAGTTCCGCGAGGACCTCCACAACGAGGCGCTCACCACCGGGCAGCCGACCGCCGAGGCGGAGGAGCCCCGCGGCGAGAGCGAGGAGGGCGAGGACGCGGATGCCCCAGTCGCCCCCGCCGTCCAGCAGGTGTGTCCGGCCACCTTCGGCAACTCCGACATCTTCGGCTGGTCGAGCCTGGCGACCCCGTAGCCCACGCGCGGCCGACCCCGGTCCCAACCTTCCGGCGTCGCGCGCGTCATAGCTCACAGGTGCCCGAACAGGGCATCGTCTGGATCATGTCTGGCGGCACCGCACGCCCTGCCACGGACGGCCGCCAGACTGTGGAGGGGCGGGCTCCCTCAAGGCCCGCCCCTCCACTCCCCTCGCAGGCCCGAGCCGCGCCCGCTCCGGCGAGGTAGGCTGGCGCCGCCACATGGCCGTCGACCTCGTCATCGACCTCGACAACACCCCGGGAGCCTTGGCGGACGTCGCGGCCGCCATCAGCGACGCGGGCGTGAACATCGCGGCGGCGACGTGCCTCGGGACCGGCGATCGCGCCGAGCTGCACATCCTCGTCAAGCACGCCGAGGCCGCCCGGCACTCGCTGGCGATCTCGCATCTCGCGGTCACGCGCGAGCGCGAGGTCGTCGTGGTCGACGTCGAGGACCGCCCGGGCGTGCTCGCCGACCTGACCCGCAGGATCGCCCGCGCCGGGGTCGACCTCGACCTCGTCTACGTCGCCACGCGCAATCGCGTGGTCTTCGGCGCGCCCGACCTCGATGCCCTGCGGGCCGCCCTGGACGGTGTGACCTGACGCCGCTCGTGCGCCGTGGCGGTCGGGTCGCGGTGCTGCTCGCCGTGGCCGCCGCGTCCGCGGCGCCGGCGGCCGCCGTGCCGGGCGCCGCCCACCGCACGTCCGCGTCGTTCTACTCGCCGAGCCGGAACATCTCCTGCGAGATGAACGACGGGCGGCCGGGGGTCGGGTCGTACGTCTACTGCCAGAGCGTGGCCCGCCCACACAGCGTCAAGATGGGCCGCGACGGGCGGCTGAGCATCTGCCGGGACGGGACCCTGATGACGACGCACTGCCTCGGCGACCCCGGCGAGCACACGCCCGTGCTGGCCTACGGGAGGCACATCACGCTCACGCACTTCCGCTGCGCATCGCTGCAGACCGGGATCACCTGCACGGTCATCGCGACGGGCAGGGGCTTTCGGATCGACCGCGCCGGGGTGCGATCGGTCGGGTCCTGACGCCGTCGGCGCGCCGCCTCAGCGGTCTCGCAGCGCGATGGCGACCGTCTTCGTCGTCACCGGGCGCCCGGCCGCCGGCGTGATGACGACGCGCAGGTCGACGGCCAGACGGTGGGCGCGCAGCAGCGCGCGGCGCCCGGCGGGGTCGAGCTTCACCGCGAAGGCCGTCGTGCCGGTGCCCTTGGAGCGCTTGGTCTGCGAACCGATGCGAGTCCTCGAGCCGTGGCCCGAGAGGTAGGCGGTGACCCTGATCTGCGATCGCCCGGCCGGCGTCGTCACCGTGCCGCGCAGCACCGCACCGCGCTGGCGGTGGGCCACGCTGACCCGCGGACGCGCAGACGGCGACGAGGAGCCGCCGGGCGTCGAGCTCCCGGCGCCCGGCGTCTGGTCTGCGGGCGCGGTCGAGGTGCCCGTCGCCGTCGTGGAGCTGCCGGTCGCGGTCGTGGTCGTGCCGTGCCCCTCGACCACGATCGTGCCCTTCATGTAGTTGTGGTTGTCGCAGACGAACAGGTAGGTCCCGGGCGTGTCGAAGCGGCAGGTCCCGCTCCAGCCCGGCGCCTCCGGCACGGCGGGCAGCGGCGAGACCGGGCCGACGGTGGCCCCCGCGGTCTGGGTGCACGCGGTCGGGCCCCCGCCGGTGAAGTCCACGTTGTGGATGGAGACGCCCGCGGGGTAGCTGAAGCTCACGCTGCCGCCCGCGGCGATGGTGGCGGTGTAGTCCGTGGCGCCGGGCATGCTCCAGTCGAAGTCCACCGCCGTGACGGCCGCCGTGCTCGGCGCCGACGCGCCGACGGCCGCAGGCCCGCAGACGGCGTAGGCCGCCGCCGTCCCCGCCGCCAGGGCGGCCAGCCCCGCGACGACCCTTCTGCGCGTCTGCGACATCGCCGAACAACGGATCGCCGGACCGCGGCTTTGCGCTACGGCGACGGCGTGCTCGTGGCGCGGACGTGGTCGACGGCCAGCAGGGGCACGTGGTCGGCCGTCGCCGCATCGCCCTTCGCGGGGAAGTCGAACACGGCGAGCATCATCTGCATCGGGTAGTCCGGGGCCTGGTGGACGGTCTTGACGTGCTCGCCGTCGACGAGGAAGTCGACCCGTCCCGGCCGCCAGTCCGCCGCGTAGACGTGGAAGTCGGCGACGTCGATCGCCAGCGGCTCGGCGGCGAACTCGTCGGTGAGCGCGGGGTCGCGGAAGGGGTGCACGCCCATGCCCACCGCCGCGGTCGGCCGGCCGCCGTCGTGCGCGACGGCGTCGCCGAAGACCTCGAAGACGCAGATCTCGCCGCAGCGCGCCGGCTCGTCCTCGAGCCCGACCATCCACACCGACGCCATCGAGCGCGCGCTGAGCTCCATCCGCGCGCGCACCTCGAGCACGCCGTGGTGCGGCGTCCAGCCCCACTGGGTCGGCTGGCGCTCGCGCACGACCTGGCCGGCACGGAACGGCTGCTGGCCGACCGTGCTGCCCACCGCCCCGGAGAACACGCCGGACTGGATGCCCGAGACCCGCAGCGGCTCCTCGTGCTCCTCGGCGCACCACAGCCCCTGCCCCGGCGGGATGGTCAGGCGCAGCTCCGAGCCGGCGACCTCGTAGGTCGCCGCGCTCTGCGCGCGCGAGCTCCACTGCGGCAGGTAGTGCGGGACCCAGACGTCGGTGTCCAGGCGCCCCGCGCCGAAGTCGTCGAAGAACGGCGCTGGGCTCACGCCCGGCAACGTACCGTCGTCACACGGTGCGTCGGTGCCTCACGCCGCGGCGGGGACGGCCGTCGGGTATGAGGGGGCGTTCAGGGGCCGCGCGCGCAGCGCGGCGATGAGGGCGGCGACGGTGCCGGCGGCGCCGGCCACTGCCGAAGGCCGCGGCCGGGCCGGCGGCGTCGGCGACGGCGCCCGCGGAGGCGGCTCCGAGCGAGGCGCCGACCGCGACCGCGGTCTCCAGCCACGCGAACGCCTCGGTCACCGTCCCGGCGGGCGCGGCGTGATCCACCATGGCGTAGATGGTCGCGTAGGTCGGCGCGATGGTCGCGCCGGCGAGCGCCAGGACGCCCGCCAGCGCGACGGCGCTGCCCGCGGCCGCGGCGAGGGCGAGGTGGCCCGCCGCCAGCGCGGCAAGCATGAGCGCGAGGCCCGCGCCGGTGCGCGCGCCGCCGCCCATGCGCGCCGCCACGACGCCGCCGGCGAGCGAGCCGGCGCCCCACAGGCCGAGCAGCGGGCCGGCCGCCGCGGGGCTCCCGAGATCCGCGACCGCGGCGATGACCGCCACCTCGACCGTGCCGAAGACGACGCCCACGAAGACGAGCAGGAGCACGAGCGTGCGCATGGCCGGCGCGCGCAGCGAGCCGCCGCGCGGGCGCTCGGGCGCCGGCGCCGGCCGCCAGGCGCGCGAAGCGGGCTGAGCGGCGAAGACCGCGGTGCCGGCCACGAGCACGGCGCCGGCGACGACCAGCGCGGCGGAGGTCGACCACGCGACGCCGACGAGCAGGACGAGCGGCGGCCCGACGATCCACGTCAGCTCGACGGCGGCCGACTCGGCGGCGTAGGCCGCGCGCAGGGCTTCGCGGTCGCGGATGACCGCGGGAAGGATGGCGCGCAGGCACGCGTCGACCGGTGGCGTGCCCAGTCCCAGGACGACGGCCAGCGCCACGAGCAGCGCGACGGGCGCGCGGGCCGGCAGCGCGGCGGTCCCCGCGAGGGCTGCGCCCGCGACCAGCGCGCTCGCGAGCGAGGACCACCGTCTGCCCGCGGCGATCGACCAGCCGGCCGAGCAGCGGCCCGCCGACCCCGAGCGACACGGCGAAGGCGCCCGCGACGATGCCGGCCGTCGCGAACGAGCCGGTCAGGTGGCGTACGTGGACGAGCAGCGCGATGCTGAGCATGGCCATCGGCAGGCGCGCGATGATCGAGACGGACGCGAGGCGCAGGGCGCCGGGGAATGAACGAAGCGAAGCCATGCTGCGAGACTAGGTCGGCACTGGTTTACTGACGAGGGCCAGTTGGGCCCCTGAGATGAAGGCCAGTTCCGAGATCGACCTCATGGTGCGCCTCGACCGCGACGCGGCCGTCGGCGTCCGCGCGCAGCTCGAGCACCAGCTGCGCGAGAGCGTCCGCTCGGGCACGCTGCGCCATGGCGTCGCGCTGCCGTCCACGCGGGCGCTGGCGCGCGAGCTCGGGGTCGCGCGCGGGGTCGTCATGGAGGCCTACGCACAGCTCGCTGCCGAGGGCTACCTCGTCTCCAGCCAGGGCGCGCCGACCCGGGTGGCCGCGCGCGCCGCCGCGCCGGCGACCGCGGCGGTGACGGACGAGCCGCCCGCGCCGCGCTTCGACTTCCGCCCCGGCGCGCCCGACGTCGCGCTCTTCCCGCGCACGGCGTGGGCCACGGCGCTGCGCCAGGCCCTGCGCGACGCCCCCGACGCGCGCTTCAGCTACAGCGATCCGCGCGGCACCCCCGAGCTGCGCATCGCGCTGGCCACCTACCTGGGACGGGTGCGCGGCGTGGCCGCCGAGCCCGCGACGATCATGGTCACCTCGGGCCTGACGCAGGGGCTCGCCCTCACCTGCCGGGCGCTGGCGGCGCGCGGCGTGCGACGCGTCGCCGTCGAGGAGCCCGGGAGCGCCGACCTGCGCGAGCCGATCGCGACGGTCGGCCTGGAATGGGTTCCCATCGCGGTCGACGGCGGCGGGCTCGACGTCGACGCCCTCGATCGCAGCGACGTGGGCGCGGTGCTCGTCACCCCGGCGCACCAGTACCCGACCGGCGTCGTGCTCGCGCCCGAGCGGCGCGCCGCGCTGCTCGCGTGGGCGGCCGACCGCGACGCCTTCGTGCTCGAGGACGACTACGACGCCGAGTACCGCTACGACCGCCAGCCGGTCGGAGCCCTGCAGGGCCTCGACCCGAGGCGCGTGGCCTACATGAGCTCGATCTCGAAGACGGTCGCGCCGGCGCTGAGGGTCGGCTGGCTCGTCGCGCCGCCGGCGCTGGCCGAGGCGATCGAGCACGAGAAGCTCGCCGACGACCGCGGCACGCCGGTGCTCACGCAGCTCGGGCTCGCTGTCCTGCTCGAGCGCGGCGCGCTGGACCGCCACATCCGCAGCTCGCGGCTCGTCTACCGCCGCCGGCGCGACGCGCTCGTCGCCGCCCTCGAGCGCGACCTGCCCGAACTGCGCGCGCACGGCGCGGCCGCCGGGCTGCACCTGCTCGTCGACCTGCCGCCCGACGTCGACGAGGGCGCCCTCGTCGCGGCCGCCTCGGCCCGAGGGGTCGGGCTCGACGGCCTCGCGCCCCACACCGCCCGCCCCCACGCCCCGGCCGTCATCCTCGGCTACGGCCGCATCGCCGAGCCCGCGATCGAACCCGGGGTGCGCGCCCTGGCCGCGGCGGTCCGCGGCCGTGACACCGAGCTGACCGCGAGCGGACTATGGTTGGCCCCGTGTTCGCTCCCGCCGGCGCCCAGATCGGGTGGCTGGTGCTTGCCGTCGTCCTCCACGTCTGCGGGCAGGTCTCGCGGGGCGTCGCCTGGCGCGGCGTGCTCGCGGCGACGTGGCCCGAGGTCACGCGCCGGCGCGCGTGCGCGTGGTACGTCTGCGGCGCGGGCCTGAGCGGCGTGCTCTCCCCGCGCGGCGGCGACGCCGTCCGCGTGACGCTGGCCAGGCGCGAGCTGCGGGACGCCACCTGGCCGGCGCTCGCCGGGACGCTCTGCGCGGAGGCCTCGTTCGAGACCGTCTCGGGCCTGACGATGATGCTGCGTCGGCCGTCGCGCTCGGCGTCGGCAGCCTCCACGCCCCGCCGGTCGCGCTGCTCGTGGCCGCCGGGCTCGCGGCGGCGGCGGTGGCGCTCCTCGCCGCGCGCTCCGCGCGGGTGCGTCGCACGGTGCGCGAGGTCGGCCGCGGCGCCGCCGTGCTGCGCAGGCCCGGGCACTGCGCGCGCCACGTGCTGCCCTTCCAGGCGGGCGCGCGCGTGCTGCGCCTCGGCTCGGCGACGTGCTTCCTGCTCGCCTTCGGACTGCCGGTGGCGCCCGCCATCGTCGTCGCCGCGGTCCTCGCGCAGGGCTCCGGCGCCGCGGTGCCGCTCCCTGGCGCCGGGCCTGGCCGCCATCGGCGCTGCGCTGCTCGTCGCCCTGCCGTTCGCCGCCGGGCACGCGCTCGACCGCGGCGCCCTGGCATCGCTGGCCGTCGTCTGGCCGGCGGCGCTCACGGTCGTGGGCGTGACGTCTCGCTCGCCCTGCTCGCGCGCCTGTCCGGCGCGCGCACGCCGCGGGCGCTCATGCGCGCCGCGCGGGCGCTGCGGGCGCAGCCCGCCCCGATCACGCCGTGACAGCGGCGCTGGGCTGGGGCGCGCTGGCCGCGTCCTCGCTCATCATCGGCGCGCTGCTCGGACTGGCACGCAAGTGGCCCGACCGCGCGGTGGGCATCGTGCTCGCCTTTGGCGCCGGCGCGCTCGTGAGCGCGGTCAGCTTCGACCTGGCTCGAGGAGGGCCTGAAGATCGGCAGCAGAGCCGCCGTGGGAGGCGGTCTCGCCGTGGGCGCGCTCACGTACTTCGTGCTCGACCGGCTCGTCGAGCGGCGCGGGTCGGGCAACGGCGCCGGCCCGGCGCTCGCCCTGGGCGCCTTTCTCGACGGCATCCCCGAGCAGGCGGTTCTCGGGATCGGTCTCGCCAGCGGCGAGGGGGTCAGCGTGAGCCTGCTGGCCGCCATCTTCGTGTCCAACCTGCCCGAGGCGATCGGCTCGGCCAGCGACATGCGCGCGGCCGGCACCAGGCCGGCGGCGATCCGGCGGCTGTCGCCTCCCCTCGTCTGCACGCTCGGCCATTTTCCCCCCCCCCCTTTTTTTTTTTTTCACGATCCGCGGCTGTGGATCGCCGTCGCCCTCGTCTGCACGCTGGCCTCGGTCGCCGGCTACGCGATCGCCGACACCGCCATCGGGCGACCTCAAGGCGGGCATCAACGGCTTCGCCGCGGGCGCCCTGCTGGTCATGCTCATCGACTCGATGATCCCCGAGGCCGCGAGGAAGGCCGGCGACGTCGCCGGCCTCGTCACCGTGCTCGGCTTCGCCGTCGCCACCGCCCTCTAGGCGCGCCGCAGCTCGTCGGGCTGCGGGCACGAGACGGGCGCTTCGGGCAGCACGCGCAGCGGCTCGTCGAAGTGGTGCGACCATGAGGCCGGTGCCCTCGACGAGGCGGTAGTCGGCGGTCATGCCGCACCCCCGGCCGGCACGGCGACCTCGACCGGCCTGCTGCGGCGCGGGTCGAAGCTGGCCCGAGCGGGCAGGCGCCGGATGACGACCACGGCGGCCACGAAGGCGGCGACCGCGGCGGCGCAGAGGCCGAGGCCCAGCGCGTCGGTGAACGCGCTCGCGGCGGCATGGCTCAGCGCGGCGCCCTGGTTGGCGGGCAGCTGCGCGGCCACGGCATCGGCGCTGCCGATCGAGTCCGTCACCGCGCTCCGGGCGCCCGACGGCAGCCCGGAGGCGGCGTCGGACACGCGCGAGCCGTAGAACGACGCGACGAGCGAGCCGATCACGGCGGTGCCCAGCGACCCGCCGACCTGGCGGGTGACGTCGTTCATCGCCGACCCGACGCCGGCCTTCTCCTTGGGCACCGCGCCCATCACCGAGGCGGTCGCGGGCCCCATGACGCAGCCCATCGACAGGGCCCCGAAGAAGAACCACAGGCCGATCGGCCAGTAGGGCATGGCGCTCGTCCACAAGAGCGTCGTCGTGAGCGTGATGCCGAGGCCGATGAGCCCGCCGGCCACCACGCGCCTGGTGCCCACCTTCTCGGCCGCCTTGGCCGAGCGCGTCGCGCCGAGCATCAGGCCGAAGGCGAGCGGCACCATCGCCGCGCCGGCCTGAAGCGGCGAGTAGTCCTTGGCGAACTGCAGGAACTGGGTGAGCGCGAAGATCGCGCCGAACAGCGAGAAGAAGGCGAGGCTGATCGACAGCGATCCGATGCTGAAGCGCGGGTTGCGGAACAGGCTCAGGTCGAGCATCGGCGCCGCCGTGCGCAGCTCCCAGGCCACGAACGCGACCCCGAGCATCAGCGCCCCGCCGAACGCCCCGAGGATGCCGGGATCCAGCCAGCCCTTCTCGGGCGCCTCGATGACCGCGTAGATGAGCGCCACCAGGGCCCCGATCGACAGCAGCGCGCCGGGAACGTCGAAGCGCCCCGGGTTGGGGTCGCGCGAGTCCGGCACCACTCGCATGCCGGCGACGAAGGCCACGAGCGCCACGGGCACGTTGATGAGGAAGACCGACGACCAGTCGAAGTACTCCAGCAGCAGGCCGCCGAACAGCGGGCCGAGGCCGACGCCGATCGCGGCCGTCCCGGCCCACACGCCGATCGCCTTGGCGCGCTCCTCGCGCGGGAAGACGTTCGTGATGATCGACAGCGTGGCCGGCATGATCAGCGCCCCGCCGACGCCCATTAGCGCGCGGACGGCGATGAGCTGCGTGGACGTCTCGACGAAGAGGACGGCGAGGCTCGAGAGGCCGAAGAGCGCGATGCCGGTCTGCAGCGCGCGCTTGCGCCCGAAGCGGTCGCCGAGCATGCCGAGCGTGAGCAGCAGGCCGGCGAAGGAGACGAGGTAGGAGTCGACCATCCACTGCAAGGTCGAGCCGGAGGCGTCGAAGTGCTCCTGCAGGGACGGCAGCGCGACGTTGAGGATCGTGTTGTCGAGCCCGATGATGACCAGGCTCAGGGCGAGGACGCGGAGGATGCTCCAGCGTCGTTGGTGGATGAGGGCAGCAGGCATGGGGCGATGGTGCGCTCAGAGCACCCTGGTCGCATCGGGCGGATCACTAGTCGCACCTCCTAGTCCTGCGTAGAGTCGGAGCGTGCTGCTGGGCCGAGAGGGCGAGTGCGCGGCCATCGACGGCCTCCTCGAGGCCGCCCGGGAGTCGCGCAGCGGCGTCCTCGTCCTGCGCGGCGACGCGGGCATCGGCAAGACGGCGCTGCTCGAGCACGCGCTGGGGCGCGCGGACGGGATGCGCGTGCTCACCGGCGCCGGCGTGGAGGCCGAGTCAGAGCTGCCCTTCGCCGGCCTTCACCAGCTCCTATGGCCCATCCTCGACCACGCCGACGCGCTCCCCGACGTGCAGAGCCGCGCCCTGCGGGGCGCCTTCGGGCTGTCCGCCGACCGCGTCGAGGACCGCTTCCTCGTCTCCGTCGCCGTGCTGGGCCTGCTCACCGCCGCCGCCGACGCGCAGCCGCTGCTCTGCGTCGTCGACGATGCGCATTGGCTCGATGGCGCGTCGGCCGACGCGCTCGTGTTCGTCGCCCGGCGCCTGCAGGCCGATCCGATCGCCGTGCTCATCGGCGCGCGCGAGGCCGACGCACGCTCCTTCGAGGGGCACGGGCTGCCCGAGCTGCGGCGTCGCCGGGCTGCGCGGCACCGAGGCGGCGGCGCTGCTCGACGGCGCTCTGCCCGCGGTCGTGCGCGACGAGCTCGTGAGCGTCACCGGCGGCAACCCGCTCGCCCTGCTCGAGCTGCCCGCCGCGCTGACCGACGACGAGCGTTCGGGCCGCGCGCCGCTGCGCCTGGACCTGCCGCTGAACGAGCGCATCGAGCGGGCGTTCATGGCGCGGGTGGCGCCGCTCGCGGACGACGCGCGAGGGATGCTCCTGCTCGCCGCGGCCGACGACAGCGGCGACGTCGGGACGCTCCTGCGCGCCGCGGAGGGCGTCGGCGTGGGGCCCAGCGCCCTCGACGCCGTCGAGCGTGCCGGCCTGCTGGTGACGGAGGGGCCGCGACTGCGCTTCCGCCATCCGCTTCTGCGCTCGGCCGTCTACCACGCGGCCGGGTTCGCCGAGCGGCGCGCGGCGCACGAAGCCCTGGCCGCCGCGCTCGGCGACGACGCGGACGCCGACCGCCGCGCGTGGCACCGTGCCGCCGCCGCCACGGCGCCGGACGACGAGGCGGCCGAGGCGCTGGCCCTCACCGCCGACCATGCGGCCAGCCGCGGGGGGCACACAGCCGCGGCGCGCGCGCTCGAACGCGCCGCCGAGCTCGATTCCGACCCGCAGCGGCGCGCGCGGCGCCGGGTGGCGGCCGCCGCGTCCTCGGCGCTGGCGGGGCGCGTCGGCCATGCCGTGGCGCTGCTCGATCGCGCCGAGCCCGAGCTGCGCGACCCGATGGCGCGCGGCGCCGCGATGAGGGTGCGCGGCATGGCATCGATGGCCATCGGGCGCCCCGCGGACGCGCACGCGATGCTCGCCGACGCCGCCCGCACGGTGCTGCCGGAGGACCGCCCGGCCGGGCTGGCGCTGCTGATGCGCGCGTGCATGGCCGCGGCGGTCGGCGGCGACCCGGGCGCCATCCACAGCATGCTGGCCGAGCTGGACACCGAGCCGCGCTCCGAGGCCGAGCTCTTCCCCAGCCGGCTGATGAACGGCATCAGCCGGCTCATCGCGGGCGACGCCGCGCGGGGCGCCGCGTCGATCGAGGAGGCGCTCGCCCTCGCCGACGACCTCGAGGTGGTCGAGCAGGTGCAGCAGGCCGGCGGCGGCGCGGTCTTCCTCGGGGACTGGACCCGGGCCCGGCGCTACTTCGACCGCGCGATCGTCCTCGCCCGCGATCGCGGCGCGATCGCGCTGCTCCCCGAGACCCTCGGCCTGCGCGCGATGATCGCCTTGTGGGAGCGCCGCCTGGTGGACGCCGCCGCCGACGCCGACGAGGCCATGCGGCTCGCCGACGACATCGGCGCCAGCAACGCCCGCGCGCTCCCGGTCACCGCGCTGGCGTGGCTCGCCGGGCTGCGGGGCGACGAGGGCGAGTGCCGGCGCCTTGCCGACGAGGTGCTCGCGCTCTCGCTCGAGCGCGGGCTCGCCCTTCCGGCCGGCCTCGCCACCTGGGCGCTCGCCCAGCTCGACCTCGCCGCCGGGCGCTGGGACGAGGCGCTGCTGCGGCTCACGGCCATCGAGCAGGTCCGCCCGGGCTTCGGGCACCCGTTCCTGCCCGTGCTGAGCTCATGGGACCGCCTCGAGGCCGCCGTCCACGCCGGGCGTCCCGACGTGGCGCAGCAGACGCTCGAACGCTTCGCCCCGTGGGCGCAGGCGGCGGCGGCGCCGTGGGCCGTGCCCGTGCTGGCCGACTGCCGGGCGCTGGCCGCAGCGCCTGACGCCGCCGACGCGCACTTCGAGGCGGCCATCCAGAGCATCGACCGCGCCGGCACGCTCGACCGCGCGCGCATCCACCTGCACTACGGCGAGTACCTGCGCCGCGAGCGCCGGCGGATCGACGCGCGCGTCCACCTGCGCGCCGCCTTCGACGGCTTCGAGTGGCTCGGTGCGGCGCCGTGGGCCGAGCGCGCGCTGCGCGAGCTGCGCGCCACGGGCGAGAAGGCCCGCAAGCGTCACCTCAGCCCGCTGGCCGAGCTCACCCCGCAGGAGCTTCAGGTGGCTCGGCTCGTGGGCGACGGCGCGACCAACAAGGACGTCGCGTCGCAGCTCTTCGTGAGCCCCAAGACGGTCGAGTACCACCTGCGCAAGGTGTTCGCCAAGCTCGGGATCTCCTCGCGGATGGAGCTCGTCGGGCTCGAGCTCGAGGAGACCGCCGGGGCGCCCGCTTGACCGACGGCCGGCGCCGTTCGCGGCTCCACTGCGGGCTGCGCAAGTTGCCCCGAAAAAAAAAAAAAAAAAAAAAAAAAAAAAAAAAAAAAAAAAACCGGGGCATCAGCTGCCCGATGCACCGACCGGCTGGCAGGAGCTCGGGAGCCGACGACGCGCCCGAGAACGGGTTGCCGACCAGCGCCATCGCCACGCCCGCCAGCACCGCGCCGGCCCGCCCATCAACGCCTGCAGCCCGGCGACCACGGCGGCGGTGGCCAGGATCAGGCTCAGCCCGGCGGCGTTGGCCACCCAGTCGCCGCCGATGACGCCAGCCAGCTCTGGAGCACCAGGTTGCCCGTCAGGCCGCCGAGCACCGACGCGGTGGCCAGCAGCACGAGCCGCGAGGCAAAGCCCGTGGCCAGGAAGACCGCCAGCACGCCGGCGATGCTGCCCGCAATCACGAGCGGGAGCACCGACGAGGCAGCGCGCTGCTCGCCTGATCGTCGGGGACGACGTCCGTCACCGGCGCACCGGTCGGCGCGACGCAAGGGCTTCGTCCGCCGCGCGCGTGAGGGTCTGCGCCACCGTGCGGCTGGCGGCCGAGGCGATCAGCGCCTTGGGCCCGGCCGGCGTCATGACCACGGCGCCGTAGATGTCGCGGTCCTCGATCGCCTGCCGAGCGGCAGCATCGTCGGCGTAGCGGTGGACGTCGAAGCTGCCGTCGGCGGCTGCGAGGCGCTGCTCGATCGGCTGCACGGCGTTGGCCGGGCCGGCGACGCCGACCCGCAGGTCGCGGTCGAGCCGCGCGCTCGGCCATGCGAACAGCGTCATACCGGGCGACGGCAAGAGGGACGATGACGATCGCCGTTGGAGAGAACCGGCGACGGTTCGGCTGGGGCTGCATGGTGTGCCTCCGGGCGGTGAACAGGACGCTCCGCAGCCTTCTCCTCCGCCACCGTCATGGCATCGGGGACGTCGCCAGTCTGCTTCCCCGGGGCGTGGTGGCGCGCAAGCGACCAACCCTTGCCCGCAGGCCAGGTCATGTCGGCGGAAAGCAACCACCGAGAAGGAGGAGCACCATGTTCAGGATCGACGCGCGCCCGCTCTTGAGCCTCATGGCCGTCGCGGCGCTGCTCGCGGTCGCAGACCGGCTCACGCCTTGAGTGCCGGCCCGCCGGACCGGGTCGTGACCGACAACAAGGATCCCGACAAATTGATCGGGAACCAGCGCGGCGACGCGATGGTGTTCTCGGGTGACGCCTATGACAACGAGATGGGGATCATCGCGGTCCTGATCGGCCTGTAGCGCTCCCGCGCGGCCCGGCTGTTGCAGTGTCACACCGTCGGGCCGCGCTTCCCGGGGAACGAGGCGCCCCGCATCGGCGTCCTCCCCGCCATGGCGCGCGATCTCGGGCATCCAGTCGGGTTGCATCGGTTTGGCCGGCTCGATGATGAGCGCCTTGCGACGCGCGTGCGCGGCGGCGACGAGGCCGCGTTCGAGGCGCTCTATGACCGCCATCACGCATCGCTGCTGGCCTTCTGCCGCCACCTGCTCGGCAGCCACGAGGACGGTGAGGACGCACTGCAGGAGACCTTCGTGCGCGCCCACCGTGCGCTGCGCGCTGGCCGCCGCCGGACGCCGTGCGACCTTGGCTCTACGCCATCGCACGCAACCGCTGCCGCACGATGCTCGCCGTCCGTCGTGACGCGGTCGTGCCGGTCGAAGAGGTGGAGTCCGGCTTCGATGGGCTGTCCGAGGACGTCCGGCGCCGAGCCGAGCTGCGCGAGCTGGTGGCCGACCTCGGGCGCCTGCCCGAGGACCAGCGCGAGGCACTCGTGCTCTTCGAGCTGGGCGATCTGAACCACACGCAGATCGCCGCGACGATCGGGTGTCCCCCCGGGAAGGTCAAGGCGCTCGTCTTTCAGGCGCGCACCGCTCTGATCGCCGACCGCGACGCCCGCGCCACCCCATGCGAGGACATCCGGCGACAGCTCGAGGTCGCGCGCGGCGGCTCGCTGCGCCGCGGATCGCTGCGCCGCCACCTGCGCCAGTGCGATCTCTGCCGGGCCTACGGGGCCGCGGTCACGACGCAGCGCGTCACCCGCGCTCGGGCGCTCCCGGTCGCGGCGGGGACAACGCGCGCGCGGCGCCCGCAAGCGACCAACCTCCGCTACCGCCGCCTGTTCGTTTCCGCTGCCAAGTTCACCACCACCCCGAGGGGGGAGTCATGACGTTCCGCAACACGCTGGTCGCGGCACTCGCGCTGACCGCCGCGCTCGCCGTGCCGACGGGCGCGCTCGCCCGCGCCGACACACGCACGCGAAGCCCGCTGCCACCCGGGGCGTGCGTCACCCAGGGCGCGGTCGGCCTTGCGTACGAGGTCGGGGTCAACTGCCGCGTGGTCGACGTCGACGGCCACCCGCGGAGGTTCGTCGTCTACGTGCCGGCCACCCGGCCCGTCACCGGACCGCGCGCACCCGTCGTCTTCATGTTCCACGGCAGCAGCGGCACCGGTGAGCAGTTCCTGAAGATCTCGGGCTGGCGCGAGCAGGCGGACGCAACCGGACTCGTTGCCGTCTTCCCGACCGGGCTGCGCTACCGCGTGCTCGACAGCGGACGGCTGAGCACGAAGTGGAACGACTACTCGCTCCGCATCACAGGTCGACCTGAGCGAGCGCCCACCCGGATACCCCGCCAACGCACCATGGCCCGCGAATGATGTTGGCTTCGTCGACGCGATGATGTCCGACCTCGGCGCGCAGTTGCCCATCGACCACCACCGCGTCTACGCGTCCGGCTTCTCCAACGGTGCTGGATTCACCGCGCGGCTGGCCGTGGAGCGCTCGACCGTGCTCGCGGCGGCCGCGTTCTCCGGTGGCGCGCTGCCCGCCGCGCAGGCACCAGCGCGGCCGATCTCGACGTACCTGACCGTCGGAACGCTGGACGATCGGGTCCTGGCGCAGACCGGGCCGCCGCCGCTGACCCGGCTACCACTCGACCCGTTGGCGCTGCTGGCCGAGCCGGTGATCAGGTCGACGGTCACGGCGCACGTCGCCACGCTTGGGCTCGACGCGGGCGACTTCGGCGTGATCAGCGACCAGCGGTCCACGTCCTTTCGCTGGCCCGCCACCGGCACCGGCGCGGAGGGCGCGGTGATGCGCTTCGCGGTGCTCGACGGGCTGGCTCACAAGTACCCCAACGGGCGCAACAACCCCGCCGGCTTCGAGGCGGCCCCCGAGTTCTGGGCCTTCTTCCGGACGCACCGCCTGCCGGGCGCCGCAGGCATCACTGCCCGCGGCCGCGCGAGCAGCACCCATTTCACGCCGCCGATCGGGACGGACAAGGGCTCCTACCGCCCCCGACAACAGCTCCACCGGCGCCCGCGCCTCGAGGAGGCACGCGGGCGCCGGCCTCCTCGGTCAGCGCGGCCTGAGCGCGGCCGTCAGGCTGAGCGTGGTGCGCTCGAGCGTGACGGCGAGCTTCGACGTGCTGCTCGAGCTCGAAGCGCCGGCCTGCGCCGAGCGGGGCGATCCCCCGAAAGACGCCCTGAGGTTTGGGCCGAGACTAGGCAGGTCCCGGATTCGAGCGAGTGCGGCCAGCCGTACCTTGGCTGCGTGCTCAGAGACCTCGACAACACCACTCCCGAGGACCACGTCATCGTCCTCTTCGCGTCCAGAACATCCTCTGCGCTGCGCTTCGGCAACGGCGTCTACGAGTCGGTCTGGAACCGCGGCCACATCGCCAACGTCCAGATCGACGTGCCCGAGACGCTGTCGATCGGCGCCCGCGGTGGCTTCTACGAGGAGACCGGGGCGTTCCGGGACATGGTCGTGACCCACCTCTTCCAGGTGCTCGGCTTCGTCGCGATGGAGCCGCCGACCTCGTTCTCGGCCAGAGCGCTGCTCGACGAGACGGTCAAGGTCTTTCACGCCATGGCGCCGCTGCGCTCCGAGGACGTCGTGCGCGGCCAGTACGCCGGCTACCGCGACGAGCCCGGAGTGGCGGCCGACTCGACACCGAGACGTTCGTGGCCCTGCGCGTCGGGATCGAGAACTGGCGCTGGGCAGGCGTGCCGTTCTACCTGCGCACGGCAAGCGGATGGCACAGTCGCGGCGGATGCTCACGATCACCTTTCGCGATCCGCCGCGACGGATGTTCGACGCGCCCGACGGCCTCGGGCCCAACCAGGTCCACTTCGATCTGGCGACCGCGGCGGGATCTCGGCGAGCTTCCTGGCCAAGGTCCCGGGCCCGACGATGCGCCTGGGCCCGGCGCGGCTCCGCTTCGACTACGAGCCGCTCGTGTGGTCCGCCGGGGATCGACGAGCTCATCGCCCCGACCGCTGGCACCTACCCGAGCCGGGTGAGAGGGCCCTGTCGAGGAAGGCCGTCACGCGGCGCTCGTACTCGGGCGCCGCGTCGCGGATCGCGCCGGTGTGGCCGGCCTCGGCACGTTCCAATGCTCGACGGGGCGGCTGCCGGCGTCGCGGTCGTACTTGAGGTTGAAGTCGCGCTCCTCGGCCGGCCGGCGGAGACGAGCAGCAGCGGCCGCGTGACGCGCTTGATCATGTCCTCGACGGGGGCCCCGCCTGCGCGCCCGAGGTGATCCGGACGGCCGCGAACTCGGCGGCGAACATGGGCGTCATCGCGGTGATGCCCTGCAGGCGCCGCCAGTCCTCGAACTCTCGGCGGCCGTGCCGTCGGCGACGACCGCGTGGAGGTCCGCCCCTGCCCGGCGGCCTGGACCAACGCGTCGGCGCCGGTTGAGAGCCCGAGACCGCCGATGCGCTGCGCATCGACCTCGGGGCGGTCTTCAGGAAGGCGATCGCGCCGGTGATGTCCTTGGTCCAGCCCCAGCCGAACGCGTTCTGCTTGCCCTCGCTCTCGCCGCGACCGCGGGCGTCGTAGAGCAGGACGCCGTAGCCGTGGCGGCGAGTAGCTTGGCGTGCGCGACGGCGCCGGTTCGATCGCCCCCGCCGCCGTGGAGGACGAGCAGCGTCGCGCCGTTGCGCGTCGGGCGATACCAGCCCGAGAGGTGGACGCCGTCACTGGCGTCGAACGCGACCTCGCGGTAGTCGGCGCTCGGCGGGGCGCCGATGGGCTCGCGGACCTTGTGCGTCTCGGTGATCGCCGTGCCGATCGGCACGACGGTGTAGAGCGCGAGCAGGAGGCCGACGGGCACCGCGCGATGCGGTAGGCCCACCGCCGGCGGCGGCCGGCCGCGCCCTCTCCGCGGTGCAGCCAGAGGACGGCGGCGGCGAGGCCGATCAGCACCACGCCGGCAGCCAGGGCGAGGACGCCCGTGACGTCGCTCGCGCCCGCAGACGCGGCGGCGACGTGCTTGGCGTGGAGGGCGCCGTCGACGGTCGCGAGGGCGGCGAAGAAGCAGGCCAGCGCCGAGCGCGCCGCGGGGCGCACGAACGGGAAGGCGTAGACGGCGCCGAGCGCCAGGATGAGCGCGACCGCGACGGCGAGTAGGTGCTGGCCGGGGCCCACGCCGGGCTCGCGGTGCACGAAGGCGTCGTCGAGCGCGTGCACCAGCCAGACGGCCATCGCCACGGCGAAGACGGCCGTCTCCGGCGCGCGGCGCCCAGCGCTCGTCGGCCGGCGCGCGGCGGGGCGCGCTCGGTCATGGTGGTCGTCGTCATCGCACGACCGTCCCAGCGTGCGGGCGCCTCCCAGGGAGCCTCCCGGTGTCGCCGGTCGCGAAGACGGCCTCGCCGCGTACGGGTGGCCGCCCTCGGGCTAGCCGCACGGGGCGCGCCGGGAGGGCTACCGTGCCACGTTGGCCGGCAACACGCACCGATGAGTTTCGGGGCTCCAGGCGTCAGTACTGACATGAGCGACAACGCAGGCAACGCCAGGACCGAGCACGAGGTGGCAACGGGCGCGCAGTGGCAGGCCGCTTTCAGCGGCGGCGTCGTGCGCCACGACGAGTACGACGACGCCCTTTGATGGCCTCCGCGACGCTTCACCGCGCGCCGCCGCTGCGGACCAGGGTCCAGATCGCACTGGTCGCGCTGCTGCTCGTGCTCGCCTGCGCCGGCTGGGCCCTGACCGGCGATCGCATGAGCGGCATGAACGCGGGCCCCGGAACCGATCTCGGCGGCCTTGGATGGTTCATCGGCGTCTGCTGACGATGATGGCCGCGATGATGCTGCCGGCGGTCGCGCCGATGGTGCTCGCCCATGCGCGCTTCCAGAGGCCAGCAACGCGAAGGTGGGCGGGCATCAGCGCTCGGCGTCAACGCCGCGTTCGTGGCCGGGGACCCTGCGCGTGGACGGCCGCCGGAGTGCTCGGCTACGCGATCTTCGACGGCCTGCGCTCGCTGGACCTCGGCTTCCTGGCTGGGAGACGCGGCGCGCGATGTCGCCGGCGCGGTCATCGTCGCCGCCGCCCTGTACCAGCTACGCGGCGCAGGAATGCCCGCCCTGCGCCACTGCCGCACCCCATCGATGCTCCTTCAGCGCTCGGCGCCCCGGCCGGCTCGGGCGCTGCGGATGGGGGTCGAGCACGGCGGGGTCTGCATCGCCTGCTGCTGGCCGCTGATGGCGGCGCTCTTCGCATTGGGGGTGATGAGCGCCGCGTGCATGGCCTTCGTCGCGGCGCTGATCGCCGCCGAGCGCCTGCTGCCCTGGAAGCAGCCCGCCGTGCGCTCCATCGCGGTCTGCTCGCGGTGCTCGGCCTCGCGGTCGCGTTCGCGCCCGAGAAGGTCCCCGGCCTGACGATCCCCGGCTCGCCGGACGCGATGCCGGCCATGACCAGCGCGCACGCAGGTCAGCCCTCCTGCGCGGTCGCGCGCGGGATCGACAGCTCGGCGAGGTCGCGGCGGAAGAGCGCGGCGGTGGCCCAGTCGGCCACCACCCGCGCGCGACGCGAGGCGAACGGCAGCTGCAGGACGTGGTAGCCGCGGGCGAAGGCCCAGCCGGCGATCCCGCGCAGGCGCAGGCCGGCCACCACCGCGATGCCGTGGCGGCGCCCGAGGGTCGCCATGTGGCCCAGCGAGCAGAACTTGTAGGGACGCGGCGTCCCGCGCAGGTTGCGCCAGAGCCGGCGCGCCTGGCGCAGCGCGTGCTGGCAGGTCGGCGGGTCGGGACGCCCGGGGTGGCCTGGTTGGGCACCGCGGCGCCTCGCCGCCGCCTCGGGCAGCAGCGGCGTGTAGAGCATGAAGTTGGTCGGGTTGACGATGGTGGCGCCGTGGCGGCCGAGCTGGCGGGCGACGTAGGCGCCGGCGAAGCCGCCGCCGAGCACGAGCACGCCGCCCCGGGCCACGCGGCCGCCGAGGGGCTCGAGGGCCGGTGCGCTGGGAGCCGATGCGAGGTTCGAGGACATGGCGGCCAAGCTACGGTCGCCCGGCCAGGGTCGAATCGGGCGACCGCCTAGTCCCCCTCCCCAGTCCCCTCCTACGTGCGTTGGGATTAGGATCGCCACGAGATGCTCGTCGGGCGTGAGTCCGAGCGGTCCGCCCTCGATGCGCTCCTTCAGAGCGCACGCGGCGAGCGCAGTGCCGCGCTCGTGCTGCGCGGCGAGGCGGGGATCGGCAAGACCGCGCTGCTCGAGTACGCCGCCGACAGCGCGCGCGACATGACGGTGCTGCGCTGCGTCGGCATCGAGGCCGAGTACGAGCTGCCCTTCGCCGGCATGCACCAGCTCGTGCGCCCGTGCCTGGAGCTCGTCGATCGCCTCCCCGCCCCCCAGGCCGCGGCTCTGCGCGGCGCGCTGGGCCTCAGCTTCGACGGCGTCCAGGATCGCTTTCTCGTCTCCGCCGGCCTGCTGAGCCTGCTGGCCGAGGCCTGCGACGGTGGCCCGGTGCTGTGCTGCGTCGACGACGCCCAGTGGCTGGACCCGCCGTCGGCCGAGGCGCTCGTCTTCGCCGCGCGGCGCTTCGAGGCCGAGCCGATCGCGCTGCTCATGGCCGCGCGCGCCGGCGATGCGCGTCGCTTCGATGCGCCGGGGCTGGCCGAGCTCGAGGTCGACGGCCTGGACGCGCAGAACGCCCACGCCCTGCTCAGCGCCCGCCTGGATCGCCCGGTCGCGCCCGACGTCGTCGAGCGGCTTCTGCGGACCGCCCACGGCAATCCGCTCGCGCTGCTCGAGCTGCCCTCGGCGCTCAGCGACGGCACAGCTCGACGGCGTGGAGCCGATCGTCGGGCCGCCGCCGGTGCGCGGCGCCGTCGAGGCCGCCTTCGGCGCGCGCGTGGCACACCTGCCGGACGCCGCGCGCCGCGTGCTGCTGCTGGCCGCGGCCGACGAGGCGGGCGACGTCGCCACGGTGCAACGCGCCGCCGAGCGGCTCGGGCTGGCGCTCTCGGACCTCGACGATGCCGAGCGCGAGGAGCTCGTGCGCGTCGACGGCGCGGTGACCTTCCGCCATCCCCTCGTGCGCTCCGCGGTCTACCGCGCGGCGACGCGCAGCGAGCGCCGCGAGGCCCACGAGGCGCTCGCCGCGGCGGTGAGCGACCCCGTGAGCGGCGCCTGGCATCGCGCGGTGGTGGCCGACCGCCCCGACGAGGCGCTCGCCGGCGAGCTCGAGGCAGCGGCGGCGCAGGCGGTCGCGCGGACGGCGCACGCCACCGCGGCGGTCACGTACGAGCGCGCGGCCGACCTCTCCGAGGACGAACCCGCGCGGGGCCGGCGCCTGCGCGGCGCCGCCCAGGCGTCGCTCGACGCCGGGCGCCTGGACGCTGCGCTGGCGCTCGTCGCGCGGGCGCGCCCGCTCACCGAGGATCCCGGCGACGCGGCGCACCTCGATCTCATCCGCGCCACGGAGGCCGGGCGCCGGGGCTCGCCCGCCGACGGCTCCACGCTGCTGCGCGACGCGGCCCGTGCCGTCGCCGATGCGGCACCCGAGCTCGCCACCGAGCTGGCGCTGTGGTCCCTGTTCACCGGGCTGCAGGGCGGCTGGGACGAACGCCTGTTCACCGCGGGACGCAACGTCCTCGAAGCGCATCGACTCAGACGGGCCGCTCGGGCGCTTCGCCGACGAGCTGGTCGAGGGCCTGTCCGCCTACTTCACCGGCGACGCCGCGACGGCCGGCGCACGATTCGCCGCGACGCTCGAGACCGCAGCGAACCTCGACGGCCTGCGGACGGTCGCCATGCCGGTGTTCGTGTGGGCGTTCACCGGCGACTGGCCGCGCGCGCGGGAGCACTGCACGCGCGTGGTCGCGCGGCTGCGCGCCGAGGGCACCGTGGCGGGGCTGGTCGGAGTGCTGCCGCTGCTCGCCTTCACCGAGCTCGCCGAGCGCCGCATGCGCGAGGCGCAGGCCAGCGTGGCGACTCACCCCCCCCCCGAAGGCCTCGAGCTCGCGCGGCCGCTCGGCTACGAGAACGACGAGACGGGCCTGCTCGGGGTCCAGGCGCGCATCGCGGCGCTGCACGGCGACGCCGACGCCTGCCGCGAGCATGCGCAGCAAGCGCTGCGCCGCAGCGTGCGCAACGGCATTGGCTGGGCGACGACCAACGCGCGGCTCGCCCTGGCCGAGCTCGAGCTGGGCCTCGGGAACCCGCGCGAGGCGATCGCTCACTTCGAGCAGATCGTCGTCACGCCGACGCCGCCCATCGTGATGACCGCGGTCCCGGACCTGATCGACGCGGCGGTGCGTGCCGGCGATGTCGAACGCGCCAGGGCGGCCCTGGAGCGCTTCGCCGCGTGGGCGCCGATCAGCCGCGCGCGCTCCGTGCACGGGATGCTCGCCCGCTCTCGCGCGATCCTCGCCGAGAGCGATGAGGCCGAGCCCCTGTTCCAGGAGGCCCTCGAGCTGCACGCGCGCGAGACGCCGCCCTACGAACGGGCCCGCACCCAGCTCGCCTACGGCGAGCGCCTGCGCCGCGACCGGCGCAAGACAGACGCGCGCGCGCAGCTGCGCTCGGCGCTGGAGACGTTCGACGGCATCGGCGCGGACCTCTGGGCGCAGCGCGCGCGCGGCGAGCTCAACGCCACCGGCGAGAGCGCGCGCAAGCGCGACGCCTCGACGATCGACGACCTCACCCCGCAGGAGCTGCGCATCGCCCAGCTGGTGGCCGCGGGGGCGAGCAACCGCGAGGCCGCTGCCCAGCTCTACGTGAGCCCGAAGACGGTCGAGTACCACCTGCGCAAGGTCTTCCTCAAGCTCGGGCTGTCGTCGCGCATCGAGCTGGCCCGCCTCCAGCTCGCCGGGGCAGACCAGGGTCGGAACTAGGGATCCACCCGAGTCGATCGCCGCCCGCCGTGGCGAACCTTCCTGGCGTCACGAGAAGCCCGTTCGGGCGCAACCACAGGGAGTCAGAGCGAGATGGCGACGTATCTGTATCGACTTGGAGGCTGGGCCTTCCGCCGCCGCAGGACGGTGCTGCTGGCGTGGATCACGGTCCTCGGCCTCGTGGTCGCGAGCGCCGCGGCGTTCAGCGGCCAGACCAACGACCGCTTCTCGGTGCCCGGCACCGAGTCCCAGCAGGCTCAGGACCTGCTCGAGCAGAAGTTCCCCGGCGCCGGCGGCGCCAGCGCGCGCATGGTCTTCGCCGCGCCCGCGGGTCAGAAGGTCACCGACCAGGAGAACAGGGACGCCGTCGAGGCGTCGCTCGCGCAGGCCCGGACGGCCGACGGCGTCACGAAGGTCGTCGACCCCTATGAGGCCCACACGATCAGCAAGGACGGGCGGATCGCCTACGCCGACGTGATCTACCCCATGCCCGCCGACCAGATCGACGACCCCGCCCGCGACGAGCTGGCCGCCACGGCCGCGCCCGCGCGTGACGCGGGGCTGCAGGTCGAGTTCGGCGGCGGCCTCGTGACCGAGGAGTCCAAGTCGAACTCCGAGAGCATGGGCATGATGATCGGCTTCGTGGTGCTGGCCATCACGCTGGGGTCGCTGCTGGCCGCCGGCCTGCCGCTCATCACCGCGATCATCGGCGTCCTGCGTCGGCGTCACCGGCCTGACCGCGCTCACCGGCGTCTTCGACGTCTCCGAGACGGCGCCGATCCTGGCCACCATGCTCGGCCTCGCCGTCGGCATCGACTACGCGCTGTTCATCCTCTCGCGCCACCGCCAGAACCTCGGCGACGGGCTGGAGCCGGCCGAGGCGGCCGCCCAGGCGACCGCGACCGCCGGCAGCGCCGTCGTCTTCGCCGGCATGACCGTCGTCATCGCCCTCGTCGGCCTGACCGTGGTCAACATCCCGTTCCTCACCGTCATGGGCCTGGCCGCCGCGGCGACCGTCACCATCGCGGTGCTGATCGCGATCACGCTGCTGCCGGCGATCCTCGGCTTCGCCGGGGACCGCGTGGCCCGCGTCAACCGCGTGCTCGGCTTCCGGCCGCTGGCGCAGCCGCACGCCGCGCGAGCGGATGGGCACCCGCTGGGCGCGCTTCGTCACCTCGCGCCCGCTGCCGGCGATGCTCGTGAGCCTCGCCGTCCTCGGCGCCGTCGCGCTGCCCGCGCTGCACATGAAGCTCGGCCTGCCCGACGGCGGCTCCAAGCCGACCTCGTCGACCGAGCGCCGCGCCTACGACCTGCTCACCGAGGGCTTCGGCCCCGGCTTCAACGGCACGCTGACCGTCGTGGTCGACGCGCCGCACCTGAGCGGGCAGGAGCAGAAGGACCTGGCCAACAAGCTCGTCGACGGCCTCGAGAAGGTCCCCGGCGTCGCCGCGGTCACGCCCGCCCAGCAGAACGAGGCCGGCGACCTGACGATCGCGCTGGTCACCCCGACCACGAGCCCCGCGTCCGACGAGACCAAGGACCTCGTGAAGCTGCTGCGCAGCAAGGCCGACGACATCCGGCAGCAGACCGGGCATCGAGGCCTTCGTGACCGGCACGACGGCCCTGAACATCGACACGGCCGACACGCTCGCCGCCGCCCTGCCGCGCTACATCGCGGTGGTCGTCGGGCTGGCGCTGATCCTGCTCATGGTCGTGTTCCGCTCGATCCTGGTGCCGCTGAAGGCGGCCGCCGGGTTCCTGCTGAGCATCGCCGCCGTCGATGGGCGTCGTCGTCTGGATCTTCCAGGACGGCAACCTGGCCGACCTGTTCGGCGTCTCGAACCCGAGCCCGATCGTCAGCTTCCTGCCGATCCTGCTCATCGGGATCCTGTTCGGCCTGGCCATGGACTACGAGGTGTTCCTCGTCTCGCGGATGCGCGAGGCCTTCGTCCACGGCGCCAAGCCGCGCGACGCGATCGTGACCGGCTTCGGCCACAGCGCCCGCGTCGTGGTGGCGGCCGCGCTGATCATGATCGGCGTCTTCGGCGGCTTCGTCCTCGACGACGACCCGATCGTCAAGTCGATCGGCCTGTCGCTGGCCTTCGGCGTGCTGGCCGACGCGTTCATCGTCCGCATGACGCTCGTCCCGGCCGTGATGGCGCTGATGGGCCGGCGTGCCTGGTGGATGCCGAGCCGCGTCGGCCGCCTCGTGCCGAACGTCGACATCGAGGGCGAGAAGCTCCTGAAGGGCCTTCAGCAGTCTCCGGCGCGGACCTGAGAGACCCGCACCGTAGGTGACACGCACGACGCCGGCGCGGGCCCCCGCGCCGGCGTTCGTGCGTCTCGGCACGTTCTGCGCGTGCACGTCGCGGCGTCTCGCGAGCGGGCACCGAGGGAGACGGGCCGGGCGCCCGCGGCGCCCTCTGGAGGTCGAACGTCGGTCCTCCCCGTCCTGACGTGGCAGGACCGACGTTCGACGCCCCGGGCGCCGCCTCGCGTCCGGAGACGCGGCGAGCGGCGCCTAGAGCAGGGCGCCCAGCTCGCGCAGGAAGCGCGCGTTCTGGCCGGGCGTGCCGTAGGTCACGCGCAGCGCGCCGGCGCGGCCGAGCGCGTTGCCGGCGCGCACGAGCACGCCGCGCTCGCCGAGCCCGCGCACGACGCGGGCCTCGACGTCGGCGGGCTCCTCGCCGTCGGGCACCGGGAGATCGAACCAGCAGAAGTTGGCCTGCGACTCGGCGGGCTCGATGCCGAGCTCGCGCAGGCCGTCCTCGACCTCGACGCGGGCGACGATCGTGCGCTCGACGCGGGCGTTGACCTCGTCCTGGTGGCGCAGCGCCTCGATCGCCGCGGCCTGGGCCGCCGCGTTGCAGAAGAAGGGCTGGCGGACCTGGTTGACGGCGGTCACGAACTCGTCCGAGCCGCACAGCCCGAAGCCGACCCGCAGCCCGCACAGCCCGTAGACCTTCGAGAAGGTCCGCAGCAGCACGACGTTGCGATGGCGCTTGAGGAGGTCGAGCGTCGTGTCGGGGTCGTCGAGCGTGTTGAACTCGCAGTAGGCCTCGTCGACGATCACGCAGACGTGGCGCGGCACCTGCTCGACGAAGGCCGCGATCGCGTCCGCCGGCAGCGCCGTCGACGTCGGGTTGTTGGGGTTGCAGACGATGACCAGCCGCGTGGCGACCGTGATCTCGCGCGCCATCGCCTCGAGGTCGTGCTCGTCGCGGTCGTTGAGCGGCCACGGTGATGGCGCTGGCGCCCGAGGCGGCCGCCAGGTGCGGGTAGACGCTGAACGACGGCCACGCGTAGACGATCTCGGCGCCCGGCTCGAGCAGCGCCTCGCCGGCCGCCAGCAGGATGTCGCACGAGCCGTTGCCGATCGCGATGCGGGCCGCCGGGATCCCGTAGCGGTCGCTCAGCGCGCCGCGCAGCTTGGCGTTGGTGGGGTCCGGATAGCGGTTCAGGCCGCCGAGGACCGCGCTGACCGCGTCGACGACGGCGGGGATCGGCGGGTAGGGCGACTCGTTGGAGGCCAGCAGCGCGACGTCCTCGGGCAGGGCGTAGGCGCCCGCGGCCGGGTAGACGGGGATGCGCCGCACGCGCTCTGAGAACTCCAGGGCCATGGGCCTATTGTGCCGACTCGAGGTCGGTGCGCAGCGCGCGGGCCCCGCCGAGGTAGACGTGCGTGGCGCGATGGGCCTCGTCGGCGTAGTAGTGGATGAGCACGCGGATGACGCGCCCCAGCGCGCCGGGGACGGGCACCTCGCGCGCGCACAGCAGGGGCACGCGGTCGAAGCCCAGGCGGCGGGCGGCGACGGCCGGGAAGTCGGCGTCGAGGTCGTCGGTGAGGGTGAAGATGCAGCTGACGACGTCGTCGGGGCCGATCGCGTTGCGGGCCATGATCTCGCGCATGAGCTCCTCGGTGGCGCCGAGGATGGCGGGCGAGTCGTTGACGTCGACGGTGGTGGCGCCGCGCAGGGCGAAGAGGCGCATCGGGGCGCCATCATGCCAGTCATGCGCCGCGCGGCCGTCGCGCTCCTGGTCTGCCTCGCCGGCTGCGGCGGGGGCGACAAGCTGAAGTCCCCGCCCCCATCGGCGCCGCGCTCGCTCACGGTGACGAGCCCCGACTTCCCGCCCAACGGGGCGATCCCGGCGCGCTTCTCGTGCGACGGCGCCAAGGCGCGGCCCGCCCTGCGCTTCGCCGGCGTTCCCGCCGGCGCCGCCGAGCTGGCGCTCGTGGTCGTCGACCCCGACGCGGGCGGCTTCGTGCACTGGACCGCCTACGCCCTGGCGCCCGACACCCGCTCGCTGGGTACCAGCGGACTGCCCGCCGGCGCGCGCGAGGGCGAGAACTCGACCGGCTCGACGGGCTGGACCCCGCCGTGCCCGCCGAGCGGCACCCACCGCTACGAGTTCCGCCTGTACTGGCTGAAGCGCAAGAGCGGCCTCGGCGCGGGCGCCAAGCCCGACGAGGTCATCGCCGCGGTACGCAAGAGCGCAGGCGGGAGCGGGCTGCTCGTGGGCCGCTACGCGCGGCGCTGAGGCTCGCGCGCCTCCTTGCGCAGGCGCTCGACCTCGGCCGCCGTCAGCCGGCGGTGGCGCCCGGCGGCGAGGTCGCCCAGGCGCAGCGAGCCGAAGGCCACGCGGCGCAGGTCGACCACGCGGTGCCCGACCGCCTCGCACATCCGCCGCACCTGGCGCTTGCGGCCCTCGTGGATCGTCAGCTCGAGCTCGTGCGGGCCGAGCATGCGCACGTGGGCCGGCGCGGTGCGGCCGTCCTCGAGCTCGATGCCCTCGCGCAGCGCGCGCAGGGCGCGCTCGCTCGGGCGCCCCTCGACCCGCGCCCGATAGGTCCGCGGCACCTCGAAGCGCGGGTGGGTGAGCGCGTAGGCGAGGTCGCCGTCGTTGGTGAGCAGGATCAGGCCCGTGCTGTCGGCGTCCAGGCGACCGACGGGGTACAGGCGCTGGCCCGTCGGGACGAGATCGACGACGGTGCGCCGCCCGTGCGTGTCGGCCGCCGTGGAGACCACCCCGGCCGGCTTGTGCAGCGCGTAGACGACGCGCGTGCCCGGTCCCCGCACGAGCTCGCCGTCGACCGCGATCGCCTCGCTCGCCGGTGACGCCGCGCGCGGGGTCGGTGACCACGGCGCCGTCGACGGTCACCCGCCCTTCGACGACGAGCGCCTCCGACGCGCGCCGCGAGGCGACGCCTGCGTGAGCCAGGTGCTTTCCGAGGCGCATGGCCACGTGACGCTAGCCCACTGCTCTGTCATGCGGCGAGCGTGTCGACGAGCAGCCCGCGGACGACGCCGACCGCGGCGTCGACCGGCGGCAGGGCGCGCATCTCGGCGGCGATGCGCTGCGCGCTCGATCGGTACGACGGATCGCCCGTGAGCAGGACGACGGCCTCGCGCAGCCCGGCCATGGCCCCGGGACCGCGCCCGAGGGCGATGCCGGCGCCGAGCGCGTCGACGCGCTCGGCGTTCCACGGCTGGTCGGCGAAGAGCGGCAGCACCGCCATCGGCACGCCGCCGGCCAGGCCCATCGTCACCGTCCCCGACCCGCCGTGGCAGACCATGGCGGCCACGTGGGGCATGAGGTCGGCCTGCGCCACCCAGCGCTCGACGCGCACGTTGGGGGGCAGCGGCCCCAGCTCGGCCGGATCGCGGTCGCGCCCGACGGTCACCAGCAGGCGCAGCGGCAGGGACCCGAGCTCCGCGATGGCGTCGCGGTACAGGCCCGGGAAGAAGTCCATGGTGGGCGCCACCGAGCCGAAGGTGACGTAGACCAGCGGCCGCTCGTCGGCCGGGCCGCCGTAGAGCGGGTGGCGGCGCACGGCGGGACGGGCCTCGCGGAAGCGCTGCGCGGCGAACCGCGCCGGCGTGGCGGGATCCTCCAGCGCGGCCGGGAGCAGCGTGAAGTACGGCCGCTCGAGCAGGCGCCTGGCGCCGGGGTCGTCCGGCAGGCTGAAGCGTGCACGCAGCTCCTCGAGCGCGTCGACGATGGCGGGGATGGCCTGCTCCTCCTTGCCCTGCTGCGAGATGCCCACGCAGACCGACGGAACGCCGACCAGCTCGGCCGCGAGCGGCCCGGCGAACTCGGTGATCTCGCTGACGACGACGTCGGGCCCCCACGCGTGGCAGGCCGCGAGCACGCCGGGGAAGGCGGCGCGGGCGTCGATGCGCGCGAAGATGTCGCCCACCACGCGCCCGACGGTCGAGACCTCGGGGCCCATGGCCTGAACCTCGGCGAAGATCGCGTCGCGCTCCCCGGCCGGCGGGTCGTCGAAGGCCCACAGCGGCAGGCCCTCGGCCCGGACCATCGCGGCCGCCTCGCGGGGGGCCGCGACGAGGACGTCGGCGCCGGCGCGCTGGAAGGCACGGGCGAAGGGGATCAGCGGGCCGAAGTGACCGGCCCCGGCCTTGGTCGTCATGAGAACGCGCATGACAGATCTGACGCGGGCCCCCGGGTCGGCTTCCCGTGACGTCGCGCACAGTGCGCGCGCCGCTACCGTGTCCGCGATGGACCTCGAGCTGCTCTCTGAGCGCCTGCGCTCGGCGGGCGAGCCGCGCTTCCGCGCCGGCCAGGTGTGGGCGTGGACGGCCCGCGGCGCCGCCGGCTACGACGCGATGACCGACCTGCCGGTCGCCCTGCGCGAGCGGCTGGCCGCCGAGGTCCCGTTCTCCTCGCTGACCCTCGAGGACGAGGCGCACGCGCGCGACGGCACGGTCAAGGCCCTGTTCCGCACCCACGACGGACGACCGGTCGAGGCCGTCCTCATGCGCTACCGCGACGATCGGCGCTCGCTGTGCCTGTCCTCGCAGTCGGGCTGCCCGCTGACCTGCAGCTTCTGCGCCACCGGGCCAGATGAAGTTCGGGCGCAACCTCACGGCCAGCGAGATCCTCGACCAGGCGCTGCACTTCCGGCGTCTGGACGACGTCGACCACGCCGTGTTCATGGGCATGGGCGAGCCGATGATGAACCTCGACAACGTCCTGGCCGCCTGCGAGCGCCTGCCCGACCTGGGCATCGCGCACCGCCGCACGGCGATCTCGACGGTCGGCTGGATCCCCGGGATCGACGCGCTCGCCGCGCAGCCGATGCCGATCCGCCTGGCGCTCTCCGTCCACGCCGCCGACGACGCGCTGCGCTCGGAGATCATGCCGGTCAACGACCGCTATCCGCTGGCCGACGTGCTCGCCGCCTGCCGGCGCTTCTACGAGGCCAAGCGACGCATGGTCTTCGTCGAGTACGTGATGCTCGGCGGCGTCAACGACCGCTACGAGCAGGCCGTCCAGCTGGCCCGCGTCCTCGACCCCAAGATGTTCAAGGTCAACCTCATCCCCTACAACCCGACCGGGATGTACGACGGCTCGAGCCGCGAGGCGATCGCCGCGTTCCAGGCCGTGCTCGAGGAGCACGGCATCGGCGCGACCGTGCGCCTCACGCGCGGACGCGACATCGACGCCGCGTGCGGCCAGCTGGCGGCGAAGGCATGAAGCTCTGGCGCAGCCGCCGGGTGCCGCACGTCGTCTTCGTCCACGCCGGCGGCGTCGACGGGCGCATGTGGCACCCGCTGGCCGAGCGCCTCGAGGGCCGGCGCCTGCACATCCCCGACCTGCGCGGGCACGGGAGCACGCCGCTGCCGCCGGGCGAGTACTCCCACGCCGAGGACCTCCTGCGCATGCTCGACGACCTGCGCATCAGGCGCGCCACCCTCGTGGGCGCGTCGTTCGGCGGCTGGGTCGCGCTGCAGCTGGCGACCAAGGCGCCCGAGCGCGTCAACGGGCTGGCGCTGCTGGCCTCGACCAACCGCGATCGCGACGAGTCCGAATGGTCGCCGGAGATCGTCGCCTTCCGCGAGAAGGAGGAGGCGCTGCTCGAGGCCGGGGACATCGACGGCGCGGTGGCGCTCGGCCTGCGCGCCTGGAAGCCGCGCCCCGGCGTGCGCGACCTCGTGGAGGAGATGACGCGCGACGCCTTCGTGCTCCAGCAGGGCGTCGAGGCCCAGGAGCGCCCGCTGCCGGTCGACCTCGGCGCCATCGCGGTCCCGACCCTCGTCGTCTCCGGCGCCAAGGACCCGATGCCCGACTTCGCCGTCATCGCCGACCAGCTCGCCGCCGCGATCGACGGCGCCGAGCGCGCCGTCGTCAAGGACGCCGGCCACCTCATCGCCCTCGAGCGCCCGGAGGCGACCGCCGAGCTGCTCCAGCCCTGGCTAGAGCGCGTCAGCCCGTAGCAGCGCGTGCAGCCGTCCGAGGCCCTCGCGGGCCTCGTCGGAGAGGTCGTCGACCACGATCGACATGCCCACGAGCGTCGCGCCCGTGCCCTCGATGAGCTGGCGCGCGGCCAGCGCCTGCGCACCGGTCTCGAACCAGTCGTCGACGAGGACGACGCGATCCTCGGGGCCCAGCGCGTCGCGCTGCATGCGCAGCGCATGGGTGTGGCCCTGCCAGTCGGGCCCGGTCACGGCCTCGGCGAGCTCGCCGGGCAGCCAGCCGTCCTCCTTGCGCACGGCGACGAAGCCGGCGCCGGTGTGCGCCGCCATGGCCCCGCCCAGGACGAAGCCCCGCGCCTCGACGCCGGCGACCTTGGTGTAGCGCTCGCCGCGGTAGGGCGCCGCCAGCGCGGCCACGACGCGCGCGAAGAGCTCGCGATCGGCGAAGGCGCGCCAGATGTCCGAGCGCCCGTCGCCGCCTTCGCGCATGCGCTCGGCGAGGTCTTCGGAGAGCGTCCGCATCGGGGCCTCAAGCCGCGTCCGCCACCGCCGGGCCGCCGCCCGCCCTCGCCTCGCCGGCCTTCAGCAGGCGCTCGCGCAGGTCGGCCTCCTCGTCGGGCGTCGGGTCCCACACGCTCGGGTCCGGCAGGTCGTCGAGCGAGGAGAGCCCGAAGAGCTTGAGGAAGAGCGGCGTCGTGCGGTACAGGACCGCGCCGAACTGCGAGCGCCCGCCCTCCTCGACGAGACCGCGCTCGAGCAGGGTCCCCGACGCCGAGTCGGCGCTGACGCCGCGGATGCGCGTGATCTCCGGGCGCGAGACGGGCTGCAGGTAGGCGACGATGGCCAGCGTCTCGGCCTGCGCGGGGGTCAGCGGCGGGGTCCGCGGCTTGGCCAGCAGGCGGCGCGCGGCGGGCTCGGTGTCCGGCGCCGTGGCCAGGGTGAAGCCCCCGGCGAGCTCGCGCAGGACGAGCCCGCGCTCGCCCGGCGCGTAGGCCGCGCGCAGCTCCTCGAGCGCCTCGACCAGCTCGTCGGCGTCGCACTCGGCCGCCGCGGCCAGGTCGGCGGCGCTCACCGGCTCGCTGGAGAGGAAGAGCAGCGCTTCGAGCGTGCGGGCCAGGGCGCTCACGACGCGGACGCCTCGCGTGCCGGGACGTGGGCCATGGCGGTGATGGCGATGTCGCCGAACGGCTCGTCCTGGCGCCAGGTGGCCTCGCCCTGCTTGTAGAGCTCGAGCAGCGCGAAGAGCGTGACCGCCACCGTCACGCGATCGGCGCCGCGGACGGCGTCGTCGAACGAGCACGCGCCGCGGCGCAGGAGCGAGCGCAGGTGCGAGAGGCGCTCGGCCACCGTGACGCGCGGGATGGTCAGGTGGTCGAGGCGCAGCGGCGGAGGCACGCGCAGCAGGCCGCCGATGGCGGCGCCGAGCTGGGCGGGCTCGTAGACCGCGCCCGCGTCGTCGTAGGTGACGCGGCGCAGCGCCGGCGGGAGCGGCGCGGCGCGGAAGCGATGGCCCTCCTCGTCGGCCAGGCGGTTGGCCAGGTGCTCGGCCGCCCGGCGGTAGCGGCGCGCCTCGAGCATGCGCGCCAGCAGCTCTTCGGCGGCCTCGCCCGGCTCCAGGTCGAGCAGCTCCTCCTCCTCGCGCGGCAGCATGAGCCGCGACTTGAGCTCCAGCAGGGCCGCGATGAGGACGAGGAACTCGGTCGCCGCCTCGAGGTCGAGCTCGCCGCGGCTCTCGAGGAAGTCGAGGTAGCTGAGGACCACGTCGGCCAGCTCCACCTCGAGCAGGTCGACCTCCTCGCGCAGGACGAGCGTGAGCAGCAGGTCGAACGGCCCGGAGAACACCTCCAGGTCGAGCTCGAGGTCAGCGATGGGGACGGGCGTCACGGGCGACAAGGTAGCGAGAGGCCCGGTCGGCGACCGCAAGCGACGCGCCGTAGGCCGCCGCGATGAGCAGATAGGGGACGGCATCGGCGGTGACCTGGGCCAGCGGCGCCGCCGCCCGCCGCGCCGATCGTGAAGCCGCCCGCCCACGCCAGGTTGAAGAACGCGTAGGCGTAGGCGTCGTCGAGGTCGATGAGCTCCGCCCCGGCGGTGAGCAGCAGCCCGGCCGGCACCCACAGCACGCCGAGCAGGCCGGCGACGAAGACGACGGTGACCGCCAGCCCCCACGCGCTGCCCGGCAGCTGGAGCACGACGAGCGCCACGGTGCCGATGGCCAGCCCCATGCGCGCGACGGGCAGCGCGCCGCGGCGATCGGCGGCCCGGCCCGCCCCGGGCGCGATGACGGCCTCGACGCCCGCCGCGGCGAAGAACGTGGCCCCCAGCGCGAGGCCGCTGGCTCCCAGCGCGGCCAGGCGCAGCGGCGCGAGCACGTCGAGCACGCCGAAGGCGGCCGCCGGCAGCGCCGTGAGCCACATGCCCGCGAGCATCGAGCGCTGGCGCAGCGCCGCCGCCGGCGCGGTGAGGACCGCCGACCCGCCGCGCGCCGGCATGGTCAGCGCCCACGCCCCCAGCCCCAGGCCGAACAGCACCGTGGTCGAGAACGCGGCCTCGCGCCCGATGGCCGTGGCCAGCGCGCCCACCACCGGCCCGAGCTGGACGCCGAAGATGGCCGCGCCCAGGACCCCGCCGATGACCTCGCCGCGGCGCTCGCGCGGCGCCTCGCCGGCCACCCACGCCATCCCGCCCGCCCACGTGCACGCCCCGCCCACGCCCTGCATGAAGCGCGCGAGGTCGACCACGACGACCGAGGAGCCGAAGGCGAAGGCCAGGCCGCTGACCGACATGAGCGTCAGCCCGGCGAGCACCGTCGCCTTGACGCCCGCGCGCGCGGCCAGCCAGCCGCCCGGCAGCGCGCCGATGAGCGTCCCGGCCGCATAGGAGCCGGCCAGCACGCCGGCGCCGTTCTTGCCGAGGCCCAGCTCGTCGACGAGGTCGGGCAGCAGCGGCGTGATCGCCGCGTAGAACATCGTGTCGACGAGGACGATGGCGCCGACGAGCAGACTGAGCCGGCGCACGTGGGGCGAGCTAGGACCGCGGGCGCCCGACGCCCATGGCCTCGCGCACGTCGGCCAGCGTCTCGCGCGCCATCGCGCGCGCCTTCTCGGCCCCTTCGGCGAGGATCTCCTCCAGGCGCTCCTCGTCGCCGCGCAGGTCGGCGTAGCGCTCGCTGCAGCGGCGCCAGCATCTCGACCACCGCCTGGGCCGTCGCGGCCTTGAGGTCGCCGTAGCCGCGCGCCGAGCGCATCTCCTCCTCGACCGCCGCGGGCGTCAGCCCCGCGGGCGATCGCGAGGATCTCGATGAGGTTCGACACCCCGGGCTTGTCGGCGGCGCGGACGATGTCGCTGCCGGAGTCGGTCACCGCGCGCTTGATCTTCTTCTCGATCGTCGCCGGCTCGTCGAGGACGAGGACGGTCCCCTCCGGGGTCCCGCCGGTGGTCGACATCTTGTTCGAGGGCTCCTGGAGGTCCATGATCCGCCCGCCGATCTCGGGGATGCGGTGCTCGGGGATGACCAGGATGTCCTCGCCGAAGCGCGCGTTGAAGCGCCGCGCGACGTCGCGCATGAGCTCGATGTGCTCGCGCTGGTCCTCGCCCACGGGCACCTCGTGCGCCCGGTAGGCGAGCACGTCGGCGGCCTGGAGGACGGGTAGAAGAGCAGCGCGGCGGACACGAGCTCGCGCTGTCCCAGCGACTTGTCGCGGAACTGGTGCATGCGGTTGAGCTCGCCGACGGCGGTCACCGACGACAGCAGCCAGGTCAGCTCGGTGTGCTCCTGCACGTCGCCCTGGCGGAAGAGCACGCTGCGCTGCGGGTCGATGCCCGCGGCCAGCAGCAGCGCGACCAGGTCGTAGAGCCCGGTGCGCAGCTCGACGGGGTCGTAGGGCACGCTGATCGCGTGCAGGTCGACGACGCAGTAGATCGCGGGGTCGCCGCGATCCTGGCCCTCCACCCACTGGCGGATGGCCCCGATGTAGTTGCCGAGGTGCTTGCGGCCGGTGGGCTGGATGCCGGAGAAGATGCGCACGGCCGGGACGCTATCGGGCCGCACGAAAAGGAAAGCGGGAGCTCCGCTCCGACAAGCTCTCGAACACCTGGGGGGCGATGGCGTCGAGGGCGCCGGAGCGGGCTCCCGCTCTCAAGCCGGCCTGGGGGGCGAATGGCCGGGCCGCGAGAAGCTCGCGACGAACTCCCCTATGCCCACACGCGCCACGTTTCAATCGCACTCCTGCGCGAGTGCGCGCAACGGGTACGACAGACGCTTACGCGTCGGCCGGAATGCGCACTCTGCGAGTGATCTGGCCGTTGCTCTCCCAGAACGTGACCTTGCCGGCGAGGTACGGATCGTCGGGCGCCGGCTGGAGGTTGCCGTCGACGTCGAACGCCCGCGACGCGATCCGGTGTTCGCCGGCCGTCGGCCTGCCCCACTTCAGCGTCCAGAACCGCCAAGCGAACTCGCTGCGGCCCCGAGAGCCGCTCTTGGGCGTGGGCGGATCGTCCAGCTCGGCCGTCATCCACGGCCCGTCGTCGATCCGGACCTCGACCTCCGCGATCGGCGCGCCCCAGGCGGCGCCCATGATCGCGTAGCGGCCGCGCCGGCGCGTGACCTTGGCCGGGGCCGACTTCAGACGGTCGTGCCTGACCGTCGAGAACGTCCAGACGGTCCTGCCGTCGCGCGTCGCCTCGCGGATCGTCACGTAGTCGCGCGCCATGAAGCGGCCCGCGTAGCGCTGGTCGACGATCTCGATGCGCGTCAGCCACTTGACGTTGGCCACTCCATACCAGCCCGGGGCGATCAGGCGCAGCGGGAAGCCGTGCTCGCGGGGCAGCGGCGCACCGTTCATGTCGTAACAGAGCAGGTTGTCGCGGTTCAGCGCGTCCTCGACCGACATGCTGCGGGCGAACTGCTCGGTGATGGTCAGGTCGAGTGCGCCGGCGCCGTCGTCGACGCCGGTGCCCGATCCTTGCCGGACGATCCCCGAGTTGTCGCGAATGGTCACCGGACCGGAGTCGGCCCCCCAGAAGATCACCTCGATGCCCGCTTCGAGGATGCCCGCGCGCTCCAGGAGCGGGGCCAGCGGCGTTCCCGTCCAGCGGGCGTTGCCGACGGCGCCGATGAGGAAGGGCAGCCCCGTGTTGCCCGAGCACTCCATGGTGAAGGTCACCTCGCGGCGCGGGCGGGCCCGGAGGTCGGCCAGCGTCAGCGACTGCGGCCGCGCGACGAGGCCACCGATGCCGAGGCGATGGGTCGCCTGATCGAGCGCCGGAGTGTTGTAGTGGCTGATGATGAAGAACTCGTCGGCGGGCGTCAGCCAGGAGTCGAGCTCCTCCCAGATCAGCTGGCGCTGGGCGATCTGCGGGACGGGGTTCGGCGCGGGCTGGTCCAGCCACGGGATGACCTCGTCGCCGGGATGGCCCGGGAAGGCGTGCGCCGGCCCGGCCACGTGGACCGTCGTCAACCCGGCGAAGGCCGCACCGCCACCCTTCAGCAGGGTGCGGCGGGACATCTCTTGGTTCGCCATGTTGCCCCCCTTCAGAGCACACGGTCGTGGAACTCGCCCAAGCTGCATTCGACCCTCCCACCGCGGGTCGGGGACGTCCACCGCCGTGTGCGTTCGCAGACAGTCCGTGGGAGGGTGCAGTGCGGCTTAGCGCTACAGCGCCTGGCGGATGACCGGGCGCTTCGCCGCGGCCGCCTCGTCGAGCCGGCGCACCGGCGTCGAGTACGGCGCCTCGCGGGCGATCGTCGGGTCCTCGCGCGCCTCGCGCAGGATGTCGGCCACGACGTCGGCGAAGGCGTCGAGCGTCTCGCGCGTCTCGGTCTCGGTCGGCTCGATGAGCAGGGCCTCGTCGACCAGCAGCGGGAAGTAGACCGTCGGCGGATGGAAGCCGTGGTCGAGCAGGCGCTTGGCGAGGTCGAGCGTGCGGATCTGCAGCTCGCGCTTCATCGGCGCCCCGGAGAGGACGAACTCGTGCATGCACAGCTCGCCGAAGGCGAGCGGCAGCTGGTCGGCCACGCCGAGCTCGGCGCAGGCGCGCGAGCAGGTAGTTGGCGTTGAGGACGGCCGTCTCGCGAGGCGTCCTTGAGCCCCTCGGCGCCCAGCGAGCGGATGTAGGCGTAGGAGCGCACGAAGCAGCCGTAGTTGCCCTGGAAGCCGCGCAGCTTGCCGATCGACTTCGGCCGCGCGTCGTCGAGGTCGAAGCGCACGACCGCCGGCTCGTCGGCGGTGCCCGCCGACGCGTGATGACCGGGCGCGGCAGGTAGGGCTCGATGCGATCGGAGACCGCGATCGGGCCCGAGCCGGGGCCGCCGCCGCCGTGGGGCTGGGTGAAGGACTTGTGCAGGTTGAAGTGCACGATGTCGAAGCCCATGTCGCCCGGGCGCGAGATGCCCATCACGGCGTTGAGGTTGGCGCCGTCGTAGTAGAGCGTCGCCCCCACGTCGTGCACGACGTGCGCGATCTCCTCGATGTTGGCGTCGAAGATCCCCAGCGTGTTGGGGTTCGTGAGCATCAGGCAGGCGACGTCCTCGTCGGCCTTGGCGCGCAGGTCGTCGAGGTCGACGCCGCCGTCGGCGTTGGTGCCGACCTTGACGACCTCGTAGCCGGCCATCGTCACCGTCGCCGGGTTGGTGCCGTGCGCGGTGTCGGGGGTGAGGACCTTGGTGCGCTCCTCGCCGTGGTCGGCGTGGAAGGCCTTGGTCAGCAGCACGCCGGCCAGCTCGCCGTGCGAGCCGGCGCTGGGCTGCAGCGAGACGTGCGGCAGCCCGGCGATCTCGGCCAGCGCGCGCTCGAGGTTCCACATCAGCTCCAGCGCGCCCTGGGCGTGCGCGGGGTCCTGCAGCGGGTGCAGCCGGGCGTGGCCCGGCAGCGCCGCGACGCGCTCGTGCAGGCGCGGGTTGTGCTTCATCGTGCACGAGCCGAGCGGGTAGAAGCCCGAGTCGAGGTCGAAGTTGCGCTTGGAGAGGTTGACGTAGTGGCGCACGAGCTCGGGCTCGGAGACCTCGGGCAGGCGCGGCGGCTCGGCGCGCCGCAGGCGCGTCCGGCAGCAGGCCCGTCGACCACGCGGGACGTCCATCTCGGGGCAGGTGAACGCGCGGCGCCCGGGAGCGCCCTTCTCGAAGATCGTCGTCGCCGCCTCGCGCTGCAGCGGCGTCTCGGTGGCGGCGCTCATGCCCCCACGCCCGCGGTCTGGCGCTCGGCGGCCACGGCGGTACCCAGGACGTCGGCCAGGCGGTCGATGTCCGCCCTGGAGCGCTGCTCGGTGATGGCGACGAGCAGGCCGTCGGGGTGCTCGTCGTACTCGCGGCCCAGCGCGAAGCCGGGATTGACGCCGGCGTCCTGGCAGCGGGCGATGACGCGATCGACCGGCGCGTCCAAGCGCACGGCGAACTCGCGCACGACCGGCTGCTCGTGCAGCGCCTCGACGCCGTCGAGCGCCGTCAGCGTCTCGCGCGCGTAGTGCGTGCGCTGCAGCAGCAGCTCGCCGAGCTCGACGAGCCCGCGGCGGCCCAGCCAGGTGAGGTAGACGACGCCCGCCAGCGCGTTGAGCGCCTGGGCCGTGCAGATGTTCGAGGTCGCCTTCTCGCGGCGGATGTGCTGCTCGCGCGTCTGCAGCGTGAGCACGAAGCCGCGGCGCCCGTCGACGTCGCGCGTCTCGCCCGCGATGCGCCCGGGCATGCGCCGCAGGTAGGCCTCGGTGGCGGCGAAGAAGCCGAACGACGGGCCGCCGAAGTCCAGCCGGTTGCCGAGCGTCTGGCCCTCGCCCGACGGCGACGTCGACGCCGCACTCGCCCGGCGGCTTGAGGATGCCGAGCGGGATCGGGTCGTACGAGCCGACGACGACCGCGGGCGAGTCCTTGGCCGCGCCCGCCAGCGCGGCGGCGTCCTCGACGGCGCCGAGGAAGTTCGGCTGCTGGAAGATGACGGCGCTCGTGTCCTCGTCGATCGCGGCGGCCCAGGCGTCGGGGTCGGTGACGCCGTCGCGCAGGCCGACCTCGACGATCTCGTGGCCGTAGCCGGCGGCGCAGCGTGCGCAGCGCCGCGCGCGAGTGCGGGTGCACGCCGCGCGAGACGACGACCTTCGCGCTTGCCGTTGGCCAGCTTGGCCAGGTAGGCGGCGGCCGCCGACGGCGCTGCGGGCCCTCGTAGACGCGTCGCGTTGGAGACCGGCAGGCCGGTCAGCTCGGAGATCGCCGTCTGGTACTCGAACATCACCTGCAGCCCGCCCTGGGAGATCTCGGGCTGGTAGGGCGTGTACGGCGTCAGGAACTCCGAGCGCCCCATGAGCATGTCGATGACCGCCGGGACGTAGTGGTCGTACATGCCGGCGCCGAGGAAGGTGACCTCGTCCTCGGCGCTCGTGTTGCGCGCCGCCAGCGCGCGCAGGTGCGCGTAGACGTCCTGCTCGGCCATGCCGGCCGGCAGGTCGAGCGCGCGCTGCAGGCGCACGGCGGCCGGGATCTGGCGATCGAAGAGCTCCTCGAGCGACGCGACGCCGATCGCGGCCAGCATCGCCTGGAGGTCCTCGGCGGTTGTCGACGTGTAGCTGCTCACTCAGGACAGGCTCTTGGAGTACGCGGCCGCGTCGAGCAGGGCGTCCCCCTCGCTGGGGTCCGACAGCCTGACCCGGACCAGCCAGCCCTCGCCGTAGGGGTCCTCGTTGATCTTCTCGGGCTTGTCGGCCAGCGCCGTGTTGACCTCGACGATCTCGCCCGACATGCGGCGCGATCACGTCGGACACGGCCTTGACCGACTCGACCTCGGCGTAGGGCTCGTCCTTGCTCACCGTGCTGCCGACCTCGGGCGGGTCGAAGAAGACGACCTCGCCGAGCGCGTCCTGCGCGTACCAGGTGATGCCGAACGTGGCGGTGTCGCCGTCGAGGCGAGCCCAGTCGTGCTCGGGGTGGTAGAGCAGGTCGTCGGGGTAGCTGGCGTCAGCCATCGTTCTCCTTGCGGTAGAGCGGCTTGGTGCCCACCACGGCGGGGCGGACCTTGCCGCGCACGTCGATCTCGAGCGCGGTGCCGGGCTGCGCGCGCTCGGCGGGCACGTAGGCCATGCCGATGCCGATGCCCAGGCACGGCGACAGGGTGCCGCTGGTCACCTCGCCGCCGCCGACCACCGGGTTGCCCTGGCGCGCGATGCCGGCGCCGGTCAGCGCGAACGGCACGAGCTTCTCGCTCGGGCCGGCCGCGCGGACGGCGCGCACGGCGTCGGAGCCGATGAAGCCCGTGTCCTCCTTGCAGCACCAGCCCAGCCCGGCCTCGATCGGCCCGCGCTCCTCCATCAGGTCGTTGCCGTAGAGGTGGAAGCAGACCTCGAGGCGCAGCGTGTCGCGCGCGGCCAGGCCGGCGGGCGCCGCGCCGCGGCGGGTGAGCGCGTCCCACAGCGCCGCCGCGTCGGCGGGGTCGCAGAGCAGCTCGACGCCGTCCTCGCCGGTGTAGCCGGTGCCGCAGACCAGGGCGCTGCGGCCGCACAGCAGGCGCGTCGCGGTGGTGAAGCGCGCGGGCAGCGGGGCGTCGGCCATCGCCTGGACGATCTCGCGCGCCCGCGGGCCCTGGACGGCGAGCATCGCGTAGCGGTCGTGGGCGTCGCTCGACCTCGACGTCGAAGCCGCCGGCGTGGGCCTGGAACCAGGCGAGGTCCTTCTCGTGGTTGGCGGCGTTGGTGACGGTCAGGAAGCGGTCGGGCGCCGAGCGGTAGGTGAAGAGGTCGTCGAGCACGCCGCCGTCCTCGCGGCACAGCACGGAGTACTGCGCGCCGCCCACGGCGAGCTTCTCGACGTCGTTGGAGAGCAGGCGCTGCAGGAGCTGCGAGGGCCTGCGGCCCGCTGGTCTCGATCTCGCCCATGTGCGAGACGTCGAAGACGCCGCAGGCGTCGCGCACGGCGACGTGCTCCTCGCGGATGCCCGCGTACTGCACGGGCATCTCCCAGCCCGCGAACGGCACGAGCTTCGCCCCCGCGGCGACGTGGCGGTCGTACAGCGGCGTGCGCTTGAGCGTCTGGGAAGAGGAGGCGGCGGCCACCGCGCCAGGACACTAGCAACGCGGCGGCCATGCGCCGGGGCCGTCGGGCCCGGGCGCGGGTGGCGCGGACTAGCTGTCCTGAGTGCTCTTGGTCGGGTAGACCTGGACCAGCAGATCGTGGAGGAGCTGGTCGCGGTCGTCCTCGGTGGACTCCGCGAGCGCCTCGAGGTGCTGGGCAAGATCGTCGGTCGTCATCTCGGGCACGGCGTTTCCCCCGGGCTGGTCGAACTCCATGACCGAGCTTACGGTCGGGGGACGCCGAATTTGACCGGACATCCGGCTAGTCCGCCGCCGAAAAGTGGGGAGGGCGGGGCGTCCGAAGGCGAACGCCGGCGCTCAGCGATCCCGCAGGAAGGGCGGGATGTCGATGTCGTCGTCGGAGATCTCCAACGACGAGCGCTCGCGCTCGCCGACGCGCGGGCTGCGGTCGCGCCGGCTGGCGCGGTCGCGGGTCTCCTCGCGCGCGGTGCGCGGGCGGGCGCGGCCGTGGTCGAAGCCGGTGGCGATGACCGTCACGCGGACCTCGTCGCCGATCTGCTCGTCGATGACCGAGCCGAAGATGATGTTGGCGGTCGAGTCGGCGGCGCTCTGGACGACCTCGGCGGCCTCGTTGATCTCGAACAGGCCGATGTCCTTGCCGCCGGTGATGTTGAGCAGGATGCCGGTGGCGCCCTCGACGGACTCCTCGAGCAGCGGGCTGGCGATCGCCTGCTTGGCGGCCTCGACCGCGCGGTTCTCGCCGCCGGCCTGTCCGATGCCCATGAGCGCCGAGCCGGCGTCGGTCATGATCGTGCGCACGTCGGCGAAGTCGAGGTTGATGAGGCCGGGGATCGTGATGAGGTCGGTGATCCCCTGCACGCCCTGGCGCAGGACGTTGTCGGCCTCGCGGAAGGCCTCGAGGATCGTCGTGCGGCGCTCGACGATGTTCAGGAGCTTCTCGTTGGGGATGACGATCAGCGTGTCGACGACGTCGCGCAGGCGGCCGATGCCCTCGTCGGCCTGGCGCATGCGCTGCGAGCCCTCGAAGTCGAACGGCTTGGTCACGACGCCGACGGTCAGCGCGCCGATCTCGTTCTTGGCGATCTCGGCGATGACGGGCGCGGCGCCCGTGCCGGTGCCGCCGCCCTCGCCGGCGGTGACGAACACCATGTCCGCGCCCTTGAGCGCCTCCTTGATGTCGTCGCGCGACTCGGCGGCCGCGCCGAAGCCGACCTCCGGGTTGGCTCCCGCGCCGAGGCCGTGGGTCAGGTCGTGGCCGATGTTCAGCTTGATGTCGGCGTCGCACATCTGCAACGCCTGGGCATCGGTGTTGGCCGCGATGAACTCCACGCCGCGCAGGCCCGCGTCGACCATCCGGTTGACCGCGTTCGTGCCACCGCCGCCGACGCCGACGACCTTGATGACCGCGAGATAGCTTCCGCTGCTTTCCATGGGTTCCGACCGAGCCTCGATCTAGCGTTGAAGGTTTTGCGCGCCCCCGGTCGTGCCTGTGCGCGCATGCACGGTATGCACGGGCATCGAACCGTGTCAACGCGAAGTCTAGGGCAGCAAGGATCCTTGCAGTTTCCGGAACCCTCAAGTTGTGCAGGAGATTCGCGGTCGAGACCACCCTCGACCACAAGTCGAGGGTTAGGTCATGGTCCCACCGGCTGTGTCTGGGGTTGGGAGGGCTGAGCCTGCGGCTGCGCGGGCTGCGCGCCGACCTGCGGAGCGCTCTGCGTCGGCTGCTCGGGCGCGGCCGGCGTCGGGTCCTCGAGGCCGCCCGCCGCCGGGCGCTCGGGCAGGCGCAGATCGATGTAGGTGGCGCCCGCCGAGCTGCGGTCGGAGAGCACGCGGGCGGCCGCCGTCCACTTCGCCCGCAGGCGGTCCGCGCCGCCGAAGTACAGGATCGGCCCGTTGGCCAGCGGGGCCGTCAGCCCGCGCGGCCCGGGGTACACGCGGCTGACCTTGGCGCGCAGCTCGGGCGGCGCGGCGGCCAGCAGGGTGACGACGCGCAGCGTGCGCTGGTCGGTCAGCGTGTCGCCGGGCGGCGGAGCGGCCACGGCCACGACGGGCAGGCCGCTGGTGGAGCTGCCGCGCAGCAGGGTGCCGTCGGCCGCCACGGGCACGCGGTCGGAGCCCGAGGCCAGCGCCGCGACGGCGACGTGCTCGTGGACGACGATGCGCAGCCCGTGGGGGAAGTCCGGGTGGGCGTCGACGGCCATGATCGACGGATACGGCTCGACGGCCGTGCGCAGCTGGTCGGGGCGCACGTGCAGGGTGGTCATGTCGCGCGCGGCACCCTCCAGGGCGGCGCGCACGCGCGGGGCCTCGGTGCCGCTCAGCCCGGTGACGCTGACCTGGTCGACCGCCACCAGCCCCGAGTCGCGCAGCCACAGCCACCGCGCCGCCCAGCAGCGCCAGGACGCACGCGCAGCCCGCGACGGCGCGGGCGGGCGGGCGGCGGCGCGGCAGCGACAACGCGGGCAGGGGCATCCGGGTGCGTCCTTCGACGCGGCCGCGCGGATCCCTACCCTGAGGCGCCGTGCGCCTGAGCGACCTGACGACCCTGCGCCTCGGCGGCCCCGCGGCCCGCTATCTGGAGGCCGCGACGAGCAGGCCTTGGTCGACGCCGTCACCGAGGCCGATCGGGCCGGCGAGCCGCTGCTCGTGCTGGCGGGCGGCTCGACCGTCGTCGTGGCCGACGAGGGCTTCCCCGGGACCGTCGTGAGGATCGCCACCCGCGGCATCGCGCGCGACGGCGCCACGCTGGAGGTCGCCGCCGGCGAGCCGTGGGACCCGCTCGTGGCCGACTGCGTGGCCGGCGGCCTGGCCGGTGTGGAGTGCCTGGCGGGCATCCCGGGCTCGGTCGGCGCCACGCCGATCCAGAACGTCGGCGCCTACGGCCAGGAGGTGGCCGAGACGATCACCGCCGTGCGCGTGCTCGATCGCGCCGACGGCGCCGTCGCACGCTCGCCCCGGCCGACTGCGGCTTCACCTACCGCGCGAGCGCGTTCAAGCGCGAGCCGGGGCGCTGGGTGGTCCTCGCGGTGAGCTTCGCCCTGGAGGCCTCGCAGCGCTCGGCGCCGATCCGCTATCCCGAGCTCGCCCGCACCCTGGGCGTCGAGGTCGGCGCGCGGGCCGCTGGCCGACGTGCGCGAGGCGGTGCTGGCGCTGCGGCGCGGCAAGGGCATGGTCCTCGACCCCGACGACGCCGATACCGTCTCGGCGGGCTCGTTCTTCACCAACCCGGTGCTCGACGCCGACGCGTTCGCGGCCCTGAGCGCCCGCGCCGCCGAGCGCCTCGGCCCCGACGCCCCGCCCCCCGCGTGGCCCGACGCCGACGGGCACGTCAAGACATCGGCCGCCTGGCTCATCGAGCGCGCGGGCTTCGCCGTGGGCACGGCGACCCCGAGGGCATCGCGATCTCGGGCAAGCACACGCTCGCGCTCACCAACCGCGGGGCGGGGACGACAGCGGAGCTCATCGCCCTCGCGCGCGAGATCGCCGGGGGTGTGCAGGACGCCTTCGGCGTCGCCCTCGTGCCCGAGCCGGTGCTCGTCGGGCCCGACTGGGCGCTGCCGGCCCCTAGTCGGCGATCGCGGCGACGGAGCTGCCGGCGAGCGTGCGCTCCAGGAGGGCGAGAGCAGCGTCGCGGTCGAGGCCACTGTCGCGCCACTCGTTCCAGCGCGGTCTGGTGGAAGTCGAAGGTACGCGCGCAGCGCCACGCGCGCCAGGGGCGGCGGATCGTCGGTGCCGAGGTGGTTGAGGGCCATGCCCCTGACCACCGCGTCGCGGCAGCGCTCGAGGACGGCCTGGATCTCGGGCTCCGCCGCCTAGAGCGCGCCACGCGACACGAGCCAGGCATCGCTCGCGCGGGCGGCGTGCTCGATGGCGCGGTCGGTATTGGCCGCGAGGCGCTCGGCCAAGCGGCCGGCTCGGATCGCCACGATGAAATCGCCGGTCAGCTGATCGGCCGGCGCCCTCGAGGGCGGCCAAGAACACGTCGAGGCCGCCCCCGCGGGAAGTAGTGGTAGAGCAGGTTGCGGGTGACCCCCGGCGCGCTCGCCCACCTCGTCGAGCGAATAGGCCCGCGTACCCCTGCTCGGCGGCGACCCGCCAGCGCCGCCTGGGCGAGTTGCGCGCGGCGTCGTCCGCGGGAGCCCTGCCTGGCCGTGGCGTCGTGCGCTCCAGTGCCCTCATCGGCGCAAAGAATTATCGAACATTTACGAACTGTCAACTTGACGAACCGCAGACCACTGCGCTCCAGCTCCCCCGTCTCACGTTCCAGGAGCACTCATTGCGTAAGACCTGTCGCTGGCCCTCGCCGGCGCGCTGATCCTCTCCCTCGCCACCGCCGGCCTCGCCCAGGCCGTCAACAGCCATCAGTCCGTCGCGGTGAAGCTCGCCCACAGCAAGGCCGGCACGGCCGCCGAGCCGAAGTCCGTCGACGCGCCGACGGTCGACATGAAGGTCGCGCTCGATCCCGCCGATCCCTGGTTCGCCACCCGCACGGCCGTGATCCACTTCGACAAGAGCCTCGTCTTCAACTCGGCGACTTTCCCAGCTGCACCGAGGCGCAGGTGCTCGCGGCGCCCCGGCGTGCGCGAAGGCCAAGATCGGCTCCGGCAAGGCCGCCGGCCTGGCGCTCGGCCAGCGCGAGGACCTCACGGTCACCGCCTACAACGGCCCGGGCGGCAAGTCGGTCCTCCTCCACGTGCACGGGCAGCACGCCGCTGAAGATCGACAGCGTCATCGTCGGCAAGCTCGCGTCCGACAGCGGCGCCTTCGGCCGCAAGCTCGTCGTCTCCATCCCGGCCAACCTCCAGCAGCCGCTCGGCGGGGTCTTCGCCACGCTGACCTCGTTCATGACGTCGGTCGGCGGCAGCGCCAAGGGCACGCCC
>CAWFMR010000003.1:0-11596 GCA_963816845.1 uncultured Actinomycetes bacterium | reverse complement strand
GGTGAGGCCGGGGTCGGCGCCGTCGAGCAGCAGCCCGCGCGGGCGCCCATCGTCGTCGCGGCCCAGCGGCTGGTAGAGCCCGCCGACCGCCTCGAGGTCGAGCAGCTGCGGCAGCGCCAGCAGGTAGAGGCCGACCTGCAGGTTGGCGTCGTCGATCCACCTGGCCTGCGGCGGCGCCCCCTTGCCCTTGTAGTCGTAGACGATCGCCTCGCCGCCGCCGGCGCTGACGTCGATGCGGTCGATGCGGCCCTGCAGCCGAAGCTCGCCGCCGGCCAGCTCGGCCGGCCCCAGGGCGTCGTCGGGCCCCCCGAAGCGCAGCTCGAACTCCCGCGGCGCGAAGGCCGACTGGCCGCGGGCGGCCTGCTCGACGTAGCGCAGCAGGTCGGCCTCCAGGCGCCGCAGCGCCGAGCGCCGCCGCTCGGGGTTGGGCGAGATGCGCGCGTCGTCGGCGCGCGCGTCGAGGGCGCCGCGCAGCAGCGCACGGGCCTCGTCGAGGCGCTCGGGCGTGAGCGGGCCGCCGTCGGACAGCGCGCGCAGCGTGTCCTCGAGGACGCGGTGGGCGAGGTCGCCGCGCAGCATCGGCTCGGGATCGGGCTCGAGCGCGGCCGGGCGCAGCAGGCGCTCGACGAACCACTTCACCGGACACGAGGCATAGGACTCGAGCGCCGAGGCCGACCAGGTCGAGCGCTCGTTGAGGTTGCGCAGCACGCGGGCGTCGCGCAGCCACGCCATGGCGGGCTCGGGCGAGCCCGGCCCGGCCGCGAGGTCGTGGCGCGCCGCCTCGTTGGGGGTCGGCGCCAGCGCGGCCTCGAAGCCGGCGGCCCCCAGCACCCGGCGCTCGACGCGCTCGGCGGCGCGCGGGTCGAAGCTGTCGAGGACGTCGTCGACGAACAGCGAGCGCACGCACGGCTCGCCCTCGTCGTCGGCCGCGGGCCAGCTGAGCGCGAGCAGCTCGGTCGGGCGGCTCGCGACCGCGTAGAGGAGGTAGCGCTCGGCGTCCAGGCGGTCCTCGCGCAGGCGCAGGCGCAGGCCGGAGGCGGCGTTGAGCGCGCGGCGCTCGTCGTCGCCCAGGAACGGCTCGGGCGTGGCCGGGCGAGGGAAGGCGTCCTCGCGCAGGCCGCACAGGAAGGCGGCCCGCACGCGGCGGGCGCGCAGCTCCCGCGGGCTCGTGATGGCCACGAGCCCGGGGCGCCGGTCGTCGTGGGCGCGCACCTCGATGTCGTGCAGGACGCGCGCGAGCTCGTCGGGCGCCGGGACGAGCGCGCGATCGACCGCCGCCAGGCGCTCGAGCTCGCCCAGGGCCGAGCGCAGCGCACCGGCGACGCGCGCGTCGAGCGCCTCCGGGCCGGCCAGCACCCGAGCCTCGCCGCGATGGGGAGCCGCGAAGAGCGCGGCGCACTCGGCGGCCAGGCGCCGGCACAGCGCAGCCGGGTCGCCGGCCGCCGCCGCCACGCGATCGACCTCGTGCAGGACGAAGTCGGGGTGCTCGGCCTCCCACAGCGCCCGCGCCTGCTTCGCCGTCGCCGCCCCCTCGATGCGGGCGCGCTGCTCGAGGCGGTCGGCCAGGTCGGTCCGCGCGAGCTTGCCCGGGGTGCGCAGCCAGGCGAGCAGGTCGTCGGCGCTGGCGCCGGACAGCGCGCAGCGCAGCAGCGCGACGAGGCCGCGCCCCAGCGCGGTGTGCCCGGCGGCGATGGTGCGATCGAGCGCGTAGGGGATCTCGAGCTCGCCGAAGACCTGCTCGAGCAGGGCGGCGTGCTCGCGCGGCTCGCGCACGACGACGGCGACGTCCTCGGGCGCGAAGGCACGCTCGCCGATCAGCTGTGCGACGTGGGCGGCCACGAGCTCGATCTCCGCGCGCTCGCCGCCGCCCTCGAGCAGCATCAGCGCGTCGCCCGGATCGGGACGCTGGGACACCGCCGGCTCGAACAGCGTGCGCTCCAGCGCGTGCAGGGCGGGGCGCTCGTAGTGCTCGGCGAGCGCGGGGAGCTCGACGTGCTCGGGCCCGAGCGCCATCAGCTCCTGGAAGGTCTCCCCGCGCCCGGCGAAGGCCGCGCGCCCGGGCTCGTAGGCCAGCGAGACGGTGACCGGCGCGCCCGCGTGGACCGCCAGCGTCTCGATCGCGTCGCGCTGGAGCGCCTGCAGGTCGTCGAAGCCGTAGAGGAAGACCGGCGTCGCGCCCCAGCGCGCGGGCTCCAGGCGCAGTGCGTCGAGCGCCGCCTGGTCGTGCAGGACGCGGTCGCGGCGGTCGATGGCGCGCAGGCCGTCGCGATAGGCGCCGTACAGGCGCGCGAGCTCCTCGGCGTAGGCCGCGCGCGCGGGCTCGCGCTCGCCCCACGCCCGCATCGCGGCCCACCAGCGCCCGGGCTCGATGCGCTGTTCCTCGAGCTCGGTGACGAGGCGCAGCAGGGCCTGGACGAAGCCCGGCGTGGCGGCCGCCGCCGCGAGCGCCTCCAGGCGGACCCGGGCGATCGCGGCAGCCGCCACGCGCTCGCGCGCCAGGCGCGAAAGCGCCCTGCCCCCCACCCCGGCCCGCCGCGCGATCTCGCGCATCAGGCCCGAGAAGGCGACCACACGCACGCCGAACACCGCGCCGGCCCCCGCCAGCTCGCGGCGGTAGTGGTCGACGTCGGCGAACGTCGGCACGACGAGGATCGGCTCCTCTTCCAGCGCGGCGCGGTAGGCGCCCAGCACGAAGCCGGCCTTCTCGGCGTTGGCGGGACCGGTGACGAGGGTGAGCGGCACGGGGTCCCACAGGGTTGCTCATGGACCGGCGGTTCACGCGGCCACGGCCAGCGCGCCGGCGTCGACGCAGACCACCTCGGGCGTCAGCGGCAGGCCGGCGGCCCGCGCCGCCTCGTGCGCCGCGGGCGGGACGATCGTCCACGACAGCCAGGCCTCGACGGTGTCCCCGAGCGGGTCGGCGCGCAGGTCGATCGCCGTCAGCTCGCGCCCGAGCCCCGGCGGCTCGGGATCGCGCGCCCAGGCCAGGTAGTCGCCCGCCGTGATGCCGTCGAGCGTGAGGGTCAGTCGCTGGACCATCAGCCTGCGGCGGGCGGGACGAAGTGCATGCCGCTCTCGCGCCCGGCGGCCGCGATCGGCTCGAACTCGGGCGGCGCGGTGAGCGGCGTGGGGTCGGCCCCGGGCGCGAGCGGCTCGCCGAGCGCCTCGAAGAAGCGCAGGTGCTGGCTGCCCGGCGACGTCTTGATCAGGAGCCGGCCCCAGCCCGGGCCGGCGTTGCGCAGCGAGTGCAGGACGCCGGGCGCGATGGCGAGGTGGTCGCCGACCTCGCAGCGGCGCGTCTCGCCGTCGACCTCGATCTCGAAGACGCCCTCGAGGACGTAGAAGGACTCGTGGTTGTCCTCGGTGTGCGGCGGGACGGCGCCCCCGCTGCGCGTGCGCGCCTCGAAGACCAGCGCGGCGTCGCCGTTGTCGGCGGGCTCCTCGAGGAGCGTCAGGGCCCAACCCCAGAGGTCGATGGCCCGGCCGCTGCCCCTCGTGGTGCTCTTGACCTTCACCTGCGTCTCGCTTCCCATCGGATGACTCGCTTTTCGAAGTAGTACGGTAGACGTACCGTTATGGTACGGGTATCGTACGGTCGATGTCAACCGACGAGCGGACCGACCCGCCCGCCATCGGCGGCCTGCTGCGCCTCGCCTGGCAGGCGCACCGCGACCGCATGTTCGAGCACCTCGCCGGCGCCGGATATCCGGACGTCACGCGCGCGCAGTTCGCGCTGTTCCGCTGGCCCGGCGTCGACGGCATGCGCCCGGGCGAGGTCGCCGACCTCGCCGGCCTGAGCAAGCAGGCGGTCAACGACACGCTCGGCGAGCTCGAGCGGTGCGGCTACATCGAGCGCCACCACGACCCGCAGGACGGGCGCGCGCGGATCGTGCGCCTCACCGAGCGCGGCCGCGCCCTGCAGGCCGCGGCGCACCAGACGTCGCGCGAGCTCGAATCCGACTGGGCGCAGAGCCTCGGCGAGGAGCGCTTCGCCGACCTGCGCGCCACGCTGCAGGACATGATCGCCGCGGGCGCGGTCAGCTCAGGACGGTGAGGTACATCACCGCGATCCAGAACACGGTCAGCAGCGGTCCGCCGATCAGCACCGGTGCGTAGCCGCCTTCCAGACGGTGACCGCGTAGGACACCGTGCTCAGCCCCATCGGGACGATGATGAGCACGTTCTGGGTGCCGTTCGACAGCACCAGCTGCCCGGCGGGCTCGGTCTCCCAGGCCGCACAGCCAGAGCAGCACGGCGAAGGCCAGCTGCCCGGCAGCGAGGCGACGAGCCCACGGCCCCGATCGCGGCGACCGCCCACCGGCGCCGCCGGCGTCGAACATCCCGTTCGGTGGCCATCGCCCGCGGTGATGCCCACGGGCGGCGCGCTCGAACCGGCGCCGGGAGTGTCTGCGACGAGCCCGATTGAGATGATCCGAGCGCCGTGCACCACATGCGCGTCCTTCACCCGGCCGACGGGATCGTGGCCTTCTACGACGGCCGCGTCGAGGGCTACCGCTTCGCCGAGGGCCCGAACTGGGTCGACGACGGCGCGCTGGCCCTGGGGATCGCCAGCTACGCGATCGTCGACGGCGACGAGGCGCTGATCTACGACACCCACGTCTCGGTCGACCACGCCCGCTTCGTCCGCGACGCGCTCGAGGCCGAGGGCGTCACGCGCTTCGTCGTGCTGCTGAGCCACAAGCACCTCGACCACATCGCCGGCACCGCGGCCTTCGCCGACTGCGAGGTGATCGCCACGGCCCTCACCGCCGAGGCGCTTGCCGCACGCCGCGGCGCGATCGAGGCGGGCACCATGGCGGGGCCGCCCGGGATCGACCCGCTCGTCCTGCCCACCCGCACGTTCGAGGACCACATGACCCTCGAGGTCGGCCGCCTGCGCCTCGAGCTCATCCACGTCGACATCCACAGCGACGACGCCGCGCTGATCTGGCGGCCGGAGGACCGCCTGCTGCTCGCCGGCGACACGCTGGAGGACACCGTCACCTACCTCGCCGAGCCCGACGGCCTCGACCGCCACCTGGCCGACCTCGAGCGCCTCTGGGACCTCGACCCCGATCGCATCCTGCCCAACCACGGCGACCCCGAGATCATCGCCGCCGGCGGGTACCCCAAGGGCCTCATCCGCGCCACGCAGGACTACATCCGCGTGCTGCAGCGCTGCCGGGACGAGCCGGCGCTGCGCGACGTCCCGCTGGCGCAGCTCGTCGCCGACTCCGTGGACGCCGGCTGGATCGCCTACTTCGCGCCCTATGAGGCGGTGCACCGCGAGAACGTCGCGGCCGTGACGGCCTCGCATGCCGTGAAGGGCGCGACACCTGGCGCGTATTGCTCGTTTTCGTCGGGTCGACGACACCCGCCTGCACTGGCGGACGAAGGTCGGCGGCCGCGAGCAGGAGTTCGACGCGCAGATCACCGAGCAGCGCCCCGACGAGCGCATCGCGTGGACCGCGACGCAGGGCGTCGAGCAGGCCGGCGTGGTGACCTTCCACCGCGTCGACGACCGGCGCACGAAGGTCATGCTCCAGCTCGACGCCGAGCCCGAGGGCGTCGTCGAGAAGGTCGGAGACGCCGCCGGCGTGCTCAAGCGCCGCGTCAAGGGCGACCTCGAGCGCTTCAAGGAGCTCATCGAGGCGCGCGGCACCGAGAGCGGCGGCTGGCGCGGCGAGGTGGACCAGAGCGCCACGCGCTGAACGTGCCACCCTGCCCGGGTGCGCGACCTTCCCATCCGCGGTGAGAGCATCCGCCTCGGCCAGGCGCTGAAGCTGTCGGGCCTGGCCGAGTCGGGCGGGGAGGCGCGCGCGCTGGTCGAGGACGGCGCGGTCACCGTCAACGCCGAGGTCGAGACGCGCCGCGGGCGCCAGCTGCGCCACGGCGACGTCGTCGCCGTCGGCGACGAGGCGCTGCGGATCCAGGCGTCCGGCCCCTAGACGATCGCGAGTCTGTCGTTGGGCCTTACTCGGGAATTGCGTCGCCGACAGGCGCAGTTGCCTGGCCGTTCGCGACGCGCCGCGTACGGACGATCCCCCAGCCGACGAGCGCTGCAGCCACGACCGTGAGCACGAGACCAGCGATCGTGACCGCCTCCTGGAATTCCGCGGTTTGTTGCGTGCTCCAGTTCGATGTGGCGATGTCGCCGGTGAACAGCGCTGCGAGGATGGTGCCGGTGACGGCGATGCCGACGCCGGAGGCGAACTCGCTGGCGGTGTCCACGAGGGCCGCGCCGATCGTGGTCCGATCCTTCGGCAGACCGCGGAGCACGTTGACGCCGGCGACAACGCCGACCACGCGCATCCCAGCTGCCACGAGCACGAGTGCGATCGCGACCCACACGTAGCCGAAGCTGCTCAACAGGCCGTAGACGGCGAGCCCGACCACGACCGCTACGGCACTGAGCCATGCGGCCCGGTCGAGACCGACCCGTTCCACGAACGGATTGATGAATGGGCCGGCTGCGACCAGGACGATGACCTGCGGCAGCATGCCGATGGCAGCGAGCGCGGGCGTCCACCCCCAGTCGAGCTGCAGCTGCAGCGTCACCATGTAACCGAGACCCGCGGTCGCCAGCCCGGCCGCGGCCTTGAACGCCAGGCCGCTGGAGACCAGCGGGCGAGCAACGAGCTCGAGGTCGAGAAGCGGGTAACGCGCCGAACGCTCGCGGATGAAGAAGAGCATCGCGCCCATCATGGCCGCCGCGGTGGCCGTCCACGGCGCCGACGAGCCGGTGCCTTCGTTCACGAACAGTGTGGGTGCGACGAGGGCGAGCACGATCGTCGCGGTGCCCAGCACCGCTCCGAGGACGTCCACCGGGTCGCGATGGAGTTCAGCTGCCTCGTCCGCGGCGATGCCGATTCGCACGCCGATGATCGCGAGCACAGCGATCGGCGCGTTGACCAGCAGCAGGACCTGCCACGGTGCGATCGCGAGCACGAAGCCACCCACTGGTGGGCCGATCGCGAGCCCGACCAGACCCACGGTCGTGATGAGGGTCATCGCACGGACGCGCAGGCTGTCCTCGTCGAACAGCCGGAAGGCGAGCGCCATGGACCCTGGTGTCGTCATCGCAGCGGCGATGCCCATCACCCCCCGGACGACGATCAGTTGTTCCGCGGTCCCGACGAACGCCGTCGCGAGGCTCGCAACACCAAGCAGGACCAGACCGATGAGCATGACCCGTCGCCGACCGAACCGGTCGGCGATCGCGCCGAACGCCAGCATCAACCCGCCGAAGACCACCGCGTAGGCGCCCGTCACCCACTGCAACGCCGTCGTCGACGCGTGCAGTTCGCGTCCGATCGTGGGCAACGCGACGTTCAAGATCGAGTTGTCCAGCATCTCGAAGAGAAACACCGCGGACAGTCCCGACAAGGCCACCCACGCCTCCCGCAACGATCGGGGAGAGCGCGGAGACCGACCCGCGGCTTCCTCACGCACCGAGATCGCCCTTCACGCCGTGATCGCGTCTTGGCGATGCTGTGTCGTGCTTGATCTGGTCGGAGGACATGCCACTATGTTAGGTGACTAAGTTTAGTTACACAAGAGAGTGAGATCGGATGCCCAGGACCGGAGAGCGAGGCGGGCCGCAGACGCGTGCGAGGATCTCGGAGGTCGCGACTCGGTTGTTCCTCGAGCGCGGGTTCGACACGGTCACGGTCGCCGAGGTCGCGCGGGAGGCCGGGGTCTCGAGCGTGACGGTCTTCAACCACTTCCCGCGCAAGGAGGACCTCTTCCTGGATCGCGCGGTCGACGCCGTCGAGCTTCTGCGCGCGGCGGTGCGCGACCGCGCTCCGGACGTCGACGTGGCGGCCTCCCTGCGCGATGCGACCCTCCGTCTCTTCGACGCCCGTCACCCGCTCTCCGGCGTCAACGACCGATCAGTCCCCTTCTTCCGGACCGTCGCGGCGTCGCCCGCGCTGGTCGCGCGCGCGAGAGAGATCGCCTCCGATCTTCAGCGAACCCTCGCCGAGGAGCTCGAACGCGACCCGACCTTCGAGGGCGACGGGACCTTGCTCGCCGCCTTCTTCATCGCCGGTTACGGGACCGTGATGGTGGAGACCGCGCGTCGACGCATCGCCGGAGAGCCACCGAGCGCCGTGGTGGACGACCACCGCGCGCGCCTCGAGCGGCTGTTCGACGCCCTCCGCAGCGGAGTCGTCCCCGGACCGTGATCCGGATCGCGGCGGCCGCCCCCTAGCGGTAGCCCTGCTTGTGCAGGAAGGCCAGCAGCTTGCGCTCGAAGCTGCGCGGCGCCTTGCCGAAGGCCGTGCGCAGGTCGCCGCGCTTGCGCGCCCGCGCGAGGTACGGCCGCGCCTCGCGTCCGCGCCCCAGCAGGTACAGGTCGGCCACGTAGGTCGCCACGCCTCCGAGCGTCTCGGCGTGCTGGCGCCGCGTGACGGCCACGATGTGCAGCGCCTCCTTGACGTTCTTGCGGACGACCGCCGGGAAGGCGCGGGTCACGTCGCGCAGCGAGCCGGCGGCGGTCGGGTCGTAGGCGAGCACCAGCGGCGGCTCGAAGGACGCCGCGTGCGAGGTGAACGCGTCCTCGAACGCGGCGTCGTAGCCGTCGAGCTCGGGGTGCCCGTCGCCGTTGAGGTCCTTCAGGGCATAGCCGTAGCTGCCCCAGTTGTGCTCGGCGCGGGCGTACGCCGCCCCCGTGAAGTACAGGACGTCCGAGACGATGCAGCAGTGGGCGCCGCCCGTGTAGGAGTCGACGACGACCTCGGGCTCGACGTCGCCGCCGAGGTCGGCGACGTGCAGCGGCGTGAAGTCCTTGCTCGGGGCGTAGATGCAGCCGACCGAGCAGACGTCGGCGTCGGCGAGCGGCGACCCGTCGAAGAGCGGCGCCCCCGCCCGCACGATGGTCAGCCGCGGGTCCTTGACGCCGAAATCGGCCGCCTGCCAGCTCAGCGTCGCCTGCACGGCGCCGCCGGAGGCGGTCACGCTCCCGGCCTTGTCGGCGGCCGCGATCGGCGGGCCCAGCAGCGCCAGCGTGGACGCCACCGCGAGCCAGCCGCCCGCGTGCAGCGTCCTACGCGGCCGCCGCACCCTCGTCGGCCCCCGCTGCCACCGTCGCGTCGGCCGGCTCGGCGGCCTCGGCCGTCTCGGGCGGCTTGGCGCCCTCCTTGGCCCACGGCTCGTCGAACTCGACCCGCCAGCGCGCATCCTCGTCGGCACCCTGCTCGAGCGCGAGCTTGGCCCGGAACGAGCGCCCCGACCGTCCCTTGAAGCCCGTCACCGGCCGGGCCGTGAAGCCGTGGGCGATGAGCTCGCGCGCGACGGCGCCCGGCAGCTGCTTGCCCGCCTTGCTCTTCCAGATCACGAAGCCGCAGCCCGGGTCCTCGCGCGACCAGCACGAGTAGCCCTTGCGGTTCTCGACGATGTCGTTGCCGCACACGGGGCATGGCCCCAGGTTGGCGCGGGGGATGCGGACGTCCTTGAGCGTCGTGTCGAGCACGCCCACGGTCTCGCCGGCGAACTTGGCGATGTCCTCCATGAACTTCTCGCGCTTCTCCGCGCCCTCCTCGATCGCGGCGAGGCGGTGCTCCCAGTCGCCGGTCAGCGCCGGTGAGGTGAGCGGGTGCTCGCCCAGCAGGCGCACGACGTTGATGCCCTTCTCGGTGGCGACGAGCGCGCGGGCGTCGCGCTCGACGTAGCCGACGTCGATGAGGCGCTCGATGATCGCGGCGCGCGTCGCGGGCGTGCCGATGCCCGACTCCTTCATCGCCTCGCGCATCTCCTCGTCGTCGACGAGCTTGCCGGCCGTCTCCATGGCGCCCAGCAGCGAGGCGTCGCTGTAGCGCCGCGGCGGCTTGGTCTCCTTCTCGAGCGCCTCGGCCTTGCGCGTGTCGACGGCCTCGCCGTGCACCAGGCGCGGGAGCTGCTGGTCGCGCCCCTCGTCCTCGTCGCCCGCGCCGTCGCCCTCGGACAGCTCGCCGTAGACGCCGCGCCAGCCGGGCACGAGCAGCACCTTGCCGCGCGTGCGGAAGATGTAGGAGGCGACCGTGGTCTCCACGCGGGTGTTCTCGAACTCGGCGTCGGGATGGAAGACGGCGAGGAAGCGCCGCGCCACCAGGTCGTAGACCCGGCGGTCGTCGTCGTTCATCTTCTCGAGGGCGTGGTCTGAGTTGGTCGGGATGATCGCGTGGTGGTCGCCGACCTTGGCGTCGTCGACCACGCGCCCGAGCGGCAGCAGGTCCAGCGACTGCACGTAGGCCGCGGCCTCGCGGTAGTCGGGGCGGCGCCCGACGCGCCCGGCGATCTCCTTGAACTCCGGGACCATGTCGCTCGTCAGGTAGCGCGAGCTGGTGCGCGGATAGGTCAGCGCCTTGTGCTCCTCGTAGCAGCGCTGCGCGGCGCCCAGCGTGCGGCGCGCGCTGAAGCCGTAGCGCGTGTTGGCCTCGCGCTGCAGCGACGTGAGGTCGTACAGCAGCGGCGGGCGCTCCTTGCGCTTGGTCTTGTCGAGCTTGGTGATCTCGCCGCGCACGCCGCGCACCGCCGCGACGATCGCGTTCGCCTCGTCGGCGCTCTTCAGGCGCGGCTGGGCGCCGGCATGGAAGCGGCCCTCGTAGCGGCGCGCGCCCTCGGCCTCGAAGGCGGCGTCCACCAGCCAGTACTTCTCGGGCTTGAAGGCGCGGATCTCCTCCTCGCGGCGCGCGATGATGGCCAGCGTCGGCGTCTGCACGCGCCCGAGCGAGACGGCGCCGTCGAACGAGGAGCGCAGGCGGATGGTGGCCGCGCGCGTGGCGTTCATGCCCACGATCCAGTCGGCCTCCGAGCGCGACTTGGCCGCGTCGCGCAGGGCGCCGAGGTCCGCCTCGTCGCGCAGCTGGCCGAAGGCATCGCGCATCGCCTGGTTGGTCATCGAGTTCAGCCACAGGCGCTGGACGGGCTTCTTGGCCTTCACGTACTCGTAGATGTAGGTGAAGATCAGCTCGCCCTCGCGCCCCGCGTCGCACGCGTTGACGACGTTGTCGACGTCGTCGCGGCGCAGCTGGTCGCGCACGACCTTCATCTGCTTCTCGGAGCGCTCGTCGCGCACGACGAGCTTGAACTCGCGCGGGACGATCGGCAGGTCGGCCATCCGCCACTTCTTGAACTTGTCGTCGTACTCGTCGGGCTCGGCGAGCTGGACGAGGTGGCCGACGGCCCAGGTGATGACGTGCTCGGGGCCCTCCAACCAGCGTGCGGTCTTGTCCCCCGCTCCGGTGTGCTTCTCGAACGGACCGGGCAGCACGCGGGCGAGGTCCTGGCCCACGGACGGCTTCTCGGCGATGACGAGGGTCTTGGCCATGGACGCCGCAGGGTAGCTCAGCCGGCGCACGGCCCGGTGGACACCGCGCTGTCGGCCACCCGATCGAGGTCGCGCCTGACGACCGCGTTGGGGACGCCGTAGCCGCCGGGCGTGCCGCTGCGCGTCGCCGCGAAGACGGTGGCCACGACGCGCCCGCGCGCGTCGACCATCGGCCCCCCCGAGTTGCCCGGGCGCACCGTGCCGCGCAGCGTGACGATCGACCGCTGGACGGGCCCGCGCCCGTAGGCGTCCTGCGTGATCACCGCGCGCGTGGAGCCCAGGCGCCCG
>CAWFMR010000002.1:0-26149 GCA_963816845.1 uncultured Actinomycetes bacterium | reverse complement strand
CGTGCCCGGCGAGCACCGAGCGCCGCTTGCGGTACTCGTCGTCGTCGATCTCGCCCCGCGCATAGCGGGCGTCCAGCACGTCGAGCGCGCTCTCGCGATGGCCGGCGGCGCGCGGCGGGCCCCATCCTCCTCTGGAGCGCAGCAGCAGCACGATGGCGCCGACGACGACGATCCAGAACAGCGGCACGAACACGATCCACCAGCCGGGCCCGTCGTGGTGCCAGGTGTCGGCGAGGATCGTTGTGGACAGCGTTTGCATGGTCGTGACTCCCTTTGACGCGTTCGGCCACTGATGCTGGCAAGCGCCGGGAGCGCTGTCGTCGGGCAGGCGACGGCATCGCGCGTACGCCCACGGGCGTAGGCGCCCGACCCGGTCAGGCAGCTCCGGCGCCGGCGCGCAGACGGTCCGCGTCGCGTCCTGGAGGAAGCCCGAACTGGCGTCGGTACTCGCGGCTGAACTGCGACGTGCTGTCGTATCCCACTCGGTAGCCCACGGTGGCGACGTCGTCCGCTCCGGTGAGCAGCAGCAGGCGCGACTTCTGCAGGCGGATCTGCTTCTGGAACTGGATCGGGCTCAGCGCGGTGACCGCGTGGAAGTTGCGGTGGAACGCGGACGTGCTCATGCCGCAGGAGCGGGCGAGGTCTTCGACGCGAAACGGCTGGTCGTAGTGCTCGGTGATCCAACGGACCGCGCGACTCACCTGGGTCAGGCTGCTGTCGGCCAGTCCGATCTGGCGCACGCCCTCACCCAGAGGACCGTTGATCAGGCGCCAGAGGATCTCGCGCTCGATCATCGGCGCCAGGACGTCGCGGTCGCCCGGGCTGTCGAGCAGGCGCACCATGCGAACGACGGCGTCGAGGAGCTCGGGCGAGGCCTCGGCGACGCCGAGCCCCGAAGGCGCGCGCGGGGGGCGAGCGCGTCGCGGTGGCGGGGACGCGGGCGTCGCGGGCCCGTCCAGGACCAGTGACGCGATGGCCGACGGCCGGAGGATCAGGCCGAACCCCAGGGCCGGCTCGTCCGCGGTCGCGTGCGTGTAGTGCCCGGTGATCGGCAGGTCGACCGAGGCGACCAGGTACTGGCCCGGTTGGTAGTCGTACACGCGATCGCCGATGGCCAGCCGCTTGGCACCCTGGGCGATGAGGGCCATGACCGTCCCGGTGGTCGACGCCTCGGGCTCGCCCGGTCGGCCGGCGGCCGAGAGCAGGACGCCGTCGATGGCCGTCGTCTCGTCCGGCCGCGCATGTCGGGCGATCAGCGCTCGCAGCTCTGCGAGGAGGGCGTCGGTGCGCAGCGCATCGCGGCGTGCCCCATGCTCAGCGATCGCTCCCATGAGCGGAACATACATGTCACGGGCGGACCCCGAGCGGCTCGCGGAGGCCAGAGCCGGGCGGTCGAGCAGGATTGTGCATCGACGCGGCAGTTCTGTTCTCACGCTCCACGCCGGCCCGCTGATTCGCTTGCTCCATGACAGGCAACGAGTCAACGGAGGACAGCGCAATGACCTCAGACCGCCCGGTTCACAAGACCGTGCTCATCACCGGGTGCTCTTCGGGCTACGGCCTGGAGACTGCGCGCCGCTTCCACTCGGAGGGCTGGAACGTGGTCGCGACGATGCGAACTCCGCGCGAGGACGTCCTGCGCCAGTCGGAACGGCTCCGCCTCGTCGCGCTCGACGTGACGCAGCCCGAGTCCGTCGCGGCGGCCGTCGAGGCCAGCGGGCCCATCGACGTGCTGGTCAACAACGCGGGCATCGGGGCCATGGGCGCCTTCGAAGCAACGCCGATCGCCACCGTGCGCGAGATCTTCGAGACCAACACCTTCGGCGCGATGGCGATGACGCACGCGGTGTTGCCCCAGTTCCGCGAGCGGCGGTCGGGCGTCGTGGTCAACGTGACGTCGAGCGCGACGTTGGCTCGGATGCCGTTGGTGGCCGTGTACACCGCGAGCAAGACCGCCGTCGACGGGTTCACCGCGTCGCTCGCGCTCGAGCTCGAGGAGTTCAACGTGAACGTGAAGCTGGTCGAGCCCGGCTATTGCCCGACGACAGACTTCACGAGCAACGGGCAGACGCGCATGAACGGGCTGATTCCCGACGCCTACGCGTCCTTCGCCGAACGCGTCATGGCGGACTTCCAACGGGCGACCCGCGTGACGCACGAGTCCGACGTCGCCGATGCGGTGTGGCGCGCCGCGAACGACGAAACCGGGCAGCTTCGATTCCCGGCGGGTCCCGACGCGGTGGCGCTGGCTCAGCTGAGATGAGACGCGGGCGGGCAACCGCCCCGGCTCTCACGCGTCGTCGGCGTCGGGCCAGGGCGCGTCGGACAGGACGCCGTCGCCCTCCTCGGGCTTCGGTCCGCCGATCGCGAGCAGCTCGAGGCCGTCGGGCCCGGATTCGAAGGCCCGCACGACCTCGGGCGCCACGCGGATGACGTCCCACAGCGCGATGTCGCGCACCTCGTCGTCCAGGCGCACGCGGCCCGAGCCGGCGACCACCACGTAGGCCTCCTCCTGCTCGCGATGGCTGTGACTCCCCGGGTTGCGCAGGTTCGGGGCGTAGCGCCAGTGGCTGATGCCCAGGTCGCGCGAGTCGAGGTGCTTGCGGCTGAAGCGCCCCTCCAGGCCCGGGAGCCGTCCCTCGACGGAGTCGTCGATCTCGAGCAGGTTCACGATCGCGTAGTCGGTCATGGTCCGGCATCATCGCCGGTCGCGACCGCGCGCACCCGGACCCGCGGCCGGGCGTTGTTCACGTAGCCCTTGGGATTCCACAGCGCGGCCTCGGTCTCGGGCTGCGTGGCCGCCGAGGAGTCCCACGCGCGGACGAGGATCTCGTGCTCGCCGGGCGCGAGGTCGACCGTCGCGCGCCAGTGGCGCCAGGCCCACTGGCCGAGGTCGTCGAGCAGCTCGGCCTGCGACCAGCTCGCGCCGGCGTCGAGCGAGACGTCGACGCGGGCGACGTGGCGCTCCCCGCCGGCGAAGGCGTAGCCGCGCACCTCGACCGGACCGGCCGCGACGGTCTCGCCGTCGGCGGGCGACAGGACGTCGGCGTTGAGCGCGACCAGGCCGAGCGGCATCCCGGCGCCCGGCCCCGGCGTGCCGTCCTCCGGCAGCAGCCGGTAGGCGACGTGCTGGAAGTAGCCCGGCCACGGGGTCGCGCGGACCTCGATCCGCTCGAGCCACTTGACGCTGCGCGCGCCGATGTAGCCGGGCACCACGACGCGCAGCGGCGCGCCGTGGACGGGCGGGAGCGGCTCGCCGTTCATCGCCCAGGCGAGCAGGACCTCGGGGCGGCATGCCTTGTCGAGCCGGATCGAGCCGCCGAAGCGCTGGGCCGGCTGGGCCTCGGGGCAGAGGTCGGCGCCCTCGAAGCCGACGTGCGCGGCCTCGTGCAGCGGTCCGGCGAGCGCGAGCACGTCGGCGAGCGCCACGCCCGTCCAGGTCGCGGTGCCGGTCGCGCCGGGACCCCACGGCGCCTCGCCGGGGATGTCGCGGATCGCCATCAGGCCCGCGCGCCGGTTGCCGGCGCACTGCAGCGTCGCCGTCTCCGTGCGCTCCACGAAGGCCTCGCGCAAGGTGGCGAAGGAGAGGTCGAGCTCGCGTTCGACGGCGCCGTCCACGTGCAGGCGCCACGTGGCCGGGTCGATCTCCGGCACCGCGCCGTGGCCGCGCACGTAGAAGGCGTCGGTCGCGGTCAGCGGACCCTCGTCCAGCGCGGCGAGTCCGGTCTCGGCGTTGAACGGCTCGCGCTCGTGCACGATGAGATCGGCGCGCTTGCCATAGCCGTCCATGCGGCAAGCGTATGAGTCCGACGCTCTCAGGGTGCGGAAGACCCGAAGGCGAGGGTCGGGGCACCACTGATGATCCCGCTGCCATCGGGTCGGCACAGTGGGCGAATTCGCAGCCCGCCGGTTCCCGAAGGACAGCACGATGCAGCCGCCCAGCGCCGATCAGCTCATCACCCTCCTGACGCAGTGCGAGGAGAGCTCCGAGGAGGAGCGCGACGAGCTGCTCCGAGAGTTCCTCGTCCAGGCGTACCCGACACGCCAGACGCAGGACGGCTAGGCAGGCGTCCCGGCGCCGGTGAGCCTCGTCAGGAGTCGAGGCGGATCTCGCGCTGCTCGGCGGCCGACAGGTAGCAGGCGTCGACGATGCGGGCGAGGGCGGCGCCGCCGGACCCGTCGTACCGGCGCCAGTCGCCGGCGTGGATCTTGTCGACGAACTGCTCGACGACGGCCTTGTGCCCGCGCCCGGGCTTGACCGGCACGCGAGTGGCGACGGCCTCGCCGCCCTCGTCGCCGAAGAGCTGCAGGTCGCCCTTCGGCGCGTAGTCGTCGACGATGAGCTCGGCGCCCCCGTCCGTGCCGTAGAGGGTGATGCCGAACTCGTCGCCGTCGCGGCGGTGGGCGGCCCAGCTGGCCTCGACGAGCAACGTGCCTCCGTCGGCCAGGCGCATGAAGACCGAAGCGAGGTCCTCGACGTCGAAGTGCGGTGCGTCGCCGTCGCCGGCACCGCTCTTGCCCTTGTAGCCCCCGGAGGAGCCGGCGCCGAAGCCGTTGGTGGCCAGGAGGTCGTAGGTCGAGGCGCTGACCGCGACGACCTTCGGGTCACCGAGGAGGAAGAGCGACCAGTCGAGCACGTGGACGCCGATGTCGACCAGCGGGCCGCCGCCGGCGAGCTCGCGGCGCGTGAACCAGCTGCCGACCGTGGGGATGCCGGTGCGGCGCAACCACCACGCCTTGGCGTAGTACGTGCGGCCCAGCCGCCCGTCCTCGATGAGTCCCTTGAGCCGCTGGATGTCGCCGCGCTGGCGGTGATTGAAGGCGACGTCGAGCACGCGGTCGGCCTTGCGCGCGGCCTTCACCATGCGCTCGGCCTCGCCCGCGTCGAGCGCCATCGGCTTCTCGGAGAGCACGTGGGCACCGCGCTTCAGCGCGGCGATGGCGATCGGGGCGTGCAGGAAGGTCGGGACGCAGACGCTCACCGCGTCGAGGCCCTCGACCTCCAGCAGGTCCTTCCAGTCCGCGACGGCGTGCTCGATCGCGTACTTCCTGGCGAGCTTCGCGCGCGGGCCGTCCTCGAGGCCGGCGAGCGCGACGATCTCCGTGTCCGGGTGCGCGTGGTAGGCGGCGAGGTGCTGCTGGCCGGCCCAGCCGAGGCCGACGACGCCGACGCGGAGGGGGGTGGTCATGCGAACCAACCGCGTGGCGCCATGGGGCTGTCCGGCACGGCGCGCGGGACGTCGGGACCCGGGGCGGCCCACTCGACGGCGTTGGCGATGACCCGCTGCACGTCGGCGTGGTGGTAGATCGGGTAGTCCTGGTCGCCGGGGCTGAAGTAGAAGATCCGCCCGGCCCCGCGGCGAAAGCAGCAGCCCCCGCGGAACACCTCGCCGCCCTCGAATGAGCTGACGAAGACGAGCTCGTCGGGCGGCGGTATGTCGAAGTGCTCGCCGTACATCTCGTGCGCATCGATGACGATCGGGTGCGGGACGCCGGCGGCGATCGGGTGCGCCGGGTCGACGGTCCACACCAGCTCGCGTTCGCCGTCGTTGCGCCAGCGCAGGCTGCAGGACGTCCCCAGCAGGCGCTGGAAGATCTTCGAGTAGTGCGCGGAGTGCAGGGCGAGCAGGCCCACCCCGCCGAGCACGGCGGCGTGGACGCGATCCACGACGGCGTCGTCGACCCGGTCGTGGGCGGTGTGGCCCCACCAGGTCAGCACGTCGGTCTCCGCGAGCACGGCATCCGTGAGGCCGTGCTCGGGCTCGTCGAGCGTCGCGGTGCGCACCGACACGCGGTCGCCGAGCAGCGCCGTCAGGCCCGTCGCGATGGCTGCGTGCATCCCGTGGGGGTACAGCGCGCGCACGTGCTCCTCCTCGCGCTCGTGCACGTTCTCGCCCCACACCGTCACTCGTATCGGCTCGCTCACCACCTGATCCCTAGCAGAGGCGTGCTCAGAACAGGCTGCCGATGCCCTTGATCGCCGCCTTGCCGAGCGCGACCTCGAGCAGGACCCCGGCGGCGCCGACCACGATCCCCAGGACCACGATGAGGAAGTCCTCGAGCAGCACCCCGAGCGACAGCAGCACCACGCCGAGGGCCGGCAGCGTGTCGAGCCCCGTGAACGGCGGGGCGAGGAAGGCGCCCGCGCATCCGGCGATGACCAGGACACCGAAGACGATGTTGCTCAGGCGGTGGTCGAACAGGAACGTCAGGCGCGGCCGCGACAAGCGCTCGAGGCGGCGGATCATCTTCATGAGGCCGGCGATGAAGCGGCGCTGGCGCTCGCCGGCCAGCTCCAGCCTGCACCAGCGCTCCGGCAGCCAGATGCGATCGCGCCCGGCGATGAGCTGCAGGGCGAGCAGGATCGCGATGATCTCGAACACGTGGGTCGCGCCGCCGGTCGGCAGCGGCAGCGCCGGCACGCCGAGCAGGAGCACGAAGAGGATCGCGAAGCTCTTCTCCTCGAAGAGCTCGACGAGGCTCCCGAGGGTCTTCTCGCCGTCGCTCTGCAGCCAGCGTTCGAGCTCGGTGCTGACGCTGTCCGCCATCCGCGATCGGAAGATAGTGACTGTGGTTTCAAGCCCACCGGCCGCGGGCACAGAGCCTTCAGTCTCTGTCGTTTGCTTTCGAAGGCTTTCGTTCTGCGGGAGGAGAGGGTCATGTCGGGTCGCGGCCGGTGGGTGCTGACGTTCGTCTTCGCGTGCGCGCTGATCGGGGCCCTCGCCCCAGCGGCCGGCGCTCACCAGGGCGCCGCGCAGCGCAGCAGCGACTTCGACCGCGGGTGGAAGTTCGCGCTGGTCAACCGCACGGACATCACCGACCCCACCGGCGCCTACGCCAACGCCGCCGACCCGGGCTATGACGACGGCCCGTGGCGCAGCGTCGACCTCCCGCACGACTGGAGCATCGAGCTCGACCCCACGCCCACGGGGACGACCAGCGACACCGGCTACTTCCAGGGCGGCCTCGGCTGGTACCGCAAGACCTTCACGCTCCCGCGCTCGGCCGCGCACAAGAGCGTCTCGCTCGAGTTCGACGGCATCTACATGGACTCGGTCGTCTTCCTCAACGGCAAGCAGGTGGCCAGCCACCCCTACGGGTACACCGGCTTCGCGGTCGACCTCGCGGACGCGCACGCCGACGGCCACACGAAGAACGTCGTCGCGGTCGAGGTCCGCAACAAGCTCCCCAGCAGTCGCTGGTACTCCGGCAGCGGCATCTACCGCAACGTCCACCTCGTCGTCACCGACCCGGTCCACGTCGCGCGCCACGGGACGTTCGTGACCACGCCCGACGTCGAGAGCACCTTCAAGCAGGGCTTCGCCAACGTGCACGTCCGCACGGACGTCGTGGGCGCCGGCAGCGCCACGAGCGTGGTCACGAGCGTCCAGGACGCCCGCGGGCGGACGGTCGCCGGCGGCCGTCCGGCGACGCCGCAGGACGCCACCGCAACGACCGACCTGCGCCTGGCCCACCCGCACCTGTGGTCGACCGACGACCCCTACCTCTACACGCTCACCACCGAGGTCCGCCAGGGCCGGCGCACCGTCGACCGCACCACGACGACCTTCGGCGTGCGCTGGTTTCACTTCGACCCCGCGCAGGGCTTCTCGCTCAACGGGCACTCCATGAAGCTGTACGGCGTCGACCTGCATCACGACGAGGGCGCGCTGGGCGCAGCGGTCAACAAGGACGCCCTCATGCGCCAGATGCGCACGATGAAGAGCATGGGCGTCAATGCCTTCCGCACGTCGCACAACCCGCCCTCGCCGGAGATGATCGAGGTCTGCCAGGAGCTCGGCATCGTGATGATGGTCGAGGCCTTCGACACCTGGCGCACGCCCAAGCGCCAGTACGACTACGGGCGCTTCTTCGACGCCAACAGCGACTCCGACATCGGCGAGATGGTCAACGCCGCGAAGAACTCGCCGGCCGTCGTGCTGTGGTCGATCGGCAACGAGATCCCCGACTCGACCTCGGCCACCGTCGGCCTGCCGATCGCCAAGCGCCTGGTCGCCGACATCAAGGCGATCGACACCACGCGCCCGATCGTCATCGGCTCGGACAAGTACCGCAGCGTCCCGAACCCCGGCTCGGGGGCAGACCTCATCCTCGGCCAGCTCGACGGCCTGGGGCTGAACTACAACACCGCCGCCTCGGTCGACGCGCTCCACGCGCGCTATCCGAACACGTTCCTCTTCGAGTCCGAGTCGTCCTCGGAGACATCGACGCGCGGCGTCTACCAGGACCCCGACCAGCTCAACACGGGGGAGAACTACACGCCGGGCAAGCGCGCGACGTCCTCCTACGACAACAACCTGGCCTCGTGGACGATGAGCGGCGAGTACGGGCTCAAGAAGGACCGCGACCGCAAGTACTTCCAAGGCGAGTTCCTGTGGTCGGGCACCGACTACATCGGTGAGCCGACGCCGTACAACGTCTTCCCGGTCAAGTCGTCGTTCTTCGGCGCCGTCGACACGGCGGGCTTCCCCAAGGACGCCTACTGGCTCTTCCGCAGCCAGTGGACGAAGGACCCGATGGTCCATCTGCTGCCGATGAACTGGACCGACCACGAGCCCGGCGAGCCGGTCCAGGTCTGGGCCTACGCCAACGTCGACACCGTCGAGCTGTTCCTCAACGGCCACTCGCTCGGCGTCCGGCGCTTCGACCACAAGACGACGGTCGACGGCCGGCCCTACCTCGAGACGACCGAGGCGACCGGCGACGACAAGACCGTCACCTCGGGTCCGTACCCGGGCAGCTACACGAGCCCCAACGGCAGCGCCGGCAAGCTGCACCTGAGCTGGGACGTGCCGTTCGCGCCCGGCAAGCTCGTCGCCGTCGCCAGCCGCGACGGCCACCAGGTCGCCCGCGACGAGGTCGACACCGCCGGGCCGCCGGCGGCCGTCCGGCTCACGCCCGACAAGCGCACCATCGCCGCCGACGGACGCTCGCTGTCCTACTTCACGGTCGACGTGGTCGACGCCCACGGCGTGCTCGTCCCCGACGCGGACAACGCGATCTCCTTCGACGTCCGCGGCGCCGGGCGCCTCGTCGGGCTCGACAACGGCCGCGAGGAGGACGCCGAGAACTACAAGGCCTCCACGCGCCAGGCGTTCAACGGCAAGGCGCTGGCCATCGTCGCCTCGGGCGACCGTCCCGGGCCGATCACGGTGACCGCGACCGCCGACGGTCTCGCGCCCGCGCGCTCGACGATCTTCGCGTCGCGGACGCACGGGGCGACCGAGCGCCACCAGGGCCCCGCGCGCGCGTACGTGGGCGACGGCCACGCGGGCGGACCGCCCGCCGCGCCGACCGGCCCGACCGCCGACGCGAGCTACTCGGGCCAGCCCGACACGCTGCCGGCGGCGATGATCGACGGCGATCCCGCCACCGCGTGGTCGAACTACTACGTCAAGGCCGCGACGGCGCTGCTGCCGTCGTTCAGCCTCGCGCACGAGCGCGAGTGGGTCTCGGTCGCCTGGCCCGGCGCGCAGTCGGTCTCGAGCGTCCGCGCGGCCTTCACCATCGACGCGACCCACGCGCTGCCGGCTGACATCGGCGTGCGCTACTGGAACGGCACGGGCTGGGCGGCGGTCAGCAACCCGCACGTGCAGCTCGCGACGGCGTCAGGGCAGCCCACGGTGGTCACCTTCGATCCGGTCTCGACCACCCGGCTGCGCCTCGACCTGACGAGCGCGCACCCGAAGGCGGGCGACGGCTTCCTGGCCATCAGCGAGCTGGAGGTCCCGGGCGTCGGACTTCACTAGCGTGCGGCCCGTGGCCGGGAGTCCCGCGGGCCCGGAGCCCGCCGAGCTGCGCCAGGAGCGCATCAGCGCCCTCGTGGAGGAGCAGGGCTTCGTGCGCGTCAGCGACCTGTCGGCCCGCTTCGGCGTCTCGACGGTGACGGTCCGTACCGACCTGCAGTCGCTCGAGTCCCACGGGCGCGTGCGGCGGATCCGCGGCGGCGCCATGCCGCCCGGCATCCAGCGCGCCGAGCAGCCCTTCGAGGTCGCCGAGCACGACCTGGCCAGCGAGAAGGCGGCCATCGGCGGCTGCGCGGCGGCGCTCGTGGCCGACGGCGACACCGTCCTGCTCGACGTCGGCACGACCACGACGGCGATCGCGCGGGCGCTCGTGGCGCGCGCCGACCTGCGCGACGTCACGGTGGTCACCAACGGCCTGACCGTCGCCCTGGTGCTCGAGCGCGCCTGGCCGCGGATCTCGGTCGTCGTCACCGGCGGGACGCTGCGCCCGCTGCAGCACTCGCTCGTCAACCCGCTGGGCACCGTCCTGCTCGACGGCCTCAACGCGTCGATCGCCTTCATCGGCTGCAACGGCGTCGACGGCGCCGGCGGGGTGACCAACGTCAACCTGCCCGAGGCCGAGGTCAAGCGCGCGATGCTGCTCTCGGCGCGCCGCCCGGTCGTGGTCGCCGACGGCTCGAAGCTGGGCGAGGTCGAGGTGGCGAAGATCTGCGACCTGTCCGAGGTCAGCCTCGTCGTCACCGACGCGAGCGCCGACCCGTCGATCCTCGCCGACCTCGCGGCGGTCGGCTGCGACGTGCAGGTCGCCGAGCCGGCGCGGTAGCCTCGCCGCCCTCATGGATACCGCCGATCTCGCCCCAGCTCGCCGTCCGCCGCGGCCGCGAGGCGGTCGAGTTCTACAAGGCGGCCTTCGGGGCCGTCGAGGTCCACCGCGTCGGCGGCACCGACGAGCACGAGTCGGTCGTCGCCCAGCTCGCGGTCGGCGACGCGTCGTTCTGGGTCGCCGACGAGTCGCCCGAGCACCACGCCTTCAGCCCCGAGACGCTGGGCGGCGGCACCGTGAAGCTGCTGCTCGTCGCCGACGACCCGCAGGCCGTCATCGACCGCGCGGTCGGCCTCGGCGCCACGCAGGTCTACGCGGCCGAGTCCCAGCACGGCTGGCTGCTGGGCCGCATCGCGGACCCCTTCGGCCATCACTGGGAGATCGGCAAGCCGCTCATCGACTGGCCGCCGTCGTCGGTCCGAGTAAGCCTGTCGTCGATGATGCGCGGATGGACTACGGCTTGGAGGGCAAGGTCGCGCTGGTCACGGGGGCGGCGTCGGGCATCGGACGGGCGACGGCGGAGCTCTTCGCGCGCAACGGAGCGCGCGTCGTGGCGTCCGACGTGAACGCCGAGGCCGGGGCGGCGGTGGTCGCCGCGCTGAGCGAGGCTGGCGCGGACGCGCGTTTCGTCGCCGCCGACGTCACCGACCGCGAGGCCGTCGAGGCCGTCGTCCACGAGGCCGTCGAGGCGTTCGGGCGACTGGACTGCGCGGCGAACTGCGCCGGCGTCGGCGGCGGGCACGCCGCGACGCACCAGTACCCCGAGGCCGAGTGGAACCGGATCGTCGACATCAACCTGCACGGGACGTGGCTCTCGATGCGCGCGGAGATCGAGGCGATGCTGACGGGCGGGGGAGGGGCGATCGTCAACGTCTCCTCGACGCTCGGCCTGCGCGGATCCCCGTTCGCGGCGCCCTACAGCGCGAGCAAGCACGCCGTCCTCGGCCTGACGCGCACGGCGGCGCTCGAGTACGCCGCGCAGGGCATCCGCGTCAACGCGGTGTGCCCGGGCGCGATCGACACGCCGATGATGGACGCGACCTTCGAGCGCTTCCCGGGCTTCCGCGAGACGCTGACGAGCTACGTGCCCATGGGGCGCATGGGCGGACCCGAGGAGGTCGCCGGCGCGATCGCGTGGCTGAGCTGCGATGCGGCGTCGTTCGTGACGGGCGAGGCGCTGACCGTTGAGGGCGGCCTGCTCTCGCGCTGAGGGGTCCTCACGCCCCGGGGTAAGGGGCCCGGTTGGCGATATGAGGGATCCCGCCTCGACGGCGACGCGGCCCTCCGATGTGCGCCCGGTGCCCTCAGGCGCAGACTCGGCAGCCATGAACGTTGCTCTCCGGTATCCCCGCTTCCGCCGCCTCCTCGCCAGCCTGGCCGTCTCGCAGGCCGGCGACTGGCTCTACAACCTCGCGCTCCTCGCCTTCGTCTACGAGCGCACGCATTCCTCGGCGTGGCTCGCCATCACCACCGCCGCGCGCGTCCTGCCGGTCGTCGTCTTCGGCCCGCTCGGCGGCGTCATGGCCGACCGCTACGACCGCCGCCGGCTGATGCTCGCCTCCGACGCCATCCGCTTCGTCCTCATGCTCGCCCTGGCCGGCGTCGCCGCGGCCGGCCTGCCGGTCGCCCTCGCGCCGATCATCGCCGCCCTGGCCACGGTCGCCGCGAGCGTCTACATCCCGTCCGTGGCGGCCACCACGCCGCGCCTCGTCGACGACGCCGACCTGCCCGCCGCCAACGCCGCGCGCTCGGCCATCCAGCAGGTCTGCATCGTCGCCGGCCCTGGCTTCGGCGCTGTGCTGCTCCTGCTGGGCCCGCCGAGCCTGGCCTTCGCGATCAACGGCGCGACCTTCGCGCTGTCCGCCCTGGCCGTCGCCTCGATCCCGGCCGGCGCCATCTTCGCGCCCGGCGAGCCCGAGGAGGCGCCCAGCGTCCTGCGCGAGCTGCGCGACGGCGCCCGCGCCCTGCTCGAGCAGCCCATGGCGATGCGCCTCGTCGGCGCCGACATCGTGTGCAGCGCCATCTACGGCGCCGAGACGGTGCTCCTGCTCCTGCTCAGCCGCGACCTGGGCCTCGGCGACCACGGCTACGGCTACCTGCTGGCCAGCTTCGGCCTCGGCGGCGTCCTCGGCGCCGTGCTCGCCGGGCGCCTCGCCGCCAACGAGCGCGCCCGCCTCGTGCTCGTCGGCGCCATGGCCGTCATCGCCGCCTGCACCGCGCTGCTGGCCGACCCATTCGGCGTGGGCGGCGCGCTGGCCCTCGGCGTCGTCTCCGGCGCCGGCTGCATCGTCGTCGAGGTGATGGTCGAGACCGGCCTGCAGCGTTCGCTGGCCCCGGACGTCTTCGCCCGCGCCTACGGCTTCGCCTACCCCGCCGCGATCGCCGGCATCGTCGCCGGCTCGCTCATCGCCGCCCCGCTCGTCGCGCTCTTCGGCGTCCGCGGCGCCTTCGTGGCGCTCGGCGCCCTCACCGGCGCCTACACGCTGACCCTGCTGCGCCGCCCCGAGGCGTCCATGGCGCCGGCGCCCGCGCCCGCCGGGGCGTAGAAGCCGACCATCTAGCCCTTCGGAGCTGCCTCGGCCTCCTCGTCCAGGAGGCCGAGGCGCAGGGCGAGGCCCGCCGCCTCGACGCGGCCCCGGGCATCGAGCTTGGCCAGGATGCGCGAGATGTGCACGCTGACGGTCTTCTCGCTGATGTAGAGGGCCTGGCCGATCGAGCGATTGGTCTCGCCCTTGGCCACGAGACGCAGGACCTCCAGCTCGCGCGCCGTGAGGCCGACGCGCTCCGCCGCGCCGTCGCCATCCGACACGACCGCCGGCTCCGCGTCGCTCTCCAGCGACAGCCGCGCCCGGCGCGCGAGCGCCTCGAGCTCGGTGGCCAGCGGCCGGGCGCGCAGCCGCACGGCGACCCCGTGGGCGGCGGCCAGCGCGGCCTGCGCGTCGGCGCGGGCGCCGCCCTCGGCGAGGATCGCCTCGGCGAGCCGCCAGCGCGCGTAGGCGGCGGCATAGGGCATGCCGAAGGCGTCCCAGCCCTCGGCCAGGTCGCTCCACGCCGCGGCCGCGCTGCTGCCGCGGGCGCGCGCCCGCTCGGCTTCGGCCACTCTCGCGCTGAGCAACGACTCTGGCGGGCAGTGCCCGGCCGGGAAGCCCTCAGGGCGCACGACATGGCGCGCGCGCTCCACGAACGCGTCGGTGAGCACGCAGGCGGCGCGCTCGGCGTTCGCGTCGCCGGTCGCCCGCGCGGCGACCGCCAGGTCCGCCCCGGCCCGCGCGCCCACCGCGTAGACCGGGGCCAGGTAGAAGGGGTCCGTGTCGGCCGGATCGACGCCGGCGAGCATGGCCTCGACCTCGTCACGGGCCGCGACCGGGTCCCCGCGCCACAGCGCCAGCTCGGCGGCCACGATGGTCGCGGGCCCGGTCCACATCGACCCGAGCGCGTTCACCTGCGCGCGCTGCGCCTCCTCAACGGTGTCGGCGACGTCGTCGAAGCGGCCGCGCAGGACGTCGAGCAGCCCGCGCGCGGTCAGCGCAGCGGCGGCATGTACCCCGCCCACGGCCACGTCGAGGGCTCTCGCGATGGCAAGATCGGCGTCGTCCCAGCGCCCCAGCCGGAGCAGGCGCACCGCTGCGTCGCTGGCCAGCAGGGCGGCGATCGCGCTGATGCCCTGCTCGATGGCCACCATCTCGCCGTCGCCGGCGAGCTTCGCCGCCTCGGCGACGCGCCCGGCCCGGTCGAGCGTCTCGCCGAGGTTGACGTAGGCGCGCGCCACCTCCTCGGCGTCGCGACGCTCTTCGGCGATGCGCAGCGCCTCCTGGCCGTACTCGATCCCGTCGTCGAGCGCGCCCGCGGCGCTCGTGGCCGCGCACATGGTGGCGAGGATGCTGCCCTCCTCGCGGCGGGCGCCGGCAGTGCGCGCGATGGCGAGCGCCGCCTCGCAGACCGGAAGCGACTCGATGCCGCGCCCCAGCAGCATGAGCAGGTGACCCTCCGAGGCGAGGACGCGCGCGCGGCCCGCCGGGTCGCCCTCGTCCGGCAGCAGCGCCACGGCGGCGCGGCAGGTCTCGAGGCCCTCGAGCGAGTTGCCGCTGATCCACAGGTAGCGCGCGAGGCGCTCGGTCACCAGGGCGGCCGTCATCGGGTCCGCGGCCGCGTCGACGAGGGTCAGCGCCCGGCGCGTCAGGGCCGCGGCACGGTCGTCCTCGCCCGCGAGGTGCGCGGCCTCGGCGGCGTTGCGGATGAGCTCGACGAGGTCCGGGCCGGCGGCGCGCACGTCCTCGGGGACGCCGTCCCACAACTCGATCGCACGCTCGTAGTGGGTGTTGGCCTCGGCGAACGCGGCGAGCCGCATGGCCTCGGCGCCCGCCAGGGCCGAGGCCGAGAACGCGGCCGGCAGGTTGTGGGCCGCGAACCAGTGGAAGGCGAGCTCGGCGGTGACGCCGCTGGGGGAGACCGACAGCGAGGGATCGGCCTCGAGGGCGCGTGCCAGCGCCGCGTGCAGCGGCCCGCGCTCGCCGGGCAGCAGGTCGTCGGCCAGCGCCTCGCGCATGAGCGCGTGACGAAAGCCATAGGCGCCGGTCTCCGCCTCGATGACGATGACGTTGTGAGCCACCGCCTCGCGCAGCCCGGCCACGAGCTCGTCGGGCGCGATGTCCGCCGCGCGCTCGAGCAGCCCGTGGCTCACCCGCGGGCCGGCGACGGCCGCCAGGCGCAGCACGGCCTGCGTGGGCGCGCTCAGCGCCTCGACGCGCAGCATGAGCGCGTCGGCCAGGTTGGCCGGCAGGCGCTCGCCGCCGGCGGCGGCCGCCAGCTCCTCCGTGAAGAACGGGTTGCCCTCGGCGCGGGCGAAGAGCTCGTCGACCAGGCGCGCGTCGGGCCGGCGGCCGAGGATCCCGGTCAGCTGCGCCACCATCTCCTCGCGCGTGAAGCGCTCGAGCGCCACGCGCTCGACGATCGGGGCGCGCTCGGCCTCGGCCACGAACGCTCGCAGGGGATGGCGGCGGTGCAGCTCGTCGGTACGGTAGGTGGCGAGGAGCAGGACGCGCTGCTGGCGGGCGTTGCGCACGAAGAAGGACAGGAAGTCGCGCGAGGAACGGTCGGCCCAGTGGACGTCCTCGAAGACGAGCACGAGCGGCTGCGCCTCGGCCAGGCGCCCCAGCAGCGCGAGCAGCAGCTCGAAGACGCGCCCCTGCGAGGGCGGCGTCTCCGCGGCGGGGGCGTCGAGCTGGGGAAGCAGCGGCGCGAGGCCGACCGCGCCGGCGCCCAGCTCGTCGGCGCTCAGCCCCCGCAGGGCGCTGACGATCGGCGCGAAGGCCAGCTCGCCGTCGCCGAGGTCGACGCAGTCGCCGGTGAGGAAGCGAGCGCCCCGGGCGCGGGCGCGGGCACCCAGCTCCGCGACCAGGCGGGTCTTGCCGACGCCCGACTCGCCCGCGACGAGCGCGACCGCGGGCCGGCGATCGGCCGCGCGCTCGAACGCCGCGCTGAGGCCCGCGAGCTCGCGCTCGCGCCCCACGAACTCCGGACTCGTGACCCGCTCGGTCAGCTCCCGCGCCCCTCCACGAGGCGAGTCTACGCCGCCGTGGCCCGGGAGCCCGGCGGCCGGCGTTAGGGTCCCGCCTCGATGCGCCGTCGCCGCCTCGTCCGCGTGCCCGCCTCGAGCGCGAACCTCGGTCCCGGGTTCGACTCCTTCGCGTGCGCGCTCGCGCTGCACATGGAGCTCGAGGTCGAGGAGACCGGGCGCTTCGCCGTCCACACCGACCTGAAGATCGCGCGCGACCGGCGCAACCTGGCCGTCCGCGGCTTCGCCCGGCTTGCGGATCCCGGTGACTTCACCTTCCGCATCCAGTCGGAGATCCCGCTCAGTGGGGGCCTGGGGTCGAGCGCCGCCGCCTACGTCGCGGGGCTGATGGCCGCCGACCACCTCTTCGAGCTCGACGCCGACCTGCTCGCGCTGGCCACCGAGCTCGAGGGCCATCCCGACAACGTCGCCGCCTCGCTGCGCGGCGGCTTCGTCATCGGCGCCGACGGTCAGGCGACCCGGTTCGACCCGCCCGCCGGCCTCGAGGCGGTGGTCGTCGTGCCGCGCTCGGCGGTGCGCACGAAGACCGCGCGCGCGGCCCTGCCCGCCGAGGTCCCGATGGCCGACGCGGTGTTCAACACCGCCCACGGCGCGCTGCTCGTGCTCGGCCTGGCGCGCGGGGACTGGGACCTCGTCGCTCGCGGCCTCGAGGACCGCCTGCACCAGCCGCGCCGCGAGCACCTGTACCCGCGCTCGATGAACCTCGTCCGCGCGGCGCGCTCGTTCGGCGCGCTGGGGGCGACGATCTCGGGCGCCGGCCCGACCGTGCTCGTGTGGTGCCACTACGAGGCCACCGCGGGCGTCGTCGAGGCCCTGCGTCGCGAGGCCGAGGGCTGGGCGCAGGTCATGCGCGTGCCCTTCGAGCCCCAGGGCGCCGACGTCCGCGAGCTCTAGCGTCGGGCACGCGCGCGCCGTTGAGCTGAGCGCGCACGCGCTGGCGCGCGGCGGTCAGCCCCAGGCGCCCGAGGATCTCGTCGGCCAGGCGCACGTAGTCCTCGCCGAGGTCGGGGCGGTGCTCGAGGATCGAGATCGCGCGCTCGGAGGACTCGGCGTAGGCGATCGACTGGCGCACGACGGTGTCGAGCAGCTTGTCGCCGACGTGCTCCTTGAGGGAGTCGTAGGCCTCGCGGGAGTGCACGGTGCGCATGTCGGCGATGTTGAAGACCACGCCGAGCCACTGCAGGTCGGGGTTCAGCCCGTCGCGGGCCAGCTCGATGACCTGCAGCGCCTGCTCGACGCCCTGCAGGGCGAAGTACTGCGCCTCGGCGCTGAGCAGGGCCCAGTCGGCGGCCACGAGGGCGTTGACGGTCAGCAGTCCGAGCGCGGGCGGGCAGTCGATGAGGATCATGTCGTGCTCGGCGTCGACGTCCTTGAGCGCCTTGCGCAGGATCAGCTCGCGGCCCATCTTGCCGGCCATCGCCAGCTCGGCCTCGGCCAGCGCGAGGTTGGCGGGGATGATCCCGTCGTGCTCGGCCGCCGCGGCCTTCGCGCGCCCGGTGAGGACGTCGCCGACCGTCGGGCTCGCGTCGGGATCGACGTCGAAGTAGTCCGACAGGTTGCCCTGCGGATCGAGGTCGACGACGAGGACGTCGAGCCCGGCCTCGCGGAAGACGTCGGTCAGCGTGCGGACCGCCGTCGTCTTGCCGGTGCCGCCCTTCTGGGAGAGGACCGCGATCTTCTGGGCCACTCCCGCGACTCTAGCGAGGGTCGCGTGAAAGCGATCTGGCGGGCGGAGAGGGCCCGGAATCCCGCGAGCCCGAGCCCCTCCGTCCTCTCCTCCGCGGGCCTGCCTGGCCCGAAGCCTCGCCTAGCCGGTGGACTCCAGCGGCGTGAGGCCGGCCGGCTCCATGTCCGCCACGGCCTCCAGGAAGTGCAGCCGGTAGCGCCCGACCACGATCTCGTCGCCGTCGGTCAGCACGCGCCACTCCACGCGCTCTCCGTTGACGAACACGCCGTTGAGGCTGCGGTCGTCCAGCACGCGTACGCCGTCGGCCTGACGGACGATCAGCGCGTGGCGCCGGGACACCGTCGGGTCGTCGAATCGGACGTCTGCCGCAAGGCTGCGCCCGACGCGGGTCCACTCGCGATCCAGGCCGACGATCCGCACCTGGTCGCCGTCCGCCCAGGCCAGGTACTGGCCCGGGGTCTCGAGGCGCTCGCGCGCCTCGGCCAGGAGCGCCTCGCGCTCCTCGATCGTGGGGGCATCGCCCGCCTTGCGCTGGAAGCGCGACCCCGCGAAGAGGGAGGCACGCGTGAAGCGCGCCCCGCCGCAACCGGGGCAGGCAGGCAGTTCATCGGCCGCGGCCAGATTGACCACATAGCCGCACTCTTCACAGCGGAACGACCCCGTTCCGGCCAGGGTGCCCGACATCATTGACTCCATCTCCGCTCCCTCTTCCGCCGGCAGGACGGCCGGGTCGTGGCCGCCTGCTTGTGACGATCATAACGACGGTGTCAATCGGCCCGATAGCGGAATTTGGCTTGTTTATCGGGCCTTTGCCCCCCGCTGGACCGGATCGGCTCCGTCGTCGAGCTACCCGAGATACAGAACGAGAAAACCGGCGTCAACGGGTGTGCGACGAGCGGCCGGCGGCAGGAGGCGGACGGCCGGCGGCGAACGAATGTCGCATGTTGCGGCCTCTTCTCGGCATCTCCGAGCCCGATCTCGAGCGCGAGCTGCTGCGCAAGAGCGTCGGTGCGCAGGCGGCCGATCGGGCCTCGTGCGACGACTGCGGGCGCACCCCGCTGGTCGGCGAGCGGGTGCACCGCTTCCGCGGCGGCGCGCTCATCTGCGAGCTGTGCCGGTCGCGGCGCGACGACCTCCCCGAGCGCTCCTACGTCGTCCACCACTCCGAGCGCGGGCTCACCGTCCGGCGCCGGGCCGCCTGACCGGCCGCGGGTACACTCCCGCGCCGTGGATCCCGTCAGCGTCGAGATCACCATCGCCCGGCCGCGCGAGGAGGTCTTCGAGTACCTCGCCGACGTCGCCAACCACGCCGAGTTCAACGACCACTTCATGGTCGACTGGCACCTGACGCGCGAAGACACCTACGGCTACGGCGCGGGTGCGCGCTTTCGCCTGAAGATGCCCTTCAACCGCTTCCCGTGGGGCGACACGACGGTCATCGAGTTCGAGCGACCGCATCGGATCGCCGAGGCCGGGCGCGGCGGCAAGTACAACCGCATCCGCTCGCTTGGCGTGTATGACCTCGAGCAGGGGTCCGCGGGTGGTACGACGCGCGTGAGCTTCACCCTGCTGACCGAGCCCAAGACCCACACCGACAAGTTCCTCGAGTCCTTCGGCGCGCGCGGGTGGATGAAGCGCAAGCTCAGGAAGTCGATGCGCCGCCTGCGCGACATCCTCGAGGGCGAAGGTGGCAAGCCCGGCGAGAAGCCGTCGATCGCGGGCGGGCCGCGCAAGCCGTTCACTGGATCGCCGTTTCGCCGGTAGGGGATAGGATCCGGCTCGCTCGTGTCCCGGCGCCTCGTCACGTTCATGCTCCTCGCTCTCGCCGCCGTCGCCCTCGGCGCGTGCGGCAACAAGGAGAAGGTCACCCTCCACGGGGACACCGAGGGCATCTACATCGACGTGGGCGACCTGAAGTACCAGGTGCAGATCTCGCGCCTGCTCAACCCCACCGACCGCGAGGACAGCGGCTACCTCGTCGACCTGCCCGCCGATCAGCAGCTCGCCCCCGACGAGAACTGGTTCGCGGTCTTCATGCGCGTGGAGAACGACTCCGACAAGGCCGCGCCGGCGACCGACGGCTACTCGATCAGGGACACGCAGGGCAACGTCTACAAGCCGATCACGATGGGCCCGAAGAACGTCTTCGCCTATCGCGCGGCCGTGCTCCAGCCCAAGGACGTGCTGCCGCTGCCCAGCAGTCCGGCGGCCGAGAACACGATCCAGGGCGCGATGCTGCTGTTCAAGATCCCGGTGGCCAACTTCCAGAACCGGCCGCTCGAGCTCCGGATCCCGCCGCCCCAGGGCGGCGGCCCGACGGGCACCGTCGACCTCGACGTCTAGGGCGGCCGCGGTCCCGGTCCGGCGGCGGACGCTGGGGTCGAGCGCCGCCACCTGCGCCGTTACGGTCACGTCATGGGCGCGCAGCCGGGCATCGGAGCGGGACGCGACGCGGCGCTGGAGCGCCACCCGTCGCTGGACGAGCGCTTCGACCCGGCCGTGCGCATCGTCGACTACGACCCCTCGTGGCCGGCGCTCGCGGCTGAGGAGCTGCGCCGCATCGGGGAGGCGCTGGGCCCCGGCGCCGCGCGCCTGGAGCACGTGGGGTCGACGGCCGTGCCGGGGCTCGCGGCCAAGCCGATCCTGGACCTCCATCTCTCGGTCGGCGCCCTCGAGCCGCGGGCGCGGTACGTCGAGCCGCTGGAGCGGCTGGGCTACCTGTTCGTGCCGGCGCCCGAATCGCCCGACTACCACTTCTTCGCCAAGCCGCCCGAGCGCCCGCGCACCCATCATCTCCACGTGGGCGAGGTCGGCAGCGCGCACGAGTTCCGCCACGTTGCCGTCCGCGACTTCCTGCGCAGCCACGACGGCGAGGCGGCCCGGTACGCCGCGCTGAAGCGCCAGGTCGTCGAGCGCCATCCTCAGGATCGGCTTGCCTACATCGAGGGCAAGGAGCAGTACGTCGCCGGCTTGGAGGCGCGCGCCGTGGCATGGGCGCGCGGCCGCGCCTGAGCCGAGGGGTCCTCGCTAGCCGGTGGCCTTGAGGCCCGCGAGCAGGACGTCGCGCGCCGCCGGCGCCGCGGTGTCGCCGCCGGCGCCCGAGGCGACCAGGAGCACGCCGACCGCGACGTGCGGGCGGCCCTTGCCCGCCGGGGCGTAGGCCGCGAACCACGCGTCGGTGTCGGTCGGGTCGTTGGCCTGGTCCTGGGGTGGGCAGCTCTCGGGCTGCTCGGGGTCGGGCACGCACTTCTTGGTCGTGCGCAGCTCGGCGGTGCCGGTCTTGCCCGCGACGAGCACGCCGGGGATCGCCGCGCGCACGCCGGTGCCGCCGCGGACGACGGCCAGCATGAGGCGCTCCATCGTGCGCGCGACCTTCGCGCTCGTGGCGCGCTCGGTGTTCGCCGCGCGGCCATGCGCCGCGTCGTAGTCGAGCGTCAGGTGCGGTCGGCGCCCGCGCATCCCGATGGCCGCCGCGACCGTCGCCATCTGCAGCGCCGTCGCCTGGACGCGGCCCTGCCCGATGGCCGAGGAGCCCACCGCCAGGTCGTCGCCGATCTCGCCGGCGGCCGGGATCGTGCTCTCGGCCGCGCCCGCGATGTCCGGCGGCCTGTTGAAGCCGTAGCGCTCGGCGGTGGCGACGAGCCGCTTGGCCCCGAGCTGGACGCCGAGCGGAGCGAAGACCGAGTTGCACGACTTGGCGAAGGAGACGACGAGCGAGCCTCCGCAGTACTCGCCGTTGGCGTTCTCGAGGTCGACGCCTTCGAGCACGGCCTTCTGCTGCACGGGATAGGCCTTCTGCGGGTTGGTGATCCCCGCCTCGAGCGCCCCGGTCGTCGTGATCATCTTGAACGTCGATCCGGGCGGCTGCAGGCCCGAGAAGGCGATCCCGGCGAAGGCGAGCACCTCTCCCGTGCGCGGCTGGAGCGCCACGATGCCGCCCAGGCGCGCGCCGAGCGCGGTGACCGCCGCCTGCTCGACCGGCAGCGAGATCGTCGTGCGCACCGCGGGGGCCTGGTGCGGGCTCGTGCGCTTGAGCACGCGGGCCCCGGCGACGAGCTCGCCGCCCGGGGTGCCGAGCAGGCGCTCGTCGAAGATCCGCTCGAGGCCCGATACGCCGACCTCCGCGTCGGCGGGCACTCCGAGCGCGGCGAGCTCCTCGCGGCGCTCGGGCGGGATCGGGCCCAGCTGACCGACGACCTGCGGGGCCAGCAGCGACGGCGAGGACCGGTCGTCGCCCCTGGCCAGCACCGTGCGGTCGCGGGCCAGCAGCGTGGCGCGCGTCGGCATCTTCGTCACGCGGCGCAGGCGCTCGCCGGCCGCGAGCCCGGGGAAGACGAGCGCGCGCGACCAGTCGATGCCGTCGCCGGTGGCGGGCAGGACGACCTCGCCGGCGACGGTGCCGAACGCGCGCGTGGGAATGCGCACCGGCACGCGGTAGGCGCTGCCGTCCTTGCGCGGCTTGGCCGTGTCGACCTTCGCCGCCGTCGCGGTGCGCAGCGCGTCCTGGTAGGCGGCGGTGAAGCGCGCGCGGGGGAGGCGGTCGCGATCGTCCGCGGTCAGCTCCGAGTACATGGCCGCGTAGTCGCCGCGCTCCCACGCGGCCGCGAAGCGCTCGACGTGCTCCTGGCCGGCCGGCTTGTGGCGGGCGCCGATGACGAGGCCGACGACGAAGGCGAAGGCGCACACCGCCAGCACGGCGATGAGGCGCTGCTGCGAGCGCGTGGGCGAGCGACGCGCCGGCGGGCGGCGCGAGGGTCCTGCCGGCCCGCTCGCGGCGGAGGTCGTTCGCCCCGTCCGGGCCCCCTGGCTGACCTCTGCTGCGTTCCCAAGTCCAGCCGGAGGGTAGCCTGCGCGACCCCCTGGTGACCGCTCTCGACTGGATCATTGTCGCGCTGACGCTCACGACGGCGGCCGCCGGCTACTTCCAGGGCTTCGTGGTCGGCGCCGCGACGCTCGCCGGCTTCGCCGCCGGCCTGTTCGTCGGCGCGCGCCTGGGGCAGGCCGTGGTGTCGGCGGGATCGCAGTCGCCCTACGCCCCGCTCTTCGGCCTCGCCGGGGCGCTCATCGGCGGGATGCTCTTCGGCTCGGCGCTCGAGGCGCTCGGCTACGGCCTGCGGCGGCGCATCACCGGGCCGTCGCTGGGGATCGTGGACGGGCTGGCCGGCGCCGTGCTGAGCATCGGCGTGGCCCTGGGGCTCGTGTGGCTCGCCGGATCGGTCGTCCTGCAGGCGCCCCAGGCGCACGGCCTGCGCGACGACATCCAGCGCTCGAGCATCCTGCGCGCGCTCAACGGCCTGCTGCCGCCGTCGGGCCCGATCCTCAACGCGCTGGCGCGCTTCGACCCCTTCCCGCGCATCGACGGGCCGCCGGTCGACCTGCCGGCGCCGCGGGCGGCGATCGCGCGCGACCCCGACGTGCGCCTCGCCGCCCGCGGCGTGGTCAAGATCCAGGGGACGGCCTGCGGCCTGGGCGTGGAGGGCTCGGGGTGGGTCGCGCGCGACGGGATCGTGGTGACCAACGCGCACGTCGTCGCCGGGCAGGACGACACGACGGTCCAGCTCGGCGGCGCCGGGCCCGAGCCTGCGCGGCGCACGCGGTCGTCTTCGACCCCCACGACGACATCGCCATCCTGCGCGTCGAGGGCCTGACCGGGCGCGTGCTGCCCCTCGCCGCCGACCCGCGCAGCGGCGCCTCGGGGGCGATCCTCGGCTTCCCGCAGAACGGTCCCTACGACGTCCGGGCCGGGCGCCTGGGCTCCACGCGCGCGGTGATCACGCAGGACGCCTACGGGCGCGGGCCCGTCCAGCGGTCGATCGTCACGCTGCGCGGCACGGTGCGCCCGGGCAACTCGGGGGGCCCGATGGTCGACGCGCGCGGGCGCGTCGTGGCCACCGTCTTCGCGGCGACGCGCAGCGGCACCGCCCGGCGGCTACGGCGTCCCCAACGCGGTCGTCAGGCGCGACCTCGATCGGGTGGCCGGCAGCGCGGTGTCCACCGGGCCGTGCGCCGGCTGAGCTACCCTGCGGCGTCCATGGCCAAGACCCTCGTCATCGCCGAGAAGCCGTCCGTGGGCCAGGACCTCGCCCGCGTGCTGCCCGGTCCGTTCGAGAAGCACACCGGAGCGGGGGACAAGACCGCACGCTGGTTGGAGGGCCCCGAGCACGTCATCACCTGGGCCGTCGGCCACCTCGTCCAGCTCGCCGAGCCCGACGAGTACGACGACAAGTTCAAGAAGTGGCGGATGGCCGACCTGCCGATCGTCCCGCGCGAGTTCAAGCTCGTCGTGCGCGACGAGCGCTCCGAGAAGCAGATGAAGGTCGTGCGCGACCAGCTGCGCCGCGACGACGTCGACAACGTCGTCAACGCGTGCGACGCGGGGCGCGAGGGCGAGCTGATCTTCACCTACATCTACGAGTACGTGAAGGCCAAGAAGCCCGTCCAGCGCCTGTGGCTGAACTCGATGACCAACCAGGCGATGCGCGATGCCTTCGGCCAGCTGCGCGACGAGGCGGACCTCGGCGCCCTGCGCGACGCGGCCAAGTCGCGCTCGGAGGCCGACTGGATCGTGGGCATGAACGCCACGCGCGCGGCCACCATCCGCCTGCGCTCCTCGTTCGACGGCGCCGTCTCGCTCGGGCGCGTGCAGACGCCGACGCTGGCCATCATCGCGCGCCGCGAGGAGGAGATCCGCGCCTTCAAGCCCGAGAAGTACTGGCTGGTCGACGCCGCCTTCGAGGCCGACGGCGCGCGCCGCTACGAGGGCCGCTTCCACGCCGGCGCCCAGCCGCGCCTGAAGAGCGCCGACGAGGCGAACGCGATCGTCGCGGCCGTGCGCGGCGTGCGCGGCGAGATCACCAAGCTCGACAAGACCAAGCGCAAGGAGCGCCCGCCGCTGCTGTACGACCTCACGTCGCTGCAGCGCGAGGCCAACACGCGCTACGGCTTCAGCGCGCGCCGCACGCTGGGCGCCGCGCAGCGCTGCTACGAGGAGCACAAGGCGCTGACCTATCCGCGCACCAGCTCGCGCTACCTGACGAGCGACATGGTCCCGGAGTTCAAGGAGATCGCCGGGCGCGTCGGGCGCCGCCCCGAGTACCGCGAGGCCGCGGCCTACGTGCAGTCGCTGGACCTGCTGCCGCTCGGGCGCGTGGTCGACGACGCCAAGGTCGGCGACCACCACGCGATCATCCCGACCAACTCAGACCACGCCCTCGAGAAGATGAACGACGACGACCGCCGGGTCTACGACCTGGTGGCGCGGCGCTTCCTCGCCGTCTTCCATCCCGACGCCGAGTTCGAGAACACCCGCGTGGAGACCACGGTCGCCTCCTACATCTTCCGCACGCGCGGCAAGGTGCTGCTCGTGCCCGGCTGGCGCGGCGTCTACGGCGAGCTGTCCGAGGGCGACGGCGCGGGCGACGAGGACGAGGGGCGCGACCAGCAGCTCCCGCGCCTGGTGCACGGCGAGGCCGTCGACACGCGCGAGGCCGAGGCGCTCGAGAAGGAGACCAAGCCGCCGCGGCGCTACAGCGACGCCTCGCTGCTGGGCGCCATGGAGACGGCCGGCAAGCTCGTCGACGACGAGGAGATGCGCGAGGCGATGAAGGAGTCGGGCATCGGCACGCCCGCGACGCGCGCCGCGATCATCGAGCGCCTCATCGACGTCGGCTACGTCGAGCGCGACGCCCGCGCGCTCGTCGCCACCGAGAAGGGCATCAACGTCGTGCGCCTGCTGGGCGAGCACCCGCTCACCTCGCCGGCGCTGACCGGCGACTGGGAGCACCGCCTGGCCGCGATCGAGGAGGGCGCGGAGAAGCGCGAGAAGTTCATGGAGGACATCGCCAAGTTCGCCGGCGAGACCGTGGGCGTGCTCGACACGACGCTCAAGGACGTCCGCATCCCGCGCGCCAACCTGGGGCCGTGCCCCGTGTGCGGCAACGACATCGTCGAGAACCGCAAGGGCTACTCGTGCTGGTCGCGCGAGGACCCGGGCTGCGGCTTCGTCATCTGGAAGAGCAAGGCGGGCAAGCAGCTGCCGGCCGCCGTCGCGCGCGAGCTCATCGCCCACGGCTTCACGGCCCGGCCGGTGACGGGCTTCAAGGGACGGTCGGGGCGCTCGTTCCGCGCCAAGCTCGCGCTCGAGCAGGGCCGACGAGGAGGCGCGCTGGCGGGTCGAGTTCGACGAGCCGTGGGCCAAGGAGGGCGCCAAGCCGCCCGAGGCGGCCGAGGCCGCCGAGCCGGCCGACGCGACGGTGGCAGCGGGGGCCGACGAGGGTGCGGCGGCCGCGTAGGACGCT
>CAWFMR010000001.1:0-14178 GCA_963816845.1 uncultured Actinomycetes bacterium | reverse complement strand
CGTCAGGACCACGACCGCCGGCGGCGCGGGCTGCGAGCGCAGCAGGCGGGTGGCGGCGATGCCGTCGAGCTGCGGCATGCGGATGTCCATGAGGACGACGTCGGGCCGGTGCAGATCGACGGCGCCGAGCACGCCGCGGCCGTCATCGGCCTCGCCGACGACCTCGATGCGCTCCGCGCCGGCCAGCATCATCCGCAGCCCCGAGCGCACCAGCGCGTCGTCGTCGACGAGCAGGACGCGGACCTTCTCGTTCACGCCGGCCAGGGGAGGGTCGCCCGCAGGACGAAGTCGCCCGCCGCGTCGGGGCCGTGCTCGAGCGCGCCGCCCGCCAGCTCCACGCGCTCGGCCAGCCCGACGAGGCCCGTGCCGGCGCCCGGGAGCGCGGGCGGCCCGGGCGCGCCGACGCCCACCGCGCGGCGGCTGAGGACCTCGACCACGAGCGGGCTGCCCGCCTGCGCCGAGATCGTCACGTCGACCGCCGCGCCGGGGGCGTGCTTGCGCGCGTTCGTCAGGCCCTCCTGGACGATGCGATAGGCCGCGCGCCCGAGGGCGGCGGGGAGCGGCGCGTCGGCGGGCACGGCCAGCCGGCAGCGCACGCGCATCCCCGCTGCCTGGCACTCGTCGACGAGGGCCGGCACGTCGGCCAGCGTGGGCTGGGGCGGCTCGGGCGCGCTCGCGGGCGGCCCCTCGCGCAGCACGCCGATGACGTCGCGCAGCTCTTCGAGCGCGGCGTGGGCGCTCGCGCGGATGACCCCCGCCGCGTCGGCGACCTCCTCGGAGGAGGCGTCGGGATGGAACTCGAGGGCGCCGGCGTGGAGGCTCAGCAGCGAGACGCGGTGGGCCAGGACGTCGTGCATCTCGCGGGCGATGCGCAGGCGCTCGGCCTCGCGGGCCTGCTCGACGCGCAGGCGCTGCTCGGCCTCGAGCGTGGCCGCGCGCTCGCGCAGCGACAGCACGAGCTCGCGCTGGACGCGGACGAACAGGCCCCAGCCGACGACGACGCCGGTGATGAGCACGCCGAGGGCGATCTGGGTGCTGTAGAGCTCGTCGCCGGCGTAGAGCAGCGGGAAGATCGCGGTGGAGGCCAGGGCCAGCGCCGCCATGGCGAGGATCGCCCGCCGCGAGGCGCGGATGGCGACGTTGAAGAGCGCGAGCAGCGCCGGGCCGCCCGCCGCGCCCGACGCCAGCGAGCACACGCCGGTGATGAGGCCCACGGCCACGGGGTGCGAGCGGCGGAACCACAGGGCCACGAAGGCGACCAGGCCCAGCGCGAAGTCGACGGCGATCGCCGGTCCGCTGTGGTCCGACCACGTCGCAGTGAGGACGAGCGCGCTGAGGCCGGCGGCGACCGCGTACATGGCGAGGTCGACGACCCAGTCTCGCGCCGAGCGCCGGCCGTCCACGCCGCCCCGCAGCTCGCCCGGCAGCAGCATCCGCTGCCAGCGCGGCAGCTCGACGTGCTCGTGGGCTGCGGTCGTCATGTCCCAAGCGTACGCACGGGGTGCGGCGCCGACCCCCGACCAAAGTCGACGCGTCCATCGACCCCCGGACGTGGCGGCGGCTGGTTCGCGACGCCGATCCTTGCGGCCATGATCGACTCTGAAGCGCTGACCAAGCGCTACGGCGGGCGCACCGTCCTTCAGGACGTCTCCTTCCGCTGCGAGCCGGGCACGGTGACCGGGTTCCTCGGTCCCAACGGCGCCGGCAAGACCACGACGCTGCGCGTGCTGTGCGGCCTCTCCGAGCCCGACACCGGGCGGGCGACCGTGCTCGGCGGCTCCTATCGCGACCTGCCCAACCCGGCGCGGCGCGTGGGCGTGCTGCTCGACGCCTCCGCTCAGCACCCCGGGCGCCGCGGGCGCGAGGTGCTCGCCGTGTCCGCCCAGACCATCGGCGTGCCCGAACGGCGCGTGGACGACCTGCTCGAGCGCGTGGGGCTCGACCGTTCCGCTGCGCGCAAGCGCGTGCGCCAGTACTCGCTGGGCATGCGCCAGCGGCTGGGCCTTGCGCACGCCATGCTCGGCGACCCGGAGGTCCTGATCCTCGACGAGCCGGCCAACGGCCTGGACCCCGAGGGCATGCGCTGGATGCGCGGGCTGCTGCGCGACTTCGCCGACCGCGGCGGCACCGTGCTGCTCTCCTCGCACCTGCTCGGGGAGGTGCAGGCGGTCGCCGACCGGATCGTGATCATCGGCGCGGGGCGGATCGTCGCCCAGGGCGCGCGCGACGACCTGCTCGCCGACGCGGGCACGCTCGTGTCCGCGGCCGACCGCGCGCGGCTCGCGCTCGCGCTGCGGACCGCCGGCCTCGACGCCCGCCCCGCAGCCGACGGCGCGCTCGTGGTCGACGCCGCCCCCGAGGCCGTCGGGCGCGCCGCGCTTCAGGGCGGCGTCGCCCTCACCCACCTGGGGCCCGCCGAGGGGGCGGGCCTCGAGGCCCTGTACTTCGAGCTCACCGCCAAGGAGGCCGCATGAGCGCCGCCGCCCTCGCCCACCCCGCTCCCGTCCTGTCGCGTTCCCACGCGCGCCCCGGCCTTGCCCGGCTGACCGCCGTCGAGCTGCGCAAGATGACCGACACCCGCGCCGGCTTCTGGCTGCAGCTCGCCGTCGTCGCGCTGACCGTCGTCGTGGTCGTGGCCGCGTGCCTGTTCGCCCGTCCGGAGGACCAGACGCTGCGCTCGATGCTCGCCATCGCGGTCGCGCCGGCCAGCGTCCTGCTGCCGATCGTGGGCATCCTGCTCGTGAGCTCGGAGTGGTCGCAGCGAACGGGCCTGACCACCTTCGCCCTCGTGCCCCGCCGCTCGCGCGTGCTCGCCGCCAAGCTGCTGGCGAGCGTGGTCCTGTCACTCGTCGCGCTGGCCCTGTGCATCGTGGTGGCGATCGCCGGCACCGCGGTGGCCGCGCCGGGAATCGACCACACGTGGGCGCTGCCGGTCGGCCTGCTTGGCCAGCACGTCGCCTCGCTTGGAACGGGCATGATCTCCGGCGTGGCGCTCGGCGCGGCGCTGCTGGCCTCGGCGCCGGCCATCGTCTGCCAGTTCGCGCTGCCGCTGGCCTGGGCGCTCGCCGGCCGCCTGGCGGGGCTGGACACCGTCGTGCATTGGCTGGATCCCACGTCCTCGCTGGCGCCGATGACCGAGCACCTGATGGACGCCACCGAGTGGGCGCACGCGGGGACGACGCTGGCGCTGTGGATGGTGCTGCCGCTGGTCGTCGGGCTGTGGCGGATCCAGCGCGGCGAGATCCGCTGAGCCCTCGCGTAGACTCGCCCCCGCCATGGGACCAGACGCCCGCCGGTCCCTCGCCGCCGCCCTCGTCGTGGTCACGTCGCTGCTCCTGGTGGCCGCGACGCTGACCGGCTACGCGTACCGGGCGTTCTTCGACTCCGATCAGTTCGCCGACCGCGCCACCGCGACGCTCCGCGACCCGAGCGTGCGCACCGTGATCGGCGACCGCGTGACCGATCAGGTCGTGCTGCGCCACCAGGCAGACCTGCTGGCCGTGCGCCCGATCATCGCGTCGACGATCTCCGACGTGGTCGGCGGGTCCGCGTTCGGCAGCCTGTTCCACCGGGCCGCCCTCGACACCCATCGCGCGGTCTTCGAGCACGACGAGAACACGGTCACGCTGACGCTGGTCGACGTCGGCACCGTGGTCAGCGCCGCCCTCCAGGCGCTGCGCCCCCAGCTGGCGGCCGACGTGCGCGACAGCGGCAGGGTCACGGTCGCCAGGCAGGACTTCGGCTCGGTGACGGGCGACCTGACGCGCATCGCGCGCGACGTGCGCATCGTCGCCTACCTGTTCGCGGCGCTGACGGTGGCGGCGGCGTTCGGCGCCCTCGCCCTGTCGCCGGACCGTCGCCGTACCGCCCTGCAGCTGGGGATCGGCATGGCCGCGGCCGGCGTCCTCGTCGCGGTCGTCTATGCGATCGCCCGGGCGATCGTGCTCGATCGCATCCAGGATCCCGACGACCGGGCCGCGGCGGGCGGCGTGTGGAACGCCTTCCTGGGAGACCTGCGCACGTTCGCGTGGCTGCTGGCCGCCTGCGGCGCCGTGATGGCCGCCGCGGCGGCGTCGGTCATCAAGCCGGTGGGCCTCGGGCGCCCGCTGGCCGTTGCGTGGCGCGTGGTGGCAACCGAGCCCGTGCGCCCACTCTGGCGGGTGGCGCGTGCCGTCGGGCTCATCGCGGCCGGCGTGCTCGTCGTGGTCAAGCCGCTGGCGGTGGTGCAGGTCGCGGCCACGCTCATCGGGGTGCTGCTCGTCTACGTGGGCGTCGAGTCGATCCTGCGGCTCATCTACCGCCCGCCCGATCCCGCGGCCGAGGCGCGCCGGCGCGGTGCCGCGCGGGCGCGCCTGCGGCGCCTCGCAGGGCCGGTGCTCGCGACGGTGCTCATCGCCGGGATCGTCGTCGCCTTCCTGACCGGCGGCGGCACCGATGCGCCCGCCGCCACGCCGGGGAGCTGCGAGGGCCACGCCGAGCTGTGCGACCGCCCGCTGGACGAGATCGTGCTCCCGGCGACGCACAACTCGATGTCTGCCCCGGGCAACGGCTGGTTCTCATCCGAGCAGGAGCGGCCGATCGGCGGCCAGCTCCAGGACGGCATCCGCGGCCTGCTGTTCGACACCCACTACGCGGACAAGCTCCCCAACGGCCGCGTCCGCACGTACTTCTCCAGCAAGGAGGACCTCGACCTCGTCAAGAACCAGGACGGCGTCAGCGAGGCGAGCTTCGAGGCCGCGCTGCGCCTGCGCGAGCGCCTGGGCTTCCGCGGCGAGGGCGAGCGCGGGATGTACCTGTGCCACACCTTCTGCGAGCTCGGGGCGACGCCGCTGTCGGAGGGGCTCGACGACATCCACCGAGTTCCTCGTCACGCATCCCTCCGAGGTGGTGGTCGTCGTCAACCAGGACTACGTCACCCCCGAGGACTTCGTGGAGGCCGTCGGCGACGCCGGGCTGGCGCGGTACGCGTTCACCCCGCCCGAGGGCGACGACTGGCCCACGCTGCGCCAGATGATCGACGACGACCACCGGCTCGTCCTCCTGGCCGAGAACCATGCTGGCGCCGCGCCGTGGTACCAGCTGGCCTACGACCGCCTGGTGGAGGAGACGCCGTTCCACTTCCCCAGCGCGGCCGCGCTGAACTCGCCCTCCGCGCGGGCCGCGAGCTGCGAGCCCAACCGCGGCCCGGAGTCGGCGCCGCTGTTCCTCATCAACCACTGGGTGAGCACGGACCCCGTCCCCAGGCCGAGCGACGCGGCCAAGGTCAACGCCTACGAGCCGCTGCTCGCGCGGGCGCGGGAGTGCGAGCGCATCCGCCATCACCTGCCCAATCTGCTCGCGATCAACTTCTACAAGGAGGGCGACGTCTTCCGGGTGGTGGACACCTTGAACGGCGTCTGAGCGACCGTCGCCCGCAAACTTGACGCAGTGCGTCATCTTCTGTGAGGCTGGCGCGATGCCGAGCGCTTCCCACCGCCGCGGTCATCGGCGCGGGCTCCTCCGGGATCGCCGCCGCCAAGGCGCTCCACGAGCGCGGCGTCCCGTTCACGTGCTTCGAGGCCTCCGACCGCGTCGGGGGCAACTGGGTCTTCGCCAACAAGAACGGCGATGTCGGCCGCCTATCGCCAGCTGTTCATCAACACCTCGCGCGACCGCATGGAGTACTCCGACTACCCGATGCCGAAGTCCTATCCGGACTTCCCGCACCACACGCAGATCGCGGCCTACTTCGACGCCTACGTCGAGCACTTCGGCTTCCGCGACCGCATCCGCTTCGAGACCAAGGTCGCGCGCGCCCAACGCGTGGCCGGCGGGGGCTGGGAGCTCACGCTCGACGACGGCTCGGTCGAGCGCTTCGACGCGCTGCTCGTCGCCAACGGCCACCACTGGGACCCGCGCTGGCCCGAGCCGATGTTCCCCGGCCACGACAGCTTCACCGGCCAGCAGCTCCACGCCCATGCCTACGTCGACAACGACCTCTTCGCCGGCAAGGACGTCGTCATCCTCGGCATGGGCAACTCGGCGATGGACATCGCGGTCGAGTCGTCCTACGTGGCGCGCACGACCTACCTGGCCGCCCGTCGCGGGGCGTGGATCATCCCCAAGTACATGTTCGGCCGACCGGTCGACCAGCTGCCGCAGGACCCGCGCATCCCCTTCAAGGTCCGCCAGCGCATGATCCACACGCTGATCCGTCTGCACGTCGGCGATCCCGAGCGCTACGGGCTGCCCAGGCCCGACCACAAGTTCGGCGAGGCCCATCCGACCGTCTCGGGGCGCATCCTCGACCGCATCGCCCACGGGACCATCGCGCCCAAGCCGAACATCCGCCGCCTCGACGGCGACATGGTCGAGTTCGACGACGGCTCGCGCGTGCACGCCGACGTGGTCGTCTACTGCACCGGCTACAAGATCAGCTTCCCGTTCTTCGACGCCGACCTCATCTCGGCTCCCGAGAACCACATCGAGCTCTTCCGGCGCGTCTTTCATCCCGAGTTCGACGACGTGTTCTTCGTCGCCCTGCTCCAGCCGCTGGGCGCCACGATGCCGCTGGCCGAGGCCCAGGGCCAGTGGATCGCCGACTACCTCAAGGGCGAGTACGCGCTGCCGCCGCGCCCGGCGCTGCTGCAGGACATCGAGGACGAGACGGCCGCGATGCGCAAGCGCTATGTCGCGTCCAAGCGCCACACGATCCAGGTCGACTTCGACGACTACCTGCACGCACTGGCCAAGGAGCGCAGGGCCGGCGCCGAGCGCGCGCGCCGGCAGGGCTTCAGGCTGCCGGTGGCGCCCGGGGCGGCGCGGGCGCAGGTGGCGGCATGACGACCGCCACGGGCCTCGGCAAGCGCGAGCGCACGAAGGCGGCCAACCGCGAGGCGATCCTCGTCGCCGCCCGGCGCGTGTTCAGCGACCTGGGCTACGGCGCCGCGTCGGTGCGCGACGTCGTGCGCGAGACCGATCTGGCCACCGGCACCTTCTACAACTACTTCCCCGACAAGGAGTCGGTGCTGCGGGCGCTGGTGGACGAGATCACCGTGGAAGCCCGCGCGCGGGTGCGCACGGCGCGGATGGCCGCCACGACGCTCGAGGGCTTCGTGTCCGGCGGCTTTCGCGCCTATTTCGAGTTCCTGGCCGAGGATCCCGACACCGTCGCGCTCATGCGCCGCAACTCGGGAACCATCCGCGCGATGTTCGACGAGCCCGCCCTGGGCGCGGGCATCGAGGAGCTGCGCGCCGACCTCGAGACCGCTGTCACCCAGGGCCGGATCCCGCCTCACGACGCGGATCTCATGGCCGTCGCGATGGTGGGCGCCGGGGTGGAGATCGGCCTGCACATGGTCGAGCGCGACCCGCCCGACGTCGAGCGCGCGGTGATCTTCGTCACCGACGTGTTCCTGGGTGCGTTTGAACGCATCGGGTAGTCGCGCCGCTGCGCAACTCGGGCGTGGCTAGCCTGTTGCCAGCCCTTAATGCCGACGAAAGCCAACTTCCCCTCCATGCGACGACTCGTCATCCCCATCGCCGCGCTGATCGCGGTGCTCGCCATTCCGGCGGGCGCGAACGCCTACACGCTGGGCGTCTCCGACCAGCAGGCCTCGACGTTCACCAATCCCCTCTTCGCGCCGCTGAAGTTCAAGGCCGCGCGCTACATCACGCCCTACGACGTGATGGAGAGCCCCGCTGACAAGGCGCAGTGGGACGCCTGGTACACGCGCCGCGACCGCCGCGAACCAGAAGGTCCTCGTCTCCTTCGAGCACTCCCATCGCAGCAACTCGCGGGCCCTGAAGGCGCCCACCGTCGCCGCGTACACGAAGGAGCTCAAGAAGTTCAAGGCGGCCTATCCGAAGGTCCGAGAGATCTCGCCCTGGAACGAGGTCAACCGCTGCCACCGCACGATCGGCGGGAGCGTCCAGGGCCAGCCGACCAAGCTCTGCAGCCTGACCACCGGTCCCAAGGCGACGGCGCAGTACTACATGGCCGCTCGCAAGGTCTTCCCGGGTTCGAAGTACACGATCGTCGGCGCTCGACATCCTCGACGAGCAGAACGTCAACAAGACGGTCAAGTACCTGCAGTCGTTCCTGCGCCACGCGTCGCCGGACCCGAAGGTCATCGGCTTCCACAACTACTCGGACACGAACCGCTTCTCGACCACCCGCACCAAGCGCGTGCTGGCCGCCTTCCACGGCAAGGTGTGGCTGACCGAGACCGGCGGCATCGTCAAGCTGGGGAGCTCGTTCCCGGCGAGCACGAGCCGCGCGTCGAAGGCGCTGGGCTGCATGTTCACCCTCGCCAAGACGAACTCCCGCATCCAGCGGCTGTACGTCTACCAGTTCAACCCGCCGGCCGATCCGGCCACCGCCGACTTCGACGCCGGCCTGATCAACCCGGACCAGACGCTGCGCCCCGGCTACAACGTCGTCAAGACCCGCAAGGCGCGCAGCTGCCACAAGTAGGACACTGAGGCGGCAGTGCCCACCTTCTGCCGCCACGGTCGACTCGAAGCCACCTGCCCCATCTGCTCGCGCAAGGCGCAGCAGGGGCAGGCGGCCGAGCCGCGCCGGGCGACCCCTCGCCCGGCGCGGTCTCCGTCCTCGGGCCGCGGGCCGTCCACCCGCGGCGGCGACCTGCGCGTGCGGCGGATGGCCCGCGCCGCCGACGACGGCTACGAGCACGAGCTGCTGCCCGGCCTGCGCAGCTCGCTCGACGCCGCGCGTCTGGCCGACGAGATCGCCTTCGCGGCGGCGCGGCTGGACGAGCTGTCCGCCGACCCGCCCGGCCTGTACGCCGAGGTGGCCCGCGCCTCCGACGCCGAGGAGGCCACGTGGCTGGCCTTCCTCATCGCCTACCTGTCGCCGCTCGAGGGCGAGGACCCGTGGGCTTCGATCGCCGCGGCCCGCACGAGCTGGGCGTCGGGCGAGCTGCCGATGCTCGAGGACGTCGCGCTCGGGCCGCGCACCGCGCACGACCCCGCGCGCGGGGCGTCGACCCTGCTGGCCTATCGCGCGTGGGCCGAGCGCGCCGGCTCTCAGGCGCAGGCCTTCACCGGCGACCCCGCGTGGCCCGACCAGCGCCGCTTCGACCGCGTCTTCGAGCGCATGTCGCTGCCCGGCTTCGGGCGCGCGCCGCGCTACGAGCTGCTGGTCGTCCTCGGATGCCTCGGCGTCTACGACGTCCGCCCGTGGTCGCTGCATCTGTCCACGGACCCGCTCGACCCCACCGTCGTCGCCTCCAAGCGCGTCCTCGCCATCGGCGATCCGCTGCTGCTCCAGCGCCGCGCGGCCGAGCTCGTGGAGGCCGTCGGCGTCCCCATCGAGGCGCTGGACCTCGGGTTGACCAACTGGTCGCGACCCGAAGGCGAGCGCATCACCGCCGGCGCGACCGTCGGCGTCGAGGGCCCGCGGCGCGACGCCATCGGCGCGGCACTGGGCGTCTGAGCCGCAGCGAGGTATCACGCCGGCGCCGGCGGGCCTCCTCTTGGTCATCAGCGAGACCGAGGAGCCACGATGTCGACCGACGCCGATCCCACGCCCGACCACGACGACCAGGGCTGCAGCGGCTGCGGGGGCCGTTGCGGGCACGCCACTCCCGAGGAGTGCCGCGGGCCGAGTCCGCTGCCGTGGCTGCCCTTCGACCGCTGCATGTTCTTCTACGAGGCGCGCATGTTCGACCTCGACCGCAATCCCGAGCAGCGCAACCTGCAGGTGCGCGTCACCTACCAGCACTGCCTGCGGCTGATCGGCCGCCAGCAGGGACCGCTGCTGTACACGACGACGCTGCTGCCGGGCGAGACGGTGCAGCTCTACGAGTTCGACCGCTACCGGCGCGTGCGCTCCGAGGAGCAGCGCATGTCGGTGCACACCTCCTTCCGCCAGACGGTCAGCGCCCTGTCGCAGTCGCGGCGCGCGACCAGCGCGTCGGCCTACTTCCAGACCTTGACCGACGTGCGCGCCCGGACCGATGCCTCGGTCTCCGCGGGCGGTGGGCTGGCCGGGTTCCTCGGCGGGCCGGAGGTCAACGTCGACACGTCCGTCACCGCGGAGACGACCGTGGCCAGCGGGGCGGCGACGCAGACGGTGTCCGAGCAGTTCGCGCAGTTCGCGACCACGGCGTCCCAGTCGACCGAGGCCGAGCGCTCCTTGGTGGTCTCGAGCTTCGAGGACGCCGAGCACCAGCAGACGACGGTCCGGACGCTCCACAACGCCAACGACTGCTACGCGACCACGTACTACGTGCGCCGCGTCAACGAGGCCTACGAGGCGATGACCCGCGTCGAGTCCATCGAGTGGCGCCGCGACCAGGGCGCGTGGCGTTCGCTCGACGACCGCGCGGGAGCCGCCGACGTCACCAAGCTGCTCGAGCGCATCGCGCCCGATCTGCCCAAGGTCGGCGAGGAGGTCAAGGACCGCCGGCAGATCACGCTGCCGACCGACGGCACCCTCTACGAGGCCGAGCTCGCGCACTGCTCGTCGTGCGAGCCGGTGCGCGAGGCGCGCCACGAGATCGAGCTCGAGGCGATGCGCCTGCAGGCCCGCAAGACGTGCCTGGAGGTCGAGCTGCTCGCGCTCGAGCTCGAGCGCCGGCGCGCGCTCGAGGCGGCGGGCGAAGCGGCCGTCCTCGACATGGGCTCGTGGCCGCTCGGAGGGTCCGGCGGCGAGGCGCCGCCCGACGACGACGGGGCGCTCGGCCACGACGGCTGACGTCGGCGAACGCGGTCAGCCGGCCAGGGCCGCCAGCGCGGCCAGGCCCGGCACGAACAGGTACGCGCCGCCGCGGGTGGTGACGAACGGGCCCTGCGGGCCGAGGAAGAAGGGTGGATCGCCCTCGACGGTCATCTTGCCCGTCCCGTTGGGGTCGCCCATCAGGAAGTCGCTGTCGTGGCCGAGTCCGAACACGTTGCCGTCGTTGATCCACTGCGCCTGGATGCCCTCGAACTGGCGCGAGATGCTCGCGTTGAAGCAGACGAAGACCAGGCCGCGGTCGACGTGGTCGTCCTCGGTCGCCTCGGCGGGCAGCGGCCGGCCGTAGGGCATCCCGCGGCGGATGATGCGATGGCGGAAGCTGAGCAGCCCGTCGAAGCCGAGCGCGTCGCGTGGGTTGGTGCGGCGAATGTGCGCGCCCAGAGGGCAGCGCCGGCCATCGGGATCGGCCTCGGCGTAGCGGAAGGCGTTGGCGCTCGCCGCCTTGGCGTCGAAGTCCGCGATCGGCGCGTCTGGGGAGAGGACGAGCGGCGTGCCGTTGGGCCAGCGCCCGACGACCTTGGCCGCGAGCTTCTCGTGGTCGCCGCCCCCGTAGAGCGCAGCGGCCTCGCGCAGCACGTGGCGGAAGAGGGCGACGTCCTGGTAGAGCTTGCGCCACACCATGTAGGTGCCCGAGCGCCCGAGCGGGTCGGCCGGCGCGCTCGGCAGGGTGCGCCGGGGATCGATGCGCGTGTCCTCGTCCTCGTAGCCGAGGATGAACTCGCCGGGGGCGAGCGCGCGCCAGGCGCCCTTGGCCTCGGGGACCCCGCCGCCGATGCGCCGGTCGCCCGCGTCGTCGCCGCCGGCCAGCGCCGGCTGCGCGAAGCCGTCGGCGTAGCCGAAGTGCTCGCGCGAGTCGGGTAGCAGCTGGGTCCGCTGCTCGTAGGCCACCGCGACGCCGCCAGCGCTCGCGGCGTCGCTGCGCAGACGGGTGATCTCGCGCTCCAGCGCGCCGTCGTCGAGCGCGTTGACCGTGGCGAGAACGTGCAGGCCGGCGCCGTGCAGCTCGGGCTCCCAGTTGGCCGGCTCGCTGGGGCCGGCGTCGCCCAGCGTCGCCGCGCGCGCGGCCATCCCGGCGCGGAACTCGTGCGAGAAGGTGGCGAGCACCGCGTCGGGCACGCCGAGCGCGCGCAGCCCGTCGGCGGTCACCGCGAGGTTGAGCGTCGTCGGCGGCTTGGCAGCGCCCCACGGCTCGGCCGTGGTCACGCGCGGCAGCAGGCCGCGCAGCCAGGCGCGCCCGGCGCCGGAATCGTCGACGCGGAAGAAGACGTAGGCGGTGTGGGCGTAGGCGTTCCCGTAGGCGCGCAGGATGTCGCCCTGGAGGTCGGCGAGATCGATGGACACGCCGGCCACGGTCACCCGCCGAGCCGTTCGCGGAAGGCGGCCTGGAGCCGCGCCGGGTCCATGGCCTGGGCGTCGCGCGCGAAGGCGATGACGTCCTCGCGCTGCGCGAGCGCCGCGCGTACGTGCCCGACGGTGGCCTGCGGGTAGGCGGCGACGAAGAAGCCCGTCGTGTGGTGGTGGGCGCGCAGGTAGGCCTTCAACGGGGCGCCGGCGGGTGGCTGCGGCGCCCCGGTGCAGCGGCCCCAGATCTCCCTGGCCTCGGCGGCGAGCTCGTCGCACAGGTCGTCGAGGTAGGTGTCCAGAGGGCCGTCGAAACTGGCGGTGAAGATCAGGTAGGGCCCGGCCAGGTGGTCGGGCTCGGGCTCGTCCTCGGCCACGAGGTCCCCGACGATCACCCAGCGGCCGAAGTGCGTGCGCGGCAGGCGGGCCAGCGGGCTGGGGCCCGCGCGCAGCCCCTCCAGGTAGGCGCGCAGGTCCGGCTCGGCGCCGGGGGCGATCGGCGTGAGGACGGTGAGCGCCCCGGCCTGGCCCGAGCGGTCGGGATCGCGGTTCACAGGCACCTCTGCACGTCGGTGACGAAGGCCTGCCAGGCGCGTGCGAAGGCCTCGGGGTCCATGCCCTGCGTGCGTTGGCGGAAGTCGCGCAGCTTCGCGTCGAGCTCGAGCGACGAGAGCACGATCGTCGTCGTCGCGTCGGGATAGGCGCTGTAGAAGTGGCTGGCCACGATCTCGTGGCGCTTGATGTAGTCCTTGAAGCGGCCGGTGGGCAGCGGGGTGGGGAAGCCGTACGAGCTGCCCCAGAACAGCGTCATGCCGCGCGTGAGGATGTGGGAGAAGGCGTCGATGTACTCCTCCCAGCCGCCGTTGAAGTTGCTCTCGAAGAACAGGTGCGGGTGGCGCAGGCGCTGCTCGGGCAGCCGCTTGACGAGCGTCCAGCGCGCGAAGTGGATGAACGACAGCCGCGCGAGCGTCCCGTGCGCGCTCGGCACCAGCCGGGCGTAGAGGAACACGAGCGCCAGCCAAGCGCGGCCCCACCACTTGACGGTGCTGAACACCGTGATGCAGATCGCCTGCCCGTCGACGTTGCGCGGGTCGGTGCCCGTGGCCGTCAGCGGCCCGGCGGTTGAGCCCTCGGCGATCGCCACGCGTCGAACCTACGCGCGCGGCGAGGCGCGCGTCAACGCGCGCCTGGCGCCGTACAGGTTTTGTGCAGCGTTCGCTCAGTGCAGGTCGCGGCCGTCCTCGCCGCGGTGGAGCATGTACTGCACGAGCGCGGTGATGCGCGCCGCGTCGGCGCGGCGCATGCGCTCGAGCTCGCGAGCGCGGACGGTGACTGCCTCTGACCCGGTGGCTTCCGGCGGCGGGTCGAGCTTCGCGGGCACGGCGACTTCGTCGTTCATGACGCAAGGGCTCCCTGATCGGCGTACGCGGCGCGCCGGATAATGGCAGATTGTTGGCGCACCGCCGCTTTCGGGAGCTTCTGCACCGCTTCGGGCCGTCAACCGAACGCTGGTGCCCTGGCCGATCGACTAGTCGACGCTCCGGAAGGCATCGCCTCGGGTCGTCCAGCGGTGCAAAACCTCCAAACATCGCGCAGCGCGGCCCCCCGAATCGGCGCACGAGGCTCTAATCCGCCCATGGGGGAGCTCGATGAAGTGGGGAGGCTGCGGGCCTACGTCGCCGACCTGCAGTCGAGTCTGAACGGTCACCTGGCCGCCCTCGGGTCGCACGAGCGTCTCGAGGTCGACGGCGAGTGGGGCGAGCACACCGCGCTCGCCTTCGGACGCGTGTGCCGGGTGCTCGGGCTCGAGCCCGCGCGCAACGTGCGCACGTTCCGGCTCGTCATCGGGGCCACCCAGCAGCGCACGGCCGAGGAGCTCGCGCGCGCCCAGGCCGACGGCGCCGCCTACGCCCAACGCCTGCGCCATCACTTCGCCCACGAGCGCGCCGGCAACGGCAACGGCGGTGGCGGTGGCGGCGGTGGTGCCCCCGCCGGCGGCGACGCCCTTGCGCGCGCGATCCGCGCCGGCGGCGGGCGCTTCGAGGCCGTGGTCGTACGTGAGGCGAGGCGCGCGGGCCTCCCCGTCGCGCTGGCGT